>NZ_JBIEKE010000001.1:0-1522755 GCF_043497005.1 Halobacillus sp. B23F22_1 | reverse complement strand
CATGTATTAGGCACGCCGCCAGCGTTCGTCCTGAGCCAGGATCAAACTCTCCATAAAAGTTGAGAATGACTTGCTCATTTGCACACCGAATGTGCTTGTTTTACTTCCTTCTATACTATAGAAAGAAATCTTGACGTACTGGTTGGTTCGTTCAGTTTTCAAAGATCAATGAACTGCCTTGCGACAGTAAATAAATTCTATCATAGTTCCTCAAAATATGTCAATACTATCAAAAGTTTTTTTCTCAATATAATTGATTGATAGAACTAAGCCGCTCAAATGAGCAACGATACCCATCGTAACTAAAATCAATATTAAAGTCAACAACAAAAACAAGAAAACCAAAGCGATAGTCAGCTTTGGTTTTTTTACTCTTACACTGCCTTTACATAATAAATCGTTTTCCCTCTTTTTCTGCGGATCATACGAGCAGCTAATTTTGCGCCTCGTTTGTCATCAGTAACTAAAAGTATATCTTTTGTACACTGAAGCCGTTCCTTTAATGCCCGCTGCAAATAACTTAATGGAATATTTTCTGCACCTGGATAAGGTGAACGATGGGCAGATATATAGTCACGTATGTCAATTACACAAAAATTATCGCGAGAAGTCGATTGATTTTTGTATGGTTTTAAAGCAAAAGTTTGATAAAGACCTCTGACCATAAAAAAAACCAAGAACACGATTAATACGATACTAAATTCCAGCATTATATAAGCCCTTCCTTACCTTAGAATACAAGTTCACCTTTCCAGTCTAACATTCCGCCTTCAAGATTATGAACTTTTTGAAAGCCTTTTTCATTAAGAAATTCGGATGCATTCATACTTCTTCTTCCCGACCTGCAAACCATAACATATTCTTTTTTGGGATCAAGGTTATTAACTTCCTCCGGTACATTTCCTAAAGGAATATGCTGTGCAGTAGGAATCATTCCTTGAGCTACTTCTTCATTTTCACGAACATCTATTATATTAAGTTCTTTATTTTCATCTAAAGCTTTTTGCAATTCTTCAGGTGTCATAATTTTCACTTCACTCATTAAGATTCCTCCTTCAAAATTAGATACTTCCATTTTTATTCTATTAAATTAATGAAGCTAGTCAAGAAATTAAAACTATATTAAAGACTATCCCCTACAAGAGGATAGTCTTTGATGGTTAGTTAGCTACAATATTAACTAACTTCCCAGGTACTGCAATTACTTTACGTACAGTTTTTCCTTCAAGCCATTCTTGGATATTTGAGTGTTCTAAAGCAGCTTTTTCAAGATCTTCTTTTGAGGCGTCTGCATTAACCATCATTTTAGCTCGAACTTTCCCCATAACTTGAATAACAACTTCTATTTCGTCTTCCACAAGTTTAGACTCATCATACATCGGCCATTGTTCAAAAGTTATACTTTCCGTATTCCCTAGTATATCCCACAGTTCTTCTGCTAGATGAGGGGCTACTGGAGATAGAAGTTTCACAAAGCCTTCTACGTATTCTTTAGGAATTTCTTCTACTTTATACCCTTCATTAATAAATACCATCATTTGTGATATCCCAGTATTAAAACGAAGTTCTTCAAAGTTTTCGGTCACCTTCTGTACGGTCTCGTGATAAGTTTTTTCCATGGAGGTATCAGCACTATTCTCCTTGACAGCACTAGCAAGCTTTCCTTCATCAGTAAATAGTCGCCATACGCGATCTAAGAATCTTCTGGCACCGTCTAAACCATTTGTAGACCATGCAATTGATGCTTCTAAAGGTCCCATAAACATCTCATACAACCGCAGCGTATCTGCACCATGAGTGTTCACGATATCATCCGGGTTTACTACGTTCCCTTTAGATTTACTCATTTTTTCGTTTCCTTCGCCTAAAATCATTCCCTGGTTAAATAGTTTTTGGAACGGTTCTTTCGTAGGGACAACACCCACATCGTATAAAACTTTGTGCCAAAAACGAGCATAAAGAAGATGTAATACTGCGTGTTCTGCCCCACCTATATATACATCAATAGGAAGCCATTTTTTCAGTTTCTCGTAGTCTGCAAAAGCTTTATCATTTAAAGGGTCTATATAACGAAGGAAGTACCAGCAGCTTCCTGCCCACTGCGGCATTGTATTCGTTTCACGGCGACCCTTCATTCCTGTTTCTGGATCAACAACGTTTACCCATTCATCAATATTAGCCAACGGGGATTCACCAGTGCCTGACGGCTTAATTTCTGAAGTTTTCGGTAAGCGAATAGGCAGTTTTTCCTCCGGCACGGCTGTTATTGAACCATCTTCCCAGTGGATCACTGGAATCGGCTCTCCCCAGTAACGCTGACGGCTAAACAACCAATCTCTAAGTCGATAGGTTGTTTTTCTTTTTCCTTTATTGTTTTCTTCAAGCCAGTGAATCGTTTTTTCAATAGCATTTTCTTTGTCAAGGCCATTTAACATACCTGAATTTATGTGCTTCCCATCCCCAGTGTATGCTTCTTCTTCAATGTCTCCACCTTCAACAACAGCAATAATAGGTAAGTCATACTTGCTAGCGAATTCATAGTCACGCTCATCGTGAGCAGGTACAGCCATTATTGCACCGCTGCCGTAACTCATTAAAACGTAGTCTGCAACCCATATCGGTAATTTATTTCCATCAATCGGATTAATGGCATACGCTCCGGTGAACACACCTGTTTTATCCTTGGCTAGGTCTGTTCTTTCTAATTCACTTTTATTTTGAGCGTCATGAATGTATTGATTTACTTGGTCTTTCTGCTCAGACGTTACAATTTGAGCGACTAGCGGATGCTCGGGTGCTAATACAGCATAAGTTGCTCCATAAAGGGTGTCCGGACGAGTCGTAAACACATCGAATGCAGCGTTATGATGAGCAATTTCAAAAACAACTTCAGCACCTTCAGATTTTCCTATCCAGTTTCGCTGCATATCTTTTATGCTCTCCGGCCAATCTAAATCTTCAAGATCTTCTAACAAACGATCCGCATATTCAGTAATTTTCAGCATCCATTGTTTCATGGGGCGGCGTTCCACAGGGTGTCCCCCACGTTCGCTTTTTCCATCGATCACTTCTTCATTGGCAAGTACTGTCCCCAGTGCAGGGCACCAATTCACCGCTACTTCATCAATATAAGCCAATCCTTTTTCATAAAGTTTAAGGAATATCCATTGGGTCCACTTGTAATAATGAGGATCTGTAGTATTAATTTCACGCTCCCAGTCGTAAGAAAAACCTAATTCTTGGATTTGCCGCTTAAACGTTTGAATATTTTGTTTAGTAAATTCTTCAGGATCATTCCCAGTATCAAGAGCATACTGCTCTGCAGGGAGCCCAAACGCATCCCATCCGATGGGATGCAGAACTTCGTACCCTTGCATTCTTTTCATCCGCGATAAAATGTCAGTAGCCGTATAACCTTCAGGGTGGCCCACATGAAGTCCAGCACCTGATGGGTAAGGAAACATATCCAAAGCGTAAAATTTCTTCTTACTTGATTCCGCATCCGTTTTAAAAGTTTTATGTTCTAACCAGTAGTTTTGCCATTTCTTTTCAATCGTTTTATGATTAAATGCCATTTGCCTTCCTCCTCATTTATAAAGTCAGTAAGTATCTTTTAAAATCTGCAAAAATAAAGAAAAAAAGCCACTCATCCCAAAATAAGGGACGAGAGACTTCTCCCGCGGTACCACCCAAATTAACGTTATCACGTTCACTTGTAATCGATATCGGTGATTAAACCGGAAGAAGTTTCTTTTTCACTTCTTCGACATCCAAGGTGAGTTCACAAAGGCCCAAGAACAACTTCCACCATCCGTTGCCTCTCTATATCTTGGGGGATTTATTACTATTCCTTTTCAACGTCGTTACATATCTATTCTGTATATTATTGAATGCAAAACTCTTTGTCAAGTTCTTACGTTTATAAAGAGATTTACCCCGGGAATATGTGTGACTAAGGAGGTAGTATATGAAGAAACCTATTCGCAGACCGGGCTCACCTCCCAAAAGTGGTGTAAAACGCACAATAAACACTCCAAAACGAGTCGTGCAATCCGAAAATAAGCATCGATATAAATAAAGCTTTACAATTCAACGAGTCTGATCGTTTTATCCGCAGATGCTATAGCCAACTGCTTTCCGCCAGGTAAGTAGTCAACACAGTAATTTCCTTTTGCAGTGAGATCATAATGCTGCATTTTTAAATTTTCTAATTGAACCCTGGTTAATCGATATGGCATGGCTATAGCTACCTCTTTTTCATCTGGTGAAATGGCTATTGTATAATACCCTTCACCCCCTATGGAGTGCGACTCTAACTTTTGGTGCGCTTCCATGTCCCACAGAATTAACTTGCCATCAAACCCTGTAGACACACCATGGCGGTCAGAATCAAAAAATTCAACATTCATAGTAGCACGCTCGTGTCCTTCGAATTCTGCTAACACTTCCCCTGAAGGTATTAAAAAACGTCTGAGTTTTGAGCCGCCCCCTCCTATTATAGCATGAAGTTCCTTTGTAGCAGCAGCTAGAACCCCGCTGTTCTGTTGATCACTTTTAAACTTTTCCACTACATCTCCTTCAGGCCATTCTCTAACTCTTAACATTGATGATTTGTTACTCGTCAGCAAAAAGCGTCCATCATATGTAAAACGAAGATGACTGACTCCTGACTTTAAATCCTGCCAGCTTTTAAAAGGGGAGGAGGCTGAGATTTCATGCATTAGTATCTTTCCATCCCCTGAGGCTGAAATCAGCTTCCGTCCATCGTCAATCCATTGAATACAATTAACTGTTTTCTCATGACCTTTATATTCTTGTATTTTTTCTTGTGTATCTATATCCCATAAAAACAACTCTCCAGAAAATCCCGCCGAAAGAAGAAAACGTTCATCCGGATGATATTTTAGTTGATTAACATGTGAAGAATGAGCCTTTATCAATCGTACGTTCATTAACCCTCTCCCTTTCTTTTATAAACAGATGGTTCATGCTAAAATAATTCAGTATTTAGTATTATTTAAAGGAGCCCCACATTTATGAAACTAAAACGAGTTTTACCCTTTGCTCATGAATTAATAAAAGAAGCGCTAACTGAAGGTGATGTAGCTATTGACGGTACTTGCGGCAATGGACACGATACGGTTCAATTATGTAAGTTTGTAGGTTCGACAGGACATGTATATGGATATGACATTCAAAAGCAGGCGATTGACCATACACTTGAAAGATTGCAGAGCAACCATTTAGCTGATCGATCTACACTCTTTCAAGTGAGTCATGACCAAATCGAATCAACTATTCCTGATGAAGCTCTTTCCCGTCTAAAAGCAGCCATCTTTAACTTAGGTTACCTCCCGGGCAGTGACAAATCGGTTGTAACTAAACCAGACCCAACCATTTCTTCAGTAAGTTTAATTTTAGAGCATTTAGCCCCAGGGGGTCTCATTGTTTTAGTAGTTTATCATGGACATCCAGGAGGCAAAGAGGAAAAAGATGCTCTCCTCGAGTATGTTCAACACCTTGATCAAAAAGATTACAGCGTCTTGCAATATGGGTTTATCAATCAAAAAAATTTTCCACCATTTATAGTTGCCGTTGAAAAGAAGTAATTATGAATGGATGGCTCTTAGTTTATTATACATTTTAGTATTGAAGTAAAAGAAAGTGGCTTTCCTTCCACTAGCTCGCAGGAGTGATTTCACAAACCCCTTTGCCTGGTTTAACGTTTTCACTTTATGATCGGCTAAATATAAACCTACCAGCCCCTCATGGATCATTTCGTGAAATGAAGGGTGTGGTAAGTCTTTAATTGAGCGGTTGGTTTGTTCGACGAAATAAACGAATCGCTCTTTCATTAATTCTTCATGTTCATAGTACGCGCAAAAGTTTAGATCTCCTTCTTTCTCATCTTCTTCTTGATCGATATAATAATCAAGCAAGATGTGGAGACCCTGCATATAAGGAAAGTAACTGCTTGTGACTTTCTCAGCTAATTGTTCCGTCATATCACCACTAAGTGTGTACGAGACTAAACAAAATATCCCCAATGTGGATCCCGTACAGGCAGAGAATTCATACCATTCTAGATGCGGACATTCTTTCCGATAATGTTCATACCAGCTTTTAAGCCTTGGGATTCTCTCTTCTACCCGTACATGTTTATTTACTTGCAAGTCATTATATAAACCGCCTAACTGAGTAGTATAGGCGTTCACCTTTGGATAGTCCTGCACATTTCTTAAAACTTTTTGACACGTCAGCACTAAGGAATGTAAATAACCTCCATCGTCCTTATCCTCTCTGTAATAATAGTAGTCTTTAAGTTCATTAGATGGATTAAGAGCATCAGTCATAGAATGGTGCAGCATACGGAAATCCTGAGGATCCATTGAGGTACTCCGGTCGCACAGATTATCTAAGTAATCACTGATGGTTTGATATGCTACAATAAACTGCACAGCCTCCCTCCAATTTTCTTTAGCAAGCAGAGAATAAATCCCGCCCCCCTCACAATGAAACGTTTTTAATTTAATGCTGGCTACTGCCTGGTCTTTTAATTCTTGGTTTGGTATGGCTTCGGCTTTTTTTCTCCAGTGACTCAATTGTTTGTGAACATAAGGAAAAACTTGCTTATAAACGCGAACCATTAATGGGAATGCACGTGTAGGAACTTTCTCACCCACATTAACCTCTCCTTTTACTGCTTGATCAGTTGCTGTTGTATAAAATTATACAAATAAAGATATGGTTGCTGCCACTTCACTTCATTAAATATTTCATGATAGTAGCCAGGCCACTCTTTATAAAATTTTTCGGAAGTACACACTAAATTGAACCATTGATATGTTCGTCGGCGGTCTACAATCAAGTCATCTCCTGCCTGCATAATAAGTAATGGGATATCAGGAAAATATTTTACCTCTTTAAAAGCTTTTTTTATCGAGCGTTGAAATTCGATGTACCATCTTACGGACACTTTATCAATGATTAATGGATCACTTTGATCACTTGCGATCATTTCTTGATTGGTTGTAACCGTCTCTGGCGCTAAAGAAGATGATACCTTAAAGGCAGGCCACACGATATTTAATCCTCTCGATAAAACTTCCATGGGTTTGCTCGCTCCATTTTTTATACTAAAAGCTGGAGAGGATAATATAACGCCGTCTACAGTTATTTTTAATTGTTGAAGTGTTCTTGTTACAATAAGCCCCCCCATACTATGCCCTAACAAAAAGACAGGTAAATCTTTGTCCGCTTCTTCGACCCACTCGCTCACTTTTTTTATGTAATCATTAAAGGATCGAATATGTCCTTTCTTGCCCTCTGACATACCTTGGCCTGGAAGATCATTTATCTTAACTTCAAAGCCATCTTGTTCCAGCTTTTTTACTAAATGGACATAACGGCCTGCGTGTTCAAAGGCTCCATGCACTATTATAATCGTAGCTCTTTTTTCACCTGTCATTCCATCGTTCTCCCTATCCTCTATTTGTTATACTGAATTTATCATAATTATAAGGGGGTTCGCTATGATTTACGAATATAAAGGAAAGAGGCCGATGATAGACGATAGCGCCTTTATTGCTGACGACGCAGTGATTACAGGGGATGTTACGATTGGATCCTTATGTAGTGTTTGGTTTAAAACAGTCATCAGGGGAGATGTAGCTCCAGTTTATATTGGAAATAAAGTAAATATCCAAGACTTAAGTATGCTTCACCAAAGCCCTGATATCCCACTAAAAATAGAAGATGGGGTAACGGTAGGACATCAGGTTACTTTACATTCTGCCCATATTAAAGAGAAAGCACTCATTGGAATGGGGTCGATAATTTTGGATGGTGCAGAAATTGGTGAACAGGCTTTTATTGGAGCCGGAAGTCTCGTACCACCTGGAAAAGTTATCCCTCCACGCACCTTGGCTTTGGGAAGACCAGCAAAAGTTGTACGTGATTTAACTGAAGAAGATTACCAAGAACTGAACCGGATAAGAGCTAGTTATGTAGATAAAGGCCAGGTTTACAAAGGCATGCAGTCTTCCTAATAAAATGGGCGCCGATCATTAAACGGCGCCCATTTTATTATTTATTCAGCTTTTCTTTTAATAACTCAGCTTTATTTGTTTGTTCCCATGGAAACTCAATATCTGTCCGGCCAAAATGACCATAAGCTGCGGTTTGACGATAAATGGGACGTCTAAGATCAAGCATCTTAATAATGCCTGCCGGTCGTAAGTCAAACAATTCTCGTACAGCTGAAACAAGCATCTCTTCAGGTACTTTACCAGTGCCGAATGTGTTGATTGAAATAGATACAGGCTGAGCTACTCCAATAGCGTAAGCAAGCTGTACTTCACAGGATTGAGCTAATTTCGCAGCAACTATGTTTTTCGCTACGTAACGAGCAGCGTAGGCTGCTGAACGGTCTACCTTAGTTGCATCTTTCCCACTAAAAGCTCCTCCGCCGTGGCGAGCATATCCGCCGTAAGTGTCCACAATAATCTTTCGTCCTGTTAATCCTGCATCTCCTTGAGGTCCACCAATTACAAATCGTCCAGTGGGATTAATGAAATACTTTGTTTGTTCGTCAATCAGCTGACTAGGAACCACAGGATTAATAACATGTTTCTTTAAATCGTGCTGAATTTGCTCTAAGGTGATTTCTTCAGCGTGCTGAGTTGAAATCACTATTGTATCGACTCTTACAGGCTGATCCTTTTCATCATATTCGATAGTAACTTGTGTTTTACCATCAGGGCGTAAATAACTTAAAGTACCATCATTTCTTACGTCGGATAGGCGTTTTGCAATTTTGTGTGCTAAAGAAATAGGAAGAGGCATTAATTCTTCCGTTTCGTTATTCGCAAAACCAAACATTAAGCCTTGGTCTCCTGCCCCTATAGCTTCTATTTCATCTTCACTCATCTGACCTTCCCTTGATTCCAATGCTACATCCACACCACCAGCAATGTCTGGTGACTGTTCATCTATAGCCGTTAGTACGGCACAAGTATCGGCATCAAAACCATACTTGGCTCTCGTATAACCGATTTCTTTTATTGTTCTTCGAACGATAGCGGGAATATCCACGTACGTATTTGTACTAATTTCCCCTGAAACTAAGACGAGTCCTGTTGTTACTGTAGTTTCGCATGCCACCCTTGCATTAGGGTCGTTTTTTAAAATTTCATCTAATATCGCATCAGAAATTTGATCACAGATTTTATCAGGATGCCCCTCTGTTACTGATTCTGATGTGAATAACCGGCGATTAGCAGGCATTCTTTAAAACTCCTCCTTCTGTAAATACAAAGTTTGGACGGAACTCTTTCCAGTATGTTTATAGAAGTTTAACTTAAAGGAAAACTTCTCGTTTTTTTATAGTTAAATAAATTATTATATGAAAGGATGTATATTGTGTACATAAAGAAAAACCCTTCCTTCTAAAAGAGGAAAGGTACTTATTCCTTTCGCTCTTATCGTCCAAGATCTCCTGGAAAAATAGGGATCTTGCTGCAGGTTGGCACCATGTCAGATGTCTGACGGGTTGCCGGGCTTCATTGGGCCTGTCCCTCCACCACTCTGGATAAGAGAGTATCCGTTCGGACTAATAGTATCGAAATCCCGCAACCATGTCAATTAGTTTTCCCATTATGAAAGGGAACAGGAGCCGTTTTTGCCACGTGTCTTTAATCATTTTATAACGATTATAACCATCTCGATAAAATAAGTTTCTTTTATTACCTAGTCCGGGAATAGACATTATAAGACCTATCCATAAAGTTAGAGCCGTTTATTGTTTAATAGCCTCTACAAGGCTTCCTTATTGGTGCTACTATTTGAATTTTTTTAGTGATACTATCCCTGTAATAAGATTCAACCTCAAACATGCCCTCAAGATTTTGAAACAATTTCAGAGCAGTACGAAAAACTGATCCAATACCTTAAATTCCTTTTGCTCTGATAAGTCAATCAACAGTTTTGTCTCCTAAACGATTTTCACAATGCCGATTACTTTCCATCAATAACAATATAGCTCAATGATTAATAAAATAAAAAGAAAGCAATTTCATTCAATAGTATGGACTAATAAATTGAATGTGTTATACTTTATCTCAAAGTAGCACCAAATCTTTAAAGTAAAGGCGGGTAGACACATATGAGCGCAATTAATCAGATGTCTGATTTATCTCAACTATTAAATGAATCAAATGTTCATCACCAATTATCAGTCCCACAACTAGTAGAAAAAATCCTTTCACGTAAAGAAGGCACCCTGACTAATAGTGGAGCGGTTCAAGCAACTACAGGTGAATATACTGGTCGTTCTCCACACGATAAATTTATTGTTAAGGATGAAGAATCTACTAAGAATGTAAATTGGGGAAAAGTCAATCAGTCCATTGACGAACTCACTTTTATAAAGCTTTATCATAAGGTGTTGGACTATTTAAAAAAACGTGATGAACTTTTTGTATTTAACGGTTTTGCCGGTGCAGACGAAAGATACCGCCTACCTTTACGAGTGATTAATGAGTTCGCCTGGCATAACTTATTTGCTCACCAAATGTTTATTCGTCCTGACCAAAACGATTTAAATCACCATGATGCTGAATTTACTGTCATCTCTGCACCAACTTTTAAAGCTGATCCCGAAGTAGATGGTACAAACTCAGAAGCTTTCATTATGATTTCCTTTAAACACCGAGTCGTGCTAATCGGAGGAACGGAATATGCCGGGGAAATCAAAAAATCTATTTTTTCAGTTATGAACTATGTCTTACCTAAACAAAACGTGCTCTCAATGCATTGTTCAGCTAATGTTGGTAAAGAAGGAGATGTCGCTCTTTTCTTCGGGCTCTCAGGAACGGGAAAAACAACTTTATCGGCAGACCCCGATCGTAAACTAATTGGAGATGATGAACATGCCTGGTCGAATTATGGAATTTCTAATATAGAAGGCGGCTGTTATGCAAAATGCATCAACCTTTCTTATGAGAAAGAACCTCAAATCTTTGATGCTATTCATTTTGGCGCTGTATTGGAAAATGTTATTTTACAAGAAGGAACACAGCAGCCTGATTATGACAACACAACGTTAACTGAAAATACGAGAGCTGCCTACCCGCTTCACCATATTAAGAACACTATTGTTCCAAGTGTGGCGGGTCATCCAAATGCGATTGTTTTCCTTACGGCTGACGCAACTGGCGTGCTCCCCCCTATAAGTAAGTTAACGAAAGAACAAGCGATGTATCACTTTCTTAGCGGCTATACCAGCAAATTGGCAGGAACCGAACGAGGGGTAACTTCCCCCCAGGCAACGTTCTCCGCTTGTTTCGGCTCTCCATTTCTTCCATTAGCTCCTTCTGTTTATGCAGAAATGCTCGGAGAAAAAATAGACCAGTTTAATTCAGACGTCTATTTAGTAAATACAGGATGGACAGGTGGGCCTTATGGAGAAGGTCAGAGAATGAAACTCACCTACACACGAGCAATGATTCACGCGGCACTCGAAGGAGAATTAAATTCCGCGGACACGTATACCGATCCTGTATTTGGCTTAAACATTCCAGTTCATTGTCCAGGAGTTCCTGATGATGTATTAATTCCTAGGAAAACGTGGGAGGATTCTCAAGCATACGATGAAAAAGCTCATGAACTTGCCAATCAATTCCATGAGAATTTCAAGAAGTTTAAACATGCAAGTACTGAAATTGCGAATGCAGGACCGAATTACGGCAAAGAATAATTATTTTTCCTCATTTCCTTAATATATAGAAAAAACCGTGCATGGGATGCACGGTTTTTTAATGAGCGTCCATATGTTTATTTTTAATGACTTTTAAACACTCTGTTAAGACTTCATCCTTCATCATGAAGCTGTAAAGAGCATTACTTTTTATACTTTCAGGTATATGAGCAAGCAATACAGGACCCTCTGTTTCATAATAATGAGGCCGCTCAATAAGTTCAGAAATGCTCGCGTAGTATACATTTTTTACAATGGTGCCGCCTTTACCTGCTACATAATACTGGCCGATATAGTGGAGGTTCTCTACCTCTGCCCCCGTTTCTTCTTTCACTTCACGCACAGCTGCATCTTTAGCTCCTTCTCCTTTTTCGACTTTGCCGCCAGGAAATTCCAAACCTCTATCTTTATGCTTTGTAAGAAGCCACTGGTTCTTGAATCGGCAAATAACCCAAACATGCTTTGGTGCAGTTGAGAATGGGTGATCCTCAAAAGAGAGTTTCACTTGATTTCTGTAATAATCATAAAAAGTTTTCACGTTAGCTCATCTGCCTTTAATATCTAGTTATGTACTTCTGCATTAAATCGTATCATAAGCTCTGCAGATTAAAAACAATAGTGAATATTACACTTGTGTTACACAAATCTTCACTTAATTGAAACCTTCTGTTAGTTAATCGTATAGATTCAACCAACATTAAAAGAGGCTCCTGATGAGAAATAATATATTTACATTGGCTGTATTCAGCCTTCTCTTTTTTGATTCTGCTTGTTCAAGTGCAGAAGGAGAGAAAGATAAAGAAGTATTCGAGCTGCAGCTTCTGAAGAGTTAGACAGCTTCTCTATGGACATGGAAATGAGTCAAAAGATGAACATATAATCTAAGGATGCTGAAGAAGGAATACCAAATGGAATCCCTTTACAGACTACTATGAATTCCGATATGCAAATGGATCCTGTTAATTTTTATCAAACCAATGAATTCATGTGCCAATCCATGGAAGAGTATTATACGGAAGACAGCATGTATATGACTGTTCCTGGCGAAGAAAGCTGGTATAAAGCTCCAGAAGAACTCGTTAATGGATCAGATTAGTACAGAAGAACAGCCCCCTGTAAACCAACTAGAAATCCTCGAAGTAGATGAATTCAACTTGGAAGAAAATTCCTTCCTTTTAGCTCAGAAGGGGAAAACATTCAGGCTTTAAATGAGGAATCTGTCAATGAAATGCTCCCGGAAGGTATTATGCCGGAATATGCTTTGAAGGAATAACAGTTAAACAAGTAAATTACACTTTTGAAATAGATAAAGAAAGTTACTATCCGAAACAATTGGAAGCGAAGATGAGCTTTATCGTGAATATGGAAGGTGAAGAAACCTCTATCCATCAAACAAAGAATGGAAGTTATAGCAATTTTAATGAAGTAAATGAAATTGAAGTTCCATAAGAAATCATCGAAAAAGCTGAAGATTTACCAGACGCCAGAAACAACCCTTAATAACAATCTACGCCGCTTCAATCTTGAAGCGGCGTTTCATTATTATTTAAATCCTCTAACACACCCATCGATGAAATATGCTGCTTCGTTTTTTCATCGCCGAGATCATAGATCATCCTAAAGGCAGACTTCATTCCCTCATCAAATTCATCATTAGACTGATCTCTATGATAGGGGTCAAAAGGAACATGAGCTCTAAAAAAAGACCTGGTGTCAGAATTGTACATTTCATCAAATACTTCTCTTAATAATAACAAGTCCTCTTCATCCGCATGAATAATAAAATCATCATTATTAGCATCATGATTAATCGAAATCTCCCGGGTCCCAATATTCACATAATAAGGTCTTTTATTCATTATCATAAGCCTCCTTTACTCTAGGTTTAGCAAAAGTGAGACTTTTATAACGTAAAATTACTTATGGTGTAAATGCGGACAAACTTTACAATAATTACTGTCTTTATAAAGCTTATAAGAGAGACAACAGCACTTTCGTTGTCGTGCTCCTGTTTCAAGCAAAGGCTGCTTTACAAAATAAGTGAAAGGATTTGTTTTTTCCCCAAAAGCCTCTCCTGGAAGCTGCTCCACAATATAATAAAAATCTTTTTTAAGTTTTCTTACCGTCTTAGGACCATACCATTGGTCTAATTCTCGTTCATAAAAACGAAACATATATATCGCTATGTTTTCCCACATTACGTCCATTGAAAGTCGAGTTAACTGGTTGATGTGCAAAAATAAGGGACGTACGTGATGCGTGAAAAGGTTCGTTACCTCCTTTTGCAACCATTTATCCCGATCAATTTTACCGGGTTCAGTTACTTCTTTGGAAATAAGCTCCAGTTTAGGAAACCATTTTTGCTCGTTATTCGTAAGTACAAGATTTATATTATCGAATTTCATGTTAGGACATTTATTAAAAAGAGTCATCATTGCTATAGGAACAGTAGCAATGTAATAACCATACCTTTTTGAAAGAACGGAAGCTGAAGTAAGCAGAAATTCTGATTTCATATAAGCGTGGATGTAATCAATGGTCTGCTGGATACCGGATTTTATCTTTAGACGTTCGCCTTTAATTGTTTCATACCCTTCGTCTTCCACCTCTAGATAATATCTAAAGTGCTTATGAAGAAATTGTTCTTCACTATATAGTAATGTTCCCAAAATGCCGCCTCCTATTATTCGATTAATTCACATGAAAATGCCAATATTTATTAGTTAATCTAGCCAAAGCAGCCTTGTCAACTTCGTAACCTATACCCGAGGCTTCAGGCACTTCTATGCTGCCTTCTTTTACTTTAATGTAAGGTTGAATAATATCCTCTTCCAAATAACGCGTAGAGTGAGATAAATCTCCGGGTATTGTAAAATTGCTAAGGGAAGCTAACGCAATATTATGAGCTTTAGAAATGCCTGTCTCCACCATGCCTCCACACCACACGGGAATTTGATGTTTCTTACATAAATCATGTATATGAATAGCTTCCGTTAATCCGCCTACACGGCTTATTTTTATATTTATTGTGCGACAGCAATCCATAGCAATGGCTTGTACAGCATCTTGAAAGCTTTGGATTGATTCATCTAAACAAATCGGGGTTGTGACTTGATGCTGCAGCTGTTGATGCAAATAAAAATCCCCAGTTCTAAATGGCTGCTCAATCATTTCTAAGTTATATTGGTCTAAGCGCTTTAAACCTGGGATATCCTCTGCATTGTACATACCATTCGCGTCAATCATTAGGGGTAAATCTGGATATCGCTCTCTAACATGGGAAATGATTTCTTCTTCTTTACCCTTTTCCACCTTCAACTTAAAACGCTCATATCCTGATTCCAGCAATAGGGGAACATCTGTTGACAATTGACTAGTTAAACTTAGTACTGCTCCTGCTTTTACATTCTTCCGAACCCCTCCAATTAACTTAGAAAGGCTTATATTCAACTGCTTTGCATGTAAATCCCATAAAGCTGCCTCTATTCCTGCCTTAGCCATTTGATTACCTTTAATAAAAGAAACACCTTCAGAAAAGTCACTCGGATGGGGCATCTCCTCAAAGTTAAGAGAAGGAATAACAATATCTTTAAGAACGTGCCAAGCTGTTTGAATGGTTTCAGAGGTATAAAAAGGGAGGGAAAACGCAGTAACTTCTCCATACCCTATCATTCCATTCGTATCCTCAATCGAAATTATAATGACCGAACGCTCTGATAACTTTCCACTATTTGTTTGAAAAGGAGTTTTTAAAGGGATGGTGATTTCATTTAAATTAATTTTACTTATGTTCACGGTTCTCTCCCTTTTCTATTAGTGAGTGCAATTTTCTTCTTACTATTTTGTTAGAGGCATTTCTAGGAATTTCTCCTATGAAATGTATAGAAACCGGTACTTTAAATCCAGCTAATCGTTGCTTACAATATCTCTGGATTTTTTCTTCCGTTACCGGATGATCGTCAATGGCTACTATAAAAGCAACAGGAACTTCCCCCCACTCTGAATGTTCAATTCCCGTTACAGCTGCTTCTTGCACCCCATCAACCTCTAAAAGTACACTCTCAATCTCAGCGGGATAAACATTTTCACCACCGGAAATCAGCATATCTTTGACTCGATCAATAACAAACAAAAACCCCTCTTCGTCCAAATAACCTAAGTCACCTGTAGCTAAATATTCATTGTCTTGGTAGTGATGACGATAATAACCACCTGAAACCATTGGACCTTTCACATGGATTTCACCTACTTCATTAGGAGCACAAGGTTTCCCGTCATCTCGTATGCTTAAGCTAGCAGGCGTAAGTGCCTTTCCAGCAGATCCCAACTTCTCAAAAGCGTCACCTGGTCGCAAGGTGGAAATTTGAGAGCTCGTTTCTGTCATTCCATACGTTTGAAAAACCGGAATATTAGCTTTATAGGCTTCTTTTAATAATGGTTCAGGCACAGGACCTCCACCAAGTAACGCCCCTCTAAACGTAATGGGATATGCTTGTTTCCTATTTTTTAGAAGCCTTTGGAGCATTACTGTTACGACAGATACTAAAGTAACCTGGTGATGAATAATCTTCTCATTGACGACCTCAGCATCAAATTTCTCCAATAATACGATGGGCATGCCGTATATAACATTTTTCATTATTAGAGAAAAACCGCCTACGTGAAACAAGGGCAAACATACCAACCATTTATCTTTATCTGTTAAACCAAGGTTTAATGCAGAAGCGATCGCACTAAACCAATGATTGCCATAAGTATGCATAACTGCTTTAGGTTTACCTGTAGTTCCTGAGGTATACATCATGGTAAATCGTTCATCCAATCGTAGGGTTTCTCTAACCTCCATTGTTTCTTCACTTTTGGCCAGTTGTTCTACCTTTAATAGATCAATGTCTGCTTGACTTTCTTTCATTGCTCGTTCGCCTAATCTTTTATATTGTGAATCTACCACAATACTACAGGTATCTGAATCATCAATTTGATAAGCTAACTCTTTTGCTGATAACCTTACATTCAGACAGACCGCCACTGCCCCCACATAGCTCACAGCATGTATAAACAATACATAATCAAGATGATTTGCTGATAAAAAAGCTACATGATCCCCCGGATTTATCCCTTTCTTTAGTAAGCCATTTGCTAGCTTCCGGCTATCATTCCTTAATTCTTTAAATGTAAACGATTCCCCGCCATCCATTTCTATCGCTATTGAATCGGGCTGTAAGTCATACTGCTTTTCTAACCAATGCGGAATTTCGATCATGTTTCTCCTTCTTTCCATACTATTAATGATTGAACTAAAGAAAAGGACTCTCCCTCAATGGGAAAGCCCTTATAACGACTAAATATTATGGGAAACGAGGAAACTGTTTAAAGTCGGGCTTACGTTTTTCCTTAAACGAATCGCGGCCTTCCTTTGCTTCTTCAGTGGTGTAATATAACAAGGTTGCATCCCCGCCCATTTGCTGTAGTCCTGCTAAACCATCTGTATCAGCATTAAAGGAAGCTTTAAGGAAACGGAGCGCTGTTGGTGATTTTTCCAGCATTTCTCTTCCCCATTGTACGATTTCATCTTCTAATTGGTCTAAAGGCACGACCGTATTGACGAGCCCCATATCTAATGCTTCCTTTGCGCTGTATTGACGACATAAATACCAAATTTCACGCGCTTTCTTATGACCAACAATACGCGCTAGTAACCCTGCGCCATATCCCGCATCGAAACTACCCACTTTCGGACCTGTTTGTCCAAATATAGCATTATCCGCTGCAATAGTTAAATCGCACACGATATGTAGTACGTGTCCACCACCAATAGCATACCCAGATACCTCAGCAACAACCGGCTTAGGTATTACGCGAATTAAGCGCTGTAAGTCTAATACATTTAAACGAGGAATGTGATCATCACCTACATAACCGCCATGACCTCTTACACTTTGATCTCCTCCTGAGCAAAATGCATCATCGCCGGCACCTGCTAATACAATAACACCAATGTTTGAATCGTCGCGTGCATATGCGAATGCATCAATTAGCTCTTGGACAGTCTTTGGACGAAATGCATTGCGCACCTCTGGACGATTTATTGTTATCCTTGCGATCCCTTCAAACGTTTGATAAAGAATATCTTCATATTCTCGTTCTGAAACCCAATCATACTTCATAATAAATACCTCCTTATTACTCTATACGGGGTCACCCCCGTTACAATCCACATTAATTATAGCATGAATTCTTCTACAATTTTAGCGAAAGTTCTTGGGTCTTCTACATGTACCGCATGACCTGTGCCTTTCACTTTAACCAACTCACTTTCTGGCAGAAGCTCATGCATCTTTTGGTTAAGTTTAACAAACTTCTCGTCTTTTTCTCCAATAATCAACAATACATTCAGGTTTAAACCAGGCATCTGCGCCCACCATGAGGGTTGTTTTCCTGTTCCCATTCCTTCTAGAGATTCAGCGAGTCCCTGAGCAGTATGACTTAAACGTTCCTCTCTCAGTTCAATCCGTTCTTTTTCCGGTAAACGGTTTTGTGATTTAAAGAGAGGAAGAGATTCCCAGTAATTAACAAAAGACGGTACACCTTTTTGCAGAAGCTGTTCGATATGGTGTTGATCTTTAGATTGGCGGGCCACTTGCTCTTCTACTGTTTCTAATCCAGGAGACGAGCTTTCAAGGATTAATGTCTCCACATATTCAGGATAAAGAATAGCAAAAGAAAGGGCAGCCCTCCCTCCCATGGAATAACCAAGCAGAGGAATCTTTGAATAACCAAGTTGCGTAATCAACGATTTTAAGTCGTCTGCAAACTCCTCCATGGAGATAGGTCCTGTCTCTCCAGTTTTACCATGTCCAGGCATATCCATTGAAACCAATCGAAAAGAAGAGGAAAGTGTAGCTTTAACCTTTTTAAAGGTAGAAGAACTTCCTGTAAATCCATGTAACATTAAAAGAGGCGGTCCATCACCTTTCTCCTCTACCCAATACTTCCGGGGTCCAGTTGATACATACATGACTTAACTGTTCCACCCTTCTATTAAGTCAGCAACTTTATTCCATCTCGTCTGGTGAAAAGCTACGTGACTCTCTCGATCTGTTATGACTTCGACAACAGAGAGTCCTTCTTCTTTATAGCTAAGTCTTAGGGCTTCTATATAACTCTCCCAATTTACTACCCTGCGATGACTACCTTCATACATAGAAACAACTTTTTCGAAATCAATTCCTAACGGAGTACCAAACAGTTCTTCAAAATGATCACTATTTAAAGCCTGTGGTAAATATGAAAATATCCCGCCGCCGTCGTTGTTAATCACCACAATCGTCATATTGATTTTTTTCTGTTTCGCTATTAATAAACCGTTTAAGTCATGAAAAAAGGATAAATCTCCTAACAATAAAGTCGTATTTCTCCCTTGAGCCGCTGTGCCCAAAGCTGTAGATACTACTCCATCAATTCCATTCGCCCCCCGATTTGCCATAATATTAATTTTTTTCGGAGATGACGCGAAAAAGCTGTCTACTTCACGAATAGGCATGCTGTTTCCTACAAAAAGATTAGACTCTTCTGGTATAGCTTCTGACAAATAAACGACAGCGTGCCCCTCATTTAAAGCCGGTTCAGGACTGGCAAGCATAATTTTCTTCACTTCGACATTTAAACTTTTCCATTGTGATAACCACTCGGTTTCATTACCCTCTTCCCCAACATCTTTTAATATCTGCTCGCAAAATTCTGCAGGATGAGAGAATACAAACGTGGTAGGAACACCCGAAGGCTCTCGATGACTGGCAAATTCATCAACGACGTAATGATCAACGTCATTACTATGTTTCTGAATCCATTTTAAATATGCTTTTGATACGGGCATAGCGCCAAACCTAATAATATAATCGGGTTTATAATCATTTTTAAACTTTTCTGATCTTAAAAGAGCATCATAGCTTTCAATCACGTTTCTTTTATCATGTGGTCCTGTACGTAATTGTGATAAAGGGTCAGCTATAATAGGCAAACCTGCTTTAGCTGCCAATTGTGCAATATAGTGCGGTAACTGCTTGTTTGATTGAGGTCCGCATACAATTAATCCCTTTTGACCACTAAATAACTTCTCTTTAAAAAAACGAATCTGCTCATTATTTAAAGTTGCATTTCCAGTGATCATAACAGGCACAGAAGGGATGTCACTTCTCCAACAACCCGGAGTAGTAAAATCAGGGATGAGAGGTTCTCTCAAAGGAATGTTCAAGTGAACCGGCCCAGAGTGCCCTGATGTACTCTCATGAACAGCACGTGACGCTTGTTTTCTTACATACGGAAGAAGCCTTTCCTCTGGTAAAGCTAAATCATGAAACCATTTAACATAGTTCCCATACATGTGGGACTGTTCTATGGCTTGAGGCGCACCTACATCCCTTAGTTCATGGGGACGATCAGCTGTAAGCACAAGCAAAGGAACCCTGCTATAGTAAGCCTCAACTATAGCAGGGTAATAATTAGCAGCAGCCGTTCCAGAGGTACAGACTAAAGCAACTGGTTTTTGTTTATCTTTAGCAATTCCTAAAGCAAAAAAAGCAGCAGATCGTTCGTCAAGGTTTATCCAATGAGCGATGTCTCCGTGTTCACGGAAAGTCATTGCTAAAGGAGTAGAACGTGATCCCGGAGATATTACTACATCCTCCACCCCGGAACAACAGAGTTGATCTACAAACTGTGTGATATATCTGGTAAGTGTTGCGGTGTGTTCCATTAGTATCCTCCTAAAGCTGATAACATTGGTTTTAACTTGACTGCCGTCTCTGCGAATTCTGCCTCAGGATCAGAATCTTCTACAACCCCACAGCCTGCAAAAAGTGAAGCTGCTTTTTTCTTTATCAAGGCAGAGCGAATCGCCACAGCAAATTCACCATTGTTTTTTCCATCGAACCAGCCTATAGGGCCAGCATACCAACCTCGGTTTAATATTTCGCGTTTACGAATATAATCAACAGAAGTTTGTTGAGGCAAACCGCCTAAAGCGGGGGTTGGATGTAGTCGAGCCACAACATCTAACAACGTATACCCTTTTTCCAACGTAGCGGTAACAGGTGTATACAGGTGCTGTAAATTTCTCAGTGGGTAAACAATTGGTTCTTCTGGGATAGTTACATTATAACAACACGCCTCCACAGCTTCTCGGATCATTTGAACTACAAATTCATGTTCTTGACGATTTTTTGGATCATTTAATAGCTGTTCTCCAAGCTTCCTATCCTCGTCTACATCCGTTCCACGCGGAATCGTACCAGCTAAGCAAGTAGATACAAGCCCTTGATTGTCCACTTTTGCTAACCTTTCTGGAGTAGCACCAACAAAGTAGTCGCCATCACTTTCAAAAGTAAAGATATAACTGTTCGTTTGTGTTTCACAAAGTTTTTCGATAACGGCAGCAAGTTCGACATCCTCACTAAACGTTATCCTTACTTCCCTAGCCAGAACAACCTTCTCAAGTTCTTTATCTTTTATATCAGAAGTTGCTTCTTCTACAATTGCCTTCCACTTCTCAGGTTCCACATCACTTCTACCTATACACTTTGGTAATTTTAACTCTTCCCTTTCGCCAAACAATAATTGTTCATGGTCACGCTTTATTTGGTGCACAATCTGTTGTTTGTGATCTTCCTCTAAAATTAAAATATTGGTTGTTAAAAATGAGTGATCCCCTTTATTAGTTAATAAATACATAGGAATAGTCATTTGGCTGTCAGGAAACCCTTCCCAAGGTTTGCCATTCTCCTGAGCAGTATCAAAACTAAATCCTCCAATTGATACAAGTCCTGTCCCTTTTTCGTGGAGTATATCGTATACATCAGCTTCTTGCTGTATCTCGTTCCAAACCGCCTCTATCTCGTTAAAACGATGAGCATTTGCTGACAGTATTTTTTTTGTAGAACCAACTCCTACTAAGGTGAATTCTTCATCCGCACTTCGCCAGAATAATCGGTGCTGGTCGATTTTGCTAGCTCGATCTAAAAATGCAATACTATCTGTATAATCAATTTGATTTACGATACTTATAAATTGGGGCTCCCCACTTAGTGAAGCCTGATTTATTGCTTCCTCAACGATCTCTTCGATCTGAGGTATTTTTGTATGAAGCATGAAAATTCCTCCCATCCCAAATAGGGACGCTGCATTTAATCGGTCTTTGTATAAGATTAAACAGACCCTCTTCTATTTTATTCTCTTTCTCTCCAGGACTCAAGGAATCCTCACTTTTTCCAGCATATTCTTACAACGATTGACACTTTGGGACCGTTTCCCTAAACTTAAGTTGATATTATTTTAATAAGGGAGAGGAACTCCATGAGCACGGTACCTAATCAAGATGTAAAAACTTCCTTAAACGAGCGGGGTGGGTTTCAAGTTTGGTGGCGCCTATTACGCCCCCACACGCTTACCGCAGCATTTGTTCCTGTTTTCATAGGATCAATGCTTGCCGCTTTAGAAGGAACGATGCATATAGGATTATTTGCAGCCATGCTGCTAGCCTCAATTTTAATTCAGGCTGCCACAAATATGTTCAATGAATACTTTGACTATGTTAGAGGACTTGATAACGAAAAATCTGTTGGAATAGGAGGTGCTATTGTACGAGATGGGATAAGCCCGAAAAAGGTTAAATCCCTAGCTTATAGTTTCCTTGGAACCGCCACTTTATTAGGTGTTTATATTTGTGCTTCTTCCAGTTGGTGGATTGCATTTATCGGTATTATTTGTATGATATTCGGCTACCTCTATACTGGCGGTCCGTACCCTATAGCGTATACACCATTCGGTGAACTAACGGCAGGCATATTTATGGGAACCGTAATTATTGCAATTAGTTACTACATTCAAACTTTAACTCTTCAACCGCATGTGCTCATCATTTCTGTCCCGGTTGCCATTTTAATCGGTGCCATCTTGTTGGCGAATAACATAAGAGACCGTGTAGGAGATGCAGAAAATGGACGCCACACTTTAGCTATACTTTTTGGCCACGAGGGTTCCATTCGCTTTTTAACTACTTTGTATGCTATCGCTTATGGATTAACACTAATTCTAATTTTATTAGGAATTTTACCTATCTGGTCGATCATTACGTTTATAAGCATAAAAAAAGCAATTGCTTCTGTAAAAGGATTTCTACACAAAAAGCAGCCTATCGAAATGATGCCTGCCATGAAGGCTACTGCTCAAACAAATACGTTCTTCGGCTTCTTACTAGGAGTTTCACTGCTCGTTCATTTGTATTTGCCGGTTTCACTCTAACATAGGATGGTTCCCAAACCATCCTTTTTCATTAGGTTTGATACTCCTCATCAAGGGAATAATAAAAAGGGAATGATTAAAAATGGATATATCAATGAAAAATACATTAATGGAAACGTTAGGTATAGAAGTTGTAGAAGCTGCCCCCGAAAAAGTGACACTAAAAATGCCGGTGGATGCGCGAACACATCAGCCTATGGGATACTTACACGGTGGAGCCACTGTGGCTCTGGCAGAATCAGCTGCAAGTATAGCGGGTTTTTTAAATATTAACCCTAATACGCACCAGGTTTTTGGGATTGAAATCAACGCTAACCATATTAAGAGTATTCAAACGGGGTATGTGTATGGTACAGCAAAGCCTTTTCACATTGGAAAACGTATAATGGTATGGGAAATAAAGATCGCAGATGATAAAAACGATCTTATTTCCATATCTCGTTGTACTGTGGGGGTAGTACCATTAAACAACTCCTAACGTAATGAAAGGAGAGCGAACAATGCTTACAGATCAGCAATTATCAAAGTTTAAGAAGCAACTGGAAGAAATGAAAAAAGAAACAGAGAAAGACATGAATCAATACGTTAAAGAGCAAGATACTTCATCTAGTGATTATGAGGGAGAATTATCAAGCGTCTCCGATCATCCCGGAGACCTTGGAACCGTACAGCATGAACGAGAGAAAGACCAAACTTTATATGAACAATCCAAAGAAAAATTAATGGATATTAATGATGCACTTCAGCGCATAGAAGACGGTACGTTTGGACGGAGCGAAAAATCAGGTGAACCAATACCTATTGAACGCTTAGAAGCTATGCCTACTGCAAGATTAAAAGTAGAAGAGGTAGAAGAAGAGCGGCGTTAAACCGCTCTTCTTATTTCTATGATTAGAAAATTAGGACCCGCCATTCTTAGTTTCATTATTATCTATATTAGTTTTTCGTTAGCCGGTTTCTTATTTCCAATTGATCAGAGCTGGTACGATCAACTCAATAAGCCCTCTTGGACACCAACAGGCGGTACTATAGGCCTCGTATGGTCGATTTTATTTGCTTTTATATCGCTATCTTTCTCTTATGCGATATTTAAAAAAGGGATCAAAAATATTCCTAAACCTTTATGGTTAGCTTTTATTTTGAATTATTTAAGTAACCAATTATTTAGTTACTTCCAATTCACTCAAAAGGATCTGTTAATAGCTTCGATTGATTGTGTACTTGTAGCGGTAACTGCTATCTGTACCACTCTTTTGCTCAATAAAATCAGTCGATTGAGCAGCTTGTTATTTGTCCCTTATAGTGCATGGAGTACATTTGCTACATTTTTATCTTTTACCTTTTATACGCTTAATCCAACGATGACTGCATTTTAAAAGGAGCCCTAAATAGGGCTCCTTTTACAGGCTGTCGAAAAAGCTAAGATGTCCTTCATATAAGTATGGAGAAAGGAACAGGGAAAAGCGCTGGGTTCCGAGGGGCAAGACGGAAAAATATCCTCAGTCTGTGAAGTGAACCCTAACATCGGACGCGCATAAAATTGTATTAAACGACTGCTTTTTGCGGGCCTTTGACCAGAATGAGATCTTGAAACCTTCGTAATGTGAATACCCTTTTGCAAACGCTGCTTTTATAAGGGCACAGCTTGAATAAATGAATGCCCATAATCTATTTCGAAAAAGGGTTTGAGGAAACGGCGAGACTCCTGCGGGAAATGGGAATAAGGTGTGACCCCGGAGGGCTGATAAAGCCCGAGGAGGTCTTAAATAGGAAGTTCGATTAAGTTCGGCACGTCGTGTGCCAACATCGAACGACCCCACGTCGTGTGGGGCCGCGGAAAGGGAGTCGTTTCCTCAAACCCTTTACACTCTATAAGGTCTCTCTACAATCTGTAAAAGGAGCCCTAAACTGGGCTCCTTTTATATTAAGTTTAATCATCTAACGGGTTTAAACTTTCATTTCCTGTCATATTCTCAATCATGTGAACAAGTAGTTCAATTTCTTGATCAATATCTTTTATACTGGCTGTTTCCACAGGCGAATGCATGTACCGTAAAGGGAGGGATACTAAGCTGACAGGCACCCCTTTCCCCGTTAAACGCATGCGATCAGCATCCGTTCCAGTAGCTCGAGAAGTTAACTCATATTGAACATTTATATTTAATGAATTCGCGCTGACCTCGAGCATTTTGTTGATTTTGCGATTAATAGGAGCGCCTTTTGCTAACACCGGACCACCTTCCAGTTTCACATCTCCGTGTTTATTCTTATTAACTCCTGGATAATCAGTAGCAAATGTAACATCGCATGCTATTGCCATGGTGGGCTCTACTCCTGCAGCCGCGAAATAAGCTCCTCCCATGTTTGTTTCCTCATTCACAGTACTCGCTGCATATAACCCTACTTTTATATTTTTTTGGGAAAGCTTACGAACCACTTCTCCAACAATAAATAGCCCCGTTCTATTATCCAATCCTCTCCCCGTAATATAACGATCCATCATCACTTCCGGTTCACGCTTGTAAACCGCTAAATCACCAATTTGCACCTCGTTCTCTAACTCTTCTTTTGTTTTGGCACCACAATCAATAAACAAATCATCTAGGCCGAAGTCACCTTTAAGACCACCATGATGCTGAGCATTTACCCCGATGACCCCACTGAATTGCTTCTCCTCTCCCAGCACTTTTACTTTCATCCCTACGGCCGCTTTAGGATTAATGCCGCCCATCTTGTCAAAGTATAAGAATCCCTGGTCATCTATTCGGTTAATGACGAGTGCTATTTCATCACAGTGCCCCGCAAGTAACACTTTAAATTCGGCTTCCGGGTTTAAAACAGCAATAGCATTACCGGCATGATCTGTGCGAATCTCATCTGCATATGGCTGCATTTCTTTAATCCACCGCTTTTGTATTGTCATCTCCATACTGGAGGGAGATGGAGTATCTAACAGCTCTAATAGAAAATTTTGTTCGTTATCATTCATATGTAATTCCCCCATTCATTTAATATAAATTATAACACTCTCACTTTAAAAATTACGTAAATGTAGTGACTATTTTTAATGGTTTATCTATCAGGTAAAGCAAGCTGTATGCTTACAGTTTTAATTACCCCCATACAGGATTAGTCCTCTGTAAATTATAAAAGTTAGCTTAAATATTCTATATTTGGGGAATGGGTATAAGGATGTAGTTTATGAGGAGGAATTGTAATGGTTTTAAACGATTGGTACTCAAAAGGTTTAAGTGCCCAAGAATATGTTGATTCAATGAAACAGCACCAAGAGGGCTTTATTTATATTTACGAGCATTTCAAAATTCCAGCCGAAGATGAGCCGCTTTTTGCAAACTTAAGAGGTGAAAAATGGCGGGCAATTATATTAACAGAAGACTGGTGCGGAGATGCCATGCTGAATATACCCATCTTCTTAAGAATTGCTGAAGTTGGCAGAATTAATACTCAATTTTTAGCGAGAGACGAAAACCCGGAACTTATGGATCAGTATTTAACTAATGAGAAGGCAAGGGCTATTCCTAAAATTATTATTATCGACCAAGATGGAAAGGAAGTATTAAATTGGGGGCCAAGAGCTCCAGAAATTCAGCAATTTATAGAAAATGCTACATCTTCACTCCCAAGCAAAGAAGAATCCCAATTTGCGGATAAACAAAAAGAAATGTATCAATTTATAACGAAAGCATTTAGAGACAATGAAGACTTTAGGTATTATGTGTATCAAGATCTAAAAAATGCATTAACAAATCAAACTCACTAAAAAAGAGCCTATCCCTTAAAGGGGGCTCTTTTATGTTTTAAGATTCTCACGAAAAGACATACTAAATAAAAAAAGAGGAGCTACTTTATGCAGCACTGGATGCGTTTATACTTTCAACTCCCTTTGTTTATAAGACTTTTTAGTACTGTAATTGTTTTTATGATCTTTTTCGGTATTATTATTCATACAATCGAGCCCCACAATTTTCCTACTCTTTTTGATGGGATATGGTGGGCATTTGTTACAGGGGCGACCGTAGGGTATGGAGACTACGTGCCTTTAAGCACAGCAGGAAAAATTACCGCTATTTTTCTTATACTTACAGGTGGAGGGTTGGTGACCTTTTATATGGCCACTCTTTCAGCAGCTACTGTTCAGCACGAACGTAACTTATCAAGGGGAAAAGTAGATTTTAAAGGAAAAGAACATATTATCCTAATAGGTTGGAATGAACGTACCCGCCAATTAATTGAAATGATGACAGAAAACAAATGCCATGAGTATATTGTTCTTATTGATCGTTCAATGAAAAAACTCTATGAGAACCATTCAAATGTTCATTTTATTCATGGAGACGCCACTATGGAAGAAACTCTTAATAAAGCTAATGTTAAAGATGCTAAAACGGCAATAGTGACAGCTGACCCTTCTAAAGCAGAACATGAGGCTGATCAATCTGTCATTCACCAACTAGTCTCTTTAAAAGGGCACAACTCTCACCTGTTTATAATTGCTGAAGTTTTAACCGATAAGCAAAAAATAAATGCTGAGCGAGCTGGTGCCGACCGTGTTATTCGCTCAAATGATTTTATGAGCAGTTTATTTTATCATGAACTCTTCCACACAGATCCAGGAGAGCCTTTTCAACTTCTATTAGATCTTTTAACTTCCAGACAGTTTCACGAAGAAGCCGTCCCAACAGAATTGGAGGATCAACTTGTTGAAGATGCTGTTACCTATTATTTAAAAAAAGGTTCAGTTGTTATTGGGTATCGAGCTAATCAAACCGCCCATTTTATCCTGGAGCCATCCCTGCCTTTAACTAAAGTCCAAACATTAATATTGCTTATTCCGCTGCGTACGTAAGGCTTGCTCAGCTTCTTTCAACACTTCCCTGCCTGCATCGACAAATTCCTGCGGGAACTCGGCATCTTTATTTTTTGGTTCTTGGAATTGATCAAATGAAGCTCTGAAGTTACCCTCTCTAACATGATCATCAAGGCTGTCTTGATATTGATGGTAAAGTAAGAAAGGATTTTTCACCTTCACCATCGTTGATTCATCTGGGGGATCCATGAATCCTCCCATCACTTCTACCGGAAGTCGTAAGAAGAGGTAACCTTCTTGATCATCAATCTTATAATCAAAATAACCATGATCGTAATCCCAGTTGTCCGAAAGCTTAAATCCTATTGGACCAAGTGCTTGTTCCATTTCATGATACACAAAAAATTTATTGGTTAAATCTGACTCTAAAGTAAGCAATTCTATCCCTCCTTTAGAGCTTAGTTTACCCAAAAAAACCACCTCCGATTAACCAATAATTGGAGGTGGTTTTTCTTTTCTCTATAAACGCTTTTCTAATTCTTCTTTTTCTTTTTCAAATCCTGGTTTTCCTAAGAGAGCAAACATGTTCTTCTTGTATGCTTCAACTCCTGGTTGATCAAAAGGATTAACTCCAAGAAGATAACCGCTCACTGCACAAGCTTTCTCAAAGAAGTAGACAAGATACCCGAATGTGTAAGCATCTAATTTAGGTAAATGAACGATCAAGTTAGGAACTTGTCCATCTGTATGAGCCAACATAGTACCCTGGTAGGCTTTTTCATTCACGTAATCAACGGTTTGACCAGCCAAGTAATTTAGACCGTCTAAATTCTGCTCTTCCTCTTCTATGGTAAAGTCAGATTTAGGGGTTTCCACATGCAGCACTGTTTCAAATAGATCACGACGACCGTCTTGTACATACTGACCTAACGAATGTAGATCAGTTGAGAAGTTCGCTGAAGAAGGGTATATGCCTTTTTGGTCTTTCCCTTCGCTTTCACCAAACAACTGCTTCCACCATTCTGAGAAGTACTGCAAGGATGGTTCATAATTAATCATCATTTCAATAGTATTGCCTTTATTGTATAGGACATTGCGGACAGCTGCATACTGATATGCCGGGTTATCTGAAAGTTTATCTGAGTTTAATTCATGACGGGCTTTTTGTGCACCAGCCATCATCTCCTCGATGTTCACTCCACTTACAGCAATCGGCAGTAAACCTACAGCTGTTAAAACAGAATACCGTCCTCCGACATCGTCAGGAACAACAAAGGATTCATATCCTTGCTCATCTGCTAAAGTCTTTAGAGCGCCTTTCTCTTTATCAGTAGTAGCATAAATGCGCTTTTGTGCATCCTCTTGACCGTACTTTTCTTCGAGAAACTTTCGGAAGGCGCGGAATGCAATCGCTGGCTCTGTTGTAGTACCACTTTTTGAAATAACATTAACAGAGACGTCTTTTCCTTCAAGCAAGTCAAACAAATCATTTAAATAAGGAGCGCTAATGCTGTTGCCTACAAAGAATACTTGAGGATTTTTACGTTGTTCTGAAGAGAGTTCATTGTAGAAGCTGTGATTTAACATTTCAATAGCTGCTCGAGCACCTAAGTATGAACCGCCAATTCCTATGACAAGCAGCACATCAGAGTCTGATTTAATTTTCTCAGCAGATTTTTGAATTCTTGAGAATTCTTCCCGATCATAATTTTCTGGAAGGTCCAACCAACCAAGAAAATCATTCCCTGCCCCGGTTTTTTCATGTAAAGCATTATGAGCTAGAGATACTGCATCCTGCATATATTCAAGTTCATGCTCACCAAAGAATGGCAATGCTTTTTCGTAATCAAATCGCACGTGTGTCATTAATGATTCCTCCACCTTCTTTTTTTACTAAGTCAATTTTACTTTATCGAAACCTCCCTCTCAAATCAAGTAGGGCTATCATTGAAACCGTATTCATTTTAAAAAAAGGACACATATTTGTGCCCTTTTCCTTATTTAGAAAGTTCCAATATTTTTTCTACATCCTGGTCTTCAAGCTTATTAAAGTTTCCAAAGGCTCCTCGTTTCATCGCTCGATTTACAATAACATTAAATTGATCGTCATCAATATTATAATCTGCTAATGTTTGAGGCGCCCCTAAGGATGCCCAAAAGTTTTTAAGTTCTTCTATACCTTGTTCGGCTACTTCGCGATTACTCTTCGCTTCTTCACTAACATGGAAAACCTTCACAGCCAGACGAGCAAAACGATCTACATTTACATCGAGATTGTGCTTCATCCAGTTTGGAAATAGGATAGCTAATCCACCAGCGTGGGGAATATCATAAACAGCAGAAACTGCATGTTCGATGTTGTGGGTGGCCCAATCTCCTCGATACCCCATTTGCAGCATACCGTTTAACGCAATAGTGCCTGCATAAAGGATAGTTTCACGATGTTCATAAGACTCTAGATTGTCCAGCAGTTTAGGTGCTGTATCGATAATTGTACGCAAAACTCCTTCAATCATCTCATCTTGAATAGGGGATTGAGTGTTATTATGGAAATATTGTTCAAGTAAATGACTCATCATATCTACGATCCCATAAATCGTTTGATCACGAGGTACAGAAATCGTGTTCTGCGGGTCTAAAATAGAAAAGGTTGGATACGTGTAAGGAGCGTAACCCCAACCATATTTTTCATTAGTCTCCCAGTTTGTGATAACGGCACCGCCATTCATCTCTGAGCCTGTAGCCGCAAGTGTCAATACTGTGCCAAATGGCAAGGCGCCATCTGGAGTAGATTGACGCGTGACTAAATCCCAAGCATCCCCTTCATATTCAGCTCCGGCTGCGATCGTTTTTGTACAATCAATTACACTTCCTCCACCTACGGCTAGAAGAAAGTCAATACCTTCCTGCTTACATATGTCAATCCCTTTTCTCACTGTGGTCAAACGGGGATTTGGCTCTACGCCTGCTAATTCAAATACTTGTACATCGACTTGATTCAGCTGTTCAATTACACGATCGTAAACACCATTTTTCTTAATACTCCCCCCACCGTAGACAAGCAGTACTTTACTTGTATTCTTAGGTAGTTGTTCAGATAATTGCTGTACTTGATCTTTACCAAAAATTAATTTTGTAGGGTTATGAAATGTAAATGAATCCATTTAAAATATTCTCCTTCCTTTAACCTGAATCATTCTTACATTATCCCTTATATCAAACGGATACTCAAAAGAAATGCGTTATGTATAAATTTTCAAGCAATGTACAAACTATGCATGAAATTAATAATAAGGAGGAGGGATGATGATGAGTTGGGTACAACGTACTGCACTATTTTTAATTATCGTTGGTGCCATTAACTGGGGGCTAATTGGACTGTTCCAATATGACTTAGTTGCTGGTTTATTTGGCGGCGGTGAGCAGAGTGGAGCCTTTGCACGTGTTATCTATACACTTGTAGGAATTAGCGGACTTATAGCCATTTCGATCTATTTCTCACGTGCCGCTGAATACCATGATGCTACAGTTAATGCTACTGACAAATAAAAAAAACCCGGCAATTCAGCCGGGTTTTCTTATTATTTACGGAATTTTTCGCGGTCGTCGGACTGTTTGATCCAATCTTCTAGTTTATCTTTAAGAGTGTTGAAACCCGCAGAAGAATCTTCTTGCTGCTGTTTAGCTGCTACCGGTTTACGAGGACGACGCTGCTCTTGTTTTGGCGCTTCCTGAGTGGCACGAATAGAAAGAGAATATTTATTCTTTTCTTCATCGATGTTTAGGATTTTAACTTGAACTTCGTCACCTTCAGTAAGATGTTCATTAATGTCTTTGACATAACCGTGTGTCACTTCTGAGATGTGGACTAAACCTTGAACTTGCTCATCTAAAGCAACAAATGCTCCATATGGCTGAATTCCTGTAACTTTACCTTCTAAAACTTGACCTTCTTGAAACTTATCTGACATGCTATACAACTCCTGATATAAATTATTCGTTTCTTTTCACGCAATTATTGATTTTATCATATCTTTTGTGTTTAGGCAAAGAGTTCATGAAAGTTCCACAACTTTATAAAATGCATACATGCTATACTTAAGGTATAAACGAGGAGGGGTTAACATGCCTGCAGGAGAAAATATCCAAAAGTATCGCAACCTCAAAGAAATGACGAAAGAAGAACTTGCTATGAGAGCTAGAATAGGACTCCATACTTTAGAAGTTTATGAATCAAACAAAAGGAGTCCAGAGCTTGATACGTTATTAAAAATTTCGACTGTGCTCGATGTTCCAGCTTCCGAACTAATGGAAAATGAAGAAGAGCATAGGATCGATGAAGAACTTCATCGGCTAATTCAACAGGTAGGAATCAAACGCTCTAAACTTTTACTTAAAAAAGCACAAGACTTCTCAGAAGATGAAGTTTTAAAAGCTATGAATCTTCTTTATGATTTAAAAGTTGAAAAAAATAAAAAAATAGGTTTAAAGATATAAAAAAATGGCTATATTGATTAACGTAAGACTTTCTCGTATTCCCCCTGTGTAGCAAAGCGAATTATCGCTTTGCTTTTTTTTGTCTAAAATATAAAATCACATTACTGTTTTCCTCTTACTTTTTTGGTTATGATGAAAAGTGTTAATGAATTAATGGAGGGATAGCTAAATGAGTCGATTTACTACAGTAATCCCACGAAAAGGTACACGATCAGTAAAATGGGACTATGCTGAAGAGCTTTATCAAGATAAAGATATTCTGCCGATGTGGGTGGCTGATATGGACTTTCAAGCTCCGCAAGCGGTTATTGATTCACTAAAAGAAAGAGTAGACCACGGCGTGTTTGGTTACACAATGCCTGATGAAGACATTAAACACTCTATTACAAGTTGGATTGAGAAGAGACATCAATGGAAGATACAAAAGGATTGGGTTACTTATAGTCCTGGTGTCATACCAAGTCTTCACATGATCGTTCAATCATTAACTGACAAACACGATGGAGTTCTTATCCAAACACCTGTTTATCCTCCCTTCTTTAGTGTAATAAAAGATCACGAGCGTAAAGTCATAACTAATTCTCTCCTTTATAATGAGGGTGCGTACTCAATTGACTTTGAGGATTTTGAACATCAAATTGTTAAAGGTGATGTGAAGATGTTTATCTTATGTAATCCTCATAATCCAATTGGGCGAGTATGGACGAAAGATGAGTTATCTAAAATGGGAGAAATCTGTTTAAAACATAATGTATTAATTGTCTCTGATGAAATTCACGCAGACCTTATATTGGACAACCATAGACATATACCAATGGCATCTATTAATAATGAGTTAAGCAACCAAACTCTTACCTGTTTTTCTCCTACGAAAACATTTAACTTAGCTGGCTTACAAGCTTCTTATATAGTTACACCGTGTGAAGATAAAAGAAAAACTGTTAAAAAGCAATTTGATCACCAAGGTATGTTTATGCTGAATACTTTAGGTCTCACCGCTATGGAAAGTGCATATTTAAATGGCGAAGAATGGCTTGAAGAACTGCTTGAAACGATACAAACCAATCGAGATTTTGCTATTGAACAATTTCAAAGTATTTCCGATCACATTCAAATCGTTCCATTAGAAGGCACCTATTTGCTTTGGATGGATTGCCGTTTAATGAACATGTCCCAAGCGGAACTAAAATCATTTATGCAGAAGCAAGCAAAAGTGGGCTTAAATGATGGTGTGTCCTTTGGTGAAGAAGGTGAAGGCTTCATGAGAATGAATTTAGCTGCTCCTCGTAAAATTGTCGAAGAAGGAGTTCACAGGATAATAACTGCTGTTGATCAAAAAATAACATCCTAGTTTTGAACTAGGATGTTATTTTTTATTCCTGGTTTTCATTTAATTCAGTAGGATCACTTGATTCATCGTCATCTGCATCAACAGTAATTTCCGCACATGCAATTCGATCACCAGAATCACCTGCAGGCTGACTCATTCCATCATCCGCTTCACTATGAATCACTAATGAAGTTCCTTCATCTCTTAACAAAGAAGTTTGACCATCCTTAAGCGTAGCCTCTGGCAACATAAGTTCAACATCCACTGTTCCGTCTCCCCCAGCTTCTATGTTAGGGAGATCACCTATATGAGCGCCTTTTTCATTCATTAAACCATGATCCGTGTTTTTCGGGTTAAAATGATTTCCTGCACTTTTAAAATCTGGACCTTTACACTCTGGCCGTTCATGAACATGAATACCATGTGGCCCAGGATCAAGACCCTCCACTGTTACTTTCACTTCGACTCCTTCTGCTTGTTCTCTAAAAGTAGCATTTCCAATTCGATCACCCTCTTGATTATAAATTGGCGTTTCAAGGGGAGAACGGCTGTTATCGTTACATGCAATTAATAAAAGTAAGCTTAACATCCCTAACCACTTTTTCATGATCAAACGTCCTTTCACCAGACAATATAGTGGTTAGTTTTTCCATAAATAATAAACTTTATAACTAAAAAACAAGACTTGGAGAAATCTTATCCTAGTCTTGTTTAACGATGATGGTTTGTAGAATGTTTTGTTTTAGAAGCAGCTAAATTTTCCGTCCTCTTCTCTTCTTTGCGAGAAGCTTTTATAATAAAGTACATCGTTATGCCTGCCAAAAGAATAAAAACTGCTAACATAAGGACAGCTGGTATGTACTCTGATTTATCGGTTGGAAAATATAAAAATTCCATCATAACAACCACTACCTTTCGTTCATTATTATAACAGATTTACTATAATTGAGAGCGGATTTCACTATTTTATCACAACTACCGCTCTCTGTTACAATAGCTAAAAGGAGGAAATAGCTTATGATTCATTTACAACCTGGTGATAAAGTAAAAGCACATTATAAAACCGGAATCTATATAGGGGAATATATAGAAGAGCGTCCTCATGCTTATTTAGTCAGAATCCTAGCAGTTGATAAGCATCCTATGCAAGGAGACCTGCACAATCCAGGGCAGACCGATGAAGTCTTTTTTCATCAAAGAAAAGCATTAAGTTATTTAGAAAAAGCGAACATTCATAAAAAAGCAGTAGAACCCCTTGGGGACTCATTTATTCCAGAGTATAATGAGTCCTTAAAGAAATCAGTAAACCAATTAAAAGAAAAATTAAATCGTCGTGAAACTGAATTTAATAAGCTGGCATTAGATCAGTTAGAAGGTTTAGAGAAACAATATTTTAAATAAAGGTTGTTATACAGGTTTTCGTATATGGAAAGGGCCGGAAACAATAGTCGCATTCTAAGTGACATGCCGGTGAAGTTTCCCCACCCCTTTCTATCTTTTAAATAAGCAATATTCTTTTTAATCCCCAGGAACCCGAAGAGTTTTCTTTTTCTTCACAGGCTTCCCATAAATTTTCGTTGTTATTTTAGGAGCTTTCTCAAATAATACCATTCCAATAAAAGCAGCAATTAGAATATAAAGACCACTAAAGGCTTTCAAGGTTCCGGTCGCTACACTTGCTATAACTACTGAGAATTCTCCTCTAGCACATAAAGATAGACCTGCGCGCAATGAAGAACGCTTAGATAAACCGTAAATCGGACCGCCGACTACTCCTAAAATTAACTTAGCTGTTATTGACCAAACAATAACTGAAACTAAAAGCATAGCCATAGGAACACCATCGCCAAGCTCTATAGTTGTCCCAAAATAAACAAAAAAAGTAGGGAGCATTAAGTCTCTGACAGGAAATACCGTTTGTTCAACCTTTTCAATTTTCCCTATTTCTGCAAGCATCATCCCTGCTAAAAAAGCACCTAACACTTCTGAAAGTCCAAGGAAAAGAGCAAGACCACCATAAGCTAATGCAATCCCTATAAGAAGTGAAATTTTGAAGTCTTCATCAGAAATTCGATCAAGAAATCGTTCAAATTTCTTAAATACCGTTTTCCCTATAATAATGGCTAGTAAAGTAAGAGCGAAAATCTTTCCAACTAAAGCTAAAAAAGTAAGGCTAGTGAAACTTTCCCCAGAACTTATGCCAAACAGGATAGCTACAACAATAGGAGCGACGAGGTCTTCAAATATTAAAATAGCAAGGATAAATTCAGTTTCCGAATTTGCCATTCGTCCTCGATCATCTAAGAGCTTAGCTGTTATTGAAGAACTCGTAGCATAAGCAATCCCCCCAACAAGAAAACTGGAAAACAAATCCAATTTAAATAACAAAGCGATTACCGTCGTGACACCTAAGCTTAAAAAAACGTCCAATAAACCTGAAGGCCAAACTTTTTTCGCAATTCCTCCTAGCCGTTTTATGTTAAATTCCAAACCTAGCAAAAAAAATAACAGTACAATGCCCACTTCGCTGGCAAAGTGTAATATTTCATTATCAGCCAAAGCATCTGCTAGTATTATGCCTAACAAAATATAAAGAATAACGTTCGGTATTTTAATTTTCAGGCTCAAAAACCCTAGATAAAAAATAAATAGCAAAATGAGCCCTGCCCCTAGTAACTCCGGAAATTCTGAATGCAAGTTCGATCATTCCCCTCCATTGCATAAGGCTATCATGCTATCAATCTGATCTTGCTTCCCTATAGACATAATAACGTCCCCAGGTTGTAATTTAGTATCAGCTTCCGGGATCGCAATGGTCTCGTCACCTTTTATTATTCCAATAATAGTGACTCCTGTTAAGTTACGCACTTCAGACTCTTCAATTGTTTTATAAACAAGCGGTGACTTCGGCTTTAATTCAATCCAATCAATTACTATTTGATTTTTAAACATTTTTAATTGATCAGCATTCACCGGCTGATAAGTTGCCCCCAATAATTGAGCTCCTAGTTCTCGTGTTTCATCTGAAGTTAAATCCATTGCAAAATCAGCTTCTTCACTTTCTGAATCATCAAAGAAGTACAATTCTCGCTTTCCAGTATGATGTACAATCAACACAAGCATACTATCCTCTGCTGTTTTTAAAGAAATTTTTTGTCCAATTCCAGGAAGTTGGGATATAGAGATATTCATGTCTTCATCCTTTCAAACCAATCTGCTGCTTACGTACCTTAATCATAAAGGTAACTTTCCAATAGAAGCAGTCATTTTTTAATCTGTTGTTTCATCATAAAGGTGGTAACGCTTTCGTTTAATTAAGTTTATTCTATCAGTAGACTATTTGCCATTCCACTTCTATATTTGTTTTATCTAATTGATTATGGTAATTTTAAAGGTGTTAAAGAACTTGAAGGAGGTCTGACCAATGAGTGTACATATTGGTGCAAAGCCTGGAGATATAGCTGATAAAATTTTATTACCTGGAGACCCGCTGCGAGCAAAATATATTGCTGAAAATTTCTTGGAAGACGCAACTTGCTATAACGAAGTTCGCGGAATGTATGGATACACTGGTACTTATAAAGGTGAACGCATTTCCGTGCAAGGAACAGGAATGGGCGTTCCTTCTATTTCTATTTATATAAACGAATTGATGGAAAGTTACGAAGTAAAAAAATTGATTCGTGTTGGAACTTGTGGAGCACTTCAAAAAGACGTTCAAGTTCGTGACGTTATTCTTGCCTCTACATCAACTACGGATTCCCAAATGAACCGCATGGTATTTGATGGAATTGATTTTGCGCCTACAGCTGACTTTAATTTACTGAAAAACGCTTATGAGGCTGGCGTACATAAAGGATTAAAGCTTCGTGTTGGTAACGTTTTTACAAGCGACAGTTTTTACAGAGATAATGCCATGGACCTTTTCAATTTGTTGGCTAAATATAATGTACTGGCAGTTGAGATGGAAACCACTGCACTTTACACTTTGGCCGCCAAATATGGCCGTGAAGCACTCTCTGTTCTAACTGTAAGCGACCACATCCTTACAGGTGAAGAAACTTCTTCTGAAGAGCGCCAAACGACTTTTAACGAAATGATTGAAGTTGCTTTAGATGCAGCGATTCAGTAATAAAAATAATAGGGCTGTCCCAAAAGTTTTAAATGCAGACTTTTCCGGACAGCCCTATTTTTTATGAGTCCATAGCAAAGCCGGCTAGAGTTCTTACCATAACACCAGTTGGACCTTTAGGCCCCAGTTCGTAAGCAGATTCAGCGATTGAAGTACCCGCAATATCTAAATGAACCCATGGTGTATCCTCCGCAAATTCTCCAATGAATGCCCCTGCCATAATAGGATGTGCTTTCCTTGTAGGTGAATTGTTAAGGTCGGCTACATCGCTTTTCTTTACCTGAGACCTATAATCTTCATTATAAGGAAGCTGCCAAACAGGTTCGCCCATTAGTTGTGCCATTTTCTGGACCTTTTCATATAACATTTGATCGTTGGTCATCGCTCCTGTCATCCAAGAACCTAATGCAGTGACCACACCTCCTGTTAGTGTAGCTACATCAATAATACGATCGACTTTCTGCTTCTTGGCATACGTAATCCCATCAGCTAACGCAAGACGTCCTTCAGCATCCGTATTTAATACTTCGATTGTTCTACCGCTCATAGAAGTGATTACATCGTCAGGTTTAAACGCCTCCCCTGAGATCATATTGTCAGTAGAAGGAATAACAGCGAGAATATTACATTCCGGCTTAACTCGTCCAATGGTTTCCATGGCCCCTAAAACAGCAGCAGCTCCACCCATGTCACCTTTCATTCCAGGCATACCCGCCTTTGATTTAATGGAGTAGCCACCTGTATCATAAGTAATCCCTTTTCCTATAAAAGCCGTCACGTCTTTCCACTCTTCTAATCCTTGATACTTAATAACAATCAAGGCAGGGGGTTCTGAGGACCCCTGATTTACAGCTAGAAGAGCTCCCATACCTAATCGTTCAATATCTTCTCTTTCAAGAATTTCGACTGAGAAATCATGCATTAATGCTAATTCCCGGGCAAATTCTCCCATTGCTGTAGAAGTTAACAAATTAGCAGGGGAATGAATAAGATGCCTGGCTGTATTTACTCCTTTACTTAATGCATAGCCAGTAGCAAGAGCGTAAAGCAATGAATCAGGGGCAGTATCTGTAATCAAGGACAAACGGTTAAAAAAAGGTAACTCTTTTTGTTTAGTTGTTTTAAAGTGAGCTAATTGATAAGTAGCCATCCCCATGCTTTCTGCAATAAGAGAGGCACACTCTTCCTCTCTTAAAGAAGGAAGACTCACACTATCTAATAGTATAGATACCTCACTAATTCTATCCTGCTGCATTCGTTTAAATAATGTTCCAAAAGCTTTTCGATACCTATCCTTGTTTAAAGCAGATGACTTGCCTAATCCTACAAAATAGATCCTTTTCACTCCACTCCCCTTTAATGGTAAGATCTTTTCTACTCTTTTATATTCTCCTGTAAGCTCACCATTCTCTATGTAGTAATCTAACGTCCCCTCCAAATGCTCATTTAATTTTACATAGTTTTCAGACTGTTTCTCATTATTAAAAACACCTACCACTAATGTTTCTTTTTCTTGCATAAAAGATGTATGGATCGTAAACATTTCTATCCCCTCCTGCATTCAGTATACTAAAATATTTTATTTCTTCCTATATACGTGGAGGACAATTAATTTAGTTGTGTGCTACAATCATAATACTACCAATTTTTATTTAGTTCATAATGAGAGAGGATGTCAAAAACAGAGATGGATTTACTCCAAAATTTTCCTTTATGGGCATCTATTACAGCCATTTTATTCGCTCAATTAGTCAAAATCCCCATTCAGTTTATCGTATCCCGAAAGCTTGATGCCGGTTTAGCTTTCAGCACCGGTGGAATGCCTAGCAGTCACTCTGCTGCTGTTACTGCATTATCTACAGCAGTTGGTATAGAACACGGATTTAATTCTTCTATATTTGCTATTGCAGCAGTATTTACTATAATTGTAATGTTTGATTCAACAGGGGTAAGACGTCAAACGGGCGAACAAGCCATTATGTTAAATATTTTACTCAATGATTTTCACCGATTTGTTAATGAGGCAAGAGAATGGTCAACAAAAGAGCAATTCCAAAAGCGCGAAGAGTTAAAAGAGTTGTTAGGTCACAAGCCGATTGAAGTCCTTTTTGGAGGTCTTACAGGTATATTACTTACTACTCTTCTTCATACCCTTCTTAATTAGAAAAATCCGGGTCGTTTCAAAGCGAACCGGATTTTTTACTCATTTAATATAGCTTCTCTATATACTTTCATGGTTTCATTATTGTTGTAATGAAGTAAGTCTTCTTCTTTTAAACTCCCGTCTCCCTCTTCAATCACATACACTTCTACTTCTTGTTTTCCCCAATTTTCATAAACTTCCTCAACTGTAGGGTAATATAAGTCTAACTTATCTCCTTTAATAGCCGATCCAGTATCTGCCACTACTCCATAACCGTATCCTGGTATAAACAAGACGGTGCCAATTGGGAAAATATCAGGGTCAGCTGCGATCGTAGAATATAAGTCTCTAGTCACCCCAACGCCTGAATAAGTAACTCCGTAGGCAGGATGATCTTCATGTTTCCCGGTAGACTCATAACCAGCGGTATATCCAGTAGCAGTCACTGTATGAGAAGGATATTGGGCTAAATCTAAGAAATCTTTTAAGTCAGATGATGTTGCTGCAGCCTGCTGGCTGACAGGGGATGTTACTAGCTCATTTCCATCTTTTTCTTTACTCGATAACCAATCATTTAAGTCTTTAATTGATAGGTTGGAGATATTAGACCATGTACTGTAAACAGCACCTATAAATAATAGAAAGAATATCAGTTGTTTTAACAATAAAGACATGATGATTCACCTCTCGGTGTTCATCATGTCCAATAATCTGATTTTTATTCTAGTTGTGAAGCCTTTTGTACCGGCAGATCGGTAAGATTAAAACATTTGATAGCCATTTTTCCTAAGCCATTTAATGACTAAGCCAGCTAATATTGTTCCCAAAAAGCCACTTGCTAAGATAACAATATCTACGACTTTCAAATTCGCTAATAAACTAAATACAGTAGAAAAGGCTTCCGATGGATTAGTAAAATATAAATTGAACTTAAAATTATCCACAATTAACAAAACGATTATGGGATACAAAAATGCCATAATCCAGGATGATCGCAAAATCATATTTAACAAGAAACCAATACCAAAAAATAACACAAAAAATAAAAGCAAAGATACTGCAAATTGTACAATATTCAACAGAAGATCCCCCTACTTGTAAAAAAGCAAAGACAGAACCGCTGTCTTTGCTTTTCTCATCTTCCTTTATTTAAAGAAATTCAGTTTTCCTTTTTTCAACAGTAAGCTTGGACCACCTAGTTTAAGAAGATATCGATTATCGATAACTTTCTTCATAGCAGTAGCAGACCAGCCAAATAATTTCTTATCGTCGAATATAACACCAATGGCGTCGTTATGACCTAATGAAGCAACTGTTCCTTTAAGGTCTGGCTTAAAGGGTTCAATGTGATCGTCACCTTTGACTAGTTTTGCAAGGTTTGCTGCTGTATTTTCTGCCATTTGAATGGCAATCTGTGCAGTTGGAGGATAAGGACGCTCTGTTTCTTCGTTAAAGATTAGCGCACAGTCTCCTACGATAAATACATCTGAATATTGTTTACTTCTTAAGTCAGCCTCTACAGGCATACGCCCACGATTGGCCTCAAACCCTGATTCTTCTACTAAAGAATTCCCGCGTACACCTGCTGCCCACACCACTGTGTTTGTAGCAATTTCTTCACGCTGTTCATCTTTTTCAAAAACTAGTTTATTTTCAGTAACTTCTTTAATCATTGCACCTATTTTGAATTCTACCCCTCTAGCTTCAAGCGAGTTCATAGCGTATTCCACTAGTTCGGGATCAAAACCAGGCAGTGCTGTTGGAGCAGCCTCAACATTAATGATACGAACTTTATCCCGTGGAATATCGTACTCTTTGCAAAGTTCAGGAATACGGTTAGCTAACTCTCCTACGAACTCAATTCCAGTAAAACCAGCACCTCCGACAACAATGTTCAAACGTTCTTCTTTAGGGTTTTCTTCATTATTATATTTAGCAAAGTTATACTCGATGTGCTGACGAATTAAACGAGCACTATTAATGCTGTTAATAGTGAAGGCATTCTCTTTAAGACCAGGGATACCAAATGTAGCTGCTTCAAAACCGAGCCCGATTACTAAGTAATCATAGGAAAGCTCGCCATTCTCAAGAACAACTTTTTTCTCTTCTGGAAGAATGCTTGTTACTGTATCTTGAACAAAATTCACCTGGCTTGTGTTAACAACGTCTTTAATATTAATACGAGTGCGATCATGGTGAAGAGTACCAGCTGCATTTTCGTGAAGCCATGTTGTTTGATAGTGATAGCTGTGTTTATTTACTAACGTGATATTTGCATCGTTAGGTCCGAGGCTCTTTTGCAATTTAACTGCTGTCATAATCCCACCGTAACCGGCACCGAGAATGACGATATTAGGGTTATTCATCCTTATCACTTCCATCTCATAATGTTTTGTTTACTTGTGACTCGTTTCACACAATGCTGCATAAAAAAAAGCCTGTCGTTTCGTATATATTTCTGTCACAAAATCGTTAAATGTTTTCTAGTGTCAATATTAGACGTTTTTCTTTACATTTTCAACCCTTTGCAGTTTTATCCGAAAAGTTTAAATATTTAAACAATTCGAAAGCGCTTTCCTTACATCTTCTGTGCTCACACGACTTGATTTATGATAGAATAGAAAAAGTGTAATTTGAATTTATATAGGGGGACAATGATTATGTGCGATAAAGTTTATGATATAACTGTTATTGGCGGCGGCCCCACCGGATTATTCACTGCATTCTATGGTGGGATGCGCCAAGCAAGCGTTAAAATTATTGAAAGCTTACCTCACTTGGGTGGTCAGCTATCTGCTCTCTACCCTGAAAAATATATTTTTGATGTAGCTGGGTTTCCAAGAGTTGGTGCGCAAGAATTAGTAGACAATTTAAAAGAGCAAGCTTTAGCATTCGATCCTACAATTTCTTTAGAACAGGAAGTTCAGACAATTGAACGGCTTGAAGACAATTCATTTAAACTAACAACAAATAAAGAAGTCCATTATACCAAGACAATTATTGTTACGGCTGGGAACGGAGCCTTTCAACCGAGACGTCTAAAAATTGAAGATACTGAAAAATTTGAAGATACAAACCTTCATTATTATGTTGACGATATGAACAAATTTGCCGGCAAAAATGTAGTAATTTGCGGAGGCGGGGATTCAGCAGTTGATTGGGCACTTATGCTTGAGCCGATTGCAAAACAAGTTCACCTTGTTCACCGTCGAGATAAGTTTAGAGCGCATGAACACAGTGTAGAACAATTAAATAACTCTAAAGTTAACACCCTGACTCCTTATACTCCTGAGAAAATGATTGGTGATCATCGCATTAAACAAGTAGAACTTCATGAGGTAAAAGGAGATAACGTGAAAACGGTGGACGTTGATGAAGTTATTGTCAATTATGGATTCATATCTTCCTTAGGTCCTATAAAAGAGTGGGAATTAGAAATTGAGAAAAACAGTATTGTCGTAAACTCAAAAATGGAGACCAACATAAAAGGAATTTATGCTGCCGGTGATATTTGCACGTATCCAGGAAAAGTAAAACTAATTGCTTCCGGATTCGGAGAGGGACCAACAGCTGTAAATAATGCAAAAGCATATATGGACCCAGACGCAAGGGTGCAACCTAAGCATTCTACAAGCATGTTCTCCTAAAAAAAGCATCTTTCCTAGTAGGAAAGATGCTTTTTTGTAGTTTTAGCAGTTTGGATCCGGCGTTCCTTCATTTGTAGCTGTTTTAAATGAAGAACCACATCCACAAGATACAATGGCATTCGGATTATCGATCGTAAACCCGCCGCCCATCATATTTTGTTTGAAATCAATTTTTGTGCCTTCAATTATTGGAATATCCTGTGTTCGAATAACCACCGGTATTCCATTGTGCTCTTCAATCGTATCTAATTCTTCATTAATATCATCTTCAAAACCCATGGCATAAGACAATCCACTGCATCCGCCGCCTTTTACGCCAAATCGAAGGCTGACCTCAGTCGACTCTTCTTCTTTCAACATTTGCTGAATCTGATGATTTGCCGCATCAGTAATATTAAGAATCATCTAAGACTCTCCTTTCCATTCGTTACAGTCAGTATACTAACTGTCAAAATTTTAATCAAATAAATGGAATTAATTTAATAATAATAGGTTTTACTGTGAGCACTGCAAAACCTTAGCTGACTGCTTTTAAAACAGGGGGTTTTCTTCCAGGTGCTTATATATATTTGAGACAAGCTCTTCAGCAGTGTCAGCCATCACTCGTTCTCCATTTACTAAAGCAAATAAACCTTGTGAACATATGCCACAATGGCTAAGACAACCGTATTCTACAACATCTAAGTCAGGATCCTTCTCCAACACTTCCATAGCTTCATCAGACCCACTAACTAAATTGTTAACACAAAACTCAATAATTGGATTCATCCGTATCACCTCTTTTACCTGGATGAACCCCCAGTCCATACCCATAATATCACAACTTTATGTCATTGAGTATATGCTTAGACTATTATCCCAAAGGTTTTACACCGTTTTTTTCCAATACAGCATAAACTTCCTTCAATTTTGGATTTCCTTCCCCGGCTATCTCATCATTAATCACAACTAAAGGATAAAATAATTCATCATCTTTAATTTTTTCGATATATGCTTGATCTTCAGATTTATGTTGGTCTTCAAATAGATCGACATAACGATAGAAAAGATGATCTGTACGATATTTTCTTTTAATAGCTGCTTGCAGCCATTCATAAGTTTCTTTAGAGCCTGGAGCGTTAACACAGCTTGCACAACGTTCTTTTGCCCCGTATACAATAACCCGAACATCACCACTCATTGCTGTTCCCTCCTGTCAACCGATGGATTTGTACTTCAATTTTACAAAACTTCATAAAAAAGATAAAATGAAAATGGTTCTCAATTTATTTTTCTAATGAGACATGAATAGATTTTTTAGTGAATTCGTTCTATAATAGAATTAACGAAAGGGGAAGATTGAACATGGAAGCTCAAGTTCAAGAAGTACTTAATAAACTTCGCCCATTTTTACTTCGTGACGGCGGGGACGTGGAGCTTGTAGATGTAGAAGACGGTATTGTACGCCTGCGCCTGATGGGAGCATGTGGTAACTGCCCTAGTTCTACGATTACACTTAAAGCAGGTATCGAACGTGCCCTTGCACAAGAAGTTCCTGGAGTTTACGAAGTAGAGCAAGTTTTCTAAATAAAGACAACTTCAAAACCGTACACATGTAATGTGTACGGTTTTTATGATGAAACAGAAGTTATAGGTTTTTCCCCCAGAAGCACATTTTTCAAGTTACTCAAGCTCAGTTGGAGCATAGCTTCCCTCGTTTCCACGCTTGCCGAACCAATGTGCGGTAAACATACAACCTGACGTAAAGAAAGGAGGGGATGGGATGAGGAAATAGGTTCTTGTTCAAATACATCTAACCCTGCTCCTTTAATTTCTCCAGCTGTTAACGCCTGATACAAATGCTCTTCGTTCATCGTCGCTCCTCGGGAAGCATTTATGAAAATTGCACTATTTTTCATCTGTTGAAACACCTGTATATTAAATAAATGCTTGGTCTCACTTGTTAAAGGGACTAGACACATTACGTAGTCGGAGGTTTCAATTAATTCTTCCCACTCTTCATAACGAACATTGAGTTTTTTCTCTATATCTTTTTTTCTTGATCGATTGTAATAAACAACCTCCATATCAAATCCTTTGGCACGCTTTGCTACCGTCTCACCAATTCTGCCCATCCCTACAATGCCCAGTTTTTTATGATGAACATCTGATCCGGCTAAAAGAAAAGGTGACCAGTTCTCCCATTCTCCTTTTTTCACATATTCAGCGGCTTCTATCATTCGGCGTGCAGTCGTAAGCAATAAACTAAAAGCCAGGTCAGCCGTTGTATCTGTTAATACGTCCGGCGTATTTGTAACGATAATGTTCTGTTTGTTTGCAGCCTTCACATCAATGTTGTCATACCCCACTGCCATGTTAGCGACAATTTTAAGTTGAGAAGCACGTTGAAGCAGATCTTCATCTACCTGGTCCGTTAACATAGTTAATAGTCCATCAGCCCTTAAAGCTTCTTCTTCAAGCACTTTTTTACTCACAGGTGTAGTTTCACTTCCCCACATCTGAACTTCAAAATGTTCTTTAAGGGGGCTAATCAATTCTTCGCTGATTTTTCTTGTAATAAAGATATACGGTTTCGTCATTGCTATCACCTCTTCCTTTCATTATAAAGGAAATGAAAGCGTATGACACAATTTTAGATAACTATGAACCAATTCTGGTATAATACAGGTATCGTTTTTATTTTTTAATAAGAGAGAACTAATGTACAGGGAGGTCATCAGAGTGACAGACGAAAATCGAAAAGTCAGCACACTTGAAAAAAAAGCCAGAGATTGGCTTATCGAAAGAGGAGTAACAATTGATGATATGGCAGAGCTTGTTCATTTCTTGCAGTCTAAGTATCACCCTAACTTAACAATGGAGGACTGCCGTTTTAATGTTCATCAAGTTCTTAAAAAGAGAGAAGTTCAAAATGCAGTAATTACAGGTATTCAATTGGATATATTGGCTGAGAAAAACAGCCTTGAAGAACCACTTCAATCAACCATTGAAGCGGATGAAGGACTATACGGCGTGGATGAAATCATCGCTTTCTCTATCGTAAATGTTTATGGATCCATCGGTTTTACGAATTATGGATATATAGATAAACAAAAACCAGGAATTCTTAAAAAGCTAAATGATAAATCCTCCGGAGAATGTCATACTTTTTTAGATGATATTGTAGGCGCTATTGCCGCCGCTGCCTCTAGCAGGCTAGCTCATAGTGCAGTTGGAGAAGAGTACTGATCAGCCACGCAACTTTGCGTGGTTTTTTATTATTATGAAACTACTTTCTTCTTCCATCGTATATAATGGTAAATAAATCACATATGTGGAAAGGATAGGAAGATAATGAAATCACTGAAAAGAAAATATGTCTGGATTTGGCCTTCATTAATCATTTTCTTAGGAATCGCTCTTCTATATTATGAAAATTATCAAAAGGTAACTGAACCTCCCAGTGAAGAATGGAGCAGAGAGTTGGAACTGGGATTAACTCCTTTTACCAATGCTCCTGTAGTTAAAGAAACAGAAAGTGGCATAAACGCTGCTTACCTGACTAACCATGGGGTACATAAAATATCGTATGACGAAAATATATCAAAGGAAAATGAATCATCTTTTTCTATTCCTTATAATAAATGGACAAAGTTTTATCTTAGTGAGGACCATCTTATATATTCTGACTATTATACAATGTATAACGGGAAGACGAATGATAAGATAGCAGACATCAATCAATTTATTCCTTTAGAAGATTCTATCATTTTTCAAGAAAACTTAGATGTTAACATATACAATCCCGCCTCTTCAGAGTCAGTACATCTCCTCACCCTAGAAAACGAAAAAATGAAAATTCACACATTTGAAACTAAAGAAAATACTTATCTCCTTACAGAATATAATGGAAATGGCAATACTGCACTTAACTTTTACAATATTCACTCAGATGAAATTAATAAAATAGGCTCTAGTAAATTTACCACAAAAAATTCTGAGGATATAAACGATCTTCAGTTTACTATTCAAGATGGCAGATATGCGCTACTTCTTACTACATATGAAAAGCGAAACATGTCTGGCTCACCAACAAATTATTATTATTATGCGAAACAGCCTCTAAATGAAGATCCAGAATTTAACGAGCTGCATTTTAAAGATCCATATGGCCATGAGAATTTATCAGAAATATCAGATATTACCTTAGATTTTTCAAATAATACGTTGAAAATGCTATTCAAAGGTTATGGGCAGACTGAAACCCTGTATAAGTCCGGTCGTCAATTCAACATTTATGAAGCCGAGTTAAAGGAATCGTCACCTGTTAATGTTACAAGATTAAGTAATACTCCAAAGTCTTCTGCTTCTCCTCAGTGGGTGAACGACAATACGATTGCCTGGCTGGATATGAAGGGCGATGAGAACCAACTTCTTCTTGCTTCTACTGAGGAAACCATTATTAACAAATCAATCAAAGTATCGGGTCACTACTTCATGAATGCGCTGGGCAAAACGTTAGGCATGCTCTCCTTTAGCTTTTTAACTCTAATTGTTGCTCTTATCTGGTTCATTTGGCCAATGGTTTTTATGTTGTTCATAATGTTCGGACGTTCCTCAGCTCTTGATCATGACCGTAGCTGGGTATTTTTTTCCGGAGCAAGTATTTATTTACTTGCCGCTTTCTTCTTTAAAGGAAAAGTGTTCACACCTGGCTTAATGGCACGTGCGCCGGAATACTTGAGTTTCTTAGCAAGTCCGTTTGTTTACATCTTACTGTTTGCCTTACTAGCTTACATTATTTTAGCCGCAAATAAGAAAAGTATTGACTGGTCCGTATCTGTTAAGCTTACATATTTCATTTGTATTCATTTATTGTTTATTACTATATTTTTTGGTCCCTATTTACTATGAGTTTTTTGTAACTTGTGGTAATAATAAAATGTGTAGAAACGACAAGGTAAGAGGATTTACGTTATTCCTTACGTATAGCGACTCATTTCCCTCCCTTCTTCTCAGACCGTTTTTATCAAAATTATCATTTAAAAATTAACCCCAAGACACTAACTAAGGTGCCTTGGGGTTCCATTCTGTTAAATTTCCAACACAATAAGTTGGCTGCTCACTCAAATGCTTAATACTTTCCATTGAACTTACCCCGGTTTCCACCATTAGCGTATCCAGGCTGGAGCGAATCCCCGCTAATATATCTGTTTGATAGTTATCCCCTACCATCAAAATGTCTTCTTTCGGGATGCGTAATTTTTTAATTGCTTGCTGCATGATAATGGCTTCAGGCTTCCCTATAAATAGAGGAGCTACACCTGTGCTCACAGAAACTACTGAAGTTAAGGCTCCGTTCCCTGGAAGAAGACCCCTCTCTGTTGGAATAGCTGTATCTTTATTTGTGCTAATTAGTCTGGCTCCATTTCTGACTTGTAGGCAAGCCTCGGCAAGTTTCTCGTAATTAATCGAGCGATCAATCCCTATAACTACATAATCAGCAGATTCTTCAACGACTTCAATATGATGCTTAGCTAACGCATCGTAAAGACCTTTTTCCCCAATTACATATACTTTTGAATCAGGATTAATGGTATGAATATAGCTCGCCGTAGCCATACTTGAAGTAAAGATTTGTTCATCATTTGCTTTTATACCCATATTTCTTAATTTAGCTGCAACATCTTCAGCCTTTGACGATGAGTTATTTGTAATAAACATAAATGGCAGAGACCATTCGTCTAAACGTTTCACAAAATCTGCTGCTCCCGGGATAGGTTCATTTCCTCTATACATCGTGCCATCTAGATCAATTAGGTAAGCTTTATAATTCTTCATTTGTTTTTTTATCCACTCCATCATTTGCAAAAGCAGATACAGGCCCAAGCTCTTGGTCTAAATATTTCCGCACACGATTCGGAAATTGAGTTAAGGTTCCCATTTGGTTTTTCCATACTAAGATGATATCAGCATGGTTAATATCCGTGTAATTCTGAACCACCATTTTGCGCAGACGAACAACTTCTTTATAATCATTTATTTGATCAATCGGAAGCACATTCTCATCGGCTAATATATCGATAATATCTTCATAGCTACCTGGGTCTCTCATAATAAATCCGTCGATCATTTGATTCCCCACATCTATTATAGCTTCTACAGTTAAATGGGTCAGTCTCTCTAATAACAGCATCTCCGAAAAAGAGCGATACTCGTGGTTCGCCTGCTCCTCTAGAAGCTGTTCCATGTATCGTAATATGCTCTCTATTTGCTCGCGATTAACAAAATACACAATAGGTTCCTCCTAAGCAATAGCAAATTTTACTAATAAATCATCTTTCTGCTATGATAAATTGTAACTGAAATTATTACTAAGAAAAATAAATAAAGGAGTTATGTAAATGAGTGACATTAAAGTAATAAAAGATTTAGAAGAACAAGCACCCACACGTTTTATAAATTTTTCGACTAGTGGAAGGCGTTTCGAATTTGCTTTTCTTAAAGCTGACTATTTTAAAGGTGATACATTAGTTATCGACCTATTAGGAAATCACAACTTTTTGTTAAATCATGAAACTCTTCATAAAAAAGGCCACCTTGAGCATGTTTTTCACATTAACGAAATGCAAGCCGATCAACTAAGGAACTGTCTTGATGAATTCTTGTATTAACGCATAACCCCTTTTTCAATGGTCAAACTAAAGTAAACTTTACCACAAAAATAGTTTACTGATTTGTTCAAAGAAAGAAGGTTTATGGCTGTGAGTAAAAAAGATAAAAATAATTATTCCGATTTTGCGAACGTAGAGACTCAACGCAACTATTTAGTTCCAGAACAACTCCCTGAAGGTCCTTATGGAGCTCCACGCAATAAAAACACTCCTGTTTCAAATGATAAAAGTGCTCCTTGGACAGATGAACAACGATACTACAGTGCATTTAACTATGAGTATAAAGCTCTGCATCAGGACTTACAAAGACGAATGCCAGGGGCTCATCCTACTCATGACGAGAAACACAGAGATATCAAGCCTTCTGAAGAAGATCACTAAAACAAACCGACGTGCGTATAGTCTGCACGTCGGTTTGTTAGTCTACTCGCTTTAATACAAAATAGGCGCAGCCAAAATTACAATATTCGTAAAGATAATCATCTAATGTGCTTATTTTAGTATCAAATGAAGCTTTTGAGTTTTGGTCATCATAAAAACCTTTTAATCGAAGCTGTCCATAGCCCCAGTCCCCGACGATAAAGTCATACTTGCTTAGAATATCGCTAAAACGCGCTTCAACATCTTCCGCATTAAAGCCTTCTCTATAATCTTCCAACAGTTCATAATTCTTGCCAAACAATTCGATCATTACTATCACCTCTAACTTGTCTTTAGTGTACCATATTTCCAATTGTTCAAGGAAATAGTACCGAAAAAATTGTATCATAATTAGATTTACGTCCAAGCTAAAAGAAAAGAACGAACAAAGGATGAGAATGATGAAGCTATATCAAATAATATTAATGATGATCATTCCTTTTACAATTATTACTGGCTGTAATATGGATAAAGAGGAAGGAATGAAAAATGAACAAGATAAGGACCACTCTATTGAAGGTAATGCCATGGATAACTACAACGAACCATCAGCTGATGGACAGGTTGGTTATGTCCGCTTCCAAAAAGACCAACTAGATCAAGAAGCGGAGAAAAACCATAAAATTAAAGTGAATCGCGAACAAATGGCAGATATGATCACTCGTATGATCCTTAGATATGAGGATTTTGATGATGTAGCCACTCTTGTTGCCGACGATGAGATTCTTGTTGCCTATACGGCACCTGAAGATAAAGATCGTAACGAAGCGGCAGACATGATTAAAAAGACAGCCTACTCTCTAGTACCGAGCTTCTATCATGTTTATGTATCGGATGATCCAGAAGCATATGGAGATATACAAAGTTTAAGTAATTCAACTGTTTATGATGAACAATACAGTGAGGTTATTGATCGTATTGTTGATCGTATGAAAAAGTCTCCTCAAGGAGAAACAAATAGCGAAAATGTAAAAGAAAGCTAAACAGTAATCACAGGGAGGTGTTCATAGAAATGAAGACAGTATTATGTTTCGCTTTAAGTTTATTATTCATGTGTTCTATACCTTCCCTTTCCCCTTTAGCAGCATCTGAAGAAGAAGATATAGAAAGAATGTCATTGTATAAAAAGACTTCTGCAGTTAGTGGAATCCCCTGGACTTACTATGCGGCGATCGATCAATATGAAAGGCAAATTCACGATGACATTCCAGAAGGCAGAGTAACAGCGTTTCGTCCAGACCCTCTATTTTGGAACGGAATTGACACTGAGCCTTCCTTTTTTCCAAAAGGGTGGGGAGAAAACGGTGATGGTAATAAAAAAGTTGATATGACAAATGATGAAGATATTTTATGGAGTCTTGGAAAATACCTTCAGTCTTACGGCACGACAGAGCAAGATATTCGTATTGCCTTATGGAACTATTATAAAAGAGATTTAACGGTGCAAACCATTATGAATACCGCAAAAGTTTTTGAAAAGTTTCAAACGGTATCATTAACAGACCGCGATTTTCCACTGCCTACTACCTCTAACTATACTTACCATAATACTTGGGGAGACGCTAGAGGTTTCGGGGGAAGGAGAATTCATGAAGGCACAGATATTTTTGCTGATTACGGTGTACCTGTCCATTCTACTACTTATGGTGTCATTGAAATGAAGGGCTGGAACGAGTTTGGCGGGTGGAGAGTAGGTATTAGGGATATTTACAATATTTATCACTACTATGCCCATTTAAGCGGTTTTGAAGAAAGTAAGAAAGTCGGCGATGTGGTCCAGCCTGGTGACGTAATTGGATCAGTTGGTTCTACTGGGTATGGGCCTCCCGGAACTTCAGGCAAGTTCCCCCCACACCTGCATTATGGTATGTACCAGGATAATGGTAAAAATGAATGGTCTTTTGACCCCTATCCTTATTTAAAAAGATGGGAACGTATGGTTAAAAATAAATAAGCGTCGCAAGTAAGCGACGCTTATTTCGTATTTATGATTGTTTTGATTTCTTGACTGCATTCATAATACTTGCAGCAAGTCCTCCCCAGATTACGACCATCCCGATGATCATCATAAAAATTGCACTTGCTGTCATATCATTCTACCTCCTTATGTGTTTCTTCGAGAGCTTTGGAGTCCCAACGCTTCAGAGTCATTAGAAAACCAATTACTAATGCAAATGCTGCGACTGCCCAGCCTCCGAATAAGATAAATGTATCTCCATACCCTTCGTAGTTGCCGGTGTCAGTTTCAAACAGGCCAAGCAGATTCGTTCTGAAAAGATCAAACATCATATATCCAAGTACGATTGGTGTAATAAATCCAAGACAAATCTTCCACCATCCACCCAGGTGCAAATCAGAAATGCCGTTTGCATGGGTCTGGAAATCATTAAGGTTACGTATAAACCAAGCAATCACGATAACTTCAACTAACCCAATAAAGGCTACACCGAACTGGTTAATGAAGTAATCAGCAGCGTCCAAGAAATATAGACCGCCTTGTGTGGCAAATGTAAGTGAAATAAGTGCAGCGATTCCGCCTCCGAACCCAACAGCGGCTTTTCTTGACAGACCAAATTTCTCACTTATACCAGCGATATAAGTCTCAGATATAGAGATTAATGAAGACAATCCCGCCAAAACTAACGAAGCAAAGAATAAGAAACCAAACAATCCATTCAAAGCTGGAAATTCATTAATGATTTGCGGGAAGACAACAAAGGCGAGACCAACACCGCCGCTAACGACTTCTTCCACAGGGACGTTAATTTGGGACGCCATAAAACCTAATGCCCCAAATACACCAATACCGGCTAGAAGCTCAAAACTAGAGTTACTAAAACCAGTTATAAAAGCATTATTCGTAATATCTGATTTCTTTGGCAGGTAACTGGAATAAGTAATCATAATCGCAAATGCAATGGAAAGACTAAAGAAGATCTGTCCATAAGCTGCAACCCATACACTACCTGAAGTAATGGTTTCAAAGTTTGGCGCAAAAAAGGTTTGCAGTCCTTCTGCAGCACCAGGCAAGGTGATTGCTCGGATTACAATGATCAAGAACAATACAACCAGCGTCGGGATAAAAATCTTATTTGCAGCTTCAATCCCCTTCTTGACACCTTTAAATAGTACTCCTAAAGTAATTATCCACACAACGATTAAAGGAATTAAAACGCCGGGTACTAAGCTTCCTGTTTGACCAGGATCAACAGATAAATTCAAATATTCACTAAACAAGAAGCCTTCTGTGTCTTCTCCCCAAGAAAGGTTGAAGGCAAAAATACTATAAGAAATTGCCCAGGCAATAATGACGGCGTAATAGGTTGAAATTACAAATGCTACTAATACGGCCCACCATCCAAGCCATTCTGTTTTCTTATTCATACGAAAAAATGATAGCGGTGCTGATCCACGATACTTATGACCAATAGTAAATTCCATAACCAGTAGCGGGATACCTGCGGTTAAAAGAGCGAATAAATACGGTATAAAAAATGCCCCTCCACCATTCTCGTATGCTACTGAAGGGAAACGCCAAATATTACCCAGACCGATTGCTGATCCGACTGCTGCCAGGATAAACCCGGCTCTCGTCCCCCATTGTGCACGATTTTCCATGTGTAAGACCTCCCTTGGATCCATTTCTCTTCCTTTTATATTATGAGCATGTACAGAAGAGAATGTTTCCAAATTTTTATTTTTTTCTGATTATTCAAGCTTATTATACCGATACACTAGTTCGATGTCAAAGTAATATTATAAAATTAATAATTATCCAAATATTACTAAAAAAAGACAAAGAAGTACATTTGATGCACTTCTTTGTCCTTTGTTCTACTCCGGAATATAATCAGATCGATTTTTTATGTGAATCAATATACCTATTACTACTACTGTGCTTAATGTTACTATTAGAGGGATGGCTATACCGCCTGTAACAGCGAGCAGTACATAACCCAGGATAGCTCCAGTAGCTGCTATAAACGCGTAAGGAAGCTGTGTTACTACGTGGTCGATATGGTCTGAGCCCGCCCCGGTTGACGATAAAATAGTCGTATCCGATATAGGAGAACAATGATCTCCAAAAACCGAACCTGCCAGCACCGCTGATAATGCTGGAAGAATCATTGCAGCGTCGGAAACCGCTGCAATCTCCCCAGCGATTGGGAGCATAATACCAAATGTGCCCCATGAAGTACCTGTTGCCAGTGCCATAAAGCCGGAAACTATAAATAGTAACAATGGAAGAAATCCAGTACTAATATTAGAGTCATTTACTAAACCTGCTAGATATTCCCCTGTCTGCAGCTGGCCGATTACATCCCCAATCATCCAGGCAAAAATTAGAATATAAATGGCAGGCAGCATGGCTTTTACACCTTCAACAAGGACATGACCCATCCCAGATTTCTCTCCTGATTGATTTATATACATAATGGCAGCCAGTAATACCGCAATGATTCCACCGGTAAATAAAGAAATGTTTACATCCGTATTCTCAAAAATACTCAGAGCTGTTACAGCCCCTTCTGTGTTTTGGATCCCCGTAACAATCATTGTTCCAACCGTTCCAGCTATTAATGCAATGATCGGCCAGATCAAGAAAGAAATCTTCCCTTGCTTGTGATCCTTAAATTCATCATTTAAGTCTCCAGGAATATCACCTTTCTCTTCATCTTTTAGGACACCTGTTTTAATCGCTTTCTGTTCATGCTTTTTCATCGAAAAAACATCAAGCCTTAGGAAAATTGTTAAGAAAACAAGAAGTAACGCTGCAAAGACATAGAAGTTAGCTGGGATCATTCGAACAAAGGCTTCCAGCGGCTGATATTGTGTTATCTCGTTAGCTGCTAAAATGCTTCCGATGGTTCCGATAATGTATGCACCCCAGCTGGAAATAGGTGAGATGACTGTAATTGGCGCGGATGTGGAGTCGATATAGTAGGCCAGATTTGCCCGTGAAATACGATGACGGTCTGTCACAGGCCTAGCAACCTGGCCTACAGCTAACGCATTAAAATAATCATCAATAAAAATAACAATACCGAGTAACGCAGGAACTAGTTTTGCCCCTTTACGGGATTTTATTCTTTGTACAGCCCAGCGCCCAAAAGCCTGACTTCCTCCTGAAGCTGTTAAGAATGCAGTTGTAATACCCAGCAAAATTAAGAATGATAATAAATATAAATTCCCCGTATTTAAAGCACCATCACTGACGAATATGGAATATAAATTCGTCCAGATCAGTTGAATTCCTTCAAGAATATTAAACTGGGTGAGCATAAATGCGCCTACAATAATTCCAATTCCAAGTGAAAGTATAACCTTCCGCGTGGCAATAACAAGAATCAGCATTAAAACGGCTGGAATTAAAGAGTAAATTGTTCCTTCCATGTGTGGTTCCCCTTCCGTAAATCTTTTGATGAGATTAGGCGGTATGGAAGTCTACTGGGGCAAATGAGGGACTCTGGAGAGCTGCAGGCCAAAAAAAGGGATGGTTTTTTCCGGCATACGAAAAAGCAATGATAGAAAATAACCTATCATTGCTTTTATAGCAATTTGATTATCCTCCATTTCGATCAGTAGCGCACCATGCACCTAAAAAGCTTGCATGACAGTATATCTCTTATTCAGACATATACCAGTTTATAAGAGCTGACGACTCAAAGAAACTTCGGCAGGTCTCCCCTTTCTTCACGTGATCTTAGCTGTCCTACTCCCACTGAATACTGATGAAGCCTGCGCCTCTACCTCACCGATCTGATAAGGTCACGCATATTTAATTCTTTCACATTCTAACAGTTGGCCATCGTTATTGCAAGGGGTCCATAGGATAAGAAAATGTTGGTGATTTTCCTGCATCACCAGTTTCATTAAAAAACTGGGGAACTTCTCCCATAATTGTGCTTGAATCAATTGGAATATCATTAACCACTGTTGTAGTTTCAGTAGAGAAGGGGATAACAACACGTAAGCTAACAGTAAAATTAATCGACAACTGGAAGTGGGCAGAATTTATACCATATTCCGTTATTTCGTTCTTAAACTCTGACTGAACATCACCTATAACTCGTAACTGTACTGGTATTTTGGGACCAAGATTAGAAAGAATTGAATTATTTGTAGCTAAACCAACCGGGATTTCAATAAGAGTAGCTGGTTCTTCACCTAGTTCTTCGCTAGTCTCTTCATTAGGGAAAATATCGGCTTCTAATGAAGTGTCTTCAAGGGGAAGTTCATTCAACTCCATTCGTTTCAAAAAATTCTGGACTCTTAATGTAGTATTTCGTAACGTTCTATTGACTACAACAGAATTCCAGCCCATGTACACAATATTTCCGTCATTGTCTTTTTCCATTCTTATTAAATCATCGAACTGCAACTCCTCGGATATCTGCTTGCTCACTGCTTCATTAATCGCATCTCTTGCCAGCTGCTGGGCTTTCGTTTCTGCAATTTCCTCTAACGTAGGAGTGATCCCCCGGTCAATTACCACTAAACATATCCCTGTAAATAAAATAAAGAAGATGATCGTCCATAATATCCGCTTACCAAATGAGGGTGGATTCGCCCTGATTTTCCCCATTAAACAACCCCTCCTGACCTATCTATATGATCAATAAAAGGCGTTTAAAACTAACTTAATAAAGTTATGAGACAGCCTGCAGATACGTTGAAAATCAGAAACAAGAATAGACGTTACGACTCGAGGTGGGATCTTCTATTATACCCAATCCCAGGGTTGCCTTTAGCTGTGTATAGGTGTTACCTCGAGAAGGTTTATATTCGTTCACTTTTGTATACAAAATAAAAAAGCTGCTCTTAGGCAGCTAGTATTTCTCTTGGTATCAATATAAAAAGTAAGTTAAATTTTTTGTATTGCTTTCGCAAGGACATCCCTTAAGAGCTCCGGCATAAAGTATTTTTTACTTTTGGCATAAGCAATTTCTGGAAATAGGCGTCCGAAAGTAAACGTATCTGCGGTGCCTAATGTATAAACATGGTTTCGGTCTATTGGCGCTCCATTTATCGTTACTTTTCGAACTCTTTCTTCTCCATCCTTACTCATAACGGTTTGAATTTCAACCCCTGTAAAGACCATCTTCCCTATTACTTCCCCGCGAAACCCAAGTCCTTTTAAACGGATCTCAGTAAGTTTTTTAGTATGACCTACCCTAATGATTTCAAGCAATTCATCCCCAGTTACTTCTACTTTACAAGGATTCATGGGATGTGGACAAATGCGATGGATGTCTTCATACGTAATCTTCCCTTGATTTAAATGATCAAGTAACACACCTGAATTAAGCATCCCGACATCGGATTGCGTCCAAGCCTGTAATTCTTCTGTCAGACGTCTCATAAGAAGCGTCTGCTTAAACCATGCTACCGACAGCGATTTTTCCAGCGTAGTCACGCTTGTTTGTAAATACTGCAAGGCTCTAGTTCTCATAGTCTCCACGTCTTCAGTGACATCCTCATCTTTCATTAAATTTTCTGTTGATACTGCATAAGCTTCTTTCTTAGATAACCGATTTGAATCATGATCCCACTCTAAGAAGACTTCACCAAGATGGGTTCCATGTTTACCCACTGCTGTTAGAATGGTCTCGCCATACAGTTCTCCATTTTGAAACAAATGATGTGTATGACCGCCGATTATAACATCAATTTCAGGAAACTTCCGTGCCATCTCTTCATCATCATGAATCCCTAAGTGAGAGAGAAGTATAAAAATATCGGCTTGCTCTTTTATTTCATCATAATAGCGATTTAGCGTTTCAAACGGAGGCTGGATCTCCCAGCCTAACAGCCGGTAGAAAGTTTCAAACGGAGCTGTTAACCCTATTACAGCCACCTTTGTCCCTAATGGCGTAGTTTTAATCGTATAAGGACACAGCCATTTGGGCTGGCGACCTTCCATTGAACGTAAATTTGCACATAATACTTGAAACTTTGCCTCATCATAAAGGTGATAAAGATCATAATAGGAAAGTGTAATTCCTTCATTGTTACCTAAAGTCGCAAAACTGTAACCTGCCTCATTGAGAAGCTCTACATTCCCTTTCCCCATGAGACCTTCAGTTATAGGATGAAAACGATCTGCATGGTCTCCGTTATCAAGAAGCCAGAACGTTTCCTCTTTTTGTTTATGTTTTTTTATTTTTTTGTTAAAATAACCTACAATTTGAGGCCAATTTTCAAAATGACTATGTAGGTCGCTCGTATAATAAAGAAAAATCTTCTCCTTCATTTTCATTCTCCTTATCCGATGCCTTGCCAAATTAGTCGTATGCCAATTAATATAAGCAATATTCTTAAGAACCATTCTACAGTTTGACTATTGAGTTGACGATTAACAATCGCTCCCACTGAGCCTCCTAAATAAGCACCCGGGATAAATAATAAGGTATGGGCCCATTCTACATGGCCTAAGTAAACGTGAGTAGCTGAGCTAGTAATACTTGCAAAAAAGATCATAAACATAGATGTAGCCGTCGCAATATGCGGTGGAATCTTAAATAGTAAAATCAAAGCTGGAACGATTAATGAGCCGCCTCCGATCCCTAGGAGTCCAGAAAGAACTCCAACACCAAATGCAAATAGGACACTTGTAATAATAGGCACTCGATAAAAGAAAGTTTGTCCATGTATTTCTTTTTCTCGAGAAAGACCTTTATTAAAAGGAGTTGCTTTTGTACTATCTCTTGGCAGGAAAAACACTAATGATACGGCAATCATGACGATTCCAAACAATAATGCAAATCCATCCGTTTGGAAAAACTGATTAAGCCATGAACCGAATATACCTCCAGGAATACTTCCAGCCATTAAAACTAAACCTAGCTTTAAATCGACTCTTTTATGCTTCAAGTATGATAGAGCAGAAGAAAGACCAGTAAAAATCATTACGACGAGTGAAATTCCCACAATTGTTTGAGGTGAAACCCATTGAAAGGAATCAAGCTGATCTCCTAAAAATAATAGAACTGGAACGAGAATTACCCCGCCACCTAGTCCAGCTATGCTGCCTATAAATGCAGTAATAAAACCAATTAACAAAGAAAATACAATTAACATATTCAGCCTTCTAACTATATATAAGATAATATTATAGTATCATGATTACTATGCGAAATTCATCTTGCCTTTTTATAAATAAAAAACGTACAGGCGGCATGCGCCTGTACGTTTCACCTTTGTGTCTATTAGCCAATAGAACCTTCCATCTCGAACTTAATCAGACGGTTCATTTCTACAGCATATTCCATTGGTAGCTCTTTTGTAAACGGCTCAATAAAGCCCATAACGATCATTTCTGTAGCTTCTTCCTCAGAAAGACCTCTACTCATAAGATAGAATAACTGTTCCTCAGACACTTTTGAAACTTTGGCTTCGTGTTCTAATGAAATATTTTCATTCATAATTTCATTATAAGGAATAGTATCTGAAGTAGACTTATTATCCATAATAAGGGTATCACATTCGATGTTCGAGCGTGCTCCTTCTGCTTTACGACCAAATTGAACAATTCCACGATACGTAACTTTACCACCATGTTTAGAAATGGATTTAGAAACGATTGTAGAAGACGTATTAGGTGCTAAGTGGTGCATTTTAGCCCCAGCGTCTTGGTGCTGTCCCTTACCTGCAAGCGCGATGGAAAGTGTCATTCCTCGTGCTCCTTCACCCTTAAGAATAACAGCTGGGTATTTCATCGTAAGTTTGGAACCTAAGTTACCATCTACCCATTCCATTGTTGCATTTTCATCAGCAACCGCACGTTTTGTAACAAGGTTATAAACATTGTTGGCCCAGTTTTGAATTGTTGTATATCGGCAGTAGGCATTCTTCTTCACGAAGATTTCAACAACTGCACTGTGTAGTGAGCTTGAAGAATACGTTGGTGCTGTACAACCTTCCACATAGTGAACAGATGCTCCTTCATCTACAATGATAAGCGTACGCTCAAATTGTCCCATGTTTTCAGAATTAATTCTGAAATAAGCCTGCAGCGGTGTTTCCACTTTTGTATCTTTTGGTACATAGATGAATGAACCGCCAGACCATACAGCAGAGTTCAGTGCTGAGAATTTATTATCCGAAGCTGGAATTACTTTTGCAAAATATTCTTTGAAAATCTCTTCGTCTTCTTTAAGGGCGGTATCCGTATCCTTAAACACGACACCTAGATCTTCTAGATCCTTCTCCATGTTGTGATACACAACTTCAGATTCGTATTGGGCAGAGACACCTGCAAGATACTTCTGCTCAGCTTCTGGAATACCCAGGCGATCAAACGTATTCTTAATCTCTTCAGGAACTTCATCCCAAGAACGTTCAGAACGCTCTGAAGGTTTTACGTAATACGTAATATCGTCAAAGTTCAGTTCTGAAAGATCGCCGCCCCATTGAGGCATAGGCATTTTATAGAATTGTTCTAATGCTTTCAAGCGGAAATCAAGCATCCACTTTGGTTCTTCTTTATAATCAGAAATTTGTTTAACAACTTCTTTCGTTAAACCTTTTTGAGTACGGAAAATAGAGACATCTTTTTCATGAAACCCGTATTGGTACTCTCCAACTTCTGGCGCTTTTTTAGCCATTGTTAAATACCTCCTTTTGGTATATCAAGCAATTACGCTTCCTCTTCGTCAACGCCTTTCTCCATAGCCTTCCATGCTAATGTCGCACACTTTATCCTAGCGGGAAACTTAGCAACTCCTTGCAGGGCTTCGATGTCCCCTAAGTCAAGGTTATCATCATCTACCTCATTACCCAACATCATATCAGAAAAAATACGTGACATTTTAAGCGCATCATCAACTGACTTACCTTTTATTGCCTGCGTCATCATGGAAGCGGACGACATGCTGATTGAACATCCTTCTCCATCAAATTTTGCATCTTGAACTACATTGTCTTCGACTTGAAGCTGCAATTGGATGCGGTCTCCGCATGTAGGGTTATTCATATCAACTGTCAAATGATCGCCTTCTACAGCCCCACGGTTACGAGGATTCTTGTAGTGATCCATGATAACTTGGCGGTACAGCGTATCTAAGTTATTAAAAGACATCGCCAAAATACTCCTTTGTTGTTTGTAGTCCTTGGACGAGGCGATCAATATCATCTTCTGTGTTATACAAATAGAAGCTCGCTCTTGCCGTCGCTGTAACATCTAACCATCTCATGAGCGGCTGTGCACAGTGATGCCCGGCTCGGACTGCAATACCTTCAGCATCTAGAACAGTAGCCACATCATGCGGATGAACATCAGATATATTAAAAGTAACTAACCCAGCTCTTTCTTTAGGTCCATAAATCGTAAGTCCTTCAATTTCACTCATTTTTTGTTGAGCATACTGAGCGAGCTTGTGTTCATGCGCTTCTATTTCTTCCAATCCGATTTCTGTCAAGAAATCAATCGCTGCCCCTAAGCCGACTGCGCCAGCGATAATGGGCGTACCACCTTCAAATTTCCAGGGCAGTTCTTTCCATGTAGAATCATACAGGTTGACGAAATCAATCATTTCTCCCCCAAACTCTACAGGTTCCATTTCTTTAAGAAGTGAGCGTTTACCATAGAGTACCCCGATTCCTGTAGGACCACACATCTTGTGACCTGAAAAGGCATAAAAATCACAATCCATATTTTGCACATCAATTTTCATGTGAGGGGCACTTTGCGCTCCATCAACGAGAATAACTGCACCGTGTTTATGAGCAATTGTTCCAAGTTCTTTAATAGGATTAATCGTTCCTAATACATTTGAAACTTGCATGATTGCTACAATTTTCGTTTGATCGGTAATTGTATTCTCTGCATCGTCTAAAGAAATGGTGCCGTCAGCCTGTAATGGCATATATTTTAAAGAAGCTCCTGTTTCTTTAGCAATTTGCTGCCAAGGAATAATATTACTATGATGCTCCATTGGAGTGATGACAATCTCATCACCTTCTTGCAAGTTATCACGCCCATAGCTTGCTGCAACTGTATTAATAGCAGTTGTCGTACCTCTAGTAAAAATTACTTCCTGAGTACTTTCAGCATTAATAAATCGTCTAACTTTCTCACGAGCACCTTCATATTCATCTGTTGCTTTTGTGCCAAGTGAATGAACACCACGGTGCACATTCGAGTTGTAGCCTCGGTAATATTCTTCCAACTTCTCAATAACCTGATTTGGCTTTTGAGAAGTTGCAGAAGAATCTAGATAAACGAGAGGATGTCCATTAACTTCCTGATGCAGAATAGGGAAAGCATCACGAACGGCTTTTACATCCATTAATATACTTTCCTTTCAATCAATTGTCTAAGCTGTTGTTTTACAGCTTCAATTGGCAATTGGTTTACGACAGGTGCTAAGAATCCATGAATAATTAAGCGCTCAGCTTCAAATTGAGAGATTCCACGGCTCATTAGATAAAAGAGCTGCATTGGATCAACACGTCCAACGGAAGCGGCGTGACCAGCCGTTACATCGTCCTCATCAATCAGTAATATTGGGTTAGCATCACCCCGAGCATCCTTACTTAACATCAATACACGTGATTCTTGTTCTGCATTGGATTTTGCTGCACCATGTTCAATTTTTCCAATTCCATTAAAAATACCAGTAGATTTATCTTTCATCACACCGTGTTGGAGAATATATCCATCGGAACCTTTTCCAAAGTGAGTAATGTTTGCCGTAAAGTTCTGCTTTTGAGCACCTTTACCAATAGCAACTGTTTTGGCATTGGAATGTGAATTATCACCAATAAGATGAGTAATGTTTTCAGATACAGTATCGCCTTCATTCATTTGACCAAGCGCCCATTCGATCGTTGCGTCACGATCAGTAATACCACGACGGTTAGCGTAAACGGTTGTACCTGCTTCAAAGTTATCTACAGCGCCAAATGAAATTTTAGAGCCTGCTTTAGCAAAGACTTCTGTGACATTATTGGCAGATGTTTTTTCATTCTTATTGTTGGAAGTATAGTTCTCCACATACGTAACAGAACTATTTTCTTCTGCTACCACTAGCACGTGATTCACTAACGCTGCTTCCGGGTCTTCTTGCCAGAAAATAGCTTGAAGAGGTTCTTCAATCGTTACATTCTTCGGTACATATAAGAAGATTCCACCATTCATAAGGGCTGCATGCAAGGCTGTTAATCTATGCTCATCGACGTGTACCGCGTCAGTCATATAATATTTTTCCACTAAATCACTATGGTCACGAAGTGCCGATTGAATATCAGTGAAAATAACTCCTTGTTCTTTTAAAGAAGGCTCAAGATTTGCATATGCAACTGAATGGTTTCGCTGTAATATTAAATTTTGCTGCTCTTTTTCTTGATCGATGAGATTAATCATTTCACTAGGAAGCTCTTGAATAGACTGGATTTCTTCTCCTTCAGCAAAATGTTTGAAATCTGTAAAATTCCAGTCTTTAATATTAGTTTTATCAGGCTTAGGTAATTCCAAAGCTTCTGCTTTATCCAGGGCACTTAAACGAAGGTTCTTCATCCATTCTGGTTCATTGAAGCCTTGAGAGAAATTTGAAACATAATCTTTGTCGTATGGTAGTGAGACTTTTACAGTCATTGTATCCCTCCTATCTCTGTTACGCTTTTTGACCGATCGTTTCGTCTTCGATGCCCAGCTCTTGTTTAATCCAGTCATAGCCTTCAGCTTCAAGACGTTCGGCTAATTCAGGTCCACCAGATTTCACAACGCGGCCCTGCATCATTACATGTACTTTATCAGGTGTAATATAATTTAGAAGTCGTTGATAGTGAGTAATCGTTAAGCAGCCAAAGTTTTCGTCACGCATTTCATTAATTCCTTTAGCAACTACTTTTAGCGCATCTATATCAAGTCCAGAGTCGATTTCGTCTAAAATTGCAATCGCCGGCTGGATCATCATAAGCTGCAGAATTTCATTACGCTTTTTCTCTCCGCCGGAGAACCCTTCATTTAAATAACGCTGCGCCATGTTCTTATCCATATCCAATGTATCCATTGCTTCATCCATTTCCTTAATGAATTTCATTAAAGAAATTTCGTTGCCTTCTTCTCTATGAGCATTAATTGCCGAACGTAGGAAATCAGAGTTTGTTACACCGCTAATTTCACTTGGATACTGCATAGCAAGAAAAAGACCCGCTTGTGCTCGTTCATCCACTTCCATCTCAAGTACATCTTCCCCATCAAGCAAGACTTGTCCCTGAGTAATTTCAAATTTAGGATGACCCATGATTGCGGACGCCAACGTTGATTTACCAGTGCCGTTAGGCCCCATTACCGCATGGAATTCTCCACCTTTTATTGTAAGGTTAACACCTTTTAAGATTTGCTGACCTTCGATTTCTACGTGAAGATCTTTAATTTCTAGAGTTGATCCTGCCATAAATAATACCTCCAGTATCTATTTTTATTAATTGCTCTGGTTAGATTGGATCAAAAACCATTCTCAATTTATTCTCATTACAATCTTATATCATTTAGAAAGTGATATCAACTGATTTCCTTTGTTTCGACATCAATCGAGAATGATAAGGACTGTTAGATACCCCATACTATTTTCTTCCTTATTATAATAACAAACTTATTTCAAATAAAAAAATCGGATAACTGAAATAGCTACCCGATTTCTATTCTAACGTATTATTTATGGATTTGACGACCGACTTCTGAAACAAATTTCTGACTACGTTCGAATTCTTTTTCGCGCTTCTTTTCAACCTTCATCATTTGGTCTAAGCTTCTAGCATACTCAGCATAACTCACATTATGCGTTTGGTGCATGGCTTTTTCCATGTCCGGAGTATAATTCAAACCTAAATTGTCAGTAATAATAAATCAATCCTTTCAGATTTTTTACACAATTTAGATTACCATAGATTGTCATTTGCTCCAAACCCGCTACACACTCGTTTTACTGCTTTATTTTGTTATTTACATCAATGTAAGCGGTTGTATCTAAAATATAAAACTCATTTATTTAATTTACTCTAATTTTCTAAGTTTTCACTTAATGTTGCTTTAAATCAGTCATTGATTCTTGAACAAGAGTGACCGCTTGACTAAGTGCTGCTCCCCCGCCAAAGGCAGCGGCAACTCCACAAGCTTCCATTATCTCTTCTTCACTGGCTCCTTGATCAATGCAGCCTTTCGTATGATAAACAATACAATACTCGTCTTGTGCTACTACACTAATACTTAACGCGATTAATTGTTTTGCTTTTTGTGAAAGTACACCTTCTCTAAAACATGTATCTGAAAATTCACTAAAAGCGTGTGCTATATGTGGCATTTTTTCTGAGAAAATTCCCATCCCATGTTTATATTCCTGCAGGTATGCTTCAGCAAGATTCATTTCTTGATTTTCCACCTTGCACTCATCTCCTTCAAAATAAAAATCCTTGATGCGGTTAGTATCAACCGCATCAAGGATTTCATACATCTTTACTCATCTACTGGTACGACTGCCCCTTCGTACTCTTCTTCAATAAATGATTGAATTTCATCAGAACGAAGAACGTCTACTAGCGTATTTAACGCTTCATTACCTTCATCTTCACTTTGTGCCGCAATTACATTAACGTATGGAGAATCAGAGCCTTCAAGAATCAATGCATCTTCACTAGGATTCAATCCTGCTTCAATAGCATAGTTTGTATTGATGGCTACAAGTACATTATCTTCACGCTCATAGTTTTCTGGGAGCAGCGCAGCGTCAATTCCAGCATCAAATTCTAAGTTTTTTGGATTTTCTGCAATATCTTCAATGGTTGCTTCAACTTTTTCCACATCTTCATCAAGTGTAATTAAGCCCTCTTCTTCCATAAGAGAGAGGATACGTCCGTGATCAGCTGTTGAATTACTCATTAAAACAGTTGTACCATCTTGGACATCATCAAGGCTTTCAAAATCTTTTGAATAAATACCCATAGGTTCAATGTGAATGCCACCAAGGTTTGCAAAATCGTAACCATTTTGCTCCTGCTGATCCTCTAAGTAAGGAATGTGCTGAAAATAGTTAGCATCAATTTCTCCTTCATTTAAATCACGGTTAGGTAATACATAATCCTGATACTCTTCAACATTTAACGTAATCCCTTCTTCTTCAAGAAGTGGTTGTGCTTCCTGAAGGATTTCGGCGTGAGGAGTGCTTGAAGCACCTACTGTAATTTCAGATTGAGCTTCTCCATCCTCTGAAGACCCTTCTTCTTCTGAAGAACCGCATGCGGCTAGAATGAGTGCTAAAGTTGTAAAAATAAAAATAGACCATATTTTCTTCATGTTATTTCTCCTTTTTTAATTCAAAATTTTTATCTTTTATCCAATCTACGAGAAACTAAATCCCCGATAAATTGAAATATAAATACTATAATGACAATTAAGATTGTACATACAGCTACTACATCAAAATCCCTGCGTTGAAAGCCATAAAAATAAGCAAAGTCTCCAAGACCTCCAGCCCCTATTACACCAGCTACTGCTGTATAACTTATTAAAGCAATAGCGGTAACTGTTATACCTGAAACCAAGGCCGGCATTGATTCGGGTAGTAAAACTTTAAAGATGATTGTTCTGTACTTTGCTCCCATAGATTTAGCTGCTTCAATAACGCCTTTGTCCACTTCTTTAAGAGCAATTTCAACCAATCTTGCATAAAAAGGTGCTCCGCCTATTATAAGAGCAGGCAATGCGGCTCCCGGCCCCCTAATCGTTCCCATAAGAAAGTCTGTAAATGGAAACAATAATAAAATTAAAATAATAAAGGGAATAGCACGGAATACATTGACTAATGTAGCCGTAATCCAATTTAGTAATTTATTATCCCATAATCCTCCGGGCCCAGATAAATATAACAACAAACCCAGAAGCAAGCCCAGAATAAATGTTCCAGCAACTGATACGGTTGTCATGTAGAGTGTTTCATTTGTAGCTTCAATCATATCTTCCATTTTCACATTAGGAAATAGCTCTTCAAGCATTTGGACTCACCTCCACTTCAACGGAAGTCGTGCGAATGTAATTAATGGATTGACTCACAACTTCTTCGTCTCCAACTAGCTGGACAAGCATAGTCCCATATGCCCCTTTTTGTGTTTGGGTAATTTTACCGTGAAGAATATTAATATCAACTTCAAATCTGCGTGATAAATCACTAATAAGTGCTTGATTCGTATTTTCTCCAACGAAATGGAGTTGTATAACTTCCCCGGAGCGATAATTTTCTTGAATGAGGTTCAATGAATCTTCTCGATCAGGATCCCCCATGACTTGATCCACAAAACGTTTCGTGACTTTTTCTTTAGGATGCAGGAATACATCAAGAACATCTCCAGATTCCACTACTTTCCCTTGCTCCATAACGGCCACGCGATGGCATATTTTTCTTATTACATGCATTTCATGGGTGATAAGAACTATGGTCAGCCCCAGTTTTTCATTTATTCCTACAAGTAAATCTAAGATCGAATCTGTTGTTTCTGGGTCTAACGCAGAAGTCGCTTCATCGCATAGGAGAACTTTAGGATTGTTAGCTAAAGCTCTTGCAATACCTACACGCTGCTTTTGGCCTCCGCTTAATTGAGACGGGTAAGACCCCCCGCGTCCACTTAAACCGACGAGCTCGATTAACTCATTTACACGTTCTTCCCTATTCTTTCTAGATACGCCGGCTATCTCTAGAGGAAAGGCAATATTATCAAAAACCGTTCGAGACCAAAGTAAATTAAAGTGTTGAAAAATCATCCCAATTTCTTGACGGGCTAACCTCAAATCATTTTTCTTTAACCCCGTCAAAATTTCATTATTTAACTCAATCTCTCCACTTGTAGGCTCTTCTAGGCGGTTTAATAATCGAATAAAAGTACTTTTCCCTGCACCACTATATCCGATGACCCCAAATATTTCACCTTTGTCTATAGACAGATTCAACTCGTCTACTGCACGAACTTCCTGATCTTTTGTTTGAAACACTTTTGTTAAATCTTTGATGGAAATCATGTACTCCACTCCTAACTAAAAAACGCTTTTCTGTATAAGAACAGAAAAGCGCATCCACTTTCGTATCTGTTCTCTCATCTGTCAAAGTTTTTACTTTGCAGGATTTGGCACCTTCTCAAGTTTCGCTCACTTGACGGTTGCCGGGCATCAACGGGCCAGTCCCTCCGCCTCTCTCGATAAGAGGTTTCATTTTATTTTTTAGTTTGTTAATACACTAAATGACTTAAGTACCAAGATGGATTGTAGCACCCACTATTCTCTATGTCAACTAATAAAAATGTCCATAAAAAAACTCTTCACCACGTAGAAGAGCTATAACTCATTCTTCTTCTCATCTATCAAAGCAACTAAGCTTCGCTGGAAGGAGCACCGTGTACATCAACCGGTTGCCGGGCTTCATAGGGCCAATCCCCTCCGCCTCTCTGGATAAGTGAAGATGTGGATATACAATTGTTTATTATGTTAGCATTGTTCATTATACACGTCAATAAACCCTGAGAGGTGAATAAAAGATGAAAAAAGCACCAGATTTCGATCTAACTACCATTCAATCCAACAAATCATATCAACTTAAAGATGACTTAGGAAAAGTAGTGGTCTTAACTTTTTGGACCTCGTGGTGCCCCGATTGCCGAAGAGATTTACCTAAAAAAGAACACCTTTATCAAACGATGAACAAGGAAAAAGTTTCTATGATTACTATTAATGTTAAAGGAAGAGAACGTAGTTTTGAGGAAGCCGTTAATTATTTTAGAGAGCATATCACTCAACCTACATTAGTAGATGAAAATGTTGAAACTTACTTAAAATATAATGCACAAGGTGTACCCACTACTGTAATTATTGATCAAGATGGTTTCATAATTAATCAGTTTAATGATCAGGCTGATTTCCTGGAAATTGTTGAAGCTATAGGGAACGCTATTTAGATAGGAAAAATAGCGATTCGACGTATAATAAGTCTCGAAGTTTTCCTTTTACATCAACATGGGGATAAAGATCAGTAAGCTTTACTTTTCCTTCTAGCATTTCTTTTATGTTTTGAGGATTTCCTTTGATGTGAACCTGACGATGAAATTCATAATCGTGATCAATTTTAATTTCATTTGAGTTAACTGTAAGGGGAACCATTTTCTCTTCTTCTTGAATAAATATAACGATAGGTCTTTCTTTCCATAGGGGGAGTAGATCCTGTCTATCGTTAACACTATCCATCCATTCTAAAATAGTTTCCATACAAAACCCTCCTCTGTTGTACTAACTATTTCGTCATCAGAGGAGGGTTCACCTTTTTATCAATATAAGATTCGTTCGTCATTTCCCGGGAAATGACGCTATTTTCATACATATTCCTTTGTTTTTTCATACATATGAGAAACGGAGTGAAAAGCATAAGTTTTTTCTAGTGTGTAACCGTGTTTAGTAATTAATAAACAAGGCACACTCTTAATTTGATACTCTTGCATAAACTCTGGATATAAAGAAGCGTTCATTTCATGAAAAATCGACCGTCCAAATGTATGTTCGACAGTTTCTAAAAATGTCCTTGCCAAATGGCAAGTACCACAAAAGGGAGTATAAATATAAATAAGTGCCAATTCGTGCTCTTTAATCCTAAATGATTCATGATTTTCAATTACTAGCAAATTAAACCTCCTAAGCCCTATGTGAGATAGATAGGTTTCACCTTAAAATGATGGCTCAATAAAGCACGAGCAAGTTCAGATTCAGGTGTAGCAGCTACCTCTCTAAACATTTTATCAATATAGATGTGTTCTGCATGGGGTAATTCTGCAGTAAGTTGTTTTCGTAATTTATTACCTGAATCGTCTTCATCCACCAATATAAAAACAGGACGATGATCGAGATTATAATCCATAATAAGTTCTTCCATTCGCTCAATACCTAATGTACCATGCGTACACAATATTTCTACAGGGCTATTTAACACTTTGTTTATTTGCTTTTTATCCGTAATTCCCTCAACGATTAATATTCTTTCATCCATTATCGCAGTCACCTACTATATAGAAACAGACCATGCTAGTAAGCACGGCCTGCACCTTGTGATAAGAGCATGCAAGTCATGCACCTATGTAAGCTAATACGTACACGACTTCATTAATGTTTAATCTTCATCAATCATTTCTTTGTATTCATCAGCAGACATCAAATCATCTATTTCAGAAGAGTCACTTGGCTCCACAACAATCATCCATGCTTTTTCGTATGGTGATTCGTTTACGAATTCAGGGCTATCTTCCAACTCTTCATTGACTTCAACAACTTTTCCGCTTACAGGCGCATAAAGCTCAGATACAGTTTTCACAGATTCAACACTACCGAATGGTTCATCCGCCTCTACTTCATCACCTTCTTCTGGTAACTCAACAAAAACTATATCTCCTAATTCTGATTGTGCGAAATCCGTAATTCCTACGCGAACCTTTTCGCCTTCTTTTTTAACCCATTCGTGTTCTTCGGAATAAAGCAATTCATTAGGTAAACTCATGGTAACCCCTCCAGATTAAAATTAATATAAACAACAATTATAAAGATAAAAGCTTTACGCTTTTATTTCCAATGTTCTGCTCACCGCTTCCAGTGATTTTCAAATTGTTCCTCTTTAAATCCAACCGTTACGTTATTACTATCCGTAACAATCGGTCTTTTGATTAACATACCCTCAGAAGCAAGCCACTTAATCATGTCTTCCTCACTAGCATCGTTAAGTTTTTCTTTCATATTCAATTCCCTATACTTTTTACCACTCGTATTAAAAAACTTCCGGGCCGATAAGCCACTCTTCTCTATTAAGGCTCTCAAATCTTCTTCAGTTGGAGTTTCTTCTACAATATGTATCGGCGTATAAGAGACTTCGTGCTCGTCCAACCACTTTTTTGCTTTCTTGCACGTTCCGCAATTTGGATACCAGTAAAAGGTTAATGACATGCTTATCATACCCTCCTTGTTTATTGTTGATTCTTATTTTACCATACTCAGGAGCATCAATTCATTGGTTAGGTGTAATATTAGTCAAATTTAAAACCAGCTGCTTCTGATAAGCAGCTGGTTTTAAAGGTCTAAACCACATATTTTTGTGTATTTATTAACGTTTGTGCAGCTTCTCGTTTTTTGGCAATTACGTTGGTTGGAGTATGGCGCGTAAGCTTTCTTAAAGCACCCAGCATCATACGCAAAGAATCACCAGATTCCGCTGCAATTAAAGTTTCTTTCGCATGTGCTTCAATGCGGTTAAACGCTTCTTGCACATATATTTGTGTGTAAAGAAGCTTTTGCAAGTTCTTGTCTTCTCCGTTTTTTAATATCGCTTTTTCTGTTCTTAATATGGCTGATTCCATATTATAAATTTCTCCTGTTATGTCAGCAATATTCACTAATAACTCTTGCTCACCTTCTAATTTTTCCCCATACTTTTGAGCTGCCAGACCAGCTGCTAACAAAGCAATCTTCTTCGCATTTTTAAGCAGGTATTTCTCTTGCTCAAGGGGCGCATCCCCGGGCTCTTCTGGCATAAGGGTCATAATCTCTTCTTGAAGGGCCTGCGCTTTCTGCAGTAAAGGTAGCTCTCCTTTCATTGCTTTTTTAAGCAATGTACCTGGAACAATCATTCGATTTATCTCATTGGTACCTTCAAAGATACGATTAATTCTAGAATCACGATAAATTCTTTCGACTTCATATTCCTGCATAAAACCGTATCCCCCATGAATCTGTACGGCTTCGTCTGCTGCAAAATCCAAGAGCTCGGTACCAAATACTTTATTTAAAGAGCATTCGATTGCGTATTCGGCTATTACTTTAGCTACCTCTTTTCCATCCTTCAGTTGTTCTTGTGTAAGCTTACCCATACTTTGCTCAAATAGACCAACTGTTCGATACACTGAGCTCTCATTCGCATACGTATTCGCAGCTACAGTGGCTATCTTCTCTTGTATAAGCGGAAAGCTGGAGATAGATGTTTTAAATTGTTTTCGTTCGTTAGCGTATTTAACAGCAAGTTCTAACGCGCGTTTGGAGCCGCCTACACCACCTATCGCAAGCTTATAGCGTCCAACATTCAATATATTAAATGCAATAACATGCCCTCTTCCAATCTCACCTAAAACATTTTCTACTGGTACTTCAGCATCTTCTAATACAAGTGTTCTGGTAGAAGAACTCTTAATTCCCATTTTTTTCTCTTCCGGGCCGGTAGATACACCTTTGAAACCTCTCTCAACGATAAACGCGGTAAATTTATCACCGTCGATTTTAGCGTAAACTACGAAGACATCAGCAAATGCTGAATTTGTAATCCACTGTTTTTCTCCGTTTAATACATAGTGGGTCCCTGCATCATTAAGTTTCGCTGTCGTTTTTGCTCCTAATGCATCAGAACCTGAGCCTGGTTCAGTTAATGCATAAGCTGCGATTTTCTCTCCTGTAGCTAATAATGGTAAATATTTTTGTTTTTGCTCTTCACTCCCGAAAAAGACAATGGGGAGAGAACCGATACCTACATGAGCACCGTGAGTGACAGAAAAACCACCTGCTCGTGAAAATTTCTCTGTGATCAAAGAAGAACTAATCTTATCAAGCTGAAGACCGCCATATTCTTCAGGGACGTCTGCTCCAAGAAGACCTAGCTCTCCGGCTCTTTTTAGTAGTTCGACAGAGTGCTCGAACTCATGGTTTTCAAGATTATCAATCTTAGGAACTACCTCTCCTAATACGAAATCTTCCGTAGTTTTTGCAATCATTTGATGCTCATCTGTAAAGTCCTCTGGAGTAATAACATCACTCGCTCCTAGATCTTCAACAAGAAACCCTCCGCCTTTAATCATCTCTTTTAATTCACTCATTTTTCCGTTCCTCCCATTTAAATTAATTCGAATACACCGGCAGCCCCCATACCGCCGCCAATACACATTGTCACTACCCCAAACTGCTCTTTTCTTCGTTTCATTTCGTGTATTAAACTTAACGTCAATTTTGTACCCGTGCAGCCAAGTGGATGACCTAAAGCAATTGCGCCACCATTGACGTTTACTTTGTTCATATCTAAATCTAGTTCACGAATAACTTGAAGAGACTGAGAAGCAAAGGCTTCATTTAATTCAAATAAACCTATATCTTCAATTGATAAGCCCGCCATTTTTAAAGCCTTGGGTACAGCTTCTATGGGGCCAACACCCATAACTTCTGGTTCTACCCCAGCTACAGCAAATGACCGGAATTTTACTAAGGGTATTAAACTATTTGCTTCAGCTTTTTGACGGTCCATTACAAGAACAGAAGCAGCCCCGTCACTCATTTGAGAAGAGTTACCTGCCGTCACTGACCCTTTAACAGAAAAGGCTGGCTTTAATTTAGCTAATACATCAACGGTCGTTCCTGGCCTGACTCCCTCATCCATAGAAAAAACTTTAGATCCTTCTTTTACTTTGTTGTCATTTCCTACAATTCGATTTGTTACTTCAACGGGTACAATTTCATCATCGAATCTGCCTTCTTTTATAGCGGTTTCAGCTCTTTGGTGGCTTTGTGCTGCAAATTCATCTTGATCCTGCCTTGAGATGTTAAAACGATTTGCAACTTCTTCTGCTGTATGCCCCATCGACATGTAGTACTCTGGGGCATTCTCAACCAATTGAACGTTCGGTTTGATCACATGACCTCCCATTGGGATAAGACTCATAGATTCTGCTCCTCCAGCAATGGCTGTGTCAATATGACCTAACATAATCTTTTCTGCTGCGTAAGCAATACTTTGCAACCCAGATGAACAGTAACGGTTTATCGTAATAGCAGGAACTTTATGATGGAGTCCAGCTAATCCAGCTATATTACGAGCCATGTTCATTCCTTGTTCCGCTTCAGGCATCGCACATCCAATAATGACATCATCTATATTACCTTCGTAATTACCAGCACGTTTCAATGTTTCTTTTATCGTTAAGGCAGCTAGATCGTCTGGCCGCGCATTCGCAAGAGATCCCTTTTTGGCTCTGCCTACAGGTGTTCTAGCTCCTGCAACAATGACTGCTTCTTTCACGATTTTTCCCCCTTTTGATATTAGTTACGTAGTGGTTTCCCTTTCATTAACATGTGCTGCATCCGCTGCTGTGTCTTTCCTTCACCAACTAGACTTAAGAAAGCTTCTCTTTCTAAATCTAATAAATATTGTTCATCAACAAACGTACCCTCTTTCACACGACCTCCTGCAAGCACAAAAGCTAACTTTTCAGCAATTTTCAAATCATGTTCGCTTGCATGACCGCTAAGAGCTAACGACTTAGCACCCAGCAGCATGGTAGCGTAGCCTTGCTCTCCCACCACAGGTATCTTTGTCCTTTTTGGAGCTTGATATCCTGACCTAGCTAAACCAAGCACTTTTTGTTTTGCATCGTGCAGCAGGTGATCTTGATTCATACTTATGGCATCCTGACGATCCAGGAATCCATTTTCCTTAGCTTCTTCTGCAGAAGTTGAAACATTAGCCATAGCTATTTTTTCAAAGACGCTGTTGGATATTTTCTGAAGATCAAAGTCTACTCCCTCAGGAATGTTTCTTAAATGTTTAATGTATAGTTCTTTATTACCTCCACCACCAGGTATCAGACCAACCCCGGCTTCCACAAGTCCCATATAAGTTTCTGAAGAAGCTTGAATGGCTGAAGAAGGTAAACAAACTTCTGCTCCACCGCCAAGCGTCATTGCAAATGGAGCAGTTACTACTGGCTTATCAGAGTATTTTAAACGCATCATCGCATCTTGAAAGTGTTTAACAACCATTTCTATTTCAAAGAAATTAAAATCTTGTGCTTCCATTAAGATCATTCCAAGATTTGCCCCAACACAGAAGTTCTTTCCTTGGTTGCCAATAACCAACCCTTCAAAATTGTTGTCTACTTCATCAATCGAATGATTAATCATCTGTATAATATCTAACCCTATCGCATTACTTTGGGAGTGGAATTCAAGTCCAGCTACCCCATCCCCTAAGTCAATTAAGCTGGCACCTGCGTTTTTCTTAACTACTTTTTTTGTTTCTTTTAATCGTTTAATATTTATATTTTTACGATTAAATTGTTGAGGCTCATAGCTGCCGTTATCATAATAGTAAACGGTTCCATTTTCTTGTTTGTAGAATGTTTCCATACCATTATCGAGCATGTTATTGACCCAGTCAGGAATGGTATCCCCTTCTTCTTTCATGCGTTCTACAGATGCTCTAACACCTATGGCATCCCACATTTCAAAAGGACCTAACTCCCATCCAAACCCCCACCTCATTGCTTCATCAATAGAAGGGATATCATCAGCTATTTCATTAAGCAGTTCTGCAGAATAGATAAGAACAGGTTTAACTACAGACCATATAAAGTCTCCAGCTCGATCTCCTTTTGCAGTTACCAGAGCTTTTAACTTGCGTTTCGAACCTTTTTCTTGTTTTGCAAGTTCAACAGCTTTTGATTTAAGCTTTTCACTCGGTTCGTAATCTAAGGTGTCAGGGTTTAACTGTAAAATCCTGCTTCCGCTTTCCCCTTTTTTCTTTAAGAAAAATCCCTGGCCGCTTTTAGCTCCTAACCACCCGTTTTCCTGCATTGTTTTCATAAAATCTGGAACTTCAAATGCATTCTTTTCGGCTCCTTCTACTTGATCATAAACATTTTTTGCCACATGTATAAACGTATCTAACCCAACTACATCAAGGGTACGAAACGTTGCGCTTTTCGGGCGTCCTATTAAAGGACCCGTCACAGAATCAACCTCACCTACACTATAACCGCCCTTAAGCATTTTCTGAACGGTTATGAGAAGTCCATAAGTACCTATACGATTCGCAATAAAGTTAGGGGTATCTTTGGCTTCCACTACACCTTTACCTAGCGTATCTTCACCGAACTCCTTCATAAACTTAAGTACATCTTGATCCGTATCTTTCGTTGGAATGACTTCTAATAATTTCAGGTAGCGTGGCGGATTAAAAAAGTGAGTGCCTAAAAAGTGTTTACGTAAATCTTCACTGCAATCTTCTGACATCGCTTCTATAGATATTCCAGAAGTATTTGAGCTAATAATACTTCCCTGCTTACGATGCTGATCTACTTGAGCAAGAACCTTTTTTTTCACTTCTAAATTCTCAACGACAACTTCGATCACCCAATCTACTTCACTCAACTTTTCCATATCGTCCGTGAAGTTTCCCACTTGAATTAAATCCAAGTTCTTCTGACTAGTTAAAGGTGAAGGTTTATGTTTTTTTAAAGCTGCTTTATTTTGAGCAGCTATTTTATTTCTAACTACTGAATCTTCAAGTGTCAGTCCTTTATCTTTTTCAGCATTCGTAAGTTCACGAGGTACAATGTCTAACATCAAAGTTGGTATTCCGACATTCGCCAAGTGAGCAGCAATACCAGCCCCCATAACTCCAGAGCCTAACACTGCAGCACGCTTGATTTTCTGGTTCATGTTTTATCCCCCTATCTCATTTTGAATGAATACTCATTCATTTTAAAGGTAAAAAAATATTTTGGTGCAAATAGTGGTATCTATTTCTACTATAAATTATATTCTGATATTTCGCAATCGTTTTCAAAAATAAAAAGAAATCAAGTATGTCAGACCCTCGTCCGACGTACTTGATTATTTTCCAACAACACCTTTTAATACAAACGCTACATTCGCCGGTCGTTCCGCTAAACGTCTCATAAAATAACCATACCAGTCCGTACCATAAGGCACATAAACTCTCATTTTATAACCTTCTTTCACTAATTCCTCCTGCCGCTCCACTCGGATACCATATAACATTTGAAACTCAAATTGATCTAATGGAATATTATGCTCTTGAACAATCTTTAAAGTGTACTCAATCATGGCATCGTCATGAGTAGCTACAGCTGTATAATTTCCGTTAAGTAAGTGAAGTTTTATAATCTTTTTATAATTCTCATCCACATCTTTTTTATCTGGAAAAGCTACTTTAGGTGACTCTTTATAGGCTCCTTTTACAAGTCTTAAATTAGGGTTGTACTGATTTAAATCTTCAATATCTTCTACTGCTCGATATAAGTAAGATTGAATAACAGTACCTATATTGTTATATTCCGTTCGCAGTTCTTTAAACAATCTAAGGGTCTTTTGACATCTTTCAAAGTCTTCCATGTCAATCGTTATAAAGACATCTCTTTCTTCAGCCACTCGTAATATTCTCTTCATGTTATCTAGAGCCAGTTCATTGGAGATGTCTAACCCCATAGATGTTAACTTTAGGGATAGCTGGGAATCCAGTTTATGCTCAGCAATAGCTTTAACAGCTTCTATACATTCATCTGCAGCTTCTCGAGCTTCTTTTTCTGTATCAATGAATTCCCCTAAGTGATCTATAGTGACGCTCATTCCCTGATTATTTAACTTTTGTATCGTATTTACAGCATTAGGTATCGTTTCCCCGGCTACAAAGCGTCCGGCACCAAACCGTAACCCATATCGTCTGGCCAGCTTCGTGAAAAATTTATTTTTAGATAAAAATAAGAAGAAGTTCCTTAAAATTTGTTCCATCAAACCCCTACCCCCAAGAAAATATTAAATTCTCTATACTTTTGACACTTCCATTCTAATTTTTGTATTGTAAGCGATAACACAATTATATTTTATCACCAGTTTACAAAATTGGGTACAACTTCGCATGAATTAACCTCTTCTAAACTTGTTATTTCTAACATATATGACAGATATTCGGGCATATTAAAAGTGAATTTAAAAAAGGAGGACGAACATATGCAACAGCAGAACACAAACCCTAATGTGCAGGGTTCCCAACCTATGGAACAAGTTCCTGAAATCGTTAGTACTAAGGACCAGCTTTATATTACAGATATGCTTTCTTGGAACTTGAACGCTTGTAAAAAAGCTCATTTTTTTGCTGAACAGTGTCAGACCCCTGAACTGCAGCAGGCACTAGAGGACGCTGGGCAAATGCATCAGCGTCATTACAACAAAATTTTAGAACATTTAAATACAAGCCCACAAAAAATGAATTAAGGAGTGTTCTTTGTGCAGCAAAATCAGCAGAATAAAATTCAAAATCCTGAAACTCAGATTCCAAAAACGCCTCAGATGAATGAGCGAGACTTCGTCAATGATTTATTAACCACTGAAAAGTACATGACAGGCGCCTACAATATTGCCCTTAATGAAGCAAGTAACCAGACTTTGTATCAAGAACTAGCTACAATCTTTAAAGAAACACAGGATTGTCAGCGAAATCTTTACAATCTAATGTTTAAAAACGGATGGTATGCTCTTGAACAAGCAGAACAAACGAAGGTTCAGAATTCTTATCAACAGTTTTCTGGTTATAAAAATCAGCTTCCTTACAGTGTTCAATAAGAACAAAGACCCAATTCGCAAATTCGAATTGGGTCTTTTCTTTCTTATTAACCCACAGGTTCATAACCTTGGGCTTCAATAGCTTCTTTCATCATACTTTTAGTAACATACGCTTCATCAAAAGCCACACCTACTTTTCCGCTCGTAAGATCTACACTCACTCCATGAACACCCTCTAAAGCGTTTAGAGCATCTTTTACTGATTTCTCACAGTGTCCACAACTCATACCATTTACTTCTAATGTCAATTCCATTTAAAACATCACCTTTCTATTACAATTTTAGATTTTTCAATCTTAATGAATTAGAAACTACACTAACCGAACTGAAAGCCATCGCTGCTCCTGCAATCCATGGAGCAAGCAACCCTAAAGCTGCTACCGGAATCCCGGCTGTATTATAAGCAAGTGCCCAAAACAAGTTTTGACGTATGTTCTTCATCGTTTTCCTGCTTAGTTCAAATGCTTTAGGGATAAGTTCTAAATCTCCCCTCAGGATCGTTAAATCAGCTGCTTCGATAGCTACATCTGTACCTGTGCCGATTGCTATTCCTAAGTCACTGATAGCTAAAGCGGGAGCATCGTTTATTCCATCTCCAACCATGGCTACCACATAACCTTCTTTACGAAGTTTTTCAATCTCTTCAGCTTTTTGTTCGGGAAGCACTTCAGCAATTACATTATCTATTCCAGCTTGAGTAGCAATGTGACGTGCCGCGCGCTGATTATCACCTGTGAGTAATATTAACTGATTCCCCTGCTCTTTAAGTTGATTTAAAGCATGCTTGGCAGACTCCTTAATGGTGTCCATAACAGCAAGTAATCCTTTTACTTTGCCGTTAACGCCTATAAGCATTACGGTTTTTCCCTCATTTTCTAAATCAGTCATTTGGCTTTCATATTGGGTGTATTCCACACTTTGCTCATTAAATAACTTCCTATTTCCAATTATTATCGATTTTTGATCGACATCGGCTTTTAAACCTTGCCCTGTTATAGCTGTAAATTTACTTACATCATAAATAATCGCTTGTTTCTGATGGCCATATTTAGTAATCGCTTCTGCAAGTGGATGTTCTGATCGTTTTTCGGCACTTACAACTAAAGATAATGTCTCTATATCTGCCGTAAAGTCAGTGACTTCAGGTTTACCATTGGTTATTGTACCTGTTTTATCAAATACTACAGTATTCACATTTTGGGCTCTCTCCAAGTATTCACCGCCCTTAAATAAAATACCCATTTCCGCTCCTTTACCTGTTCCTACCATAATTGAAGTGGGGGTTGCTAACCCTAGAGCACAAGGACAAGCAATTACTAATACTGCTATAGAAGCCACAAGTGCTGAAGCCATTGAACCAGGAACAATAAAACTAATCCACACTATAAAAGTAATCATGGCAATGGCTACAACAATGGGTACAAAATAGCCTGAAATGACATCAGCCATCCGTTGTATAGGAGCTTTAGAACCTTGAGCATCTTCGACCACTTTTACGATAGAGGCTAAAGCTGTATCCTTCCCTACTTTTGTAGCTTTTATTTGTATAGAACCATTTTTATTCAAGGTGGCACCTATTACTTCTTCGCCCACTTGTTTAGATACAGGCATAGATTCACCAGTTATCATAGATTCATCAACGTGGGTTTCTCCACTGACGACGACACCATCTACTGGAATTTTTTCACCTGGTCTTACGATTACGATATCCTCCACCTCTACTTCTTTTAGAGGTATAGTTGTTTCCTCTCCATTTCGTAACACAGTTGCTTCTTTAGCCTGTAAATTAAGTAAGGCGGATATAGCTTGTGTTGTTCTTCCTTTAGCTCTCGTTTCAAAATACTTTCCTAGTAACACTAAAGTAATTAAAATGGCACTTGTTTCAAAATACAAATGGACTTCCTCAGTGGCCCCCGTACTGAACCTAATAGCTTCACTTAAGCTGTAAAAATAGGCTGCGCTTGTGCCTAAAGCTATTAATACATCCATATTCGCGCTTTTGTTCTTAAGGGTATGGTAAGCCCCGCGATAAAACTGCCAGCCGATTACAAATTGCACAGGAGTAGCTAGTGCAAATTGGAACCAAGGGTTCATAAATATCATAGGTAACGAGATACCTAATAGGTGATCTAGCATGGTTAAAAGAAGCGGAAAGGAAAGTATCGTTGAAGCTGCTAAATATTTCTTTTTGCGAACTAATTCATCTACTTTTCGTTGATTAGAAAGTTCTTCACTTTCCCTAACATTCGCTTCGTAACCAAGCTGGTTAACCTTATTAATAATAGAGTCAGTATTAACCATGCCTTCGGTAAAAGACACATTAGCCGTTTCATTCGCTAAGTTGACTGAAGCTGTTTTTATGCCCGGGGTTTTTTGAAGGACCTTTTCAATACGAGAAGAACATGCTGCACACGTCATGCCTGACACGTTAAACTCTTCTTTTGCTTCAGCCACGTTATATCCTATCCGCTCTATCTCTTGGACTACTTCATTTAAACTTACGTGTTGGTCATCATACTTTACTTCAGCTCTTTCAATAGCTAAATTAACCTGGGCTGTGACTCCATCCATTTTGTTTAATACTTTCTCAATTCGTGAGGAGCACGCTGAACATGTCATTCCCTCAATAGGTAGAGAAATTTGCTGTTCCACTTATATCACCCCTTATTTACTAAATTGTTTCATTACTTTAATTAATTCATCCATCGCTTCTTCCCCGTTTCCTGAGCGCACGGCATCACTGACGCAATGCTTAGCGTGTCTTTCCATGAGTGAATATCCTACTTTTTGCAAAGCTGAATCAATAGCTGAAATCTGCACAAGAATATCTACACAATAACGATCTTCCTCAACCATACTTTGTATCCCTCTAACCTGACCTTCTATTCGCTTTAACCGATTGATTACTTGATTCTTTTCATCTTCTGACCTCTTTTTTACTGGTTTCTTCCCACTGTTTTCAGGTAATTTCTCAGCCATTTCATTGCGCTCCTCGTAATCAGTTTTGATTATACTATACCCCAGTATGGTATAATGTGAAAGTCTTTTGCTTATGACAAAAAAGCGTCCCGAAGATCGAGACCCCTGAAAAAGTCCTTTCTAATCTAGAGAAGCTTTTAAAATTTGTTGTTAATTCTCATGAATCACTTATCGGTGAATGCTTGCCTCGGATTCAACAAAGGTAAAACGAAAAAGAGTGATTTTCTTTGATTGATAAAAGAAAGCCTTAGACATGCTGAGATGCGTCTTTTTATATCCAAAGAAAGCAGAGTCAGCTGATTTAAAGAAAGAGCGAAGGAAAGATATAAGATTGAAGCGAAGAATAGCGAATTGAAACATAGACCCAGGTATTAGGTCACCTCATCTTCAGTTCTCAAAGGCATGCGCATCCAAGGTGGGATGAGGATTTTCACGCCAAATGTAAAATGAGTCGCTAAGCTAATGAAGGGATAGATGAAAAGGGGTCTGTATGGAAACTAAATTCCACGCAGACCCCTTTTTTAGAAAACTACTTTTCAAAGACCTTCAGTATTTCAGTGGCCTCGGATAATCGAATAACTTTTATGAACAATATTTTGAAATAGCCTGCTGTAATGAATGAAGAAATTTGACTTCAAGAGGCACATTCAGCTCGTATAGCTGTTTTGCTTGCTTAGGTTTAACTCCAATAACAATAATCTCAATACCCATATAAAAGAGAGAGGTCATCATGTTTGCCAGTACATGGATACCCTCTCTGTTCATCTCGCCAACCGCTGTAAAGTCAAATAACAGTTGATCGATATCTTCTTTCTGCGAAGACTGGAGCAAGTAATCTTCTACAGTTTGCATTTTCTCAGAGGTTAAATCTCCAAATAAAGGAATCAGTGCTGTATCGTTCGTTAGTTCTATAAAAGGCGCAGAAAGCTTATTGTTCTGTTCGATAGCTTCTTCCAGCTTTTCTTTTTCTTCAAGTAATTCAAAGTTGGTTTCATTCAATCTTGATCTAAGTTGGTCTAACGTATTTGTTACTTTTGTTAACTTTTCATCTTTAACGATGAAAAGGACTTCCGCATACAAGTCGTTATTCCAAGTAACATACATATCAGCAGTTAATGGGCCTAGTTCCCCATTTAAAGGCTTCAAATGAACCTCTAACGCAGAGTTATGAAGTTCCGGCGCCACCCACTTTTTCACTTTATCTACACTTTCCTCATCCACAACATCAAGAAGGTTATCCGGGGTGCCACACAGTATATTGGCTTCTTTCGAAAAATATTGGACTGTAAAATTCTTATTAATTTTAAAATAAGGCAACGGGAAGGAACGATCAGCTTGTTTCATTCACGACGCCTACCCTTCTTTCTTTAAACCATTGATTCAAATGATTTAAGTCTTTCATAATTACCACTTGCTCAGACTCTAATTCTTCTAGTTCAAATTTCTTGGCCATTCTTCCACCTATCATAATTAAAGGTTTCCAATCTAACCTCCGAAAGTCGTTTACTAATTGCTTTAAAGCAGGTAACCTATAAGAAAGAGCAGCTGATAAACCTATTACATGGGGCTTATAGCGGTGAATCTGAGTCAGAGAATGTTCCATTCCTAAATTGGGACCTAAATACCGAACTCGCCACCCCTGCTCTTTAAAAGTATCAGCTACCATTTTCAAGCCTATATAATGCTGTTCCTCTTCTACACCGAAGAGCAAAGCTTTGAAACTTGTTTGTCGATCTCCACGAATATTTAATGATTCTGCTTCTACCTTAGATAATACAAAATCGCAAATAGCTGTAGCAAGATGTTCATCCGCCACAGAAATTTCATTTTTTTCCCATAGTTCCCCTACATGGTACATCGCTGGAGTAATAATGTCCTCATATAAATAAATTCTCGGGTGCTCATTTAAGAGCTTTTGTATAAATACCAGCGCCTGATCTTCGTCTCCATCCAGGAAATAGTGAGCTAATATTTCATGATGTTGTTTCAAAGCTTTCACCTCTTAATGCAATCACTCGCGCAAACTATTTAACGCAAGCTTCAAATGATTTATAAATGACTCTTTTTCTTGTTCAGGTTCCCAGTCCATCATTTTTATATGGCAAACTAATCTTTCGAAATTATCAATAATTAAATCCGTACCCACTCCACGGGAAGTTAGTACATTCTCCAACCAGGTTGTATAATCTAAGAAGTATTCAGCACTATTCATTTCATAAGCTGTATATAAATGGTCTATGTGATGATAATTATCTTCTTCCGTTCGATCACGCCCGTTTTGTCCAAAACGATCCCATAATGCAGGGTGAGCCTCATAGATTTCTTCTACCACTCGGTGGACTAGTTGATCTTTTTCACGATTATTCATAGAGCGACTACCTCATATTTTTTCACTTGAGGTATAATGCCCTGTAGTTCCTGATCTGGATAGTTCTTTTCAAGCTCATGGATTTTTTTAAATTGTTCGCTTCGTGCCCAATTTAAATAGGACTGTTTGTCTCTCCATTCCATGTGTACTGTTAACTCCCCGGGTTTTCGTTCGTTTTGCAGTAATTGAAACGTTAAGAAACCTTCAGCTTCGTCGACTAGACGGGAGCGATTTTGATAAATGGAAATTAATTCATCCGCTTTATGATCGGGAACAACGACGGTCGAATCGACAACGTACATACTGGAAAGCTCCTCTTCTCTTATTTTCATTAAATATTATTTTATCATATTGTTAACACTTATGTATAACTGTTACGCTTGGACCTTTGTCAAAATCAATCGATTTAACAGAAAAAGAGCTGAACTTAGGTTCAGCTCTTTTTAGTATTTCAATATAATTCCTTACTGAGGAATTACTTCATCTACGACTTTTATTTCTTCATGGTCTAATAGGTTTTTATTAACAAATTCTGTTACCGGCTTGTTCATATTATCGTCTAAATCTTTCAACTCTTCTTTATCGCCTACCATGTAAATACGTTCCCAATCGTATTGTTTGGCCAGCTTATCAAGTTTGGGGGCAACACTTTTGTACCAACGGTAGCGATTAGCTTCAAACCGTTCTTCAAATTGATCTTGTTTGGTATTCTTAGCTCCTCCACTCCCCATAGAAGCATTCGCTCGATGAGGACCTTGATGCTGGCGCCAATCTTCTGTATTTAAATCTAATTCAAATAATTGAGTATCATTTACCATACCCAGATTCGCATCAATACACTTTATTTGATTTTTTTGTGTCAGAATAATTCCCGTTTTAGGAAATTTTTCCCTCATTTGTTTTAATTGATCTAAGACTGGTTCTGATTCCCAATAAAACTCGCTCTCTACTGGCATCTGAAAACGTTCAGCAAACCAAACTGTATCATCGCCTGTAGCAATGACTACAGCACTTTTAGCAAACTGCTGCTCATTTTCTTCAATAAAGTTTTGCACTTTCTCTTTTACAGCCCAGAAATTTCTTTTTTCGTCTGAATCTCCGTCTTCTTTCAAATAAGATTCAAAGTTATTTAAACCGTTTTTTAAATGAATTTTCCATTCTCCGCCCTGCTGATCAGGATCAGACGGGTCAGTATTTAAATACATTGTAAAAACTTGCTGGGGCTTTTCTAAGTGTATGTTTTCTAGTTTCTTAATTTCTTTATTCAAATCCATAAACTAAATCGACTCCTTTTCCTTCTTTATCTGCCTTCTAATTAGTATGTTTCCTGTAAGAAGCTTTGTTAAACTTCATTATTTCTTAAATTTTCTTTGTATCCTACTTTTAATTAATTTAGTTAAAGCTTAACTAATCTTTTTTTAAATAGGAAACTTTTCATTTTATCCAAAACAAAACAAGCACCCTGCTGTAGGCAGCAGGGTGCTTGTTAACAAATTTTATTCCATCCACTCATCTATTACATCTTGGTTTTCGTCAATCCACGCTTGAGCGCCTTCTTCTTCAGAATCCGCTTCATTAATAGAAGCCATAAGTTCACCTAGCTGCTGATCATCTAACATAAAGTTATCGAACCACTCAACAAGTTCAGGGTTGTCCTCTTCTAAGTCTAGACGAGCAGCGTAAGAGATATCCTCGGAATCACCATATACGTTTTCAGGGTCTTCTAAGAACTTAAGATCCATTTCAGAAAACGCCCAGTGTGGAGTCCAATGAGTAACGACGATCGGCTCTTCACTTTCAATTGCATTCGTAAGTTCAGTCATCATAGAACCTTCAGAGGATGCAGCTAAAGAATAATCAAGGTCATATTCTGCAATAGCATCATCTGTTAAAGACATAATACTTGCTCCTGAATCAATTCCTACTATTTGTCCGTCAAGCTCTTCCGCGTGGTCATTTAAGTCTTCAATGGAATTAATGTCTTCCATATAGGATGGAACAACAAGACCAAGTTCTGTTCCTTCGTACCACGTTTCACGCCAGTCAATGTCTTCTTCATATTGCTCATAAAAAGAAGCGTCAGTATTTGGCAGCCAGATTTCCATACCAATATCTAAGTCACCTGCCGCAAGTGCTTCATATAATACTCCTTTTTCCACTTGCTCAAGTTCAACCTCGTACCCTTCTTCTTCAAGAATAATTTTCCACATGTTAGAAACAGCAATGTTTTCAGCCCAGTTATTCATACCGATACTCACTTCTTTATCTCCTGAAGACTCTCCACCTTCATCTCCTGATGAATCGGAATCTGAGTCGCCTCCACATGCTGCTAATATTAATGAAGATCCAAGTAATACAGCTGGAAGCCATTTACGTAAACTTTGCATAGTAATTCCTCCTCCTATTTTTCAAAAACATTTCATGAATTTTTCAATACAGTTACGAAGTATATCATAAAATGTCGAAAGTTAAAACAATATAAACTGTACAAAAAAATAAAACAGGATAATCTAAAAAAGCACTCAGCTTCGCAGCTTTAAAGCATGAAGTGAGTGCATGAAGCTAAATTAATGTTTTCTCTTTGTTTCATGGTTTGCACGTCGATCGGCTGCTTCACTTCTTTTCATAGCTTCCATATCTTCGTGATCGGCCATATCTTGAGAAAACTCTACATCTACTCCACCATGTTTTTCATGTTTAGGTGTTTGTGATAATTTCTGTTTCTTTCTAGCATTTGAATTTTTGTGCTCATCTCTTCCCATTGGTAATCCTCCTTTTACAGTTATTAATTTTAGGATTTGCCATTAGGATGGTCTTATTCTATACTGATACTAATTTCATACAAATGTTTTCTAGGGTTCCGCAATGTATAAAGCAATTGGACAGGTCCAAGAGAAAGCGCACAGCTGTACTGTGACACGGAGGGAAAAAAGCCCGGGAGATATCTTTTAAAAGATATCTCCCTTTTTTAATATGGAGGGATTACATAAAATGGTTGCTAGAGAGTGGAGAAAGTTAGTAATTGCTGCTGGATTTGAAATTGGCTGGGTAATTGGCTTAAAACACGCCTCTACTTTTATTGAATGGTTACTCACTTGTCTGGCAATTATCATTAGTTTTTATCTGCTTATTGCTGCTGGACGTATTCTTCCTGTAGGTACGGCTTATGCTGTATTTACAGGTCTGGGTGCTACAGGCACCGTATTAGCAGAAATTGTATTATTTCATGAAGAAATTAATGGTACTAAATTACTTTTTATTGCTTTATTAGTAAGTGGAATCATTGCTTTAAAAATAATTGATCCTCCTAAGAAAGCTGAGGAGTCTACTTTATGAGCTGGTTATTCTTGATTGCTGCGGGGTTATTTGAGATGAGCGGCGTACTAATGATTAATGTGTATCAACATCATAAAAATATTTATTCTTTACTAGGTTTAGCTGCATCATTTTTATTAAGTTTTATTTGCTTATCTATTGCCATGAAGAGTCTGCCTATGGGTACAGCCTACGCTGTATGGACAGGACTTGGGGCTGCAGGCGGGGCAATATTAGGAATAATTTTTTACAAGGAATCTAAAGATTGGCGCAGAATCGCTTGTATAATAGTTATTATCGCTGCAGTTGCAGGCATAAAACTCTCAGAATAGAAAAGCCTGGTGCGGACAAAGCGTGAGTCGAAAATGCCTAAAGAAGGTCTTTGCTTTTCGATATCAGCTTCGGATGTGGTCGTGCTTTTGGAAGCGAAGTGTTAGGAAGGGACGAAGGTAAAGCCCTTTTCTTGAACTTGAATAATCCGAACCATTCTATCAGTTCGGATTATTCTATGCTTCATTCAATTTTGTCCCCGTCTAACTTTTGATAAACAGCTCAAATACATGCCCAAAGTCTTTAACATGATATTGATTTTTAGTTTCTAAAAGCCAATTAAAGGTGGTTTCATTAATATCTCTAAATTCATGTGATAAGCGTGTTTCGTGGGTTCGACTATTTTGTAACGTAGCCGAAGCCGTGTTTAAGCTTTGATGGGCGTAGTCAGAAAAGGTTTTATTTTCTTCTGAAGTCTCAGAAATTTTTAACAAAGATTTGTACAAATCCTTCACTTCTTCAATAAATTTCTTGTGCACATCAATATCAAATTCTTCATTTCCCAAATTGAACTTGATTTCCACATCTAAATCTATCGTGCCTGCTGTCTCTAGTTCTATATTTGAAAACGTATGGGTGTAATATGGGTAACGTCTAAGTGTACGTTTTTTACTCGTGGCACTTGTTCCATCAACATGAATCAGCGCTTTATTCGTAAAGCAATATTCATCGGCCTTAGGTTTAATTAAAAAATATATTTTCTCTCCATCTTCATGCATGACATAATCATCGGCGTCTACTTTATCATAGTCCTCTGGAGAGATTACACTCCCTATATCACTTAAGCCTAAAGCATCTGTCGCCATTTTTTTGAACATATATCAGCCCTCCTAATGAATGTACCTTCCATACATTTTATCACAAAAGAGTGCTATTACTTATCCGCCGTAAAGGAAAGTCCTTTCATAAAGAACTTGTTAAAGAACATATATATAACGAGCACAGGAAGTGTAAATACCATAGAAGCTGCCATAATATAGTTCCAATAGGTAACATATTGACCTTTAAATGAATTAAGTCCGACGGTCAGCGTATACATCTCAGCATCCGTCATGATAATGAGAGGTCTCATGAAATCATTCCAAAAACCCATGAACACGAAAATCGCTTGGGCTGCCAAGGCAGGTTTTGCTAAAGGAAGTACGACTTTGAGGAACATACCGAACCTCCCTAATCCATCCAGTGAAGCCGCTTCTTCTAACTCTTTAGGGAAATTGATAAAGAACTGTCTCATCATAAAGATAAAGGTGGCATTAATCATTGCTGGTACGATCATACCTTGATAACTATTAAGCCAACCTAATTCTTTAAGAATTAAATAGTTAGGAATCATCGTTACTTGAACAGGAATCATAATCACAGCTAGAATAAGCATGAACCACATCCGTTTTCCAGGAAAACTAATTCTAGCTAAAGCATACCCAGCCATAGAATTAAATAACAAATTCAAGGCTGTTCCGCCGCCCGCAATAGCAACAGAGTTTAATAACCAGCGAAAAAATAAATCTTCTTCAATAAAAATCTGCTTATAGTTTTCGAACGTAAACTCTTTTGGAATAAAGTTCATAACTCCACTTGAAATCTCCGCAAAGGTCTTAAAAGACGACGATAATGCCCAAACGAAGGGAACTAAAGTAATTAATGCATAGGTGATCAAAACGAGATACAGCAGTTTCTTAGCCCACGACTTTTTCTTTTCCATTATTGATCCCCTCCATTAATTGAATTGTTCTTCCTTCGATAAAACTCTCTGTAAAATACTTGCTATCAAGATAATTAACGCCAGGATAAATGCAATTGCTGTAGCATACCCCATCGTTCCTAAAGATTTAAAGGCATATTGATAAATTAAAAGCACAACTGTCAGAGTCGAATTTGATGGACCACCAGAACCGCCCGAGAAAATATACGACTGGTCAAACAATTGAAAAGTACCAATTAAACCCATAATGACAACAAAAGAAGTAATTGGACGAAGCTGTGGTACTGTAATGTGCCAGAAACGTTGGAATACGTTTGCACCGTCAAGTTCAGCTGCTTCATACAAATTCTTCGGCACTCCTTGTAATGCCGCCAGATAAATGACCATAAACAGTGGAGCTGTAGCCCAAATATTCATAATCATAATTGAATACAAAGCGATATTCGGGTCCCCTATCCAGTTGTATGTAGGCAAATTCACTTTGGCTAGCAGGTTATTAATTAGCCCATTTTGGTTGTACATCCACATAAAAATAAGTGTAAGAACTGCAGAAGATGTTAGTGTGGGCAGAAAATAAATGATTCTAAAAATCTTCTCACCTTTTAAACCGGCATTTAGTGTAGCCGCTAGAAACAACGCTAAGAATGTCTGAGCTGGAACGACAATTCCCACATATAAAGCTGTATTGAGCAGAGCTCTTTTGGCTCGTGAATCATCCATAATTCTTAAGTAGTTATCAACTCCGGTATAATCGAGTACAGTACCGCCTAATAGAGTTACATCAAAGAATGAAAGGAAAACCGCATAAAGAACAGGTCCTAATATAAACACTAACAACACAAGGATCGTTGGCAGCATAAACCCGTAACCTTGAATGATACTCCTTAATAATCGAGTATAATTTCTTTTCTTTTTGCTCTTCACTTTTGAATAACTTCCTGCCTCCGCCCGTTCCATATGAGGCCCTCCCTTTTATTCAAATTTGTCAATAACGATCATGCATGGATGATGCATGATCGTTATTGATTTTTTTATTCACCTATTTCATTATTTGCCACGTCTTCCCCAGTTTCTAATGCTTCTTCAAGTGATTTTTCCCCGAGGAAAGCAGACAAGAACTCGTTATCAAAATTATTATAAATGGTTGGCAAATTCGGTCCGTCTGACCAAGCTGTAGCATACTCAGCTCCAGCTACTAAAGGACCTCGAATTTCATCGTCTTCATATCCTAGTTCTTCTGCAACTGATGCCCTGGCAGGTAGTTCGAGTCCAGTTTCCGTCCACGTTGTCATTCCTTCTTGACCAGTTAAATAAGAAATCAGTTTCCAGGAAGCTTCTTTTTTCTCAGAAGCTTGGTTCATTACGTATGACACCGTAAACGCCATCGTACCTTGTGAATCATTAAAGGTAGGGATTTCTGATACACCATAATCCATATCTGGGAAGGTTTCGTTTAAGTATGGTACATTCCAATTCCCTTCCATAACCATAGCAGCACGCCCTTGCCCAAACATTTCTCCCGTCGATTCAGCACCCATTTCTGATGGAGCAGCTGCTGCTTCATGGTCGTTTCGCAAATCAACAATTGGTTGCAATGCATCGACTACTTCCTCACTTCCAAATGCTGCTTTACCATCTACAACCATGTCTCCTTCCCCAGACTCACCTATAAATTGGTTACGTGCCATTTCAGGAGAAATTCCTAATCCAACTGTATCCTCTGTCGTCAATTCTTTCGCAGCTTCTTCAAGCTCCTCCCAATTGGTTGGAACATCTACACCTGCTTCATCCAGCATTTGTTTGTTATAGAACAAGCCTAAAGTAGAGTATCCTTTTGGGAAACCATACACTTCATCTTCTTTATCTTTAAAAGGCTCAATTAAGTTTTCTTCAAAATCTCCTGCATCAAATTCCTCATCTACGTAACTATTAAGAGGTTCGAGTACACCCGTTTCAATAAGAGCAGGTGCTTCTACAGCATCTAGATAGAATACGTCAGGGCCTTCCCCGCCTACTAAACGAGTTTTAAGTACATCCATATACTGGTCAGCAATCACTTCATGTTTTACGGTAATGTCAGGATTTTCTTCTTCAAAATCTTCGAGCTGCTGTTTTAAAAGTTTTTCTTCTTCAGGGGAAGAAGACCATCCTGCTAAAGAAATTTCTGTTTTGCCATTTTCTGTTTCACTTCCTCCGTCACTAGAAGTTCCATCATTTCCTGAACAACCCGCTGCGACAAGCAGTAATGTTAATAGGACACTTACAATGATCAACGAATTTTTTTTCATATCTTTCTCCTCCTTCATTTTATTTTGATTCTACAGGTTGTGAGGAAACCACTTTTAAACCTGTAGTATTTTCTAAAACCTTTACGCGAATTAAATTATCTTCCCTTTTCACTTTAAGACTCAAATATCCTCTTCCCACCGGCAGTTTCTCTACTTCTAAATAATTCATATTATCTAAAAGAGTTGGGTTAAGTTTAATTTCTTTTGTTAAAACATTTGGAAATAACCCTAAGAGTGACTGGATAAATGTTAAAGAAGTTCCAGCTGCCCATGCCTGAGGTGAGCAAGCTACAGGGTAACGAATAAGTCTTCCTTTTTCTCTCTCATAACCGCAAAACAATTCTGGAAGTCGATAGTAGTCAAATTCAGAAGCTGCTTGCAGCAATCCTTCAACTGTAGTTTTCATTTCTTTTGTATAACCCTGTTTACTCATGCCTAAGAGAGCAAGACTGTTATCATGTGGCCATACACTGCCATCGTGATAGCTCATTGGATTATAAGCTTTTTCAGAAGTTGCCATCGTCCGTATGCCGTAACCAGAGAACATAGATGGAGAAACTAACTTTTCAGCTACAGCACGACTTCTGCTTTCTGAAGCGATGCCTGAAATTAGTGTGTGACCAGGGTTTGAAGTAAGTGAACCTACTTGTTCCTTATCTTTATCTAAAGCTATTGCGTAAAATTTTTCTTCCACCATCCAGAAAGCGTTTTCATAAAGGTCGCTTAAGTTTTCTGCTTCTTGTCTGAGAAGGTGGGCTATTTCACCTTGTTGGAGCGCTTCATAAACATCTGCTAGTCCTGTTTTAGCATGATAGACGTACCCTTGCACTTCTGATAATGCGATCGGTGCTTCGGCATATTTACCAGAGCGATGGACTACGGAATCCGCTGAATCTTTCCATCCTTGGTTTGCGATTCCTTTCGCAGATTCTTGAAAATACTCTACAAATCCATCCTGATCACGGTCTCCGTATATGTTAATCCACTCGAGTGCGTGGTCTACGTTTCCTTGTAGCAACTCAAATGTTTTAAGATCTCCTGTCCATTTTACATACTCGCTTAATAAAACAAGAAACAACGGCGTCGCATCGATTGTTCCGTAGTAAGGAGTGAAAGGAACCTGATTTGTATTAGCCAGTTCTCCATAGCGAATTTCATGCATAATTTTACCTGGCTGTTCATCTCTCCACTCGTTTTCTTTTGTCCCTTGCAGAGAAGCCATTGTAAATAAAGTTCCTTTCGCTGCTTCTGGATAGAAAGGCAGCATTTGCCATGCAGCAATTAAGCTGTCCCTTCCAAACGGAACACCGAACCACGGCAAACCCGCAACTGGAAAAGGACCGTGTCCTAAGTTCGTCAGTAATACTCTTAAGTCATTTAATCCTTGCTTTACTGTACCATTAAGAACTTCGGAATCTGAAGATACCGATGGCAACTCAGCGTTCCACTGTTCATGTGAAGATTCAAGCTTTTCAAACGCCTTTTCATAATTTAAAGGAATACCAGTAAATTGATCTTTAATAGCTGCAGATACATTAATTTTAAGGGCTTTTTCTTCTTGAGGCTTAAGATTGAAAGAGAAGTGTATCAGGGTTTGATCATCTTTATCGGCTTTTCCTGGATGATTCCAGCTTAAGGTGGTGGAACGGAGCAGGTCATCGGCTCCTTTGTAGTGAAAGGATAGCTGATCATGATCAGAATGAGTTTCAGTAAGCTGTCCAATATTACCTGATTGAAATCCACGTATTAAAAACATATCTTTAAAATCTGCTTGTGCTTTTACACTGAACGTAAATTCGATGGATTGTGGACTATAATTCTTAAAAGAAATCTTTTCATAGAGAACGTTCTCCACAATAAATTGTTCTCTAGTCACCTCTAAGGATTCTCTCCAAAGCTTAATTCCCCCATTTTCTTCTTGATGAGGATTGGTTAACGTCATGCGAGAAACATAATTACTAGACCCATCAGAATCTAATAAAATCGGTGATTCTCCATTTATGAAAGTTTCAAAATGGCTTAAAAATCTTGTATCTTTTATGTAAAGGCCTAAACCATAAGCGTCCTCTGAAAATATGCTGCCACTTGGATTAGTTAATAAGAACATATTATTCTCTTTAATTGCTCGATAATTCATAAAAACTCTCCTTCATGTTTGAACCAAAACGTTTCGGAAGTAAGTTTAAAAATTCACCCGAAACGTTTCGGGTAGGTTTTAAAAAAATTTATAAACAAATGGAAGTTGACTGTCTGATCTTAAGTTCGGTTTCTAAAATGCACCTTTCAGGCGGTTGTTGATGATTAAGCATATGCGTTAGCATTCGAGCGGCATTATAGCCTAAATCGTATTTATTTTGTGACACTGTAGTTAATGCCGGTGAAATATAGCTTGATAATGGGATATCATCATAGCCAATAATGGATAAGTGTTCAGGAATCTTATAGTTCAATTCTTTAGCAGCTTTTATGGAGCCTATCGCCATTAAATCACTTGCACAGAATATACTTGTTGTATCCGGTTGTTCTTTTAACAAAGATAACGTTTGCTTATAAGCTTCTTCTTCTATAAACGAACCATTTTTTACGTATTTATCTATATATTGAATGTTATTTTGTTGCAAGGCTTGCTTATACCCTTCTAATCTTTCCTTACTTACAAAAGCTTGCTCATGTCCATTAATCATGGCTATTTTACGATGACCAAGGTCGATTAAATGATTTACCGCCACTCTTGCGCCTTCTTTATTATCAGTCGATACATAACCCACATGGTCTGAACTTACAGGAATATCTATAAAAACACACGGAATATCTGAAGCCATCACTTCCTCCAAATAAGGGTCGTCTGTTTTTATTCCTTGAAGTATAACCCCATCTACCCGTCTCTCTTTACAAAGCTGGGTATAGGTTTTCTTGCGCTGCTTAGAAGAATCTGTGTTAAATAAAACTAAATCATATTTCGTTTCAGCAACAAAATTATTAATGCCAGACATGACTTCTACTGTAAAACCATCTTTCACACTTTCTTTCGTAAAACCTGATACGAGTAGACCAATTGTTTCGGATTGATTCTTTACTAAGCTTCTAGCCAGAGAGTTCGGGCTGTAATTTAATTCTTTAGCTACATCTTCTATCTTTTTCCGTGTTTTTACATTTACGTCTGAATAACCATTTAAAGCGCGAGAGACTGTAGTAACTGATACTCCAGCCTGTTTAGCTATATGTTTGATTGTAGTCATAGCACGCCTCCAAAACGTTTCGGATCAACATGTAAACAACATTAAAGTAATTTTCTAAAAATTGCAACCCCTTTCATTAATTTTTCAAAAAAACACCCCTCCTGTAACTAAAGGTTGAGGTGTGGTCCTATACTTAAACCGAATTTTCTGAAGTTGTAATCGTGCGATTTCTCGTGATAGAGAAAAACGCGGTCATTAACGCAACTAACACAAACAACCCGCCTACGGAAGCATTGTGAATAACAGAGGCTTGTTCAATAACCACTCCCCCCACTGTAGAACCCATGGCAATGCCAAAATGTAATGCGGAATTATTTAGACTTTGTTGAATGTCAGAAGTTTCTGGTGCTGAGGTAATAAGATAACTTTGTTGAGCAGGAGTGATTGCCCAACTTAACATACTCCAAACAACCATAACGATTAAGAATAGTGAAAAGGAAAATGTTACAAATGGAATAAGAAATATCGCTACTGCAAAAGAGCAAATAATGGCTATGATACTGCGTTCCGTTCCCCATCTATCAGATATAAGACCTCCGATACCGCCCCCTAATACAGCAGCTGCCCCAAAGATGAAGTAAACAATACTTACCCAGGTACCATCTAAACCTAATATCGTTTTCAGAAACGGTGTTAAATACGCATAAAGTGTTAAGTGTCCTGTTAGAAATAGAAAAGAAGTGAGCTGTGCCGAAAATATTTTACTGTCTTTCAATGTACGAATCTGCTCTTTAATAGGCAATGCAGGTTTAGGCTTAATTTTTTCTAATGAGAAAGCTACTCCTATCATAGAAGCAAGAGTTAAAATAGCAATGAGTAAAAATGGTGATCTCCAGCCAAACGCATTACTTAACGTTAACCCGATGGGTACCCCTAATACTAGGGACCCGCTAATTCCCATGTAAATAATACCGATAGCTCGTGCTTGAAAATCTTTTCTTACAATTGAAGAAGCTATAGTGATCCCCAGCACAACTAATAAAGATCCACTGGCTGCAGAAATGATTCTTGCTAATAAAATCACCATATACGTTGGACTCCAAAAAGCTAATAAATTTCCTAAGAAAAACACAAACAAAGATACAAGTGTCAACTTTTTCCTTTCGAATTTAGCCGTAACGGTTAATAAAATAGGAGAGGCAATTGCAAACACAAGTGAGAAGATTGTAATAAGCAGACCTGCTTGCCCCAACGAGACATTTAAATCATCTGCTATTAAATCCAGTGTCCCTCCAATGATTAACTCGACTGTTCCTACTACGAACGACACAATCGCCAGAATATAAACTTTTTTATTCATTTATTACTCTCCTTCACCTAAGTTACCACTACAATGGTAACCTTAAAGAAAGAGAAAGACAACCATTTTACGTAAGGAAATTCTCATTGTATTCTAGAAGTAATCGGCTGATGGAAGGAAGAAAAAACATGTTGCAAAAATTTGGGTTCACCCAATATGAAAGTCAGGTTTTTGAGGCGTTGACAGGAAGTCAAGAACCTTTGGATGCCACTACCATTGTAAAGTATTCAGGCGTTCCAAAGTCAAAAGTGTATGAGGTATTAAACAGACTTGTAGAAAAAGGGCTGCTTCTCACTTCACATCAAGAAAAGAAGAAATTCTATAGTGCGCTTCCTTTAGATATGACGATTGAAAAATTGACCTTAGAGTTTGAAACTCACATTGACGAATTAAAAGATAGAAAATACAGTCTTCCGCCTGTGGATGAACAAGTGTGGTCGTTGCAAAATAAACAAAGTATCCACTCTTTGCTGCATAAGAAAGTTGAACAAGCTACACGCTCTATCTTTATATCGGGTTGGAATAAAGATTTAGAGTCTGTTCTATCTATATTAGAACTAAAAAGTAAAGAAGGGATTAAGGTAGAACTGTTATCCGTAGGTTCCATCCATACAGACTTAAAACATTTACATGTTTTATACCCAGACGAAGGTCATGAAGCATTAGAACAATACCAGTTAGTCATTATCGATGAGGAGGAAATCATTTTTGCAGGTGTGGAGCAAGAACTTTGGCAAGGCATTACGACAAAGTCCCGCCCGCTAGTTAAATTTTTCACTGAATTCTTCCAGCACGATGTAGCTTTAACTGAAATCACCAAAAAATATGAAAAGACGTTAATGGAAGACGAAGAGATTAAGGAGATTTTGATGAAATTAAGGTATTAAAACTAAATAACTCTCAGTGTTAATCGGAGGGTGAAGGGGATCGTTTGGGGAATTACTATTCCCTTTCACTCGATTAATTCACATACTTTTAGGTGCCAAGTGTTCAAACAAGATGGACTGTGGTAAAAGAGTAAACACATCTTTCACTTGTAGAAGTCCGAGATAAAAGAAAAAGACTGCCGAGAACCTTCTCGACAGTCTAACTCTTAAACCTATGGGATTTTTTATTAAACTTTTTCAACAATGAATGCTTTCTTCTCACGAAAGTATTTCTCTCCATTGTCAGAAGAATGCTCAAAGAATCCTTCAAATACATTGGTTACTTTATATTCACGCTCAGGATCTGTAAAAAGTTGAGATTCATTATTAGCGAGCAGTACGACATCCGTAGTGCTCACAAAACTGTCGAGTTCCTTTGCCGTATAATTTTTTCCTACTTCCACATTGCTTAGACGATATTGAGACATTTATTTTCCCACCTTTCCTTTTCTTACCGATTCCCAGGATGAGAAAAGGTAAAACGTAGGAAGATGTCTATATCGGTAATAAACGTTTTCTATATAACCTTATAATTAATTCAATAAATAAAGGAGCAAAGCGTTTAGGAAAGAAACGTTTCAAATAATAACTATAATACGCCTTCTTCAAGTCCGACCAATGAGGGCATTCTTCAGACTGGGTAAACCTTACAACATCAATCACTTTTATTTTATGATCGTTGGTTAGAATAATATTTTTCAAATGAGTATCAGAAGGATTTAACCCGCACTCTCTTGCATAATTTAAAGCCTCATCTACCATCGCCACCATACTTGGGGTAATCGCTACTCCGTTCACAAGACAGTCGTAAAAGGTAATTCCATTTAAGTACTCGAGAACTAAATATCCTTCCCCCACTTCTACTAGCTCAGGATAATACAAATGATTTTTAAGCTTGGCGTATATATCAGCTTCTTTATACGCAAGTTCTTTGTACGCTGGATAAAACACTTTTACTGCTAATGGCCTTGGACCCTCCAGTTTAAAGACTGCTGCACTTCTGCCCTGCCCGATTAATGAAAACTCTTCAGGAAACTTTTTCACTTTTTGATTCACAAGCCAAACATCCTGAGTCAATTCAGCAATGCTCTTTGTTTTCATGGCCATCCCCTCTATAGAGTTCGTGTTTATTTTCATTATATCAAAATCTTCCTATTATTAACTAATTCTAAAGTAAAAAAAAGACTGCACATTGGCAGCCTTTTTTAATCGTCATCTTTCTCAAATTCAATAATTTCTCCCGTTTCTCCATGAACTTTTACCTCATATTCAACATTTCCATCTTCAAATTCAAGTTCGTAATGACTATCGTCCCATTCCAAATCAACCAATTTACCCTTAGCTTCTTCTTCAGCTATAGAAATAGCCTGATCACGGTCAATACTTACTTTTTTTTGATCTTCTTTGTGCGACTTATTATTCTCTATTGCCTCAACATCCCTCTCTATCTCAGTGACTTCCCCTGTCTCAGCGTGTACTTCGAGGTCTGTCACGTAGCCTTTTTCATTTCTTATATCGATTTCGTAATAAATTACACCATCATCTTCATCTTTCTCCACCTTAACCACTTCCCCAGGAACCTCAGTTTTTGCAATTTCCTCAGCATCAGATGTACTTAAAGTCGTATTCATTTCATTTGTTGCAGCTTCTGCATCTGACAAAGCACCCACTCCGATTGCTCCCCCCATTACCACAAATGCTACAATTCCAAAGATAAACAACTTACGCTTCATATTATTGCCTCCTTATTTGTTTAGTTACTTACATCATAGCCAATGTAAATGAAGAATCCCGAAGATTATTATGAGAAGTTGATGAGAAATATAAAACCGCCGACATATCATGTCGGCGGTTTTATATTTCTATAAGTCATGCGAAGAATGTTGATTTTGACGGCTATGATTACTTTGCTTCACTTGGTGTGATCCTTCTAATTTATCTCCATAATCCTGTTTAGGACTCTGAGGTAAATTGGGTTGATCTTTTTGTTTTGGACCTTTTCTTCTTTTAGTCATTCACTCTTCCTCCTTTTTCTTCATTATCATTTGAAGAAGAGGTGAATACTATCCTCAAAGTTACGGCAAAGGGAGAATAACAAGCCTTCCTTACCATAGTTATTTCGAAAAGAGATTTTATTAATGGCGTCAAATGGATTTAAGAACCGCTTCAATTATTATGGATAAAGCGAACGTTATCTAAAAAAGCCCATCAGCTAATTAATCTTCCCAGCTGATTGATAATACATCCCCGGATATGGCATGGATTTGAATCTCAGCCTCCATGCCATCGCCCCGTTCTATCTCCACTATAAAATGAGGTGGTTCCCCCTCTTCTCCTTCTTCATATTCCACATCATCTACCTTTCCTGATATTTCTGCTCTTGTAATTTCTACTGCATGTTCTGCCGATACTCTCGTTTGGTGAGGTTTTTTATGGTGCCTTTCTTCTTCCTCGATTTCTAGGATTTCTCCGTGTGCACTAACGCTGTATTTATAGCGTGTAAGGTCATCTTCAAGAACCACTTTAAACTTCTTATCATCTTTTTTCCCCTCTGAAGTAATGGAAGTAACTTTACCGTCTTGTTCTTTTAATACTATATCTTTAATCTCTTCATCAGTTAAATCTTCTTTATCTTTAATGGAAGCTACCTGTTCTAAGTGGATGACTTCGGCTGTTTGACGATTGAGGTAAATAAGATGTGTTCCTAATTCAGAGGTTAAAGTAAACTTGTACTTATCCCCATCCAATTGCACTTCAGTCACCTCACCGTTATACTGACCCTCTACTTGTTCGACTGCTTCTTTTTCATTCATGGGATCGGCTGAAGAAACGCTGTGGATAATCTGCCATATGAAAACAATAAACAAAGCGAAAGCAATTATAGCTAAAATTAATTTCCTGGCAGATGATCGAATCATATATTTTACCTCCCTCTATTCTTTTATTCTAAATAAAAAAAATGAGAATTTAATGAGAAAGGGGAATTTTTATAGTTGCTTGCGTGCCTATACCTGGTTCGCTCTTTAATACCAACTTTATGTTCATTGCTCCAGCTATTTCTTTCGCTAAAGAAAGACCTAATCCAAATCCACCAATCTTCCGCTCACGTGAGCGATCTACCCGGTAAAAGCGGTCAAACACATTATCTAATTCTTCTTCAGCAATGCCTATACCACGATCCACGATATCTACACGTCCATAATTATCCCCACTACCTACACGTACATCAATCCTTCCGTCACTATACTTTCGAGCATTATCCATAAAAATGTATAACAACTGCTTAAGCTTCTGCTCATCAGCATTTACTATAACTTCATTCTCTAAGTAAATAATAACTCTATGTCCATAGGCATTATTAAACGACTGCACGCTTTCCTCAACAACTTCATTAAGCTCAAGTTTCTCAGGCATTACGTTCCACTGCTCCTCTTTTTTAGCCAGGGTCAGCAACTGTACAGTTAACTCTTTCATTCGAATAGCTTCAGAATGAATGGCTTCAACTGCTTCGTCAAAAAGCTTTTCATTGTTTTTCCCTCTTCTTTTTAACAAACTTGAATAAGATTCAATCACGGTAAGAGGGGTTTTTAATTCATGTGAAGCGTTTGACACAAAACGTTCTTGCTTTTCGTAGTTTGATTCTAATAAATCCATCATTTCGTTAAAAGTCAAAACCATTGTATGCAGTTCGTCTCTCGACCTTTTAGATAAGTCGATCCGTTTAAAGTGACCGCCTTCTCTAATTTCTTTCATAGTCTTTGTCATTGAGGCGATAGGTCGTATAATCACATTGCTCAACAGCCTTGCAGAAATAAATAAAGGAAGAATTCCAATAACTGTAGCAACAAGCAGTACATACCGAAGAGTGGTCAGATTTTGTTCGGTAGTCGTCATTCGTTCTGTCACTTGCAGTGCTGCAACTTCACCTTCTTGCCAAATAATAGGAATTGAAACAAAAGAAAGGTGTTCATTATTGAATTCTATAATCTCAGATTTTTCTTCTCTGTAAAATTCATATCGACGATCTTGAAGATCCTGCCCTTCAGTTGCAGCAATTCCTGCATCTACTTGGCCGGCCTCATCAATAATTTGCACCATTCCATTTACTGGTACATAAGCTCTTAAAAATTCTGTAATTGGAATATCGTTCGTGCCATAATTTAACTCTTCAATAATGTGCTCGGCTTCTTTTGAAGTTGATTCAATTTCACTTGAAAAAAGTATTCGACTAAAGGAGAAATAGATAGCAACGTTAATAAGAATTAATAAAATTACGAACAAAACACTTGTAAATAAGTGAATTCTATTTTGGATTTTCATCTTGGGTCCCTTAAAACATACCCCACACCCCTTACCGTTTGTATAAGCAACGGTTCAAAAGGCTTGTCCATTTTGTTACGTAAGTATCGAATATACACATCAACTACATTCGTATCTCCATAGTAATCATATCCCCAGACGGCATCTAAGATCTGTTCTCGATTAATGACTTGCCGCTGGTTTTTTAGTAAGTAAGCTAATAAACTGAACTCCTTCGGCGTCAGATCTATCAAAGTACCATCCCGAAAGACTTCATAAGTCCTTTCATTTAATTTAAGATTGGCTGCTTGAATCCATTCCTCATTGTTTAGGTCTTCCTTTAATTGCCGGCGCAGCGCAGCCCGAACTCTCGCCAGTAATTCCTCTATTTGAAAAGGCTTAGTTATATAATCATTAGCTCCTAAATCTAATCCAGAAACTTTATCCTCAACAGAATCTTTAGCGGTTAATAACAATACAGGAGTGTTATTATCGTTTACTCTTATTCTCCGTAATACTTCTATACCGCTTACTCCCGGAATCATGACATCTAATAATATAAGATCCCAGCTTTGTTCCCGAATCAAATTTAGAGCTTCTAATCCATCGAAGACCTTCGTTATATTGTAACCTTCAAATTCCAGCTCAAGCTGTAATACCCGTGCAATTTTTTCTTCATCTTCTACAATTAAAACTTCAGGTTTTGACAATAGAAAATCTCCCTTCCGCCGCTGCTTATGCATAGTTTAGCATATTTCTTTATAGCGACTCGTTCTCAAAACTCTTGACACTGATAATCATTATCAATTAAAATGAGGTAAATCATTCTTAAGAGGTGAAAAATTTATGACTCATCCCCTCATCGTTACTCAGACATTTGATCATACACAGCATGCAGCTTACTCTGAATTAAGACAAACACTTACATTTAATAAATATGACACAATTATGTTAAATGGTACCCCTCATTATTTAGAACCCATTGGTTGGTACATTCCGTTGATCAGCAGTACAAATACGTTCCATATGGCTTCAGAAAAGTTAGAAGAATATTATCAGTCCGGCTATGTCACCACATACGACGACTTAATTTTACAAAAAAATTATATTGAGTATAAGGTTAACCGATCATTAGACTTGCACGCTAAAGAGGATTTCACTCATTTTACAGAACGATTAAAAGATGTAGATCAACTTCTTACTCATTGCAAAGAAAGCAGAAACCCCGTTGCTCAATAAGCAGCGGGGCTTTCATTATTTACGTTTATTTAATTCTTTCCCTTTATGACTTACTAAGTGACCATCCTTGTCCACTTGATCAACTTCAGCGTCATAAGTGCCTTCCGTTAAAGTGTCTGATACTTGTTCATGGGTCGTAGCCAAACCTTTAGATGTTTCATCCTCGCGCTGATAGTCAGCCGCTTCATACTTACGATCACCAATTGATTTTCTCTCTTCCTTTTCCATAAATTTAACCTCCTCTTTATATTATTTATTAGCAATTTACGCTTGAATAAACATGGTGCGGAAAGCAAAAGATACGTATATTGTGTTGTATAAGGAGGATCATTTATGAAGGCAGTGACCTACCAAGGCATTAAAGACATTAAAGTTAAAGAAGTACCTAATGCTGTGTTAAAAGAAAAAGATGATATTCTAGTAAGAATTACAAGTACAGCGATTTGTGGATCAGATCTTCATTTAGTGCATGGCATGATACCTAATTTACATGAAGACTATATAATCGGACATGAACCGATGGGAATTGTGGAAGAAACAGGGCCTGATGTAACAAGAGTGAAAAAAGGTGACAGAGTAATTGTTCCATTTAATATCGCTTGCGGGGAGTGTATGTATTGTAAAATGGACTTGGAAAGTCAATGTGATCATGCAAATGCTAATGGACAAGCCGGAGCGTACTTCGGATATTCAGATACCTTTGGCGGGTATCCAGGAGGACAAGCTGAACTTCTTCGTGTTCCCTATGGTAATTTCACCCCATTTGTTGTACCCGAAAATTGTGAGTTGGAAGACGAAAAAATTTTGTTTTTATCCGATATTATCCCTACCGCCTACTGGGGTATTGAACAGGCTGAGGTAAAACATGGAGATACAGTAGTGATATTAGGTTGCGGGCCGGTTGGCTTGTTAGCTCAGAAATTCGCATGGATGAAAGGGGCCAAAAGAGTCATTGCTGTTGACTACGTTCAATACCGTTTAAAACACGCTAAAAAATCAAATCATGTTGAAATATTTGATTTCACAAAATTCGAAGACCTCGGCACCCATATAAAAGAAATTACTCAAGGAGGGGCCGATGCTGTGATCGACTGTGTGGGAATGGATGGTAAAAAGAACATCATTGAACAAATCGAGTCTGTTATGAAACTTCAGGGAGGTACGTTAAGTGCCATCCAATTAGCCAGCCAATCTGTAAGAAAAGGTGGCATTGTAAGCCTTGTTGGTGTTTACGGCACACGATACAATGCATTTCCACTCGGAGATTTTTTCTCTAGAAATATAACTCTTAAAATGGGGCAGGCGCCTGTCATTCACTTTATTCCAGAATTATTTAATAAAATTAACAACAAGGAGTTTGATCCCACTGATATTATCTCTCACCGCCTGCCGCTTGATCAGGCAGAGCATGGATACGACATATTTGATGAAAAAGACGACGATTGTATTAAAGTAGTCCTGAAACCATGATTAAAAAGAACGGAGTGGCATGCATATTTTCCACTACTAATTCGTCATACTACGATTAGGAGGTGTAGGTATGAGTAAGAAAAGCAATGCCAATAAAAGCAAAAACCCTAAAACAGTAAATCGTCAAGGACTCTCAGAGGATGTGGCAAACCAACAGCCTGATTCGCAGTTAGAGCAACATGCAAAACATTACAATAAAAAAATATAAATAAGGACAGAGCATAAGTAAAATAGTAATGTCAAAATACGAAGATTCGTATGGAAACTGGATCAGGCGAAGAGCCCGCAGAAAGCGGAGTATTTTAACGGAGCCCTGTACATTCAATTTAGGATAAATAATCCGAACTAATAGAATTGTTCGGATTATTTTATGATTTTATTCACTTTTCTCACAGTCTGTTTTATTTAGTAACTCTTCTACAAAAGAAATAGATGGATCCATGTTATATGTTTGATAAATCATTTGCGAAAGCCGGACAGGGTCGCCGAAGAAAAAGCGTTCATATAATGTTTGTCTAGAGCCGAAGCTGCTCATGCAGAGGTCAAATGCCAGTTGAAAAAGCTTTACTCTTTCTTTTCCTTTCACATCAAATCCCTGTAAATAATGGTCCAAATCGGCGCCTATAGGGGAGTTGAATTGTTTTTCATCGGGCAGGTTAATCATCCCGCTCGCTCCTAACAGCTGGACAATTTCTATAAACCTGGGGTAGGTTTCTTGAAATTGATTCACTGCAACATATAATGCTGTGCGATCTGGAATCATGATCCCCCGGTCATCTTTTTCTGCTTGAAGCTCTGAAGCTAATAGTAATGCTTTACCGCTTTCCAGACCTTTTATGATTTCTGAGACTTTGCTTTGGACGTGCTGGTATTCGTTAATATTAATAGTGTCTACGATCGATTTTGCTACACCCAATATAAACTCTGTCTTAATGACCTGTCTCGATACAATCTGATGAAGCGCAAATGGTATAAAATTTCCATTCTTGTAAAACTCGTTGGCCGTTTTAATGTTGTCATAAAAAAACACTCGTTCCCACGGTACCAGGACATTATCAAAAATAACAACTGCATCCATTTCTTCAAACCGGGAACTAAGTGGAGAATTATAATGTGAGTGATCGTCAATTAATGACTTCCGACAAACAAATTTAACTCCCTCTGTATTACTTGGAATCGAAAAAGCAAATGCGTGCGATTGATCTTGAATACCTGGTGCAGAAAACACAATGATTTCATCTGTAATGCCGCCTTGAGTTGCTAATAGTTTTGCTCCTTTTATAACAAGCCCCTCTTCCATTCGCTTTACTACCCGGGCATTCGTCGTGTCTTCATCTGCAAAACTCAAAAGTGATCGATTGTTTTGAGGGTTAATAAATGTATGGGTAAAAGAAAGATCTTTGGAAATTGCGTACTTGTAAAACTTAGTAAGGTTTTCGGGAAAACAATTCGGCTGCCCCTTTAAAAGATGTACTGAACTGGCAAATGCGGCAAGTGCCGTGTTCATATAATCTGGACTCCTCCCCATCAAACCTGCTGTGCGGCGGGCCCAAGTTTGAATCATTCTACGCCTTTTTTCTAGATCAGCTCTTGTTTTTGGGATTAAATATGAGGTCCCTACTTTCTGTTTATTATCATCCATAAAGGTCAGGTGTTCGCTAAAACTACTTTTCTGCTGCATATCATATAACTCAGCTTGACTTGTCATTACTCCTTTAAAAGCAGGGTGTTCAGAAATGTCTCCTGTCACTTTTTCTCCTGCTATCCAAACTTCCGCCCCCAGCCCGTTAATCCTTTCTAAGTACTCCGAACCTGTCATAATGGTCATAACTACACCCCAGCTCCGCTTTAAATAATAGTATAGTTTATGGTTCAATAATGGAAAGGTGTCAATACCAAAAATGAGATCGGATATAAGTAAGGCTGAGAGGAGAAAAACGAACATTCATATGATTGCAGAGCGTGATCATAGTAAAAATGTGGGAGCAGCGCGAGCCGAAGATCCCGATGGAAAGTGCTCTTTACTTTGAAAAATCTTATGCGTGTTTGGAAAGGGAGTATTTTAATGAAGCAGTTTCTTTAACATAAATAATCCGAACTGATTTCAATAAAATCGTTCGGATTATTTTGTGCTTATTCAGTTTTGTCCTGGTCTGATTCCTTTTATGATTTTATAGTTCGACTGTTAAATTGATCTGTTTCAGTTGACCCTTTTAGAGCCGTGGTGGAGGATGTTCCCCCCGATACAACTTGAGCCACCTCATCAAAGTATCCTGTACCTACTTCACGTTGGTGCCTTGTGGCAGTGTAACCGTGCTGCTCACTGGCAAATTCATCTTGCTGCAACTCAGAGTAAGCTTCCATTCCACGGTCTTTATACTGCCTTGCCAGTTCAAACATGCCATGATTCAGGGAATGGAATCCTGCAAGTGTCACAAACTGGAATTTATATCCCATTTGGGATAGTCGCTGCTGGAACTGTGCAATTGTTTGATCATCAAGCTTACTCTTCCAATTGAATGAAGGTGAACAATTGTACGCCAACAACTTCCCTGGATATTCTGCATGAATCGCTTCAGCAAACTTTTGTGCCTCTTCAATATTGGGCTCAGAGGTTTCACACCAAATAAGGTCGGCATATGGTGCATAGGCTAAACCTCGTGCAATGGCTTGATCTATGCCGGCATTTGTTTTATAAAACCCTTCATCTGTTCTCTCACCAGTTATAAACTCATGATCAACTGGGTCTATGTCACTTGTAATTAAGTTAGCGGCATTTGCGTCAGTACGAGCAATAATGATTGTAGGGACGCCCATTGTATCAGCTGCAAAGCGAGCTGAAATTAAATTGCGTACGGCAGTTTGAGTCGGAAGAAGGACTTTCCCTCCTAAGTGACCACATTTTTTTTCCGAAGCTAACTGATCTTCAAAGTGCACAGCCGCAGCCCCGGCTTCGATCATCCCTTTCATTAATTCAAAAACATTCAGCTGTCCCCCAAATCCAGCTTCTGCATCTGCAACAATTGGGGCAAACCAATCGATTTCTTCATTTCCTTCCATATGATGAATTTGATCAGCTCTCTGTAATGCTTGATTGATTCGTTTTACCACTTGGGGAACACTATTTGCAGGGTATAAGCTTTGATCAGGGTACATATGACCGGAAAGGTTGGCATCAGCAGCTACTTGCCACCCACTTAAATAGATTGCTTTCAGTCCGGCCTTTACTTGCTGCATTGCCTGGTTACCTGTCAGGGCACCTAACGCATGTACATAATCCTCCTTATGTAAAAGATTCCATAGTTTCTCTGCCCCATGCTCAGCAAGAGTATGCTGAATATCAATCGATCCTCTTAGTCGTATTACATCTTCCGGCTCATATGGCCGCGTAATTCCTTCCCATCTTTCATTGTTTTTCCAATCTTGCCGCAACGCTTCAATTCTCTCTTTTCTCATTATTATTCCTCCTTAAATTATATAGGTAAGCTTTAATTATGAAGATGCTCTGATACGCTTAGAGCATCTTCAGTTAAAGTCTCACTTAATGGTACCTTCCTTTCTACTAGCTCTGTTATCCTACTAATGCTCACCTTCTAACTGTTATATGTTAATCCAATTAATTAGTTTATGTTATATAACAGTAGAGGTAAAAAATTATTCATCCTTTTTAGAAAGACAGTGGTTACATTCCATCAAATACGTATAATTCCCACCTTCTACTTCAGTACCACATTGGGGGCAAGGCACTCCTACATTTCTTCTAGTTTGAGTTGTTTTCATTAATAACTCCTCCTTTTTATATAACAGATTTAATAATTTATTAACTGTTATAAAACAGTGTACGCTGAGAATTTTATTTTTGCAACCCTTATTTTTAAATTTTTAGAATTTTTTATCTGGAATCCTTTAGTGAAAGTCATTTGAGCCCCAATTTTTTATAAGGAGGAGAGTAATATAAAAAATGAACATCCGTTAAACTAATTTGCACAAAAAAACTCGCCTCATGCTGGCGAGCTATTTCAACCTTATGTAAATAGAGATTTATTTGTTAAATTAAACGTAAGTACAAAATGTAGTCTTTCTCGCTGAAATCTGCAGCTATATTAGCTAAAACAAGTGTGCGGCAATTTCTCATGTTTGAATACCTGCCTGAACCAACTTGCATATTAACTATGTAGATGACTTAAATCGTTTAAAACTTTCCATTCCCACCGTTCATCTATAAGTTCCAGAATAGATAGTGACGTATTGTCTAAAGACTGCTCCATTTGTTTACCCAGCAGTTCACCCATTAAGTGTTTTAATAAAGAACCATGACTGACAATAAGTATACTTTCATTTTCATGTTTATTGGTTACATCTGTTAGAAAATCCAAGCCACGCTTGAGCGCGGTTTCTTTTGTTTCAATACCTAGTGCTAACTTCCACCATTCTTCACCCCATTTAGCGATGCGTTCTTCTTCCGTCGTTCCTTCTATTCGCCCTCCTCCAACCTCTCGTAAACGCTTGTCGGTAATTAACTCAGCCCTTAATCCTCCCTCAATGATTCTTTTTGAAGTTTCATGAGCTCTCATCAAATCACTACTGTATATACAAGCCCATTCATTTTTGTTTAACTTTTTCCCTAATGCCAGGGCGTCAGCATGGCCTTGCATATCCAGGGGGATGTCTGAATGCCCTTGTGCCCTCCCAGCCTTATTCCATGCAGTGCTTCCGTGCCTGATCAATCCAATTTTCATACGAGCGCCTCCCTTACCCCAGTATTTTATCACATAAAAAAGTGAAAAAGCCCTTGCCGGAGCAAGGACTTCATCTTTTCCACAGGGCAAGAGCATTGTTTACTTTACCAAATTCAGAAGCATGAGGACGATCATCTCCATCCCCATATCCATAATCTACCATGCGGTTTCGATTCAGACATAGCTTTGTAAACTTCTCTTTGAAAAAGTCGAAAATCTCGAATCGATCATTCAAGTGAGGGAATTTACTTTGATAATTGTGGATGGATGCAGCCAGAGATTTCCATAGATCGCCCTCCCCCATTAATTGATGATCATCTAAAATACTGGCTAAATAGCGCAAGTGGCAAATAAACAAACCAGTAAAGATAAACTGTGTTAATCCTTCAGGCGGCTCACTACGAAGGACTTCTTTTATTCCATCCGGTAAATCTTTTAATTCATCAAAAGGCTGGTCGCTTATGTTTACATCATCAACGAAGTCCTTTACAGCGAGTCGGTGGGGCTGATGGTTTTTTAAGACAATAATTGTATTCTGCCCATGAGGCGAAAATACAGTTCCATATTGATAGATAAAATGCAGCAGCGGTTCCATTAGAACTTCGAATAATTTTTCCACCCATTTTTCAGGAGATAAGCCGGATGCTTCCATTAAACTCTGCACATAAGGCTTGCCTTCTTGATCTTCATGCAGCAATGCCGCTAATGTAATGGCTTGTTCCCCATCCTCAAGATAGCTGTAAATACTCTCTCTCCATATTACACCTAGCATCTCGAGATATTGATAAGGAGCATTCTTCAGTTGTTCATAATATTTATGCGAGACATTTATACTGGCAACTTCTCCCGGTAAAATAACCCGGCACTTCTCTTTTAAAAATAAATCTTTTTCATAAATTCCTTTAATAAATTCGGTGATCTGAGGTGCAATTAAAGTACGCTCAGCCGGCAACCCTCTATACACAAGTGTATTTAAAATCCCCATTGGTACTTTCACATGTTTCTTAAAGGGGTGGTCTGTGTTAACAAATGTCCTAATTGATTGCTGAGGAAGATAATGGTCCTCTCCCTTATCTAGAGGAATAATCAATTGATGAGCCAGATCCTCAGAGAACTGTTGTATAATAACATTTTTCCACTGCCACTCATGAATCGGCATAATATAATAGTTCTCTTTTGATGCTTTGTAATCTTCTAATTGAGCGTAAAGTCTTTCTCGTTCATTCTTACTTAGTTCATTCTCTATTAAATGGTTGTAAGAAAGACCCTGCACAGATTGAAAGGATGCCCGCTCTTTATGAACTGCAATCCAAAGTAGTTGAACCTCCTTCTGCCGTTCTGGAGCATAGTTCAAATAGTCATCGTATCCAAATCCAATCCGCCCCTTATTGTAAGTAATCCAAGGGTGACCTGACATCTCCCCTTCAAGATTTGAATAATCCTCTTTAATTAACTGGTCAGAAGGAGTAGAGGCTCCTTGTAATAAATGTGAATCAGCAAGCAGCGTATGATTTAGTTCTTTTACTAAATGACCTGCAGTTTCTGATGACATCCCGATAAGAGGCTGAATATCTAATAGAAATTCTATTGCACTTGTTGCTTTTCGATATTCTTCTCCTTCTACAACCTCGATGGAACTTTCCACCACCTGATAGCTATTAAAATATCTAGTCTTCGCTTGAAAGGTATAATATTTTTCTTCATGAATGGTTAATTGATAATCTGCCCATTCTCCTTCTTTTATTAATTGAGGCTTAATCATATCCTCATACATGTATTCTGCTATCATTTTAGCCAGCAGCTTCTGATTAACTTTCATCCAATCATTATGATGAAGGACGGAATTAATTTGTTCAGCGTATAACATGAGTCCCCTTCTTTCTATTCATTTTTTCTACTCCAAAAGTTTGAAAAACATAGTCTTCCTGCATAGGGTAAATCTCTTTGCCTGCTATGCTGTTTATAATTACACTATTTCGGTAAGCCCCTAGCCCAAGATCAGGAGCACCTACTCCGTGAGTGTGCATTTCTCCATTCTGCACATAAATAGAAGGAGTTAAATCGCTCTTCAATGCATAGTTTTCATCTACTTCATATCTTCCTTTTTCATCCCAGTAAAGCTCATGGCTGAGCGGTGACAGAAAGTGTGGAACAGCCGGTTCATACCCAGTGCCCAGAATGACAATTTCACTTTGCCGCTCAAATTCCTCTTCACTAACGAGTTGTTGTCCGCTAATTATCCATGATTCTCCTGCTGATTCAATCGCCTTAATTTCGGACATCGCTTGAAGATGGACATTCATCTCTGGGTCTCCAACAGTACCTTCGTACAATGCATCATAAATATCTCCAATAGTTTCAGCACTAATCCCTTTATAAAGCAAATCTTGTTTCCTTAGCAGCTTATCCTTCTTTTCTTGAGTAAGTTTGTAAAAAAAGTTCGTATAGTCTGGTGAAAAATGCTCTAACCCTAGCTTGGAGTATTCCATTGGAAAAAATCCATGGGATCGTGTGTACCAATGAATGTCCGCTGACGTACCTCGCTGATTGATTAAATCAAGAATGATTTCTGCCGAACTTTGACCAGAACCGACGACTGTAATTGACTGTGCCTGCTCTACTATATCTTTTTTATACATATACTCCGAAGAATGAAAGACTGTATCACCAAGCCCTTTTAAGTGATGGGGGATTGATGCCACTGACCCAATTCCCATTGCAATATTTTCTGTATAATAAACCTCTTCTCTCCGGGAAAAATGACTCACGATGACTTCGTAAATTTGCTTCCCGCAGCTTACTATGGGGCGTACACTAGTAACTTCCATCCCGAATTGACAAGTGCTTAGCTGTTCAGAAACCCAGCGGCAGTAATCATTGTATTCCTTTCTTGAAATATGAAATTTCTCTAAGAAATAAAAGTGGTACAGCCGTCCGTTCTGTTGCAAATAGTTGAGAAAGCTGTAATCACTTTTCACATCGGCCAGGCTGACGAGATCAGCAAAGAAAGGGACCTGCAGAGTAGTGCCATGGATCATCATACCTGGGTGCCAATTAAACTCCTCCTGTTTTTCGAAAAAGACAGCGTCAATTTCATCAGTTTCTTCCGTTAATGCTGCCAGCCCCAGGTTAAATGGTCCTAAACCTACCCCGATAACATCATAGATATGTTGTGTCATACTTCCACCTCTTTTCAAAATCTTCTCGATCACAGAACATGAGTAATCCCGTCTTATCGGGCAGTTCTATTTTTTTTATTTTCTTAAAGCCGCATTTTTCAAATACATGAATCATTTTTTCATTTTTATGGTCAGGTTCTGCGATTACTTTTTGCGTTGTCTTCCATTTAAATTGAAAATCAACCATCTCACGAAGCAGCGGCAAAGACCATCCTTTCCCTAAATACTCTTTTTCTCCTATTAACAAATGGATTCCTTGATCATAAGGCTCTGCTTCATAATATTTTTCCACGACATCGCCCTGCACCCAATAAGCTTCCCAATAACTCATGGGTTGACCATCAATTGAACCAATATAAAGAGACTGATGAGTATCCTCTATGGCCGCCCTCATATGGTTCCGCAATTTTTCCTTTGGTAAGTTTAACTGCCAAAATGGAATAACATAAGGCTGGTGCATCCATTTATAGATTCGAGAAAAATCATTTTCCATGTCAAAATCTCTAAAAGCAATTTCAATATTCAATGCTCTATCTATAACACTATGCTTCATAGGTACCAACCCTGCTGACTAATGGATTACTTACCTGTGTATAGACAGACTGCGTTTCTAATGACCCTTGTAATTCATCCATATCATGAAACCGGGTTAATAAGTTAGCTTTACATGGAAGATTCTTCTCATATAAGAGGCTGTGAATGAGAGGATTCGCTTTATTGTGCTTCTGCAGTTCCTCTCTTAGTAAGTCAAATAACACTTCTTCACGTACTAAACCGTTGCTGCCAAAACTATTAATCAATCCAAAAATATGGTTAAAGAAAAAGTAATATCTCAGTCTTTCTACCGCTACCTCATCTTTGCAAATCGTGTCACTGGAGTTATTAAGATCCGGCAAATATTCCTTAAGCTTATAAGCTTGATCTTCACTAAAATAATAACCCTGGTTGTCACGATAATAAAAAGCTTCCGGATAACCTTCTGAAAGTCTGATTAAGGAGTTTTGCTGATGCGCTTCAAGAGCTACACCATAATTTTCAAATAACCAGAGTACTGGTTTTAAAGATAGGGATAAGTAATTCTTAAACCAATCTTTACTTACTTGTTCCGTACTGCGTCCTTCGCGTTCACTAAGATGATTAATGATAGAAAATAATCTTGAGTTTTGTTCATACCCCTGCTCCTGACAAAGTCCCGCTGCCAATGAAACTGAGGTCGAGTTCTTATCTTTAAAAGGATTTTCCCGCAGTACAGCATCATACGCTACTATTGAATTTTTTACGTTTAATTTGATGTAAGCAGGGTCTTCAATGATGTGAAAGCCGGGAAAATTACTGCTCAATGCTGTTCCAAGTTCTGTATTGAACAAACGTGAAATTTCTACGCCTCTGTCGAGTTCTTTTTGAAGATTTCCCCTTAGAGAATTAGTGATCTTGATCGGCAGCGAAAATTTAAACATGTAATCTGAGTGCTTGTTATATACCGTTCGAAATGATGAAGTTGGTTGATAAGGAGAACCTATGGCTCCCAAGTAAAACAAACTCTCATTTTCCATTAGTTCATTAACTTCCTTATTGTCCAGCATATCTTTTGCCTGAAGCGGATGAACAGGAAGAAGAGAAAATCCATCTTCTATATTTTTCTGAAGCCATTCGTTATCGACTGCAGGATCTTTCATTAATTGATGAATGACTTCTTTCGATGCTTTCCGTCCTAAGGACGAATCTTGTATAATAACTTCTTCCTTTGCTTTAAAGTAATGAAGCTGGAATTTGCCTTTATATTCTGGAGAATACAATTGGTCTTCCTTTTCCGTAAGCCCTTGCCTGCTTTTCGGTGTAGGATGCATGAGGTGACCAAGCAGCAAAGACTGTTCTGCATCGATAAAATCAAATTCCAGATCTAAAAGCTGTTCCGTATCAAATTCGCGCCTCTCTAAGTACTCATTGATTTTCTGACAGCTTAATATCACACGAAGCATGAGTTCGTCTTCTGCACCTTCTCTACCATTCTCCAGTGATAATTCCTTCAGGATAATAGAAACTAAAGTTAGGTAATCAAGCTTTACTGAAGATTGATTATTTTTTAATATAAGTGGAAAGTTAAACGTATGACGACCTGTTAGAGACCAATACTTTACAGGTGCTGAAATCGTTACTTCTTGACCTGGCAGTTCTGTTTCAAGAGTTAAATCTTCTTTATTCTGAGAAGCATTATTCATCAACTGAAAATTATTTGTCTCTCTTAAATAACAATTTAAAAAACTCTGCATCGTCGCCTCTTCAGCAAGTAATTTGTAATTTTTCATATAGTTACCCTCCTGTTCTCAATCTCTTTCATCCCTAATTGCCACACTTCACTTAAAATAGATTTTACATCTGACAAATCCGTTCTTGGATTAAGTATCGTAAATTTTAAATAGACTTCCTTATTCACCTTCGTTTTAGCAACGAATGCAGTTCCCTTATATAAAAGGTGCTGCTGAATCTGTTTATTAATTTCATCTAAATCAGCAGCCGGTCCTTCTTTAGAGTTAAATCGAAAAAGAACAGTATTCAGCTCTGGATATCGGTTGCCTGCCTCTATATCATCCATTTCATCAATAACATCAGCAGTTTGCTGGGCAATGGCAAACGTGTGATCAATCATTTCCCGAAACTTGTTTGTTCCTACGACCCTCAAAGAAGTCCAGAGCTTTAACGCATCGAAGCGTCTTGAAGTCGAAATTGTTTTATTCACCAGATTAGGAATCCCTTCTTCATCATCTTCTTTAGGGTTTAAGTAGTCAGCATGATGATTGAGATACTTGAAGTTTTTTTCATCCTTTAGCAAAAATGCGCCGCAGCTTATAGGCTGATAGAATAATTTATGAAAATCTACTGCAATGGAGTCAGCTCTTTCAATTCCGTTTAGTTTCTCGTAATGTGAGCCGCTTAAAATAAGAGCTCCTCCAAATGCAGCATCGACGTGATACCAAAGGTCGTTTTCTTTTGTAAAAGCAGCTAGATCTTCTAACGGATCGATGCTCCCAAAATCTGTGGTGCCGCAAGTAGCCACTAAGGCAAAAGGAAACTCCCCGTTTTTTCTCAGCTGGTTATATTTTTCCTCTATATCCTGAAGGCATAACTTATGGTCTTGATCTGTCTTAACTTTAACAACAGCCTCTTCTCCGAGCCCTAATTGGGAAGCTGACTTTATAACAGTGAAATGAGCCTCTTCTGAGCATAAGATCTTAAGCTTATTCAATTGCGGCGGCAGTCCTTTTTTCTGAACATTATGGCCGAATTTCTTATCACAATAATAGTCTCTGGCTAATAAGAGCCCCATATAATTCGATTGGGTGCCTCCACTTGAAAAAGTGCCGCTCGATTCTTTTTTTAAATTAAATTGTTGAATGAGCCACTGAATCATTTTTTCTTCTACAAAACTAGCCGACGGACTTTGATCCCACGAGTCCATTGATTGGTTAAAAGCTGCAATAATAAGCTCTGCAGCTAAAGTCGGGAGAAGAGGCGGACAGTGTAAATGTCCAATTGCTTTATGGTGAGTTACGTGGAGACTGTTCTTTAAAACAGTCTCCTCTAACTCTTTTAAATAACAAGAAAACGATTCTCCCTGTTCACTTGCCGGCTTTAACCTAATCATTTCTCTTTCTATTTCAGCAGGTGACTTTCCACTGTATGGTTGAGTTTGCTGCATATGAAAATCTATTAACTCGTTAGTAAGGTTCTCCATCATTTCTTCAAATGCTTTAATGCCTTCTTGTCCGCTATGAAGGAATAAATGATCAAATGACTGCTTGTACGCTTCTGCGTCATCTTTTACCTCAAATCGTTTCATTCACTCACCCCCGCTAGTTTTGCTTCTTTAATAGCATTCTTTAGAATACTAGCAACTTCATCAACTTGTTCTTTAGTTATGATTAATGGGGGAAGTATTCTTATGACACACCCGTGTCTGCCGCCGACTTCAACAATTAGTCCGCGCTTTAGACTTTCTGATTGAATTTTACTAGCCAAATTCGGGTTAGCTGGGTGGCTCCCATTTTTTGCGCGGTTAAACTCAGGCTGCACCATTTCCATTCCTATCATTAACCCGCGTCCTCTAACTTCGCCTATTTCCGGTGTATAATCTTGTAATTGTAATAGGGACCCCATTAAGCGCTCTCCCATTTCGGCTGCGTGACGCATCAGATTATGGTCCTTTATATATTTCATTGTCGCTGTTCCTGCTGCCATAGCCATTTGATTCCCTCTGAATGTTCCAATATGCGCTCCTGGCTCCCACTGATCAAGAGACTCATCGTAAACCACAACTGATAATGGAAGACTCCCTCCTATTGCTTTAGATAAAACAATCACATCAGGAACAATATCTGCGTGCTCAAACGCAAAGAATTTACCGGTTCTTCCTATGCCTGTTTGAATTTCATCAATAATGAGAGGAATCCCCCGCTCTTTCGTAATTCTTCTCATCTCTTTCACCCATTCGATATCAGCAGGGATGGACCCTCCTTCTCCTTGAACCACCTCGAATATCATTGCTGCTGGAGGAAGAATTCCACTTTCAGGATCATCGAGCATATTTTCAATATATTGAATGCTAACTTGATGCGTTTGCTTTCCTCCTAGCCCGAATGGACAGCGGTATTTATACGGATAAGGCATAAAATTTGCATCTGGCATAAGACCGTTAACTTTTTCTTTTGGACCGCGTGTCCCACTTATAGACATCGTGGCGTGAGTAGATCCGTGATAGCCTCCGTGGAACGTAATTATACTTCTATGGCCTGTGGCCGTCTTTACTAATTTCAAAGCTGCTTCTATCGCGTCTCCACCTGTGGGGCCGCAAAATTGTATCTTTGCTTTTGAAGCAAGAGGTTCCGGTAAGTTTGAATATAATTCACTAACAAAATTTTCTTTGACAGGTGTCGTGATATCCAACGTATGCAAAGGATTTTGAGCATCTAATACTGTTTTCATTGCTTCAATGACTACTGGATGATTATGACCAAGAGCCAGCGTTCCTGCTCCAGCCAAACAATCGTAGTATGTTTTTCCATTCATATCAGTAATATGAATACCTTCTGCTTTATTAATGGCTATCGGAATTCTACGAGGATATGACCTTGCGTTAGATTCCCGGTTAGACTGCGTGTTCAGTAATGCATCATTGGTTGCTGCTGTATCTATAGACATAAAAATCCTCCTAAATGAAAATCATTATCAATCGCATTGCTCTTACAGCTTAATTGATAATGATTTTCATTGTCAATGATACTTATGCATTACTCTCTTATTTTTATAAGGGGAGGATTATATAATAATTAGGAATATTAAACTACTTACATTTACACTTGTTTACTATTGTGTTTTTTATGCAGAAAAAAGAGACGCCCATAAGAGCGCCTCTTTATAAAAATGAATTTTCTTGAATAATGCTTGCCGGTCATTCGGGGTCTTTATCACTATCTTTTAAACATAAAGCTTATTTTGTTTTATTCTAGATCCAAGTCAGTGACTGCGCCTTTAGCAGAGGAGGAAACGAGACGCGCGTACTTCGCCAGCATCCCCGTTTTATACTTCAATTCAGGACGAAGCCACTCATTACGTCTTTGTGCTAGTTCTTCCTCAGATACATCAAAATTAATCTGCTGTGTCTCACTGTCAATCGTAATAGTATCTCCTTCTTTCAGCAATCCAATAGGACCTCCCACGACTGCTTCAGGCGCTACGTGTCCAATAACGAAGCCATGCGAACCTCCGGAAAAACGACCGTCAGTTAGAAGCGCTACTTTTCCACCAAGGCCTTTACCTACGATCATCGCTGTTATAGACAGCATTTCCGGCATTCCTGGTCCGCCTTTTGGTCCTACATTACGAATGACAACTACGTCACCTTCTTTTACTTTATTATCAACTATAGCTGTTGTAGCCTCTGCTTCACTATCAAATACACGAGCCGGCCCTTCAAAACGGCTCGCTTTTTGTCCTGACATTTTAGCAACCGCTCCCTCAGGGGCAAGATTCCCTTTTAGCAGAACAAGTGGTCCATTTGGTTTAATAGGCTCATCGAATGGTACGATCACTTGTTGGCCTTCTTTTAATGGATCGGCTTCCGTCAAATTCTCCGCCAATGTTTTACCAGTTACTGTAAGGCAGTCCCCATGTAAAAGGCCTTCTTCAAGCAATACCTTCATAACCGCTGGAACACCGCCTACTTCATAAAGGTCCTGCATTACGTATTTTCCACTCGGCTTCATATCAGCCAAATGCGGTACGTTTTGGCGCACACGCTCAAAATCATCAAGGGATAGATCTACACCTGCTGAATGAGCCATGGCTGTTAAATGTAGGAAGGCATTCGTAGATCCACCCAGTGCCATAACTACAGTAATAGCATTTTCAAATGCTTTCTTCGTCATAATGTCCCTAGGATATATTCCTTTTTCGAGAAGATCGATTACCATTTCTCCTGCCTGCTTACATTCTTGTTCTTTATAATCATTTACTGCAGGAGTTGAAGATGATCCTGGAATACTCATCCCTAATGCTTCCACAGCAGCAGCCATCGTGTTGGCTGTATACATGCCTCCACATGCTCCTGCACCTGGACAAGCATGACACTCGACTTGATGGAGTTCTTCCTCATTGATATTTCCTTCATGATACTGACCAACTGCTTCAAAAGAAGAAACGATATCGATGTCTTTTCCTTTCAATTTCCCTGGCTGAATAGTTCCACCATAAACATATACTGATGGAATGTTCATACGTCCAATAGCCATTAGACATCCAGGTGTTGTCTTATCGCACCCCCCAATCGCTACTACACCATCAAGACGTTCAGCATTTGTTACGGTCTCTATAGAATCTGCAATAATTTCCCGGCTTGGTAAAGAGTAATGCATGCCTTCGTGTCCCATTGCTATACCATCAGAAACTGTAATGGTATTAAAGATCATTGGAGCACCACCGCTGTTTGAAGCACCTGATTTGGCTTCCTTCGCTAAATCGTCAATATGTACGTTACACGGTGTAACTTCGCTCCAAGTACTTGCAATTCCGATCATAGGCTTTTTGAAATCTTCATCTTTGAAGCCTACCGCGCGAAGCATGGAGCGGTTTGGAACACGGTTCACTCCTTCGCTGATAACTTTACTTCTGATTCGCAAATCTTTTTTCTCATCCATTTTGTTCATCCTTCCTTATATAAATGCATGTAGAGTTAAATTAAAGCTACTTACAATGATGATACAGATTTAGGCTGCAGTTCGCAATCAATTTTCTGAATATAAGAAACTTTCTTTGAAGTGAAGCGTATTCATGCTTGAAAGATGTGTAACTTTTTACATTATACCCATATACTATATGAAAGTTGAGGAAATCGTCTCTATATTTTACTGAAGCATTCGATTTGCCGTTTACTATAATACATTTTTGTTAAAACGCTTTGAATTAAGCTGATTTTGTTATAAACTTCATAAGGGAGAATAACTATTTAATAGGACTGATATGTATGGATAAACAGGAGCAAATTTATAATAAACTATTAGAACTTGTAAAGAAAGAAAACGTGAAGGTCGATGAGGTACTTAAAAAACACTTGTATACGAAGCTGGGAGGAAAAGCGGATTTTTTCATCACTCCTACTAACTATCAAGAGATTCAAAATGTCGTAAAGTTTTCAAATGAAGAAAATATCCCTTTCATGCTCTTAGGTAACGGCTCCAACTTAATAATTAAAGATGGAGGCATTCGCGGTATTGTTATTAGTCTTAAACATCTTGATGACATCTCAACCGAAGGTAATACGATTGTTGCTCAATGTGGCGCTCGTATTATTGACGCTTCTCGTCATGCGCTTAAAGAACATTTATCAGGACTAGAGTTCGCATGCGGAATACCAGGTACGGTCGGCGGTGCACTCTATATGAACGCAGGAGCCTACGGTGGCGAGATTAAAGATGTCCTTGATTACGCTTATGTTATCGATCGAGATGGAAATCTGGTTAAACGCTTGGCCTCAGATCTTGAATTGGACTATCGGACGAGTAACATCGAGAAAAACAAAGACATTGTAATAGAAGCAACATTTAGCCTTAAACCTGGGAAATATGAGGATATCAAGGAAGTTATGGACGATCTGACATATAAAAGAGAATCAAAACAGCCTTTAGAGTACCCTTCATGCGGCAGTGTATTTAAAAGGCCGCCTGGATATTTCGCAGGCAAACTAATTCAAGACAGTCAATTACAAGGAAAAAATATCGGCGGAGCCGAAGTCTCTACAAAACACGCTGGGTTTATAGTCAATAAAAATAATGCAACGACGACAGATTACATTTCCCTTATAGAACATGTGCAAAAGACGGTAAAAGAGAAATTCGGAGTAGATCTAGAAAGAGAAGTTCGAATTATAGGAGAAGATTAAACAAAGGGACCATTCACTATTGAATGGTCCCTTTGTTGTTCAAATAAATTTTAAGATATATACCCTCTCATTAAACAAGCCTTCTTCATAAGATAGATAAAAAGGAAAAGGGGGGGTTCTTCCATGTCTGCTTATGCAACGTACCAGCGTATCTACGAATTAGAGGCACAAGTAAAAGAATTAGAAGAGAAATTAAGAAATAATGGCCCATCAAATGATGTTGAAGGAGATAACTTTTTATTATTTTTGGTAGCTATCCTTGTATTAATGAATGTAGAAATCAGTGATGTAAATGAAATTATTAGCAATTCAAATTTTCTGTCCGATGGAATGGAGCTATTGGATATATTGAATAACTTAAAAATGTAAACATAAGAAAAAGGGGAGCCAAAGAAGGCTCCCCTTTTTCTTATTTAAACTCACGTGTAGCGGCTACCGCTTTCTTCCAGCCATTATAAAGTTTTTCCTGCTCTTCTTCTCCCATCTCGTCTGTAAATGTTTTTTCATTATTCCACTGCTTTGCAATTTCGTTTTTATCTTTCCAGTAACCTACAGCTAGCCCAGCTAAGTAAGCTGCTCCTAAAGCTGTTGTTTCTTGTACTACCGGACGCTCAACAGGCACCCTTAAAATATCGCTTTGGAATTGCATAAGAAAATCGTTTTTCACAGCTCCTCCGTCTACACGCAATGTTTTTAAATCAATTTTAGAATCTGCAATCATCGCATCTAGTACATCTTTCGTTTGGTAAGCTAAAGACTCTAATGTAGCACGAATAACATGATTCTTCGAAGTCCCTCGAGTTAAACCAAACATAGCTCCTCTTGCATCACTATCCCAATAAGGCGTTCCTAATCCCACAAAAGCAGGGACTAAATATACACCATCCGTAGACTCGACTTTAAGAGCATGTTGTTCACTATCAGGAGCACTTTCAATCAATTGTAATCCGTCACGAAGCCATTGAATGGCAGATCCCGCCACAAAAATACTTCCTTCCAAAGCATATTCAACTTTTCCATCTACACCCCATGCAAGAGTCGTTAACAATCCATGTTCAGATTTAACGCCCTCTTCCCCAGTGTTCATTAACATAAAGCAACCCGTTCCATACGTATTTTTCGCCATGCCTTTCTCAAAACAGGCTTGTCCAAACAATGCGGCCTGTTGATCGCCTGCAATACCAGCAATCGGAACTTCATGGCCGAAGAAGTGATAGTCGACGGTATTCGCATAAACTTCAGAAGACTGCTTCACTTCCGGAAGCATGCTCTTAGGCACCGTTAAGATATCAAGTAACTCTTCATCCCATTTAAGGTCATAGATGTTAAACATAAGAGTTCGGGAGGCGTTGGAATAATCCGTAATATGAGCTTTGCCTCCTGATAACTTATATACAATCCATGTATCGATAGTTCCAAATAACAATTCTCCGTTATCTGCTTTCTCTCGCGCACCATCTACATGATCTAAAATCCATTTTACCTTTGTACCTGAAAAATAAGGATCAAGGAGTAATCCAGTTTTCTCATTAAATAAATCATTATGTCCTTGAGCTCGTAAATCTTTACATATATCTTCTGTCTGGCGTGACTGCCAAACAATCGCTTTATAGACTGGCTTTCCGGTATTTTTGTCCCATACAACTGCCGTTTCGCGCTGATTTGTAATGCCAATACCTGCAATTTGTTGAGGATCTACATCTGCTTTTCTTAGTACGTCTGCTATACAAGCAAGTACAGACGTCCAAATTTCATTAGCATCATGTTCCACCCAGCCTGGTTTCGGGAAAAATTGTTCAAACTCTTTTTGGCCTGTTTCTACAATTTCTCCCGCTTCATTAAATAATATGGCTCTTGAACTTGTCGTCCCCTGATCTAAAGATAGAATAAATTTTTCACTCATATTTAATCGCCTCCATTATAATATTTACACTACTTTTTCTTCAATTTGGTCTGCTTTAGTTTCCCCTTTTTTCAATTCAGATGAAGCTGCTCCAACCAAAATAACTGCCACAATTACACTTAACACCCAAAATAGCACCGTATATTCACCGATAAAAAATGCCCGATAAAAAACAGCTCCGTATATCCCACCAAGAATAGGACCTACGATCGGAATCCAAGCATAACCCCAATCAGACCCTCCTTTTCCTGGTATAGGCAGCAAAGCGTGAGCAATACGAGGTCCTAAGTCACGAGCAGGGTTAATAGCATAACCTGTTGCACCACCCAGTGACATACCAATTGCTACGATGAGCGCTCCCACAATTAAAGGGTTTAATCCATCAGTAAATTCATTTGCGCCAATAAACAACAATCCCATCAGTAATACAAACGTGCCTACCATCTCACTAACTAAATTTGAAAAAGGGCTTCGAACAGCTGGATCCGTTGAAAAAACCGCCAGTTTTAATCCTGGATCCGTCGTTTTATCCCAGTGAGCTAAGTAATTAAAAAATACGATAACGCCGCCGATAAAAGCCCCTATCATTTGAGCGGTAATATAAAGAGGGACTTTAGCCCACTCAAATTCACCCACAGCAGCAAATCCTAATGTTACAGCAGGGTTAATATGAGCCCCTGAGAAATTACCGACTGCGTATACCCCCATCGCTACGGCAAGCCCCCATCCGATTGTGACCACAACCCAGCCCGCACCTTCAGCTTTTGAATCCTTTAGCACAACACCTCCAACTACTCCTCCTCCAAATATAATGAGAATCATGGTACCAATTACTTCTGCAGCAAACTCCGACATGTTTTTCTCCTCCTTTTTACCCGTTAACCACGTGTATGAATAGAAAAAAGACCCACACAAAATTAAAGTACGCTGCAGACGTGCAGTACTAAATCTCGTGTGAGTCTCCTAATCTCCATCACATAGTTAACTTGTTGACACTAATTTAACTCATTGTGTAAGCGCTGTCAACTAAAAGCCTGGATTTTCGATAGATTACGAGTAAAATAATTTAATATTATGGACTAAAAGAAGCATAAATAGACACATTTTTATTTTTCATAGCCAGGACTATTTTTTAAAAAAAGCTTAGTAACTTTCGTATATTGAGCTTGAGCTTCACTCAATTTTGCCTCCGCGCTTTTAGTATTGCAGACCTGTTGTCTATAATAAAGATTGAACAGCTAATTTTTTATACAAAAAAAGAACGTCTCTTAGGCTGGACGTTCCTTTCATTTATAATTAAATTAATGTAAAACCAGCATTTTTAACAGCTTGTTCTATATCTACACGCGAAGCGGCCTCTTCATTATACGAGATGGTAACTTCCCCTAATGGAGCGTTCACTTTAGTGCTTCGTACTCCCCAAACAGCTGCTAAGTTATCAGTTATTATATCTTTATCAGAGGGGCCAGTGATTTCTTTTACTTTTAAGGTCATCTCCTTCACTTTTTTCACCTCTTTTACTACTTTGTTTTCAATCCTTTACCCATTCCTTCTAAAAAGTGGATAAATGTAGTTAGGGATCGATTCACTTCTGGGTCTTTGGTAGCTTTCATCATGCCCCATATTCCCAGTGTTTTGTCATTCTCCAGTTGCTCCGAGGAGTGCTTGAGACCTTCACTCATACCATTTAATATTCTGCTAAATTGTTCAGGGTCCACTTTAGTTAAAAAATTGAATGCTCCTATGCCGCTTTTTACTAAATCATGAACAACCGGTTTATCTAGTTCTTCCATGGCTAGCAAACCTAACTTGTGTCTTGTCTTCAACACGCCTTGAAGCATATCAAGAAGACCTACTTTATGAAATTCTTCTATTATTTCTAATAGAAGCAAAAGGGTTTCTTTATGCTCTGTAATAGATGATATCAGCTCATTCACTTCCGCTGCCTGTTTTTCTTCTGCCGTAGGGATTGATCGATCAATTTGCTTGATTGCTTTCGCCATGGTCAAACCCCTTTCTCTTAATAAATTCTGATATGCTGGTAAAATCAGGACGTTCCCATTTCTTTTCAACTCTGACGCCGACCTGCGGCTGAGGATTTCCAAAGCGGTGATTTATTTCAGGAATAGGACTAGGACCTTTCGGCTCGATAACCTCCATCTTCACATGCATCTCTTTGTAGTTTGGCGTATGCGTCACTTTGTCGTGATAACTGCTCGTTAACTGGTTAACGGCACTATGTTCGACCATCGTATGCATAGGAAAATACAATTCATTTCCTTTAACTTGATCAGTCACCCAGACACGTACTTCCGCTTCTCCATATGGAGATTTCAGCCGTACTAGAGCTCCTGTCTTTATTCCACGCTTTCCAGCAAGCTGTGGAGAAACCTCAAGCCAAGGTTCCGGAACTTTATGAGTAATCCCTTCGGACCGATATGTCATGTTTCCTTCATGAAAATGCTCTAGAATACGTCCGTTATTTAAATGAAGATCATACTCTTCTCCTGGGTGGTAAGGAGGTGACCATTCAACCGGTACCAATTTTGCTTTTCCATCCTCAAAAGCAAATTCTTTTTCATAAAGAAGCGGAGAATCGGTCCCGTCTTTTTGTACTGGCCATAACTGGCTTCCCCATCCTTTTAACAGGTCATAATCAACCCCTGCGAAAACAGGTGCCAGTGTGGCTGCTTCAGCCATTATTTCTCCAGGGTGTTTGTAACTCCAATTTGCTCCAAGTTTATTTGCAAGATCCTGAAAAATTTCCCAATCTGGTTTAGAATGCCCGAGCGGCTCGAAGACTTTATAAAATCGTTGAATTCTTCTTTCTGTATTGGTAAACGTTCCATCCTTCTCAAGGCTTGGAGAGGCCGGCAGGACAACATCAGCAAACTGTGCTGTTTTTGAGAAGAAGACATCCTGAACGACAAAAAAGTCTAACTTTTCAAAAGCCGTTTGAACGTAATTAATATTTGAATCAACAAGACCCATTTCTTCTCCAAATAAATACATTGCTTTTACTTTTCCTTCTTGGATAGCTTCTACGACTTCATGGTTATTGTAACCTGGCTCTTTTGGAAGTTTTGTTCCCCATGCTTTTTCATATTTCGAACGAATCTTATCATCTTCAATTGACTCGTAGCCGGGCAGCCACTCAGGCATCGTTCCAAAATCACTTGCCCCCTGGACATTGTTATGTCCACGTAATGGATATCCACCTGTCCCCGGCTTCCCATAGTTTCCTGTCACGAGAAGTAAATTTGATATTGCCGTACTCGTATCCGTTCCGCCTATGTGTTGGGTAACGCCCATCGCCCATAATGCACACATGCTTTTTGCCTCATGAATCATGGATGCCACTTTAACTAAAAGCTCTTTACTTAAACCTGTTTTCTCTTCTGCATAGTCCAATGTATACTTAGCTAGTGAATCTACAAACTCTGAAAAATGGTTCACTCGCTGCTCTATAAACTTGGCATCATGCCAATTTTGATCAATGATATATTTGGCAATCGCATTTAACCAAACTAGATCGGTTCCAGGTTTAGGACTCACAAATAAGTCAGCTCTCTGTGCCAATTCATTTTCTCTTAGATCGAATACGAGTAATTTCTGATTATACAATTTATTAGCCCGTTTAACTCGAGTCGCTAAAACGGGATGAGATTCTGCCGGGTTCGCACCGACGACTAAAATTAATTCAGCATTCTCAATGTCTTCAATCGTGCCCGAGTCTCCACCAATGCCTACTGTTCTCATTAATCCAGTAGAGGCTGGTGTCTGACAATAGCGGGAGCAGTTATCAATGTTGTTCGTGCCAAATACACTTCTTGCTAATTTTTGAAACAAGTAGTTTTCTTCATTGGAGCATTTAGAGGAAGCAATAAATCCGATAGAATCGTTACCATGATTCCATTTGATCTCAGTCATTTTCGAAGCCATTAAAGATAAAGCTTCATCCCACGTCGCTTCGACGAATTTTTCACCTTTACGTATTAACGGAGTTGTTAAACGGTCCTCACTATTTACAAAATCCCAGCCAAATTTTCCTTTTACGCAAGTGGAAATACCATTTACTGGAGCTTTTTCGTCTGGCTGCACCTTTAAAATGTGTCTGCCTTTCGTCCATACTTCAAAGCTGCACCCTACCCCACAGTAAGTACAAACCGTTTTCGTTCGTTTAATTCGATCTTCCCGCATCGTTGCCTCTATATTTGAAATAGTTAAAATCTCTCGGTAGCCAGGTTCTACCTCTTTCGTCAGATTAATCATAGGCTCGAGTACATCATTAGGGATGCCTGTCATATAACCCGCTTCACCAATCATTGATTTTTCCATTAATGCGTTACAAGGGCATACTGATACACAATGCCCGCAAGACACACAAGATGATTCATCGATCGGCACATCATTATCCCAAATGACTCTAGGGATATTACGCTCCCAATCTATAGTTAAAACTTCACTTACTTGCAAGTCTTGACATGCCTCTACACACAAACCGCAAAGAATGCATTGATCGGGTTCATAACGATAGAATGGATGAGAATTATCCTGAGGGTAAGGCTTTGGCCGGAAATCATATTCTTGATGCTCAATCTCTAGATACTCTGCTGCATTATGCACTTCGCAATTACCGTTATTGTTATCGCAGACCGTACAGTACAATTCATGATTTTCCAATATTCTGGACATGGCTTCATGTTGAGCTTCTTTCACTTTTTCCGATTGTGTGACTACCTTCATTCCGGGCTCGGCTTTTGTTGTACATGCACGTTTCATTTCTCCGTTCACTTCTACGTAACATGTATCACAAGTCTTAACTACTCCAACCCCAAGATCTGGCTGGGTTGAACAAATTCCAGGTACATAAACTTCTAAATTCCTAACAGTTTCTAATACTGTATCTCCATCTTTAAATGCATACGAATGTCCGTTAATTATTATCTTATTCTCTGCCATTTCGCTCACCTGCCTAAAAAATTCTTTACCATAAGTGTGGCCTTATTTGGTAGATCTATACAATTACCTAAGCAGGACTTAATTCCGGCTCCGCTTGTTTTTTACGGTACCGTACAATCAGAACTTTCATAGCAATCGCCGTTAGAAGAGCTGTAGCAATTAATACTCCAAAAATTACAAACGTTGCTTCATAACTATTTGTAGTTTCTCGAATATAAGAAACGACCATAGGACCGACCACTCCAGCAGCTGCCCACGAGGTAAGCAGGTACCCATGTATTGCACTCAGCTGTTTTGTACCAAATAAATCGCCTATAAAAGCAGGAAGATTTGAAAATCCTCCTCCATATATGGAGACAATGATGTACATGAACACTTGAAAAACAATGTCACTTGTAACAAATTGCAGTGAGAAAAATAAAACAACCTGAACGGTAAAGAAAATAATATACGTATAGGCACGTGAAATATAATCTGATAATGCGGCCCAAATTAAACGGCCCCCGCCATTGAATAAACCCATAATACCAACCATTGTAGCTGCCGCCGCTTCTGACATACCTGCTTTTTCCTGACCCATAGGGGAGGCAACGGAAATAAGCATAATTCCTGCTGAAATGTTTATAAACATCATCCACCACAGCATCCAAAAACGAGCTGTCTTGACCGCTTCATTTCGCGTCATTTGATCAAGATCACCTTTGTTCAAATTCTTTTCCTTACGTTCTTCATATCCTTTCGGCTTCCACCCTTCAGGTGGAGTGGCAATATAAGAAGAACCAAGCAGCATGAGCACAAGGTAACAGGCTCCCAAAATATAAAACGACCAATGAATTCCAAGGTTTGTATTTAAAAATTCAGCCGTAGGTCCTGCAATTAGTGCTCCGGCTCCAAAGCCGAAAACAGCCATACCCGTAGCAAGTCCCCGACGATCCGGGAACCACTTCACCAGCGTTGAGACAGGGGCGATATATCCAATACCTAATCCTATCCCGCCAATCACTCCATACGTAATATAAAAACCATACAGCCAGCCGAGTTGTACCATTAAACCAGTGAGCAGCATGCCTCCGCTAAATAAACCAGCTGCAATAAACCCTGATTTTCTCGGACCTTGATTTTCTACAAATTTCCCCATGAATGCTGCAGTCAGACCAAGAAAAAAGATAGCAATTGTAAACGAAAGGGCTACATCTGTCCCGCTCCAGCCCAGCTCTTCAGACATAGGATTTTTATACACACTGTAAGCATAAATCGATCCAATAGATAAATGCATGGCTACTGCAGATAGTGCTATTAACCACCTGTTTTTATTAGTATTCATTATAGATTTTAAGCCTCCTTTCTTTGTTGTAGTTTTTATTCTATCCACCGACTATAAAAAAATCCGCACGCTTTATTTTAGCGGCGGATTATAAGTTAACAGATGATATATGTAGTTTTACGGTAGAAAGTGATGGATAGCTACAAGGATTAGTACTCCCTGGAATTTTCAAGAAATAAATAGTTTAATCTTTTTTTATTAGTTAAATGGAGATTTTTAGTAATGAAGCTGAACTTTATGCTTTCAAGCATAAAAAAACCACCAATTATGTATTGGTGGAGACGGTGGGAGTCGAACCCACGTCCGGAGATATCGGCACTCGGGCTTCTACAAGCTTAGTTGATATATTATATTTCACTCACTCTTCAGCCTATCAACAGGCTTCCGAGGAGCTAACCTGATTAGTCTCTTCGTCCTTCCTCAGGTGGTGGAAGAACGCGTAGCCCGCTTCAGTTTGAGACCCTTCGATCTGGCACACGAGCGATGCCAGGAAGGATCAGCTATAGACTACTTACGCAGCTACAGCTAGGTTATCGTTAGATTCGCCAGTTATTTTAGGCAAATGACGTTGTACGAGTCGTCACCTCGACCTGCAACCCGAGCTCGACCTATCCCCGTCGAATCCGTAACGTCCCCGTTAGGATTAAAAAGGGAGCATCAAGCCCACTTTGATATCGCTTTTGCGACATAAATTATTATATCACAAATACAAATAAATTCAACCTTATATTACTTAAGACTCTCTTTAATTGCTCGGTCGATTTCACGTTTCACTTGCTTCTGCTTTAAGTCTTCTCGCTTGTCATATTTTTTCTTCCCTCGACCTAATCCAATTAAAAGCTTGGCCACACCATTTTTAATGTACAGTTTTAACGGCACCAGTGCATAGCCTTTTTGCTGGGTCGCCCCAATCAGCTGATTGATTTGTTTGCGGTGCAGGAGAAGTTTACGGCTTCGAGTAGGTTCATGATTATAAATATTCCCTTGTTCGTAATGAGAGATATGCATGTTATGAATGTAGACTTCGCCTTTATTGATACGTGCAAAACTTTCTTTCAAGTTAACTCTTCCTGCACGTATGGCTTTAATTTCAGTCCCTTGTAAAACTAGTCCAGCCTCAAAAGTTTCTTCAACAAAATAATCATGATTCGCTTTTTTATTTTGTGCAATGGTTTTTCCTTGACCTCTTGGCATAACGATTTCCTCCTAATTTAACTGCATTAATTGTACCAAAAATGCGTGTGTAATCCAATTTTGAAGAAAATCAAATGATTAGAATTATATCAAGTATTGTGAGAATATAATTTTGAGAATACATAGTAAAGGAGTTTGATCAATTGGATCAGCAGCTTCTTCAAGCTCGACAATTAACCATGAATGATCTAGCCGCTTTTAAAATGATGGAAACAGGCATTGATGATGATTATGTTATTCGTATTTTTGATCGGTTAGTTGAGTCACCGACACAGGAATTGTTCGGTTTATTTCTTAACGAACAATTAATTTCATTAGCTGGCTATAGTTTATTTGGTCAGGACCGCTTTGCTATGATCGGACGACTGAGAAGTGATTTACGCTACCGCGGTCAAGGTTATGCAACCGAGCTTCTAAAACCAGTAATCAACCACATAAAAGACGAAAAAAAGGTGAAGTGGATTGGTGCTAATACTCATGTAAGCAATTATTCTGCCAGGAGGCTGCTTGAAAAATCTGGCCTGAAGCCCGGTACGATTACTTATTATTTAACGTTATTACACCCTTCTGTTTTAACCCATTATCAATCTGGCGCGCGATGGAACGAAATTCCCTGCATTGATGAAAAGCGGACAGTTCTTTTACATTTGCAAAATAATCAATTAGGATTGTTCCCTTATGAATGCTACTATCCTTTCCCATACGATGCTGACTTCTTTACTGATGAATATTTATCCGATGCTAAATTATATATAAACCCAGCAGGATCTCGGTTCGTATTAATTAAAAATGATCAAAAGAAATATGATTACTCTCATGTTAAATATTTTTGGAATGATCATTATGAACAGCCCGGCTTCTTTGAAACCATTATTCACCATTGGAAAGATAACCCGAGAAATGTAGGATGCTGGATTGATTTCTCTGAGCAAGGATTTCATAAAATTCCAGACTTGACTCCTTATGAGGTGCAGAAGCCGTGGATTTTGTACGGCGACTGGGTATAAAGTAAGAGTCAAGGACATACGTAAAGCTGAAATATTAATAAACAAACATTCGTATAAATGTGTATAGTTAGAAAGCGGGGTATTTTGAACGAGAGGCGTACATTCGAGGTAACATAAATAATCCGAACTGATTTCAATAAAATCGTTCGGATTATTTTATGCTTTATTCAGTTTTGTCCCGCACTGCTATTATTACTTTTTCTTCTTTCTGCCTTTCTTAGGAACGCCTTTATTGCGATAAAAAGGCTTATTCCCTTTTTGCTTCTTCTTTTTCTTCTTTTTATCGTCTGGACCTTTAGCATCAATTTGTTTCGGTCGAGCTGGACGTTCTCGTTGTTTACGGGGTTTCATCCCTACAATTTCAAAATCGACGACTCGTTCATCTAGATTTACATTGGCTACACGTATTGTAATTTCATCACCAATTCGATACATATTACCGGTACGTTCACCAATCATAGCAAATTGTTTTTCCTGGAAATTGTAATAGTCGTCAGTTAAGGTGCTTACATGAACTAACCCTTCGACCGTATTCGGCAATTCAACAAACAATCCAAAGCTGGTTACCGAACTGATCACTCCATCGTACTCTTCACCAATCTTATCTTGCATATATTCTGCTTTTTTCAGATCATCTGTTTCTCGTTCAGCATCTACCGCAGCCCGCTCCATTTCTGAGGAATGCTTTGCGATATCTGGAAGTTGATCTTTCCAGTGCTTACGAGTTTTATAATCGACATCTTTATTTACTAAATACGTACGAATTAAACGGTGAACGATCAAATCAGGATAACGTCTGATCGGTGAAGTAAAATGTGTGTAAAATTCAGTTGACAAACCGAAGTGTCCAAGGCTTTGAGGATCGTATTTAGCTTGCTGCATGGATCGCAGCATAAGCTTAGATATAATCATTTCTTCTTGAGTATCTTTTACAGATTCTAATACTTTTTGAAGAGCCTGTGGATGAACATTTTCGGCTGACCCTTTAACGCTGTAACCAAGATTTGCTACAAATTCAAAGAAATTTTGAAGTTTTGATTCATCTGGGTCTTCATGAATTCGATGAATAAATGGAACATCCATCCAATGGAAGTGTTCAGCAACCGTTTCATTAGCCGCCAGCATAAATTCTTCAATGAGACGTTCTGCAACGGAGCGTTCTCTTAATTTTACATCAACCGCTTTTCCTTCCTCATCAACAATTACGCCTGCTTCCTTGAAGTCAAAATCAATAGCTCCTCGGCCAAAACGTTTCTTTCGAAGCGTAGCAGCTAAGTCTTCCATTTCTTTAAACATCGGAACAAGGTCTTTATATTTCTCGCTTAATTCCTCATCATTATCTTCTAGTATACTATTCACATCTTTATAGGTCATACGTTCATTTGTCTTTATCACACTTTGGAAAATCTCATGCCCGACGACCTCACCACTTGCATTAATTTCCATTTCGCAGGAGAGGGTTAAACGATCAACTTGCGGATTCAAGGAACAAATACCATTTGATAGGCGGTGAGGAATCATAGGGATCACTCGATCGACTAAATAAACACTCGTTGCCCGCTCCCTGGCTTCTTTATCAATTGGAGATCCTTCCTCTACGTAATACGTCACATCGGCAATATGAACACCAAGCTTGTAGTTGCCGTTATCTAACTGTTTCACCATGACCGCATCATCTAAATCTTTTGCGTCTGCACCGTCAATCGTTACGATCGTTTCATCCCTTAAGTCGCGGCGATTTTTAATTTCATCCTCCGAAATTTGTTCAGGAGTCTGACCAGCTTGCTCTAAAACCTCTTCCGGAAATTCTGTTTTAATTCCATGTTTGTGAATAATAGAAATAATATCAATACCCGGATCATTTTTATGTCCTAATATCTCTACAATTTCCCCTTCAGCACTCATGCGCTCTTCTGGAAACTTCGTAATTTCCACAATTACTTTATGACCGTCCACTGCACCGTTCGCCTGGGCTTTAGGAATAAAAATATCATGGGGAATCCGCTTATCATCCGCAACCACAAAACCAAAATTACGACTTGATTCATAAGTTCCGACTACTCGGGACGTGGCTCTCTCTAAAATACGGATGACAGATCCTTCAGGGCGATTACCTTCTTCATCTCTTTTTTCAATGCGCACTAAAACTTTGTCGTTGTTCATTGCAGAATGAAGGTCAGAATGATGCAAGTAAACATCGTCTTTGGCATCATCATCAGGAATAAGAAAAGCAAATCCTTTCGCATGCATTTGTATTTTCCCTCGAACTAGATTCATTTTTTCAGGCAGCCCAAACCTGTTCTTTCTAGTACGTACAAGCTCGCCCTCTTCTTCTAATTCATTTAATGCTTTCATTAATACTGTAAATTCTTGAGAGTCTTTAAGTTCCAATACCTCTTCTAATTCTTGTACAGAAAGAGGCTTTGAGGCTGTTCCATTAAAATACTGCAATATTTTCTGTTTTAATTCTGTGTTCATTACCTTTCCTCCTTATCCAAAGGAACAAGACTCTAACCGCTAAGACCAGTCCAAAGACTCGAGAAATTCGAGTACATCTTCATGAAGCTGTTCTTTTTCTTTATCCATTGTGATCACGTGGCCAGAGTTTTTGTACCATTTAATATCTTTTTGATCAGTTTCTACATTTTCATAAATGTAGTTTGCGCTTTCTTTGTTAATCATTTCATCTTTTTCAGCTTGGATAACAAAAGTGGGAGTATATATTTGATCAACTTCATCCTGTACACTCGTTATAAAATCTCCCAGCTGTTTGAACATATCTTTTGAGTTATCCATTAGTTCTTTTACTTCTTGATTAATCTTGTCTTCATCTTTTCCTTCTAGCTGCTTATATTGTTTTGCCTTATAACGAAAACCCTGTGTGAGCTGTTCCTCGTTATCAAAAAACATAGGACTACACATCGTCACAATACCCTTAATTTGCTCAGAGTATGCAAGTTTTAACCCAAGAACTCCACCCAAAGATAATCCTGCAACGGCAATTTCTTCATGACCTTGGTCACGCAAATAGTGAAGAGCATCCTTCACATCACTCCACCACTGTTCAGGAGTAGCATCAACCAGGGCTTCCGGCTCTTTCCCATGCCCTCTATAGATAGGGGCATGGGATGTATAACCTTTCTTTTGCAGAAAACGGCCCAGCATGCGTACATCAGCTGAATGGCCAGTAAAACCGTGCAATAATAATACAGCTCGTTCTCCGCCTTCAAAAGTAAATGGTTCAGGTTGTTTAATTTTCATGTCAATCATTCTCCTTATTGCTCTATCTTTAGTATCAGCAGTAGTTATAATTATACTCACTATAATTGTGGTACCATGTACCCGCACAACTTCAAATAATAACAGTTCTAACACGAATAATAAAAAGCCGTGCTTAAATGAGCACGGCTTAAACACACATATAAGGTTACCCTAAAATATAAGCAGATAAAAATGCAAGAACGAAAAACAATACCCCAGTCACGATTGTCGCTTTGTGTAATACGGCATCTATTCCTCGAGCTTTTTGTTTTCCAAACAATTGTTCAGCACCACCAGAAATGGCACCAGATAAACCTGCACTCTTACCCGATTGCAGCAGTACAAGAACAATTAAGACGATCGTATCAATAGCTAATAAACTAATTGCTAGTGTTTCCATGATGATCCAACACCTCCCAAAGACGCACAATAAACTATCTTAAATGTAGCACAAATCTAAACCTCGGGCAACAACATTATGAATAGTCACAAACCTGAACGTTTTGGTCCGTATTAACGAATGTTTATGAATGATTTTGGTTGTTTTTGATTGATTTTTGAAAGGGCTTACTTTATAATAGAACTATCGAACCAATAGAAAGGGGGCAATTGGTTGCTGACACCTGAACGGCATCAATTCATTTTGGAGCTGCTCCATCAACAACATACTGTGAAATTAAAAGAATTGGTTGAGCATACAGGAGCCTCCGAATCTACAATTCGAAGAGATTTGGACCAATTAGAACATCTTGGCGAACTGCGTAGAGTTCATGGAGGAGCTTCCCTTCGCAGACCTGCCAGTGAAGAACCAAGCATGGGTGAAAAAATATCTAAACACCAGCCTGAGAAAACGTTGATTGCTAAAGCTGCGGCTCAGCTCGTTCAAGATGGTGAATCCATTTTTTTAGATGCAGGAACAACGACTTACGAGATGATCCCTTTTCTTTCAGAAAAAAAAATCACAGTAGTCACCAATGGTTTTCATCATTTAGATGCGCTCACTAATCATCGTATTTCCACTTATGTGCTTGGCGGTTTTGTAAAAGAAAGAACTCGAGCTGTAGTGGGAGCCAGTGCTCTACAAAATTTAAGTCAATACCGTTTCGATCAATGTTTTATGGGTGCTAATGGAGTAAGTTTAGAAGATGGATATACTACTCCTGATCCTGAAGAAGCAGCTATAAAAAAGGCTACACTTTCTCTTTCACAGAAGCGGCATATGCTCGTCGATGACTCTAAATTTAACGAAGTCACTTTTTCTCATATTGCTTCTATCACAGAAGCTAACATTATTACGAATTATGAAGGTCCATTACTCAACGAAATAAAAGATAAAACAAATATAAAGGTTGTGTCATCATGATTTACACTTGTACACTTAATCCTTCAATAGACTACATTATGCATGTTGAAGAATTTCATCTTGGAGAATTAAATCGGGCGCATAAAACGATGTACTATCCCGGAGGAAAAGGCATCAATGTTTCCCGAGTAATGGAGAGGCTTGGTGTTTCTACAACAGCACTAGGGTTTATTGGTCAATTTACCGGCAAGTTTATTACAGATTTTTTAGATCGTGAAAATATCCAACACAGTTTTGTGGAGACGGATGACTATACAAGAATTAATGTAAAGCTAAAAAGTAATCAAGAATCAGAAATTAACGGCCCTGGCCCAGTAATTACAAAGGAACAGAAAGATCAACTGTTTAATCAAATCCGTTCTCTGGATCCTGAGGATTTATTAATCTTAGCTGGCAGTGTACCTTCTTCCTTACCGAAGGACTTCTATTCTCAAGTCGCTGACATTTGTGCTTCTCAGCAGGTTTCTTTTGTTGCCGATACTTCTGGTGATGCCTTACGCCAGTTAATAGGTAAGTCGATTTTCTTATTAAAACCTAACGATCACGAATTAGGTGAATTATTCGATACAGTAATTGAAACAAAAGAACAGGCAGCACACTATGCGAGGAAATTAGTTGATCAAGGAACGAAACATGTTGTCGTATCAATGGGAGGAAAAGGAGCCGTTTATGTAAGTAAAGAAGAAAAATGGTTTGCTAATGTACCTAAAGGCGAAGTGAAAAATTCAGTGGGGGCGGGCGACTCTGTAGTTTCTGGTTTTATAGCTGCTATCAGCAGCGGTTCCTCCATCGAAGAGGCATTTAGAAGCGGAGTAGCCACCGGAAGTGCTACAGCATTTCAGGATGATTTATGTCAAAAAGAAGACGCTGACAGCTTAAAGGCTCAAATTGAGATATCCCCTATTAGAATAAAGGAGGGTCAATAATGAAAATTACAGATTTGTTAACGAAAGATACCATTTTGTTAAATATGAAAGCTTCATCAAAGCCGGAAGCTATTGATGAATTAATCGGGCAGCTTGATCAAGCAGGTAAACTAAATGACCGCGATGGTTATAAAGAGGCCATTGAAGAACGTGAACAACAAAGCACAACCGGTATTGGGGAAGGAATTGCTATTCCTCACGCAAAAACGGCTGCAGTTAAAGAGCCGGCAATTGCTTTCGGTCGTTCGCAAGAAGGTTTAGATTATGAATCACTGGATGGCCTGCCGACAAATTTATTTTTTATGATTGCAGCGTCAGAAGGTGCTAATCAAGCACACTTAGAAACGCTTTCGAGCCTTTCTTCATTTCTAATGGATAAGGAATTCCGTGAGAAGCTGGAAACAGCTAAAACGGAAGATGACGTTATTGAAGCAATTAATGCTAAGGAAGCTGAAGAAAACGACGAGGAAGTGGAAGAATCAACGAACTCAGCTGGAAAAGTCCTTGCAGTAACCGCATGTCCAACTGGGATTGCACATACGTACATGGCCGCTGACAAATTAAAAGAAACAGCAAAAGAAATGGGCGTAGACATCAAAGTGCAAACGAATGGTTCAAGCGGTGTCAAAAATAAATTGAAGCCTGAAGATATTAAGGAAGCAAGTGCTATTATTGTGGCTGCTGATACTCACGTTGATATGAGCGATTTTGATGGGAAACCTGTTATTGAAGTTCCTGTGGCAAAAGCCATTCATGAACCAAAAGAATTAATTACAAAAGCTATGAATCAGGATGCCCCTGTTTACCATCACGAAGGTGGTCGCTCTGAATCGTCTGGAGAAGGGAAACAGCGAACTGGTATTTACAAACACTTAATGAATGGTGTATCCAACATGCTTCCATTCGTTGTAGGTGGAGGTATATTAATTGCTATTTCATTCTTCTTCGGGATAAACGCCGCTGATCCTGATAGTGACCAGTATAATCGCTTTGCGGAAATGTTAAGTATTATTGGCGGAGATAACGCCTTCTTCCTGCTTGTGCCCGTGTTAGCTGGTTTCATTGCTTCAAGTATCGCTGATCGTCCTGGATTTGCACCTGGTATGGTAGGTGGATTGATAGCAATCACTTCGGGCGTTGAAGGCGCTGATGGTGGCTCAGGCTTTCTAGGAGGTTTAATTGCAGGTTTCTTAGCAGGTTATCTGACGTTAGCAATTAAGAAAGCATTAGAAGGATTACCTGCTGTTTTGGACGGGTTAAAAACCGTATTGTTTTATCCAGTACTAGCTATTTTCAGTACCGGAATGATTATGCTGCTCATTAACCCGCCATTGACGAGTATTTACACTGGACTATTGAGCTGGTTGGAAGGTTTAAGTGGAGCTAACATTGCTCTTCTCGGTATTATAATAGGTGGAATGATGGCTGTAGATATGGGTGGGCCTATTAATAAAGCTGCTTATACATTCGGTCTGGCCACACTTGATGCAGGAAACTACTCGATTATTGCAGCAGCTATGGCCGGCGGAATGGTGCCTCCTTTAGCTATGGCTTTTGCATCTACAATTTTTAAAAACAAGTTCACAAAACAAGAGCGCGAATCAGGTAAAACTGCCTATGCTCTTGGGGCATTCTTCATTACTGAAGGGGCTATCCCTTTCGCTGCCGCTGACCCTGCGAGAGTTATTCCTTCAATGGTCATTGGATCAGCATTAACAGGGGCACTGACCATGGTATTCAACATTGGTTTAACGGCACCTCATGGTGGGATTGTCGTCATTGGACTGGTGGAAGGTGGATTTGTTAAAGCCGCTCTATATATTCTAGCCATTTTAATTGGTTCGATCGTTGCAGCAATTATTGTAGGAACCTTGAAAAAAGACCTAAGAAAAGCTTAAAATAATAGAGTTAGGGTAATCTTTTTAAGAGACTTATTTTGAGGAGGAATTAAAATGGTAGAAAAAACATTCAATATTACTTCATCAGACGGCGTACACGCTCGTCCAGCAACTGTGCTTGTACAAAACGCAGGAAAGTATGAGTCGGATATTAACCTTCATTACAAAGAGAAGGCTGTAAACTTAAAATCCATTATGGGGATTATGAGTCTTGGCATTCCTTCAGGAGCTGAAGTTAAAATCTCAGCTGAAGGCAGTGACGAACAAGAAGCTCTAGATCACCTGGCAACAACTTTAAAGAACGAAGGGTTGGGGGAATAACAGCATGACACAACTTCAAGGGATTGCAGCTTCCAGCGGTATTGCGATTGCAAAAGTCTACCGTCTGGAAGCGCCAGACCTTTCTTACAGCAAGACAGACGTAGATCAACCGGAACAAGAAGTTAAACGACTGCATGAGGCTCTTGAAATCTCGAAACAAGAATTAGAAAAAATTAAAGAGCACACAAAGTCCTCTTTGGGTGATGAACATGCAGAAATCTTTTCAGCTCACTTACTCGTATTAAGTGATCCAGAGCTTATTAAACCAATTGAAGACAAAATAAAAACAGATAACGTAAATGCAGAGGCAGCGTTAGACGAGACTGCAAATATGTTTATTGATATGTTTAAAGGGATGGACAATGAGTATATGCGTGAACGTGCGGCTGATATCCAGGATGTCACGAAACGCGTGATGGCTCACTTGCTTAATGTTACTTTTCCGGACCCTGCCCTCATCAACGAGGAAGTAGTTATCGTAGCAGATGACTTAACTCCTTCTGATACGGCACAACTTAACAAACAGTATGTAAAAGGATTTACGACCGACATCGGCGGACGTACTTCCCACTCTGCTATTATGGCTCGCTCTTTAGAAATTCCAGCTGTGGTTGGTACAAAAGAAGTGACAAGTCAAGCGGATAAAGATGTGTTGATCATCGTAGATGGAATTGATGGTGACGTTATTATTGATCCTTCTTCCGATGAAATTACAAAGTATGAACAGAAACAAGAAGAATTTGAAAAGAAAAAACAAGAATGGGCTAAGCTGAAAGATGAGACTACAGTTACGTCTGAAGGCGAACATGTAGAACTAGCTGCCAATATTGGTACTCCTGAAGATGTTGAAGGTGTATTAAATAATGGAGGCGAAGGCGTAGGCCTGTATCGTACAGAATTCCTTTATATGGGTAAAAATCAACTCCCAACAGAAGAAGAACAGTACGACGCTTATTCTTCTGTGCTAAAACAAATGGGAGACAAGCCCGTTGTCGTACGTACTTTAGACATTGGCGGGGACAAGGAATTAGACTATCTGGACCTTCCAAAAGAGATGAACCCGTTCTTAGGCTATCGAGCTATTCGTTTATGCCTTGAGCGTGATGACATTTTCCGCGTGCAGCTTCGGGCTCTTCTCCGAGCAAGTGTTCACGGCAACTTAAAAATCATGTTCCCAATGATTGCTACGTTAGAGGAATTTCGTGAAGCTAAAGCTATTCTAAACGAAGAGAAGCAGAAGCTTATCGACCAAGGGCAAGAAGTAGCTGAATCCTTTGAAGTAGGAATGATGGTTGAAATTCCGGCTACTGCCGTTATTGCCCGTCAATTTGCTAAAGAAGTTGATTTCTTTAGTATCGGTACAAATGATCTTATTCAATATACGATGGCAGCTGACCGTATGAACGAACAAGTTTCTTACTTATACCAGCCCTATAATCCTGCGATTCTAAGCTTAGTTAACAACGTTATTGAAGCAGCCCATGCTGAAGGAAAGTGGGCAGGAATGTGCGGAGAAATGGCGGGCGACGAAATCGCGATTCCTATTCTGCTAGGTTTAGGGTTGGATGAATTCAGCATGAGTGCCACATCGATTCTGCCGGCTCGCACACAGATTAAAGATCTTTCGAAGAAAGAACTGGCTTCTTTTAAAGATGAAATCCTTTCCATGGGTACATCAGAAGAAGTAGTTCAATTTGTAAAAGAAAAAACAAATCAGTCTTAAATAAAAGTTAGCGTAGCATGATACACTAACGATATAAAGAGAAGGAGGGTACATCCCTCCTTCTCTTTTAAAATCACCCGAAGAAAGAAGGAATAGCATGACTTTCACCATTGTAATGATTGTATGTATTGCTATAGTTTTGGGTATAGCGGGCGCTTTTTGGGCAGCCATATCAAAAGGTTATGACTACAAACATACAATTGATCCCCATCCTGACGATGCAAATAATAATGGAGAAAACCATACAAAAGAAGCTGAACACCAATAAAAGGCTCAGCTTCTTTTCGTAAAATGATCTTTTTGAAATACCAAAGGTACGGGATTCCTCGTTTTAGCTCCAGGTATGGAAGAAGGGTATCCCATCTGTAACACGCCTATTATCTTATGCCTCTTCTTATCGAGCCCTATATCGTCTATAAATGTCTCATCATGGATATAAGGACTAGACGTCCATAACACACCAATCCCCTTTTCCCAAGCTGCTAATTGTACATTTTGAATATAAGCGCATACTGCAGAAAAGTCTTCTTCATATCTATGCATATCTCGATCTTTCTCCATATATATCAGGGCATGATGAGGAATCTTCACCAGAAAATTTTTAATTCCCTCCATCATTTTAAAAGCTTTCTCTTTAGAATATCCCTCGGTAAACCCGCTTCTTTTATAACTTTTAATAACTTGTTCTGCAAAGTCCTCTCCCCCCTCTTTTTGAAATACCTTCACCATCCACGGCTGCTTCATCCGATGGGTGGGAGCCCAGCTCGCTAATTGAAAAATCTGCTTTAACTCTTCCTCTGTCACGATACTTTGTTGAAAATCGTGGATCGACCTTCTGCTTGTGATTGCTTCATAAAGCTCCAAATAAGACACCTCTATTAATCATTGAAAAGTTGAATAAATTGATCTGCTACATAATACATCCATTCTTCAAAGAAAAAAGGAAGTTTTGTTTCTAAAGATTGGTAAGCCGAATACCTAGTGGCCACTCCTTCTACAGCCATCCCTATGTCTTCAGCTAAACCCACCGCTCTTTTTAAATGATAGGTGTCGCTGACTAATAAGACAGATTGAATGTTTTGTTCCTGTATAATAACTTGGGTATTTTTTAAATTTTCTTCGGTCACCAGGGACTTGTCTTCTACAATAATGGCTTCTTCAGGAACTCCTTGTTCAACTGCATAATTCTTGCCTGCTTCCCCTTCAGAAGTCCTTGAACCATTTCCAGCTCCTCCAGTGACAATTAAATACTCCACCTGTTCTTTTTTATAAAGCTCAATACCTTGTTTCAGCCGCCCTTCAAAAACTGGACTAGGCGAACCATTCCACTGAGCAGCTCCTAAAACCACTGCTGCGTCTGCTTGAGCATCTAGGTTATCTTCTCCATAAGTCCAAATGGAGTATCCCGTATATCCTATATAAATAACTATACTCAATAAAATAAGTTGGATTGTTTTCTTCATGTTGTCATTCTCCCACATGTCTTCTATTTACAATCATACATGAAAAAACAAAAAAAAGCCTCCCTCGATTATACGAGAGAGACTTCATAAAGTAATTATTTATTAAGGTTGTAGAACGCTTGATTTCCAGCATAGTTTGCTGTTCCAAGCAGCTGGTCTTCAATACGCAGAAGCTGGTTATACTTCGCAACACGATCTGTACGTGATGGAGCACCAGTTTTAATTTGACCTGCGTTTGCAGCTACAGCGATATCTGCAATCGTGGCATCTTCAGTTTCACCAGAACGGTGGGAAATAACTGCCGTATACCCAGCACGTTTAGCCATTTCAATTGCTTCAAAGGTTTCAGTCAAGCTACCGATTTGGTTCACTTTAATCAAGATGGAGTTACCCACTCCCTCTTTAATCGCACGGCCTAACTTCTTAGTGTTAGTTACGAATAAGTCATCACCAACAAGCTGCACGCGGTCGCCAATGCGGTCAGTAAGAAGCTTTGTACCTTCCCAGTCATTTTCATCTAAGCCGTCTTCAATAGAAACGATCGGATACTTGTTCACAAGTTCTTCATACCAGTCCACCATTTCTTCAGAAGTACGCACAACACCTTCACCTTTAAGGTTATACTTACCGTCTTCATAGATTTCAGAAGAGGCTACGTCCATAGCAAGTCTAACTTCTTCATCTGGCTTGTATCCAGCTTCTTCAATCGCTTCAATAATAGTAGATAGAGCTTCTTCGTTTGAACCAAGATTTGGTGCAAATCCACCTTCGTCACCAACACCTGTGTTATATCCCTTAGATTTAAGCACTTTTTTCAAAGCATGGAAAATTTCCGCACCCATGCGAACGGCTTCTTTAAAAGTAGGAGCACCCACCGGCATAATCATAAATTCTTGAATATCTACGTTATTATCAGCGTGTTCTCCTCCATTTAAAATGTTCATCATTGGAGTTGGCAGTGTAGATGCTGTGAATCCTCCCAGATATTTGTAAAGAGGAAGATCTAGTACATCAGCTGCAGCGTGTGCTACGGCCATAGAGACACCAAGAATAGCGTTAGCTCCTAGTTCTCCTTTATTTTCAGTACCATCAAGTTCAATCATCATCTGATCAATAATGACTTGTTGAGTAACGTCCATTCCTAAAAGGTTAGGAGCAATTTTTTCATTTACGTTATCTACCGCTTTTTGAACACCTTTACCAAGGTAGCGATCTTTATCACCATCACGTAATTCTACTGCTTCATATTCGCCTGTAGAAGCACCACTTGGGACAAGGGCACTGCCGAAAGCTCCTGATTCTGTATAAACTTCAACTTCAACGGTTGGATTTCCACGAGAGTCTAATACTTCGCGTGCATAAACATCAGTAATATATGGCATAGTTTTTCTCTCCTTTATTTAATTAATGATTTTCCTGTCATCTCTTTAGGTTGTTGAACTTCTAATAGCTGTAACAGGGTAGGAGAAAGATCTCCTAAAATTCCACCTTCGCGTAATTCAACACCGTCTTTTGTTACAATTACCGGTACCGGATTGGTCGTGTGAGCGGTCATCGGATTCCCTTCTGAAGTCGTCACCTCATCAGAGTTTCCGTGATCTGCAGTAATGATGGTCTGTCCACCTTTTTCATGAATCTTATCAACAATCTTCCCTAAGCACTCATCCACGGTTTCAATCGCTTTGATCGTAGGCTCAAGCATTCCTGAATGACCTACCATATCCGGATTTGCAAAGTTTAAAATAATAGCATTGTGCTTCTCGGCGTCTAGTTCTTCTAACAAAGCATCGGTTACTTCGTATGCACTCATCTCTGGCTGCAGATCATAAGTGGCTACTTTAGGTGAATCAATAAGGATGCGCTCTTCCCCATCGAATTCCTCTTCACGACCGCCACTCATGAAGAAAGTAACATGTGGATATTTTTCAGTTTCAGCAATACGAAGCTGCTTCAATCCATTATTAGATAAAACTTCACCGATTGTGTTTTTTAAATCGTTTGGTGCAAAAGCTACTTTGCTGTTTACGGCATCACTGTATTGCGTCATGCCAACAAAATAAAGATTTTTTGGAGCTTCTTCACCACGCTCGAAATCTTCAAAATTATCATTGGCAAATGAGCGAGAGAGTTGAATTGCACGGTCAGGACGGAAATTATAGAACACAATGGCATCTTCATCTTCCATGTTACCAACCGCTTTACCATTTTCATCAGTTAAGACAAAAGGTTCTACAAATTCATCGTAAATTCCTTTTTCGTAAGATTCATCAATGGCTTGCAGTGGATCCATATAAGCAGGTCCTTTGCCATAAGCAATCGCATCATACGATTTCTTCACACGATCCCAGCGATTGTCCCGATCCATCGCAAAATAACGGCCTCCGATAGTAGCGAATTCCCCAAGTCCGATCTCATTCATTTTTTCCTGAGCTTCTTTAATATACTTTTTAGCTGATTGCTGATCTACGTCCCGACCATCCAAAAAGCCATGAACATAAACCTTCTCTACTCCATAATCTTTGGCCAGCTGAATAAGGGCATACATATGATTAATATGGCTGTGGATACCACCATCAGAAAGCAGTCCAAACACGTGAAAAGCTTTATTGTTGTCTTTAGCGTGCTGGACTGCTTTAACAAGTTCTTCATTCTTAGCAAACTCTTCTTCGCGAATCGACAGGTTAATTCGAGTTAAGCTTTGGTAAACTACTCGGCCTGCCCCAATGTTTAAATGCCCTACTTCGGAGTTACCCATTTGCCCTTCAGGTAAACCAACGGCTTCTCCACACGCTTTCAGCTGGGAATGAGGGTACTCATTCCAAAATCGGTCAAAATTAGGCGTATTAGCCTGCTTAACGGCATTTCCCATCTCCTCGTCACGAAGAGCGTATCCGTCAAGTATGATTAAAGCGGCTAAGTTCTGCTTACTCATGCTTACCTGCCTCCACTAATTTTAAGAAAGAATCAGCTTCAAGGCTCGCTCCGCCTACTAACGCTCCATCAATATCAGATTGTGTAAGAAGTTCATCTACGTTAGCTGGTTTTACGCTGCCGCCATACTGAAGACGTACTTCATCGGCTACTTCAGAACCATAGAAATCAATGAGTACACGGCGAATGTGCGTGCACACTTCATTTGCTTGCTCAGAAGTCGCTGTCCGTCCAGTGCCGATAGCCCAGATAGGTTCGTAAGCAACGATTACTTTAGAAGCCTGTTCATCTGATAAGCCTTCAAAAGCTTTTTTCACTTGACTTTCTACATGATCCATCGTTTGATTCGCTTCACGCTGTTCTAAAGATTCACCAACGCAGACAATAGGAGTTAAATTATGATTAAAAGCAGCGTGAACTTTTTTGTTTACTTCTTCATCTGTTTCTTTGAAAATTTCACGACGCTCGGAGTGTCCCAGCACGACATACTTAACTCCTAGTTCTTTCAACATCACAGGACTCACTTCACCTGTAAAAGCTCCACTTTCTTCAAAATGCATGTTTTGAGCACCAATTTCAAGAGAAGTTCCTTTTGTTTCTTCCACTAGCTTTTGTAAAAAAGGAAATGGGGCACAAACTACTGATTCAAACTGGTCTGAAGGTGGAACCTCGTTTTTTGCCGTTTGAATAAAATCTTCCGCTTCTGTGTGCGTTTTGTTCATTTTCCAGTTTCCTGCAATGACTTGTTTACGCATGATTTCATCACCTCTCCTAATTATTTATCGTTGAGTAATGCCACGCCTGGAAGTTCTTTACCTTCCATGAACTCCAGCGAGGCTCCGCCCCCTGTGGATACGTGATCCATGGCATCTGCATAGCCGAATTTCTCAACAGCAGCAGCTGAATCTCCGCCTCCAATTACAGTATAACCTTGAGTTTCAGAAAGTGCTTGAGCTACGTCTTTCGTTCCGTTAGCAAATGTTTCTAACTCAAAAACTCCCATTGGGCCATTCCAGATCACCAGCTTAGAATCATTAATGATCTTCGCGTACTTTTCACGCGTTTTCGGACCAATATCTAGAGCTTCCCAATCGGCTGGAATGTTGTCAATAGCTACTTCTTTTGTATTCGCTGAATCAGAAAAATCATCTGCAACGATGACATCCTCCGGCATGACAAAGTCCACACCTTTTTCTTCTGCTTTTTTCATATACTCTTTAGCTAAATCAATCTTGTCCTCTTCTAGTAAGGACTTACCGATTTCGTGACCTTGTGCTTTAACAAATGTATAAGCCAGTCCTCCACCAATAATTAAGTGATCGACTTTATCAATCAAGTTGTCAATTACGCCTATTTTATCTTTTACCTTAGCTCCACCAATGATCGCTGTAAAAGGACGGTCAGGATTAGAAAGGGCTTTTCCTAACACATTAATTTCTTTCTCTAATAGAAATCCAGCCACAGCAGGGATATGTTCGGCTACACCAGCTGTAGATGCATGGGCACGGTGAGCGGCTCCAAAAGCGTCATTCACATAGAGGTCAGCCATATCTGCAAAAGCTTTAGCTAAATCAGTATCGTTTTTCTCCTCACCAGGCTGGAAACGAACGTTCTCAATGAGCAGGATGTCTCCGTTTTCCATTTCAGAGAGGGCTTTGTTCACTTCGTCACCATACACCTCATCTGTCTTCGTTACTGTTTTGCCTACGTGCTCGCTTAAACGCTTAGCTACCGGATCGAGCCTTAGTTCCTCAACCACTTCACCTTTAGGTCGTCCAAGATGACTTGAAAGAATGACTTTTGCACCGTTACCAGTTAGATATTCAATGGTAGGGAGAGCCGCTTTAATTCTAGTATCATCTGTGACTTCTCCTCCGCTCATAGGGACGTTAAAGTCCACGCGGCAAAATACAGTTTTACCTTGTACTTCTACATCACGAATGGTTTGTTTATTCATAAATGACAACCTCCTCTTTTAATCAACTGCTTCCCTTATCCATTATGTACATTTCCACAATCAGCTTATATGGAAACGCATGAACAAGGATTTTGTTTTAAACATGGGTAAAGGAGGAGGACATGAGACCTCCTCCTTTTCCATAGATTTATCTAGTATGACCAATAAAAGGTATTTGTATTATAGGCCTTGCTTTTTAAGGAATGCAGCTAGATCTACACAACGATTAGAATAACCAAACTCGTTGTCATACCAAGAAACAACTTTAACCATGTTATTTTCAAGAGTAAGAGTAGACTGTCCGTCAATGACAGAAGAGTAAGTGCTGCCATTATAATCAGAAGAAACAAGAGCTTCGTCACTGTAACCAAGGATGCCTTTAAGTTCACCTTCAGCTTCAGCTTTAAGCGCTTCGTTTACTTGTTCAGCTGTAACATCTTGATCAAGTTCAGCCACTAAGTCAACGATAGAAACGTTTTTAGTTGGAACACGCATTGCCATACCAGTAAGGCGGCCTTCTAATTCAGGAAGAACTTTTGCTACTGCCTGGGCAGCACCTGTAGTTGTTGGAATGATATTTTCAGCAGCTGCACGAGCACGACGATAGTCTTTGTGTGGAAGATCAAGTATTTGCTGATCGTTCGTGTAAGAGTGAACTGTAGTCATCATACCGCGCTTAAGACCAAATTTGTCATTAAGAACTTTAGCGTATGGTGCTAGACAGTTTGTCGTACAAGACGCATTTGAAATAACATCATGCTCATCTTTGTTATAATCTTTTTCGTTAACACCCATCACAACTGTAAAGTCTTCACCTTTAGCTGGTGCAGAAATTACAACTTTCTTAGCTCCTGCTTCAAGGTGTTTTCTAGCGTCTTCACCTTGTGTGAAACGACCAGTAGATTCAATGACGACTTCTACGCCTAAGTCTCCCCATCCAAGCTGTGCGGGATCTTTCTCAGAAATTACTTTAATTTCTTTGCCGCCTACTACTAGGTTGTCCCCGTTAACAGTAACTTCTTGATCAAGTTTACCGTGAACAGTGTCATACTGCAGTAAGTGAGCCAGCATATTAGCATCTGTTAAATCGTTAACAGCTACTACTTCTACCTCTTCGTTATTTAGAGATGCACGGAAAACATTACGTCCAATACGGCCGAAACCGTTAATTCCTACTTTTACAGTCATTCAAAATTCCTCCTTGAATTTAATAAAAATTTATCTTAAAGGGACGAATCCCTTAAAAGCTCTTGAGCTGCTCCTTCATCTGTGATTAACACATTGCTCTGTCCTGGTTTGAAATAGGATTCAATAGCTTGAGCCTTCGTGTGACCGCCAGCTACAGCGATAATGTTTTTGGCATATTTCAAATCCTCAAGCTGCAACCCTACTGTTCGAACTTTATGAACAATTTCACCTTGTTGATTAAAATAATAGCCAAACGCCTCGCCTACTGCATGACTTTCTTGAATTTTTTCCATTTCACCTTTCGAAGTTTTCCTGCGTTCTGCCATTGTCACCGCATCACCTACACCATGTATGACAATATCAGCATTTCGAATCATATTGAGAATTTCTTTAATCGAAGGTTCTTCAATTATGGTCTTGTAGGAACTTTCACTTAAAGGGTCTGGAACGTATAAAAGACGATAATCCCCTCTTGCTTTATCAGCCATTTCAGCACAAATGGTGTTCGCTTGGTTTTCAACGCGTTCACCCAATCCGCCTCTGGCAGGGACGAACATACAATGTTCAGCATCTTTAAGCGGCGTCATTTTTTCCGCCACAGCTGCCATCGTCGTTCCACCCGTTATCGCAACAGTGTTATTCGACTTTAATTTACTTTGGAGAAATGTCACACAAGCTTTTCCCATTTCATGTTTTACCCAATCCAGCTCATCGCTATCCCCTGGAACTACTACGACATAATCTAAATTTAACTTTTCCCTTAAACGGTTTTCTAAAACCTTTATGCCCGTTACGTCTTTAATAAATGCAGAAAGCTGTTCAAGGATACTTTGACCCTCATAGGTTAAGTGCATCCCTCTAGATGTTATTTCTATAGCTCCCAGTTTATTTAGGTAATCCACTTCACTACGAACCGTTCGCTCAGCCAGTTCGATGTTTTCTGATAATGTCCTTCTTCCTACTGGCTGCATGAGCTGTATGTAGTGAAGCAATTGATAACGACGCTGCATGATTTCAAGAACATCAGGGAATAATCTTTTCTGTAGATCAATTAAAGCTCTCATCGTAATAGCTCCTTTAAAATTGGAAATACTTAGACCGGGGTAAATGCGTCCCAGGCAGTCATATTCTGTCCCACTAGGAGCAAAAAAATATTCTATTCACCTTTTATATTAACAGTGTGAAATTGGCGGCGCAAGTTATAAAATATCCTCAAATCAATGTAAACGCTCTCTTATAGCAGAAAGATCTATTTGACGATACTCAAGCTCTTGGCCATTAATATTCAGTACAGGGATTTCCACCAAATATTTTTGCTCCAGTTGTCTATTACCCTCTATATCGACTTCTTTAACATCAATTTCATAATTATTTTGTAAAATTTCAACTAGACTTCTGACTTCATCACACAAACAGCAATTCTGTTTTCCATAAAAAATGATTTTGTTCATTTCAAACCCCTTCTATAAATCATTTGTTTCTAGTGTAGCATGTATAAAAAAAGAAAAGCACGGGACAAAACTCAATAAAGCATTAAATAATCCGAATGATTTTGTAGAAATCATTCGGATTATTTATGTTAAAAAGAATTCAAACGATCGCTCCGTCAAATTCGCTTTCCGTGGGCACGGCCTCAGCTTCTTAAGAAAGCAATGAGCGCTTTCCTGCGGGATCTTCGCCTCGTGCAGTACTGAAGTGAACCCTAACATCGGACTCGCATAAAATTGTATTAAACGACTGCTTTCTCCGTGCCTTTGACCAGAATGAAAGCTTGAAACCTTCGTAATGTGAATACCCTTTTGCAAACACTGCTTTTATAAGGGCACAGCTTGAGTAAATGAATGCCCATGATCTATTTCGAAAAAGGATTTGAGGAAATGGCGAGACTCCTGCGGAAGATGAGAATCAGGTGTGAGCCCGGAGGGCTGATAAAACCCGAGGAGGCACACCATTCGCCCGCGGAAAGGGAGTCGTTTCCTCAAACCCTTTACACTCTATAAGATTTCTCTACAAGCTGAGAAGGACACGTTAAGATACGTGTCCTTCTTTGTCATAAAAACCATGTTCAATTTTATACTTTTTTGTATTCAAGAATTGAGATAGTTCTTCTTCGCTGTTAAGTCTTTCATGAGACCTTTTCAAAGAATCGAAATTGAAAGATAAATTTCGCTGATTCATCATATCATAGACATGTATTCTACGATCATCAGAAACTCTTTCAGTCGACATAATTTTAAATCGAAGAATGTTTGTCATAAAAACTCCTTTTTAGTTAAAAGCGTTCAGCAGTTCCTATTACATTCTCAACAGTAACACAGAATATCAAAATTATAAACCCTGCTACTATATTGAACAAACGAAAACAAGTAAGCCTTCATTGTTCAAACATTGTATAAGAAGTGTGTAACATATAACTTCCACAACGGGCACTACTATACAAGAATAGTAAATAACATAAAAAGAAAACCTGGCGCACAGCCAGGTGGAACTCCTTCTATAATAAGCGCGCCCGAGAGGATTCGAACCTCCGACTGACGTAGAACCGGAATCTACCGCTCTATCCAACTGAGCTACGGGCGCAAATAAAAGTGCAAAATCTATTATACTCACGAATGAGAAGAAAAGCAAGAAGCACATACGAATATTTATACGTTTATCCATGGTAATTTAGGGAAAGATGGTATAAGAAATATGTCAAAGGGTTTTGTTTGACCTTTTCTGACCTTAACTGTATTATAAAATTACATTCCATCATAAATGTATGATAATAAGGAGGAATTAGAATGAATTTAGTCCCTACAGTTATTGAACAAACGAACAGAGGAGAGCGTGCTTACGATATCTATTCACGCCTGCTTAAAGACCGTATTATTATGTTAGGTAGTCCGATTGACGACAATATCTCAAACTCTGTTGTGGCTCAACTGCTTTTCTTAGCCGCTGATGATCCTGACAAAGATATCTCTCTTTACATTAACTCACCCGGTGGTTCCATAACTTCCGGTATGGCGATTTATGATACAATGCAATTCATTAAGCCGGATGTTTCCACAATCTGCACAGGAATGGCTGCTTCCATGGGAGCTTTCTTATTAAATGCAGGTACTAAAGGGAAACGTTATGCACTTCCGAACAGTGAAGTTATGATTCATCAGCCTTTAGGCGGTACTCAAGGTCAAGCATCGGATATTGAAATTCATGCGAAACGCATTATCAAAATGCGTGAAAAGTTAAATCAAATCCTAGCTGAAAGAACCGGGCAGCCAATTGAAGTTATTGAGCGTGATACAGATCGGGACAATTTCATGTCAGCTCATGAAGCTGTGGAATATGGTTTAATTGATAAAGTAATGGAAAAAACGAACGAAAAATAATATGTATAATAAACCCCGCTGCCTAAAAGCAGCGGGTTTTTTTGAGAAAAAGCACACACAAAAATTATGAGATCGTTCCCCTTTTTAAATCTGTTCATTTTTTCACATAAGTAACCTTACGACTGCTTAACGAAATTAGTTAACTCTTTTAGGACTACTTCCTCATCTGAACCGTCCACGATTAACTTTATCTCTTCGCCTTGCCCTACAGCTAGACTCATTAACCCCATAATGCTTTTTGCGTTAATTCTTTTATTGTCTTTTTCAATAAATACGTCTGAAGTGTATCGGTTCGCCAGTTGGACAAATTGAGCCGCTGGTCTCGCTTGCAGTCCTGTAGTTAAATCGATTGTAATATTTTGTTCCTTCATCTATCATTTCTCCTTCCTAACATGCAATTAAGTATGGAAAGCGCATTCATGAATTTGAAATAAAGAACGCTACTCTTTAGAGTGCGTTCTTTATTGAAACTATTATAGCACGAATCAATGCGATTTACATTATTTTTGACTACTTTCTTGTATCTCTCCGCGTCGAACTTTATCAGCAAATTCATCAATTTTTCTTAAACGATGGTTAATTCCGGATTTACTGATTGGGGATCCAGACACAAGTTCGCCTAATTCTTTAAGCGATACTTCTTGATGGTCATAACGTAATCGGGCAATTTCCTGTAATTTATCTGGTAACGCCTCTAAACCGACCGTGCTTTTTATGAATTTTATGTTTTCGACTTGTCTGAAAGCAGCGCCGATCGTTTTATTTAAATTTGCCGTTTCACAATTCACCAGCCGGTTCACTGAATTTCTCATATCTCTAACAATTCGTACGTCTTCAAATTTAAATAGGGCTTGATGTGCACCTATATTACTTATAAGTTCTGTGATTTTTTCAGCTTCTTTCAAATACGTGATAAACCCTTTTTTACGTTCAAGAGTACGCGCATGGAGTCCGAAACTATTCATCAGCTTGCACAACGCTTCATTATGCTCATGATCAGAAGAATAGATCTCCAAATGATAAGAGGAAGTTTCCGGATTATTAACCGATCCACCTGCAAGAAACGCCCCTCTTAAGTATGCTCTTTTACAACAGGTAGTTTTTAAATACTTTTTCGGTATATCAGGGTTAATTGAAAGAGGACCTTTTAAAATTTCTAGATCATTTAGAACTTTTTCAGCATTATCTTTCATCCGGACGATGTACACATTATTCTTCTTGAGTCTCATTTTTTTTCGGACAAGCAATTCCACGGGATACGGATAAAGCTTCTTAATTAACGTATAAATTCTTCTGGCAATTGCAGCATTTTCCGTTTGGATATCCAATAGATAGCTTTGGTTAGATAGAGAGAAGGTTCCGTTCATCCGAACGAGCGCGGCAAGCTCAGATTCATTACAGCATTCATCCGCCTCTACATTGGTCAACTCTTTCTTTATCTCTGAAGCAAATGACATCACTGTTCACCCCCATTCTTTTTAAATCAATGAATACAGTAAATGAGCCAGTTTATTTGTATCATGACGAATCGTAGACTTATTACGATCTAAAATGTCTTCTTCTATAATCTCAATCCCCATCTTTTTCACACGATCGATATCATAGATGACGGGTTCTGCATTTTCTTCAGCGTAAATTCTCCTTACAGCAGGAGCAATCGGTTGATTATGAACAATAATGGAGTGAATCGTTCCTTTACCTACATGATCGTGCAACGCCTGCACGTGATCCCCGGCTGAATACCCCGATGTTTCTCCTTGCTGTGTCATTACATTACAAACATACGTCACTTTCGCTTTGGTAGTCCGTAATGCTTCTCTAATTTCTGGGACTATAATGTTCGGCATAATACTCGTGTATAAACTTCCCGGTGCAATAACTACTAAATCAGCTTCTTTAATCGCCATAGTTGCTTCAGGCAAAGGCTGGATGGGCAACGGACTGACAAATACACGTTTAATCTTTTTGTTTTGCTTAGGAATGTTTGATTCTCCTGAAACGATCGTACCATCTTCCATTTCTGCATGCAGATTCATCGAATGATTGGCAGTAGGATAAATATTACCACGGACATTTAGAACTTTAGATATCTCTTTTATTCCATTATAAAAATCCCCGGTCATGGAAGTCATAGCTGCCAGCAGCAGGTTACCCATAGAATGCCCAGATAGACCATTTCCATTTGCAAAGCGATGTTGAAACAAATCCAGAAGCATAGGCTCTGCGTCTGATAAAGCAGCAAGAACGTTACGAATATCTCCAGGAGCTGGTATTGCTAGTTCATTACGAAGTCTTCCAGAGCTTCCGCCATCATCTGCAACCGTAACTATGGCTGAAAGGTCAACAGGAAAATATTTAAGTCCCCGTAACAATACCGGCATCCCCGTTCCTCCGCCAATCACGACAACTCGCGGCTTTATTGAACGATTCATGAATTACAGACCCTTTCTTTTATCTATATCTCGATGGGTAACATGAGTTGTGAAGTCTTTTGAGAAATAATTAGAAAGATGTTCAGCTAACGTAACTGAACGATGCTGTCCACCCGTGCACCCAATAGCAACAACCAATTGACTTTTACCTTCTCTCCGATATTGAGGAAGCATAAACTGTAATAAATCCGTCAGTTTTTCCAGAAACTTTTGAGTATCCGACCATTTCAATACATAAGAAGATACTTCAGAATTCAAACCTGTCAAAGGCCGCATCTGCTCTACATAGTGTGGGTTAGGGAGAAAACGAACATCAAATACTAAATCAGCGTCGATTGGAACCCCATATTTAAAACCAAATGAAACCATTTGTACGGAGAACACTTGTTGTTCTTTTGCTTTATATTGATCTAAAATCCGATCCCTTAATTCTCGGGGTTTTAAACTGGTAGTATAGATGATGGTTTGAGCACGCCCTCGAAGCTCATCTAATAGTTTTCGTTCTTGGCGAATACCTTCCAGCGGCAGTCCTTCTTGTGCTAGAGGATGGGATCTCCTCGTTTCTTTATAACGAGATACCAGCGCTTGATCCTCAGCATCTAAGAACAAGACGTGAGCTTCCAGCCAGTCTTCTTTACTGACTTGATCAAGGGATTCAAATAAAGCATCAAAAAACTCTCTGCCACGTAAATCCATTACTAGAGCTACATTGCGAATATCATTTGTCGAATCCTTCATCAACTCTAGAAATTTCGGCAGCAGAGCCGGAGGTAAATTATCTACACAAAAGTACCCTAAATCCTCAAAGCTTTGAATGGCTACCGTCTTTCCTGCTCCTGACATTCCTGTAATGATCACTAACTGAGTGTTTTGCTCTTTTTCTAACATATTTTTCGCCCCCTGGTTACTTAGGTCGAGAAGGATCCATATCTTGATCGATTAATTTAAAATCAGTAGTATATACAAAAGTGCCATATATTTGATCTTCACTGTTTAAGATATGCTTAAAAATGTGACGATCTCCTTCAGCCATCGGCTTCTCTAAAACATCTTCCACATTTACCCACTCTAATTCCCCTTCCTCGCTGAACTCAAGAAGATCACCTTGAAAAGAAGTGGTTTGAAAAGTAAACATCATCCATTCTTGAACGGTTTCTCTGCCCTCTTTCATAATAAAAGTAAAAGAGCCTTTTAATTCAGGTTCAACAATATCTAATCCTGTTTCTTCCTTAAACTCTCTGATGACGGAATCTTTAATATTTTCTCCAGCTTCCATCTTTCCGCCAGGAACAACGTACCATCCTCGTCGCGGTTTTTTTAGCATTAACACTTGATTATTTATTCGTAAAATACAATTTGCAACACGTTGCACGATCTACTCACCTCATTAATCTCTCTCGACGACATCTTTATTTATTATACAATGAATACGTAAGGCGCCACAATGTTATGCTCCATGATATTTGGGCATAAAAAAAGTGCACAGGTGATAAACACCTGTGCCTAATAGAGATCTATCTATTAAAAGGGGGTCAATTAATCACTTTAAGTGTAACCCATAAATGTTTCGTTTGTGTTACAGAATCGTTAAGAAGCAGTTACTTTTTAGTTAACAACTTTTAACTCTTCCAACAGGTTTTCAATATAGTGTTGGACTGATTGTGCAGCAATACTTCCATCCCCTGTTGCTGTAACGATTTGACGCAGTTCTTTTTCACGGATATCCCCAGCTGCGAAAACACCAGGCACTTTAGTTTCCATGCGCTCATCCGTTTCGATATAGCCTTGCTCATTGGTAATTCCCAATGATTGAAATGGACCGCTGAGCGGGTTCATTCCAATATAGATGAACGTTCCGTTTGTTTTAAAGTCATATTCTTCATTCGTATTGTTGTTGTGCAGAGTAACACTGCCAACTTTGCCATTTTCTTCGTTAATCGTCTTCACTTCTGTATTCCAAATGAAGTTAATTTTATCGTTATCAAATGCTCGATCTTGAAGAATTTTTTGAGCTCGAAGCTCATCACGGCGGTGAACAATAGTAACTTTACTTGCAAATCGTGTTAAATAGACGCCTTCTTCAACAGCAGAATCTCCGCCACCTACTACAACTAATTCTTTATCGCGGAAGAATGCTCCATCACAAACAGCACAATAAGAAACGCCGCGGCCGCCCAATTCTTTTTCACCTTGGACACCTAATTCCTTATATTGCGCACCAGTGGTAATAATCACACTGCGGGCTTTGTATTCTTTTGCCCCAGCTTTTACAATCTTGTATTCTTTCCCATCTACGATTTCTTTAATATCTCCATAAGCATACTCAGCACCAAATTTTTTGGCATGTTCAAACATTTTATTAGAAAGATCAGGGCCGAGAATACTTTCAAATCCTGGGTAGTTCTCTACATCTTCTGTATTAGCCATTTGTCCGCCAGGCACCCCTCGCTCAATCATCAGAGTGTCCAGGTTCGCGCGTGACGTATAAACAGCAGCTGTCATCCCTGCCGGGCCAGCTCCTGCAATAATGACATCAAAAATACGATCTTCTGTCATGATGATCAACTCCTCACTTCACTCTACCTTAATTCTTCTCTTATCTTATTAAATTGTCGAAAAATCGTCCATTAATGTGCTTATTGATGAATCCACGGTCCGCCTTCTTCGCTTAAATGAGGAAATTGTTTACAGCCTTTCTCCCACAGCTGTAACGCACGAGAGGGCTTTCCTGTTTGATAAGAAGCGATACTGAACCATTTATAATAGCCTCTCCTGCCTACGACTATTTTATTTTTTAACCTACGAAAACGTTCAACGGCCTCTTTGTAATAACCTGCCCTCGTTAAAGTTTCAGCTACAGCTAACTTCTGCTGTTCGTGGAGGGGAAATACATTTCGAAGAGGCTCAATATGTTGAAAAGCGGCTTCACGCTGATCATTCAACAAATAAAAAGTTGCTAAATTGACGTGAGAATGTATATCTTTATCATCCGTTTCGAGCCATTTCTTTTCTAAATCAATTGCTTCCTCTTCATTTCCACTATTGAAAAGAGCATATGCATATTGATGTCTCGCTAACGTAAACTCAGGAAAAAGCTGCATCATTTCATGTAGAACAGGTATCGCTTCCTCCCATTCCTCATTCTCAAGGTGATAAAAAGCTGTTTCTTGATAAATGATCAACTCATCTTCATCTTCAAACGCATAATCATTTTCAGCTTCGTCCTCTTCTAATGAATCAAGCATTTCAATCAACTGAGATGCGGCTTCTTCAAAATCTCCCTCTTTTGCTCTTGCCATATACTTTTCTGCATATTTTTTAGCATCACTTAATAAGCCGAGATGCGCATAGTTATTAGCCATAAGATAATAACAATCGACATATTCCTCGCCAAAGTTCGCCACCACATCGCTTAGAACTTGGTTGGCGGCATGATAAGAGCCAACTTCCGTATAAACAACAGAAAGCTGGCAAGGATAGAGCGGTTCATCTGGTGATAATTCAATTGCTTTTTTTAACCATTTAACAGCCGAATCAAACCTTCTTTTTTTAAAGGCTTGAATGCCATATGAAAAATAGAAGTTACCCGTGGGTATAAACGGTATAATATTAGACTGTTTTTCTGTAATGGTTGGATTCGGTGATGTCGTCATGACTGTCCTCCTACTTCCATATCCGTACTCACTAATTATGCAGTATAACACAGAAAGTGATCTTGAAATAGGAGATTTTACTAATTTCTTAAGTTCCTTAGTTGTGGCGCTTTTCCAACACATCTAAAACTTGTTCCAAACTAACGCCTCGATCAGTCAATAGAAGAAGCAAATGGAATATTAGGTCGGCAGACTCCATCGATAATTCTTCTGAATCATCGTTTTTAGCAGCGATGATGACTTCACCTGCTTCTTCTCCAATTTTTTTAGCGATGCGATCGACACCTTCTTGAAAGAGCTGAGAGGTGTAAGAGCCTACAGGAAGGGTGGCTTTACGTTCAGCCAATACGTCACGGAGCTGGTCAATTATTGCATAAGGAGCTGGTTTGGGAGATGATTTTTCGTTGACAACAGATTCGCCAAAGCAGCTGTAATCGCCTTTATGACATGCAGGACCTGCAGGTGTTACTTGTACTAAAATTGCATCTTGATCACAATCATAGTGAAGGCTTTCTACTTTTTGAGTGTTTCCCGAAGTAGCACCTTTGTGCCACAACTCTTCGCGAGAACGACTATAAAAGACCGTTTCGCCTTTATCGAGGGTCATTTGTAAAGACTCTTTATTCATATAAGCTAAGGTAAGTACAGCTCTTGATTGAGCATCCTGGATAATAGCTGGAACTAACCCTTTTTCATCAAACTTAATTTCATCTATATTCATCGTACAATAACCCCTTTCGAACGCAGGTGATCCTTAACGTTCTCAATCGATGTCTCTTTATAATGGAAAATAGAAGCGGCTAAAGCCGCATCAGCATCTACTTTCTGGAAGACTTCAGTGAAATGTTCAGCCGAACCCGCTCCACCTGAAGCAATGACTGGAACAGTAACTACTTTTTGGACTGCTTGAAGAAGAGGTAAATCAAAGCCTGTTTTCTCACCATCTTGATTCATTGAAGTTAATAAAATCTCACCTGCACCTAATCGTACAGCTTCCTGTGCCCAGTCAGTTACAAGACGGTCTGTTGGTGTACGCCCTCCGTGTGTGTACACTCGCCATGTCCCTGCACCATCATCGTAGCGGGCATCTATTGCGACAACGATGCACTGAGCCCCAAAATAATCGGCACCTTCTTTAATCAACTCAGGCCTAAGCACAGCCGCTGAGTTTAAAGATACTTTATCCGCACCGTTACGAAGTGTTTCTTTCATATCTTCAAGCGTGCGAATACCCCCTCCAACAGTAAAAGGAATAGCTAATTCGGAAGCGACAGAACGAACGACATCGATCATGGTTTTTTTTCCTTCATGAGTAGCAGAAATATCTAGAAAAACAAGCTCATCGGCTCCTTGTTCATCATACACCTTTGCTAATTCTACAGGATCACCAGCATCTCTGATATCTACAAACTGTATGCCTTTAACTACACGCCCTTCTTTTACATCAAGACAAGGTATAATTCTTTTAGACAGCATTATCCTTCCTCCTCTTGAAGGGCTTCTGAAAGGTGAATCCTGTTCGTATATAAGGCTTTCCCAACAATAGAACCAATGATATTCTGTTCCTGATATTTTCTAAGTACTTTTAAGTCTTCAATTCCTTTGATTCCTCCGGAGGCAATGACATCTACACCCGTTTCTTTACCGAGTCTAACGATTTCCTCTACATTCGGTCCTTGCAGCATTCCATCTTTTGCTATATCTGTATAAACAAAAGTTCGGGCACCTGCTTCAGCCAGATCTTTCCCAAGGTCCACTGCTGTAGTTTCTGAACGCTCTAACCAGCCTTCAGTTGCTACATACCCGTCTCTGGCATCTAAACCAACAACAATTTGCTCTTTATATTTACTAAGAAGTTCTTTCGTTAAAGGTAAGTCCCGAATTGCTAATGAACCTATGATGACACGATCAATCCCGCGACTTAAATAATACTCAACGTCGGCTTCTGAACGGATGCCCCCGCCTATTTGCACTTTTACTTTGAGTTCTTTGGCTACTTTTACAACATGTTCTGCATTTTGCTTAGAACCTTCCTTCGCACCATCTAAGTCCACCATATGGATCCACGAAGCACCGCCCTCAGCAAACTCTTTTGCAACTTCAAACGGATTATCCCCGTATACAGTTTGCTTACTAAAGTCCCCTTGTTCCAACCTCACACATTGTCCATTTCTCATATCAATAGCTGGGAAGATTGTAAAGCTCATTCTGCATGCTCCTCACTGTTTAACCATTCTCTTACAAAAATTTTCTAATAATTGAATACCTGCACGTCCGCTTTTTTCAGGATGAAACTGGCTCGCCACTAGATTATTATTACCAACAATAGCGGGTACTGTTTTATGATAGTCTGCGGTAGCAAACAAAATATCTTCCGATTTTGTATCTACTACATAAGAGTGTACAAAATAAACATACTCTTCCCCGACATTCTGCATCAGGGAATGGCTCTTTCCATGCAGCTCCAGTTGATTCCAGCCCATGTGCGGCACCTTATATGTTTGTCCCTTTTCATCTTCACCGGAAAATCTTACTATTTTCCCAGGAAATAAACCGAGTCCATCTGTTAGTCCGCCTTCTTCACTTTGTTCAAATAACAGCTGCATGCCTAAACAAATCCCATAAATCGGAACTTGATTATCAACTTTCTGCTTAATAAAGTCGATGAATCCATGTTCTTTTAGAGCCTTCATCGCATCAGGGAAGGCACCGACTCCAGGTAAAATATATCCATCGCAGTTTAGGATTTCCTCCGGACGTTCTCCGATTGTATAAGGTACTTCCATCCGCTCCAATGCTTTTGAAACACTAAACAAATTCCCCATTCCATAGTCAATGATACCGATCATTTATAAACTTCCTTTCGTACTAGGCACTCCTTTAATTCTTGGATCTACTTGGGTTGCTTCATCTAATGCTCTTGCGAAAGCTTTAAACATAGCTTCAATAATATGATGGGTGTTATGACCATGATGCAGTACGATATGTAAGTTCATACGAGCTTCAACGGCCAGTTTCCAGAAGAATTCGTGAACGTTTTCCGTATCAAATGTACCTACCCGCCCTTTAGGAAGCTCAGCCCGCCATTCTAGATGGGGACGGTCACTTAGATCAACTGCTACAGTAACAAGAGTTTCATCCATAGGCAAAGTCATGGAACCGTAGCGTTTAATTCCATATTTATCACCTAGTGCTTCTCTTAATGCTTGGCCAAGTACTATGCCGATGTCTTCTGTAAGGTGGTGGTCATCTACTTCGACATCACCTTTACCGTTAACTGTTAAATCAAATAGTCCATGCTTAGTGAAAAGTTCAAGCATATGAGACACAAAAGGAACTTGCACATCAAGGGTTGATTTTCCTTCACCATCAATTGCAAACTCAAGCTCTATATCGGTTTCTCTCGTTTTTCTGCTTAGATTTGCCTTACGGGTATTTGTCATTCCCATCTTCCTTTCCGGATTTCAATTGCTCTCGCGTGTGCCTCCAACCCTTCAAGTCTTGCAAATTTTGCTATTTTATCACCGTGTTCCCGCAGGGCTTGGCCACTGTAAGAAATGACACTTGATTTTTTCACAAAGTCATCTACCGATAAGGGACTTGAAAAGCGAGCGGTTCCGCTTGTAGGTAATACATGGTTTGGACCAGCAAAGTAATCTCCTACGGGTTCACTGCTGTATGGTCCTAAGAAAATTGCTCCTGCATGTTTTACTTTTGCCATATCTTCAAATGGGTTCTCTGTTACAATTTCCAAATGCTCTGCTGCAATTTCATTAATCGTAGAAATCGCTTCTTCTTTAGTATGGCATAAAACGATCGCCCCATAATCTTCAATGCTGGACTTAGCTATTTCATAGCGGGGCAAAGTTTCCATCTGTGTGAAGACAGCCTGTTGCACATCTTTGGCCAGCTTTTCGCTTGTTGTCACAAGTACACTGGAAGAACGAGCATCGTGTTCCGCTTGCGACAGTAAATCTGCTGCTACTTCTTCTCCTCGCGCTGTATCATCAGCTAAGACCGCAATTTCACTTGGTCCTGCAATCATATCTATATCTACATCACCATAAACTTCACGTTTAGCCAGTGCTACAAATACATTACCTGGTCCAGTAATTTTATCTACGGCAGTCAGGGATTCTGTTCCATAAGCAAGAGCAGCAATGGCCTGTGCGCCTCCCACTTTATAAATTTCCGTAACGCCTAGAAGTCTGGCAGAAACTAAAACACCAGCCGGCACTCTGCCATCTGTTCCTGGGGGAGTAACCATGACGATACGTTCCACACCAGCAACTTGAGCCGGAATAACATTCATGAATACAGAAGAAGGATAGGCTGCCGTCCCCCCAGGGACATATATTCCGGCGGCATCCACAGGGGTAATTTTCTGCCCCAGGATTGAGCCGTCATTAGAAGTATGAAACCATGAATTGGATTGTTGCTTTTCATGAAATTCACGAATATTTGCAGCGGCCTCGCCTAATATTTTCACAAATTCTCCGTCTACCGATTCATAAGCTTCGTCAATCTCATCCTCTGTAATCTGCCACTGATCGAGTGAAACACCGTCAAATAATTCAGTAAATCTTTTAACGGCTGTGTTTCCCTCTGTCCGCACTTCTTGAATGATTTTTTTTACTGATTCACGTTGTTCCTCAGTACCTTGATCAAGCGTGCGTTTTAAATTGGTTACCTCATTTCTTTGAATGATTTTCATACACTTTCTGCCTCCACAGCTTTACTAAGTCCATCAACCATTTCGTCAATTTCTTTTCCTTTAAGACGGTAACTCACTGGATTAACAATAAGTCTTGAAGTTATGTCTGTTATCTTTTCATATTCTACAAGTCCATTTTCTTTTAACGTCCTTCCAGTAGAGACAATATCAACAATTCGATCGGTTAGTCCGATAATTGGGGCCAGTTCAATCGATCCATTTAGAGGGATAATTTCAATTTGCTCTCCCTGTTCACGGAAATAATCAGAAGCGATCTTAGGGTATTTTGTTGCAATCTTAGGTGCAATACGGCTAAGTGGCTGATTGGGAAGTCCAGCAACAGCTACGTAACAAGGACTGATTTTTAAATCTAGGACTTCATACACGTCCCGATCTTGTTCTAAAAGCACATCTTTCCCAGCTATTCCGATATCCGCCGCGCCATATTCAACATAAGTAACTACATCCATTGGCTTTGCCATCATCACTTGAATGTTCTGCTCTGGAAACTCAAGAATAAGCTTTCTAGATTCCTCTGCATCTGCAGATAAGTTATAACCCGCCTGCTGCATCAATTCAGCAGCTTCTTCATAAATACGACCTTTGGGCATAGCTATTATTAGAGGTTTACTCATTCCCTTCCCCCCCTTTAGAAGTAAGATCTTCAAATTCTTTTAACTGATCTTTAAATGCTTTAATATCAGGAATTTGATCAACATGCTGCAATAGGACGTGGAAGCCCTGCTGTCTTAGTTCACTTGCTCTCTTTATTCCTTGTGCATGTGTTTCTTCATCAACAATAATTCCCATTCGATTTTCTCCGTTTGAAAGATCACTCAGTGCCTCCACCAGTCGTTCTAAGTGAATCGCAAACCCAGTAGCTGAAGCATTCAACTGAAAAGATGGGAGTAATTTGTCATACCTACCACCGTTACATAGTAGTGCACCAAGATTAGGTGCGTACCCCTCAAATAAAATTCCAGTATAATAATTCATATGGCTGATCAAATTTAAATCAAAACGAATGTATTTTTCCACCCCATAATTACTAAGGAGCTTATAAAGCTGTTTCAACTCATTTACTGCCTGCATACATACTTGGTTACGCGCCAAGGATTTACTGGCTGTGAATACCTCTTCTCCTCCGCGGAGGTCCAGTAATGAAAGTAAAGCTTTTCGTTTATCTTGATTAAGTGCCAGCTGTTTCACTTCTTCTCGAAAACCTACATAATTTTTTCGATATAAATATTCCAGTAGCTGTTCTTTTGTTTCTTCATCATCCCCAAGTAAATCTTTAAAAAATGCTTTTACATAACCTATGTGCCCAATCGTAATGACAAAATTGTCTAATCCTGTTTGTTTTAAAGAGTCAACAAGAAGAGCAATTACTTCTGCATCTCCATATGAAGAATGATCACCTATTAACTCAGTACCTACTTGTTCAAACTGAGCAGGCTTTCCCCCTTCAGCTTGCTGAGCTCGAAATACCGGTCCGTCATATGCTAAGCGTAACGGATATTCTGCATCCTTCAGTTGAGAAGCTGCAACCCTGGCAATCGGTGCGGTCATATCAGGACGAAGAACAAGCGTATGCCCCTGCTGATCCAATAATTTAAACAACCGTTGTTCTTTTGTAGCGCTAACTTTTCCTACTGTTTCATGGTATTCAAGAAAAGGTGTATCCATAAAAGAATAGCCGTAAGATAAGATAGAGGTTTTTAGTTGTTCTCGAGCTTTTGATTTTTGGTTATAAAAAAAAGGAAGCGTATCGCGCATTCCTAGTGGTTTTTCAAACATAAGCCGTTTTGCCATGGTAGAATCCGTCCCTTCTCTCCGAAATCCTTTAGTCTGCTAATATGCTAACATGTTGAAGTCTAACCGTCAACGTTATAAAATTATTCTTCCCTATTTATAATAACAAAAACTCGTGGAACTTTTTCATCCGGGAAAGAGTCGGCCAAAACGATGAGTCCCACCACTTCCCATTCCCGGCTGTTCTTCAAAAAGAATTATTTTGGAGTCTGTAAAGAATTTCACCATCGCTCAAAAAATAATGTGCTAACAGAAAAGATCTTCGAACCAGAGTATTGCTTTACTCCGTTTGTTTTGGAGAATCAACCAGTGAAATGTCTAACACTTCTTCTACATATTTTAATGAGACAGGATCATCTATTCTCGTTTCATTAGGGAACGTATGAGCTATATAGACTTCCGCCACCATTCTTTTTCGTTGGTTTTCAGAAGCTCTAGCTAAGGCATGCACCCCTTCATAAAGATCTGCAAGCTTTTTAGCTATTGTTTTACTGTAGAAAGTTTGCTTATCTTGAGAAAGAGTGAGCACTTTGTCTATAAAACCTTTCGTCTCGTCTAATGATTTTTGTACCACCTGTTTCTCTTCAGGCAGAATACTTATTTTATCTAAATCACTTTCGAGCTGCGTGCAGAATAGAGTATGGGCATTATACTTTGTAAGCAGGCGGATCACTTCAAGGCCCAAAATGTTGGAGGTCCCTTCCCAGACGGTTAACACTTGGGCGTCGCGCAACAGCCTCGGAGTCACAAAGTCTTCTATATACCCATTGCCCCCATGCATTTCAATCGATTCATGGGCAAAATGTATCGATTGATCCGCAGTCTCCTTCTTTAAAATCGCTATAAGAAGTCGTAATAAGACTTGATCTTTCTTACTTACTTGTGATGGCATACGGGCCACACGATCAAAGGTTTCAATCATTTTAAATACGGCACTTGTCTCTACTTCCTGTTTGGCTCGCATGCGAACTAAAGTATCTTTCACCATAGGATAATGGATAAGAGAATGACCAAAGGCTTTTCGTTCAATTGCATAAGACTTTGCTTCCAAATACGCCCGACGCATAATTCCTATAGAAGCCACTGCATTACAAACCCTGGAGAGATTTAAGGCTTCCATCATATAATAAAAACCGTTTTCCGCTTCTCCAATTAAATGCCCCATTGCTCCATCGAACTCAACCTCTGCTGACGGCACGGCTCTGACCCCTAACTTATCTTTTAATCGCCTAATAGAGATCTTGTTTAATTCGCCATCTTCTGTCCGCCAGGGCACTAAAAATAAACTCAATCCTTTTGTACCTTGGTTTGCACCCTCTAATCGAGCCAGAACCATCGCCACACCGCACATGCCTGCGTTACTCGCAAAATATTTTTCTCCGTAAATACGATAGGCTCCATTTTCTTCTACAGCCTTCACTTCATTCGCTCCTACATCTGATCCCCCTTGCCGTTCTGTTAAAAAAGTAGCTCCCTCATAAAGCTCTAAATCCCCTGTAGCGGTGACGTGAGGAAGATATGATTCTTTGATTTTTTCGCTAGCGTAGTGATCAATTAAATAAGCTGCTGCCATCGTTAATGTAACGGGGCAGTAAAATCCTGGTTCAGCTTGAGAAAGCAAATAACCTTGAGCGAATGAGTAAAGGTAATTCCCTTTTCTATTAAGTTCAGGAATCGGCTTATGTAAATATCCTACAATTCCTTCTCGGTAAGTTTCTTCAACCGTTTTTTGATAGCCCTCATTCACCCAAACTTCTGAAATATCTTCTCCCATTTTATTGTATTTGATGAGTCTCGGCTGCCCTTCACGATCAGTATGGATCGCCCGCTGATCTATTTCCCCTGCACACATTCCGCCAAATATTTCAAGCTGTTGATTTGCCCAGTTAAACATTTGACGGTCCAATTTTTCACGTAACATAACTTGTAAATCATTGTCTTCTTTGTAAAAGTTCATTTAATCCCTCCTACGCCTGGTGCGTATGATATTGAACCAGTATTTATTTAAATTTTCTAACAATTAAATCTTATCATTAACCTTTATGTAAAGGTCAAGTTAATTTCCACATAAAAAAACTATGGCAAAAGAGCCATAGTCGCTAAACACTAGTATTGGTTTGAAGTAAAAAGAGAAAGGCAATTAATGATTGGGGTACATTTTTACGGTTTTTCCACTCGACTAGATAACCCGGCATACGATCGAAACGCTCGGCTGCTTCTGTTGGAATCGCATCGCGTTTAATGATTGCCCACAATTGGTCGTGATGATCTCTAATCTCAAAATGACCGATAAATGCATCTCCTTCTGCTTTCCAGCGCATTTTGCTGCCCTCAATGTATTGAAAAACGCTTCGCCCTGTGCCTTTTAGTTTCTCCTGGGTTGTATAAGCTAAGTAAGGCCCGTCTGGCCGTTGAACATAGCCTCTCCAAGTAAAACCTCCTTTTTTCACAATTTTATAGGCGTCCATTCCATCTTCATCTTTAAGAATATAGGAAACTGGGAATATTGATCCGCTAGAAAAAAAAGAAATAAACGGACGAAATATTTTCATATCTAAGTGGCGGTTTTGTTTAATTTCAGTGTAAACTTCTCCATCCATATCATATAAACATGCATGAAAAATTGATGCAGCTTGGTGACCAATATACATACGTTCGGGAAATCTTTCAAAAGCAGCATCGTTCTTGTCTCTTATAAAGCCAAGAGAACGATCTGCCAGAATTAAATCTTCCCACCCACTTCGAAACACTGCAATTCCCGCTAGTCCAAAAGCAATACTATAAATAGAATTAAATAAAAAAGCTTCAAATCCAATAAAAAAGATGGACCCGACAAAGAAAAGCATTACAGCTATTAGTATGCTTCCTGTGATTACCTGTCTCACTCCATCTTTTCTTATTAGTTCCTGTACACTAACCATTTTTCAGCCACCTTAACAAATTATGGATATATTTAGTGTATCGCAAAAAAACGAACCCCTCAATAAGGAGTTCGCTTAGAGCATATTATTTAAACTTTTACTGGTTCAACAGCTTCATTTAATAATTTATCCATTTCCTCGGTGTACGATGATTTTTGCGCATCTGTCCATTTCAATTCTTTAGCCATATAATCAATGACTGACTGTTTGTGCTCATGCACGTAAGAAATGTTGAAGAAGAGAGCGGCTGTACGGCGAACAAAGAAATCTACAGGTTTATACACGTTTTCATATTCTAATCCCATTTTCAGTTGAGCAAATACAACTCGATCAATAAGTGCTGCAGCAGCTTCTGTCTTGTTATCTTTAAATAATTGGTAAAGTGTATCGACATTTTTTCCATACAAATCCACTAGCTCTGACGCTTTTTCATTTGTTAAACCTAAAGATTCTCCAATTTTCACTCTTTCATCTTTAAAAGCTTTGAAGCCTTCAGAACCCTTTACTTCCCCACCTGAGATCGGCATATGCTTTGTTTCTGAATCTGAATAACGAATGCCATACTCTTCAGCCAATTGATCTCGAACGAGATCCACAGCGGTCTGTGACATTTTACGATACCCGGTCAGCTTACCACCTGCCATGGAAATCAAACCGGAATCAGATATAAATATTTCGTCTTTACGAGATATTTCTGATGGATCTTTACCATCTTCATGGATGAGAGGACGAACCCCTGCCCAGCTGGATTCTACATCCTCAGCTGTTACGTCTACAGATGGAAACATCATATAAATCGCATCTAAAATATAATCACGATCTACTGTAGTCATTGTAGGATGAGCAATTTCTTCCTCATAAGGTGTATCTGTCGTCCCAACATAAGTTTTGCCGTCGCGAGGAATAGCAAAAATCATTCGTCCATCTGGAGTATCAAAGTAAACCGCCTGTTGTAATGGGAAAACGGATTGATCAAAAACAAGGTGGACCCCTTTGGTTAACTGCAGGGTTTTCCCTTTTTTAGATCCATCGATTTCACGAAGTTCATCCACCCACGGACCTCCTGCGTTTACAACGCGTTTAGCATTAACTTTATACGTTTCCCCACTGACTGTATCTTCTACGACAGCTCCTTCAACTTTTCCTAAATCATTATAAATAAAGTCTTTTACTTTTGCATAATTAAGTGAAGCCGCACCATGTTCTACGGCTTTTTTCATAACTTCTAAAGTTAAACGGGCGTCATCTGTTTTATATTCAACGTAAATTCCTGAGCCTTTCAGTCCTTCTTTCTTCACTAATGGCTCACGATCGATCGTTTCTTTAGCACTAAGCATGGTACGTCTTTCTTTCTTTTTGACGCCAGCCAGATAATCATAGACTCTAAGTCCAAGACTCGTCGTAAATGGTCCGAAGTTACCTCCTTCGTGAAAAGGGAGCATCATATACTCAGGTGTCGTAACGTGTGGCCCATTCTCGTACACAATTTCTCGCTCTTTTCCTACTTCAGCTACCATTTTAACTTCAAATTGTTTTAAATATCTTAATCCGCCATGAACAAGCTTAGTCGATCGACTGGATGTGCCTGACGCATAATCCTGCATTTCAACAACAGCAGTTTTCATTCCACGGCTTGCAGCATCAAGAGCAATTCCTGAGCCCGTTATTCCGCCACCGATCACAAGCACGTCCCAGTCTTCTTGGGCGAGCTTATTGAATTGTTCGTTCCGGTTGTAGTTAGAAAATGTCTTCATGTTACCTCTCCTTTTTATTCAATCGGTTTTATTTAGGGCGTCTGATAACTTTATTCCCTATTCATACATTGTTTATGTGTAAGAATGAGCATTAAACGAAAAAAAGAGACCACGAACATCTTTGCAACGTCAATTACAAAGCATCGTGGTCTCTCCTCATCTCCGACCTAAATCTATTAACTTATCTTTAGTATATCAAACCATATTTTCAAAATCCATAGTTAAGAATCGTTTTTAAATACTTTTGTAGCCTCTACTGCTTTCTGCCACCCTTTGTAAAGCTTGTTGCTCTCTTCTTCATTCATTTCAGGATCAAATTCCTTGTCTAGTTTCCATTGTTTTGCAATTTCTTCTCGGTCATTCCAAAAACCAACGGCTAAGCCAGCGAGGTAAGCTGCGCCTAATGCTGTAGTTTCATTGACTCGTGGGCGTTCTACTGAAGTATTTAATAAATCACTCTGGAACTGCATAAGCAAGTTGTTCTTAACTGCTCCGCCGTCAACACGAAGCTTTTTTAATTCTAATCCAGAATCCTCAACCATAGCATCAACAACATCCTTCGCTTGATATGCGAGGGATTCTAATGTCGCTCGAATAAAATGAGCTTTTTTTGTTCCTCTTGTTAATCCGAAGACGGCGCCCCGGGCTTCACTATCCCAATATGGTGTACCTAAGCCTACAAAGGCGGGTACCACATAAACGCCTTCGGTCGTATCTACTTGACTAGCAATTTCTTCACTCTCGGCGGAAGACTCAATCATCTTCAATCCATCGCGGAGCCATTGAATCGCTGAACCGGACACGAAAATGCTCCCTTCCAGAGCATACTCAACTTTACCGTCAACTCCCCATGCAAGAGTAGTCAATAATCCGTTATCAGAACGAACCGCTTCTTCCCCGGTGTTCATGAGCATAAAGCCTCCGGTGCCATAAGTGTTCTTTGCCATTCCTTTTTCAAAACAAGCCTGACCGAACAATGCAGCCTGCTGGTCTCCTGCAATCCCTGCAATCGGAATTTGACTTCCGAAGAAATGATAATCAACGGTATGCCCATAAACTTCAGAAGAGGGCTTCACTTCTGGCAGCATACTTTCAGGAACTCCTAAAATGTCCAGCAGTTCTTTGTCCCATTTTAAATCATAAATGTTATACATTAAGGTTCTTGAGGCATTCGAATAATCCGTAACATGCTTCTTTTTGCCTGTTAACTTATAAACAAGCCACGTATCGATAGTTCCAAACATGAGATCGCCTTTGTCCGCTTTCTCCTTTGCACCATCTACATTGTCTAGAATCCATTTCACTTTAGTTCCAGCAAAATAAGGATCAAGCAGCAGCCCTGTTTTATCACGGAAGGTATCGTTATATCCCTGTTCACGAAGCTGATTACAAATAGATTGAGTTTGGCGTGACTGCCAAACGATCGCTTTATAAATAGGTTTCCCAGTGTGTCGATCCCAAACCACGGTTGTTTCTCTTTGGTTCGTTATTCCAATTCCTTCGATTTGGTCTGCTTCTACGTCAGCACGCATAAGTACATCGGCTATACAACCTAACACTGAAGTCCAAATTTCATTAGCGTCATGCTCTACCCAGCCTGGTTTAGGAAAGTACTGTTCAAATTCTTTTTGGGCTGTTTCTATAATAGCTCCTTCATGATCAAATAGAATAGCTCGAGAACTCGTTGTTCCCTGGTCAATCGATAAGATATATTTTTCCATAATTACGTCCTCCTCAACTATATTTATTACGCGCTTTGTTCTTTACTTAATTCAATCTTCATTGATGTTAGTAAAATTGCAGCAATGATAACCGTCATGATCCAAAATGGAAGATTTGGAGCTGCTTCGAAAACAGCTTGGTAAAATAACCCCCCATACACTCCGCCAATAACGGGGCCTAACACAGGAATCCATGAATAACCCCAGTTGGAATCTCCTTTTCCAGGGATAGGTAAAATAGCATGTGCTATTCGAGGCCCCAGGTCCCGGGCAGGGTTTATCGCATACCCCGTCGTTGAACCAAGTGACATACCAATGGCGACAATGAGCAATCCGACAATTAAAGGATTAAGACCATCTGTGAATTCGTTAGCTCCAATAAATAAAATACCCATTACTAGTATAAAAGTGCCTACTATTTCACTTACTAAATTTGATACGGGACTATCAATGGCAGGGTCAGTGGAGAAAATAGACAATTTCGCCATCGGATCCTCCGTTCCAGCCCAGTGAGGCAGGTAATGAAAAAACACAATTACCGCACCAACAAATGCTCCAGTCATTTGCGCAGCAATATACATAGGTACCTTTGCCCATTCGAAATCTCCAACAGTTGCCAATCCAAGGGTAACAGCTGGATTAATGTGTGCTCCTGTAACATCTCCTACTGCATACACACCCATAGCCACCGCCAGTCCCCAGGCAATCGTGATTAATACCCAGTTCCCGTCAGCTTTTGTATGCTTTAAATTTGCTCCAGCAATAACACCGCCACCGAGGATAATAAGAATCATCGTCCCAATTAACTCACCCATGAACTCTGTCATGTTATATATCCCCTTTCTGGCATACTCAATAAAAAACACACAAGTTAAAATAGCACGTTGCTACTTTTATTTGTGTGGATCTTGAATTTCTCACGAACGATTCATATTAGCCTTTCTTATATTATTAAAAATTCCAAAGCTCTGCCCGTGATGTAGATACTGCAGAAGCACCTGATTGTATAGCCTCTTTCGTTTCTATTTCCGTTCGAATTAATCCGCCTGCAATAACTGGAACTCCAATTTGATCCTTAATCTCTTTTATCATTCCCGGAACAATTCCAGGCAAAACTTCAACGTAATCCGGCTTTACTTTTTTTATAATCGAAACATTGTGCTCCACAGCTTGACTGTCAATAAGAAATAACCTCTGCACTGAAGTAAGCTTATACTTCTTAGCTTGTTGAATGACATGGGAACGCGTTGATATGACTCCATCTGGCTTTACTACTCTTCCAAGAAACTCCATACCATAGTCATCCGCCTTTAAACCTTGTATTAAATCTACGTGCACCCACACTTTTTTCCCAGCCTTTTGTCCTGCACGAACGACTTTATGAAGCAGACCCAGCCGACTTTCTAAGATAATAATATATTCAGTAGAGGTTTGAAGTAGTTTTTCAAAATCTTTCATATTTTTGACGGCAGGCAGTACCGTTTGATTAAGACTCACTAACTTCACCCTCCTTCTTCATTCGTTTTTCCATTTCTTCTTTCGTGTAAATTAAATTCATAGGGTTTCCTCCTACGAATGTGCCTGGTGGTACATCTTTATGGACGAGTGTTCCTGCAGAAATAACAGCGCCATCCCCAATTTTCACTCCAGGTAAAATAGTCGAATTCGCACCAATTAATACTTCGCTGCCGATTTCTACTTTACCTAGACGATATTCACGAATCAAATATTCGTGAGCAAGAATGGTGGTGTTATAACCTATCACCGAATTACGCCCTACTGAAATTTTTTCAGGAAACATAATATCTACCATTACCATTAGGGCAAATGCGGTTTGATCTCCCACCTTCATTCCTAAAAAACGACGGTACATTCCATTTTTCACTTGTAAAAATGGAGTGTACCTCGCTAATTGAATGACAATGAAATTTTTGACCACTTTTAAGAAAGGTACCGTTTTATAAATATGCCAGAGAGAATTTGCACCATGCACGTGGTATCGTTTTGTCCGCCGCATTGAGTTATCCTCCTACAATATCAAGCAGGTCGTTCATATGAGAGAGCATAAAATCCGGTTCAAGTTCTTCTAAAACTTCTCGTCCTTTAATCGTCCAGGCTACTCCAGCAGTAAGCGTTCCTGCGTTTTTACCACCTTCAATGTCATGCGTATTATCGCCGACCATAAGAGTTTGTTCTGGAAGCCCGTTTAATTGATTCATAGCCTTTAACACCGGTTCAGGATCAGGCTTGGCATGCTTTACGTCATCAAGTGTGACGACCACTTCAAATAAACCGTCGAGACCTGTTAATTCCAGTCCCATCTGTACAGTATGGCGCATTTTAGTTGTTACAATACCTAATCGATATCCTTCCGACTTTAGTTCCTTTATTGTATTTACCACTCCATCATAGGCAGTGACAAATTGATCGTGGTTGGCGACGTTATGCTCGCGGTAAGTAGTAACCATGGCCTCCACTTGACCCGCATTTACTTTTGCTAAGCTGTCACGTAAAGGAGGGCCTATAAAATTTAAAATCTCTTCTCGCGTATATGGACGGGCGGCATATTGCTTCACTGTATGAGTAAAGGAAGCAATAATCAATTCATTCGTGTCAATTAACGTACCATCCAAATCAAACAAAATTGTTTTAATACTCATGACTTAAGCTTCTCCTCTTCTCTCGCTGCGCTCTATTCCAGACGAATCCGACTGCAGCTGTTAATAAAATAGCTGTAAGTAAACGAATAGCAAGTAATGGCCAAATAGGAATCCCTAATGGAATAAAGATTAATGTATCTTCTACTACGGCATGACAAGATACTAAGAAGATCATAGCAAGAAACATATCCTTTTTTGAAACTCCATCTTCTTCCACTGCTTGAATCATTAAACCTGCTCCATAAGCAAGGCCAATGGTCAGGCCTGCAGCTAATGTCATGGAGGTGTTGCGCTCCATTCCGAGAAAACGTGTAGCTGGGGCAAGCCATTCCGAAAAGCGGTCAAGCCAGCCTTTTTCTCTTAGGTACTGCATAGCCACCATCAACGGAATTACGATCAAAGCCAGCTGAATAATTCCCATGGCAGCAGTTTGCAAGCCTTGCGATATAATTTCCACCCAGCCTTCTGGTACAGTTTGTCGTTCAGGTGCAAATCCATATTTCGCCTGCTCCTGTCCCCCGCTCCACGCTAAGTTAATAAAAAGCGCGGATAGGAAAGCTAAACCAATGCGAACACCAATAACAAGCCACCAGCTTACTCCAACTTTTTTAGCAACTGTTGATTCAATAATAAGGTTGTGAGAAAACGATAACATTACCGCTAAAATAAATACTTCTTTAACTGTAAAATCGAAAGAGATAATAGCAGCAATTCCAGCGTACAAGTTTAAAAAGTTGCCAAGTACTAAAGGAACGGCTGCCTCCCCGGAAAGACCAAGCAGTCCCATAACTGGCTCTAGCTGTTTCATCACCCAGGGTAATACGGGAGTGAACTGAAGGATGGTTACAATTAACGTAACTGGGAAGATGACCTTACCCAGTGTCCAGGTTAATTGCATCCCCTTTTTCAGTCCTTCAATAAAAATAGACTGCATACTTGATCCCTCCTTACTTCACTTTTTTGCCGTTATAATATTTATTAGCCAATCCAACTTTTCTGCGATAAATCATGACTGCGACGGCCACTACGATGAGTAATATAGAAATGAATTGGGCTGTACGTATTTCACCAAATAAATATAAGCTGTCCGTTCGTAATCCTTCTACATAGAAACGGCCTATCGAATACCAAATAATATAGCTTAGGAATACTTCTCCACGCCTAGGGTTGAATTTATGACGCAGAACGAGTAATAAAAAGAATCCTAAAATGTTCCACAATGATTCGTATAAAAAGGTTGGGTGATATACCGTCCCGTCTATACACATTTGCTGGTTAATAAAATTGGGCAGGTACTGCATATAATTATTATAAAATGATTCAGATACAGGTCCGCCGTGAGCTTCCTGGTTCATAAAGTTGCCCCATCGTCCAATAGCCTGACCTAGAATAATACTAGGTGCTGCTATATCAGCAATCATCCAAAAAGACAGCCCTTTAACCTTCGTGTAGAAATAAGCGGTGAGGAATGAACCAATTAATGCTCCGTGAATGGCAATACCGCCCTCCCATATAGCAAAAACCTTCCACCATGGCTCTCCTACATATCGATCCCACTCAAATATGACGTAGTAAAGCCTGGCACACAAAATAGCGATAGGAATTGCGTATACGACGATATCAACCATGTAATCTTTCTTAAGACCGAGCCTTTCTGTTTCTCTAGTTGCAATCAGCAGGCCCAAAAATGCTCCTGTGGCGATGATAACGCCGTACCAGTAGATAGATAGAGGGCCCAGCTGTAATAAGACTCGATCCAGCGATTCAGGTGTACAAGCCAAGTTAACTCTCTCCTTACTCTTCTATTGTTTGATCTTCATCGATCACTTTTGTCAACCGTTCTGAAAACTCTTCAGCTGCATTTACGCCCATTCGTTTTAATCGGAAGTTCATAGCAGCTACTTCTATAATTACTGCTAAGTTACGCCCTGGACGTACAGGTATGGTGGCCTTGGGAATCTCAGCATCCATAATTCTCATCGTTTCCTCTTCTAAGCCCAATCGATCGTATTGTTTCGTCTTATCCCATATTTCAAGGTTAATCACTAAGGTAATTCGCTTGAAACTTCTTACTGCCCCTGCGCCAAATAAGGTCATTACATTGATAATCCCTAATCCGCGGATCTCAAGTAAGTGTTCAATCAGCGGGGGGCTGTTTCCAATCAACGTATCATAATCTTCTTGTCGAATTTCAACGCTATCATCTGCGACAAGTCGGTGTCCCCTTTTTACAAGCTCTAACGCCGTTTCACTCTTACCTACACCACTTTGACCTGTAATGAGCACGCCTATACCATAAATATCAACTAACACTCCATGAATCGCTGTAAAAGGCGCAAACTTCGATTCTAAGAAGTTTGTTAAACGACTAATGACGCGTGTAGTCTTATAAGGAGAGCGCATGAGAGGAACAGCTGCCTCTTTTGCAGCAACAGCTAGCTCTTCAGGAATATCCATTCCCCTCGTAATTACTATTCCTGGAGTGATATCCGTGCATAACTGTTCAGCCCGATGTTTCCTTTGTTCATGAGTCAGCTCATTAAAATAGGATAGTTCTGTCTTTCCAAGCAATTGCAGGCGATCTTTAGGGTAAAATTTGAAGTACCCCGTCATTTCAACACCCGGGCGAGAAATATCGCTCATATGTATTTCACGATGCACCCCATCTTCACCTGCTACTAATTCCAGTTCGAACCGTTCCAACAAATGCTCTGTTCTTACCTTGCTCATGGTAAAACCTCCTCGAAATCGTAACTTCACTGTCCCTTATTGTAGCACGTTTTAATAAAATCTTGGACAGAAAAAATCCTGCAGGGTTTGGATCTCCTGCAGGGCTTCTTTAATCTTTTATCATTTTGTTTAACAACAGGTTAATAAAAGAAATTACCAACGCTGCTAAGATGGTCATTCCAAACCCATCAATTTCAAACATTGAGCCTAACAAACCATCTGTCATGGCTAAGGTAATTGCATTAACGACGAGCAAAAATAACCCTAGCGTTATTACTGTAATCGGTAAAGTTAAAAGTACTAATATCGGCCGTACAATAGCGTTTAAAATCGATAAGATTAAGGCCGCAATGAGTGCTCCGCCGAATCCCTCAATTTCTACAGAGGCAAAAACAAAACTTACAAAGATAATCGCAACTGCGTTGACCAATATATGGAGCAACCAATTTTTCAACAGAATCCCTTCCTTTTCCAGTAAATCAGGTTGTCGTATCTTTTACTGTCACAGATCCTGTTTTCGTATCTGCTTCAAAATGATACACCTGTTCAAAATGATCACGAGCTTCAAACACAAGCTCTTTACTGATCACTTCTTTTTTATTACTGAGAATTTTATAGTTTTCTATATCACAATGCAGACTTCCCATGGACGTGCTGATCTTTCCATCAATTCTCTTATTCTCTGGCAGACTGACATTTATCTGGCCCGTTGTCGTTTTAAAGAAACCGGTGTGAGCGGCTTCTCCATCATTATTGACTGTAATACTTCCAGTGACTGCTGAAGCATCCGCTTTGCCAAATTTACCGTCGAGTTTAACTGAGCCATTGATCGTGTCAGCTTCGCAAAAATCAAACTCACTTTCAGTAATCGTTACGGAGCCGTTACCCGTTTCCAGCTTACATGATTCACCTTTGGATCTTTTCACTCGTAAAGAACCATTAGTGGTTTTCAAATGAAAGTGATCTGACTGAATGTCATGAGAGGTAATCGTTCCATTGGATAATTTTGTTTTGATAAATTCATAACGTTTTTGAGGCAGATACAGTTTGACAAACGTTTTAATTTTCTTCGATGGATTTGCAAAACGTAAAATATTATTTGTCACATCAAACTGACCATCAGCTAAAAATTGTTCTTTAGCCTCCTTTTCATTCGTTGCCTGGTACACTTTGACATGACACTCTGCTTGAGCATAACTCTCTGACCAGGGCTCCAAATGCAAAGAACCATTTGCAATAGAAATATCTAAATCATGAAAAGGTTCACCTGACGTCTCAAGGTGGTATTGAAATTCAACGGCTTCACCAAATGAAAGATCAAAGTCAGCGTTTTTAATTTTTTCTAAAGCTTCACCAACGAAGTCTTTAAACCCGTATTTCTTCCCTGCTGATTTATCCTCTTCACCTTTAGAATATTCAACTGCTTTAAGAAGTTTCTCTCCTTCTTCTGCAGATATCGTTCCGGTCTCAATCATTTTAAGTATTTTCATTCTTTCTTCGCTCATAAACGAATCGCTCCTTTATCTTTGTTATTCCCTGGCTATAGCAGATAAAAACTATTATATTTATTAGATTTATAAAAAAAGACACCTCGATGATAAGCATTGTTCAACAAGGTGTCTTCATTCGTAGGTTAAGTTTGAAACGTCCAGCGGTAAAACCGTTCTGTTTTTAAACGCTGATACTGTTCTGAAGATTGATCATGACTCTCAATGAGTTTCATCATCCCGTCTGCCTGGGATAAATGAGCACGAATCGCTGCCACTTTTTCATCCCAATAGGGGGAGACATCAAAGATAAAATCAGGCTCACCCAAATTTTCTTCATGATGATTGCTGATAGCATGCATCCATATTTCCGGCCTATATCCCGGCTCAATCATCTCGACCGCCTTTACTACAGCGGCACCAAGTGCATCGTGATCCGGATGCACTCCATAACCTGGGTAATGGGTTATGATTGTTGTCGCGCCATAATCTAAAATACGGTCTTTAAGATGTTGGGCCAATTCATTTATTGGTTCAAACTCTAACGTTTTATCACGATAACCTAAGAGTTCAACATCGATATCAAGCTGTTTAGCAGCTTCTTGAAGCTCTTTTTGACGGTAAGTGTAAAGCGTCTCACGATTGGCAAATACAGGGCTGCCCATGTTTCGCCCCATTTCACCGAGGGTTCCACAGAGATAGGTAACAGGCACTCCTTCACTGCGAAACTTAGAAATGGTCCCTGAAGCACCGAACGATTCATCATCAGGGTGCGGGAAAATGACCAGTATTTGTTTTTGTTTAGCCTTCATCTTCTTCAGCCTCATGGGTAAAGGGTTTTTCGCTGATTTCCAAAGCAACCATCAAGCGGCCTTCCCGGTCATGTCCTGCCATGAGTAAGCGCCCATCATCATCAATTTCGAAATCACTGACGCCTTCAGCATAAACCCATCCCAGGTCCAGCTTTAAACCTACTCGATAGGATCCGCCTGTGCTTACAATTTTTCCATGTTGATACTTCACGTGTGCATTTCGAATAAATGCGCCTACATTATAAGCTTTCTCATCAAAATGGCTGGCATATGCCCCATTAGTTGTTTCTAAGTGAATATACACATCTTTATTCGCAAACTGATTAATGTATTCCTGTACGACAGATTGTTCAATTGCTTTCATTTTCAAAAATTCCTCCCGTTAAACGTCTCTTGTTTAACGATACTTAATTCGCAGAGCCGCGTCAAAGCATCTACTTGCTGGAAACTTTTTCTTTAGACTTCACTTTATCTTTCATTCGCTTCTGATCACGCTCTAGGATTGGTTTTAAATACTTGCCTGTGTATGAACTTTTTTCTTCAGCAACTTCCTCCGGTGTTCCTGTGGCTATGATTTGACCGCCCTTTTCCCCGCCTTCAGGGCCTAAGTCAATAATATGATCGGCTTCTTTAATCACGTCAAGGCTGTGTTCAATAATGAGAACCGAATCGCCGTTATCCACAAGCCGCTGCAACACGTTTAATAATCGAGAAATATCGTCTACATGAAGTCCTGTCGTTGGTTCGTCTAAAATATAAAATGACTTTCCATTAGAACGACGGTGCAGTTCACTCGCAAGCTTAACACGCTGCGCTTCACCTCCAGAGAGGGTAGTAGCCGGCTGACCAAGTTTAATATATTCAAGACCTACGTCAGCTACTGTTTGCAGCTTCCTTTTAATTTTAGGAATGTTCGCGAAGAAGTCCAATGCTTCCTCAATTGTCATTCCTAAAACTTCCGATATATTTTTGCCTTTATATTTTACTTCAAGCGTTTCCCGATTATAACGTTTCCCGTCACAAACTTCACACGGAACATAAACATCGGGCAGAAAATGCATCTCAATTTTGATGATGCCATCACCGCGACAAGCCTCACACCGGCCGCCTTTTACATTAAAGCTGAAACGACCTTTCTTGTAGCCGCGGATCTTCGCTTCATTAGTTTGAGCGAAAACATCTCTAATATCATCAAAAACACCTGTATAAGTGGCTGGATTAGAACGAGGCGTTCGGCCGATCGGAGACTGGTCAATATCGATTACCTTCTCTAATTGCTGAATACCCTGGATCTCTTTATGCTTCCCGGGCTTTTGTTTCCCATTGTGAAGTTTCATTGATAAAGATTTATACAAGATATCATTGATAAGCGTACTTTTTCCCGACCCTGAGACTCCAGTAACAGCTGTAAATAAACCAAGTGGAATTTTAGCATTTACTTTCTTTAAATTATTTTCTTCCGCTTGTTTAATAGTGAGATAACGTCCATCAGCCTTGCGTCGTTGTGCCGGCAAAGGAATAAACTTTTTACCAGATAAATATTGACCTGTTAGTGATTTATTGCTTCTCATCACCTGCTTTGGGGTACCTTGGGTAACAATTTCCCCACCATGCGCTCCTGCTCCAGGACCAATATCAATAAGGTAATCCGCTGCCAACATCGTATCTTCATCGTGTTCAACAACGATTAGAGTATTATCTAAATCACGCATTCTCTTAAGCGTATTTATTAAACGGTCATTATCTCTTTGATGAAGCCCAATGGATGGCTCATCAAGAACGTAAAGAACGCCAGTCAAAGCAGATCCAATTTGTGTAGCCAGACGAATTCGCTGAGCTTCGCCCCCAGATAGCGTTCCTGCCGACCGGGATAAGGTTAAATAATCAAGTCCGACATTTGCTAAAAAGCTTAATCGCTCGCATATCTCTTTTAAAATCATTTTCGCAATGGTTTGTTCTTTTTCCGTCAGTTCAAGGGACTCAAAAAATTCCTTTGCTTCTGTTACAGAGGCTTCCGTGGATTCCCCAATATGTTTTCCACCAACTAAGACAGCTAACGCTTCTTCATTTAAGCGGTTGCCTTTACATTTTGGACAAGGTTTCTGAGCCATATATTTTTCCATTTGTTCCCGTATATAATCAGACCCCGTTTCACGGTAGCGTCTTGAGATATTAGGAATAACACCTTCAAAGAAAATTTCATTTTCACGGACTTTTCCAAAATCGTTCTCATAACGAAACTGAACCTTCTCGTCCCCGCTGCCGTACAGCACACGATCCAGCTGTTCTTTTGGAAGCTCATTGACCGGTTTATTCATATCAATATCGTAGTGGTTAGCTACGCTTTGAAGAAGTTGAGGATAGTACTGCGAGCTAGTAGGCTCCCACGCGGCAATAGCATGCTCTTTCAAAGATAAGTTCCAGTCTGGAATCACAAGATCGAGATCAACCTCAAGCTGAGTACCAAGACCATCACAGCGGTTGCAAGCTCCATATGGACTGTTAAATGAAAACATGCGCGGTTCAAGTTCGCCTATTGAAAAACCGCAAATCGGACAGGCATGATGCTCACTAAACATGAGCTCTTCCCCATCAATAATGTCCACAAGTACGTGACCTGAGCCGAGGTTAAGAGCTGTTTCTAAAGAATCAGAAAGACGGCCTTCAACCCCCTCCTTTACTACTATACGGTCCACAACCACTTCAATCGAGTGCTTCTTATTTTTCTCAAGCTTTATTTCCTCGGAAATCTCTCGCATTTCGCCATCCACTCGAAGACGAATGTACCCTTCTTTTTGAAGCTGATCAAAAACTTTTACATGCTCCCCTTTGCGTCCTGAGACAACAGGAGCTAGTATTTGCATTTTCGTACGCTCTGGATATTCTTTGATTTGATCTACCATTTGCTGTACAGTTTGTGAACTGATTTCGATGCCGTGATTTGGGCAATTCGGCCGCCCCACCCGTGCGTAAAGAAGACGCAAATAGTCGTAAATCTCAGTGACTGTCCCCACTGTTGAGCGAGGATTTTTACTTGTCGTCTTCTGATCAATTGAAATTGCAGGTGATAATCCTTCAATCGAATCTACGTCGGGCTTGTCCATCTGACCGAGAAATTGGCGTGCATATGCACTTAGTGATTCAACGTAACGGCGCTGCCCTTCGGCGTAAATCGTATCGAAGGCTAAAGAAGATTTCCCTGAGCCAGAAAGACCTGTCATCACGACTAGTTTGTTTTTAGGAATATCAATATCGACATTTTTCAAATTATGCGCCCTTGCGCCTTTTATACTTATGTTCTTACTGGCCATAAGGTCATCATCCTTCCGCTTTTAATTCAAGAATAACATCGCGTAACTCTGCTGCTCGTTCAAAATCTAAGTCTTTCGCAGCTTGTTTCATTTCCGTTTCTAAATTGTCTACTAATTCAAGACGCTCTTTCTTCGTCATTTCTGAAGGCTTTTTCTCAGTGCCGTATGCTTCGTCTTCTTCTGCGACGGTAGTGGCTTGAATTAGATCACGTACTTCTTTTTTAATCGTTTTTGGTGTTATTCCATGCTCTTCATTATATGCAATTTGCTTTTCCCGGCGTCGATACGTTTCATCGATAGCATATTGCATGGAGGCTGTTGTTTTATCAGCATACATGATGACTCGTCCATTTTCATTACGAGCCGCCCGCCCTATAGTCTGGATAAGGGAGCGGTCAGAACGAAGGAATCCTTCTTTGTCTGCATCTAAAATGGTAACAAGGGAAACTTCAGGAATATCTAAGCCCTCTCTTAATAAGTTAATGCCGATGAGCACGTTATACTTTCCTAAACGTAAATCCCGAATAATTTCAATTCGCTCCATTGTATTAATTTCAGAATGAAGATACGCTACTTTGATCCCAATCTCTTTCAAATAATCAGTAAGATCTTCTGACATTTTTTTCGTCAATGTTGTAACTAGCACTCGTTCATTACGCTCTTGCCGTTTATTAATCTCTCCAATCAAGTCATCAATTTGACCATGAATTGGCCGGATCTCGATTTCAGGATCAAGCAGCCCGGTAGGACGAATAATTTGTTCCGTCATTTTCGGCGTGTGTTCAAGCTCGTAAGGTCCGGGAGTAGCTGACACATAGGTGATAAAATCTATATGCTTTTCAAATTCTTCAAAGCGTAAAGGACGGTTATCGAGTGCAGACGGAAGTCTGAAGCCATGGTCTACCAATACTTGTTTTCTCGCCTGGTCTCCGTTATACATACCACGAATTTGCGGTAAGGTTACGTGAGACTCATCGACCATAATTAAAGAGTCTTCTGGAAAATAATCCATTAATGTATAAGGGGTGGCTCCTTTTTCCCTAAAGGTTAAATGACGGGAATAGTTCTCAATTCCTGAACAGAAGCCCATCTCCTTCATCATCTCCAAATCATAATTGGTACGCTGTTCAAGACGCTGGGCTTCTAAAAGTTTGTTTTCATCTTTTAACTCCTTTACCCGCTCGTGCATTTCTTTTTCAATATTTTTAATCGCTTTTTGCAGCTTGGCTTCACGAGTCACGAAGTGCGAAGCCGGAAAAATGGCTACGTGATCACGTTCTCCTACAATTTCTCCTGTTAACACATCAATCTCGCGAATCCGATCAATTTCATCTCCAAAAAATTCTACGCGAATCGCATGCTCTTCTCTTGAAGCAACAATGATTTCAACAGAGTCTCCGCGCACACGAAACGTACCACGCTGAAAATCAATATCGTTACGAGCGTATTGAATATCAACTAAGGAGCGCAGCAACTCATCCCGATCTTTTTCCATTCCTGGTCGAAGAGATAAAACCTGGCTGCTATATTCTTCCGGGGAACCTAAACCATATATACATGAAACACTAGCAACAATGATGACATCATTTCTTTCAAATAAAGAGGTTGTTGCTGAGTGACGGAGTTTATCAATCTCGTCATTTATATTTGAATCTTTTTCAATAAATGTATCGGTTTGAGGCACGTAAGCTTCAGGCTGATAATAATCATAAAAGCTCACAAAATACTCTACCGCATTGTTTGGGAAAAATTCTTTGAATTCACTATATAACTGTCCTGCTAATGTTTTATTATGAGCGATTATTAACGTCGGTTTGTTGATTTGCTCAATGACATTAGACATCGTAAATGTTTTTCCTGTGCCTGTAGCACCAAGCAATGTTTGATGCTTCTGGCCGTTTTGAATTCCTTTTACGAGTTCTTCTATTGCTTTAGGCTGATCGCCCTGGGGTTCGTATTCAGAAACTAATTCAAATTGATTGTCCATCCCACAATCCTCCGTTCTACATTAGTTCTCCAATAGTTTACCACAATATTTTACCATTCTAACATGAAACGAACAAACATTCGTGTTCGGCTGCTTTGGAAAGTTTTTCATGACGTTTTAAAAGCTGTACAGAGTGGTTGAAAAGAGATTTATGAACTTACCTTAAAAATTACTACGACCTTTATTTTACAAGCGAGATAGAAAAATAAGCAGAAAAAAGCCTAAGGACATCACAATCCTTAGGCTTCACATTATATTACTCGTACGATTGATCATACTTGTTCACTTCAAATAGATCAATTAATTCAACATCTTCATGCTTATCTTGGAACCAACGAAGAGAAAAGTCATTCTTAAATAATACTAACGGCTTCTGTTCACGATCAAGTACAAGCATATTTCGGTCATCAAACATGGATTCATCCACCTGATCTTCGGGCAGCCATCGTGGAATACGTTCCCCTATTGATGTTAACTCTATCTCAACATTATATTCATTTTTCATACGGTATTCGAAAACTTCATATTGAAGTTCCCCGACGGCACCAATAATATAGTCTTCAAAGTGATAATGTTTAAACAGTTGGATCGCACCTTCTTGAACGAGCTGCTCAAGACCTTTTTTAAACTGCTTAGATTTCATAACGTTTTTCGCCGTTACTTTTTTGAAAAGCTCAGGTGGGAATTGTGGCAGTTCATCATACTCAAAGTTCTGTTTACCTGTCACAATGGTATCACCAATCCGGTACACGTTTGGGTCATAAATGCCTATGATATCTCCCGCATACCCTTCTTCTACAGTCCCACGGGAAGAAGCGACAAACTGCTGGGACTGAGCAAGCTTAAATGCTTTGCCCGTTCTGGACAGCGTAACGTTCATTCTTCGTTCAAATTTCCCTGAGCAAATACGTACAAAGGCAATTCGATCACGGTGCTGGGGATTCATATTGGCTTGAATCTTGAAAATAAAACCTGAAAATTCTTCATGTTCAGGTGAAACAACCCCCTCGGTTGAACGACGAGGAGCCGGTTCAGGAGCGTAGCGTATAAACGTATTAAAAAACGTCTCTACTCCAAAAGGTGCTAATGCACTACCGAAGAAAACCGGGGTTTGGTCTCCTTTCATCACTTTATTGAGATCAAAGCCATCTCCAGCTTCGTCAACGAGCATCAGTTCATCCTCAGCCTCTTGATACGTAGGATCTTCCGTCAGATCAGGGTGTTGATCAAGCTCGGAAAAAGGAATATATGTCTCTTCCTCATTTCCTGTATAGCGAACAAATTGATCGTTTTCTCGATCAAATACACCCATAAAACGTTTTCCCATTCCAACCGGCCAAGTCATCGGATAAGTTTCAATATTTAAGGTGGATTCGATTTCTTCCATCAGCTCTAGTGGCTCTCGGCCTTCGCGGTCCATTTTATTAATAAATGTAAAAATAGGAATACCACGCATTTTACAAACCTTAAATAACTTCAAGGTCTGTGCCTCAATTCCTTTGGTACCATCAATCACCATGACTACGCTGTCCACTGCTGTCAGTGTACGGTACGTATCTTCACTGAAATCCTCGTGTCCCGGTGTATCAAGTATATTGACCTGGTATCCTTGATAAGGAAAATTCATTACACTTGAGGTTACGGAAATTCCACGTTGTTTTTCAATCTCCATCCAGTCTGAGGTAGCAAACTTACCAGACTTTTTCCCTTTCACCGTGCCTGCTGAACGAATCAAGTTACCAAATAGAAGCATTTTCTCTGTCATTGTTGTTTTACCAGCATCGGGGTGGGAAATAATAGCGAAAGTCCGGCGCTTTTTCGTTTCATCTTGTATTGTCATCGTCATATCCTCCAGTTCTTAAATTAAGTCGATTCAAATATTGGGCAGGATATACGTTTTACATCGGCATGTTCACTCCATAACAAAAGCCGCTCAGGCAAACGAGCGGCTACTCGAATTTTAAAACTCTCTAACTTGAAAGTTAGCATAATACAGCATTAAAATCAATAAAGGAAAACCTACATTCACCCCTTTCGTATGCTTTATTAGTGATCAGGGAAAAATAGCAAATATTAAGGAAGAAATATAGACCCCTCTCCTGTTATAATGAAAAAAAAGAGAAGTTAGGATGCCAGCTATGCAGTCATACCTTTTACAACCTAGTGATATAAAAAAAATAACAGGGCAAACCTTTTACACACGAGGCGAGCAATACTTCAAGCAAGGTAAAGTCTACGGACTCACCCATAATAGCGCCATTCGTTCCTGGCGCGCTGTCGTGACGGGTACTCATGATTATGAAGTACGCGTTTTCTTTTTTGAAGATGAGGATCTCGAAGCCCGTTGTGAATGCCCTGCCTATGAAACTTATTATAGCTGCAAGCATATTGCAGCTGTTCTTTGTGCAATTAGAGAAAGAGCGATTATCGAATCGTCTCCTAAGCTTAAAGAGGAAAAAGATGATAATTCCGCTCCAAACGTAGATACTCAAATTGACCGTGTCTTTGCTATGCGGTTATTTGAGACATTTAGAGATCGGCAAGAAAATAGGTATAACGATTCTCACAAAACTACGCTTAACGTTCAGTACTATGTACATGTTCAATCCTGGCTTGGGAGTAAAAGCCTTGGTATAGAGATAAAGCTGGGAGAAGGCTATGCTTACGTGATTAAAGACATTAGAGAGCTCCTACAGCACATCCAACAAGAAAAACCCTATCAAATTTCGAAAAAGTTTACGTATGATCCCGCTGAGCATACATTTGAAGAAATCGACAAAAAAATTATTGATAACCTGTACCATAGTTATGAGCAGGAGTTATTTTATGATCGACATTGGAGTGCTGGAGAACAGCGGATCTTAACACTTCCTCCTTCTTTAACCGCAAGTTTATTAAGAGATTTACAAACCCGGTTTTGTGAAGTAATCGAACGCGGTCAATCGAAAGGTCAGCTAGAGATGAAAGAAGCGTTTCCTAACCTGAATTTTTACGTTTCAGAAGAACGGGGACGCTATCACCTTCACATGAACCAATTGAAGCAATATGAATATTTAAAAGACTATCATTTATTACATGAAGAAGGTATATTTTATCCTATTTCGCCTGATAAGGAAGAAGTTATCCAAACCTTGCATGCCCTATTACCTTACAATTCAAATGGAAACCATACCGTCAGCCAGGTCGACATGGAAGGAATTGTATCTTATGTACTTCCTGAATTGGAATCCATTGCTAAAATATCTTTAGATGAAAAAGCTCAATCCAAAATTATTCAAGAAGATCTTAAGGCGAAAGTGTATCTCGATTTTGAACAATGGGCATTAACCATAGATGTGAAGTTTATTTACGGTGAGCACGTTCTCCAGCCTTTTAACAACCAAGAATCGAAGCAGCACATCATTCAGCGAGACCGAAAAACCGAACAAGCGATCATCCATATCATAGAGCAGGCTGAATTCAAGTTTGATGGTGAGACGGTCTACCTTGAAGATGATGATGCTTTACATCTTTTTTTAACCGACTACCTTCCTGAATTGAATCAGCTGGCCGAAGTGTATACTTCGAATTCCGTTAAATCACTTATGTTGGACCAGGACCGCGAACTTGTCCCTTCCGTAGATATAAATAGTGATGGAAGCTGGCTAGATATTCGTTTTGGCATAGATGGAATTTCTGAAGATGACGTAACAAATGCCTTACGCGCTGCAATTGAACGTAAACGTTACTATCGACTATCAGACGGTGCCTTGCTTTCTCTGACCAGCGAGTCATTCGAAAGGTTTCAAAATTTCGCGGATGAACTTGATTTATCCGCTTCGGATGTAGATCATTCAGGTCTTCAAGTTTCAAAAGCACGCAGCTTACAAGTAAATGACTCTTTATCTTTGCACGAAGAAGAAAAGAATGAACGTTTTACAAAATTAGTCCAGCGCCTGCAGTCTCCACAGTCCTTTAACATTGAGCCTTCACCAGCATTAGATGCTGATTTACGCGACTACCAGCTGACTGGATTTCGTTGGTTAAAAACATTGTCCACTTACGGACTTGGCGGTGTGTTAGCAGATGATATGGGGTTAGGAAAAACCGTTCAAAGCATCGCTTTTCTTTTATATGAGAAAGAAAATAATCAGCTCGACCGTCCTGCGCTCATCATAACACCTGCTTCTCTTGTATATAACTGGAAGAAAGAAATGGAAAAATTTGCACCTTCTCTCAGCGTTCAAGTAATTTCAGGAGATCCGGTAACGCGTAAAGAGAAACTACAAGAGAATGTCGATATATTTATTACTTCTTATCCGCTTCTGCGACAGGATATTGGCTTATATGAAGAAAAGAAATTTCATGCCATGTTTTTAGATGAAGCACAAGCGATTAAAAATGAGACAACAAAAACCTCTCAAGCTGTAAGAACCGTAAAAGCTGAACACCGCTTTGCATTAAGCGGGACCCCAATAGAGAACTCACTAAATGAGCTATGGTCTCTATTTCGAACAATTATGCCTGGTTTCTACTCGAGTAAAAAGAAATTTCTACAAATGAAGCCCGAGAAAATTGCTCGAATGACGAGACCCTTTATATTAAGACGTATGAAAACCGAAGTCCTAGAGGAACTGCCTAATAAAATTGAAACTGTACAGTATTCAGAGTTGACTCGAAACCAGAAAGAAGTCTATTTGGCTTACTTGGAGAAAATACAATCTGAAGTAAACGAAACGATAGCTACAAAAGGGTTACAACGAGGAAAACTGGAAATTTTAGCAGGATTAACACGCCTTCGTCAAATTTGCTGCCATCCGCAACTTTTCTTAGAGAACTATGAAGGAGAATCGGGAAAACTTGAACAGTTAAAAGAACTCACGAGTGAATTAAAAGCGGGGGGACACCGTGTATTAATCTTCTCTCAGTTCTCCAGTATGCTCAAGATTCTCCACGACGAACTAACGGTTAGCGGGATGAGCGCTTTCTATTTGGACGGCGGTACTAAAAGTGAACAACGAGTTGAAATGGTGGACCGTTTTAACAATGGGGAAAAAGATGCCTTCTTTATCTCCTTAAAAGCCGGGGGTACTGGATTAAACTTAACTGGAGCGGACACCGTAATTCTTTATGACTTGTGGTGGAATCCGGCGATTGAAGAACAAGCGGCGGGCCGTGCTCACCGAATTGGTCAAGAAAAAGTGGTTCAAGTGATCCGCATGATTTCAGAAGGTACGATAGAGGAAAGAATCTTTCAATTACAGCAGAAGAAACGTGACCTTGTAGATCAAATCATCCAACCAGGTGAATCCATGCTTACTTCCTTAAGTGAAGATGAGATTCGTGAATTGTTCCAATAAAATCAAAAACAGCCTTTAGGGGATATATCCGCTAAAGGCTGTTTTTTTAAGCTGTGATGGTTTTTTTCTGAAGTTTGAACCAGTAGCCTCCTAGAATCATTGCTCCGATAACCATCGTCATTGTAGAAATGATCATATGAATCGAGGAAGCCAGAACGACGTTTCCTGTAATGACGATTACAAAACCGACCACCGCATTGAGTAAAATCGTGATGAGATACGCCCAAGCGAGTAACTTGTGATACTTAAATTTCGTTGCGTAAATCACGTACCATAACGCGGCTACAAAGATAACAACTGTTGCCACCCAATGCAGCGAGTAAATCATGTTCGCAATAGACTCACTTCGGATCAAGTACTCAGCAGCCGGTATATCCAGCAGAACATTACTGGCACGGCTATGCTTGAAGAAAGCCCCTAAGATAACTTGAGCTACATAAACCACAAAACCAATCACAAAGGCTCGATAGCTCATACTAACTGTGGACCAACTCACCTGGTTTAACTCTATTTTCGTTTCATGCAAACTATAACTAAGTAATACGAGAATAACCAGCAATACTTGACTGAACGTAACATCCAGCGTAGTAAATCCAGGCGGCGTTCCCAGCAGTACATTTAGCCCTCCAACAGCTGATTGAAATACAAGCATTCCTAAGCTCAAAATAGCAAGAACTAATATAGTCTTTCTTTTTCTATGCTTTTTAATAGCTCCTATTGCGTTAATAAATGTTAATAGCGCTAATAAAGGAACCATTAAGCGATGTGAATATTCGATAATTATATGGTAATCGGTGAGATCAGGAATAATCTGACCATTACAAACGGGCCAGGTCGTACCACACGCATCCCCAGAATCTGTAGCTACTACAAGATTGCCAAGGATAAGAGCTATAAATGTGATGACCGTAGTGAGAATTGAGAATTTCTTCATCGTCTTACCCTTCCTATATCTGAAATCATTACATAAAAATCTTTCTATCAAATCATATCACGAAATAGTGGGATTATAAGGCTTTAGCCTCTGAAATTTTTGTGAACATATTGAACTTATAGTAACAAAACCATGTTCTAGTTTACTCTTCTTTTCTTGGGAAGTCATCAATGAACGGTTTATTTCATACGAACTAAGGGAAAATTTAAGACCTAGAGGAGGGTTTAGCGATGAATTATAAAGCTTTTGTGTTTGATGCCTACGGTACACTGTTTGATGTTCACTCTGTAGCACAAGCTATTCAAAAACATTTTCCCAATAAAGGCAGCCAAATTAGTGAAGTTTGGCGAAGCAGTCAGGTTCACTATTTTATGGTTCGCCAATTAATTGGAGGTTATGTGCCTTTTGATGAATTAACGAGATGGGCGTTATATGATGCTCTATCTAAGAATGATGTAGAACCACACGAAGAAACCATCTCCACATTAATGAAACAGTATGAACATTTATCTCCGTTTGAAGAAGTTCGTGATCTGCAAAAACATTACCCACACCATAACCTGACGATCTTTTCAAATGGGACCAAATCCATGCTTGAGCCGCTTCTTGAAAATAATCAGCTTAGTCACTTTTTTTCTTTGTTAAGCGCAGATGAGCCTAAAGTATACAAGCCTCACCGTGAGGCCTATGCGTACGCTCAAAAGCAGTTGAATGTAGGAAAAGAAGAAATCCTCTTTTTCTCTAGTAACCCTTGGGATATAGCGGGTGCCACACAATTCGGCTTTCACACGGCTTGGGTGAACCGACAAAACCAGAAGTGGCCTGAGTTAGGAATCAAACCTTCTTATATAATAAAAGACTTGAATGAAATTCCTGAGTAAGCATAATGAAAGAGTCTGGAACGAAACTAAATAAAGCATAGTATAATTCGAAGAAGAAAGGATTTTACATCGCTTTCCTACGGGATCTTCGGCTCGTGCTGTTCCAAAAGGAGTCTGCGTATTTTGACTACGCTAATGGAGAAAGGAATAACCTTCGTAATGTGATTTTTGCAAACGCTGCTTTCATGAGGGCACACCATTCACCCGAGGAAAGGGAGTCGTTTTCCTCAAACCCTTTACACTCCTCTAACGCAAGGAATTTTACACTCTTTAAAGGTTCTCTACAAGCTGAAAAACCCCTCACAAAATAGTGAAGGGTTTTCTATGATCAGCTAACTGTTTGGGTTTGTTGCTGGCTTTGAGCTTCGGCTTGAGCCTGCTTAATTAAACAGCGGCCTTTTCCGTGGGGAATACACATTGGCGTGCCAAACAGCGGGTCTTGACGTACGTCACAATTCATTTCGAATACATGCTGCATTAAGCCACATGTCACAACTTCTTCAGGCTTCCCTTGGGCATAAACCTCTTTATCCTTCACAGCTACAATATGATCCGCATAACGGCAAGCAAGATTAATATCGTGAAGAACCATAACAACCGTGCGTCCATTGTCCTGGTTCAAATCAAACAACAAGTCAAGAATATCAATTTGATGAGTCATATCAAGGTAAGTCGTCGGCTCATCCAACAAAATGAGATCTGTATTTTGAGCAAGTGTCATAGCGATCCAGGCACGTTGACGCTGGCCGCCAGATAGAGAATCAACCGAACGATCTTTTAATTCTGTTAAGTTTGTATCATACAGCGCTTTTGTAACCGCTTCTTCATCTTCAACTGACCACCGTTTTGCCCAGCTCTGATAAGGATATCGACCTTGCTTAACAAGTTGATAAACTGTCAGTCCTTCAGGCGTTGTTGGACTTTGCGGAAGAATAGCCATTTTTTTAGCCACATCTTTTGTACGCATTTTAGAGATATCTGCACTATCCAGGATTACTTCTCCGGATTTAGGTTTCAGCAAGCGGGCTAGTGAGCGTAACAGTGTGGACTTTCCACAGCCGTTCCCCCCAATTAACACCGTTACTTTGCCTTTAGGTATTTGTATATCTAATGAGTCAATAATTACTTGATCCCCATATCCTAACGTCAGATTGTTGGCCAATAGTGACTCCATCTGCTCTCTCTCCTTTACTAACAAACCGATTGCCTGTTGGTGTAAGTATAAGTTCATTTATATTCGAATTGCTTATGTGTAAGAATGTTAAGTTTCAACTCTCTTTAGTTTAGAAGGTAATTTTAGTTGTGTCAATGAATTTGAGAATCATTTTCAGTAAAAAAAGTATTATTTCATTAAATTTTCAAAAAAATAACCGGGAGGCAAGCATTGCTATCCTCCGTTTGATAGCTTAGAATTCCTGAAATTTAAAGACAAAACGGTTGTATGGAGATAAATCTCATACAGACCGTTTTGGCAAAGAAAGACCACACGCAATTATTTCTGCCTAAGCTTCTTTGCCAGCTTAAGAACGCGAGTATCATTATCTTATTGTGCCATTGATTCATAGGACACTTCTTGTACAAATAACAACCCTAATTCATGATGATCACCTTCATACATCGCTCTTTGTTCATAACGGTTTTCTCCTCTAAAATCCCTAACTTCAACCTTTGTCAGCGTGCGATTCGTTTGGAGCGCTTCATAAAATTCATGTACAGAAGCAACAGGTATGCCATTCACTCTGACAATCAGTTCACCCGGGAGTAGATCCATTTCATCCGCAGGACTTCCTGGAATTGTACCGAGGATACGCACTCCACGCTGATCCTGAGTAAAGTAAGGTTTACTTTTCTCTCTGCTCTTATGAAATGTATAGATAAATAATCTTCCTATAACAGCAATGATCACCGCAGCGATAGCTAAAACGGGTAAAAAAATACTGGCTGCAGCAAAAAGTAAAGAGAGCATAGCCAAACCATTTGTTTGCTTCCCTAATGTAATTGCTGCCAACTTTGGAGACTGAGCACGTGCGACCCATTCATAACCGAGCAATAAAGGGAATAAGACGAACCCATAAGAACCATCTCCTACGCTAAACATAGGCCACCAAGGAGCAAAAGGTTCGATCATCCCAGCTGGGAAGAGCGAAACCATAGGAATGACTGCCAGCTTTTTCACTCGATGCTGGCCGATCTTTTTCCCTCGTTGACTGACAATCCGTTCTGGGAAGGTTCGTCTGGAGGAGGTTTGTGTTAGGAAAATTCCTTCCACTAACAATAGCAAACTCATCAAAATAGCCGTCGCTGATAATGATACAGATGTTAATACAGATACCATTTCTGCTGGCAGCACCCCTGCTGGAAGAAAAGGCAGAAGCCAAAGCAATAAAACTGACAAACCTACCGTATACACCGGAGATAGTAGTTTTAAATGAAACGGCAGACTTAACACAATCGTTATGACCGCAACTAGTAATAAATAGTAATAGGGCAGCACGACACCAATTCCAATAGCAAATACTGTTAAGAAAAATCCAGCAGCCAGTGAAACTTTCCACGTACTTCGCCCTTCTGTAAAAATATCATATACACGGGTGCCAAAGCGTTTTCTTTCTTGCTTCATCCGACGAATTGATATGACAAATAATAATAACAGCGACCAATAAAGTAACGGCTGTATCCCGAGCCTTACTAAACCTTGTATTGCTTCCTGTAACCAAATATCCACAAACGTTCTTCCCTTCTTCATTCTCTCGAAAAAATCCGCAGTCCCTGGACTACGGATTACATTCGAGAAAAGTCATTCAATTCCTGCTTAATTGAACAAGACTTCTAATGCTTTATCCATCTGTCGATCATTTTCTCCACTACGAACTTCTTCTACAATTAATTCTTGGAGTTTCCCTCCGGTTTCTTCATCCACTTCACCCGTCTGACTCAGGCCTTCGTCAGACTGAAACTCTGAAACCGCAGCTTCGGTTTCTTCACTGAAGTATCCGTCTGTACGACCAGGTTGATAGCCTAGTCCTTGCAGCATCACTTGAACATTTTCCACTTGCTCTTTATTATCATCAAACTTCAATGTCTCTTCTATTTCAACTGGGTTAGTATAGAAGTATTCCGGCTGTTCAACCTCTACAGTAGGTTCAATCCCTTTTTCATGAATCCAATTTCCTTCAGGGGTTAACCACTTATAAAGGGTTAATTTAATTGTACTGCCGTCACCCATTGGGATCGTCTGTTGAACAGTACCTTTTCCAAAGCTTTTCGTTCCAACAATATCATATCCTCCAGCTTCATTCATAGCGGCTGCTAGAATTTCAGAAGCAGAAGCACTTCCTTCGTCTTGTAAGACCGTAATTGGGTAGTCCTTCGATTCTTTTAATTCTGAGTAATACTCGGATTTCTCTCCTTGACTATCTTCTACTTGAACATAAGGTTGATCATCCGTAATAAACTGGTCAAGAATCTCCTGAACATCTGTGAAGAGTCCTCCTGGATTTCCTCGAACATCAATAACAAGTCCTTCAATTCCTTCACCTTCAAGCTCAGTTAAAGCTTCTTCAAATTCGGTTGAGGTTTTTTCAGAAAAGGAGGTGATTTCAATAACACCTGCTTTTTTGCCGTCAATTTCTTTTGTATCGGTGTAAACAGTTTCCAGTGGTATATCATCTCTAACTAATTCTACAGTTAAGGGGTCACTTGAACCAGGGCGTTCAATCGTTAACACAACCTCTGATCCTTTTTCGCCGCGAATTTTAGATACCGCATCATATAAGTCCAGACCTTCTACACTTTCTCCATCAACCTCAAGTATTTGATCATTTGGCTTGAGTCCAGCTTCTTCGGCAGGAGATCCTTTAATGGGTGCTACTACTGTCACTTTCTCATTTACCATACTGACCTCTGCTCCAATCCCTTGGAAAGAGGATTCGATCGACTGGTCAAACTCTTCCATCGTTTCTTTATCCATATAAGTACTATAAGGGTCATCTAACGTATCAAGCATACCTTCAATAGCGCCTTCTATGAGCTGGTTTTTATCCGCTTCAATTAACGAATTCTCTTGTATAACGCTAAAGGCCTGTTCTACTTTTTCTATGTCTGCGCCCCCCGACAATCCTTCTATAAATTCTTTTTGTTCATCTTCTGATAAATCAGCAAAATTTTCTGCATCTTGGTCAGCATTGGCAGTTTGATCGGAATTTTCATTAGCTGTTGTTCCGAAGTATTGTATTCCGACATACGACCCGGCGGCCCCTAAAAGAACGGCAAGCACCACTATGATCGCGACGAAACGCGCCCTTACATTCATCGCATTCACCCTTCTGTGTAAAATATTTCTACTAGATGATTCTATACTAGCAAAAAAAGCACCACACCGTAAATGTGCGATGCTCTTTTTATTAACTTATGCCACAATTTTTATGACATGTCCCAAACTGGATAACGAACTCTCTAAAACAGGCGTTCTCCCTGCGCTCTCTACACTATTCATAAGCCCGATATATAAACTTATAACAGCAATTCCGCTCATAATCAGCGCTCCTGCAGCGGATTCCTGTCTGGAAAATAAAAGATAGGTAAAAAGGAAAAACAAACCTGCAAGCACCATAAAAAACAACCCTATAATACTTGGGCTCAGCGACAATTCTTCTCCTATATTTACTGACATAAATGTTTGAAAAAGAATGGAAGTTTCTTCTCTATTTAAGGCCTGCTCTATATTATGAGGCGGCTCTTTTTCACTCATAAAACCTGTCAAGCTGAAAATAGTTAAAATAATAATACTCTCAGCTCGCCACCATTTTTTCGGCGAAAAAGAAGGGGAGGTTTCTACTTTCTTTCTGATCAGAAAACCATTAATAAAAGCAAAAAGAAGAAGAGCTAAAAATAAAAGCTGCTTCAATAGCAAAGCCTGCCCATATGGTAATATCCATGACTGGACTATACTTTCAGTTAAACTGAAGCTCATAAACAAACCAGTAAATGTAAGCATGACTACACATCCAATGGCGATAAAGGTATACCATTCTACAAAAGCATCCCAATTCTTTTCATTTTTTGAGAACCAGCTTACTACCAATAAAATTCCAGCCCATGAGCAGATAGCTAAAAGGTGAACAATATGCGCTAAAGCTCCCGGGTAGCTGGACATATTGGCAGCATGACCTACAACACCTTGTGTCAAAATCATGCCAAGAACTAAAAACAAACTGGTGGTAAAGGCAGCCGGTCGGCTTTTCACTGTCGCTATTACACCTATATAGAGAAGACTGAAAAAAGTGAGCGTTACCCACGCTCGACCAGTCTCCAATTCTTTCAAAACATAGAAGAAGCTGGATAGATAACTTTCTTCTTGATACATATGAATATTTAACGTTAAAGCAATGATTGGAAAAAGAGATAATATCGGCAATAAAGCTCCAATAATTATCAAATCTTTTCTCGATAATGTTACCTCTATTCTATTATTATGAGGGATGAGGAAAAGAATGCTGCTCCCTAAGATAAGTGCAAAACAAACATACAACAAGCCATTACTTAAGGCGTAGATCATGATTTCTTACGAGTGAATACGAAAACTAAGGCAGCTACAGCAAGTAATGATACAGCAAGTACAGGCATCAGCCAGGAGTTTGAACTATTTTCTTCTGCTGCACCCAGGGTTTCTTCCTCAGCTGACTCTTCTGATTCTGATTCAGCCGTCTCTTCATTTTCTTCAGCATCCTGCTCGACTTCCTCATAGGAAAAAGAAAACTCTTCTTCCATAACATGGCCGTCTTCACCGACAATACTGTAAAACACTTCTATTTCCCCGCTTTCCAATTCTTCCGGCAACGGCACTTCAATAACTTCATCGCTTGAATGGTTTACGTCTTCTACTGTAATTTCATTACCTGATTCATCGGTAACGGTGATTTCATTCGGCTGCTGTACCGGCGAATCAAATATTAAGGTAATGACTGGATCATCACCAGGCACCTGCTCCCCAGCTTCAGGATCGGAGTTTTCTAAGTGTGTATGAGCGCCTGCACTTAAAGGATAAGCAAACATAAATGCAAGAAAAACAATGGATATATACTTCATAAGACACCTCTCTATAATTTTATAGGAAAATTTACGATAGTAGTTCTAAGTTGGACTTCTCTATTTATTTATAACAAAAAACAAAGAAGGAAGCTATCCTGATTATTTACAATTCACTGACACTTGTAAAAGCTGTGTTGAACTCATAAAAAACGCACCTTGAGCAACTCAAAGTGCGTTTTACCAATAGATTAAAAGTTTACATGTTTTCTAGGGTTAACAGCGTTCCCCTTATCAGCTGTCCACGGACCTTCGTGTACTTCAAAGTGAAGGTGAGGACCAGTAGAGCGTCCTGTGTTACCCATAAGACCTAACTGCTGACCTTTAGTTACAGAATCACCAGAGCTCACCTGACGATTTTGCATGTGGGCATACACGGTAGTAAATACTTGTCCATCAATATAGTGAGTGATATAAACAACATTTCCATAAGTACTAGAATAATAGGATCTTAGTACTTCTCCAGAAGCTGCAGCAACAATTGGAGTTCCGTTTCCTCCAATGTCAATTCCTGCGTGCGTACTTCCCCAGCGTGCGCCCATCTCAGAAGTTACCGGTCCGCTTGCAGGACGCATAAACTTACCGCCAGAGGTTGGCTCAGGTACAGGTGCTGCTGTACTGCTGGCAGAACTGCTGGAACTTTCTGAGCTGCTTGAGTTTGAACTGCTGGAAGAGCTGCTGGAACTTTGCTGTTCTTTCTCAGCCGCTTCTTGCTTGGCAGCTTCTTCTTCTTTCTGTTTCTGAAGCTCACGCTCACGCTGCTTTTCTAATTCTTTCTGTCTTTCAATTTCAGCTTGGATATTTGCTTCTTCATTTTCAGCATTCTTCATGGCTTCTTGAATAGAAGCTTCTTGGCTTTGCAGCAATTCTTCTTCCTCTTCAAGCTCCATTTTATGATCGTGAAGCTGTTCTTCTTGTAACTCAAGTTCTTCCATCAGCTTTTCCTTTTCAGCTAACTGGTCATCAAGATCTGCCTTAATTCCCTCAAGATCTGCTTTCTGCTGCTCAAGCTCTTCCATTTTTTCTTCTAATTCAACTTGCTTTTCTTCCAATAACTGCTTCTCTTCCATATGCGTATCCATGATATCTTTATCCTGGTCCATTATGGTAGTTACAGCTGAAGCCCGATCTAAGAAATCACCAAAGCTTTGGGCTCCCATTAAAACTTCTAAGTACTGAACATCGCCACCGCTTTTTTGCAATGCTCGTAAACGTTCAGTTAAAAGTTCTTCACGTTCCTCAATTCTTTTTTTCAAATCAGCAATATCTTCTTTCAGCTGAGTGATCTCGTCTTCGGTTTCTGCAATTTCGTTTTCTTTAACACGAAGTTTTTCTTGTGTTTCGCTCAGTTTGTTATCAAGCTCTTCCATTTGATTCTTAGTTTCTTCTTGCTCTTTTTCATTTTCAGCTATGTCATCTTCCGTGCTGCTTTTATCATCTGAAACTTCATTCTTTTTTTCGTCGACATTACCTTGTTCTTCTTCTAATTCATTTAATTCTTCACGTACTTCGTCAAGTTCTGAGTTAGCACTCGCTGTTAAAGGCGTCAGCAAAGTGCCGGCTGCGAGTAATGCAATAAGTGGTGCATTGTAAAACTTTCTCATTTATTCAACTTCCTCCCCTTATTCAATTAAACTCTTAAGAATTTACGAACACTCATCACGCTTCCCCAAACGCCTATGAATGCTCCAATTGCTAAAATCAATCCTGCAAGTTGAAAAGCAAACGGATAGAACGGAAGCAATTGAATGAAATCAAATTGAATCCTGTCTTGAAGGTTGTAATACAAGTAGTAATATCCGCTTAGAACCGCTGCAATAGGAATGATGGATCCAAGAACTCCAAGTAACAATCCTTCCACAAAGAACGGCCAGCGAATAAATGCGTTTGTCGCACCTACAAGCTTCATAATTCCAATTTCCTTCTTACGGGCAATGATCGTGATTTTAATCGTGTTCGAAATTAAGAAAATAGCAGTAAAAACTAATCCTACAATTAGGCCTAAACCTATATATCTCGCATATTCATTAAACTGAAACAACCGTTGAACAATTTCTTCGCCAAAATCTACTTCTTCGACCTGCTCCATAGATTCCGCTTGATCAGCAATGGCTAAAGCTTCTACCGGATCATTTGGTTCTATAATGAACGCGTCATTTAACGGGTTACTCTGTTCAAACAATTCAAAAGCTTTCCCTTGGTCGCCTAGACTATCAATCAATTCATCTAACTCTTCTTCCTTAGAAGAATAACTTAGATCTCCCACCTCAGGGATCGATTCTAGTTCATTTTCTAAAGCGGATACCTGCTCTTCATCCGCTGTTAACTCCACGAGAACTTTCACTTCAACATCATCTTCAATATTTCCTGCGATTTCGTTTAAATTCAGCATGAGTGCTAGAAAAACACCGACAAGTAATAATGTGGTCGTAACTGCACCTACAGCTGAAACGGTCATCCAACCATTACGCCAAACACTTTTTCCACCTTCACGAGTATGTCTTCCGAGGGTTCTAAATTTCATAACCATATTCCCCCCGTGCCTCGTCACGTGCGATTTGGCCATCTTCTATAGCAATCACTCGTCTGCGAATCGTGTTTACAATCTCTTGACTATGGGTAGCCATTAATACAGTAGTACCAGTGGCGTTAATCTCCTCGAGGATATGCATAATTTCCCATGAAGTATCAGGATCGAGGTTACCCGTAGGCTCATCAGCAATTAACAGCTTTGGATGGTTCACAATGGCACGTGCGATAGAAACTCGCTGCTGTTCTCCTCCTGAGAGCTCATCTGGAATAAAGCGGGCTTTATTCTTTAAACGCACCTGATCTAATACATCCATAACACGACGTCGTATTTGGTTTGGAGATTCTTCTATAACCTCTAAAGCAAATGCGACGTTCTCATACACTGTTAGTCTTGGAAGTAAACGGAAATCTTGATAAACGACACCTACATGGCGACGCATGTATGGTACGTGACGTTCTTTGATGGTCGACAAATTATAATCATTTACCTTTACTGAACCTTTGGTTGCTTTTTCTTCCCTAAACATCAGCTTCGTGAACGTTGACTTGCCAGCGCCACTTGGACCAACTACATATACAAATTCACCTTGATCAATATGTACATCAATTCCATTTAACGCAGTGACACCGTTCGGATAAGTCTTGTAGACTCCCTTCATGTCTATCATATAGTAATCACCTTAACTCCTTTGTTGTAGTACTTCTATGCTGCTATAATAAGCAATTTATTAATCTATCGTCTTAAGTCCTCGTACATTATAACATCTACTTTCGAGTTTTTAAGACAAAAAAATATTACATTTTTGTTTCAAACTATTCGACTTATAGATAATATTCGACAAAATTCTCAAATGTCCTTCATTGATTAGGGATGTTATAAAAGTTAGTAAACGGCATGATACCAAGCACTTATACTTGAATTTTGTTTAAGAAAAAAGTTATTTTTGTCTTATGTAAATACCATATAAAACAATATATTATTAACATGCTTTTTTAAGAAAATAGTGAAAAAGACCTCTAACTTTTTATAAACATAAAAAAACCTGACGTTTTATCGTCAGGTTTTTCAGTATACAATTATTCCATTGAGGAAAGCCAATTTGCTACGAGCTCAGCGTCGCCTTCTTCAACACTTTGTGCTTGCATTGAACCTTTACCATTATGGATAATATCCTGTATTTCTTCAGAGGAATATTTAGATCCAATTTCATTAAGAGCCGGACCTACGTTCCCTTCTAAATCTCCGCCGTGACAACTGGCACAGTTTTGTTCAAACACCTGTTCAGCAGCAGCTACATCCACATCCTCAGAACCATTTTCTTCGTTTGCTGATTCTTCAGTATCGGTATCTCCGCCATTTTCTCCTTCTTCATCTCCACCGCCTCCGCAGGCACCTAAGATGAAAACAAGACTGAGTAAAGCAGCCCATAATAATTTCTTCATTCATCATCCCTCAAATCATTTCATTTTAAAAGATATAAATTATTATAACCTAACTATGTCGTTTTAAAACCCTCCCCCAGAACCTCTGTAGCATTCATAGCTACTACAAATGCACCAGGATCAATCGTTTTCACTGTTTGTGTCAATTTGATGAATTCATTCTGCTGAACCACACACATAATGACTTGACGTTCCCGGTCTGTATAGCCGCCAGAGCCTTGCAGCACAGTAACTCCACGATCAATTTCATTTAATATTGCTGCTCGTACTTCTTCCACATTCTCTGTTATGATCATCACGTTTTTCGATGTATTTAAACCCACTTGAACAAAATCAATCGTACGACTAGTGGCAAATAAACCAATTAAAGCGTATAGACCTTCTTCTACAGAAAATACAAGCGCGGAAGTTAAGACAATTATTCCGTCCAGTATCGCTACACTAATTCCTAACGGCAGATGGGTGAACTTATGGAGTACTTGGGCAGCTAAGTCAATGCCTCCTGTTGAAGCACGTCCTCTAAAGACGATGCCCAGTCCTAAACCTACACCCATCCCGCCAAAAATAGCACCAAGTAAGGGATTAGGCGTAGCAGGTTCGAAGTTATTCGTAAGAAGTACAAATAAAGGAAGAACCATGGTTCCTACAAAAGATTTGAGGCCAAAGTTTTTCCCTAAGAGAACAATTCCCATAATAAATAAAGGTACGTTAAGAATAGCCTGCACAATTCCAGGTTCCCAGCCAAAAACGCCTTTAGTGATCGTACTTATGCCTGCTACGCCGCCTGAGGCAATATTATTAGGAAGTAAAAAAACATTGAATGCTAAAGCTACAAAAAAAGACCCCAAAATAACAAGACTATATTCAATCATATGTTTAATTACCGGGGGCATCGGTTCTCGACGATATTTTTTTGCCATCATCATAAGCGCTTTCCTCCTGCGTCAGTAAACTACCGTAGGAGTATAACACTGCCCTTATCCCCTGTAAACGCGGCTCAGATAACGCATTAACACACTAAAGAGTTACTGATTTTTCGTTGATTCCTCATGTACGATAGTGCGGATTACCTGTAATACGTCTTCCCGCATATCTTCTCGCTTTAATGCCATGGAAATTGTCGTTTCAATAAAACCTAATTGGTCACCTACATCATAGCGATCTCCTTCAAACTCATAACCATACACAGATTGGGATTGATTCAAACGTTCAATCGCATCAGTAAGCTGGATCTCTCCGCCTGCTCCTTGTGTTTGGTCATTTAACAAATCCATAATTTCCGGTGTTAAAATATATCGGCCCATGATCGCTAAATTCGATGGGGCTTCTCCCTGCTTTGGCTTTTCTACAAAGTGATCTACTTGATATCTTCTGCCTTGTTGATCAATGGGTGAAATGATACCGTAACGAGAGGTTTCATCTTCCGGTACTTGTTTTACTCCAATAATCGATGCTTTTGTTTCTTCATGCTGCTTCATCAGCTGTTTTAAACACGGAGTTTCAGATTCAACGATGTCATCTCCTAGTAAAACCGCAAAAGGTTCTTCTCCAATGAATTTTCTTGCACACCAAACCGCGTGCCCTAACCCTTTAGGCTCCTTTTGACGAATATAATGAATATCAACAGATCCCGGCTGCTTCACTTTTTCTAAAAGATCAAACTTTTCCTTTTTATATAAGTTTTCTTCCAACTCAAAAGAATGATCAAAATGATCTTCAATCGCTCGTTTTCCTTTACCTGTAACGATAATAATATCCTCAATCCCTGAAGCAATCGCTTCTTCCACTATGTATTGGATGGTCGGCTTATCAACTATAGGAAGCATTTCTTTCGGCATAGCTTTTGTAGCTGGTAAAAACCGAGTACCTAGACCCGCTGCAGGAATGATTGCTTTTTTAACCGTCATTATGATCGCCTCGCTTATTGTGGTTTACCTTTAGAATAGCAGAATTACGAGGCTATGGGTAGAACGATGAGAATAAGAAAAAGCAGTACCTTTTTAAAAGATACTGCTAAACTCTTTTATTTAATTATTGTTGATCCCTGCAGCATTTCAGGCTTTGCTCCAAGAATTAAAAGAAACAGTTTGGGATCCCCTACTTTACTATGCTTCTTCATTAGTGATTTAGCTTCCATAAAGTCAGGGTGATCTTTTAATTTCTGCACTTCTCTCTGATAAAGAGAAAGGATTGATTCTCTTACAAATTGGGGGCGGAATTTCGGAAGGTCTTCATCTCTTAATAAAGAACCCATATATCCGTATTTGATTTGCAGCTGTCTTGTTAAACTAACCACATGATGCAGCTGTTCATAAAGTTCTGGATGCTGCAGCTTGAGTTCTTCTAATTCTTCTTTTGCTCTGTAAATATCATTTAACCCCGCTAACATCGTATTCATTCTCGATCTCTCCCTTTTCCCATGGTTTTTCTAATTCAATCATCTTTGTTAATTCCTTACTGTGTTTTCTCCGTATTCTCCGCGTTTCTGCGCGCTCCTTACCGGACTCATAAAGAAATCTTTCTTCTTCCGATTCCGGTGATATTTCCGCCACTTTAATCGGCTTTTTATTTTCGTCCAACGCAACAAACGTTAGAAAAGCTGTCGCCGCCATCCGACGTTCACCGGAAATCATATCTTCAGCAATGACCTTACAAAAGATCTCCATAGATTTATCTCCTGTATAAGAAACAAATGATTCAACACATACGGAATCTGACTGCGTGATCGGGTACAAGAAGTCAATTGAATCTGTCGAAGCCGTTACGCATTCTTTTACTCTTGCATGACGACGAGCCGATAATGTTGCATTGTTATCTAGTTTTTTCATTAATACTCCACCAAATAAGGTATTGTAATTATTTAAATCATTGATCATGACTTGATCTGTATTTACAATTAAACTTTCTTTCGGACTCTTTGTATTAGGCATATGATGTATCCTTTCCAATTAATTTGTAATTCAAGTGTAAGAGTCATTTACCTATATGTGAAATGGTTATTCATCATAGTCAGCATAGACAATATCTATGCAAATGCTTCCAACCATGCCAAAGTAGCATATTAATAGTGAATTCTATATAAAAAAAGCACCTCTTACGTAGAGATGCTTCCAACCGTCAATCGATCTTGAATAAATTTGAGCCACTCTTTCGTGGCATAAGATAAGTAATGGTTTCTGCGCCAGATTATAGCAAGATCCCATTCTATCATCGGCTTAACCACTTTAATTGTTTGCACCTCCTCTTTTAAAAGTTTTGAAACGCTGTAAGGTAATATCGAAACCCCCAGCTTCGAAGCGATCATTTTTCCAATAAAATCCCACTGAGAGCTTTCGGCTACCACTTTAGGCTTAAATCCAGCTTCTTTACAAGCTCCAGTGATGCGATCATTTAACGCGAAATCTTTATTAAAAAGTATGAGTTGCTCTTCTTCTAGCTCTTCCAGCTTGATTTGTTTTCTACTCGCTAATGGATGCGTCGGGGGCACAACCACCCGCAGTTCTTCCTTCATAAAAGAGAAGTAGTGGAATTCCTCCTCTTCGGTTGGCAGAACCGTTATTCCGACATCCAGATTCTCCTGCAAAATATCTTCTTCGATTTTCTTAGCTCCATTTTCTAAGAGCTGAAAAGTAATATTAGGATAAAGCTGATGAAAGTCGCCAAGAATCTTGATAAAATGTTCCGCATCCATAATGGGCGGAAGCCCAATACGGATGTGGCCTTTTTGCAGTCCCAGTAAATCATCAAGTTCCGTCTGCAGATTGTTAAAGGCTTTATCAATCGTCTCGGCTTGGTCCAAAATCACCCGTCCTGCATCCGTTAAAACGAGCTGTTTTCTTGATCGTTCAAACAGTTCAACTCCGAGCTCAGCTTCTAAATTTTTGATCATTTTACTGATGGTCGGCTGAGTTACAAATAAATGATCGGCTGCTCTAGTAAAACTTTTAAATTTTGATACTTCTATAAAATACTTGAGGTGCCTGATATCCATACGTTCACCTTTTCTACGAATTAGTTACCCTATACTTTAACACTTTTACTGTTTATTCCATAATCAAAAAAGCTTCTCTTTAAAAGTAGAGAAAAGCTCGCAGCTTGTAGAAAACCCCCTGTTTTAGATCACTGAAAAAATAAAGGTCGATGAAAAACAGAATTTTAAAAAGCGTCCTGCGTGAAATTTAATATCCACACAAGACGCTTGTCTTCTAACTATTAAGGGATTTGTACCTTCTATTCCTACCTAAGGTTAACGATTCGTTTTCACATTAGTGATTTAGCCAGACAACGTGTTGATGACACGAGGAGCGTTCGATAGATAGAGCTTTTTATTGACCTCAAATACCACTCGTTTTCCGCGGACGGATTCAGAAGCTGATTGACTAATCCATTTGTGAGCGCAAATAAGCATTAATAAATTTATCGAGTTCGCCGTCCATGACAGATTGAGTATTTCCAATCTCCATATTGGTACGATGGTCTTTCACCATGGAATACGGGTGAAAGACGTAAGAACGAATCTGACTGCCCCAGCCAATTTCTTTTTGTTCCCCGCGTATCTCATCGAGTTCGGCTTGCTGACGTTCAATTTCTAGTTGATAAAGCTTTGATTTCAACATTTTCATAGCCTGATCACGGTTTTTCAGCTGTGAACGCTCAGACTGGCACGTTACCACCGTATTTGTTGGCAGGTGAGTAATCCGCACGGCTGAATCTGTGGTGTTTACGTGCTGTCCGCCTGCACCACTTGAACGATACGTATCGATTTTCAGGTCTTCTGTCTTTACGTCAATTTCAACTTCATCGTTAAATTCAGGCATCGTTTCGCATGATACAAATGACGTATGCCGACGACCTGAAGAATCAAATGGCGAAATTCTTACAAGCCGGTGTACGCCTTTTTCCGCTTTTAAATAACCATATGCATTGTGACCTTTGATAAGAAGGGTCACACTTTTCACCCCGGCTTCCTCTCCAGGCAGGTAATCCATCGTTTGGACAGAAAAGCCTTTCTTCTCAGCCCAGCGTGTATACATACGCAGCAGCATGCTCGCCCAGTCTTGAGACTCTGTTCCACCTGCGCCTGGGTGAAGTTCTAAAATCGCATTATTTTTATCATACGGCTCGCTAAGTAAGATGTTTAGTTCGAACTCGTTTAAATCATCTAATAATTGGGTCACTTCTTCTTCAAGCTCGGTACGAAGATCTTCATCCTCTTCCTCTTTGACAAGTTCATAGGACACTTCTAAGTTTTCATGAGTTTCTTCGTGCTTTTCAAGCGTATGAACGAGTCCTTTAAGACCATTGACTTCATTAATTACTTTTTGAGCAGTATCTTGATCGTCCCAAAATCCCGGCTCTGTCATTTCTTCTTCTAATTCTGCTATACGAGTCTTCTTTTGATCGACGTCAAAGAGACCCCCTGAAGTCCGCTAAACGTTTAGCTGTATTATCTAATTGGTGGCGAATGTCTGCCATATCCATAATTCCATCACTCCTATTAAAATGGTACGAAACACAAGGTAAGACACCTCCGTTAAGGAAGTGTCTCTTCTTCTATCACCCGTGGCAGTTCTTATACTTTTTACCACTGCCGCAAGGGCAAGGGTCATTTCGTCCTACCGTATCTTTTTTCACATAAGGTGTCTTTTTCTTGCTTTCTTTACTTTCCTCTCCGCTTCCTGAAACCGCCTTTGCTCCTTGAGCTACTTCCTGGCGCTGCAGGTTATTACGGATTTGTGCTTTCATCACATACTTAGCGACTTCTTCATCAATGGTTTGAACCATTTTTTCAAACATGCTGAAACCTTCAAACTGATACTCACGCAGAGGATCGTTTTGACCGTAGGCACGCAGGTGAATACCTTGTCGAAGTTGATCCATTTGGTCGATGTGATCCATCCATTTCTGGTCGACGGTACGAAGCAGAATTACTTTTTCAAATTCACGCATCTGTCCTTCTTCCATCTCTGCTTCTTTCTCGTCATAGCGCTGCTTCACTTTTTGTAAAATCAGTTCTGCCATTTCTTCTGGATCTTTTCCTTTTAAGTCTTCCACTTTAACGTCGCCTTCTTGCAAGAGGTTTGCTCTGCAATATTCAACGATCGCTTCAAGGTCCCACTCTTCATCCAGCTCTTCTGTTGTATGAGCTTGAACCGTCTGCTGAACAACTCGCTCAATCATTTGTTCAATGATATCACGTAAATTTTCTGACGTGAGCACGTCGTAACGCTGCTTATAAATAACTTCACGCTGCTGACGTAATACATCATCATACGAAAGGATCGTTTTACGTGCATCGAAGTTATTCCCTTCTACACGCTTTTGAGCAGACTCGACAGCGCGGGAAATCATTTTACTTTCAATCGGCTGTGAATCATCCATACCTAAACGTTCCATCATATTACGCATGTTATCAGAAGCGAAGCGACGCATTAACTCATCATCCGTTGCTAGATAGAACTGCGACATACCCGGATCTCCTTGACGGCCGGAACGTCCACGCAGCTGATTATCAATCCGACGTGACTCATGCCGTTCTGTCCCTAGTACTGCCAGGCCGCCAAGATCACGGACACCATCACCAAGTTTAATGTCGGTACCACGACCTGCCATGTTTGTGGCAATCGTAACTGCACCTTTTTGACCGGCATTTTCGATAATCTCTGCTTCACGGAAGTGATTTTTCGCGTTCAGTACGTTATGAGGTACTTTTGCCTTATCTAAATAACGTGAAATGATTTCAGATGTTTCCACTGCTACGGTACCTACTAAAACAGGCTGTCCTTTTTGGTAACGTTCTTTAATGTCCTCAACTACTGCTTTAAACTTCCCATCCATTGTTTTATAGACAAGGTCTGGCCGGTCATCCCGAACGATCGGTTTGTTTGTTGGTATTGAGATGACGCGCATATTGTAAATGTTAAGAAATTCTTCTTCTTCCGTCTTAGCGGTACCTGTCATTCCGGACAGCTTCTCGTACATACGGAACAAGTTCTGGAAGGTAATAGAAGCAAGCGTCATGCTTTCGTTTTGAATCCGTAAACCTTCTTTGGCTTCAATTGCCTGGTGAAGGCCATCACTGTATCGGCGGCCTTTCATTAGACGTCCTGTAAATTGGTCGACAATCACTACTTCATCTTCTTCCACCACATAATCTGTATCCCGCTGCATTGTTGTATGAGCTTTTAACGCCTGATTAATATGGTGAATTAACGATACATTAGAAAGATCGAAGAGGTTTTCAATTTTAAAGTATTTTTCAGCCTTATTTATGCCTTCTTCTGTTAATTGAACGTTTTTCGTTTTCTCGTCAAACGTAAACTCGTCATCCTGTCTAAGCAGGCGCACGAATGCGTTAGCCGATTGATATAAATCCGCTGATTTGGACGCAGTACCTGAAATAATTAACGGCGTACGGGCTTCATCAATTAAGATAGAGTCGACCTCATCGATGATCGCGTAATGAAGCGGGCGCTGCACCATTTGTTCTTTGTATAAAACCATGTTGTCGCGTAAATAATCAAAACCGAACTCATTGTTTGTTCCATAGGTGATATCGGCGAGATATGCTTCACGTTTTTCATCCTTAGACATGCCGTTAAGGTTTAACCCAACGGTTAGTCCAAGAAATTGAAAAAGCTCTCCCATCTCTGTGGAGTCACGGCTTGCTAAATAGTCATTGACTGTGATGATGTGAACACCTTTACCTGTAATAGCATTAAGATAAGCCGGCATCGTAGAAGCCAGTGTTTTACCTTCCCCCGTTTTCATTTCGGCAATGTTACCTTCATGAAGGGCGACAGCGCCCACTATCTGTACATCAAACGGACGCATGCCTAAAACACGTTTTGATGCTTCTCGAACAACGGCAAAAGCTTCCACCATCATATCATCCAGTTTTTCACCTTTTTCGTAGCGTTTCTTAAATTCCTCTGTCTTTTTACGTAAGCCGTCATCGGACAGCTTAGCTATATCTGTCTCTAAATCATTCACTTTATCAGTGATTTTTTCTAAGCTTTTCAGTTGGCGAGAGTTTCCATCACCAAATATTTTCTTAAGCGTTCCAATCATTGCAACCGCTCCTCTTTAATTTCCTATCTTCGGTTGAACATAGTTTAATCCAACCATTATCATAACACTAAAGAGAGCGAGGTGACAACAAATCCCCGCGTGATGAGCACTCTAAAAAGGAAGAAAAAGACGAACCAGCAGCCCGAGGGTGAGCTGCTCATTCGATGGAGGCGATTATGGGGATAAGGAAGGGGCCAAGCGGGGTTGATACTCACGTATTAGTTGATGCTCCATCTTCAATTGCCGTTGATCTACTTCATAAATACGACGGTTGGCAGCACCAATGATTTCAACGAGTTGAGCAATCGTTTCTTCCTGCTGCTTCATCCTCTGACAAAGGTGAAGACAGTCAGTGCAAGTATAAGTATAGGTCATCATTTCGCCTCCCATGGCAGGAATATTGCTATTTCTTTATACCATGACTGTTAAAAGAAAAGAAAAACGCAGTTTTGCCATTTTTAAACTTTCAAACTCATAGAAAATTAGTCTTCACTTAGCTATAAATAAATAATTGATCATAATAGGCTGGCGACCTAATTGGGTTTCATAGTTATAAAAAAAAGAACAGCCCCGGTTTAAGGGACTGCTCTACTTTAGTTATCACGTTTCTATCAATCCGTAACGTCCGTCACGTCGTTTATAGACAATGTTCGTCTCGTCTGTATCCGCATTCGTAAATACGTAAAACGCGTGACCAAGTAAATCCATCTGCAAGGCAGCTTCTTCACTATCCATCGGCTTTAAGTCAAAACGCTTAGTTCTAACAATTTCAATATCATTCTCATCATTATTATAGTTCTCTTCTCGCTGTTCCTGCGCTTCTCTTTCAAGTTCAGCAAACACATATTTCGGTGCGCCTTCCTGACGGGATCTGCGATTCACTTTTGTTTTGTACTTTCGAATTTGTCTTTCCAATTTATCTACCACAAGGTCGATGGCAGCGTATAAGTCTGTATTGTGTTCTTCTGCGCGAAGAAGTAGATTCTTCATCGGGATTGTGACCTCGATTGTCTGCTCATCATTATAGACACTTAAATTAACGTGTACTTCTGATGACGGGGGAGTTTCAAAGTAGCGCTCCAGTTTGCCCACCTTTTTCTCCACATAATCCTTAATTGGATCCGTCACCTCTAAGTTTTCACCACGAATGTTGTAAGTTAACATTTAGAAGTGTCCTCCTTTCATCCTTATGTAGTTTATATTCTACCATACCCTTACCTATTCCTGCATAAACTTACGGAATCTTTTGACTATTATGTGTCGGTAATTGCTGGAATTGTTATTTAAAAGGCGTTATAAGCCGAAATGACGCACAAACTAATCAAAGTACTAAAATCCATACAAAAAAGAGGTTTTCGTTTCATTAATTTCGGAAAATAACGAGAGGGATGGTTTTTGGCCATTCTTATCCCCGAATCCCTTCATTTTCACTTTATTAAAATACCATTTTAAAAAGTAACGAAGAACGGACAAAGAATTTGAAAAAAACCTAACATTATAATGGACAACTAGAACACACATGAGGATGATTGGTTTTGGAAAAAAAATATTTGTACGAAATTAACTTTGTACGTGCCATCGCCTGCCTATTAGTAGTAATGGTGCACGTAGGTGCTCGTTTCTACGGTGCTTATGATGGAAGTCATACAACACTCACCAATTTTTTTAACCAGATATCACGAATTGGAACACCTCTTTTTGCAGTGATGAGCGGCTTCCTTCTCTACAATCAAATGGCTAAGAAGCATTTTAAAGTTTCTCAGTTCCTAAAAAGCCGTATGGTTAAAATTATTTCACCATTTGTGGTTTGGAGTTTATTTTATTTAGCTTTCGATTACTTCAACGGTATAGAAGTCTTCCCTGATTGGTCCATTTCCTCAGAAGTGACAGACTTTACGTTCCAATTTATCACTGGAGAATCGTATTTTCACCTATACTTTATAAGCTTAGTCATTCAATTTTATTTTTTATTTCTATTGATTCGGAAGTGGATGAATTTAAAAACGATTACATTTGCAACGATCCTTTCCATTTATGTAAATTATCTATTTGTAACTAATCATTTTGAAGTAAATAACGAGTACTTAAACTCATTCATTAACAGCCGTACGTTTTTACTGCAATGGATTTACTACTTTATGCTCGGTGCCTTATTAGTAAAACTCTGGCCTTACATTCATCGCTATTTATTAAAAAAATCAAATCAAATATTCACACTAATTACAGGTCTATTCGTCCTTATTTTTAGCGTGTTAGATTACCACTCCCACCAGCAAATTATAAATTCAAATGAGAACTTATTACATTTTATTACTATACCTATCGCTTTTATTGTTCTTATTAGCTTATACTATCAGCTAATCTTCTGGAAAGACTTTATAATGGAAGGATTTATAAAGTTAGGAAATATGTCAATGGGAATTTACCTCATTCATCCTTTTGTCATTACCATGTATCAGTGGTATGCGCCTTATGATGTTTTTGCAGAACCGATCTATATCATCCCTTTTCACTTTATGGTGATTTTACTCTGTATTGTTCTTCTGAAAATCATCTCATTTTTACCGTTTAGTCAATACATCGTAACTTTAGTCAAATCGAATCGGAAAAATATACAATATAATATGGAGGAAAGCCGAAATCTAATTCGTTCTTCTAATTAATGGGGCTGGGACATAACTAAATAAAACATAAAATAATCCGAACGATCATGGAGAAATCTGTTCGGATTATTTTATGTTAATGAGACTCTACACCATCGCTCCGTCAAAACACTCCGCTTTCCGCGAGCACGGCCTCAGCTTCCTCGGTAAGCAAAGAGCGCTTACCTGCTGGATCTTCGACTCGCGCTGTTCCCACAGGAGTCTGCGTGTTTTGACTACGCTAATGATCTGAGTATGTACAATCGTTCGTTTTATGACATCCTGCTTTGGTTATGTCCCGAGCTAATTTTTTAAATATTTTTAAAAGTATTGCACAGGACATGAAAGAACTGTATAATCATAAACTATACTAAAACCAACTAATTCAATAGGAATTATAAATAAAGGAGGGATTTACATGTTTCTTGAACTAAACCAAGTCGGAAAAACGTTTATAGATAAAGAACAAGGCGAGTTCGAAGTTTTTGCCGACATTGATTTATCCATCGAGAAAAAGGAATTTGTTTCATTATTAGGTCCCTCAGGCTGTGGTAAATCGACCCTTCTGTCAATGGTTGCCGGACTTGAACACGCGACGACCGGCTCGATGTCGCTTGAAGGAAAAGAGATTAAACAAGCTGGCCCGGAACGCGGGATGGTCTTTCAGCAAGCTTCTTTATTCCCCTGGTTGAACGTAAAAGACAATGTGATGTTCCCGCTGAAATCTACAATGAGTAAGAAGGAAGCGGAAGAACGAGCGGACCACTTCTTAAAAATGGTGCATTTAAGCCGATTTAAAAAACATTATACGTATGAGCTTTCTGGAGGCATGCAGCAGCGAGTAGCCATTGCACGCGCACTGGCTATGGACCCAAAGGTGCTGCTCATGGATGAACCTTTTGGAGCTTTAGATGAACAGACCCGTCATATTCTCCACGATGAACTCATTAAAGTGTGGCAGGAAACCCAGAAGACAATTCTATTTGTGACTCACAGTATTCAAGAAGCCATTAAATTGAGTGACCGAATCATCGTGATGGGAACGCGCCCAGGCCGCATCATTGCTGACTTTAACGTTGATATCCCTCGCCCTCGCAGCCGTTCAGACGAGCGTGTCATTCAGTTTGAAGATGAAGTAATGAACTTGCTTAAAGGAGAAATCAATAAAGTATTAAAGGAAGAATTGACCGATGAAATTGAATATTCTTATTAAACGGATCTTATTTCTAGTGGCGGTTCTCGGTATCTGGCAGCTGATTTTCTCACTAGGTATTCTTGAAGAAATTATTTTCCCCTCTCCAACAAGTGTAGGAGAAGCTCTTTATAACGGATTTACACGTGGTGATTTTGTAGGTGCTCTTGGAGCAAGCTTTAAGCACTTATTTATAGGATTATTTATGGCGATTACCTTTGGCACTGTTCTCGGTGTAATTTTAGGTAAATCCAAACAAGCAGATGAAACAGCCGGCATGTATTTAATCGCAATGCAAAGTATTCCAAGTATTGTCTGGGTACCTTTAGCGATTATGCTGTTTGGCTTCTCAGAATTTGCCGTTATTTTTGTCGTCGTTCTAGGCGGTACATTTGTTATGGCACTTAACGTCAGAACAGCCATACAAAGCGTTCCTCCGCAATTTATACGTGCTGCTAAAACTATGGGCACAAGCGGATTTCGAATGTTCTTTAGAGTTGAAGTTCCCTCGAGCGTTCCTTATTTTATGACGGGGCTTCGTCTGGCTTGGGCTTTTAGCTGGAGAGCACTTATGGCTGGTGAACTGTTAAGTAACGGTCCTGGTCTTGGCTACTCTTTAGCCTACGCTCAAGATTATGCACGTATGGATCAAGTCGTTGCCATCATCGTCATTATTGGCGTGATTGGGGCATTTGCCGATCAATTAGTTTTTTCTAAACTAGAGAAAAATGTAAGAAGTCGTTGGGGATTAGCTTAAATGATGAAAGGGAGATTATATTGAAGAAAATTATTTCTATCTTTAGTTTAGTCGTGTTGGCAGGTATATTGGCTGCATGTGGCAGTGAATCTGGATCAAGCAGCGGCTCAAGTTCTGATGATTCGGTAACGATTGGGTACTTCCCAAATATTGACCACGCGGCAGGAATGGTAGCAGAAGAAAAAGGTTTCTATGAAGATACATTACCAGATGGTACTGAAGTGAACTATCAATACTTTCCAGATGGTTCAGCCTTTATGACAGCCATTGAAACAGGAGAAATTGAAGGCGGAATTGTAGGACCTGGTCCAGCAATGAATCACTTCACAAGCGGTGCAGATATTAACATCGTCGGTGCAGGTGCTACAGGCGGCACCGTGATTATGAAGCGAAACGGGGCTGACATTGAATCCGCTGAAGATATTAAAGGAAAAACATTCATCTCCCCTCGCGTAGGCTGCACACACGACGTACAGTTTGAGACGTTGATGAAAAATGAATTCGGCATTACGTCTGATCGTTTAGACGGTGAAATGAAGCACGTTACTGGAAAACCAGCCACTTACAGCAGCATGTTTGAATCCGGTAAAGTAGACGTCGCAGCTGTTCCAGAGCCATGGGCTGCTTATATTGAAGCAGAAGGCACAGGAGAAGTGATGTTTCAGAACGATGAGGTGGCTCACAACGCTGACATGCCGGCTTCTGTATTCGTAACGTCTGAAAAGTTAAAAGAGAAAGACCCGGGACTTATCCAAAACTTAGTCGATGCTCACAAAAATGCTACAGACTATGTAAATGAGAACCCTGAAGAATCAAAAGAAATTGCAATTGAAAAGATTGAAGAAATTACAGATCAGAAGCTATCAAAAGAAGTAGTCGACAGCTCCTGGGAGCGCATGAACTTCACTTATGTAGTGGATGAGAAAGAAATTCAAATGTTCGCAGATTCTTCTTATGAACTGCAGTTTCTTGAGGAAAAACCAAACTTAAATGGATTAGTGGATACAACATTTATTGAAGAATAAGTTAACGAAGAGCCTTCCATACCGGAAGGCTCTTCGTTTGTAAAGTAAATCTATGTTTTTATTGGGTGGACCTTCGGGTGAATCCCATACCATCTCCACGGAAAAACGACCAATCCTCCTAGCGAACACCACGCCCCGGGGGTTTTCTGATGTTTATTTTTTTCGATCCATAAACATACCATCATAAGAAGCCACGCTTTGGTATGGATTCGTATACTTTTGATTGCTCGACTTTTGTCTCTTCATGTTACGCATTTCTTCTTTTAACCCGTTAAAAAGAATTTCGAGCTTCTGGTTAATATCAACGTCCAAGTTCTTTACTTTTGCTACTTTTGCTTTCTCCTCTTCGTTTTCAGGGTGAGGCAGCTGTGGTAGAAGCTTAGAGCGTACCGTAAGCAGCTGCTGAACCTTCTGAATGACCTCTGTTCTATTGTCATCTGTAACCTTTTGATTAACCTGCTGTGATAGTTCCACTGTATGCTGTAAGAAAACAGACCAGCTGCTCATTAAGCCGTGCCGCCCGTTCCATACTGGGCTTTTCTCGCCTGCAGCAGTACTTGCTTCCACGTATCACGAAACTCCGTAACTAGCCCTTCCACTTCATCTAGAATTGCTGCGTCGTTTTTTGTATTAGCCTCAACCAGACGGTTCAACATATACTCATACAACGGCAGTACATCATTCGCTACGGCGTAATCCTGGTTCATCGTCACCATAAGCTCACGAATAATTGCCTGTGCTTTTTGAATCACTTCATTTTTCTTCGGATAATCCTTCTGTTCCAAAGCTTTCTTACCACCCCGGATAAATTTAATACACCCATTGTATAGCATAAGCGTAAGCTCTCCAGGTGAAGCGGTCTCTACTGAATTATTTTGATAGGCTTGAATAGACATCTAATCAAACACTCCTTTTAAAAATTACATCATGAAGTTCTGTTGAATATAGGAGGACTGTGAGTTCATTTCCTGAATTGCTTTTTCCATAGCACCGAATTCCGCCCAGTAGCGGTCCTCGATTTGAGTTAAACGATCTTGAAACTTAAGCATACGGCCGTCCAGATTAACAATCTCCCGCCCTAGCGTAAACGACTGGTTTAAGCTCGTATCTTTACCTGCTTTTCGCTCAATCGACTGACGAGTATTTGAAATCGTATCCTCAATCTGGCGGACAATCCCTTTACTCTCCCCTTCCCCATCATTAGAAAACAGCCTCTTAACAGAATCAGCATCCTCTGTTAAAGCGGCGCGAAGCTTATCTTCATCCACCTCTAATTTACCTCTGTCACGGTAGTTAGATGAGGTTTCAATTCCAATTTGAGATAAATGATTAAATGCACCATCATTCTCAACTTTATTGTACCAACTGCCTCTCATTTGAGAGAGCGCACCCGAAATAACGGAATCTCCTTGAAGCAGTCCTTTTTTCGCTTCCTCTTCCCACTTCTCGATTTCATCATCTTCCATGGCATCTTTTTGATCTTCAGTTAATGGATCATAATCGCGATTCTTCCGCTCGTTTAATTTTTCACCAAGTTCTTCAATGATTTCATTGTATTTATTAACAAAGTCAGTGATTTTTTCTAAAGCGCCGTCAACGTTATTCGTCACGTTTACCGTCGAAGAACCCGTTTCGTGAAACGTAAGGTCTAAACCGTTTACTGTATAGTTATTATCGTGGGAAGTGATTTCAAAGTCACCATCACCATAATTAAAAACAGCATCAGCGCCCCCTCTTTCATTATTCAATCCAAGGGTATCGGTTAAAAAAGCTGCGCCGTCACCTGTAAACGACATCTCATCGCCATCCACGCGATCCCCGGTCTCCGAACGCTCCAACATTACTTTATCCGCACTTTCATCATAAAATGCTCGAACCCCGATGCCAGCGCCACTTATATCTTTTAACACATCGTTTAACGAATCATCACTATCAAACGTAAACTCATGCTCTCCTTCACTCGTAGTGATCGTAAAAGAGCCGCCATCCGCCCATTCTGCAAACTGAGTACCAATGTCATCGTTGGGATCTAATTTTTCACTTCGATCAGCGGACAGCTTACTCTCACTTATGTTGTAAGCAGCAGAAGCGAGCTGCGTAACTTCTACATTATACCTGCCTTCCCCGGCATTCGAACTAGCCTCAGCCGTAACGGCTGAACCCGTAGCGGAAGCTTCCTTTGATTGGTATGTACGATCAAGCTTCATATCAAGCGCTAAATTATCAAGCTCAAGAAACTGCTTATTCACATCACGATAAGCATCCCGTTCCCATTCAATTTTCGTTTTATCCTGCTCCATTTTATTCAGCGGCTGACGTTCCGCTTTCATAAGGTCACTTACGATTTGATCAATATCCATTCCCGTCGCATTTCCAGCTACGCGCATTCCACTCATACGATCACCTCTTATATTTTGTCATCGACAATAAAACCAAGAAACTCAGCCATCGCTCCATAATAATCCAGCATCTTCTTCGGAGGAATCTCTTTTACTACTTCATTTGTTTTCATATCTACGACCGTCACGTAATATTTATCAAGCTTATCATGAAGCTGAAAACGGAGCGAAGTAGGTTCATAATCGAGCAATTCATTCATTTTATCTATAATTTCAGCTGCATGTAGTTTGTCGGGCGCCCCTCCTAAATGAGGTTTGGCCTTATTCGTCTCTCTCTGTAATTCTTTCAAATTCTCCTGAACGGCTGCGATATCATTATGATGTGTCGTGTTTCTCTGCAGAAGCTGTGATTGGGTCATGCTCTTCTTGACATCCACCTTCAACAACTCCCCATACTATTCGGTTTCTTTTTATATCGGTATTTGTTGTGAAAAGTTGAGTCATTTAGCAGGATAAAACGGGGGATTTAATAAAGAGGGATTATTACATTAAAAACAAAAGGATGACACTTAGTGCCATCCTTTTAAATTAAACTTATTGTAGAAGTTGTAGAACTCCTTGTGGTTGTTGATTGGCTTGCTTCGCCGCTGTGTCTTTCAATCACAGAATAGACTATATCTTCACCCTTTTCAGGGGCTGGGCACTTCGGACGTTCGTCCTACGGATTTCATCACCATGGCTTTCGCTTTAGATGGTCTATCCTAGTCGTTGAACCTTCTCCACTTTTTCAAGACAGGAGCTTGGCTGCTGATTATCCATTGCAATATCTTCTTCATTTTCAAACCTTCACGCTTACCGTTTCCAGTTACGCAGTGGTTGAAGAAGCTTTAGGAAGTTCCAGCAATTCACCCAGTGATCCTCTTACTCGTTGCCAAGTAAGACGCCCTCCATCGTTACTGAAGAAGTTGTAAAACTCCCTGTGATAACTGATTGGATTGAGCCAACATCGCTTGAGATGCTTGTCCAAGAATTGAATTCTTCGTTTGGTTCATCATTTCTTCCGCCATGTCTACGTCGCGAATACGAGATTCAGCAGCAGTTAGGTTTTCAGATGATGTTCCAAGGTTGTTGATTGTGTGGTCTAAACGATTTTGTACGGCACCCAGTTTAGAACGTTCAGCTGATACATCCTGAATAGCATCATCTAGTGTTGCAATCGATGAATTTGCATCCTCTTGAGTAGAAATATTAATTCCACCATAGCTGTCGTCTTCAGCACCTTCAAATGCTTCAGCTCCTGATTTAGCAGCAAATGTATCAGTATCATATTCCACATCGTCTATGGCATACATAGTTCCATCTACATCAACAGCAACAACATTACCATTCACTGATAGAGCATCACCTGTGAATTCTTCACCGTCGATTTCTAAATCTCCAGATGTTAAAGTTTCAGCTGTTAATGTTCCCGCTACGCCAAGAGACTCTGCTCCCATATCATTAATTGAAATATCAATATTCTGACCTTCATTCGAGCCTATTTGAAGAGTTCCTTCAAATCCACCATCTAAGAGCTTTTGTGTATTAAACTCAGTATCATCAGAAATACGAGTCAATTCTTCAGAAAGCTGATCTACTTCTTTTTGAAGCTCTTCACGATCTGTATCAGTGTTAGTATCGTTCGCAGACTGAACAGATAATTCACGCATACGTTGAAGAATATCATGAGTCTCGTTCAAAGCCCCTTCAGCAGTCTGAATCATAGAAATACCATCCTGAGAGTTACGAGATGCTTGATCAAGACCGCGAATCTGCCCACGCATTTTCTCAGAGATCGCAAGACCAGCTGCATCGTCTCCAGCTTTGTTAATACGAAGACCAGAAGATAACTTCTCCATAGAGTTCTGTTGCCCTTTGTTTGCTTCGCCCATTTGACGGTGCGTGTTTAACGCCGCAATGTTGTGATTAATTCTCATTTTATAATTCCTCCTTGAATGTGTAAGTCATTTCACGTCCTTGTGAAATTCTTAAGTACAAAACAAATAGCCGGCCGACTTTTGTAATGCGTTACATTACTTATATCGACCGACTAGTATGATAGTTTAATTGTTTTTTGTATTTTTTAGCATATCCAGTATATTTTCGTTAAAAACTGCCGCTTCCGCATTCTCTTCTTTAATTGATACATACACTTCCTGACGATGAATGTCGACATGTTTAGGCGCTTCTATTCCAAGCTTCACCTGTCCGCCTTCTACAGAAACAATTTTCACTGAAATTTCATCACCGATTCGTACAGATTCTCCAGACTTGCGGTTAAGGACGAGCATGAGCTTCACCGCCTTGCGCTTGCAGTAGAGGATGCTTCGTTTGATAGTCTGTGTCGTGTAAAATGACTTGCTTACCTAGTTTCTTCTCCACATTGACTACAATCGGAGCCTGTAAATTGAGTGTAGAGTCTGCAAATGGTTCTTTTAACGTAATTACACTATAAACAGCGACATCTTCGGGTTTGTTGATCTCTAAATCCGATAGTGATTTTTCGCCTAATTCAAACTCATACTGTTTATAAAAAAGATAAGGGTTCGTCACAATTAAAGCCACTGCCGCTTCCTCCACCGACTGCAATGCTAAATAAAGTCCTTCCTCATCCACCGGCAGCAGGACAAAGGAATGATAGCTTTCAAATCCGGGAAGTCCCTGCGTAAAGTCTAAGAACTCTTCTTTCATTACATCCATCTCGCCAAAATATTTCGTATGTATTTTCATTGTCTTCTCCTTTCCTTACACTTTCCAATCAATTTTCAAATCTGGATACTGCTCCACATAACTGCTTACATTTCCAGGTGAAAAAGAAGTTTCAGGGTCCTGCTTCACGGTATTAATAATGGGCTCCCGCGGCTCTACATTAATTTCTGCCTCCCCCGGCTGATAGGAAAGGTCAACAAGATCATAACTCGGGCGTCCGCCGGGCTGAATATCAAATTCAAAGCCTGCATTCCTTTCGGCTTGAGCAGCAATCGGGTTGCCGCCCTGCTCAATCCTCATCAGCTCATCTCCTTCAGAAGCCATCCGCGCTAATCCTTCCATCCACTTCTGTTCCCCGACCTGAGCTGTTTCCTCAGTTCGCAGAGCTATACTTTTTAAATCAATATTATGCCAGGCCTTCGTTTGATCAATCGTCAGCTGGCCGGGCCGCTGTTTAATCGTCATCTCCGCCTGTGGCTGCTGTATCGACTGCTGGGCCTGCGGCTGGCGGATTGTCTGCTTTCCTTTATTAATAGTTAGTCCAAGCCTGGCCGGTGTTGATTGAATTTGTATTTGAGGTACATTCATAAGAAAACCTCCTCAAAGGAAAAAATCCAGCTTGCACTGGATTCTCCTGTTCTCTTTATTACTTCAGAAAGTCCATCAATGATGGCTGCATTATGCGGGCGCCGACACCCATTGCGGCCCGGTGGATACTTTCCTGCGTTTTTAAATCAGTGATCACTTTTTCAATTTCGGCATCTTCGTTATCTGACATCATACGCTTTGCACTTTCTTCCTGAGTACCTAAACGATCTTCAATCAGCTCCACACGGTTCATTCTTGCACCTAAGTCGGCCCGCTCACCGACGAAGCTGCTTACGTGCTCATCAAATTGACTGAGGCTGCTTCCTAACTCGTCTTCGCTTGCCCCGTTTTCTAAATCCGAAGCAAATTTTTCAATATCAGCAAATAAATCATCGTTAAAAACAGAACTCGGCGTTACATTAGCCTGCAGCTTCACTCCGGGGGAAACTTCCAGCTCTACAGGAGAATCATTCGAATTAATCGTAAAATCATCCATATTCACAGGTTTTTCGGTTGTATTTTCTCCGTTAAAAATATATTTACCGTTTACCTCAGTATTGGCAATTTCACCTAAGTGCTCCTTCAACTGACGCACTTCTTTCGCGACATCCGCCCGTTCACTGTCACTATATGTACCGTTACTTGCCTGGACATTTAATTCACGAATCCTTTGAATTGCCTGCGTTCCTTCGTCTAAAGCCGAGTCGCTGTTATCCATCCAGTTATGAACCTCGCCAATGTTACGCTGAAACTGCTCCACCTGTCCGACCTGGGAACGATAATTCATTCCCTTCATCGCGACGACTGGATCCTGGGATGGCTTACTGATTTTTTTACCCGTAGACAGCTGCTCCTGGTACTTTCCCAGTTCTCCGTAGCTGTTGCTTAAGTTCCGCAGCATATTATTTGAAAGCATTCCTTGTGTTACCCGCATAACGCGTTCACCTACCTTCCGACTACACCCATTTGGTTAATAATTCGATCAAGCATTTCGTCCACTACTGTAATATTTCGAGCAGATGCGTTGTAAGCATGTTGAAACTTAATCATATTCGTCATTTCCTCATCCAGTGAAACAGCACTGACGGAATCACGCTGTTCCTGTGCCGAATCCTTCAGCGTCTCTGCATTCCCCTTCATTCGATTCGCTTCCTGCGCTTCAACAGCCATCGATCCTACTAACGATTCGTAGTAATCATCGAGTGACGTTTCTTCTCCCAGCAAGTCATTCGCCTGATTTTGTACGCCTGCTAATTCACTTGCATTATCCCCGTCTCCTGCATAAGGATCTTTCGCAGCTGCAATATGATCTGTATCTTCTTTAATTTCATCAGTAATGTCAATGGAAGCAGCAAGTCCTTCAATGACACCATCTTCATTAGCATCTCCTTCGACTAAAAAGAAGTCTGGGACATCGGTGCCCTCTTCCATACTGTTCAATGACTGACCGCTTCTATGTACTTCGTTAAAAGCTTCCGCAAATGCTGTAGCCATTTTATCTAAGTCGTAAAGCATATTCTCAAACGTTCCATCCGGATTTCCTTCTTCATTTACAAACCCGCCTGAATCAAGAAGTCCTTTTAACTTCCCGCTTGAAGAGAACTGAGACATGGAAAATTCCTCATCGCCTACATTCACACTTTCAGCTAGAGAATCATCATTGTAATTTACGTGCAGTTCATTCGTTGAATTTGTGGAAGCATCCACAAGCCGCGGCTCCATAGCATTTCCATTTTCATCCACCAATGAAATGTTTGCTTTTCCTGTCGCCATCGCATCAGCAGAAGAGGCCGGGTCTTCGTAAGAAACGTCAATGTTCACTTGTTCAGACAGCTTATCAATTAAGTTATCCCGCGCATCATACAAATCATTTGGCACCTGCCCGTGCGGCTCAACCTCAGCTATTTGCTCATTCAAACGATTTATCTGTGCAGCCATCGAATTAATATCCTTCGTTGTCACATCAACTTCCTTGGCAAGATCTCCCTGCACACTTTGTAATTTATTGGACAAATAATTAAACGTCTCCGCTACAGCTTGTCCACGCTGCCTTACCACCGAGCGTGCTCCTGAATCTTCTGGATCTACTGATAAATCCTGAAGCGAATCCCAGAAGCGGTCCATCGTTTTAGATAATCCATCTTCAGAAGGCTCATTCATAATGTTTTCAAGACGTCCTAAAGCATCCGACCTTGAATCATAATAGCCAGTTTTATTGTTTTCCGCTCGATACTGGTCATCTAAGTAGCCTTCACGGATTCGCTCAATCGCGCCTGCCGTAACACCTCCGCCAATCTGTCCTGGAATCTCCGGACGATTCCTCGATGAAGGTGGATATGGGCCAGCCTGTTCAAAATTGACACGCTGCCTCGTATATCCTTCCGTATTTGCATTTGCAATATTATGACCCGTCGTTTTCAATGCTGATTGTTGAGCAAACAATCCGCTCTTTGCAATTTCTAATCCTCCAAAAGTTGACCCCATCGTACCCCTCCTCTTTCCTTAAGCCTGTGAATCAAATACGGAACGTTTGGGTCCACTTGTCTGCAGAGAGCCCCCATAATTTACGTTTTCAAGTGTCGGCTGAAACAAATCCAGCGACATATTCACAAACTGCAGCGACTGTCTCGTTAAATCCGCATTCAACACTTCCTGCTGCTTTAACTCAGCAAGGACTAGAATAAAAGATTCATAGACACACTCAAGCTGCTGTCGTTCAGACCAATCGACCCATTCAATGATTTCAGACACCGTCGGATTTTCTCCATTAAAATCAGGCTCACTCGCAGCCCAATCACTAACCGCAGCAATCCGCTTCTTCTCTAACGCTTCAATCGCTGACACATGTTTCCGCTCCTGAGTTAAGCAATTACGAAGGGAGTCGATCTCATTATTTTTCAAAGCCTCCGTCTTTTTTTTCGATAAAGTAAGAAGACTTTCATGCAACTGCTTCAACCTGTCCAAGTAGTCAATAATTTGTCTGATCGTCACACTCATTCTCCTCTATGATCCGTAAAGAAATCGACTAGATTTTTCGCTGCCTGGTTAGAATCTACCTTATAGCTTCCATCTTCAATCTGAGCTTTAATCTCATCAATGTACTTCTGACGTTCCTCGCTCGTCCTATCCGCACCCTGGAGGGCTTTTCCATGATCCGAAATCTCAACCTTATCCTGCTGCTGTTTTGAACTGTTTTTCAAATTGTTCTGTTGATTGATTTGCTTTTGATATGGATTAAAATTCGTATGATTCGGTCCATTAATCTTCACAGCCATCACCTCTTTCTGCACTGTCTACCTTTACTTCATATATCGACTTGCCTGCTTTATCGTTTAGCGCTCTTTACCCTTAATAGAATAATAAGTCACAGGTCCTGCGTCTTCTTTCTCATTTCTCTCTAGAGCATTTTGAATCTCTTCCTGCTTTTGGATGACTCGCTGAAGATCAACTGCACAAGCTTCACAAATCCGTCCCTCTTGGATATCAGCCCCGCATTTCTCACAGCTGTATGCAAGCGCAGGAAACTGAGAAGGGTGCAGCCGCTTCGCCTTGACAAAATCACGAATCTTATATTCTGCCACGCCCGTCTCACGAACAATTTCAGGAACGGTTGCCGTTCTATTTTTCTTCTGCCTTACAAATGCATATACCGTTTGAAACTCTTCTTCCTCCTGCTTTACACAATCCCGGCAGACCGTTGCCTGCCCCTTCATAAATAAAGAATTGCACCTCGGACAATTCGCTAATTCAGCCATCATAAATCCTCCATTAACACTCTTTTTCTATTATATCGGCAATACAAACGAAATCAAAAGAGAACCTAACGAAAAAGTGTGAACGAATAGACAGCAGGACACCCCGCTTCACGCAAAAGAGAAGCCATATGACGCACCGTCATGCCCGTCGTATAAATATCATCCACCAGCACAACAGGCCGATCCGTCGGTTGAACGAGTACAAAAGGATTCTCTCTATTCATACGTTCAGTCCGGCCTTTCTTCGACTGTTTCTCACTCCCCCTTCTAGTAAAAAAGCGATGAGGAGACGAACCGAGCTGAGAAACCAGCGCCTCCGATTGATTAAACCCCCGCTCCATTAACCGTTCCTTACTTAATGGAATTGCGACAAGATCAGCTTTCAACCTATGAAAGTGGTTTTTATACTTCGTCTGGACAGCTTCAGCGAACGCCTCAATGAGTGTAAAGTCCCCACGATACTTCCAGCGGGCTACAAGCTCTCTGGCGAAATCATTATATGAAAACACCGATATATTTTTCGTTAAAACACCCTGATACGCTGAACCCTCCCATCGTTCGCAGTCATAGCAGGTTCCGTTACTGTCTGTCCGTCCACACAAAGGGCAGCCCGGCTCTATAATTACATCAAACTTTTCAAAGCAAGTGGTACAAATCTTTACTTTCTTTTGCACGTGCAGAAAGTTCGTCCAATTGACCTCCGGCAGAACAAAGTCAAAACAAATGACGCATCTCATTGTTTTTTTGCCTTACGATTCATTTGATGGATCGCTTCCTGGGCTTCTAGCATTGCATTCGTTTTTCCTCCATGGAAAAAGATTACATCTCCATACGGATCTTCATGACTTCTTCCAGCCCGCCCCGCGATTTGCACAAGAGCAGCTTCATCAAAAACTTGGTGGCCAGCATCTATGACGTACACATCAACCGAAGGAAAAGTTACGCCTCGCTCCAAAATGGTCGTCGTAACTAATACATCCAGTTCCCTGTTACGAAATGCCAGAATTTTATCCGCTCGATCAGGATCTTCTGCATGCACGGAAGCAACTAAAAATCGTCTTGATAAAATTTCCTGAATTTGCTCTGCATGTGGGATGGTAGAAACAAAAATCAATAATTGGCGTCTGCCTGTTTGCTGGGTATAGATGCGTTGGAGGATGGAAGTTGGGAGCGTGCCTTTTGAAAGCCGAGAACGTAATGTAGGGATTAACTTAAGTGTGGGAACTGGAAGGGGATAGCCGTGGAAACGCAAGGGAATAAAGACAGCGGGTAACTGCTTGTGACGTATACGGCGCTTTTCTTTTTTGCGCGGAGTGGCCGTTAAATAAATGCGTGCAGCTTCACCCTTAGCTGCACGTTGAGCTGCTCCCTTTAGAGAGTCGTCATTGTGAAAAGGAAAAGCATCAATTTCATCAATAATCATGACATCAAACGCTTGGGAATATCGGTAAAGCTGATGGGTTGTAGCAATTAAAAGCTGAGCAGAACCGCTTTTCTCTTCACTATCACCATACAACGCTTGAATTTTCACCTCCGGAAAAGATGACGTTAAACGCGGAAACAGTTCACGTACTACATCTGTCCGAGGAGTAGCTAAGCATACTCTCAGTCCCTGTTTGAGTGCATAGGTCAGCCCGGGAAACAGCATCTCTGTCTTCCCTGCTCCACATACCGCCCACACAAGCAGTTCTTCTCTTTTCTCGATGGCTGAAATGATGCGTCGTGCGGCATTTGATTGAGCATGCGTCAGCTCTCCTTCCCACTGACAGGGAGAATGATGTTTCTTCCATATGGCTAAAGGACTAAACCAATATAACGGCTCACATTCCATCACGCGCCCCATCATAATGCAGTTCCGGCAGTATACACATTCTTTCCGGCAAGCTGCATGCGGAAAGCGCGCAAAGAAATAAGGCAGATACGTTCCACAGCGATGGCATTGCCAGGTCCCTCGAGATTGAGTGAGTGATGTCAGCTTTACAACGAGGGATTGCTCTTCTAATTGCTCCAGTTCTTTAACAGGTATGGGGAGTTCAGTTGAGGTAAGAATTTTTCCAGAAAGGAATTGATGAGGGGATTCTTCAGCAAAGGATCGAAATGAGGGAAAGTTACTCAATGTTTTTTTCTTAAATCGTTTCAGCATAGCAGCACCTGCTTTCATAAAATGAGCGCCTGCTTGAGTCTCACAAACAGGCGCTCATGCCTTATGATTGGCGATACCAACCCAGTCCGACCGCACCTTCTCCCAGATGTGTACCGATAACAGGCCCGAAGTAGCTGACCGTCACTTCAACATTTGAAAACTCTGACTCGATTTCGCGCTTAATTTGTTCCGCTTCCTCCGGCTGATTCGCATGAATAACACTCGCTTTGTAACGCCCGTTTTCGTTAATAGACTCTTCAAATAACGTTAATATTCGTTTCAAAGCCTTCTTACGCGTACGGATCTTTTCAAACGGAACAATCTTTGTATCTACAAAATGAAGCACAGGCTTTACCTGCAGCAGGCTCCCGACAAAAGCCTGGGCTCCATTTAAGCGGCCGCCGCGCTGAAGATGGGACAAATCATCCACCATGAAATAGGCCTGCATCGATTGTTTCATCTCTTCAAGTCTTGTTAATATTTGCTCTGTGAGCGCGCCGTTTCCGGCAAGGTCAGCAGCTTCCAGGGCATAGAAACCTTGCATCAGACAGCTGATTTCAGAATCAAAAACATGCACATCGATATCCTCCACCATTTCTCCAGCCGTAATCATTCCTTGATACGTGCCACTAATTCCGCTGGATAAATGAATAGCTATGACGGCGTCGTAATCTTTAGCCAGCTCCTTAAGCTTCTCGGTCATTAAACCAATTGAGGGCTGGGACGTCTTTGGCAAATCTTTATTTTCTTTAACCATATCGTAAAAGTCATCGACTGTTATGTCCATTTCTTCCTGATAAGATTCCTCTCCAAAAACAACATTTAAAGGAACCATATGTATCTTCTTAGATTGGCGTACTTTTTTAGGGAGATAAGCTGTGCTATCTGTAAGTATCGCTGTTTTCATAGGATCAGACTCCTTATTTTCTCATTTACACACTTTATGTATAAGCTTCATCAATACGCTTTGATTATTATTTTACATGAAGGGCTATAGGATTGCACCAGAAGATTATAGATTAGAAGAATTGCTCTTTCCTGACATTTCTAGCTCTATTTCTGACATTTGGTATGTTTTTTCTGACATTTCGAGGCCTATTTCTGACATTTGGCGCAGTTATTCTGACATTTTAACTGACCAGCAGCAAAAAAATCTCCCTAACTATTACTAGTTAGAGAGATTCATGACTATATGACTTCTACCCAGCCGTTTTTAATAGCTGTTACAACAGCTTGAGTACGATCATTTACATTCATTTTTTGTAAAATATTACTCACGTGGTTTTTAACTGTTTTCTCACTAATAAACAGCGATTCTGCCACACCGCGGTTGCTTTGACCGTCTGCCAGTAACTGAAGTACTTCGCATTCGCGTCGCGTCAGCAGGTGCAGCGGTTTACGGTATTCAATCGTTCGAAAAGCTTCATTCGAGCTTGTGTCGGATAAGCGGCGGTATTCAGCGACAAGATTGTGAGTTACTTTAGGATGAAGATATGAACCCCCGTTTCCTACAACTTTAATCGCTTCAATTAAAGCATCGGAATCCATCTCTTTTAAAAGGTAACCTTGTGCTCCTGTTTTTAATGCATGAGTCACATAGTTCTCATCATCATGTATAGATAGAATGATTACTTTTAAATTCGGATAGCGTTGTGTAATTTCTGCTGTAGCCTCTACCCCATTCATACTAGGCATGTTGATATCCATGAGAACGATATCAGGGTTATGTGTTTCAATTAGGTCTAAAGCAGCGGATCCATCGTCTCCTTCTGCAACTACTTCAAAGCTGGATTCGAAGTCTAAGATACGTTTTACACCTTCACGAAATAGTTTGTGGTCATCAATCAAAACGATTCTGGTCATTTTTGAGCCTACCTCCTAAATTTTTCATCCGATTATTTATTTTGTTTCGGATGATCTGTTTGTCTCTTTATCTGTAACTTTAGTCGATCGACCCTAATCCTAATTCCTATTATAAACGATTCATGCCTTTTTACATAGTTTTTCTCTATTTTCACTCATTTAAGGGCAAATGAATCGTGACGATGGTCCCTTTTCCTGGAGAGGATTGAATATGTAGTTCACCATTAACCATATCGACTCGCTCTCGCATTCCCATTAATCCGAATGATTTTTCTCTTTTTAAACTCGGATCAAATCCTTTCCCATCATCTTCAATGACAATTTTCGTCATTTTTTTTCTTAATTCAAACTTAACATCAATCGAACTTGCTTCTGCATGTTTCACTGCGTTTTGGACAGCTTCCTGAATGAGTCTGAAGATCGCTACTTCATACTTGCTTTCCAATCTTCTTTTCTCACCCAGTGATGCAAAATGAATGTGGAGCTGATTATACTCTTCCACTGTAGCTAAATATTTTTTTAATGTAGGAACTAACCCTAAATCATCCAGCGCCATAGGACGCAGGTCATAAATAATACGTCTGACGTCATAGAGGGCGGAACGCACTAATTTTCTTACGTTACGCATCTCCGATAAAGCTTCTTCAATACCTCGTTCCTTAAAGGTACGCTCTACCAAATCTGAACGCAGCATCACATTAGCCAGGGATTGGGCTGGCCCGTCATGAATTTCACGAGAAAGACGTCTTCGTTCTTCTTCTTGAGCCTCAATAATCTGCAGTCCGAACTCTTGTTTTTCTTTAGCGGTTTCAAGTGTTTGCGACACATTCTTGAAATCCTCTGTTAAATAATTCAAAACGACAGAGATCTTACCTGAAAGAGCCTCAGCTCGTTCAATCGTCGCATCTAAATTCCGCAAGCGCATTTCAATTTCATCACGCCGCTCCCGGAGCTGCTTCTCTTTCTCTCTCGTCATCGACAGGTCCATTTGCAGTTCATGAGTCTGCTCATACACTTTTCGAATATCCTCTTCAGAATATTGTCTAAATTGCTTACTTACTTGTGAGAGCCTTATTCTCGAGGATCGAACTTTCCTTTCTAATTCGTCTCCGTCTTCAATCAGGTTACCCACTTGCTCTTTGATGGATTCGAGCTCTTTATCTAATTTCTCAAACTCTACTCTGGAATCCTCGCCAATCTGGAAAATTTCATCTTTACTATTGGATACGGTAGACACCATATCTTTAATAATGTAATCAAGTGCTTTGTTCCCAGATTTCATACTAAGTCTCCTCCATCGATGTTCACGATAATCATTCGTCGGACCCATGTCTATTTATGGGGGTGAATTGATAATCACTTATATTTATACAATTCTCGTCTTAAGTTGCCCCATTTGCACTACCCATTATATAATAAAAATTTAGGAGGTTAAATGTCGATGCTAGAATGTTATACAACTGTAAAAAAACAAGGTGAAAATGAAATAAATATACAAAAATCCCGTTTCATAGGTTACGTCAAACGCTGTGAAACAGAAGAAGAAGCTCAAGCTTTTATTCAATCGATAAAGAAAAAGCACCATGATGCTACTCATAATTGCTCGGCTTATATGATTGGCGAACATGATTTAATTCAAAAAGCTAATGATGATGGTGAACCCAGCGGCACAGCTGGTGTTCCTATGCTTGAAGTATTAAAGAAAATGAAAATAAAAGACACGGCTGTAGTAGTGACAAGGTATTTTGGAGGAATTAAATTAGGTAGCGGCGGTTTAATTCGGGCATACTCAAGTGCAACTTCTGAGGCCATTCGAGCCACCGGGGTCGTCAAACGCGAACTAATGCAGGAAGTGATTGTTCATATCGAATACACCTTACTCGGAAAGCTTGAAAATGAACTTAGAAATTCCATCTACCATATTAAAAAGGTTCATTACTTAGAAAACGTGGAAATAGAAGTATATGTAGTGAAAAATCAAGTAAAGGAATTTGAAAGTTGGATAACTAATTTAACGAGTGGACAAGCTGCCATCACCCACGGAAGCCAAGAGTATATGGAATCACCAGTGGAGATTTAAAGAAATCTTAAAAGAGAGAAACAAGAATAATGACAAGGAGATTACACGGATGAAACGGAGTAAATTAAAAATAGCTTTATGGAGCCTGGCATTTGTTTTATTGCTGACGATCGGTGCCACTGCCGGATATGCTGCATTTTTAACAGATAAAGCTAGAGATACAGCAGATGCTTCTCATGAATCATTAGATCGCGGGGGCAAATCTGATAAAAGAGATGAAATTGTGACTCCTGATTTAAATTCAACTTCCGTATTATTTATAGGTGTAGATGATAGTGAAACGAGAGACAGCTATGAGGCTGGAGGACGCAGTTTATCTGATGCACTCGTGCTAGCCACTTTCAACGATGAAGATAAATCCGTTAAACTCGTGAGCATTCCCCGTGACTCTTATACGTATATTCCTGAAGTAGGCTATAACGATAAAATTACACATGCTCACTCTTTCGGGGGGACTGATGCTACGATAGAAACGGTAGAAAACCTGTTTAATGTTCCGGTGGATTATTATGTTCGTCTAAACTTTAACTCATTTGTAGATGTAGTCGATTCTATTAATGGTGTAGAGTTTGATGTCCCCTTTGACTTAGCTGAGCAGAATAGTGAAGATGCCAAATCTGCTATTAAATTAGAAAAAGGTCGTCAAGTTGTAAATGGCGAAGAAGCTTTAGCTTTAGTGCGGTCCAGACAATATGATAGTGATCTTGCACGGGGGGAACGTCAAATGGAGATGATTGAAGCGATCGTGGACAAGGCAGCTTCCGTAGGATCGATCTCAAATTATGGAAACATAATAGACTCTATCGGTGATAATATGAAGACGAACTTAACCTTTAGCCAGATGACTTCTTATAAAGACTACGTATTAAGTGAAGACGGATTGAACTTCGATGAAATGCAGTTAGAAGGTGAAGGGGATTATATGGACAATGGGATTTGGTATTTTCAAATTGACGAAAACAGTCTAATGAATATCCAAAGTTCGCTTCGTACTCACTTAGATTTGGAAGAACAGTCTGAACCAAGTTCCTTCGCCGGAGAAGAACAAAGCTCTATAAATTCAGATTATGATGATCAGTACCGATATTAGTCGTATTTCCCAGGAAATACTCGAATACGTTTAAAAGTATAAAGCTTGTAGAAACCTCGATGGTTTTCTACAAGCTTTTTTGCCTTTAGAACCACATCCATTATCTTTATGAAAACGATAAGTTTATTTTGGTGGATGATATTTGTACTACAACCACACAATAAGTAGAATAGTTCTTGCACGTCAATTTTAGTAGGAGGCTTTATAGGTTCATGGCAGAACTTGAAAGAAGACAACTTAAGAAATCTTTAAAACCTCATTGGGTTTGGGCGATTGCTTTTGGCTCAGCAATTGGGTGGGGAGCTTTTGTACTTCCAACAGATTGGATTGGGGATGCAGGTCCATTCGGTGTCGTCATCGGTATTCTTTTAGGCGCAGTCCTTATGATGATCATAGGAGTAAGTTATGGTTTTCTTATTAAAAAATTCCCGGTGACTGGCGGGGAGTTTTCCTATGCCTACATTGGATTCGGCCGTAAATTCGCATTCTTTGCTGGCTGGTTTTTAACGTTAGGATACATATGTATCGTTGCATTGAATGCCTCGGCACTGGCTTTATTAGCTAAGTTCTTATTTCCTCAATTCGCAGCAATAGGAACTTTATATAGTGTGGCAGGCTATGAGGTATCTATCATCCAAATTCTAATCGCCAGTTTCGTACTCATCTTATTTGCCTTTTTAAATATTCGAGGAACAAGTTTTTCTGGAAAGACGCAATTTATTTTCAGTATTATTCTTATATTAGGCATTCTAATGCTTGCTGTAAGTGCTATATTTGCTGAAGGGCCGAGTGTCAAAAATATAACACCTGCTTTTGAACCCTCTCAACCAGCGCTTGCCTCCATTCTTGCAATTTTAGCAGTTGCACCTTTTGCTTATGTAGGATTTGATAATATTCCCCAGGCGGCGGAAGAATTCCAATTTGAATCAAGAAAAGCATTTGGATTGATTATTTGGTCATTGATCGCAGCGGGGCTTGCTTATTCCTTTATGATTATTATTACCGCAAGTACGATGCCATGGCAGGAACTCTTAACCCAGATCAACGAGCAAAATTCGGTCTGGGGAACAGGCGATGCCATAGAGAGTTATATGGGACGTGCAGGTGTATTTATTATTGCTCTTGCCATTTGCATGGGAATCTTCACTGGACTCAATGGATTTTACCTTTCAGCCAGCCGGCTTACTTTCGCTATGGGGCGCGCCAGAATTTTACCCAACGCTTTCAGGGCATTACACCGTAAATACCATACCCCTTATGTAGGGATTCTATTTACTATGGCAGTTTGTTTAATTGCTCCGTGGTTTGGCCGCGAGGCGTTACTTTGGGTAGTCGATATGTCATCAACAGGAGTTGCGATTGCTTACTTTTTCTGTACAGCTACTGCGTATAAAATTTTCAAATGGTCGGAACAAAGTAAAACAATGAATAACGCAAGCATCGTGGCGCCCGGAAAGAAACTATTATCTTTATTAGGGATGATCAGCTCCATCATTTTCTTAGTTCTGCTATTAATTCCCGGCTCACCTGCAGCACTAGGAAAAGAATCTTTAATTGCTTTAGGGATATGGGCCTTGTTAGGAATATTATTCTATATCTTTAATTCGCACCGTTACAACAAATTAACGGACAAAGAGTTGAACTACCTGATTTTGGGTAAAGAAAAGATTTAGGATAAGAAATCCAGACTTGGGAAAAGTTGAATAAGTATAAAATAATCCGAACGATTCAAAAGAATCAGTTCGGATTATTTATTACGAGACTTCACACCAACGCTCCGTCAAAATACTTGGCTTTCCCTGGGCACGGCCTCAGCTTCCCCGGAAAGCAAAGTGCGGGATCTTCGACTCTCTCTTCTACCACAGGAGGCTGCGTATTTTGAATACGCTCATGTTCTGCGTTTATCCGGATGTTCGTTTTATTAACAACCCTGCTTACATATTCTTTCAATTACTCAAATTCTTTTACTTCAAGTTCATCAGTTTCAAACATTGCCATCGGCGTGCCGGAAGTGATCACCCACGACTTTTCTTCCTCCTCAAAAGCGAATTCGTAGTTCCAGGAATAAGTATTTTCGTTACTAAGCATATGATCTGGATCGTCACCTTCCAAATAATAACCTGCATCAAGTACAAAGGAAACAATGATGGAAGAAGTAAATAAATCTGAAGTTTCATCTCGTTCCAATTCCAAGCTCCCTATGTCATAGGTGATGGATTTTATTTCTCCTGAAAAGTTCTTTCCTAATTCATCCATTTCTTGAATATTAGCTTCTGTATCCTGCAGGTACGAGTCATTCTTCATCACTTGAAACGCATTGATGTCTTTATCTTCATATGCTTCAACATATTCATTCACATGATTTTCAACTGCCGTTTTTATGTCATCCTCTAACCTTTTTTCTAAAGAAGCTTGGAGAACTTCCGGTGATAATTCTTCAAATTCTATTTCTATTGGATTATCTTTATTTTCATATGTATTAACTGACATAATGTGATCATATCGATCTCCCTTAACTTCAACCTCACCTTTTACAACATGCTCTCCAGGAGTAACACCTTTTAACTCATATATACCTTCTGATAACTCTCCAACCTCATCACCATTTAAATATAAATTTACGTTCTCTTGAGATGTTTGAATATTAATTCCAGCTGGGTCAAGTTTTATTTTATATTGATCGAATAATAGCCATTTGGTTCCTAAACGATTAACATGCATGTTCTGTGATTCATCTTCTTCCGCTCCATCAGCTGATGCTCTTAAGTAACCTATTAAAGCGAGGAACTCACCAGGGCTTTCTTTAAAATAATGAATCATATGTTCAGCTTGTGACTTGTTGAACCCAGTTGACGTGTGTTCAAATGATATAAGTTGGACAAGCCGCTCAGCATCACTGTTTTTTACAGCTTTCTCAAATTCTTGTACCGTATGCTTTGCTGAAGTTACTTTATTTAAATAGGCCCATCCTGTAGCTGCAAATCCTAGTAATAAGAGCACAGTTATAATAGACGCAAAGATTTTTCTCCAATTTCTCTTTTTATGGGAATTTTGTTCATCTTGATATTCTTCGTAATATCGGCTGGCATTTAACCATTCATCACTTCGAGCAAAATCTGCCGGCTGCTTAACGTTTTGGTTTGACTGACAATCATTACAATATCTTTGTGAACGAACAGTGTTATTCCCACATGATTGACATTCCCCCATGAAAATCTTCCCCCTTTTTTCTACAAAAACTACTTATATTCTACCATATTTAACAATATTTCTATTCATATTTTTCCAATCTTCTCAATAAAAAGAGACATAAAAAAGCTTCTCAAATTTTGAGAAGCTCAAACTCTTACCTTATAATTAATATTTCTAGTGAGGGATAAAAATTGATGGACTTCTTCTTTTGTTAGTCCTTGCCTCTTGGCTTCTTTCATAAGGGCTACCCATTCCGCGTCCAGCTTCTTATCATCATTTAGCTTTTTCAATGAATGATCCCCTCCACCATTCACCTTAGACGACCCGGCGGTCCTAACCTGTAGTGGTCTTAGACCCGTAGTTTTGCGTCCTTATTTTTCAATAAGTTTGCCTTTTTACAAGGAGAAGTTGTTATAAACATCATTATAATACTCTAATTTTATTTTAACAATAGTTTTGTCAGAAAATTATGACAAAACACGATAATTTTCATGGGCTACAACTGTACGATCATATTCAAAATCTATTTCATCTAAGTTATCCATAATCGTAAGGTCAACAATGACGGATCTTTGACACTGACTCGGGATAACTTTACCTTTAAACATCGTTTCATTTCTTTCAAATTCTATAATGTTTCCTGGACTAGCTACCTTTGTATCTGGTGTAAACACAATAATGACCCCTTTCAACATATACAATTTAAAATAAAGGATAATGGAATTTTCTAGAGAAGGCAAGTAATTTCCAGTGATTTTCATAGAAAATTTTGATTATTTAAGGTGAAATTGTGTCCGCTTTCATAATCAGCACAAAAAATGTGGGTGCAGCTCCCCCGCCTCATCCCAGCAAAACCAGCCTGCTGCCCTCCCCTTTTTCTCATCTTAAATGACCAGCCACCCATCTATAATATGAAATATTTCTCTTCCCTTAGAGCGGAAGGTGCTACATTTTATGTTCGTTATCATAAGAATTTACGATACCTGACATGTTAAGAGCTAACTGTCGATCGCTGCCTCACCGGCTTACTATTCTCCCCTACTAACTTTTATTCGAGCAAGGTCCCTTAGTATTCCTACTTCTTTTTTGTAAAGTATCTTTTTGGAGAATTAAAAAAAACAGAGCGATATCCGCTCTGTTCTTATCCGTTTCCGTAATAATAATAATAATTGCTATTTTTCTTTTCTCTATCGTTTAGTACAACGCCGAGTAAATTAGCTCTGGATTGTTCAAGTAACTCTTTTGCACGCTCCGCTGCAGAAAATTCAGTCTGCCCACTTCTGATAACCAACATAACACCATCTACATCACTAGCTAAAACCTGGGAATCAGAAACGGCTAACACAGGAGGCGTATCAAAGATAACAAGATCGTAATTTTGTCTTGCTTCCAGCATTAACTTATTCATTGCTTTGGATCCTAATAATTCGGATGGGTTTGGCGGAATAGGACCGCTTGTCAATACTTCCAAATTGTCAACACCTGTATGTTGAATGATTTCTTTTAGCCCTTCTCTGCCGACAAGAAAATTACTTAATCCTCTAGTATTCGTTAATCGAAACGTATGGTGGACAGTTGGTTTTCTCAAATCAGCATCAACTAGCAGGACCTTTTTCCCTTGTTGTGCAAAAACAGCAGCCATGTTAGCAGAGGTCATAGACTTCCCTTCGGACGGCCCAGAAGAAGTAATCAAAAGAGATTGCAGCTCATGATCGACAGAGGCAAACTGTAAATTAGCTCTAATTGTACGATATTGTTCAGCTATTGGTGATTTAGGATTGTCGTTTGCAATTATTTTTCTCGCTTTCAAAGCAGCTTGTTTCATTCTTGATTTACGTACCAACAGATTCACCTCTTACTTTCGATGCACGACTCGGTTGTCTATTCATCGTTTCAGGCCCCAAGTCTTCTTCTGAAATTGTAGAAATTACTCCCATCAAAGGAACACCAAGTGTTTTTTCAACATCTTGCTCAGTTTTAATTGTGTTATCCAGATATTCAAGTAAGAATGCTAAACCTACTCCTACCATTAAGCCGACAACAATCGCAATGGCAATGTTTAGTAATGGTTTAGGGCTTACTGGGGAAGCGTCTACTCTTTCAACTGCTGGAGATAAGATATTAACATTATCGACGTTCATTAATGATGGAATTTCTTGTTGAAAAGTTTCTACCGTACCGTTTGCGATTTCTACGGCCATAGACTGGCTTTCATCTGTAACCGTAACGTTTACCACTTGAGATTCTTCCGCACTTGATACTTGAATCTTATTACTTAACTGTTCTGCGGATAGTTGTAGATTCAATGAATCTATTACCTCGTCTAATATCGCTGGGCTCTTAATAATTACATTGTATGTACTAATCAATTCTACATTGGTACGAATATCATTGACATCATAGGCTGAATCTTGGTCCATAGCCTCTGATTGATTTACAATAAATTCCGATGATGCTTCGTAAGTAGGTGTTAAAATAAAAAATGTTACAATTGCACTAATAATTGCAGCGCCAGCTGTCACTGCAAGAATCATCCAAATTCTCTTTTTTAAAACTTCAAAAATTTCTCTGAGAGAAATAGTCTCTTCCATGCATGTACCCCCAACTATGTAAAATATTCAAAAAGATAACAACATTATATCACAAACTGTTTTATTTTGTAGGTTCAAACAAAATTTTCCCAATAAAAATACAAAGAGTGAGAATTTTCGACATTACATGACTCACTCTTTGCTGCGGGGTGATACCAATCGATTTAACAACGGGCGATATTTCTCACCCGCAATTTGCGATATTTCAACCATGATTTCGGTACTGAAAATGAGGATCGTTACCACCATTAAGGAATTAAGAAGGGTAGCCTGTGAAAAAAGTACGGCCGCTAAACTAAATAGCGCACTAAGGGTGTAAATCATAATAACCGTCTGCGGATGACTGCATCCCAGCTTTAATAAATTATGGTGTAAGTGAGCAAAGTCGGCTTTCATAATCGGCTGATCGTGCAGCATTCGGCGAACAATGGTAATTATGGTATCAGAGATTGGTACTCCAAGTATAAGAATTGGAATAATAAATGAAAATAACGTTACATTTTTAAATCCGAGCAGGGAAAGTACACTGATCATAAAGCCTAAAAACATAGCTCCTGTATCTCCCATAAAGATTTTAGCGGGGTAAAAATTAAAAACTAAAAATCCCAATGCAGCTCCTAATACGATTAACCCCATATACATCACAAATTCATTGCCAATCATAATAGCCATACTCGTGATCGTTAATAAAGCAATCGAAGAGATGCCTGCCGCAAGCCCGTCCAATCCGTCCACTAAATTAATCGCATTTGTAATTCCAATGATCCAGAATAACGTAATAGGAATACTTAAAAATCCAAATTCAATAGGAGAGCCAAAAGGGAGGTTTATAAATTCAATCTTCACTCCGCTGGCAATGACAACAAGCGCTGCAAGAGATTGTCCGCCCAGCTTGTACAATGGAGGAAGACTAAAGATATCATCTAAAAATCCAGTAATTGCAATAATGACTCCACCTATAAGGAGGGGGTACAAATAGGGGTGATAAGGAGTAAAATAAACCATCCCAAATATAACACTTACAAAAATAGCTAAGCCGCCCAGCCTTGGCATTTGTTTAGTATGAACCTTTCGATGGTCAGGTTGGTCTGTAGCTCCTATATAAACTGCAAATTTGATAATCAATGGAGTAAGTGCAACCGCCAGTAAAAAACAAAAAAGAAGCGCTTGAAGTTCCATAGTGCACCTCCTTTCTGTTAACTCTATGGTGTAGGGACAAGCTGCACTATACGTGTGATTCGACTTCTATAGGTGATTTATACATAATGTCATAAATTTTAGTTACTTGTTGGGCAAGGTGATTGGAAGAGTACCGACTTCGTGCAAAATGGTAAAAGCGGTCTCCCATTACTTGACGTTCGTCTTTGTTTTTCTCATAAGCTAAATGTAAAGTGGTAGTAAGTTCCTCACACTCCGTCACCCACCCGTATTTATTAGAAGGAACAAGTTGAGGAACACCGCCTACATTTGTAGTAATAACAGGAACTCGTGCTCTCGCAGATTCTAATAAAACTAGAGGAAAACTTTCACTTTTAGAAGTAAGTAACGTAACATCCATCAAGGGTAAAATCGAAGAAACATCTTCTCTATGACCGAAAAAATGAACATGACGGTCAAGATTACTGTCTGAACATAAGCGTTTTAACTCCCGTTCTCTTGATCCGTTTCCAATCAAAACTAAATGGGAATTAGGATTCTTTTTATTCAACTCTGCAAACGCTTGAATGGCAAGCTCGTGCTGCTTCACCGGTTCTAACCTGGCAACCATCCCAATGAGGAAGTCAGAATCTGCAAATCCAAAGTCCTCTCTAAAGCTATTTTGATTAGGAAGTACGTTGAAATCAATCCCATTATAAATGGTCGAGATTTTCTCCTTAGCTACCCCGATATTATGCAGCAGATTTTTAAAGCTTTCCGATATAGCCATGCAATGATCAGCTTGTCGAATAGCACATTTATGAAGCTTTGCAAACATACTGCCTTTAACACCATGCCCCATAAAATCATCATCGGGATTACTATGAAGAGTAAGAATCCATGGAATGGATAAGGAAGTCTTTAATATGTTCATTAATACATTAGCACGTGGACCGTGGGTATGCACCATATCAATGTTTTCATTCTCAATGTAACGCTTGATATGAAATAAAACGGATAAATCATAAGGGAAACTCTGTTTGAAATTTACTGTGTCAATTGATAGTTCACGCGCCTTATGAAACATTTCGCCATCTTCCAATACACCTAAAACGACTTCGTCATGATCCAGCATATTTAATAAAGAAAGAATGTGACTCATTCCGCCGCCCGTTTCATTACCTGCGTTTAAATGAAGAATTTTCACTTGAAGATCCCCTCATTTCTACCGTTGTTGCTTTTAGACTGCTACTTTTTTAATAAAATATGCCAAATGAATCTTGGCAATTGTAGCATTCGTTTCCAGCGACTCGGTTGTTTTATTAATCGATAAAGCCATTCCACATTAAGTTTCCGCCAAAATTCTGGTGCCCGCTTCACGTGTCCTGCCCATCCGTCAAAGCTTCCGCCTACTCCCATAAATAATCCATGAGAAAATTCATTACGAAATTGATGTATCCACTTTTCTTGATTAGGAAATCCTAATCCTACAAATACGATATCCGGCTCTGCTTCCTTTACATTATTAACAACATTTGCATCTTTTAAATCAAAATAACCATGATGTTGACCTGCTACAATGAGTTTTGGAAATTTTTGCTTGATTTGATTTACCGCCTCATAGAGCACAGCTTCTTTTGCACCGAGGAAGTAGCATCGTAATTGGTCACGATTCGCTTTTTTCAACAGATCTTCCATAACATCAAAGCCGGCGATACGCTCGGGGAGTGGTTTCTTCATAAGCTTAGAACCAATCACAACTCCTATGCCATCGGCAATGACATAATCGGCTTCACGTAATATATTGCTGTACTCAAGATCACGCTCGGCTTCCATAACAATTTCAGGATTTGCGGTTACTAAAAAAATGTTCCTTTGTTCCTTTAGGGCAGGATATAAATGCTGTGTTAGTAATTCGTAATGAGTTGTGTTAAAAAAAGGAATTCCTTTAATTTCAACATACGCTTCATTTGTTCTCATCTCAAGACACCTTCCTATTATTTTACAAAGATTAAAAATATATTAATAAAGTCCTTACATGAAAGGGATGGTTTATATAGGTAAATTAGGAGTATGATATAAGGAAGGCAACATTTTATCAGGAGTGGTTCAATGAACGACTTTAAATATTGGCTGTTCACCTTACATATATTACTCATTGCATTCGGACTCATCTTACCTTCTGAGCTGTTCGGATATATCATTACCATCATTATTGTAGGCTTTACTATTTTTTACTCGAAAAATGGGCTGCTGCTGTTATTTGTTATCTTTCCTGTCCGTCCTTTTTTAGTTGAAATAAACGGCGGATATATTCTTTTAGCTGACCTTATTCTTCTAACAGCTGTATGCATAGCAGTCTATCAACGGTCTCAGCCTATTTCATATTGGATCAAAGAATATAAATGGGCCGGGCTTTTTCTTTCTATCTTAATAGTCGGCTTATTATCGGGACTTCATACAGGCATATCTGTCCCCGCCGGCCTGTTTCAAATTCGAGCTTTACTAATTACGTTTTTGGTCATTATTTTTGTAAAAGAATCTCATTGGCAGCGAACAGAACTAGACAGAATAATCGGCATATCTATTGCGACAGCCCTATTCGTATGCGTTCATGGCTGGGTGGAAAAAATAAGCTCACGTCACTGGCTTTTGCCAGCTGAATGGCGGGACTGGAATCTCGCATCAGCAAATGAAATGCGCATATATGGCTTACTTGCTAATCCGAATGTGCTTGCTACTTATTTGCTCATTGTATTTTTCAGTACCTTTTTATTAAAAAATACTAATTCAAGAAATAAACCTTTAATGATCATTCGAATTTTATTAGCCGGTACCTCCTTACTCACTTATTCTAGAGGAACATTGCTGGCATTCGCAGCTGGGGCTGTCGTTTTTATTATACTTAGAAAAGCGTGGAAGCAAGTACTGCCTTTATTTCTATATGCTGTCGTCAGTTTTTCTCTCATCTATTACCCAATGGATCGCGTATCAGAAATGATCGACGAATCAGGATATTTTAACACAACGGAGGAAGAAAGACCTCCTGATCAAGTTCAAGAAGAACCAGCTTCTCCTATTATAAAAGAAAATAATGTGCTGATCGAAAGGTTTAAAGAAATGTTCTCGGATCAGACCATTCAAGCAAGTGCTGAATGGGGAAGAATTTATGTCGTTTTAAAAGGTCTTGAAATATTTCAAGACTACCCTTTGACTGGAAGCGGCTTTGCCACTTATGGAGATGCCGCGTCCCAAAGCTATTCCTCCCCTATTTACGAGAGGTACGGCATTCCTAATAACCTATACACCGACAATCAATACATCTCTCTATTAGTAAGTACAGGGATAATTGGAACGCTTCTTTTTCTCACTCTTTGCTTTTTGATGATTAAAAGAGTATGGCAGTTAAAAAATAACTTTTGGCGAAGTATAAGTCTCAGTGCTATAGCCACTCTATTAGTATCTGGACTTTTTTACAATATTCTTGAAGATAAGACGTTCACCCTTTACTTCTATTTCATAATAGGTTACGTATTAAACAAAGAAAAATTGGAGAAGTATTATGAAATGGATTAAATTATTTGGAATGATAACCATCCTTTCCGGTATCGGTAAAATATTAGGTTTTTTTAGAGAAGCATTAATTGCTTCTCTCTTTGGAGCAAGTGAAACCGCAGATGTATTCTTTGTCGCTTATTTAATACCGACCATTTTATTTACTGCTTTAGGAACAGGGATTCAAGCGGGAATTATTCCTCTCTACATTCAAAAAAAACAAAGCACTCCTAATGAAGCGAACATGTTATTAAATAAACTGGCCACTCTGTTTTTACTTGTTTCCCTAAGTCTCACTGTTATAGCCATGGTGGCAGTCAAGCCACTAGTTTTCTTAATTGCTCCAGGGTTTAGTGCAGACCAATCAAGTTTAGCTGCCGGTCTTACTTTGATCATGATGCCATCGTTATTATTTATGACTGCGCAATCGTTCACACAGGGTATATTACATGCTAAAGAAACATTTGGTCCACCAGCCTTGGCCCCTATTGTAAACAATGTGGGGATCATCGTAAGCATGTTTCTTCTATATCAATGGCTGGGAATCTACGGATTAGCTGTGGGAGTACTTGCAGGAAGTATTCTTCAACTATTGGTTCAATGGCCTTTTCTACCTTTAAAGGACTTCAAGTTTTATTGGCCATGGCAAGAATGGCAAAGTCTTAAAACCATTATTAAACCTTTCTGGCCAATCATTCTTGCTTCTTTAGTTGTTCAATTTAACAGTGTGGTAGACAGAGTAGTTGCTTCTTTTTTAATAGACGGAAGCGTTTCTGCCTTAAATTACGGAAATCGCTTATTGTGGCTGCCTCTTAGTATTTTGTTAATGCCTATTTCAACTATTCTTTATCCCCAATTAGCTAAACAAGCTGTTAATCAATTTTATTCTTTTATTGAGCTTGTTCAAAGAGGAATGACGATCATTATTCTCTTTTCCATCCCGTTAATGACCGTCATGATTGTCGAAGCAGAAACTCTAGTTTCCTTAGCTTTTGAACGAGGAGCTTTTGACCATAAAGCTGCTGCATTAACGACCATGGCTTTTGTATTTTATACGACAGCACTGCCGTTTTTCGCGCTGCGTGATTATTTAATGAACAGCGTCTATGCCTATCATTCCAATCATACAGCATTAAAATCCTGTCTGATTGGTGTAGCGTTAAATATGATGTTAAGTTTTTCTCTAGCTCCTTTTTTCGGTGTTGGCGGGGTCGCTATTGCAACGAGTTTATCCATGGTGGTTCAATCCGTTTATTTATACAAGAAGGTTATGAATATAAAACAAGTAAGAAAAACTGTTTACACAAAAGATTGGCAAAAATGCTTGCTGATTGTCTTACTTATCCTTCCAGCAGCATGGATACTTTCTCAGTCTATTGCCCCTTTGAACATGTGGCTGAAACTTTTTCTCGTTACCCTCTTAATCTTTAGCAGTTACGCAGGTTTATTATGGGTATTTAACGTCGAATCTTTTAAAAAAGAATGCCGTAAAATCTTAAAGAGAGGGGAATCATCTTGAACATCTTAATAACTACAATTTTTAATTATCCCCATGAAGGGGGACTCTCCTCCCATATAACAACACTAAAAAAAGGATTAGAAAAAGAAGGTCATTTAGTTGATGTTCTTTCATTTTCAGATCTGCCAAATTGGAAAAGAAAATTATTCGCACAGGGACCGGGATACGTTATGAACAGAATTAAACACGGTAAAGGCCAGCTTCATAACGATTTACAAAGAAAATCGCTTCTTTCAAACATCATTCTGGAAAAGGCGCCTTCCTATGATGTCATTAATTCACAGGATATCTTTGCTACGCTTGCTTCTTTAGAATGTGGTTTACCTGTAGTCGCCACTGTTCATGGTTATTACGCATATGAAGCAATCAGCAGAGGTGCCATTCACCCAAATACAGATGAAGCAGAAAAAATAAAGAGATTCGAACAACAAGCTTATAATGGTGTCCAATTAAACGTAACTGTTGACAAAAGGATTTGCGGTTATGTTAAAGAAACATCTGGAGTTGAAGCTCAAATCATTCGTAATTTCATTGATACTGAGCAGTTCAACCATTATTCACGTCCTGAACTAACACGTTCTAAATACCATCTCCCACAGGACGCTTTCATGTTATTCGTTCCAAGAAGACTGACAGAAAAGAACGGCGTGGTCTACCCGTTACTCGCTTTAAAACAAATACACGATCTTTACCCTAATGTCATTCTTGTATATGCCGGCACTGGAGAGCAGCTGTCAGCTTTAAAGAAGAAGACGGAAGAATTTAATCTTCAGAACTATGTTTATTTTCTAGGTTCCGTGCCACACCAAGATATGGTCGAGCTTTATCAAACCTCCCAGATTGTACTCATTCCAAGTGTACATTCCCATGGAGTAGAAGAAGCAACTTCGATCTCTGCCATTGAAGCGATGGGGTCAGGAACTCCTGTCATTGCTGGATCAATTGGAGGGCTAAAAGAATTGATTACTCACGACGTTGATGGGTTATTGTTTGGTGACCGGGATGAAAAAATGTTAAGTGATTTTATTCGATATCTTGTGGAAAACCCTGAAATCGGGAAAACGTTGGCTAAACGTGCCAAACAAAAAGTCATTTCTAACTTTTCTCATATCACAGCCGCCAAAAAGTTTGAGGGCTTATACTCACAGGCGATACAAAAAAGAGCATCTACTTCCCTTAAGGAATAGATGCTCTTAGCGCATTAAGTAGCGGCCTGTTTGCTGCTCCGTTCTTTCATAACTTTCTCTTGATATTCCTGCTTTTGTTTTTTAGACATTTTCTTGTAGTCTTTTAAAAACTCATCGTAATGATCCAGTACTTCGGAAGAAGGACCATATTCTTTCACTTGTCCAAATTCAAGCCAGACCACCTTTTCACAGAACTTTCTCATTTGTCCGATGGAATGACTGACGAAAAACATCGTCTTTCCTTTTTCTTTAAATTCGTACATTTTGCTTAAGCTTTTTTCTGCAAAAGCTTTATCCCCTACAGACAGAGCTTCATCAATTAATAGAACATCAGGATCAACATTTACTGAAATGGCAAAACCTAAACGGGATTTCATCCCGCTAGAGTATGACTTAACGGGCTGATCAATGAATTTCTCCAACTCAGCAAATTCAATAATTCCCTCTTCCAATTCATCAATTTCTGCCTGACTAAATCCCAGCATAAGAAGTTTCAACTTAATATTTTCTCTACCTGATAACTTACCATCAAGTCCAGAGTTTACAGCTATCAACGCAGCCTGCCCCTTGACTTCCACTGAGCCCGTCGTTTCCGGAACTACACCTGCGATAATATTCGATAACGTGGACTTACCTGAACCATTGACCCCAATAAATCCAACGATATCTCCCTCATCCACATCAAAACTGACATTTTGAAGCGCATAGAAGTCTTCTCCATATGATTTACCGGGCACCACTAAATCAAGCAGTCGCTCACGCGGATTAGAAAACAATTTATATTTTTTTGAAACGTCACGTACGATGACGGATTTACCCATAGAATCACTTCCGTTTTTTATAGAAAATCTATGAAATGTCTTCGGAACTTAACATGAAGAGCCGCTCCAATAATAAAGAGCACAGCAATAACACCAACAAAATAAAGTGTGTACTGCCATTCTTCAATAAAATACCAACCTTGTCCCAGCAAAGAGGTACGGTAAGACTCCACTACATAGTAAAAAGGATTAATCTTCATTAGTATTTTCAACCAATTTAAATCTTCACCAAATTGACTGACGTCCCACAAAATAGGCGAAAGGTAAAGCAGCATCCTTAATGTCGACTGGAGAAACATTTGAACATCCCGCACGATAGTGGCCAGCGTTGACGTTATTAAAGAAATAGCATACAACAACGCCAGCACACCAATCATATATAAAGGCAGCTGAATGTAATAGATACTGATAGTAAAGCCCATCGCGTTAAGGATGACCATCACTAACGCTAAAAGAGTCAAATGAGGGTAGAACTTCGAGAAAATAACATAACTCGGAATTACGCTCATCGGAAAATTCATTTTCGATAACATTTTTATTTTTTTAAAGATGGATTTTGAAGCTTCTATAAGTCCCTGGTTAATCAAAAACCAAACGACTATCCCTGACAGCATCCATGGGAAGAAGTCCATTCCACCCTCGCCTACACGGTTACGAATTCCAAAGCCGAATACAAACCAATAAATTGAAATTTGTATCGCTGGGTTTATTAATTCCCAAAGCATCCCTAAATAATTATTCATGTTCGAGCTTTTGATTTCGTATAAAGATAACCGTCTGACTAAATAGAAGTAATTCACTTGTTCTTTTATTACGGTTAAAGCAGACTTCATAATGGTACCTTCCTTAATCATTCAAAGATCGTAACACCCGTCAAATTATACTAAGGTTTTCTTAGAAACACAACAAGTGATTATTTAAATACAGTTTCTACTACACGCTTAGATGATTCTCCCTTTTCCCAAGAGCAAAAGCGATCATAAAAAGCTTCAAATGATTCCCCTAATTCATAATTATTACGTTCAAACTCTTTAATAGAATCGATGACTTCGTTTGTCGTTTTTGCTAATGGTCCTGGAGCTTCCTTCTCCAAATCAAGATAGAATCCACGTAAACTATCACGATACTCATCAATGTCATACACATAAAAAATGATAGGTCTTCTTAAATTGGCATAATCAAAAAACACAGATGAATAATCCGTTATTAAGATATCTGAGATTAAATAAAGGTCTCTTATATCTTCGTGTTTAGAGAAATCATACGCAAAACCTTCAAAAGGGCCTAAATCAAAATTCTCAGCGATTAAGTAGTGCATCCGGAGCACGACTACATATTCTTCACCAAGGTCTTCTCTCATTTTCTGCAAATCCAAACTTAAATCAAATTTGTATTTACCTCTTTGGTAAAATTGATTATCTCTCCAAGTTGGTGCATATAAAACAACTTTCTTATCTAGAGGGAGATTGAGGCTCTCTTTAATGTGATCAATGGCCTCTTGATTATTTTCTTGATATAAATAATCATTTCGTGGATAGCCTGACTCAATCATGTTTTTGCTAAACAAGAAAGCACTTCTAAAAATGTTACTGGAGTACTCATTAGGTGCTACTAAGTAATCCCATTTGTTTGCTTCCTTTATAAAGTTACTTTTATACTTAAGTGTGTTAGTTCCCGGCATATGAACTTCTTCCATGTCAGCAGCTAATCGTTTTAAAGGCGTCCCGTGCCACGTTTGTACATATTCTGTTTCTTTGGGTTTAGGCAGCCAATTGGGTAATCTAGTGTTCGTTACCCAATATTTTGCTCGTGTCATAACAAGCAGCCATTTCAAGGAAAATCGCCTAACAACTGGCAGCCCTCTTTCTAAAAACTCCTCATAGTGTCTGCGGTCGGCACTCCAAATAAGGCTGTAAGACGGATAATTCTTATCCATATATTCGTATATAGCTCTCGGGCTGTCGCTATATTGTTTTCCGTGGAAACTTTCAAATACAACTAAGTTTCGTTTTCTTGGTAAGTAACTAACAAGTTGGAAAACATTTTTATAAAAGTTTAAAGCCCGCTTCCCTCTTCGTGCTTTTACGATATTGTTTTCAACTTTATGAGCATATTCTTTAATAAGACTATCTTCTAAGAAATGTATGGTTAAAAAATTCATGACTTTACTTGTGGAAATTTTAAATTTTATATCATGGTTGTTAACTTTTGTCACAACACTTTCATCTAAAGGTTCCTTCCCATAGTATTTCAAGCGAGGGCTTTCCCTCCACATGGTTTGATTTCCGTCGAAGGTCTCTAGTTCAATGGATACCTTTAAATAATTAGGCAACTCTTCTTTTACAGTTTCCCCCAGCTCAATTTCAGAGGTAAAACTATAAAAATCCGCTTCTTCCTGCCTAGTGATCTGCACGGGAAATCTGGACTCTATATTAAAAGCATCATTCACTAACAAGTTAGCATCTGTCACATTCTCTAAATCAACTTTTTCTAATGAGCCTTCAATAAGTAATTGGCTTTCTTCTGCAACTCTCACCTGATTAATGCCTGCAAAAAAATCAATTTCACTATAGCGGAAGGAAACATTTCCTTTCTTTGTCAAATAAGGATGAAATGTTATCCCACTCTCTTCTTCTTTAATTCTTACATATTCAATCGAACGTTTTGTGGTACGAAGTCTGTGGTTGCCATCTCCATTTTGCAAATACAGATCCCAAAATTTACCATTCAACAATTTTCTTTCCCAGTATTTATAATCCAGATGTCCATATAAGAGCCTCAACTCGTTGTTAACATCCTTCTCTTGTAACGGAAGGTTTATCTCTTCAGATGATTGGCGATTAATGAGAATTAGTCTGTTAATTCTGTCATCTTCTTTAGAAATTGGGATAAAAATTGAAATTCGACCATCTTGATGCAGTTTAATATCTGCTACGCTTGGTTTTAAATGTTTTTTCATCTCAGTTATGGCTCCTTTAGCTAATCAAAATTATCTAAATCTCTAGAATACGATTGTACACTCTTTGACAGTTATTTTTGTCTATTTCAGAAAAGATCAAATGTTTTTTAGTCGCAACCTCTTCCTTTTCAGTAAAATCATTTTTAATATATACCGCAATTTGATTAACTAACTCATCTTCAGAATAGCATATATCCCCTAGGAAAGTTTCTTCAACTGGTCTTAAAATGCCTTTTCTAAAAAAAGAGTCACGATCAAAATGATAAAACACTACAGGTTTTGACATATAGTTAAAATCAAAGGAAACAGATGAATAATCTGTGATCATTAAATTATTTTCTAATAAAAGTTCTTGTACCGCTTTGTCCCCTAATTTGAGGACATTAATATTATCATTATTAATTTCAAAGTGGTCTACAAATGGCTGCATCCGATAGTGTGGAAAGAAATTCAACTCAACATTATTTTCTTTTAACACCTCATGGAGTCTTTCATTTTGCAACATCCCTTTGTACCTTTTGTAGTATTCAGATTCCAGAAAATCATTTTCGTTCAATAACCAGTCTCGCCAAGTTGGAATAAATAAAATTGATTTTTTACTGATATTATTATTATTAAGTAATGAGTCAAAACGAGTTAACCCGGTAATTTCAACTTCATCCTTATTATACCCTAGTTTTTTCTCCACTAAATTCTTCTCTGGCCAAGAACTTACACAAAACAAATCAAAAGGATACTTATAGTAGTCTTTATGATATTCGACGTTTTTTCTTCCTAATACACCGTGTTGTAAAAAAACTTTCTTTCCTTGCTTATATGAATTAAATTCAATTCCTTTTGCTGGAAGAAAATATTCTAAATCATGAGAACCTATAAAAGCTGTAGCAGATGAGGCAATCTTATAGTGTTCAATCGAACCAATATTTACTACATTCCCTAGTGATTCAATACGCGTTCGATCTTCAGCGTGTGAATCAATAGCATAATATACTTGCTTTTCGGGATAGTTTTCTCTGCAGAATTTAAAGAAGTGATAACCAGTATCTTGAGCTGTGTTTGATCTTTCTCCTATTAACCAAATGTCATCCAGGCACTCTTCACTAGAGCCATTACTTTCATAAGACAAATATGAGAGAGCTTCTGAAGGGATGCAATTCGTTTCAATCTTCAAATTTCCACTTGGCGTGTAAGTTAGATAATTAATTTCGTAATTATCTTCTCTAGATATAACAACTCTATCAAGCACATCATCTTTGTAGTAAGTGAATTCTTCACAACCAAGTCTTCTCTCTTTTGTGATCCCTTTGTAATTAAATTGGACATAGAGATCAAAAATTTTTTTCCTCTCTTTGGATAAAGAAAGTAAAGAACCTAAATTAATTTGGACGTCAAACCCGCTAAAGTGATAACGATAACCAAACTTTTCAAGGTTATTGTATTTGCCTTCCAGTGGAAGAACACTTTCCTGTTCTGTTTCTCTCTCTCTAAGAATTAAATTCCTTACAACCTCTTTCTCAGATATCCATTCAACGGTGTCTAAATAAGCATGGCCACTTAAATTCAACTCATGATTAGAGAATTTAAAGCTTTCAACATTTCGCTCAATACTTAAATCCTTTATTACTATGGAGAGTTGTTTATTAACAGTGGGATACATATACACTTGATTAATTTTTTCTTTCCCTAACTCTATTCTAGATTGATAGGCTAGCGCTTCTGCATCTAATTTAAATCTATAGACTGCTTTATCCTCATGGTAAGGAATTCGCAAATAAACATCCCATCTATATTCTCCACCGTCCTGTGAAATGATCTCTAAATAGTTTAATAGAAAATTAAATCGCAAAGTACTGTTTTCGTCTATACTTAAATCAATTGAACTTAAGTGCGACTTGCCAGTATTTCGTTGTTCAACAACCACTTTCGCTTGATCAATTTTATGATTCTTATCCAAAACAACTCCGTCTAATGTGCCACTGCACTTAACAGTATAGTTATCAACAACTTTTGCTTGAACATCAAGCATTTGTACTGTAGCTGATTTTATTTTAGAAGATAAAGCTCCATTCTTAGTCATATAAAAGGTATTCCATCTTGACTCTCTGTTCGTCTGATAAGTTTGCGCCTCTATGTGCTCTGTTATGTTATTATCTTCGATTAGGATACGATAGTTTTTCTTCTCATTTACTTTTAAGTAATAATCCCAGGTTCCTTTTGAAGGTTGGAAAGAAGGCAGATCAACAACTGCCTGCCATTCATTTTTTAATACAGTAGTTGGCAGTTGATATATTAAATTTGAACCTCTTTTCTTCATTATTATTTTACAATTTAATTTAGTTTCATTATCTGCGAACAACCAGCCTTTTATTATTGGTTGCTTGGTGTGGTATTGAATATCCAATAGTCCATGCGGCAGATCTTTTGTATGATTTAATGTGAATCTTTCAATAACTTTTATACTGAAATTTCCTTTTATTGTAGTATATGGAACTAATAAGTAGTCCTCTAATTCGTGTGTGTGTGAATAATCCTTAAGATTAGAAGATAATGAAGTTAAAGGTTTCAATCGAGTTTCTTCCTCATTAATACGCAAGTAAAATGCACATTTATCATAATCTAATAAGTAGTGGTCTTTTAAATTAATTTTCGCTCTATTTTCGTCGATAATCCCTACTTCACTAATTTCTTCACTATTTTTCATATCTTTTATTACGATCTTCGCCTGAGCTTTCTTTATAGTAACTCTTTCTGATAAAGTCAAAAGCACAAGATTCCGATCAAATTGCACATCTTTGATTTTAATATCCATGGTATTTATATCGCTTTCTTCTGAAGAAATCTCTTCTTTAATTTTATGAAAAAATGATTTTATGCGCTTCATTGCTGTTCCCCCCAATTTTACCCATCAGTCCATTTAATAAAAAACTCCATAAAGACTATTTTAAACATTATTAAATAGCTCATCAACTAAGTTGTGCTTTTATTAAACAGCTTTATGTTACAAATATTTCAGCCAATAAATTCACCTCCCCCATTTTCCCATATAATAGTAAATATACTTGTAAACTTATAGGTTAATACTACTTTTTTTTACAAAATTCTTTAAAAACCTTTATTTTATTTGAGTAAATAGTATGTTTTTTTGTCATATTTCGTTCATTTTTTTGTAATGTGATGTTATACTATGTCCATAATAATGAACAACAAGAAAATAATGGAAGTATTTTAATAGTTTTGTATGATACAGATTTCCTTAGTATCACCTAATTTACTACACATTGCTTTTAAATACTTTTGAGAGGGTGAGGCCTATGCAGAAATCTTCTTAAAAGTAATGTTTATTTAAATAAGTAATTAGGAGGTACAAATGTAAATGCAGTCTAGCTTTCCAAGATTATTATTGGCTTTTTTATTCTTAGTTCCATTACTTGTTTATATTCCAGGGGTTGAACACTCTGTAATAGCAGAGGAAGAAATAAGAGGAGTTGCATTGAAGGATTCAACTACTGTATTTAGTGAGACGAGCAAAAACTCTAAATCTCTTAAACAGTACGATAAAGGATCTATTCTCAGGTACCGTCAACATACTAGTAATTGGTACATTGCAACGGTCTATTTAAATTATAAAGCCCATACTGGATATATACATAAAGATGACGTTGAGAATGCTGCAGCTTCCCAAGATTCATTAGAGGGAAGAGCCAACAACAGTATAGTAAGTGTTTATGAAGATGCTAACACCAGTTCGAGAGCATTAAAATCCTACGGGCAAGGTTCTATTCTAAAGTATAAAACTTTTTCTGAGAATTGGTATGAAGCTACTGTCTACTTGAATTATGAACCGCATACCGGCTATATACATAAGAGTCATGTTGAAACTGCCATTGAGAATCAAGAGGATTTATCAGGGATAGCCCTTGCTCAATCCACTAATGTATATTCAAAGGCTGCCAAAGATTCCAAAGTATTAAAGTCCTACTCTAACGGGAAGATTTTAAAGTATAAGTCTTACTTAGGTGATTGGTACGAAGCTACTGTGTACTTAAACCATGAAGCTCACACCGGCTATATACATAAAGATGATGTAGAAACTGGTCAAGCTAATGGTCAAAAAGGATCTGGAGTTTCCCTTCTAAACCCTACAAAAGTATACGCTGATGCTACTACTAACTCAAAAGCATTAAAATCCTACTCACCCGGTTCAATTATTAATTACAAAAGGTATTCAAGTAGCTGGCACATTGTAGAAATTACAGTTAATGGCAACAAAGAGATTGGTTATATTCACAAAGACCACCTTGAACAAGCTGCTGATACTACTAGTGAGTATCGGGGGATAGGATTACAGTCCCCTACCCGTGTTTTTGAAGCAGCTTCCACTAATTCAAAGGCACTAAAGTCTTATAGTAAGGGGAAAATTTTGCAATATAGAGATTTCTCATCAAATTGGTATGAAGCCACTGTTTATTTAAATCACAAAGCCTATACCGGTTACATCCATAAATCTCATGTAGAAAACCTCCCGAGTGATCAAGAAGCAGTAAGAGGATTAGCAGCTGTTAACAATACTACCATGCACCAGTATGCTTCCAAAAATTCTACTACTCTTGAATCTTTCGATAGAAACGACATTTTAGACTTAAAAACTTTTAGTACCAATTGGTATGAAGCCGAAGCTTACATCAACGACAAGAAGCGTACAGGTTACATCCATAAAGATCAAGTCAGTATCGAAAATTTAGTCTATGACACTACTAACTATGGCCATCACTTTGAAGATGTTCTGGATATTCAAATGACAAGAACTCCTAAAGCAGATGGGGCAGGTAAAGTAGGTGCAAGCAGAGAACAAGTTGCCTATTATTTAAACCCTGAAAATTTTGATAAAAACTCTAGCAGCTTTTATCAGTTTTTGAAGTTATCTCAGCCTGCTGGGTTAGATTCTTCTGAAATAAACCAAAAAGTTTTATATAACTCAGGTATTTTACAAGGAACGGCCTCTTCTTTTATAGAAGCTGGGAAAATTCATGATATAAATGAAGCTTACCTCATTTCGCATGCTATTCATGAGACTGGACATGGCACATCTACCCTAGCAAAAGGTGTTCCTGTTGATGGTAACGGAAATGTTGTTTCAGAGAATAATAAGGTGCACACTGTTTATAATATTTATGGGATAGGGGCTGTTGATAACGCTCCCGTTTCAGGGGGGGCCAAACGAGCCTTTAATGAGGGTTGGTTCTCACCGGAAGAAGCAATTATTGGAGGAGCACGCTTTGTCTCAGTGAATTATGTTCACCGAGGACAAGACACTCTGTATAAAATGCGCTGGAACCCTGATAGTCCTGGACATCACCAATACGCTACCCACGTAGCTTGGGCAGATATCCAAACAAGAACAATCGCTAACATCTACGATGCTATTGATAACTATGTATTAGTATATGATGTACCTTCATATACTGGACAGCCTTCTTCTGCGCCTGAACCAGAACCAGAGGATCCTAACGGTACTTATATTGACTACCCAGAGAACATTAAAGGGGAAGTTGTAGTACAATCAGGATCAAACCTAAACTTAAGAAGCGGTCCATCTACTGATGATTCAATAGCAGGTTCTATCCCAAGTGGCGCTAAGATTGATATTATCGGCACCAATGGTTCTTGGTATGAAGTATCTTTCAACGGGTCCAAAGGATGGGTTAGCGGCGAATTTATTAAATTGCTAAACCTTTTAGAGGTAACTGCTACGAATTTAAATGTTCGATCAGGTCCTTCCACTAGTAATGGCTCTGTAGGGAAGCTACAGTCAAGTGATTATGTGGCTGGTGTACTAGACAGTAATTACCGTTTAGTAACCAATAATGAATGGTACAAGATCTATTATAACGGAACAGAAGCCTGGTCAAGTAGTGGTACAAATAATAATTATATTATTGAAAAATAAAATATAGTACTGAGAAGGATTACTTCCACTCGCAGTGGAAGTAATCCTTTTTTCTGATACAACTTAAAACATATGAAAATTCATGCAATAAAGTAACCTTTTTATGAGAGGGAGCTTCATCGTCTTACCTAACATCAAATTACTTGTAAGAGCCGCTTTTACTTATAGAAAGCTGCTCATTATGGTAGATATGGGAAAATTATCAATGAAAAGCTTGTTGTTTTAATTTGTAATTTCTTGTAGTATTAATACATGCACGTATAATTCTAGTATACTCGCCCTTTTTTATAAATTTGTAAATTGAATGTTTTATTTCTGTAAAATAAGAGGTATATACTCTATAGTGGAATGTTAGAGCATCCAAGGAGGAAATTATTAATGAAAAAAGTAATCACTTATGGAACCTTTGATTTGTTGCATTGGGGTCATATTAACTTATTAAAAAGAGCTAAAGATTTAGGAGATTATTTAATTGTAGCAATCTCCTCTGATGAATTTAACGAAATTAAAAACAAAGAAGCTTACCACAGCTTTGAGAATCGTAAAATGATTTTAGAAGCTATTCGTTATGTAGATGAAGTAATTGCAGAAGATAACTGGGAACAGAAAGTGGAAGATGTACAGAAGCATGATATTGATGTTTTTGTTATGGGCGATGATTGGGAAGGTAAATTTGACTTCTTGAAAGAATATTGTGAAGTTGTTTATCTGCCACGTACTGTTGGTATTTCAACTAGTAAAATAAAAGATGATTTATTTGATGTGAACAATGGTTAAAGACTTTATCATAAGCGTCTACCTGCTTATGTTTAGAACTTTTTTCAATATCGCTAAACTTAATCCCCAACGGAAGAAAACTGTTTTTGTCTCTTCTTTTGGGGATAATATTTTGTTTACAGTTGAAGCCCTAAAAAAACAGTACAATGGCGACATCATTATTCTTAAGGATGAGAAGTGTAAGTATTTCTTTCCGGAAGATTATCAGACCCAAGTATTTCCTTTTAACGTGAAAAAGCCAAAGGAATTTATCCAGTCGATCTATCACCTTGCCACATGCGAAAAAGTATTCGTTGATAATTATTTTGGATTTCTAGCAGCTACTGACTTTAATGAAAATGTTGAATGCATACAACTATGGCACGCATCTGGGGCAGTAAAGAAATTTGGATTAGCCGACCCATCCATTGAACATCGGACGAAGAAAGCGAACGACCGTTTTCGTAAAGTATATCAGCGTTTTGATAAAGTTGTCGTAGGCTCTGATAAGATGGCTGAAATATTTAAACAAAGCTTTAACCTGTCTGAAGAAAATATCCTTAAAACTGGTATTCCAAGAACCGATTTCTTTTATAGAGATCATTCATCCATTGTACAGAAACTAAAAGAAAAATATCCAGAAACAAAGAACAAGCAAGTGATTTTATACGCTCCTACTTTTAGGGATCATCAGCTGACGAACCCTGATATCCAGCTCGACCTAAAACAGATGTATGAAGCTTTACATGGCGACTATGTTCTCTTATTGCGGTTGCATCCAGCCGTGAAGACGAATTTCAAGAATCCTTATCCTGACTTTATTATTGATGTATCTTCGGGAGAAAAAATTAACCATCTGCTTCTAGTTTCTGATATTCTAATTACAGATTACTCTTCTATTCCATATGAGTTCTCACTATTGAATAAACCTATGATCTTTTACTCATTTGATTTAGAAGAGTATGCAAGAGTAAGAGGTTTCTGGGATGATTATCACACTATGACGCCTGGTCCTGTGGCCTATACGACCCAGGAGATTATTGAGATTATATGGACTCAATTTTATAATTACAATGAAATCGAGCAATTTTCAAAGCTATGGAATCAATATTCAGACGGGGAATCAAGCAAGAAACTTATTCAATCATTATACGGAGAGGTTCAGGAACGAGAATCCGTTTTAAACCCACAAAATTAACCCAGTGATGCACGTAATTTCACTGGGTTTTTTCTTTTTTAAATTTAGTTTTTATTAGGAAGACGAAAAGCACGCTTAATAATTACTTGATTGGATGACTCATCATTTCTTCCCTCTGTCTCACTATCTACTAAACTTTCAAATGTTTCTACCTCATCATCAAGTATATGTTCAGTCAGTACAGAAAAGTTGGAATCCGGGCTGCCGATAATTAATGTATCGTTCATTATAATAGGACCTGAGGGTGCCAGAGTGCCTCCAAGTTCTAATTCTCCTTGCTTTTCCCCGCTTTCAGCATCTAAAGCTTGCACAAGGCCTTTTGTGTTACCAAAATAAACAACATTATCTTTTGCAACCGGCGGAGCTTTCATTACTTCGTCCTCATATTCCCACTGTCTTTCACCTGACTTTAAATCATAGGCGTACATTTTTTTGTAATTGGACTCCCAACATAAATATGGTCATTATGTATCATTTGAGCGCCTGATTTATTATTTTTTACGAAGTCCCCTTGTAAAGCTGTAGTTACAATGATTCCTTCGGCTGATGCTGCTGGCACATCATCTAATCCTGCAAATACATGTGGGAATTCCTTTTGCCATTTTATTTCACCGCTATCCATATTAAAAGCAGTGAACTCAAATGGTGTGGGCCCGCTTCCTCCACCTAATCAATCTCCTTCTTGCTTTTGACTGTTTTTCGCTTTCTTTCTCCAGAATATTTTTTGCAATAATTCAATAACCGGTCGTTTCCCCTTTTGAACAACACCCGTCATTTCAGCAAATAGGTGGATTAAGAAGAGAAGCAGAAAAGTAATTCCTAACGAAATACCAAAAGACGTAAGAGAAAATAGAATAGCCAGAAAACCAAATAATGCACTAAATCCATAAATGATAAGTACAGTAGCTCTATGACTAAAGCCTGCAGCCAAAATTTGATAATGAATGTGCTTATTATCTGGCATCATGATTTTCTGATTATTTATAAACCGTCTCAAGATAGAAAACAGTGTATCAAAAAGAGGTATGGCCAGAACGATGATAGGTATAATGAAACTGAACAGTGTTACATTTTTAAACAAACCTACCATAGATATTACCGCCATCGAATAACCGAGAAACAAAGAACCTGAATCTCCCATATAAATTTTAGCCGGATAGAAGTTATGAAATAGAAAGCCTATATTGCTCCCTATTAAGACCACACAGATGTAAACAATTGCAATTTGAGGCTCCAGAGCAAGTGCCATTATGGAGATACTAATAAGTGAGATAGTGGTTACACCTGTAGCCAGTCCATCCAGTCCATCGATTAAATTAATGGCATTGGTTATCCCAATAATCCAAAAAAACGATAAGACAATACTAATAGGATCACTTAATGGGATCATACCGATAAAAGGGATCGTCAAAATATCCACCTGTAATCCAGAAAAAATAAGGACTGAGGCAGCTAGAACTTGTCCCCCTAGTTTCATTAAAGGTTTAATTTGATAACGATCATCTAATAAGCCCGTTAATACTATGATAACGGCACCTAAACTAATAGCTGTCCAATATTGTATGTCAGGCCTAATATACAGCATTCCAGCTGTTACTCCGCCAAATATAGCAAGTCCACCCATTCGCGGTGTAATGACGGCATGTATTTTTCGTGCTTCCGGGTGATCCATCATCCGCCATTTTCTCGCTAGTTTAATGACAGGAAATACTAGTAAATAACTTGCAGCCATAGATAGTAAAAGCGCTATGGCTATATCTATATATATATTCATAATAATCCTCGCTTAATCCACAAGGGAAACCCCTCAAAATTCATCCGTGTATCATTATATCATACGTGACCACTTGATTCTCTGCATCCCTATAAATTTGAGAATTTCTATTAAATTTGAGCAAAAAAGAAGCCCCGGTAAGCGGGACCTTTTAAACACTTTCATTAATTTGTTCGTTTACTGACTGTTTAACTGAATCAAGAAGCCTGCGACTTTCTTCACCGGAACTAGTCTTCACTCCATAATAAAATTTAATTTTTGGTTCAGTTCCTGAAGGACGCAGACAGAACCAGCTGTCGTTCTCCAGTATGAATTTTAAAACATTTGCTTTAGGTAATTCAATTGTTTCCACAGAACCATCCTTCTTGTTCCGTTCAGATGTAGTGTAATCCTCCACCGCTATAACCTCAAGGTCTCCTGCCTTCGTCAAAGGATTCTGTCTGAAGTCATTCATGATCTTATCAATTTGTTCAGAGCCCGATTTTCCTTCCATCGTTAACGATTGAAGATCCTCCAGGAAAAAGCCGTGTTTTTCATAAAGACCTTTTAAAGCTTCAAGTAACGTCTTACCTTTAGACTTCCAGTACGCAGCTACTTCAGCAGCTAATACTGTTGCTTGGACCGCATCTTTATCGCGTGCGAAGTCTTTTACAAGATAGCCATAGCTTTCTTCATAGCCGAAAAGGAAAGAATGCTGATTCGTTTCTTCATATTCTTTAATCTTTTCACCGATAAATTTAAAACCAGTTAATGTATCAAGGCTGCTTACTCCGTAATGATCGGCGATAACTCTCCCAAACTCGGAAGTTACAATGGTTTTAATAACGATTCCATTTTCCGGAATATGCTCAGACTGAGATAGTAGATAATCAAGCAATAGAGCCCCTGTCTGATTACCAGTCAGTACCTGATATTCACCAGCAGCATTAGGAACGGCAATGCCGAGCCTGTCTGCATCTGGATCCGTAGCGATTAATACGTCTGAACCAAGCTGCTTCCCTTTCTCAATAGCAAGTTCAAAAGCCTGGTGTTCTTCTGGGTTAGGAGAAGCAACCGTACTGAATTCAGGATCTGGCACTGCTTGCTCTTCAACTGTATGAAGATTGGTAATGCCCATTTGTTGAAGACCTTTTTCGACAAGCATTTGAGCTGTACCGTGAAGTGGTGTAAAAACGACACTTAAATCACCGGCAAACTGAGATAATTCAGGATTCACATTAACTTCTTTTAATTTTTCAAGGTAAGCCTGATCCACTTCGCTGTCTATCCATTTCAAAAGGCCTGAAGCTTCTAAATCTGCTTGATCAGCGACTTCTACCTCCAGTTCGTTTTCCACTCTATTCACCATGTCGATTACAGTAGCTGCTTCTTCGAGGGGAAGCTGACCTCCATCCGAATTATAGGCTTTAAATCCATTATATTGAGGTGGGTTATGGCTTGCGGTAACAACTACTCCAGCTGCTGCTCCTAAATAACGAACAGCAAATGATAATTCAGGAGTTGGTCTTAATGAAGAAAAAACGTAGGTTAGAATGCCGTGGCGGCCTAACACTTTAGCAGCTTCCACTGAAAACTCCTTTGACATATACCTTGAATCATAGGCAATAACAACACCTTTAGACTGTCCTGAAAGACTTTCTACATATGAAGCAAGACCCTCAGCCGCTCGCCTAACGGTATAAATATTCATACGGTTTGTTCCAGGTCCGAGTTTCCCACGCATACCACCTGTACCAAACTCTAAGTTTTTGTAATAAGCGTCCTCTAATGACTGCTCATCTTGTTGCAAGAGTTCTAGCTCTTTTTTTAGAGTCGGGTCTAAAGAGGTGAAAGTATTCCAACGTTCATATTCCTGGTACCAGCTCATATTTATCATCCCTTTACTATAAGAATTTTAACTATGTATGGAAAAAATTATATCACATTAAAGCGTTTACGAGGGGAATTGGGTGTAAAAAAAGAGCAGTTTTTCTGCTCTTACTGTTTATGTTTGAAGTTGTTGAATGATTCGATTAATCACATCTTGAGAAGATGCTAATTCGGAATTCTCCGTCTGTTGAATAATAGATTGCAAAAGTTCTTTTAATTCTTCTGATTTTGTCATTGCCCCCACCTTTTCTATTTTTCTGTTATAATCCTATATTCCTTAATCATTCGAGATTAAACTTCTTTTTTCGTCGGTAATCCTTTTTTCCCATAAAAAAATGGCTAAAACTGCCATACTTCCTCCCAGGGCATCTAATACAACATCTCCAACATAAGGCGTACGGTTTGGTGTAAGACCTTGATGAAGTTCATCAAATACAGCATAAAAAAGAGTTAAAAACCATGCTATAGCACACAATCTCTTTCCTTTACGAAAGGAGTGACGCAAGGCAGTATAAAGTAGTAAAGTTAAAATAAAAAACACGCCAATGTGAGCGCCTTTTCTAATAAAGAATTCGATAAATCCCTCTATACCTTGTGCTGCGACACTTACTTCTTGATTGTGGTATGTAAAGGTAATTCCTTCTACGAAAGGGGTTAACCAGGAGAGATTAAACCAACTACCCAGCAGTGGTCTCACATCTTGCTTTTCATATGGTGTTGAAGAAGAATAATAGATCATTCCCATCCACAACAGAGAAGGAATCCAATATCCGAACTTTTTCATATCGATCCTCATAACATATAAATATTGTTTTATTTTAACATAATTCGTTGTAATATTACATATTTTTTCTAAAAAATCAAAAAATCTCTACGGGAGTTATAGTAAATGGGCAGACTGCAATTTCTGGCGAAAATCTTTCGGGCTCATTCCTTCATGTTTTTTAAATACGCGGGTAAAATAGCTTTGACTGTTATACCCTAACAATATACTAATTTCCATGAGTGAATATTGTGTATTTGTTAAAAGTTCTTTCGCTTCCTTTACCCGCTGCTCGTTGATATACGTGGTAATAGAAACACCGGTATCCTTATTAAAAACGCTGGACAAGTAATTAGGGTTGACATGAAGCTCCTCAGCAATAATTTTTAAATTAATCTCTTCCGTTAAGTTTTGGTAGATGTAGTTTTTCGCTCGATGAACCAGGGGGGAGATAAGACTATTTTGCGTCCTTTGCTTCATAACATTTAAATAGGCTTGTACAATCTTTAGCTCTAAAAGTGCAAGCTCTTCTGTATCCTCTTTCGATTCCAAATAGTTAATATAGAAATCATGCAAAGAGAAAGCTTCTCCTTTGGCTATCCCTTCTTCAATTGCAATTCTAGTTAACTTTGAGATTAATGTTATAATATTGTTTTTCGCAGACCGTACAGCATTTCCATTCCCGAGGGGAAAAAGCGATGACCGACGTAATTTTTGATATTCTTTAAGTGCTCTTCCATCCCCTTGCTTGAAATAACGGTTGAAGTTCTCGTTTAGCTCCAAGAGGTGGCGAGAAAATTCAGCATTCAAATGGTTGCTTTTAAACTCTCGGTAATCCTCCCATTCTTCATTAGGAAGCTGTCCTATGGACCGACTTTCAGTTTTCCCGGGAAGTAATGTGTTCAGCAGACGTTCCATGGATTCTAATTTTTTTATATCAATAATTGGAAGTTTACTAAAATATTCGACGGTCTCCCCTTCATATGAAAAGTCCATACCATATAGCACAAGCATTTTACGCACTTGAAACCTTCCTATTTCTTGCATAAGATAAGGACCGATTCCGATGTATGTAAATTCGCCTATATAATTTTTAACGGGATAAAAAAAGAAATATTGATAATATATATCTGAAAATAATTGCAGTTGAAAAGGGTGATTCTTACTATCTCTTAAGCGTTGATAAAATTCCTTATGAAAAATTTTCGGAGGCCGATGAAATTGATCGGGGAAGTGACGAATCAGCTTTTCATTATTATTAAAAACTAAAATAGGAGTTTGAAAAGAATTGGAACAATCCCTAAGTAAATCGAACAATTCAAAATGACCTGAGTTCATTTTGTTCCCTCCTTTTCTCTACTATAACGGAATTTCAAAAAAATAACATCAGCCGGCAGCTGATGTTAATGAAAGCTCGTTTTTCTAATAAATTCTTTTACCTCTTCAATTGACAGCCCCATGTCTCTTGCTTCTTTCACCAATCTTACCCACTCTGCATCTAACGTTTTCACATCAGGAATCGCCTTCATCATAGATGAACCTCCCCGTTTAAATTACGGGAGCTTCTACTATTTTTAGTATGTAAGCCCCCTGCCCTATCCCTATATAACTACGCCTATTATATCGTCTATTATAATAATTGTTTTGTAATTTTATCAGATTTTTTTAACAATTTATCAATTATTTACTTTATTTGAGGTGAAGATATTGTAAAAATAACTCGAATATGTTTATAAAGCCTTAAATCAAGCATTATGACAACCTCTTCCAGGAAATAGAGTAATTTTCCCCAGTAAGTTCTACTTTACTATCCACCTTTTGATGATAAGATGTATGAGCAAAACGATGAGTATGCTTTAACACATAAGAACAAACATCACTATGATACGTATAAAAAATAACAACTGGATGATCTAACAGGTCATAGAAAAATATAGGGTTCCACCCATTCATTTGTAAACAGAAAGGCCATAAGTGTATTTCTTGAAAGCGGGAAATTAGGAAGTCATCAATGATTTGATCGACCTGCCAATCGCTAGAATTGTCTTCACTATATCTCTTTAATTCGTGATAACACACAGATGCCTGTAAATACGATAAAGGAGAGCTGTCACCACTTACTGCAAACATCTCTTCTTCTTTGAATCTATTTCTTTCGCTGGAAGCATAGACCTGTCCAGCATTACTTACAATCTGATAATCGGGCTTCGTTGTTAATTGAGAAAATTGATGAACCAACGTGTTTAAGTGACAAGTTACCCCATTATAGAAAAGAACAGGGGGTGGAGAGGAAACTTTAAAATTTGGCCGAGCTGCCAGCCTTGTAAAAACAGTCTTTCTCTGCATGCAGGCATCAACTCTTTTCTTTCAAAAACCATCGAATTTCTTCAAGTGCGGTCCACGTTCGTTTAGTCTCTTTTAATAGAAATATCCATTCTCTATCAAGATCCTTATACGTCATTCATAACCTCTTTCATTATTTTATTTTGCTTTATGCTGTTCGTTAACGTGTGCCAGTAGATCTTCAAGAGAAACATCTAACGTATTAGCTAACTTTCTCATTACACTTAAAGAAGGGTTTTTTTGAACGCCTCTTTCAATATTGCTTATATATGACTTCGATACTCCGGAAAGGTTTGCAAATTGGTTAACTGAAAGTCCCTTGCCTAAACGAAGTTTTCTTATACGTTCTCCAATGGAATCCACCGTATTTCCTCCCTTCAATTATCATTAATTGTATCTAAATTACACAAAATCGTTCTTAATAAAGAATTATATTGTTAGTATATCGGATAATAATAAGAAATGGAAGGTGTTTTTTCTTAATAGAGAACATTTTTTGACTTACTACATATAAAAATAGAATGGCGATAAACAAACATTCGTATTAACACGGCTTATAGGTGTAGGTAAAATGCGAAGACTCCTGTGGAAACAGCATGAGTCGAAGACCCGCAGGAAAGCGCAGAGTTTTAAAAGTACAGCGTACCTTCACTGTAATATAAATAATCCGAACTGATTTCTTAGAATCGTTCGGATTATTTTATTCTTTATTCAGTTTTGTGGTCCTGTTAACAATACTCCTCATTCCATACATCTGATAACTCGGTAAACGCTTTCTTATCCGAGCGATCGATTGCTCTATTGATAAGACGCCTTAAGTTCTCTTTTTCCATATCCGCAATTATTTCTTCTAACTGACTATATGCTGGATCTTTAGGTTTCTCAATCTTTTCCGCCTCATAGGGAATAGTGATGGAATTCAGGTGTGTAAGAAACTCAGGAAGCTTTATTAAATCAGCTACGGATACATAGACTATTCGTTTGCCTCTTTGAAAGACAAAGATATCAAACACATTATGAACACGCTTACTTTTTCGATCAATAATAATTTCTCGAGACTCCATAGGGATAAACTGATACAATTCATCATCAATAAATAAGGAGAAATACTGGTAGGCTAAAACAACGCGGATGAACCGTTTATCTTCTTTCACATAATAAGGTTTTAACATTTTTATAGTTAACACTTCCGCCCACCCCTTACAATCAGAATTTTCAGTATTTTATTCTATTATCTCTTATTTGACCATAAAAATAAAGCTTAAATCTTACCAATTAATAAAGATGCTTAAGCCGCCTCTTTCTTTTCAATCATTTTGTGAAGACAATAATGAACGGAAATGATTTTGTATAACCATCGTGAGTTGATAAACGTTTGCTTCGTTATGGATCTCGATAAATTTATGTATAGCTTTAAGTCCTTCTTGCAAGAATACATCTGCTTTTCCGATCCCCATTTCTACAATAATGCCGGTGACTAAGTTTTCATACATATGTGCAGATCTTATAAAATGGTTCAATGCTCGTCCTCCTTTCATTAGTAGGTATATTTACTTATAAGATATTTCCGAAAATTAGTCAATAGGTATCACAAGAAAATAATGTAAAAAAACCATGAAAAATGTAGAAATATAGCAATTTTAGGATAATTATATTCTTTATAAAGATTAACCACCAAATTAGTGCAGCTTTGATGTTTTTCCAATGATTACAGTTAAAACTGCTTTTTACTGTCTTGGATTTTTTCTACTTATTTAAAAACTTTAAAATACTACTCTATAAACCTTGTACATCCTCATCCTTTCCGTTACAATGTCCATTACAAATAAAAATATGTATATTTCAAGTGGACAAGGAGTGTGAACGATGAAGGACACAATTACTGTGGGCTTATTAGGGTTAGGCACCGTAGGAAGCGGTGTTATTGAAATCCTTGAAGACCATAAAGAAAGCATTCAACATAAAACAGGGTGTAACGTCACGATTAAGACCGTGCTAGTAAATAATTTATCAAAACCTCGTGACTTAAAAAACACATCAACTAAAATAACGGACCGTTATGAAGATATTACACAAGACCCAGAAATTGATGTTGTTGTTGAGGTTATGGGTGGAATCGATCACACTTTAACAATATTGAGAGAAGCCATTGAAAACGGAAAACATATTGTTACTGCTAACAAGGACCTCGTTGCCCAGCACGGGGATGAATTACTTGAAGCAAGCTACCGAAATAAATGTGATTTATTTTACGAAGCAAGTGTAGCTGGCGGCATACCTATTATCAGGTCCATTTTAGATGGTCTCTCCTCTGATAAAATCCGTAAAATGATGGGAATTGTAAATGGTACAACCAATTACATTTTAACTAAAATGACAAAAGAAGGCGTCGATTTCGACGCTGTTCTAAAAGAAGCTCAAGAGCTTGGTTTTGCAGAGGCAGATCCCACTGCTGATGTAGACGGGTTAGATGCTGCCCGTAAAATGACTATTCTTTCTATACTTGGCTTCTCGATGCCATTTAATTTAGAAGACGTAGAAATAAAAGGCATTCGCGGGATCTCATTAGCTGATATTCAATACGCTGAACAGCTCGGGTATTCAGTGAAACTTATTGGAGTTGCTGAACATGATAATACAGGGGTTGCTGTCAGTGTTGAACCTACTTTACTTCCTATTGAACATCCGCTTTCATCTGTAAATGACGAATATAATGCCGTGTACGTATACGGTGATGCTGTAGGTGAAACGATGTTTTACGGTCCTGGTGCTGGTAAATTACCTACAGCCACTGCAGTCGTCTCAGACTTAATCGCTGTAGTTAAAAGTTTACGTTTAGGTACTTCAGGTTCGGCTTATGTGCAGCCGCAATTCGCTAAGCAAGTAAAAGAAAAGAAAGATCAATTAACGAAGAAGTATTTGCGTCTACATGTCCATGACCAGCCAGGTATGCTTATGGAGCTTACGAAGATATTTGCTCAATATGGTATTTCTTTTGACCAAATCATCCAGCGAGAAGCTGATAAGGATGATGAACGTGAATTAATGATGGTGACTCACCAAGTAAGTGAAGAAGACTTTCAACGGGCATATAACGATTTAGAAAGCCTATCCTCCATTCGATCGGTCGATAGTGTTTTCCGAGTAGAAGGGAGCAACTGAGATGTGGAAGGGTTTATTAGATAAGTATGAGGAATTATTACCGGTTACTCCGGATACACCGAAGCTAACGCTGCATGAAGGAAATACACCTTTATTGCCAATCCCAACGATCTCTGAGGAATTAGGCATTGAAGCTTATGTGAAAATTGAAGGGGCAAACCCCACCGGTTCTTTTAAGGATCGCGGAATGGTGCTCGCTATGGCTAAAGCTATAGAAGAAGGTTCAGAAGCCGTTATTTGTGCTTCCACAGGTAATACTTCAGCTTCAGCCGCTGCTTTCGCTGCTAGAGCGGGTCTTCGCTGTATCGTTGTCATACCTGATGGTAAAATTGCAGAGGGTAAACTTGCACAAGCGGTCATGTATGGAGCTGAAATTTTTGCTATTAAAGGTAATTTTGACCAGGCATTAAAGATGGTCCGTGAAATTGCAGAAAAAGAACCAATTACGCTTGTAAATTCAGTTAACCCATATCGTATCGAAGGTCAGAAAACAGCAGCTTTTGAGGTATGTGATGTATTGGGTGAAGCTCCAGACTTTCTCTCTATTCCTGTAGGAAACGCAGGAAATATAACAGCTTATTGGCGAGGATTTAAAGAGTATCATCAATCACATGGTACACAACTCCCACAGATGATAGGTTTTGAAGCGAGCGGATCTGCAGCAATAGTACAAAATAAAATTATTGAACAACCAGAAACCCTGGCTACTGCTATTCGAATTGGTAACCCTGCCAGCTGGCAGCCTGCACTAAAAGCTGCTGAAGAATCAAATGGCAGTATTAACGAAGTGACAGATGAAGAAATTGTAGAAGCGTACCAATGGCTGGCTCGTACGGAAGGAGTATTTGCTGAACCTGCTTCTTGCGCTTCCTTAGCTGGTACTATAAAGAAAGTAAAAGATGGCACCATTCCTAAAGGCTCTAAAGTGGTTCACGTCTTAACAGGAAACGGCCTTAAAGATCCGACTACCGCAATTGAAAAAAGTGCAATTAGACCTACAGTAATTGAGAATGACTTAAATCAATTCGCTGTAGCTGCTGGAGTTAAATCATGATTACGATCCGTGTTCCAGCTACATCTGCGAATCTAGGACCAGGCTTTGATTCCATTGGAATGGCCTTGACCCAGTACGTAACACTGACATGTGAACCTGCAGATGAATGGTCATTTGATTTACAAAAAAAAGATCAACCTTTTATTCCCAATGGAAAAACAAATTTAATTTATAAATCTGCTTTGTTTACGGCACATCAATACGCTATCGAACAACTTCCTCCCCATAAGGTAACTATGACGAATGAAGTACCTATTGCCCGGGGGTTAGGAAGTTCATCAACAGCAGTAGTTGGTGGAATTGAACTTGCGAATCAGATTCTTCAATTAGAATTAAGTGATCGAGATAAACTTGAGATCGCATGCAAGATTGAAGGACATCCTGATAATGTAGCTCCTGCAATTTATGGGGGAATTACTGTCTCCAGCTACGACGGCACAAACTTAGAATCAGTGCGTTTTTCTAAAGAATTGGAGCGATTAACATGGATAGCTGTGGTCCCTGATTACCATGTGGAAACTGAAGAAGCCAGGTCCATTCTGCCAACAGAATTACCCTACAAGGACGCTGTACACGCCAGTGGGATGGCAAATGTGTTAGTTGCGGCCCTTGCAGAAAAAGACTGGTTATTAGTAGGCAGAATGATGAAACAAGATAAATGGCACCAGCCTTATCGAAGTGACCTCATTCCTGACTTCCCTCATGTTTCTAATATTTTAGACGAACAAGGGGCTCTAGGTTATTATATTAGCGGAGCGGGACCTACCATGATTGGTCTCTTTCATAATGCAAGCGACACCCAAATAAAAATGGTCACTAGAGAGTTACCAAATTATCAAGTAGAAGTCTTACAAGCAGACTTATGTGGTGTTTCTGCATCCGTAACACCTGCTATGAACCAGTGATTTACTCGCTGGTTCATTTTTTTCTACCTTCACCTCTAAGTGTATAGCCCCTCGAATAAACGTAGGAATTGTTTAATATTGGTGATAACTAATACTATAAAATTAAATGATTTTTGTTAAAATATAAGTAGAGATGAATAAAGGGGTTAAAGTTTATGGCAAAAAAAAGCAAGCAATACGAATACGATTTAAATGAGGTTAAACGCCTTATTGAAGAAACCGATAAAAACTATCGAGAAATCTCAAAAGAAACGGGCTGCCCTTACGCCAGCGTCGTTTATCATGGATGAAAAATACGTGGTCGGGTGAACAAAAGCAGACACGATATTGTAGCTGAAGTTCAACCAAACACGATCACACCACCTAATCACGTAGAAAAAGACACGCTCCCTCTTTTTGGTGGAACCTCATTAAATATATCTAGAAATAACGTTTCTATTCATGACGCAGAACAAGAAGCGGCAAGAATGATTAAAGCAGCTAAAGCATTAGGTTTAAATAAGATTAATATAACGATTGAAAAATAAACAAACCATGTTCCAACTTAAATTTGGAACGTGGTTTGTTTGTTTAGTATAAGTCGCAGTCTTTTCCTTGCTTGTCTTCCCCAATTCTTTACTGTGTCATTAGATACCTTTTCTAGCAGGGCGATTTGCTGTACAGATAAATCATGGATAATAAAATAATAAATCCACTTCCATTGGTTAATATTCAGGTTTTCTTTCACCTGGTCCCACAAATATTGATCCACAATAGTATCTTCACTTATGAGGTTTGATAAGGTGGCTTGGGTTTGGAGGAGGATGGATTGGTGTTGAAGGCGTCTCGCATCTTTACGTATTTCATCAATAAGGGCGTTACGAACCTTCCAACTAAGGTAGGTGGAGAATTTTCCAACATCGGGGTCATAAGAGTCAAAGGCTCTCCATAATGCTTCTAATCCTATAGCAAAGAAATCACCTGCAGGATCATTGATGTGGAGGCTGCGAATATGGTAATGAATCAATCTTTGATTTTCTAGTACAATTCTTTCAAATTCCAGATCGTCGACTGACATGAACATGCTCCTTTGTATGCTAAAAATTATCCTTCATAGGTATAATCGTTAGCAGGAGCTTTTTTGGTGTCACAAAAAGGCAAAAAATTAAAAAATTAATCAAAATTCTTATCAAAAATCCAATTTTAGATAAAAAAATGTAATTTTCAGATAAAAGTGTTTTCTTTTTGTACTTTTTACGTAATAATAGGATTGCGCGCAATAACTCAATTGAATATTCAATTAGAAAAGAGATTCCGTTGATCAATCATTCTTCTCATTTTCTTTCGTACTATCCTCTTATCTACTGCACATTAAAAAAATCCCATCTTCCTCCCCCATACGAGGATTATGTTCAGGACGCGTACTTCATTTACAAAAAGTGTTTAGACTCTTACGATCCTTCACTTTGCAGATTCTCTACTTATTTTTACTATCACTTATCTTATTACTACAAATCTATTATAAGGAAAGCAGTCAAACCAAATAAAGCTACTCCTCTTCTTTCACATCACAACCCCTTCCTTGATTTTATCTATTGGTATGACATTTACACCAACTATAGTCTTACCCCACGAGAGAAACATTTACTTACTCTATCTTTAAAGGAATACACGATACCTGAAATTGAACTACATTTAAGAATCAGTGCTTCTACTATCAAAAGGCTGCGTAAATCAATAAGGCAGAAGCTTCTTCCTCTCTTTGATGATGATACGACTTTTTAAATTGTGTTATGCTGACGATAGTTCGTAAAATAAGGAAGGAAGATCAGGTTGTTTTATTTAATGTTTGCTTTATTTTTTGCCGTATATTTACTAGCAGGTTACTTTACTCCATTAGAATTTTCTCCAACAGGTGCAGCCCTGTCAGTTGCTTTAATTTTAGCTAATTTGTATATGTTTTTTAAATCAAGAAAAACGTCAAAAAACAAACAAGAAAGCCACAGGAGCTAACTTGTGGCTTTCTTACATTTAATTATAGAATATTTAACACAATGGGGATCGTAATTACGCTTAATAATGTAGTAATTAACGTAATGCTCGACACTAATTCAGGTTTCGAATCGAATTGAACCGCGTACATCGTAGTCGTTGCCGCTGAAGGCATAGCAGCTGAAATAATAAGCACGTTAGCCATCAAGTCACTCATCGGCAATATAGTCGTCAGGCCCCACGCTATTAAAGGAGATCCCGCCAGTCTTAAGCTCGCTGCATAGCTGAGCTTACCCCAGTCTAGATTCTTCACTGTTATATTAGCTAACTGCATCCCTAGTAAAATCATAACTGTAGGTATTGTAGCATCGCCTACCAGAGTGATGCTCGACATAATATTTTCTGAAACAGGAATACTAGCCAGCTTAGCCGTTAGTGCAATTACGACCGCGTAAGTAGGCGGCATTTTCAAGACAGTGACAATAGCAAGCCTGACTCCTGCAGCACCTTTCGCAGCATAATACACTCCAAAAAAATTCATTACGATTTGCTGGATAACCATAAAGGAAACAGAATAAATAAATCCTTCTTCGCCAAAAGCAAAGAGCACAATGGGAGCCCCGTAATTTCCCGCATTCATAAAAGCTGTGGATAAAATCAGACCGCTTTCAGTAGAAGATGGATAACCAGCTGCTTTTGCTGCAGCCTTATTAATAAACAAAATGATAAATAATAAAGCAATTGAAAAAATCACCATCATTAAATATTCCTGATTAAACTCTGCATGATAAAAAGTATCAAACACAAGACATGGCAGGAATATGTATAACACTACCGTTGAAATTGATTTAATTTCCAATCGAATAAAACTCTGTAATATATAACCTGCACAAAATACTAAAATAACAGGTAAGACTACTTGAATGAAAATAGTCACGCCGCTTTCCTCCCCTTGAAATTATCGATTCTACTAGTCTACCAAATTTTCAAGAGGAGTGACTATTAAATGTAAAAAAGCTGGTTGGTATAAAACTCAATTAAGCATAAAATAATCCGAATTGATTCAAAGAATCAATTCGGATTATTTATATTAAAATGAAATTATACCATCGCTCCGTCAAAATACTTCGCTTTACCAGGGCACGGCATCAATCCTCTAATCTTTTAACCATACTTCCCCATTTTTATATTCCATTTGCTCTGGATAGCGTAAATCTGTAACCTCATCTTGTGTCTCTTGGGTAGGAGGTTTTGTGCTCAATGAAACAACGACGTTAGCAATAATTGCTGATGCTGCCCCAAAAACCCCTGCTCCGGTATCAATAATCCCTAGAATTTGGATTCCAAGCGACTGGGAAAAGAAAATGTAACCCAGCGTGACGGTTAAACCGGTAATCATGCCTGCGATTACACCTGGTCCGTTTGCTCTCTTCCACCATACCCCTAGTAATAAGGCTGGAAAAAATGATCCCGAGGCTAATGCAAACGCCCAGGCTACGATTTGCGTAATTGCTCCTGGAGGGTTTAAGGCTAGTAACCCTGCAGCCACTGTTGCAATAACAATAGAATATCTTCCTACAAGAAGCCGCTTACTCTCAGTAGCGTTTGGATTTATGGATCGATAATAAATATCATGAGAAAGCGCAGCCGAAATAGCAATCATTAACCCACCTGCCGTAGATAAGGCTGCAGCCATAGCACCAGCTGCCATCAGACCAATAACGAACACACCAAGGTTAGCAATTTCCGGTGTGGCCATAACAACAATATCATTGTGAATGGAAAGCTCTTGCCATTGAAGAATTCCATCCCCATTTGTATCCGCTACCGATAATTGCCCCGTGTTTATCCAAGGCTGTGTCCAGGCAGGTAAATTTTCAATTGAGGAATTCGCTACTTCTGTCATAAGAATAAAACGCGAAAAAGCTGCATATACAGGGGCCGATAAATAGAGCAAACCTATAAATAACAAGGCCCACGCACCGCTCCATCGAGCAGCTTTCATCGTAGCAACTGTATAGAAACGAACAATAACGTGAGGAAGACCGGCTGTACCAGCCATTAACGTAAACATTAGAGCAATAAACTGCCACTTTGTGGCTTCAGTAAAAGGCACTACGTATTCCGATATGCCTAACTCTTGATCCAGCTCTCTCATGCTGCTTATTACTTCCCCGTACGATAACCAGGGGGCGGGGTTGGATGTAAGCTGCAACGACATGAAAATAACCGGAATTAAGTAAGCAACAATAAGAACGATATATTGAGCAACCTGGGTCCAAGTAATACCTTTCATTCCGCCCATAGCTGAGTAAAATGCAATTAGAACCACACCAATTAGCGTGCCGACTGCTGTATTTACCTCTAACAATCTGCCAATAACCACCCCGGAACCTGACAGTTGACCTACTGAATAAGTAAAACTAATGATAATCGTCGCCAGGGCCGCAATTAACCGTGCTGTGTTACTGCGGTAACGGTCACCGATAAACTCGGGAACTGTATACCTCCCATATTTCCTTAATTGGGGAGCTAATAGAAAGGTTAAGAGTAAGTATCCTCCAGTCCACCCCATAATATAAGCTAAACCATCATAGCCAAGCACCATGACCGTCCCCGCCATACCAATGAATGAAGCTGCACTCATCCAGTCAGCTCCAATAGCCATACCATTAAAAACCGGTGGGACACCGCGACCAGCCACATAGAATTCAGATGTTTGTTTAGCTGTATTAAAAATTGCGATGCCTATGTATAAAGCAAACGTTGCCACAATTAGTGACAGCGAAACTAAAAACTGTCCATCCACAATCATTCACTCTCCTTATTGATCATCAACCTTAGAGTTATCCGCTGATTCAACGTATTCAGGATTGAAGCCAAATTTTTTATCAATCTTGTCGCTAATGATTGCATTTATAAATAGAAGTACTATAAACGTGAGGACAGCTCCTTGTGCGCCCATGTAATAGTGAAAAGGAATTCCAATCACGGTAAAGGAAGACAGTGCCTCCGCATTAAAAACAACGACATAAGACACTAAGAATCCAATCGCTAAGTAAATGACAATCATCGTCGTTCGATATTTAAAATAAGCATCTGCTTTTTCTCGCTCGAGTTTTCTCACGAGTTCACCTCCTTTCATTAGATGGTTTCTCAGCCTCGTAAATTAAAGATAAATTTGACAGTATCCCAAAACGGCATAGGCACCATTAAGATTTTAACGAAAGCAAAGCCTAGCAATGAGACGACAGGCAATGCTAAAAAAAGCGGACGCTTTCGTTTTAAAGCAAATACAACAGAAAAAATAGTGATAATCGAAAACAAAACAACTGTAGTCATAATTCCCCTCACTTTGAAAGCGTTATCATATTAAGGTAAAAATTTTAAATACTATGAATTTAGTGAATATTATGAATGATATTCATCTAAAATTCAAGATATATGTCAAATCATTTAAAAAAGTCCCATACTATTTATAAAAAAATAAACAATATGAGACATATTTCTACTTTTTATGAGCAATGGAATAAGCTCCCATATAAGCGGGTTCTGTAAGCTTTTGAACTCCTTTAAATGAAACGCTTAAATTATTTTTTAAATACCCCAAGAAAAAATCATTTTTTAGTAATATACTTCCTGATGTTACCAACTTTGCTTCCGGTCCTAAATCCATCCACTGATACAGCCGTTCAATTTGTCTGACGAGTGCCTCACTGGACAATTTAATAAGATGAATAGCAACTGGATCTTCTTTCTCAGCTAATTTACTAACTGATTCTGCAAGGTTTGCCACTTGATTTTTTTCTTGAGTGTAAAACCATGCTTTTACTTCTGCGGCGTTGGTGCAGTTAATCTGTTGAAGAATAGAGGAGGTAAAATGAGAGATAGGGTGACTTGATTCTAAAGATTCAAGAACTTTTCGTATCGTCATTCGTCCCAGGTCATAACCTCCTCCTTCATCTCCTAGTAGATGTCCCCATCCACCTACCGTGTAGATCTTGTCTTTCTTTTTTCCAATATGAATGGATCCCGTACCGGCAATCGATAGAATACCATCGCCTTCAGGTATTCCAGCTTCTAATGCAAGCTCTGCATCATTTACCAGCGTTAAATTTTTAAACTCTTTCCACATTTCAGGTATAGGGAGGCAGCCCTTAAGTGTACTGTAACCAGCGATTCCTATGACAACATGCTCAATACTTTGATCTGAAGCTTCTCTACACGCTTTTATAACCTCACTGATGTGTATGATTGCTTTCTCCTTGTTTATAAGCGGATTACCGTAGCCAGATTGAAAAGCAGCAACTACTTTTTTATCATTGCTAATTAATGCCCCTTTTGTAGAGGAACCTCCAGCATCAATTCCTATGATCATTACTTTTCCTCCTCAGCAGAAACACATTTCAGAATATTATAAAAAATATTGAAATTTAATTTCATTATAGCATATAATGAATGCAAGATAAGTGTGTAGTTTGAGGAGGCTATTATTCATGTCCTATATATCAGGTGGTCTCTCTATGCTTAAAAGCGTAGAACAATCACTCCCGGCATCTGAAAAGAAAATTGCCCAATATATTTTATCATCCCCTGAATCAGTTATTACGATGACAGTTAAAGAGCTGTCTGAAAAAAGCAGTACGAGTTCTGCAGCCGTTATTCGTTTATGTAAATCCTTAGATTTAAAGGGTTTCCAAGAGTTAAAAATGCGAATTGCCGGAGATGTCCAAAAACCATCAACATTAGAGTATCGTGATATTGATAAGGGGGAGTCCTCTCATCATATTATCGAACAAATGACTCATAACGGTATTCAAATGTTAAAAGAAACTGATGAAATGCTGCGAAGAGAAGATGTAGATCAAGCAGTCAATGAAATACACCATGCAGGTGCTGTACACATTTTTGGTGTAGGAGCTTCCGGATTGGTAGCATATGATGCCCAACAAAAATTTTTACGGGCTGGACGCTATGCCTTCTATTTACAGGATTCTCACCTTTCCTATACATCTCTCTCTAATGCATCCTCAACAGACGTGGCCATAGTTGTATCATTCTCTGGAAAAACAAAAGAAGCCGTTCAATTTATGAAGCTGGCAAAAAAGAACAAAGTAAAGACTATCAGTATAACAAAATATGGATCATCTACTATATCTCAAATGGCCGACATTCCCTTATACACTTCTGCAACAGAAGAAGCCATGATACGAAGTGCAGCCACTTCTTCCCGACTAGCTCAGCTGCATGTAATTGATGTTCTATTTATGACGTATGTTTCAAATTACTATGATGACGTAATTGAATCACTTGACCGATCTCGTGCCGCCATCGATCATACCCGGTAAACTACATTATTATTAAGAGACCGTGCCCACGGAAAGCGAAGCATTTTGACGGAGCGATCGTATGAATTCTCTTTAACATAAATAATCCGAATGATTTCTACAAAATCATTCGGTTTATTTTATGTTTTATTCAGTTTTGTCCCGTGCCCTTTGTTTATCTATTCATGGTGTTTTTTATGACCTTTTCCTTTTCCTTTATCATGGCCTTTCCCCTTACCTTTATCATGGCCTTTCCTCTTACCATTCTTGCCTTTATGATTGTTGTTTTCTTCATCGTTGTCTTCCTCTAGTACAGTGCTTATTTGAGCGACTACTGGATCATGGTCACTAGCACGACCAGTCACTTCTGAAAAATCAGCATTAATGTGTACGGAATCGATTTGCGACCGTTCTTCTAAATAGTCGCTGACTAAAATATGGTCAAGCGTTTGCGAATTACCTTGATAAATATAGGAATATCTTTCCTCATCAGGCAAGTTTTCCATTAAGTTGGAAAGCTCATCTCCCTTTAAAGACTGCAAAGGATTAGAGAATTCAAAGTCGTTCAAGTCACCCATGACCACTACATTTGCATCCTCTACTACTGATTCTGCGTCTTGTACAAACTCGTTAATTACTTCTGCCTGCTGTACCCGCTGTACTTCACTTCCGAGCTCCACGGGATGGCTGGCACCAAATAATGCATCATCCCCTCCTTTTGAATTAAAGTGATTGTTCACTAATATGAACATCTCTCCATTAAATTCAAATTCTGCTGCTAATGATTTTCTGGAGTCTTCAAATGCTTCATTTTCTGGATCAATACGTCCAGGGTTGTGAGATAAACCATTCTCGTCAACATTAACTGCTGTTGTTGAATCTCCTGAAGGTTTATCTGTCAAGGATACTCGATCAGGGTTATAAATATAGCCGACACGAATGTTACCGCCAGGCTGACCACCATCTACTTTGTCTTCAGGTGATATATCAGTATATTCATAGCTAGGACCTCCTGCATTTTTAATGGATTCAATCACCGCTTCATAACTTTCATCTGCTTCCACCGTTCCATCGTCAGTAGGGCCATTGTTATCTTGAACTTCTACGAGACCGACAATATCAGGGGCATTCATGTTGTTAGCGATTTGATCACCAATTCTCTCTGCTTTTTCAGCATTTGTTTCAGCAGAGAAGTTTTCCATGTTATACGTTCCAACGGTAAGGTTATCTTCGGTGCCTTCTAGCTCTGTAACTTGAGGCTTCGTCTCCCCATCAACAAGCTTTGGAAACTCGTCGGTTGGGCGGATCTTGAAATTACTATAATCGTAACTAACGACTCCAGTTGCAGTACCGTCAAGTTTATCGCCTGTCACGGCCTCAAGATCTAAACCCTCTACATCGAACATAATTCTCTCCGGATTATAGTCTTCTGGAGATATAAGCAATCCTTCCGCCTGAGTTTTTTTCTGATCTTCACTTGTATCGGCATACACAGATAACTCATCATAGCTAATTGGCGCAGATACCGTCGGACCCTCAAGCGCAATCAACATGCCTTCGAGACTTTCATAAAAGTCCAACCCATCTTCTTCTGGATCAAAAGATTCCATTCCATCATCTTCAATCGTTTCTGTTGGCTGCTCACGGTCCTTCCCAATAACAACAGGTTCCGGAAGATCGTTCCCTGAGGATTGAACGTTTACATCTGAAGCTGTAATTTGTGTCGTTAATAAATCATCAGCATCAGAGTACCCTTCTTCTCTATATTCAGCTACTTCGCCTCCAACATTTACCTCGTCACCTGTTTCAACTTTAGTAGAACGCTCATAAACATAAATACCTTCTGAAGTAGCTATATTCTCATCTGGATTTGCAGACTGCATATAAAATCCATTTGAACCATCAAGCTTTGTGACTACACCGCTCACACCTTCAACCACTTCACCTTCATACGGTGAGGTGTGACCAGCTCCTTGGATATCATGAATTTCCACCTCATCGACAGGGGTAAGAACTTCATAATCAAAGACTGCCACTGGACTAACGTCACCATTATCACGCACGGCTACTGCTCGAATCGATGTATCTTCTTCAATTGCAATCGGCTCTTCGTATGTTTGACTATTCGCATCTGGCTTAGATCCATCCGTCGTGAAATGGATAGCAGCCCCTTCTTCAGCTGTATTCAGCTCTACTCCTCCACCTTCAACGATCGTACCGGACTGAGGATTCGCTGTCACAGCAAAAACTACCTCTACAACATCGTTTTCACTGCGAGGAACCAGCTTATACTCGTCAAAACTATAGTTAACTACGCCTGATATACGTTCATAAGTTTCTCCAACTTCAAGCATGCTTTCATCCTCTGGGGTAATGACAAACTCTCCATCTCCATCTTTTACTGTAAAATCGCCGTAGCTATTTTTAGATAGAACTTCAACGTCCTCAACCTTTACATACTCCCCTTCTATCGCTTCCCCTTGATCCTCAGTAAACTGACTCGCATTCACTAGTTCTGGCCGGGGAACTCCAATACCCGCTTCTGTCACTTCCACACTAGCAGAAGAAGAAAGTATTTGCTGCATGCCATAATAATCTGAGAATTCGCCGGCTGCGGTTATCTTATCTCCAACGCTAACTGGGGCACCTGGCACTCTTACGATGATTCCTCCACTATGGTCTTGGATATAAAAATTGGTTTGTCCACCCGTTTCAAAAGCTGCTGTAACTGTACCCTCTACTTTTACTATAGAGCCTGCTTCTGCCCCTCTAGCCTCTTCTATCGTTTGCAATTCTACCGGTTCAGTTTCCGGCATCTCATAGGTTCCTAAATAATCGAACGTATTTGAAGCATAGCTGTCCCACTCACTGTCTACCGAAAACTCATCTTCAGGATTTGGATCACCTGAATCTATTTCCTGCTGACGGATAAGCGTGACATCACTGCCAAAATTGTCCTCACTCCCAATTTGACCAATCGAATCGACGACTTCGCCATCTTTCTTAAGAACGAGCGGGTCATTCCCATTAAAGTTAATTGCCGAGTTGTTTGTGGCATCAGCTGCATCCAAGATTTCCTCGTCAGCCCGACTATTTGCTGCCACGAATACTTCTCCGCTCTCAAGTGTTCCTTCCATATCAAAACTTCCTGTGGCTTCGGTTGCACCATTTGAATACATTTCAATTTCATAGTCCGTAAGATCCACTTCATCCGTCGTACCATTGTAAATTTCAACAGCCTTATTATAGCTGCTTCCTTCTATGTATTCAGAAAAAAATAACTCATCCGGCTGGCTTTGTGAACCTGCTTGTGCTGTGGGTATAGCACTCGAAAAAGGACTTAAAGCTAGTACAGCTATCATACTCGTTATAATTGCTTTCTTTTTCAGCATTAAACTCCTCCTAGAAAAATTAGTAAATTTCGTTCCCCACAAGTATAAAATAAATTATACAAATAACTATTGTAAAATTGTAAAAATTACAAATTCCTACATTTATCCTATGTGTTTATTACTAATTCACTCTATAATTAATTATAATTACTAATTCAAAACTTTCGCTTTCTTACAATTAACCTATTAAACTAATTGAAGGTGGTGAATTTAAATGAAAATAGAAATTTGGTCTGATTTTGTCTGTCCTTTTTGCTATATTGGTAAGCGGCGTTTAGAGAAAGCTCTCGAAAATTTATCTTTTCACACAGAGATAGTAATTGATTATAAGAGTTTTGAACTTGATCCTGAAGCGCCTATGAATACTGGACTTACGATTGAAGAAAAACTAGCTTATAAGTATGGAAAAAGCATAGAAGAAGCAAAAAAAATGACAGAAAATATGTCCCAGCAAGCCATGGAATCAGGATTAGATTTCCAATTAAGTAACATGATTCCAACTAATACCTTTAAAGCTCACATGGTAGCAAAGCTTGCAGAAAAACGCGGACTAAAACATGAAATCACAGAGAAATTGTTCCAGTCCGTCTTTACACATGGGAAAGATATTGGAGATGATAAGACTCTTTTAGGAATTGCAGGCGAAGTAGGCCTGGACATTCGCGAAGTTCAAGAAGCATTAACAAAAAACACTTACGCTGAAGCAGTTCGTCAGGAAGAATCAGAAGCTTTTGAAATTGGTGTGCAAGGTGTCCCTTTTTTCGTCATTAATCGAAAATATGCTATATCTGGAGCTCAGCCGCCAGAAATGTTTGAAAAAAGCATGAAAAAAGTTATAGAAGAAGAACATCCTTCTTAAGCTGAAATCCAACACAACAAACAGTCCGGGATATAATCGAACTCACATAAACGCAGAGCACGAGCGACAACTTACACAAATTCCTCTGGGAACAGTGCAGGTAATAGAATCCCACAGATTAGCACTCTTTGCTATCTGAGGAGCCTGCTCAAAAAGTATTTTCACGGAGCAGCATATATTCTCATTCCTATAAATAATCCGAACTGATTTCCATAGAATCGTTCGGATTATTTTATGCTTTATTCGGTTTTATCCGAGCTTTAAAGTTATTTTTTTATTATCTTACCTGTATAGGGCTCCAGTTCTTCACCATCATATAGTTGTAAACTACCGCTATGATTCATAACAAAAATATAACTTTCCTTTTCTACCAACCTTTCATATACCTCTACGTTTTCAGGTGTTTCAATAAAAGTTATGCCATGAGAAGAAAGGATATTTTTTGCGATGCGGTCGAGTGGTTCTTCATTTAACCCGCCACCGATATAGTAAACCATCCCTTTTCCTACATTATTTTGTGTAACTGCAGCATATTGATTATAAAAATTATCACTATACTCATATAAAACGTCCGCCTCTTCTGCTACAAGTAGATCCCGCCAAACTGAAATTTCACCATACGTGTGAGCGAATTCTCCTTTTCCTGTTAATTTTAATTTATGGGCCCCTGTTAATGATTCGATTTCTTCTACACGAGCCCCGACCATTTCCCGAACAGGTCCCGGTAATATCTCACCTAAGCGCAAGTTATTATCTCGATCTTTTAATCCAGTACGATATGAAAAGAGGACCGTACCGCCTGTTTCAGCAAATTGCTCAAGTTTTTGAGAAAGATGACGATCAACGACTTGCATAACAGGAACCACCACTACCCTGTAATTAGACAAGTCTCGGTTGGTAGGAATAACGTCAATAGGAGTGTTTAATTTATAAAATGGACGGTACAAACGAAGTAACTCTTCATTAAAATCAAATCCCTTGCTTTGCACTTGCCCCTTCCAGGACCAAATATTATCGTAATCATAAAGGACTGCAACATCAGCCTTAATTGGAGATTGCAGAACGTGGTCGTTTTCTTTTATCTCCTCAAATAAGGATTGGACTTCTTTATATTTTCGACCGTATTGATTATCATGATCTACTACTCCGTAGCAAAATTGTTCTGCCCCTTTCGTCATACCGCGCCATCGAAAATAGAGCATATCCGAGCACCCATGCGCAAAAGCCTGGTAAGACCACATTTTTGCTTGGTTGGGTCTTGGCAGGTAACCAATGACATCATGTCCTTGAGCTCCCATAAGCTCTTCAACGATCCAATAATTCTTGTTCAGCAGCCCGCGGTTAAAATCATGCGTCATTGCAATGGAAGCTGGCTCAATTGGCTGTTCCAAACCTCCCCAGACTGGATAGTTGTCGTAAGAAACGAAGTCCATCTTTTTGACATTTTCTTCGTGGTCAAAAGATTTATCAAAGAAACCTCCGGAGACATTCGTTGTGACCGTCTGATGCTCCCCTTTTACTTTACGAACGATTCCTGTCATTTCGTGTGTAAAAGAATTAATAGAGTTAGACCTAAAACGAGCCCAGTCCAGTTTTAAGGATGGATTATGAGTGGTTATAGTCTGCTTCGGTACAGGGATTTCATTAAAATTATTGTACGTCTGACCCCAAAAAATTGTCCCCCACGTTTCATTTAACGTATCAATCGATTGATATTTATTCTTCAAATACCTATGAAATTGTTCATGGCATTTTTCGCAATAGCACTGGTCACTGCCTTCATGTCCTAATTCATTATCAATCTGCCAGGAAATGATAGCTGGTTCATCGGCATAGTGCTCAGTTAACCGCTTTGTAATCATTGCAGCATATTTACGATACAATTCAGAATTAAAGCAATACTGACGTCTTCCTCCAAAAACACGGACTTGGCCGTCTTCATTTTCAGAAAGTATGGATGGATACTTGTGGGCGAGCCAAGCCGGAAATGTAGCTGTGGGTGTGCCGAACATGATCTTTATACCTTGTTCTTTTAAAGCGCTAATTACCGAGTCAAAGTAAGAAAAATCAAACATGCCTTCTTCAGGCTCCATGAGATGCCAAGCAAATTCACCCATTCTTACAATATTTGCTCCGAGGTCTTTTATCCCTTTAATATCTTCTTTAATCATTTCGTCAGGCCAGTGTTCTGGATAATAATCTACTCCAAGGTAGGGCATTTATATTCCTCCAATCTTTAACTAACGGTTCAACCGATTAAGTATTTTTTCAACCTATAATTGATAGATGAAACGCCTAAAAGCCTGCGCACCCTCATCATCTCTCTTAAATACGCCCGCATGCTCGAGGACAGTAGAAAACGTACGGCCAATTTCATCATTTAATTGTTCTCTTATATCCTGAAGGGATGAAGGTAGGTAATGATCTGCAACCGCTTTAGCCCACTCGGCATGTTTTGAAGTACGTTCGTCCTTTTGCACTTTCTCCCAATCTTCGTTGGCAAGATAAGATGCAAGGATATCCATTTCCTCCTTAAGACGTCCTGGTAACACAGCTAATCCCATCACTTCTATAAGTCCAATATTTTCTTTCTTTATATGATGGACTTCTTCATGAGGATGAAAGATACCATATGGATGTTCTTCACTCGTGCGGTTATTTCTTAAGACAAGATCTAACTCAAATTTTCCATTTCTAAATCGTGCAATTGGTGTAATCGTATTATGAGGTGTACCATCAGTAGCTTCCATTACTCCTACACTCTCATCTCGGTATTTTCTCCATGAGTCTAAGGTACGGCTGGCTAAATCAACAAGCTGTTGCTTATTCTTTCCTCGTAATCGTAGAACAGACATAGGCCACTTTACAATTCCTGCTTCTACATCCTTAAAGCCTTCCACTTTAAAAATTTCTTCCATTGGAGCCTTTGCCATGGGGAATTCGTGATTTCCTCCCTGGAAATGATCATGGCTCAAAATAGATCCTCCTACAATTGGCAAGTCCGCATTTGAACCTACAAAATAGTGAGGATACTGCTCGGTAAATTCCAAGAGGCGTTGGAACCCATCTTTGGAAATTCTCATTGGGCGGTGATCTCTTGAAAAAACAATCGCGTGTTCTTTATAATATACATAAGGTGAGAATTGTAAAAACCAATTTTCTTCAGTAAGTTTTACAGGAATTATTCTATGGTTATCTCGAGCTGGGTGATCTAATCTTCCAGCATAACCAACATTTTCTTTGCAGAGCAAACAAGAAGGATAATTGCTTGTTTGATTGGATTTCGCGGCGGCGATCGCTTTAGGGTCTTTTTCCGGCTTTGACAAATTAATGGTGATCTCTAGATTTCCATACTCTGTCTCACTATACCAGTGTAGATTTTGTGCAATTCGATCCGTTCGAATATAATGAATATCTTTTGATAATTGATAATAATGCTCTGTAGCTTTTTCCGGCCCTCTCTTTTCATAAGTTTGATAAAAACTCTTTATCACTTCTGATGGTCCAGGGGTTAAAACATCCATAATTTTTGCATCCAATAAATCTCTTTCAGTCACCGAACCTTCATCGATTATTCCAGATGCTGCAGCATACTCCAACATCTTCTCTAAGATGGGTACTGGCGAATTTATAGTTTCACTGTAACTCTTGCTCCGCATTTCTCCTTTAAGAGAAAACAACTTGAAATAAGAATTTCGAACATAGTCTACATCCCAAACTGAGATTAATCCTTTTTGCAGTCCATAAGATACAAGCCGATCAATCTCCTGATAAATTGTTTCCATTTGCACCACTCCCTACTTTTTGTATCCTTGAGGATGATCTTGAAACCAATCCCACGCATGGGCAATCATCGTTTCAATATCTGCAAATTGCGGAGCCCACCCCAGTTCTTCCACTGCCTTGGCAGAAGAAGCCACTAATTGAGCAGGATCTCCTGAGCGACGTGGCGCAACTTCTGCAGGAATTGCATGGTTTGTCACTTTTCTGGCCGCTTCAATCATTTCTTGAACGGTGAATCCTTGACCATTCCCCAGATTATAAGTAGAACTTTGACCTGTATTTTTTAATTTTCGTATAGCTAATAAATGAGCATCGACTAAATCGCTGACATGAATATAATCACGGATGCACGTGCCATCTTTCGTATCATAATCATTTCCAAAAATAAAAATCTTGTCGCGCTTTCTTAATGGGACTTGTAATATTAAAGGAATAAGATGGGTTTCGGGACGATGATCTTCACCTACTCTCCCTTCTGGATCTGCTCCTGCTACGTTAAAATATCGTAATACTACATACTTTATATCATAAGCTTTATCCGCCCACTTCAACATTTTCTCAATAGCTAATTTCGTTTCCCCATATGGATTAGTCGGCGCCATTTTATCATCTTCTTGGATTGGAACTTGGTCCGGCTCTCCATATGTGGCTGCTGTTGAGGAAAAGACTATATGTTTTATGTTAAATTCATTCATAACCTTTAAAAGCGATATTGCTCCACTGACATTGTTGTCGTAATACTTTAGAGGATGCTCTACACTTTCACCTACAAGGGAATCGGCGGCAAAATGAATGACTGAATCAATCGATTCGTTATCAAATACTTCCCGTAGAAAAGACTCATCACGTAAATCCCCTTCATAAAAAGCCGCCCCTTTTAAAACCGCATCTCTATGACCTGATTGCAAATTATCGACGACTACAACTTCTTCTTGCTGATCCAGAAGCTTTGCTACAGCGTGACTCCCTATAAATCCAGCTCCACCGCATACAAGTATACTCATATTATCCTTTCCTTTCTCCTAAAGGCTTGGCTCCGTCGCCCACTTCTACAACATAAAATTCCGCTTCTAACCCTGTCTTTCTTGTGTATTCTTTTCCTACTCGCTCTGTAAATCGTTCTACTTTATCTTCAGAAATAATACTTATTGTACAGCCACCGAATCCTGCGCCTGTCATTCGAGAACCTATGGCACCCTCTTTCCAAGCAGCTTCTACGAGTGCATCCAGCTCCTTTCCCGTAACTTCGTAATCATCTCGCAAGGAACGATGTGAATCATTCATTAATTGACCAAAGCCTTCAATATCCCCTTCATTAAGTTTTTCCACAGCCATTAATGTACGATTATTCTCATAAACAGCATGCCGTGCTCGTTTCTTTAAATTGCTATCTTTAATGAGATGAGCATATTTCTCAAAAGTTTTATTTGTTAAATCTCCTAATGTATCTATTTCTAATTCTTGTTTTAAGATCCTTAAAGCTGCTTCACATTCACTGCGACGCTCATTGTATTTGGAACCAGCAAGTCCTCTTCTCTTATTCGTGTTGGCAATTACCAGAATAAGCCCATCCATTTTCAGGGGAGTTTGCGCATACTCTAGTGTTTCACAGTTTAACAATATAGCATGGTCACGTTTCCCTGCAGCGATGGAAAACTGATCCATAATCCCGCAATTCACTCCCACAAATTCATTTTCAGCTCGCTGGGTCAGCTTAATAAGATCTATCATATTAATTTTTATATCGAATAATTCTCTTAACATCACAGCTGTAAGGACTTCTATGGAAGCAGAGGATGATAACCCAGCGCCATTAGGGATGTTTCCGTAGAAAGTCACGTCAAATCCTGCCTTGATTTCATAGCCTTCTTTTTGAAAAATTGCCGTTACTCCTAGCGGATAATTGCTCCACTCCCTCTCTTTAACGTAATGTAGATTCTCCTTATCTACTTCAATTACTCCTAAATCAGGGAAATTCATTGAATAAAGACAAATTTTACGATCTTTTCTTTTTCGAGCTAAAGCATAAGTACCCACACTTAATGCACAAGGAAATACATGACCGCCATTATAATCAGTATGTTCACCGATTAAATTAACTCTACCCGGAGCAAAAAAAGCTTGCGGCTCTTCCCCTTCTTCCATGTATTTATTAAATGCTTGCTTTAATGAATCCAAATCTATCACCTCTTCTTGTTATTTATAAATATGACTATCAGCATAACGGAAGCTGCTCCTTTTCAACCTTAAAATATGCTTTGTTAATTAATTTAATTTACTTAATGTTATCACAATAAACCCGCTCTGTCTTTTCTTTTTCGAATAAATCTAAAAATTCTTCTCTCTAAAAAGGAGATGCGGATTAACTCTTGAGCCATAGCAGATGGTAAGATTCATTTCTTAATTGCAGCATACTAGTATTTCATGGTTCTTTGGAAAATACGACTTGTGGATTTGCTTAGTCATCAGTCTCACTTTTTAAAAAATATCCTTTCTTCTAAAAGATGCTTTATCCCTCGCAAATCACTTATAATGATTAGGAAAAATTCATTTGTTAAGTTAATTAATTAACTGTTGTGATATGATGTGGAAAAGAGTAATAACGTGGAGGAGATCCTATGAACCCAAAGTATACGAGGGGAAGCTTTAAATTAATGAAATCAATTAATCGGGCCATGATCTTAAATATGATTAGAGAAGAAGGGCCTATATCTCGAGCAGATATTGCAAAAAATACTCAGTTAACTCCTCCAACAGTCAGTAACATTGTTAAAGAATTGATTGACACTGAATTCGTTATAGAAACGACGCAAGGTAAATCTAAAGGAGGCCGAAAACCTACCCTCCTTGCAATTAACGCCGATCGTTTTTATATATTAGGGGTAGATGTAGGACGTTATAAATTAAATATAGTAGTCACCAATTTATATGGTGAGATTCAGCACACGTTTGAAGTACCTATTAAAGCACGTCCTAATCAAGATGATATCATTAACACTATGAAGGAAGGAATTCACCAAGTATTTCATCAGGCGGATTTACCCCAAACGAAATTTATTGGCATCGGCATTGGAATGCATGGAATTGTCGATACGGATAATGGAGTTTCATTATTCGCCCCTTCTTTTCAATTGCATAACATTCCAATTAAAGAACATTTAGAAAAAGAATTTAATATGATTGTAAAAGTTGAAAACGATGCTAGAACAATGACATTAGGTGAATCCTGGTTCGGTAACGGAAATGATGCTGACAACATAGTTGGTGTAAACGTTGGACATGGGATCGGTGCTGGTTTGATGATAAAAGGCCAGTTGTTTCACGGTGAAAATAGTCTTGCTGGTGAAATTGGCCACGTAACAATCGACCTATCAGGACCTAAATGTTCATGTGGAAACTACGGCTGCCTTCAAACGCTGGCTGGCGGGCCTGCTATAGCTGAACGTGCTATAAAAGAATTGAAAACAGGAAAAAAATCGCTGGTCAGCGATATCGTGAATGGTCATTTAGAAAAGGTTGATGGAGCTGTTGTGTATGAAGCGGCTAAGCAAGGGGATGAATTTTGTATAGACTTACTTCACCAGACGGGAAGATATTTAGGAATAGGTTTAACGAATTTAATCCACACGTTAAACCCGAAGCTAATTATTATTGGCGGCGGAGTTTCTAAGGCAGAAAAGTTTATAATGAAAGGAATTGAGGAAACAATCGTATCCCGCGGATTAACGGCACACGCTAAGAAAACCCCCATTGTACGAGCTAAATTAGGAGATCATGCTTCTGCGATTGGCGCATGTGTTCTAATTCTAGAAGAGTTTTTCTCTCGGTAATCAGTACAGTCCTGAAGTCATTCCTTTGTAAAGTGAGCTTCAGGACTTTTTACATGCTGTTGACTATTCTTCCTAGTCCGAAGGATTATTTTGGCCTGGAAACCTTTACATATTTTTGAAGATCGAGATAATAAAGAGGAAACAACCCATTTTGTAACGAAAGGGGAATGTTATGAAAAAAATTGGAGTGGTGCTTATGGTTCTCTCGTTCGTCCTTCCCATCCAGGTCCACGCAGGTAATTTTGGAAAAGGTGATGCTTCAGGTACGCCTGGTCAGTGGTATGAAGGCTTATCCCCCTCTTATGTAGATCCTGCAAAATCTCCAGTTGTATTTATCCACGGATTAAACAGCTCTTCTCATACTTGGTGGGAAGACAACGACATGTATCAGATGGCATATGAGAATGGATTTGAAACCGCATTTGTCGACTTATACCCCACTAATAATATGTGGGACAATGGCCGACTTTTAGCTGAAAAGCTGGAAGAGATTTATAATCACTTTGGTGAAAATCTGATTATTATCGGTCATAGTAAAGGCGGAATTGATACCCAATCAGCACTTGTTCACTATGGAACTGACTCATTCGTTGACCGTGTCATCACACTCTCTTCCCCACACCAAGGCTCAGAATTAGCAAACTTAGCTTATAGCAGCTGGGCAGGATGGCTGGCTGACATTATCGGGGGCAAGAATGACGCCACCTACTCTCTTCAAACTGGGTACATGGATTACTTTCGCCAGCAGACAGATCCCCATAATTCTATTCCTATATACACACTTGCAGGGACGAACTGGGGAACATTTGGCTCATCTTTGTACTGGGGCGGTCTTTACCTTAGTAGTTATGGAGCAAATGATGGAGCTGTCACTGTTAAAAGTTCAGCTTTACCTTACAGTACTGAATTACAAGTAGGGAAATGGAATCATTCAGAAATTCGTACAGGCCGTTCAACGTTCAGTTACTTTTCAGACTATTTATATGAAACCACGGAAGACTTTCAAGCGAAAAACGTTTCAGCCTTCAAAACTGAAGACTATCTTTCTGCTGACACTTATTTAAGAGGTGGCCATTACAAAGGAAAAACCATCGAAACATTTTCTGTTGAGGAAAACGCTGAAGAGATAACCATAAATTGGATTAGCGACCAGAAAGATTCCACTTTTACACTTACTGATCCAGAAGGAGACAAATGGTCTTCTTTCGATACCAAACCAGATGAGACAATCGTTTTTGAAGGCAGTTTTCATCATACATTAACAGTGGACCGGCCATCCGCCGGTAAATGGAAACTAGAGGCTTATTCCCCGGAGGAACATTACTTGTTAACCGTTCAGTTTGATAGTTTGTTAAATGGAGCTTTCAACCTTGAAATAGGTCGTGACCTAGAAGTCTCTTTTTCTAAAAAACCCCCTGTTCAAGCCATGGATCGAAAAAATGTAAAAAGTGTAATTAATCTCGAATATTACAAGAACGGTAAACAGAAATCCAGAAAAGTTAAATGGGATGATTTAGACGGCACCTCGTCACAGAAACTTGCTAACCTTGGGGAAGGGGTATATAACCTCACCATTGATCTAGAAGGAAAAACGCCGCGAAATGAAAAATTTAACCGGACGATAGTCACTTCCGTTTATGTAGATGGAAGCGGAAGAGTCATCAAGTAAATTAAAAGAGGTCGGGCACCGGGGACCAGGTACCGAAATTCACACTTGGCACTTCGCTCTATTACAGCTTTTCAATACCTGGTACCCTTATGAGGAAGAACTAACGAATCCACTTGTAAAAGCCTTTAATTATTAAATAAATTATACAAAAGGCGAAAAACCCTAATACACTGTAAGCAGCATCTGCGAATTCCATATTTCCTGCACCTGTGATCCTTTGTTGAATTTCAACAGCAAATACAAAAACAAGCACCATAGCAAATGTAAATAAAAACGAAATAGCTGTTATGCTCCATTTAGATAAGGAGTGAAACAATAAATCAACGAAAATCAATCCAACCACTCCTAGAATACCAATCACCCAAAAATGCAATTCTTTATCCGATAAATTTAATCCTAACTCATTAGAAATTTTCCATATCACTTCATGAAATAAATTAACTACTTCAGCTAAAAGTAAAATTACTTCTTTCAAAATAAAACACCTTACCTTCTTTAAAACTAGCTATTATTCTATCACATCTTTACTACCTGAATGATTTTTACAATTTAATCCAACTTAAGTATAATATACTAAAATGAGTTCCGATTTTAAATTAATAGAGGTGGATGAATGGGCAGAAAAGAAAAAAAGAAATCAAAGCGTTCCAAAGGTCGCTGGTGGAAAACATTGCTTCTTATTATTGGATTAGTGCTAGTAACTTTTGCAGGGTTTACGCTTTATCTACTTAATGATGTGCGAAGTACGGTTAACAATGACCTTCACGAAAACTTAGAGTCAATCGACACAGCAGTAACAAAAAAGAAAGTAAAGAACGAGGAACCTTTAAATATTCTGCTTCTTGGAGTAGATGAACGGGAGAATGACCGCGGGCGTTCAGACACGATGATTGTACTCACTCTTGACCCTGAGAACGAAAAAATGCAAATGGTCAGCATTCCAAGAGATACAGAAGCTGAAATTATTGGCGATGGAAGAGTCACACGTATGAATCACGCTTATGCTTATGGAGGAAGTAATATGGTGGTTAATACAGTAGAGAACTTCTTAGATATAGAGATTGACTATTTTACAAGAGTGAATATGAAAGGACTTTCTCAATTAGTTGATGCTGTTAATGGAATTATTGTACAAAACACTCGGTCCTTTCAGTACGATGGCTACCAATTTCCAAAAGGGCAATTGGAACTTTCGGGAGATGAAGCTCTTGCTTACGTACGTATGAGAAAAGAAGACCCTCAAGGTGATATGGGGCGTAATGACCGTCAACGTCAGGTTATTCAAGGAGTTATAAATAGGGGGGGCAGTTTAGATATCGTTAATCAAATGGGGAATGTTATGGAAGTACTAGGCGAGAACGTCAGCACTAATATGAACTTTCAAGACATGAGAAAGCTGGCTACAAAATACAACGGGGCACGTAAAGAAACTCAAACATACCAAATGTCAGGCAGCAGTAAGACAAGCTCTGGAATGTATCTAATCGAAATGTCTGAAGAAGAGATTCAAAAAACTCACAATATGATTGAAAATTTCGGTTCATAATATGAGCAACACCGCTCGCTTTGCGCAAGCGGTGTTTTTGTTGTTTACAGCCGCTTAGATAATGGATAAACTCCCAAGCTTTGAATCACAATGGACAAAATAATTACTGCAAATGTAACGGATAGGATACCTTCTGCTTGGGAACCAGCATCTGCTTGCAGACTTAATAATAAAACAACACTCATGGTTCCTTTGATACCTGCCCAAGAAATGATAGCACTCTTCTTTAAATTCAGGTGTTTTCTAAACGTGGGAGAGAACTGCATGGTTCCCCCTACGACCAAGAAACGAATGATAAATGCAGCTAAAAACAAGAGAACAGCTAAACCCCATACATCTGCAACCAAATGATCAGTAGCCTCAATACCTATTACTAAGAATACGAGAGATAAAACCGTAGGTTCTACAACATCCCAAAAACTAGAAAGTGACTCATAGTAATGATCCGTTTTATTTGTATGGTCAAATTCCCAAGCCAGCATAATTCCAGAGCCGACGGTCGCCAAAACTCCCGAAACACCTACATGTTCTGCCAAATGGAAGGAACCATAAGCCAACACGATACTTAACATGATTTGATATTGTCGATGGTGAGTAATATGCACAGCTTTGCTCACGATCCAACCGAAGACCAACCCAATGACAGCCCCGCCAAGTGAAACGATAAGAAATTCTCCTAAAAAAGGAAAAAACTTAAAACTTTCCCCTTTTACAAACATGGAAGATAGAACAGTAAACCATACTACACTCGTTCCATCATTTATCATAGATTCGCCCTCAACAATGTCCGCTACCTCTTCATCTGTTGAAGATTGTTTTAGGATAGAAACCACTGATACAGGATCAGTAGGCGTTAGGATTGCAGCAATTAGAAGAGCACCTAACAATGTAAATGACGTAAAGATTCCTCCCACTGCATAAGTAAAAAAACCTAATGCAAGAGCTGTAAATATAAGCCCTATTGTGCTTAACATCCCAATCAACCAACCGTATTTTTTAAGTGCCTTCGGAGAATATTGATAAGCAGAAATAAACAATAAAGCCGGTAAAAAATAGTCATAAATTAATTCTTTATTTAATTCTATTGATGAGAAAAAGGGAACAAACGATAGTCCTATACCAAGCAGCAATAAAACGACGGGCACTGGAATATCTTCTTGTTTTTTATCTAAAGTAAAAACGATATAACCTAAAAATAATAATAGTACAACCTGCATAGCTGTCACCTTCAACACCCTCTTCTTATAATATCTCTTCTATGTTACTTACCACGAGTTAAATCGATTCATTCAAAAATGATAGATAAAAAACCCGATCATTTAAAATGATCGGGTCAGTCTATCGAAAAAGCTAATATGTACTTCATAATAAAAAAGCGCCGCTTTCCGCGGGGTGAAAGAAAGTCCCTTTTCCATTATTCAAATTAACCACAAAAGAGACGGTAACAGTAAATTACAAAAGAAAATTCTAATCTGATAGTTCCAGTGAAAAGATGTCAAAGTATTTTGTATGTTTTAAATAAAAAATAAGTGGATAAATAGTGAATATAACAAAGGAGGTAAAATTCATGGGAGTTATTTTATATTTGATTGTTGGAGGACTTATAGGGTGGTTAGCCCAAATCTTAATCGGCAGAGATATGCCGCTTGGTATTATAGGTAATATAATTGCTGGTATAGTAGGCGCTTGGCTTGGTGGCGAATTGCTGGGAAGCTTAGGGCCCAGTTTAGCAGGAATTGCCATTATACCTGCTCTTATCGGGGCGATTATCTTCGTCTTTATTATTAGCCTAATTATGCGAAGTACTCGCAAATAAGCGAATCCCCTCAGAATTATGAGGGGATTTTCTATCTACTAGGTATTCTAATCAATTTCCACCCTCCAACTAAAATGTATAAATCTCATGTTTGAGATATCCATGAAAGGGTATTCAATTAATGCAGCTTATATCCCCTTATGTTTCTACCACCTCCATTCATAATACATATCTGACTAATCTACTTCACTTCTTTTACTCATGAATAAACTATTGAACCGTCCCGGCTGTATTACTGAAATGTACCGCTTTCGTTCCCGCTCAATGTAATTTGTTATCCTGACAAATATTATGAGGAGGTTCATGTATGGCAACGAATAACCGTGCTGTAGCTTACACAGGTAATGAAGACGTAACAGTTAAGGAAATTGATTTTCCAGAGTTGGTATTACGTGATGGCCCGGGTGTTAACCCTAAGAATGTAGGACGGAAATGTGAACACGGTGTAATCTTAAAGGTAGTTTCTACTAATATTTGCGGCAGCGACCAACACATGGTTCGCGGACGGACTACTGCCCCTGAAGGATTAATTCTTGGCCATGAAATTACAGGAGAAGTCATAGAAACCGGCAGAGACGTTGAGTTTGTTAAAAAGGGAGACCTTGTATCTGTACCTTTTAATATCGCCTGTGGACGCTGTGTAAACTGTATTGAAGGGAAAACTCACATTTGTCTAAATGTAAACCCCGATCGTCCAGGCTCTGCATATGGATATGTAGACATGGGAGGCTGGGTAGGAGGTCAGGCAGAATATGTTATGGTCCCTTATGCTGACTTCCAGGTTCTTAAATTCCCGGATAAAGACGAAGCTATGGAAAAAATTCTTGATTTAACGATGCTTTCCGATATTTTTCCGACAGGTTTTCACGGTGCATACTCTGCAGGAGTAAAAGTAGGATCGACAGTCTATATCGCAGGGGCTGGTCCCGTTGGTCTGGCAGCGGCTCACTCGGCTCAGTTATTAGGAGCTTCAGTCGTGATTGTGGGAGATTTGATTGAAGAACGTCTAGCTCAAGCGGGAAGCTTTGGTTGTGAGACAATCAATGTGAGTAAACACGATAATATCAGCGAACAAATTGAACAAATTTTAGGTCAGCCTGTTGTCGATTGTGCAGTCGATTGTGTGGGTTTTGAAGCTTATGGCCACAGTCACGAAGAAGCACCAGCTAAAGTACTAAACACTGTAATGGATGCAACGAAGGCCGGTGGTGGGCTTGGTATCCCCGGACTTTATGTAACTGAAGATCCAGGTGCTTCAGATGAAGATGCGCGCCGAGGATCATTAAAATTAGATTTCGGACTTGGATGGGCAAAAGCACAGACGTTTGTTACAGGACAAACTCCAGTGATGAAATACCACAGAGGGTTAATGCATTCCATACTGCAAGGCAAAGCAGAAATTGCTAAAGCAGTTAACGCTACGGTGATTGGTCTAGAAGATGCCCCACGTGGTTACCGTGAGTTTGACCAGGGCGCCGCTAAAAAGTTTGTTCTCGATCCACATGGCCTCATTAAAACATAAATAAAAAGAGCCGGCATTTGACGCTGGCTCTTTTTTTAATAGATTTATTTAGGATAAAAATTTCCCCTTAAAATAGTCCTTTAACTCATCATAACGCTTTGAAAGACTATTTGGACTGACGTTATACTTTTCTGCTATGGCTCTCTTTGAAGTCTCGGTTTCTCTCCAAAAATAAGAACTGGATTTATAACAGTATTCTAGACTTGCAGCAAACACTTCTGACTTGCGGATAACAGGTGATTTATCATTGCAAAACATAATCCACATGTCTTTTAACAATTGATAGTTTCCTTCTTCTTTGAATTCCTGTTCCAAATATTGTTCAATTAAATCTAGTACCTCTCGTTCAGCGGGTTTCCCTTTCCAAATCGTTTCTAATTCTTTTTCATCATCTTCATCAAAATAAATCCACTGTGGCAACTGATATAAAAAAGAGGCGTGGAAATATTCTTGTAAGGTCTCCTCCTCAGCCTGTTCTTCAAAATCTTGCTCCAGTCTCATACGTATTGCTTGATAGGCCCTTTCTTCCACTGGAACGGCCATCGGAGCAAATTTAAAAATAGGGCCATAGTTCAATAGAATCCCTGTGTAATAGGGGGCTATGGGGAAATCTTTAACCTTTAAAGGAATACGGTCCCGATCTACTTTATAAGTTCCTCCGAACAGTAAATCCTCCACTTCAATAATCGACTCTCCGTCGTAATTTAACATTTTAAAAATGCTGGCTTTAGATTCTTGCCACGTTCTTAAAGATTCTATAACGGACGGTCTTTGAACAGAAGGTTCATTTTCTAGCAAGTATTGTTGAAAAACAGTTCCCTCCCCACTTTGTGAGTCGAACAGCCCCTTATACAGTAATGTTATAAATTGCTCTACCTCTTCCTCATCAGTCGTTGGCTTCTCACGAGGAAAGAGATGAGGGTATTGATCAAACATAAAATCTTGAAATCTTAAGAAATGTTGATCAAGCTCCTCCTCAATAACTTTCGCAGGGAATTCTATCACATTCGACTGACCGTGACACTTCTTGAATTTCTTTCCACTTCCACATGGGCACGGGTCATTTCTCCCCACCTTTGTCATAAACGTACGCTCCTCTCCTTTTTACTCTTATTGTTTAGTATAAACGATTTTAAGGTAAAGAGAAAAAACACTGTTTTTAAAGGGAGACTTAAATATGGAAAATTCAGAAAAAGGAAAGGCACGTCGTATATTCGAAAATTTAAAAGATAGAGCTCAAAAATTAATCAATAATCCAGAAAAAACAAAAGATGTAATTCAGCAGGCAAAAGACAAATCTTTTAAAAATGAAGGGCCTCTTTCCGAAGTATGGCATGAGCTTCAACTAATGTTTAGTATGGTGAGGGATTGGGTGCGAGGAGATTATAGAAGAGCACCAAGAGGCTCTATTATTGCTATTCTCGGTGGAATTCTTTATTTATTAATGCCGCTGGATGCTATACCTGACTTCATACCAGTCGCTGGTTTAATTGATGATGTTTATATTTTGAACTTAGTGATTAAGCAAGTCCGTTCAGATATAGATGATTATAAAGCCTGGCTCTCAAATGATTCAGCTGAATAAAATTAAAAGCAGTCTCAAAGCACGAGCTTTGAGACTGCTTTTTTATGCATAGTAATTGTAAAGGGCTTGTGTACCGCTGTTTTCTTCACCGTTCCTTGCCAATTCCTCATACAGTTCTTTCGCTAATTTCAATCCTGGCAAATCAATACCCATTTTTTCTGCTGACTCTATGGCGATCTTCATATCTTTAATAAAGTGTTTGATAAAGAATCCTGGTGAAAAATCCCGTTTGATTACTCTCGGTGTTAAGTTACTTAGAGACCAGCTTCCAGCTGCACCTCCGCTAATACTCTCTAAAACTATATTAGGATCAAGGCCGGCTCTTTCTGCGTAAACAAGCGCTTCGGTAACCCCTATCATCGTTGAAGCAATAGCAACTTGATTGCACATCTTAGTGAATTGTCCAGCACCAGCCAGCCCCTGCCTTATGTAATTTTGACCGAGCTCTTTAAAAATGGGCAGAACTTGATCCACTGTTTGTTTTTCTCCACCTATCATTATCGATAATTGTCCGTTCTTAGCGCCTATGTCCCCGCCCGAAACTGGAGCATCTATGGCATGGAGTTCTTTTTCATTCGCTTTCTCAGCAATTTTTATAGCCAAATCTGGCGATGAGGTCGTCATATCAATAAGTACCGATCCATTTACAGCGTTCTCCAGCAAACCTTCCGTTCCGAAATAGACCTCCTCCACATCACTTGGATAACCTACCATCGTAATAATAATGTCTGTTTGTTTTGCAAGCTCCTTGACGCTTTCTTGCCATATAGCTCCGTTCTGTAAAAGCTCCTCTGCTTTCGAAGCTGTACGTGTATACGTGTGGACGTCGTACCCAGCTTCCAGTAAGCGGTTTGCCATCCTTTTCCCCATGACACCTGTGCCAATAAATCCTATAGTTGGTTTCAATATTCTCCTCTCCCTTACACATTGTTCCTCATAATATAACATAGAAATAGCTTCTATAGGAGGGGTTCCATCTTAGAAAAAAGCTGTCTCCTTTGAGACAGCTTTTGACTAACTTGGTGTATATTCATTAATTTTATCTCTGGTTTTCTCAATCTCCGACTCAGGAACATTTAAGTAATAAATATCATTAATATACGTGTCTTTTCCTTGCATCTGATACGATTCAATATCATGACGGGCACTTCGATAATTGGTTGCAAGGTTCCTCATATCTTTGAATTTCATATTAGTGGCAGCATTGTTACCGAGCACATCCATCATGTCATCAATGTTGTTGGCTATATTAGCACTAGCCCCTTGATCGATTGTCCCCTGAATAACTTCCCGCTGGCGGTCATTTCGACCTGCATCCCCTTCAGGGTCGCCCTTTCTCATTCTTACATATGCCAAAGCTTCATCACCGTTTAACTCAATATTGCCTTCTTCAAAGTCGTAACCGCCTTGAGAGAAAGCCTGGTCGTTCGATACTTCAATTCCTCCAACAGCATCAACCATTTGAGCTAAACCATCCATATTCATTCGCACATAATAATCCAAATCAATTTCTAAAAATTCTTCCACCGTATTAACTGACATTTCACTTCCGCCATAAGCATACGAATGATTAATTTTATCTGTTGTTCCTTCGCCGGATATTTCAGTACGTGTGTCTCTTGGGATACTGACCATTTGCATACGATTATTAGCAGGGTCAAGTGACAAAACGATCATTGTATCGGCTCGACCTGTATCATTATCTCGCTCATCAACACCGAGCAGTAAAACGTTTATTGGCTCTTCATCTTCTACTTTTTCTTTAGCAGCTTCATCATCAATACCACTAACTTCTTCATGGACATCGTCATCCACCGTTGTTTTTACATTATTATACATGGAATATAAATAAGCAGCTCCACCACCAGCTAATAATAAAACTACTGCTACCGTGGAAAACAGCCATGGTTTTTTCTTTTTTCTACGATGTTTCATACTCCGTGTAGCCATAAGAACATCTCCTTTTCCGACACTTCCTCTTTAAAAGTTTACTTTTAAAAAATTCATCGTTTATTTGTAACATAGAACTTTCACTTTTTCAAAGTTTAAAAATTGAATTTGTCACATTTGATAGAATAATCTATACTTTAGGAAATATAATTCTGAATTTTTACAAAGACATGAGGTGAAATATTGGACTACACACTAACCCATTTAGGGGATCAAGCGGTTGTCATTACTGTAAGTCAGGAAATTAACGAAGAAGCACAAGCAAAAGTGAGTCTCATTTTCCAACTACTGGAAAAACACCAGCCTTCTTGGATGGTTGAATACATCCCTGCATTTACTACAGTTACCATTTTCTATAATCCAGCGGCATTAAAAACAGATGGAATTCTCCCGTATGAACAAGTGAAAAAGAACCTCGAGGAATTATTAACCTTTGTAGAAACAGGAGATACAGTTACACCTAGAACGATTGAAATTCCTGTTTGTTACGGGGGGGAGTTTGGTCCAGACCTGGAGTTCGTAGCTGAACACAATAACCTTACGACAAGAGAGGTCATTGATATTCACAAATCAGGCGATTACTCCGTTTACATGATAGGTTTTGCTCCAGGATTTCCTTTTATTGGGGGAATGTCTGATAAAATTGCGGCTCCCAGAAGAAACTCACCGCGTTTAGAAATTCCTGAACGGACGGTTGGGATTGCCGGTAAACAAACAGGTGTATATCCTATAAAAACACCGGGTGGCTGGCAATTAATTGGACGAACTCCAAAGCGCTTATTCACACCGGACCAAGAGATACCAAGTTTGCTGCGTGCAGGTGATAAAATTATATTTAAAGAAATAAGTAAAAACGAATATCAAAGCTGGGAGGAGTCATCGTCATGATGAAGATCGTTAAAGATGGATTGTTGACCTCCGTCCAGGACCTGGGCCGCACAGGCTATCAAAAATATGGGGTTATAGCGAGTGGAAGCATGGATACTTTTGCTCACCGAATCGCTAATTTACTCGTAGGAAATGAAGAAAACGAAGCCACCTTAGAAGTTACTCTTCTCGGTCCGGTGATTAAATTTGAGGAAGAAGCCCTCATTTCTATTTGCGGAGGAAATTTATCCCCCTCTATTGATGGAGAGAAAATCTCAATGTGGAAGCCTATTTATGTAACTAAGGGAACTACCCTTTCCTTTGGCAAACCGTTAACAGGCTGTCGTTCCTACATTGCTATTGGCGGCGGGATGGATATCCCCCCCGTTATGGAGAGTCGCGCAACTTATATGCGAGCCAATATTGGTGGGTATGAAGGGAGGCCGCTGGAAACTGATGATGTGATTCACTTCAGGAAGGCACGACCGTATCCACGCAAGATTCAGGATGATACACGAAGTTACGTAGAAATGGATTGGTCCATAGCTTCTGATCTTCTTCCCAAATACTCGTCACGACCTCTAATCTCATTAATTAAAGGGCCGCAATATGAGTGGTTTGAAGAAGACAGTCAGCAATCTTTATTTTCATCACCATTTAAAGTATCTTCTCAATCAGATCGGATGGGCTTTCGTATGGAAGGTGAAACTCTATCACTAAAAGAACCTCGTGAACTTATTTCGGAAGCCGTTTCTTTTGGGTCGATTCAAGTTCCAAACGACGGAAACCCTATTATATTGTTAGCTGATCGACAAACGACAGGCGGCTATCCAAAAATAGGCCAAGTCGCGAGTATTGATCTTCCCGTGCTTTGTCAAATGAAACCTGGCGAACATCTCACTTTTAAAGAAATGACTTTAGAAGAAGCTCAAAAAGCGCTGCTTGAGCAGGAACATTCCATTCAATTACTAAAACGTTCGATCTTACTTAAGCAGAAGGAGGAATTAAAATGAGCTATGCAGTAGATATTAATTGTGATATGGGAGAAAGTTTCGGCACATATGTTATGGGACGTGATGAAGAAATTCTAGACTTCGTGACCTCCGCAAATATAGCTTGCGGTTTTCATGCTGGTGATCCAACAACTATGAGAAAAACTGTGAAGATGGCTCTTGAAAAAAATGTAGGAATAGGCGTTCATCCCGGCTTACAAGACTTAGCAGGCTTTGGACGAAGAAATATAAACATCTCTCCTAGAGAAGCTTATGAGCTAGTGGTTTACCAAATTGGAGCACTACATGCATTTGTTAAAGCTGAAGGTACTCAATTACAGCACGTTAAACCTCATGGAGCTCTTTTTAATATGGCTGCTAAAGACGCTGCCCTTTCGGAAGCTATAGCAGAAGCCGTTTATGATGTAAACCCAGAGCTTATTTTATTTGGTTTATCTGGGAGTGAACTTGTAAAAGCCGGTGAAAAAACCGGCTTGAAGACAGCCAATGAAGTTTTTTCAGACCGCACCTATCAAAACGATGGCTCCCTAACTTCCAGATCAGAATCTAATGCTCTTATTACCAATGCTGATGAAGCTATTCAACAGGTTGTCCGAATGGTGAAAGAAAGCAAAGTAAAATCTGTAGACGGGGGGGACATTTCCATTCAAGCAGATACTATTTGTATTCATGGCGACGGGTCTCATGCGCTGGACTTCGCACAAAACATTTCTTCTACTCTAAAAGAATCAGCAATTAAAATTAACAAGATTTCCAATTTACTATAACACCTAAGATAGGAGCTTCTTTATGAAAACCACAAACCGTAGTATATTAGTCGGCGCTGCTTTCTTAATGGCAACCTCGGCGATTGGACCAGGATTTTTAACCCAAACAACCGTTTTCACTGAACAGCTTCTTGCTAGTTTTGGTTTTGTAATTTTAGTATCCATCATTATAGACATTGGGGCACAGATGAACATATGGCGAATCATCGCGGTGAGTGAAAAACGTGCACAAGATATTGCCAATGACGTGCTTCCGGGTTTAGGATATGTACTCGCCGCACTCGTCGTAGCGGGTGGATTAGCATTTAACATTGGGAACATAGCCGGTGCTGGACTAGGTACCAATGTATTGTTTGGTATCTCTCCCCAGCTTGGCGCCGTACTTAGCGGAGTATTAGCCATCGGTATATTCTTAGTAAAAGAAGCCGGACGCTTAATGGACAGATTTACTCAAATGTTAGGTTTTGTAATGATTGCGCTGACGATTTACGTAATGTTTACAGCCCAGCCGCCCGTGGGGGAGGCTGCCGTTAAAAGTTTTGCCCCTGACACGATAGACTTTTTAGCTATTGTTACTTTAGTTGGAGGTACAGTAGGAGGGTATATTACTTTTGCCGGGGGGCACCGGTTGATAGAGGCTGGTTTAAAAGGGAAAGCAGCATTGCCAGAAGTTACGAAAAGTTCCGTCTACGCTATTGGTGTCGCATCAATAATGAGGATTTTCCTATTCCTTGCCGTTTTAGGGGTCTTATCTCAAGGGTTTTCTTTAGATCCTAGCAATCCCCCTGCTTCTGTATTTCAGCTTGCCGCCGGAAATATAGGTTACAAAATCTTTGGTATTGTCTTTTGGGCTGCTGCCATTACATCCGTCGTGGGTGCTGCCTACACTTCTGTATCATTCATTCGCTCTTTCAGTCCAGTATTAGAGAATAACCATCGATACTTAACAATCGGTTTTATAACGGTTTCTACATTAGTTTTCGCTTTTGTAGGAGAACCTGTAAGTATTCTCGTCTTAGTTGGTTCGGTGAATGGTTTAATTTTACCTTTAGCATTAGGTGTGATGCTTGTGGCTGCTCATAAATCTAAGATTGTAGGGACTTATAAACACCCGATTTGGATGACCGTGTTCGGAGCACTTGTTGTCGTAGCTATGGCTTACATGGGCGTATTTACACTTATTGAAGGTATCCCGTCATTATTTGAATAATATAAAAGAAGAGCCATGACTTTAAATTAAAGTCATGGCTCTTACTTTTCTTCAAATATAAACTCCATCGTTTCCTTTTGAGCATCAGCTTCTTCTGTGCTGATAAGACCCTCCTCTACTTTTAACTCAAGCAAATCATAAAGTTCATTTAAATATTGTTCTCTTAACGATTCATCATCTAAAACTTTATATAATTCTTCTTCTGTTGCATTTTGAGGATCTTTGCCAAGAGCTTTTTCCAATTTGTTTGCCAAGTAAGCACTAAACTCCCATTCCCCATCATTTTGAGCTGAATGGTTTTCGTTCGCTTCTTTATTACTGTTGTTTGTAGGTCCTGACTCAACACTATCCGCTGTACACCCGATTAAAAATACAGATCCAAGTATTAATATTGCCCATCCCTTCATCATAAAAACTCGCTCCTTTGTGAGTGATGAGATTTAAGCGAGCAGCATTTAGCACAATCTACGACAATTATTTCCCCGGAAATAGTGGGAATGTGAATACTATAATATACCCTTTTATTAAAAGTTCACAACATGATGTGAAAAGTTATGAACTGAAGTCTTGGATCATTTCATTGGTCTTTTCAACTTCTGATTCAGGTACTTGAAGATAATAAATATCATCTATCGTCGTTCCATCTCCGCTCATTTGATAGGATGAGACATCTTTTCTGGCACCACGATAATTAGTAACTAAATTACGCATGTCTTCAAACTTCATATTAGTCGCTACATTATTACCCAGCACATCCATGATATCCCCGATTTTGTTGACCGCGTTAATGTTTGCTCCGCGGTCTATCACCCCTTGAATAACTTGACGCTGACGCTCGTTCCGCCCAGCGTCACCTTGAGGATCATCGTACCTCATTCTCACCCAAGCTAAAGCTTCTTCCCCATTCAGTTCTATTTCTCCCTCGGGAAAATCTTTTCCTCCATATTCAAATGCAAATTCATTATTAACAGTAATTCCCCCAACGGCATCAACGAGCTGGCCAAGTCCTTCCATATTCATTCGCAAGTAGTAATCAAGCTCAATATCAAGAAAGCTTTCAACGGTGTTCACAGACATTTCGCTTCCACCAAATGCATAAGCGTGATTTATCTTGTCCTCCATATCTCGTCCAACAATTTCGGTTCGTGTGTCACGTGGTATACTCACCATTTGCATCCGTTCATTCGTAGGATCAAGCGTCATTACTATCATTGTATCTGAACGTCCTTTATCATTATCTCTCTCATCAACACCCAGCAGTAATACATTAATTGGGTCTTGGTCATCGACTTTTTTCTTAGTAGCCTCATGGTCAATTCCTGTTACGGTTTCATGGATATCATTATCAACAGTAGTTTTTACATTGTTATAGATGCTGTATAAGTAAGCTGAAATCCCAACACCTATGAGAAGAATAATGGAAAGGGTAATCCAAAGCCATTTTTTCTTCTTTTTACGACTATGTTTATTTCTTCTTTTTTCCATTCGTACACCCCTTCACCTAGATACTATTATTATAAATTAAAATATTAAAAATTGGTATGTATGTATGAAATTTGTTGAATCGTTTAGTTTTTGAGATGTCATAAAGAAACTGGAGATTAAGTGAAACAGAGATGGAAAGAACTAATAAACGCAGATCACAAGCGTAGTCAATATAATAAGACTCATGTGGGAATATTTAACCTGAAGATCCCGCAGAAAAGCGCTTTTTGCTGTCTGATAAACCTTTGGCCGTGACAATGGAAAGCGAGTGTTCTGACGCAGCATTAGTATAAATTCTCTCCAAATATAAATAATCCGAACTGATTAGTGCAAAATCGTTCGGATTATTTTACGCTTATTTAAGTTTTATCTCAGCCATTATTCGATTTATAGAACTTTTGATAAGAATTCACGTGTCCTTGGGTTATCAGGTTCTCCAAAAATTTTCGCTGGCACATTTTCCTCCATAATGATGCCTTCATCCATAAAGATCACTCGATCACCAACTTCACGAGCAAACCCCATTTCGTGGGTCACTACGACCATTGTCATACCTTCCGTCGCCAAATCCTTCATGACAGCCAATACGTCGCCGACCAGCTCTGGATCTAAAGCTGAAGTAGGTTCATCAAACAACATAATTTTGGGATTCATTGCTAACGAACGGGCAATTGCTACACGCTGCTTTTGACCTCCTGAGAGACTGTCTGGATAAACATTAGCTTTATCTGATAGACCCACTTTGGCGAGCAGAGGTTCTGCTTCCTTTTCTGCCTGAGCTTTCTTAATACCTTTAATCTTTTTAGGACCTAATGTAATATTTTCCAGCACCGTCATATGTGGAAATAGATTAAAATGCTGGAATACCATCCCTACTCGTGATCGGACTTCATTTATATCCACTTTGGAATCTGTTAAATTTTCCCCTTCAATAAAAACGTCTCCACTTGTTACTTCTTCTAATAAATTCAGGCAGCGCAGCAGTGTACTTTTTCCTGATCCCGATGGTCCAATGACGCAAACCACTTCCTGGGCATTGACTTCTAGATCAATTCCTTTTAAAACTTCATTATCACCAAATGATTTATGCAGATCTCTTACTCTAATCATTACACATCCAGTCTCCTTTCTACTCTACGTAAATATACCGATGCCGGAACTGTAATCGCTAGATAAAAGAGACAAACCATAGTTAGAGCTTGGAAAGGTGCGAATGTTAGACCATAGTATTGCTGCCCCATATAGGTTAATTCGCCTACGGCTATAACGGAAAATAACGAAGTATCCTTTAAACTAATAACAAATTGGTTACCGAGCGGCGGAATCATTCGTTTAAACGCCTGTGGCCATATAATATAACGCATCGTCTGGCCCCTTGTTAATCCGATTGAACGTCCTGCTTCACTTTGTCCCTTATCAATCGAGTAAACAGCACCACGTACAATCTCTGCTATGTAAGCACCCGCGTTTACTGCAATCGCAATAACAGAAGCAGTAATTTTATCAATATTAAAACCGAGTACATCTGGAAGGCCAAAATAGATAAATAAGATCTGTGCAAGAATAGGGGTACCTCGTAAAGCTTCAACATACACAGTAGCTATTCCATATATTATCTTACTCTTTGAGAGACGTGCTAAGCCAAATATTGCTCCAAGAATAAATCCAAAAAACAATCCTACACCTGTAATTAAAAGTGTATACATGAGACCTTCTAATAAAAAAGGTATCACTCGCATGTAGTGTGATTCCATGAAGACATCCATATGTAATTAACGCTCCTTGTGTGCAGCTATTTTGTTAGTCATATGATTGGTTGGTTTAAAATAGAAAAGCGTAACAAGACATAGCCCTGCTACGCTTTATTAGTTATTCTGAGGATTCTGTATCGTATTTACGCTCTCCGAACCACTCTTCATAAATATCATCGTAAGTTCCATTATCAATTAATGTAGCTAACGCTTCATTCACGTCTTCAACTAGATCTGAGTCCTTAGGAAATGCTATTCCATATTGTTCGCCTTGAAGGATATCGCCTACAGTCTTCAATTCTCCCTCTGCATCGTTAGCTACATAGTATTGAACGTTTGGTACGTCATACATAACAGCATCCACGCGCCCTGCTTGTAAATCCATATAGGCTTCTACAATTCCCGGGAAGGTTTCTACTTCTGCATCTGGATGGTTATCTTGTAAATAAGTTTCACTAGTAGTACCTGAACGTGTCGCTACAGTCTTACCTGCCAAGTCATCTTCAGATTCGATTTCTGTGTTATCTGATTGGACTGCAAGCATTAGACCTGCATCATAATATGGATCTGAGAAATCAATATTTTCCTTACGTTCTTCTGTAATTGTCATTCCTGCAATTCCTATGTCATATTTGGCGGACTGCATACCTGTAACAACTCCGTCAAATTTCATCGCTTCAATATCAACTTCAAATCCAGCTTCATCTGCAATAGCGCGGATCAAGTCCATATCAAATCCTTCCATCTCACCCGTATCCTCGTCCAAAAATTCAAACGGCACAAAGTTATTATCGGTAGCCACTGTATATGTATCGCCACCAGAGTCCCCTTCATCTGCACCTTCTGAGTCAGAAGTACCACACCCTGCTAAAAGAACTGATAAGATTAAGCTTAATAAAATCCACCCTAACTTATTACCTTTCATCTGCGTTCTCCCCCTTTTTATGTTCAATTTTATTATCTCAAAGATTGATAATAATGTAAATATTCTGAATTTGGTCATATTCTTGTAAATATGTTCATATTTTGCATTCCGCAGTTAAGAAATCTTATTTACTAATAAATACGTTCTGCTGTTTCCTATTGCTCCTATTTCTAGCACCATGTACCTGGTACAGTGAAAAACAAAAAAGGAAGATGCGGGTAATTAGACCTCCGTCATCTTCCTAGTCCAAAGTATTTATTTTTGTAAATTTAAATCCCACGTAATTCCATACTTATCCGTAACTTTTGCAAAAGTAGCACCCCAAAATGTGTCTTGAAGTTCCATCTTTACGGTACCTTGTACTTTTAGTTTTTCATAAATTTTTTTTATTTCCTGTTCATTTTCCATTTCTACAGCCAGAGAAACTTGAGATTCACTTGATACTGGCTCCTCTCCTGAGAAACTGTCAGAAAACATAAGCAGCATTGGACCATTCTGTAATCGCGCATGCATAATACGGTTCTTAATTTGTGAAGGAGTATCATAATCTGCTTCACCAAACGTTTGTAAATCTGAAATTTCCCCGCCAAAAGTATCTTTGTAAAAATCTAAAGCTTCAACGGCATTCCCATTAAACGTTAAATAAGGGGTCACGTGCTGCTTCATTTTAACATCTCCTTTGGTTGAAAAAATCTCCCTTCGTGATTGTTATTACTATATTACATTCCACTTAATTCTTTTCTTCAAACTGGTCCGTAATAAGCATATGACCGGGAGCATGAGAGATCATAATTTCTGGTTTTGCGTTTAAGCACACGTTTTGTGGAGTAACCCCGCACCCCCAAAAAACTGGAATATATTCTTCCTCATTAAATTCAACGCTTTCTCCATAATCAGGACTCATGATGTCATAGATTCCTATATCAGCAGGGTCTCCAATATGAACAGGACTACCATGGGAGGTTTCGAAAGGTTCTGTGATTTTAACGGCTTTTTGTACATCTTCTGGTTTCAGTGCCCTCATACTGACTACCATATTTCCTTTAAAACGTCCTGCTTCTTCGCAGGCAATATTGGTTTTGTACATAGGTACCACTTTTCTTTGTTCCTGGTGAAGAAGGTTTACTCCACTTTCCAGAAGAGCTTTCTCAAATGTAAAGCTGCAGCCAATAAGGAATGTAACAAAATCGTCTCGCCAAACTCCTTGAATATCCTTTACCTCTTCTACAAATTCACCGTTGCGATAAATGCGGTATTTTGGTAAGTCCGAACGAATATCAGCATTAGCAATTTTTGGGGTCGTTATTCCTGGTTCCAATACATCCACTATAGGACAGGGTTTTGGATTACGAACACAAAATAATAAAAAGTCAAATGCATATTCCCTAGGGAGTACAAGCATATTCGCTTGCAGGTAGTTATCACACATGCCGGAGGTCGTACCGCTTTCCTGCTGAGTACGAAACAGCTGGCGTTGATTATATGGATTCATAGTCGTTTCCTCCTTTCTTCCAATATATCAAAAAACCTCTACCTTTTCTTTGCTCTTAGAACTAACAATTGATGCTTTTGTAGTAGTGAATTCTCCTTTACTTATGTCATAAAAATGAGTCTGTGCCATAAGTAAATCAGTGTTGTCAAAAAGCAAACATTCGTAAAAACGCAGATGACTAGCGTAGTAAAATACGAAGCCTCCTGAGGGAATAGCGCAAGCTGCATTAACTTGGTCAAGTGATCTTCTTGACCAAGTTAGCTGAGGCCGTGCCCGCGGCAAGCATCCACCGAAAAGCGATTCTTGAGGCTCTTTAAGATTACTCAGGACTTTTTCAGTGACTTCAGTGTTTTGACGGAACCTTAGTATTCCTTAATATAAAATATTCCGAACTGGCTGCTGCAAAATCGTTTATATACTTTTTGCTTTATTTAGTTTTGTCTCAGCCTGATAAAACTAAACCAGGCTTTTTAAGCCTGGTCTAGTTTACTTATTTTTATTATTAATAATTTTTAAATGAAGGCGGTAAAAAGCTGAGAAAGATAGAAAGGCGATTAGAGAACCCGTAACAATAGGAATTAATAAAGGGAAAATATAAAGACTTATGTATAGCACAATAGCTGAGCTTATAACAATCGTCAAAAATAATAAAGGACTGCCTATGGTTATAAAGAAAGACTGCTTAAGAAAGCCTTTCAGCTTCATGTCATAATGAACCATTACGGCGAAAAAGTTTATCGTCCAAACAAATAGTAAAATTGCCATAATAAGAAAAACATTCATAAGAAAGGTATTTCGCGTAGAGAAATAATAGACGTCAGCGGCAAGTACAGTCCATAATACTACAAATATTATTCCTCCACCTAAACTTTTCAAATAATTTTCTTTATAGTAATAAAAATACGATTTCTCGACTAAATCATTTTCATCTTTTCTAACCCATTCTCTCGCTTTAGCAAATAGAGCAGTTGTGGCGGGGAAAAATACGAAAGGGGTAACTAATACTAAAGGTGCCATAATATAAAAGATAAGCCCGCTGTCTTGTAAGTTCAATAAACTGAGAAGAAGGAGGCCAACTGGCAAATTAAACAGGGCCCACAGCAGATTTCCTAACGTAAATCTGCTTATCCATTCGCTGACGGCATACATGCCGCCCATAAAGCCTGATCGATTCGCCATACTAGTCACTCCTTCTACTCAAACCATTAAGCCCACCACATATCTGCTGGAGGCTCCTCAATATTTACAGCTTTTAAATTCTTTACGGCTTGATTAAAGCCTTCACTAATAGACATAATTGGATCTTCGTGTTCAATGCTAATGACGTGGTCATATCCATACGTACGAAGCGCACTTACAATATTAGACCATTCCTGAATGCCATGTCCATACCCCACCGAACGGAAACTCCAAGCTCTTGTCTTCACTTCTCCATAGGGCTGCATGTCTGTTAACCCGTACATGTTTACATTTTCTTGGTCAATGTATGTGTCTTTCGCATGAAAATGATGAATAGCATTTGCATTTCCAAGAATTTTAATGGCAGCAACCGGTTCAATTCCCTGCCACCATAAATGACTTGGATCAAGGTTTGCTCCAACAGCATCGCACGTTGCTTCTCGAAGCTTCAACATAGTGTGCGGCGTGTGAACGAGAAATCCAGCATGTAGTTCAAGGCCAATTTTCACATTATATTCTTCTGCGAATTTCCCTTGCTCTTTCCAATAAGGAATAAGCTTTTCATTCCATTGCCATTCGAGCGTATCAGAGTACTCAGCCGGCCAAGGTGTGACCGGCCAATTTGGTGATTTGTCTCCTTCTGCTCCCCCTGGAGTTCCAGAAAACGTATTAACGACGGGAACATCGAGAAGATTAGCCAATTTAACACTTTTCACAAAAGCATCGTGAGATTCCTTTGCAAATTTTTCATCAGGTGAAATAGGGTTGCCATGGCAGCTGAAAGCACTAATGGTTAATCCGCGAGAATGAACCTTTTCCAAGTATTCAGCACGCTTTTCTTCATTTTCTAACAACTCTTCCACGTTACAATGAGCACTCCCAGGATATCCCCCTGTACCTATCTCTACTGCTTTCAAACCTGATTCCTTCGCTTTATCAAGCATATCTTCAAAGGATAAGTCAGAAAAAAGCACCGTAAACACACCAAGTTTCATAAGTTATTCCTCCATTCTCAATTTTTAATTTTTATGCTGGAACCTTCTTCACTACTTTTATAAATAGCTTCAATTAATTTCGTAACTTTTAAAGCTTGTTCTGGTTTTACGATAAGATCTGCATTACCTAAACAACTATCCACGAAGTTTTTCGCTTGTACAAATCCTTCACTAAGAGTTTCTTTCGGAATGTTGGGCTGACTGTTCCATACAGATCCATATTTTGTCTGATAAAGCTGGAAAGGATAAACGTCCATTCCCCCGTCAACCCCGGAAATACTTAAAGCTGTATAATCCTCTTTTATGTTTGCCGCCCATGAACATTCAAATTGCATGGATAACCCATTTTTAAACGTAATATAGCTCGTCACGTGATCATCAACATTAAATGTTTCATGGTCAAAGGCTCCCCAGTCATTCACTTGACCAGGGGTTTTACTTAAACGGTCGTACGTTCGTCCCATAACCTCCACAGGTTCAGGATCATCAAGCAGCCAAAGCGCTAAATCAAGCAGATGGCAGCCGAAATCGATTAAACTCCCGCCACCTTGTAAGTCTTTGTTAGTAAAAACACCCCAGCCTGGTACTTTACGTCGGCGCATAGCTTGCACTCTTGTTACAAGGGGGTCCCCAATCTCGCCTTGCAGGATTGCTTCTTTTGCAAGTTTAGCTTCTGGCATATGACGGTAATGGTAAGCAATGGATAGAAGCTTGTCATTCTTCTCAGCTGCAGCAATCATGGCTTCACATTCCTTCGTCGTTATGGCCATGGGCTTCTCACATAAAACATGGACCCCTGCTTCAAGTGCAGCGATAGCAATCTCAGAATGAAACTTGTTTGGTGTACATATCGTTACTGCATCGACCACTTCAAATAATGGTTTATAGTCATCAAAAACGTGTGGAATATCAAAGGTCTGGGATACTGCATGGGCACGATCAATATTAGTGTCTTGCACTGCAGTTAATTCCACAGCTTCACTCATACCTGCGTAAGCTGGAATGTGGCGTTCCTGTGCAATACCTCCGGCACCAATGATTCCCATTTTTAATTTATTCATAACCAATCACTTCTCTAACTTTGTTATTTTACGGGTTTCTCCTGATTCAAGCGCTGCTAAAATAACATCCAGCGAACGCTTTCCTTCTTCCCCATCAATAAGAGGCTTCTTATCTTCAATAATACATTCGACAAAATGATCAATAACTCCTGTATTTGTTTGTCCGCCTTCATCGTTGGATTGAATTTGACCAAGCTCATATTTTACAATTTCACCGTTTGTATATTGCGCGATTAAAGAGTACGTAGGATTATCCTCTAAACGAAGGGTGCCTTTTTCTCCATAGATCACTGTAGAGTTATCTTCTGCTGAATTGTAAGCCCAGCTTGCAGTCAAAGTTCCAACTACACCACTTTCTGTACGAAGGATGCAGACAGCATTATCATCTACAGAAATTCTGTCTTTGGCATTATTTTCAACAAATCCAGCTACATCGACAAATTCCTCTCCAAGAATATGGCGAAGGAGATCCGCCTTATGTACTCCAAGGTCTCCCATAGCTCCAATGAAAGCTTCTTCTTTTTTAAAGAACCAGCTGTCTTCTCCATCAGCACTCCATCCTTCAGGTCCTCCGTGTCCAAACGTAGTGCGGAAGCTGTAAACCTTCCCTATATCCCCATTTTCGATCAGTTTACGTGCTTTTTCATGAGAAGAAACAAAGCGTTGGTTATGAGCAATCATTAGTTTCTTTCCATTGCGTTCTGCTGCTTCGATCATTTGTTCAGCTTCTTCATGAGACGTTGCCATTGGTTTTTCACAAAGTACGTTGGCCCCTGCATTTAAAGCTGCTATGGAAACAGGAGCATGAAGGTAGTTCGGTAAACATACGCTCACTGCATCTACGTCTTCCTTATTCAAAAGTTCTTCATAGTCCGTGTATGATTTAGCTCCAAAAGCTTCAGCTGTAACCATAGCTCGTTCTTCAACAATATCGCAGACAGCTGCAATATCCACTTTCTCATTCCCCTCGTACTCAAGCAGGTGACGGTTCTGAGCAATACTTCCACATCCGATTACAGCAACTTTTAATTTTGACATTGTTTTTCCTCCTCCTTCTATTATTTACTTCTCAGAAATCTTTTCTAACGGTTGAGCATTTCCGTAAACGTTCTTAGGTGTACCTCCATTGTTCACCCATTTCACACCATTTTGGATAACTTTTTGTACTTCTTCATGATAATAAGTAGGATACGTTTCATGTCCCGGACGGAAGTAGAAAATCTTCCCACGACCACGCTTAAATGTTGCTCCGCTCCGAAAAACTTCTCCGCCTTCAAACCAGCTCACAAATACAAGCTCATCTGGTGCAGGTATATCAAAGTGCTCTCCGTACATTTCTTCTTTCTCTATATCAATGTACTCCCCAAGACCTTCTGTAATTGGGTGCGTTGGATCTACAACCCAGATCCGTTCTTTATCGTCGGCTTCACGCCATTTCAAATCGCAAGTGGTACCCATGAGCTTTTTAAAAACTTTTGAAAAATGGGCAGAGTGTAGAACGACAAGCCCCATTCCATCCAGAACCCGCTGCTTTACTTTTTCAGCGACTTCCTCTGAAACCTCATCATGAGCTTTGTGCCCCCACCAAACTAATACTTCTGTATCATTAAGCACTTCATCCGTAAGTCCGTGTTCTTCTTCATCTAATGTTGCTGTGCGAACTACATGGTCCTCACCTTCTAAAAATCCAGCAATAGCTCCGTGGATTCCCTCCGGATAGATATCAGCTACAACCTGATTCTCTTTTTCATGTCGATATTCATTCCATACAGTAATATTCATTACAATCGCTCCTTTTTAGGTTAATTTATGTCTAGTTGTGGTTTTAACTTTCCTTTACTCGGGTTTATAGAAAGGCATGACTCTCTTTCTACAATGTTTGTTGGAATAATAACTCCTCTTTTTATCATACTCGGCTCATGGAGAATATCAATTAAACCATTTGAGGCTTCATATCCAAGCTGATAAGGATTTGTATCTACTGTCGTTAATGGTGGATTAGCCAGCTTAGCGATCATTGTATTGTTAAAGCCTATAATACTAACATTATCTGGAACTTTTATATTTTGTTCTTGTAAGGCAGACATGACAGTCAGTCCATTGTAATCATCCGTTATCACTAAACCAGTAGGCGGCTGGGGCAATCCCATTAAATCTTTTACAATTTTTTTACCGTTTGCCACCGTATCATTTAAATCTATACTTTTAACAGAGTGATCGTTGATTTCTATACCATGGTGTTTCGCTGCCAGTTTAAAACCCTTTAATCGATCTCTTGTCACTTCAAATTTTAAATCTCCACCGATGAAACCTAAATCTTTATGACCTCGATCAATTAAATAATTCGTGGCTTCCCGGCTGGCTTCGATATTATCATTATCCACATACATAAACTTATTGGCCCCGTATAGTGGTTTGCCCACAACCACAAAGGGAAAATTATGCTTCATTAAATAAGGGGCTACTTTGTCATCTTCTTTAGAGTAAAGAACGATGATACCATCCACACGTTTTCCTTGAACCATTTTAACGACATCTTGAAAAATCGATTCCTCAGATTCACCGGTTGTTAAGTTCAAACTATAATCTCTTGTATGGCAGGATTCACTTATCCCTTTAAGTATCTCTGAAAAGAATGGATTTTCAAATGAATGAGTCGCAGAGTCCTTCATCACAATTCCAATTGTTTGAGTGGACTGACGGACGAGAACTCGCCCATTTATGTTTAAATGGTAGCCCATTTCCTCCATAATCTTTCGGACTCTTCTTTTTGTATCTTCACTTATTCTTGGACTATCAGATATTACTCGGGACACAGTGGATGGGGCCACATTTGCTCGTTTCGCAACATCTTTTATTGTGACTGACATGTTCATCCACCCCTTTAACTATTATTTCACGGCACCTTCAGAAACTCCTGCAATGATTTGTTTTTGAGCGAAGAAGTATCCAATAATCACAGGAATAATGGCAATGGTTAAACCAGCTAATGCTAGGTGCCATTGCTTCGTATATTGGCCGAAGAAGAAAAACATCTTCAACGGAATCGTTGCGTTTGATTCGCTTAACACGAGAGATGGAAGTAAATAATCATTCCAAATCCAGATAACATTCAAAATACCTACTGTGACAGAAATCGGCTTCAATAATGGAAAAACAATGAACCAAAATAATTGAAAACGGTTAGCTCCGTCGATGATGGCTGCTTCATCCATTGATTTTGAAACTCCAGTCATAGCTCCGTGATACAAGAAAATGGATAAGCTGCAACCAAATCCTAAGTACATGAAGATCAATCCACCCGCATTCAGCATATCTGCCTGACCGAAAAGAGCAACTAACGGGATCATTACTGATTGGAAAGGAATCAGCATAGCAGCTACGAATACGAAAAACATAATGCCGCTTAACTTACTCTTATTTCGAGCAAGAGCGTAACCTGCCATGGATGAGAAAATGATTATGATCGCTACACTTAAGCCTGTAATCAGCGTTGAATTAAATAATGACTTAAGGAACTCAAGATCGATAAACGCTTCTACAAAGTTTTCTGTAATCCATTCTTCCGGAAACCCTAGTACTCCTGTAAAGATATCACGTTTTGTTTTAAAGGCATTAACAATCATTAAATAAAATGGAGCAATCCAAAGCAATCCTAACACGAGACCTAATATTTCGATTGAGAATAAATTTCTCTTTTCGTTGTTCTTCTTCATTACATCTCAACCTCCCGCTTCTTGTTGTAATACACTTGAGTTAATGCAACAACAGATACAATCAAGAAGAAGATAACTGCTTTTGCCTGAGCATAAGCCATGTCATTATCAGAGAACGCTGTGTTTACAATTTCCATCGCAACCATTTGAGTTTGGTTAGCTGGCCCCCCATTTGTTAATGACAGGTTTTGGTCATAGATCTTAAAGGACATGGATAAGGTTAGAAACATACTAATTGTAAATGCAGGTGCAACTAGTGGAAATGTAATATTTTTAAAACGTTGAAATCCATTAGCCCCATCAATTTTAGCCGCTTCAATCAAGTCCTTAGGTATATTTTCTAAGTAAGCTATATAAATGATCATAATGTAACCAGCCATTTGCCAGCACGTAAGAATGACAATTCCCCAAAATCCAGTATTTGCTGTAGACAACCAGCCATTAAAACCTTCAATACCTGTTAAATCTCCGATGTCACCAAATACACTGATAAAAATAAACTGCCAAATAAATCCTAGGATGAGTCCGCCGATAAGGTTAGGCATGAAGAAGATTGTTCTTAATAAGTTACTAGATTTCAGGTTTCTAGTTACGATTAAAGCTAATCCTAACCCAAATACGTTTAATAGAATAACTGCTACAAAAGCAAATTTTGTAGTAAACCAGATGGAGTTCATAAATTCGGCTTCCTGGAACAAATTAATATAGTTTTGTAATCCTAGAAACTCATTAGCTCTAAGTCCATTCCAGTCTGTAAATGAATAGATAAATCCATAAATGAATGGAATGACCACGACTACCCCAAGGCCTAATATAACAGGGGTTAGGAATAACCAAAAGGCAAGGCTTTTATTATGCATGCGACCGTCCTCCAATGCTGATTACGCTAACTTTTATGTATAAAAGTAGAAGCGAGTTTTATGAAATCGATTTCAGAGAGTAATGAAAGATGAACATCTCATCTATTAGGCTGTCTAATTGCCTAAACACCCTAATAGAAAAGATATTCAATTAATGAATCGATCAAGAGCATGAAATCATGCTCTTGTCGATTCTGCATTCAAAAATTATTGTCTGGCGCTTTCCCAGCCATTACGTGCCTTTTCTTCAACTTCTTCCCACTCAATGTCTCCGCCAAGGTATTCTTGCATAGCAGATCCTAAGTGATCTTCAGTCCATGATGTCGGTGCCCCCATGAAGACCCATCCCAAGGTTTCTTCTTCAGATGCATATTTGTAAACTTCTTCAGAAATAGGGTCAGCAATGTTTTGATCTTCATAGCCTTCATACGCTGGAATGAATTTAAATTCTTCTGTTACAAACTTCTTACCTTCATCAGACATGTACATCCAGTCTAAGAAATCTTTACTAGCTTCAATTACTTCCTCGTCAGCCTGATTGTTTACTGCCCAGTTATTAGCTACTCCAACAGGAAGCTTACCTTCTTGTCCTTCAACCGGAATTGGCAGCAGACCTACGTTATTCTCGGCGAATTCAGGATCCATTTCTTCAAGTGTGTTGTAAACCCAGTTACCTTGCTGGATCATAGCCACATTCTCTAAAGAGAAATGCTCTTCTACTTGCTGAGAGTAGTCAAGGCTTAGTACAGGCCCTACAGAGTAGTCAGCTTGCAGATCTAGGAAATGCTGCATTTGATCTCCCTGCTCAAACTCCACGGTGTCAGCTTCATAAGCTGCTGTTAAGTCATTATCAAACTCAGTAGCTAGGAACGTATTCGCTAAGTGGTTGCCTAGCACCCACTGCTCTTTAGCTGGCAACGCAAATGGCGCTTCAATACCTAAGTCATCCTTCTGCTCGTCGATCGTTTGCACAGCTTCCTCTAAATCATCCATTGTTTTAATAGATTCTGCATCCACACCTGCATCTTCAAACATTTGCTTATTGTAGAGAATGCCGTACCCTTCCTGGTTAAAAGGAAGTCCCAAAATTTCACCATCACGCTCTACAGCTGAAAGTGTGCCTTCTAGCGCAGCTCCTGCAGCTTCTGTATCTGAAAGGTCTGTTAGGTAATCTTCATACTCATCTACATCTGCAGGTCCGCCTACGTTAAAAATGTCAGGATCTTCACCAGATGAAAAGGCTGTTTTCAGGGCTTGTCCATAATCATTACCGCCACCAACCGTTTTAACATTAATATTTACATCAGGATTTTCCTCTTCATACATATCTACTAATTCTTCAAACTGATTCTTGAATTCTACTTTAAACTGAAAGACATCAACGGTTACTTGATCTTCAGAACCTTCGCCATCATCGGATCCAGAATCTCCTGACGAAAAGGAACAACCTGCTAAAACAGTTGAAGCCAGCAGTGCTGAAGCCATTCCTGTATAAAACTTTTTCTTCTTCATGTAACACACTCCCCTAATAATTTGTCTAATTAAATGAATGCGCTTCCACTATTCACATAAAAAATAGATGGTTAGGTTATTATGGCGTAATCCTTCGACTTATCTGCATCTCACAACTCTAGTGCACTCGTTTGCATTTTGTATGTAGCAACGAAGCACAATGCTGTAAAAACGCTCAATAAGTACTAGTACAGAGATTGGATACGTTTTCGTGAATACGTTTGCACAAATTCATTATCTAAACTATACCATGGTAAAAATAGAATAACAACATGAATTTTTAGATAATATTTTTATTTTGTAACCGATTTCAATAACCATAATTACCCATAGCCCCCAGGCCCCCTGTTCTACCAACGATTTTATGGCAAACGTTTTCGCAAATCTTATTGAAAATCTATCGATAAATTTTTAATGTTTTTACAGAAAATTTGGTTTTTTTAAAGTGATTTTGTAAGATTTAAGGGAAGACATGTTCTAACACCATTTTAATAGAAAAGAGGGAGATGCATGAATGCGATACCTGTAGCCGTGCAGTTATACACACTGCGTGAAGAAACCGAAAAAGATTTTGAAGGTACGTTAAGAAAAGTCGCTGATTTAGGGTTTGATGGCGTGGAATTCGCTGGCCTCGGGGATTATACGGCAAGCGAAATGAAGGAAATTTTAGATGAGATTGGTTTAACAGCAGCTTCCAGTCATGTACCACTGGAACAAATTAAAAATAATTTAACACAAGTAATCGAGGTACAAAAAACACTTGGAAGTAAATATATTGTGTGTCCTTACTTCGAACCTCAAAATGAAAATGACTACCAACAGCTCATCGAGATTTTAAAAAGAGCTGGTGAGATGTGTCGTTTAGAAGGAATAAAGCTATGTTATCACAACCATGATTTCGAACTGGAAAAACGTCAAGAAGGAGGAACATTTCTTGAAATGATCTTTGAAGAAACGGATCCTCTTGATGTTAAAGCGGAATTTGATATTTATTGGCTTAAGAAAGCTGGTGAGGATCCAGTTGAATGGATAAAACGCTATGACCGTAGAACTCCTCTCCTACACTTGAAAGACATGACGACGGATGAGGAACAATTTTTTGCGGAGTTAGGATCTGGAGGCATTGACCTTGATTCTGTTTTATCACTGGGGGAGCAAACAGACGTACAATGGTGGATCGTAGAACAAGATGAAAGCCGAAAGTCCCCTTTAGAAAGTTTAGAGATAAGCATGAATTACTTAAAAACAAAGCTACCTCATTTAATGAAATAATAGTAAACAGGCTGGGGCAAAACTAAATAAAGCAAAAATAATCCGAACTGATTTTTTCAAAATCGTTCGGATTATTTTTGTTAAAGAATATTCACAACAATGCTCAGTCATAAAACTCGCTTTCCGAGGGCACGGCCTCAGATTCCTTGTAAAGCAAAGAGCACTTTCCTGCAGGATCTACGTTTACACTAATTTTATTATCAATGCTGTCTTTTATATTCTTCTACTTTAGCAATGGAAGTAAGAAATTTATCTTTGTAGGATTCTTTACTAAAGTTCTCCTTAATAAAGGCAGCACCTTTTACTCCCATTTGCTTAGTAGTTTCGGGATTCCTAAACAAATCAATCATTTCTTCAGCTAAGGCTTCGACATTTTTATCTTCTACCAGCTTTCCTGTCACATTGTGCTGAATTAAATCGTTAGGGCCATAGCGTACATCATAGCTGACAACAGGAGTCTCGTTAACTGTACTTTCCAAAACGGATAACGCAAAACCTTCACTTTTAGATGTTAATACAGAAAACAAACCACGTTGATACACTTCATCCGGATCATGGGTATAACCTTTAATACTAACGTTTCCCTCTAATCTCTGCTCTTTAACCAGCGATTTCAGCTTCTCTTCTTCTGTTCCAGTACCCCAGATTTCAAGCTTTGCGTCTGGAATGTATTGTACGACTTTCTTGAAAGCTTTTATAGTATGATCAATTCTTTTTAATGTAGATAGCCGGCTTACAACTACGGCTAGTTTTGGATCACGCTCATCGTTAGACAATACCTTCTTAATAGCTCCCCGGCTCTTACCCTTAGACTCATGATAATGAGGGATCGTATGGAAGAAACCCTCTTTTCCAAAGCGACGAATCAAATCCTGTCTTTGCTGTTCTGTTAATACAAAAGCACCATCGTATTGATCCAGATTTTTTATTGCTGTTTTCACCTTAGTTGCTATTTCTCCATTTTCATCAAACGGATAATGAACATGACTGCTGTGAAGACGCCATATTTTTGTAGCATATTTACGAGGGATTTCTGCTAACACTTCATCTGTGCTGCGCGTGTCAGAAATGACAACCGGATCTTTATACTGTGATAGAAGACTGGTAATCCAATCCACTTTAAACTTGGTACTGCCTTCTCTGTATATTTTAATAAGCTCTCCAGTTTTAGGATTAAACTGATTAATCCGAATCACCGATCCTGCTTTAGGATCAATCCATTCTGATAAATAGGCCTCTCTTTTTTTATTGTAATACACCTTCTGCCTAGGCTTATTCTTGTTGAAATCCATAAATACAATTCTCTTTATATTTCCTTTAGGATCAAAATCTTCTCTTTTCGTTCGGTAGCGGTTTTCATTAAAATAATCAATAAAGTTAAGGTGGTCATCATCCCCATAATCGATGTATTTTGTATAAACTCCATTTTGATAAATGCGGTAAGCGTTCTTTCCATTACGCTTGTCAATGGTCCCGCCTCCTGCTAAATCTTTTAGAGTTTTCTTCTTAAGCGACTTTTTACTTGGAGAATTTTCCATATTTCCATCTAATTCCTCATAGTGATTTAGGATGGTAACATTGGGATGGATTTTATCCATTTCTACTAATTGGCGTCTGATTTGCGGATAGTTAAGATTATAGTTGAAGGTTACCATATAGACATCAAATCCCATTTCAGCAAAGGTGGAAGCCTGCTTCAGCGAAGCCTTAGTTAATCCCCCTCTGACCAAATCGATTGAATTCATTAAGAAAAAGATAGGTTGTTGTTTATCCATGATCTCACCTGCTTTGAAAGGTTAGTTTAGTTAGTTATTAGTACATTCGTTCTTAGTCAACAATTTATGTGTACAACATCTTGTCTTTTCCCATATTCTTTAAATTTAAACTCCTTTTATTGAAGGAATTTACAGAAATATGTTTGCATTAGACTTTCACCCAGTCCTCTTGCGTTACATACCTTACAAAAAGAGGAGCGTGAGAATGTGAAGGGTAAAGAAATCCATTATTTTGGAGGCGACCATACAGCTAAAGGATTCTATCCATTTTATTTATCTAATTACCAAGGGTTGGATCACGTCATCAGATGGAAAAGAGGAGAATTAATTAGTGCATCTGATCCTTTAATGATATTGGCAAAAGAATGGAGGAATAAAGGATACGAAGTAGAAATGATCCACTGTGCTGCTAACCATAAGGCCCTGGACGGCTTTATACTACCCGAATTAAAGGTCGGCGTTTATGCTGGTCATCATATTGTTCGTGGGTTCGGAAAAGCCACTACTGAACGTTTTGTTTCCGCTCCTTTATCCAGCCATTTAGAACACAAAATTCAACTTTACAAACGTCAAATGAAAGAAGCCTATCATCAAGCTCAGGAAGCTTTTAAAATCGGGTTAGACATTCATGACGATCTGGAACTTATTTATATCACGAATATGAATTTTTCAAAAGCAAACGACTTAACCGATGATTTTATAAACCAGCTCAATCTTTCAAAAGCACCAACTGCTTCCATGCAAAGAACGAAACACCGCTTTTTTGGGGCGTCTACACCAGAGGGAGTTGTAGATTATATCCCGAATTTAACGGAAGGGTTAGAGCGTCGCTATTTTATTAAGGGGCGTGCAGGAACAGGCAAATCAACCTTTTTACGAAAAGTGGCTGAAGAAGCAGAGACATTAGGCCACAATGTTGAACTGTATCACTGTGGTTTTGACCCTGAAAGTATTGATATGGTCGTATTGCGGGAACTGGGTATTTGTGTGTTCGACAGTACCGATCCGCATGAGTACTTTCCTGAGCGTAAAGGAGATTCTATCGTCGACCTCTATGCAGAAACAGTTACAGCAGGAACGGATGAAAAATATGCGGAAGAAATTGAAGAACTCACTAAATCTTATAAATCCTATATGAAAAAAGGAATTATTTATTTACAACAGGCAAAATATTTAAATAATGAATGCCACGACCTTTTCTTAGAAAATGATTATGAAGATATTTATCAAGAAATAAATAAAGAAATACAAAATCATAAATAAACGGGGTCTGCAGACCCCGTTTATTTATAGTCTTTTTAACGACATGGCTTCTCGCATATCTTCAAGAGAACGTTTTCCCGTTTCCTGCTTAGCTATCATGATGTTTGTATACAGCGCGTCAATAATACTTAACTGAGCAATTCTTGATGAAAATGCTTCTGAACGAAAGTCAGTTTCTTCGGATACTGTATAAAGAGATATATCGGCTTCTTTTGTTAGTGGTGATTTCGCAAAGTTCGTTATAGCAATCGTCTTTATTCCTTTTTCCTTTAGAACTCTAAGAACATCGAGAGAATCCTTCGTCGTGCCAGAGTGAGAAATAATGACTGCTACATCGTCTTCTGCCAGCTGGGATGCCGACATTAACTGCATATGGGAATCAAGCTGAGTACTAGTTAACAATCCTGTTCGAATAAATTTATGATAACCATCTAGAGCGACCACCGCTGACCCCCCACAGCCATAAAATTCAATTTTTCTTGCTTGCAGTAAAGCATCAACAGCTTCTTCAATCGCTTGACCGTCAAGAATCTGTAACGTACTCTCCAGCGTCTTACTATTAGAATGAAAGACTTTTTCGGAAACCGTTATGATACTATCCCCATCATTAATTTCCTCATGAATATCTTTAATAGGGGTTACAATCTCAGCAGCTAAAGCAATCTTTAATGCTTGATAACCTTTAAAGCCAATTCGTTTACAAAAACGAAAAACCGTCGATTCTGCTACATCCAATTCATCGGCTACTTGGTTAATCGTATGGTGGATGATCGTTTCCGGCTGCTCGAGGATGTAATCTGCAATTTTCTTCTCTTTATCACTAAACTTCGAATAACTGCTTCTAATTCTTGCCAATCCATGCTGTGTCTCCCGTTCCATCATGCGCCCCCCTGCTTAAGTGTCATATTAATAGTATATAAGAAAAAATAATTTTTTAAATATCTTGCTTACGAAATTTTTTTTGATATAATCTCTCGTAGGTGAAAAAATATTCTTTTGCCACTAAGGAGGCAGTTCTTATGAAAATAGGTATGGTTGGCCTTGGAAAAATGGGCCTTAACTTGAGCTTGAACTTACTAGACCATGATCATACTGTTGTAGGTTATGATTCAGACTTAACGGTTCAAGAAAAAATAAATCGAGAAAAATTTTTTTATCGTAATTCTTTAGAGCAGTTGGTTAATGATCTTCCAACTCCACGAGTCATTTGGCTGATGGTACCTGCTGGTGAAGTAACTGAAAAAGTCATTCAGAACCTTTCAGAACTATTGGACCAGGGTGACATGATTATTGATGGTGGTAATTCAAACTACAAAGATACTCTTAAACAATCGGAGTTTCTAGAAGATAAGGGAATTTATTTATTTGATTGTGGTACAAGCGGAGGAACTGATGGAGCTAGAAGCGGTGCATGTACAATGATCGGAGGCCATCCCGATAAATTTAAACATATTGAACCGATTTTTGAAGACGTGTGTGTGGAGAATGGTTATCTTTATACAGGTAAAACGGGAAGCGGTCACTTTCTAAAAATGGTCCATAATGGGATCGAATATGGAATGATGCAAGCCATTGGAGAAGGATTTGATATCCTTCATAAGAGTGAGTTCAATTATGACTATGAGAAAGTAGCTAAAGTATGGAACCATGGATCTGTCATTCGCTCGTGGTTAATGGAACTAATGGAACAAGCTTTTTCAAAAGATGCAAATCTTGAGGATCTTCGAGGAGTAATGAATTCTTCTGGGGAAGGGAAATGGACTGTAGAAACGGCACTCGACCTACAAACTTCTGCACCTATCATTGCGCTATCTCTTATGATGCGTTATCGTTCTCAGGAAGAGGATACTTTCTCAGGTAAAGTTGTGGCGGCATTAAGGAATGAATTCGGTGGACATGCTGTCGTAAAACATAAGTAACTACCATTCTTTAATCTATTTTGTGAAAGCGGTTCATTACATTCAAAGGAGGAGATAACATGTCAGATTTATCATTAATTTTCGTAGCTATAACGGGAATTTTCTTACTATTATTTTTAGTTATTCGTACAAAGTTACACGCGTTTGTTGCCCTTTTACTCGTTAGTTTAGTCGTAGGTATTGCTGCAGGGATGCCTTTAGGCGATGTCATCGATTCCATGGAAAGCGGCATGGGCGGAACACTTGGATTTGTTGCAGTTGTTGTTGGTTTAGGTGCTATGTTTGGTAAGCTTTTAGAAGTTTCCGGCGGAGCTGAACGACTAGCCCAGACATTGATTGCTAAATTTGGTGAAGATAAAGCGCAATGGGCTTTAGGGATTACTGGTTTTCTAGTTGCCATACCTGTGTTTTTTGATGTTGGATTTATTATATTAGTCCCCATCGTTTATGGATTAGCTAAAAAAGCAGGAAAATCAATTTTATATTACGGAATTCCTTTACTGGCTGGTTTAGCGGTGACTCACAGCTTTATCCCCCCTACTCCCGGCCCTATAGCAGTAGCCGATTTAGTGGGTGCAGACCTTGGCTGGGTTATCCTTTTCGGTGTGCTGGCAGGTATTCCTTCTATGATTCTAGCAGGTCCTTTATTCGGCCGTTTTATCGCTTCTAAGATTAACGTAGGCGTACCAGATTACATGGAGATTAGTGAAGAAGAGCAGCAAAAAGAATACGATAAAGAGCTGCCTGGTTTTGGCTTAATCGCCACGCTTATCTTTATCCCTTTAGTATTAATTTTAATGAATACGATTTCAGAGCTGATGTTAGAGGAAGGAAACTTATTCCGAAGCATTGCTACTTTCCTTGGTCACCCATTTGTAGCCCTAACCCTCGCTACTTTACTTACGTTTACGTTCCTGGGAACGAAACGCGGCTACACAAGAGATGAAGTTCAAGAAATTGCTACAAAAGCACTGGAACCTGCTGGGATTATTATTCTAGTTACAGGTGCTGGTGGTGTATTTAAACAAGTATTAATTGATTCAGGGGTCGGTGATGTCCTCGGTGAAATCATGATTGATTCTGCGCTTCCACCCGTACTTTTAGCCTTTGTCATTTCTACAGCTGTACGCTTAGCTCAAGGTTCTGCTACGGTGGCTATGGTTACAGCTGCCGGACTTGTCTCACCATTAATTGAGACGCTTGGTCTAGACGGCCCAGTCCTCGGTCTCGTTGTTATCTCCATTGCAGCAGGGGCTACCGTATTTTCTCACGTGAATGACTCTGGATTCTGGCTCGTTAACCGATACTTTGGACTCGATGTTAAAGACACTCTGAAATCGTGGACTGTTATGGAAACCATTATCGGTTTCGTCGGATTTTCCGTCGTATTCGTCATAAGCTTGTTTATATCGTAAACTATATTTAACTGTGAAAAGGGGATAGCCATGTGTCTGTCCCTTTTTCATAAATAGATTCACACAGGAGGAACAGCGATGACTTCACTATCTTATTATTTAGGGGTAGATATTGGTACAACCAGTACCAAGTCCGTACTTTTCACAAAAAAAGGAGAAGTGGTGACTCAACATACCATTAATTACCCTTTACATACTCCCAACCAGCTTGTAGCTGAACAAGATCCATCTGAAATCTTAGATGCTGTTCTTGGTACCATTCGAGAAACAGTAAGAAAAGCGAAACTTAACGACGGAGATTTATCGTTTGTTTCTTTTAGTTCCGCCATGCACAGCTTGATTGCTGTAGATGAAGAAGACGAGTTATTAACCAACAGCATTACATGGGCGGATACAAGAAGTGCCGAGTATGCTAGAAAACTTAAAGAAGAACTAAACGGCCATGACATTTATTTGCGTACAGGGACACCTGTGCACGCGATGTCGCCTCTCGCCAAATTAATGTGGATGAAAGAAGAAAAGCCAGAAGTATTTGTTAAAGCTAAAAAGTTCATCTCTATTAAAGAGTATGTTTTTTATAAGTTGTTTGGTGAATATATTGTTGATCACTCGATTGCCTCCGCTACAGGGTTATTTAATTTACAAGAGTTAAACTGGGATGAAGGGGCCTTACAGGTTGCGGGAATTACATCAGATCAATTATCAACGATAGTGCCCACTACTCATTCTATTGCAGGTATCCGGAAAGAGTATCAACCGTACCTTGGTATTGCAGAGAATACCCCATTCATCGTTGGCGCAAGTGATGGGGTGTTATCTAATTTGGGCGTTAATGCGATAGAGCCAGGAGTTATTGCTGTAACCATAGGTACAAGTGGTGCTATACGAAGCGTCACAAACGAACCGAAAACGGATCCAAAGGGTCGAATTTTCTGTTATGCACTCACTGAGGACCATTGGGTTATCGGCGGTCCGGTAAATAACGGCGGAATGGTGTTACGATGGCTGCGCGATGAGTTTGCTGCAGCTGAAGTTGAAACAGCTAAACGGCTTGGAATCGATCCTTATGATGTGCTCACAAAAATTGCAACCAACGTCCCTGCAGGATCTGACGGTTTAGTGTTCCATCCTTTCTTAACAGGAGAACGAGCTCCACTATGGAATTCAAGTGCTCGGGGCTCGTTTTTTGGTCTCAGCATTCATCACGAAAAACAACACATGGTCCGCGCCGTTCTTGAGGGGATTATTTACAACTTATATACCGTTCTTCTCGCGCTCGAGGAATTGACGGGTGAACCCCAGCGGATTCAAGCTACCGGAGGTTTTGCTCGATCAGAAGTTTGGCGGCAGATGATGACAGACATCTTTGATAAGCCTGTCGTGGTACCAGAAAGCTATGAAAGTTCTTGTCTGGGAGCGATCGTTTTAGGAATGTATGCCACAGGGGAGATTGAAGATTTCAGTATTGTTTCTGATATGATCGGTAATACTCACACCCACGATCCGGTTCCTGAAACATCTGCTGTCTATCGTGAACTTCTTCCCATTTATATAAGGTTATCGCGCTTATTTGAAGAAGAGTATGGCGCTATTGCAGAATACCAGAGAAAACATATAAAATAACATGAAGCTGGAGCAAAACGATAAACAGAACGACCCGAACCATTCATTTGAATTGGATCGGGTCGTTCTGTTTATAATAGCACCGCTTCCTCCACACATTGCATTACTCATTCGCAGTCTTTTTAAAGTGGACGAAATAAACCCCCGATAGCTTTAATTACAATAATCAGCAAGCAGCTCCTAAAGCTTATTCTTTTTCAGACATAAACTTCAAATAATATTCAAAGGTTAAGTCAGCGAGCATAACAAGTGACGATCGGTTGGAGACATCATATCCTTCATACGATACTTTTTCGACCGGGGCACTGACCGCCTGCCTGCATGTTTTAAACAGCCGGCTGTCCGGATTATTTGTCATGGCCACTGTTTTAATGTTTAAATGATCAATTTTATCGCACGCTTTAATTAGCGTCTCTGTTTCTCCGCTTGAAGAAATAAAAATGACAAGATCATCTTTACTAATCCAATTACTAATAAGGTCGATCATATGAGACTCATAAATATACGTGGTCGACAAATTCATCTGCATGAGTCTTTTACTTACATACTCCCCTATCATTTTTGTAAGTCCAACAGACAATATAACGATCCGACTGGCTTCTTCAATCGATTGAGCGATGTTTCGTAAATCATCTGCACGCAATTGCGACAAACTATCTTGTACATCTTTTTTGTATCGCTCTATAGGATCAAGATCTCCTGGAAGTTCTGCTGCTTGATAATTTTTCAAAAAGTATTTTAATTCTGAGAAACCTTCCATATTAAGTTTGTGACACAAACGGATCACTGTCGTCGTGCTCACGTTATTTTCTGCTGCCATTTGTGTCAGCGGCATGTTTTTTGACTTTTCCCAATGATGTTCAATGTAATACAATACATGCTTCTCTGAATGCGTCAACAAAGGGATCTTTTCTGAAAATGTATCAAGTAAAACGCCCATTAACTAAGCCTCTTTTCTAGATAATAACCAGAGTATAGCATGCAGAATGTACAATTGTACATTTCCTGTATAACTACCGGTACTTAACCTATGATACAAATGAATTAAGCAAATGAAAACACTTACAAAAAGATAGAAAGGGTGACGGGAATGAAATTAGCACAAATGACAACATCATCACTTATTCGCTTTGACATAACAGATTCTAATAAAGAAAATGTCATAAGAAAGTTAACCGAACAATTGTATGATGAAGGATATTTGACATCCAGGGACGACTTTTACAAAGAAGTATTAGAAAGAGAAAAGTTATCCGCTACGGGTTTTGAAGCGGGGCTAGCTATTCCACATGGAAAATCAGAGGCGGTAAAAAAAGCCGGTTTTGCAGTAGCAAGACTTTCCACTCCTATTGAAGACTGGGAAAGCATTGATCCTGACAATAAAGTAGAACTTGTCTTTTTACTTGCCATACCTGAAGGGGAAGCAGGATCAACGCATTTAAACTTATTAGCTGAACTTAGTACAAGATTAATGGATAAATCGTATTATCAACGATTAATGGAAGCGGCAAATTCAAATGAATTCATTGAAGCTCTGGATCAGGAGGACAACCATAATGTTGAACAACCGATCCAGGGAATGGATCGTACTGTACTTGTCGTCACTGCTTGTGCTGCCGGGATTGCCCACACGTATATGGCTGCTGAAGCGATGGAGCAAGCCGGAAAGAAAAAAGGCGTACGTGTCTTTTCCGAAAAACAGGGAGCTAACGGTCTTGAAGACGAACATACAGCAGAACGTATTAATCAAGCGGACGCTGTCGTTTTTGCAACGGATATAACACCTAAAGGTAAAGAACGCTTTAAAGGTCTTCCTTATGTCCAAACTCGAGTAGCAGCCCCGCTGGAAAGAGGCGAAGAATTAATCGATCAAGTGTTAACTGATCCTGACGGCGTGGTCGAATCCAATGGTGAAGAGGAATCTTCTACTACATCTAATAAAAAGCAAGGCGTGCTTGCAGAAATGGGACAAGCCATTTTAACCGGTATTTCTTACATGATTCCGGTCATTGTGGCTGCCGGACTTATGATGGGGATTGCAAAGCTTGGAGCGATTCCATTTGGCCTTGTTAATGAGATTAATGATCCTAGCTATGCCACTTCTGACAATGAATTATTTGTTATTTTGCACCATTTAGATAAATTTGGGTTTCTTATTTTTCAATTTATGTACCCCATCTTTGCTGCTTTTACCGCTTATTCTCTTGCCGATCGAGTAGGGATTGTAGCTGGTTTTATAGGTGGTCTATTTGCTGCCGGGGTTCACTATCAATATTGGGGAGTGGAAGAAGGAATTCCATCTGGCTTCTTAGGTGCTCTCATCTTAGGTTTAACCGCTGGATATATTGCAAAATTTTTAAATGAAAAGATTAAGTTGAATAAAAATTTCCAAGCGATGAAGCCAATGCTTATCATTCCAGCCATCAGTGTGATGTCTATTTTCTTATTAAATTTTTATGTGGTAGACCCTGTGTTTGGTGGATTAAACGAGCTTCTTCGAGTAACCATCGAATCTGCTCAAGAATCCGGGGAGGTTGTGTTGTCGACAATTATTGCCTCTGCTACAGCATTTGACCTTGGCGGCCCTGTTAACAAAGCAGCAGGCGCCATCGCAATTGGACTGGCAGCTGACGAGATTTTCCCTTTAACGGCCCGCGTGCTAGCGATCGTTATCCCGCCGATCGGCCTTGGGTTAGCAACTGTCATTGACCGGTTTGTTGTAGGTCGCAGGGTTTTCGACGCCAACCTTCGTGTAGCCGGTAATACGTCGATTTTGCTTGGCTTTATTGCCATTAGTGAAGGTGCGATTCCATTCATGCTACGCAACCCGCTTATTACTATTCCGATTAATATTATTGGAGCGATTATCGGTTCAGTAACGGCGGTATTACTCGGTGCCATTCAGTGGTATCCGTTACCAGCATTCTGGGGCTGGCCGCTCGTTGAAAATATTTGGGCTTACCTGATTGGTTTGACTGTCGGTGCTCTGTTTATAGCACTAGCTAACATCTTCATTCGCCATTCATTAATTAAAAGAGGACGAATGACGGTTGAATAACTCACCTTGCCTGTCCGTACTCCCCCGGGCAGGCTCCCATGCTAAAGGAGGAAGTTTTCCATGTCAAAAAAGCGCGTTTATGTCGTTCCCCACTCTCACTGGGACAGGGAATGGTATTTCACTATAGAGGATTCAAACTTATTACTTGCTGAAAACCTTGATCATCTCGTAACGATTTTAGAAGAAAACCCAGATTATCACGGGTATGTATTTGACGCTCAAATTTCCATTGTTGATGAGTATTTAAAAGTGCGTCCTAAGAACACCGAACGTCTTCGTAGTCTAATTACCGAGAAACGACTGTTTGTCGGGCCTTGGTATACGCAGGCGGACTCTTTACTCGTCCACAAAGAATCACTGATTAGAAATTTGCTTTACGGAGTTAAAGGTGCCAAAGAGATGGGTCATTCGATGAACATCGGCTATCTCCCCGACATCTTCGGGCAAAACCAGTACCTCCCTTCTATTTTTAAAGGATTCGGTATTGATAACGCCATACTTCAACGAGGCATCTATCAAGACCAACTTGATGGGAACACGAATTTCTTGTGGCAGTCTCCAGACGGAAAACAAGTAAAAGCAAATGTTATCCCTTTAGGATACGGGCCAGGAAAATTCTTAAGTTCAGATGATGAATTTCATTACGAGCGTCTACAGCCGATGCTTGAGAAACTTGAAAACGTAAATCAAGACACGAATCACTTACTTCTTCCTTCAGGAGGTGACCAAGTATTGGTCCGCGCTCATTTCCCGGCGACCATTCAGCAATTAAATAAAAAAGATGATCGCTATGAATTTGTCCTATCAGATTATGAGACTTTTATGAATGATACATGGGAATCCAACTTCTTTAATAACGTGATTGAAGGGGAACTGATCGGAACCGAAGGTTCACGCATCCACAACACAATCGGTTCACAGCGGTATGATATTAAAAAACTGAACGATGAAGTCGAACACAAACTCATTCACCAATTAGAACCTCTTGCTACAATTGCTTTACACGTAGGCCTTAGATACCCTCAAGAATGGCTGGATCTTATGTGGAAACAGCTGTTTGATGTGCATGCACATGACAGCATCGGAGGTTGTAACTCTGATGAGACGAATCACGATATCATCCAACGTCTCATAAAAGTGAATCGTCAGGCAGATGGTCTTATGAATCTTCTTAAAAAACAAATGACGGAAGCGATTCGTAACGAAGAAAAGCATGATGATCTTGTAGTGATCTTTAATACAGATCCTAAACCCTACCAGGGCGGCATTCAATCCGTAATGTTTACAAAAACACCTCAGTTTGGAATCCATTCCATGAAGGAGGAGAAACTCAAATTTTCTATTATGCAACAAGATTACTTGAGCGGAGGGAAAAAAATAGTGGTTACTGCCCAAGGAGATCAAGAGGTCGAGATTCCTGGTTACTACCGCTCAGAAGTGTATATTCCTCACACGGAATTGCCTGCGTTAGGGTACTCTACGTGGAAGATTGTTGAAGAGGAAGGTATTAGTGACAATCTTAGTGAAGTGCAAGCTCAATCGATCGGTAACCGTCATTATTCCGTGGAATGGAAAGACGGCACCCTTACGTTACAAGAACGTGCTTCCAACGCAACAATTAAAGATTTTATTCAATTTGAGGATACGGCAGACGCAGGAGATTCATACGATTATTCTCCTCTTCCAAATGACCCACCCATCATCTCTGGTAAGGCTGAGCTTCTTTCTGTGGAGCATTCCGATGCTGTGCACAGGTTGACCGTGAGCCACAAGATGCAATTACCGCAAGACTTATCGGCTCGTAAACAGGGTGTTTCTGATGAAGCTTTTTCTATAAAGACGGTCATTGAACTTCGCAAGGATGAAAGCTTTGTTCGAATGAAACATGTGGTGGATAACCACGTAAATGATCACCGCTTACGTGTTCTGGTGAAAACGCCTGTGGAAAATCCGAATTTCTCTTATGGCGATCAGGGATATAGTTTAATTCGTCGTCCTGTAGTAAGTGAGCGAATGACTGACTGGCGTGAGCAAGGATACAAGGAAGCGCCCGTTCCTATTTATAAAGTCGAACAGTTCGCCGGGCTTTTAAGTGAGCGTGGTTCACTTATGGCATTCACAAAAGGAATAAAAGAATATGAGATTGTCGATTCTTCGATTGCTCTCACGATGTTCCGTAGTGTCGGGCTGCTTGGACGCGATGATTTAATGTGGAGACCTGGACGTGCTTCTGGAATTAACAATAAGGTCGTGACGACTCCTGATGCTCAGATGCACGGAGAAATGACGTTTGAATACGCACTGCGGTTGTCTGGCAGTGAGCTTTGCGCAGAAGAATTGTTTGATAGTGCCGTACGTTACAAGGAACGTTATGTGACGTATCAGAGACAAGAATTAAATACTTTTGAAGAACGACTGGACAGATTTGAAATTCCATACCCCGTGAAAAAGCTGCCTAGTCAGTATTCCCTTACTGAACTTTTCGATGATGGATTGTTTGTCAGTTCAGTGAAAAAAGCTTATGACAGTAAAGATTTAATTATTAGAGTGTTCAATCCTGCTGATGTTAAACGTGCAATTGATATCAAAGGACGCCCCGATGTCGAAGCGGTAAATTTAAACGAAGAGCCTGAAGGTGATTTGTTTGTGGAAGCGAAAAGCTTTCAGACGATTCGATTATCCAACGGAGGTGCTGAGTGATGAATTTGCTGGATCAAATAAAAAAGCATTTAGTAAACATTTATGATGACGTTTCAGATAAGGATCTACAGCTTTTTGAGCAGCTTATCAATCGCTGGGAAAAAGAGGAATGGCAGGCCGCAAAGACTCCAACGGAAAAGAGCGTCTATCTCATTTCCTACGGGGACAGCATTTATAGTAAAAATGAACCTGCACTGCCAGCTCTGCATCAGTTTTTAAAAGAAGAAGCAGGTGAAACCATTACTGATGTGCACCTTTTGCCAATGTTTCCTTATACGTCGGATGACGGCTTTTCAGTTACGGATTATCGTGCGATCAACCCTGAGCTCGGTTCATGGTCTGATATTCGTTCCTTCTCCAATGATTTTCGAATGATGTTTGACTTTGTTGCGAACCACATGTCGAAATCAAGTGAGTGGTTTCAGGAGTATTTAAAAGATCATCCCGACTACCGTCATTACTTTATCCCGAAAGATGAACAGTTTGACACCAGTCAAGTGGTCCGGCCGAGAACTTCTCCTCTTTTTCATGAGTATGGGGGTGGGAAAACAGCTTGGACAACATTTAGTGAGGATCAAGTGGATGTGAACTTCAAGCATATTCCTGTACTCGTGGAAATGACAGATATATTACTAGAGTACGCAAACCAAGGAGCTGCAAGCATTCGGTTAGACGCGATCGGATTTATTTGGAAAAAATCAGGTACAACCTCCATTCACTTAGAAGAAGCGCATGAAATTATCCGCTTATGGCATACGATCCTCAATGCCTTTAAGCCGAATACTCAGCTCATTACGGAGACAAATGTGCCGCACAAAGAAAACATCAGCTATTTTGGAGATGGGAAGAATGAAGCTAACATGGTCTATCAATTCAGCCTCCCTCCCCTTGTTCTCTATAGTTTGATGACTCATAAGGCTGATAAATTAACGGAATGGGCAAAATCAATTGAGAAAGTATCTGATTCAGCCACTTATTTTAACTTTTTAGCCAGCCATGATGGTATAGGTATGCGTCCGACAGAAGGCATTTTAAAAGACAAGGAACAACACCTGCTCGTTGAACAAGTGAAGCGAAACGGCGGAGAAGTTTCTTATAAAAGTAATCCAGATGGAAGTCAATCCGTATACGAGTTAAACATTAATTATTCTGAGGCACTTATAAACAAAGAAGAAGACCTTACGGAAGCAGACGGGGTAAAGAAAATGCTGGCTGCCCATTCTATTTTACTCTCCGTTATTGGTGTGCCCGCGATTTATTACCATTCTTTGCTAGGTTCAAAGAATGATCGAAAAGGGTATGAGGTTTCTGGGATCCCTCGTCGAATTAACCGGGAGAAGTTAGAGTACGAGCGGATTAAACGAGAAGTCCATGAAAATGAGAGGCGCTCAGCCATTTTTTACGGACTTAAAGAGATGATTCATATTAGACAAAGTGAAACAGCATTTTCCCCATACGCTGTCCAGGAGGTCTTAGAAATAGATGAGCGTATTTTCGCGTTAAAGCGAATAAACGAACAGACGGGAGAAGAAATATTTTTTGCCGTGAACACATCACGCGATGATGTTTCGTTTAATTTACCTTATCATGGTACAAAGCTTTGGGGCCCAGTTGGTAATAGTGGATCCATTACCCTTGGGGGCTACGACTTTATATGGCTGAGACGTTGACAACTTATTATACAAACTTGTGGTACAATGACCGATAGAGTAAACATTCAGACGTAAAGGTGTGAAGCAACTATGTATCAGGAACCTATTTTTCTTTCTCCGGAATTCAAAGAACGAATCTGGGGAGGAACCAAACTAAGAGATCTTTTTCATTATAATATTCCTTCTGATGAAACGGGAGAATGCTGGGGAATTTCCGGCCATGCGAATGGACCTAACAGAATTATAAATGGCCCTCTTGCAGGGAAAACATTAAATCAGGCTTGGGACAGCCACCGTGAATTGTTCGCTGACGAACAAGGTGATGAATTTCCATTACTGGTGAAGATTTTAGATTCAAAAAAAGATCTTTCAGTACAAGTACACCCTGATGACACGTACGCACGGGAAATCGAAGGTGAGAATTACGGAAAAACTGAGTGTTGGTATGTGATCGACTGTGAGGAAGAATCAGAAATCATTTTCGGACATTATGCCAAAAGTAAAGATGAACTTACTGCCATGGTAAGAGATGGTCAATGGAATCAATTACTTCGCCGGATTCCTGTTCAGCCAGGAGATTTCTTTTACGTTCCAAGTGGTACCATTCACGCCATTGGGGAAGGCATTCAAATTCTTGAAACGCAGCAAAGCTCTGATATCACCTATCGTGTCTACGATTATGATCGCGTTAGGGCCGATGGACAAAAGCGTGAACTTCATTTAGATCGTTCACTTGACGTAACAAAGGTTCCCCATAAAGATCCTGAAGTTGTACGTGATTCGTATTTAGAAGCAGGTTTACGATTTGAGAAGCTCGTGGAAGAGAAATATTTCACGGTTCATCATTGGGACTTAGATGGAAAAAGCAATGAGCTTTATCCAAATAAGTACACACTCATCAGTGTCCTCACCGGTGAAGGTGTTGTAACCATTGATTCAAAAGATTATTCCTTTAAGAAAGGTGATCATTTCATCATTCCTGCTACAATTAACAATTACACGGTAAGCGGAAGAGCGAAAATGATTACTTCCCGCTCCAATAAATAAGATTTAGCACGCCTGGCAATTCTGCCGGGTGTGCTTTTTCTATGCATTAATATGGGTAAGGTATGAGAATTAAAAATAGACCAGGATATTAGTAAAGCAATTGCGCCAAAAAGGACGGTAATTTAGGAGCAGATAATTGAACATAAGAATGGGTGTTAAATTGATTTCCGTGGATGGCACGGCGCACATTCGATGTACTATAAATAATCCGAACTGATTTCAATAGAATCGTTCGGATCATTTATGTATTATTCACTTATATTCCAGACTCTTTAACGCATGGCTAACCCTAACGCACCTTTGACACCTGCTTCATTCGTCAATCCTGGCGGAACGATGTAATCGTTAATATTCTCTTCCGTAAGTCTAGGAGAACTGACATAGCCGTTAAGCATCTCTACAACATTTTTTCGAATTAAAGTAAACAGCTGTTCTTGCTGCATGACACCTCCGCCCATAATAATTCGTTCAGGTGAAAGAATGTAAATATAGTTAACGAGCGCTTGAGCTAAATAGTAAGCTTCCATTTCCCATACGACCGGGTCCTCAGCAAGTTCTACTCCAGCTTTTCCCCATCTTGCTTCAATCGCCGGGCCTGCTGCCATACCTTCTAAACAATCTTTATGATAAGGACAAGTACCGGCAAACGTGTCTTGTTCATGACGTCGAACAGCAATATGTCCCATTTCAGGATGAGAAAGACCGGTTAACGTGCCGCCATTTACGATAGCACCTGCACCAATCCCTGTCCCTACTGTTATATATAAGCACGTATCCACATCAATTGCATTGCCCCAGCGTGCCTCAGAAAGCGCTGCTACGTTCACATCGGTATCTACCACTACAGGGACCCCAAGTTTTTCTTTGATATCGCCCGCTAAAGGAAAGTCAATCCAATCAATTTTCGGCGTTTTTTGAATCTGACCATACGTCCCGCCTTTTTCATTAATATCAATTGGTCCAAAGCTTCCTACTCCCATTTTTTCGATCCCTTTGTCACTAAAAAAATTATACACTTTAGGCATTGTTATCTCAGGGGCTTCTGTAGGAATAACTACTTTTTCAAAAATATTACCTTCTTCGTCACCGACAGCACAGACAAACTTTGTACCTCCCGCTTCAATTGCTCCAATCTTCATCCTCTCATTCACCATCCCATTTTAGTCTCTAATGTGTATTGTATCATTTTTCAAATCCCAAACTTGAAGTTGGATCGTATTTTTTGTAGATACCTTTAAGGAATCGTTCTCAACTTCAGCAAAGATTCTCGAAGTGAAAACTTCTTCTCCCTTATTCACGAATATTTCTAGTGATGAATGGTCAACAAACAGACGCAAATGATTGAAACCATTAGGTAGACGGCAGCTGCGAGTTTCAATTGTTCCGTCTACGTAGCTTAATCGCTCAAGGTGGAGGATATTCGCGTCACGATCATACATAATTTTCGCATAATCAAAAAGATGCAGCTCTTCTATTTCACCACTTATTTCAATTTCAGCCGTTCTCCCCAAAGAAGTTGAAAGATCACTGTCTACTGTTTGGCTATATCGCTCCTGTATTCGTAATTTTTTCATCTCTTCTAATGGCAGTTGATATAACTTTTCACCCTTCAACTCCAATTGTCTTGGCAGAGTCATTTGGTGTACCCAACCATTCGATACTGTAGGCTGCTCGGATTCATTTTGGTCCGGGACTCCCATCCAACCAACTAACAGTCTTCTTCCTTGATCATCTAAAGTGGTTTGTGGGGCATAAAACTCAAATCCACGATCCACCTCTTCAAAATCGCTATGCGAGAATGAAGCAGAGGAATAATCAAGAGAACCAACTACATACCCAGACTGATATTGGTTATTGAAATCGATCCCATTTGCAGCTAATCCTTGGGGCGAGAACAGCAAGATTTCACTACCCCCTAATGAAAATAGATCGGGGCACTCCCACATATAACCTAAGTTGTTGAACGGAGTTGCTTCAGCATCAGAAAGTACTCCCCTGTGTGTCCAATTCTCCAAGTCCGAAGATTCAAGAAAAGCTACACAGCCTTTTTTATCAGTCGATTGAGCACCGATCACCATGTACCAGTGGTCTTTATATTTCCATACTTTCGGATCTCGAAAATGTGGGGTATAACCTTCAGGGAGAGGGACCTTTACACCTTTTTTCTCAAACTGAATGCCGTCTGCTGATTCTGCGAGGCATTGATACGTCTGACGTTCTCCTCGTTCATTCTTAACGTTTCCTGTATAAAAAACCTTCAATTTATCTTCATCAGCTATGGCACTGCCTGAATAACATCCATTTTTATCAAACCAATCACTTGGCGCAAGTGCAACGGGCTCCAGTTTCCAGTCTATTAGGTTCTCTGACCGGAAATGACCCCAGAATTTCGCTCCATGACCAGTATGAAACGGCATCCACTGAAAAAAGAGATGATAATTTCCGTTCCATTGAATCCAGCCATTAGGATCATTCAATAAGCCTGCTGGAGGAGCCAAATGATAGCCGGGATAATAAGGATCCTGCTTCACTACCGGGAATTGATGATCCACAGCATCAGATATTTGCTGACGTAAGTTTTCTTCATAGCTCATAACTCTTATCTCCTTACTTGAACAAAAGGAGACCCAGCAAGTATCTCCAGGTCTCTTTTTTATCATGATATTACTTCTTTTCAAGCATTTTATCGTTAAATCCAAACATATACGTTAACACGAAGGCAATAGCAATCGCTACAATATTTACGAGAAGGTAACCAAAGATTTGTTCATTGAGATAGAGGAGAGATCCAGGGATTACGGTAATCGCCAGTCCCGTTGCTTGTAAGTTAAAAATGGAAGCAAGGAACCCTGAAACACCACCGCCGATCAACCCCATGATAAATGGTTTCATATAACGTAAATTCACACCGAAAATCGCTGGTTCAGTAATACCTAAGAAAGCAGAAATCGATGATGGAAATGCGATAGCCTTTAATTTGTTTGAACTTGTCTTTACAGCTACAGCCAGTGCTGCTCCACCTTGAGCGGCGATTGCGCCTGTAATGACCGGATTAAATGGATTATACCCGAGGTTCTCAAACAGTTGAATTTCCAGGAAATTAAAGATATGGTGTACACCTGTAATTACTATTACTTGGTGGAACAACCCGATAAGCAAACCACTCAAACCAAATGGAAGTTCCAGTAAGAACAGCATAGTTTGGAAGATTCCATCTTCTGCAATATGCAAAATAGGTCCAAGAATAAACAAGGACAAGGCAATCATAACTAGTAACACAATAAAGGGTGTAAGAATTAAATCAAGCGCGTCTGGAATCCGCTGCCTGCACCATTTCTCAAGTTTGGCGCCAACTAAACCGGCAAAGAAAGCTGGTAATACCGAGCCTTGATAACCGACAATAGGAATAAAGTCCAGGAAATAGATTGGACTTTCGCTTCCTTCAGCAACAGCCCACGCATTAGGGAGAGAAGGCGAGACAAGCATTAAACCTAGAACTAACCCAATGACTGGTGTACCACCAAATACTCTAAACGTCGACCAGGCTACAAGAGCTGGTAAGAAAATAAAAGCCGTGTCTGTGAGTACCTCAGTAAATAGAACAATATTTTCAGGGACTGTCTCTGGAGTTAATCCAAAAAAATCTAAGAAAGCTTCCTGGAGCAGCAAGCCGCGCAGCCCCATAAATAGCCCAGTAGCTACCAGAACAGGAATAATAGGAACAAATACATCACCAAATGTACGAATTGCTCTTTGAAAAGCCGTTCCCTGTTTAGCTGCTTCCTCTTTCATTTCGGATTTAGAAGATCCTTCTACTCCGTGTTCTGTAACAGATTGGTATATTTGGTTAACTGTTCCAGTGCCAAAAATAATTTGGAATTGTCCAGAATTATAAAAAGCTCCTTTAACCTTTTCGATATCTTCCAGCGTTTCTACGTCTACTTTTTCTCTATCGTGTACCATCACTCGAAGTCTTGTCGCACAGTGTGCGATGGATTGTATATTTCCCTCTCCACCAACAGCCTCAATCACCTGCTTAGCAATCTCTTTATTACTAGCCATGAGAATTCCTCCTTTTAATACTGATATGTGTGATCGATTACATAACTGGTAAAAATGAAATTTAAAAGTGCTATTTCTATTTCTTCACCCTGTGTAGGGAATCGATTACACATCTTACAATAAAAAATGTAAGCGTTTGTAAGTCGATTCAAAAAAAAGAGATGAACGTTTTGTGTAATCGATTACATATCATTTACTGCTTTGTACTATACACTATCTCTTTTAATAAGTCTATAGGTCTGAACAAATCTTTCTTTTTCTTTTATTTGCTTCAACTGTTCAAGCAATAGTCGAGCGGCTTTCTGCCCTGCTTCTTTATTAAAATAATCCACCGTGGTTAAAGAAGGAGTGACGTATTGCGACATCGTTGACGCGCCGACTCCAGCTACAGCTATATCTTCCGGAATACGAAAGCCTTGCTCTCTTAGATATTCCATTGCACCAATAGCCATACGGTCTGTGACAACAAATACCGCTGTCGGTAGTTCTTCACTACTGTTTTTAATGATTTTTTTCATCGCTTCATACCCAGATTCAATACTGAAGTCACCCGTCTCCAACCATAAATCTTTCACTGGAAAACCGTATTTGGCTAAGGAATCTTTATAACCTTTTTTGCGCAAAACTCCTACTGAAGGATCTTCTTCGCTCACCCCTATAAAAGCAATTCGCTCATGACCTTTGCTTACGAGCATGTTGGTCATATCTACTGCAGCGTGGTAGTCATCATATAAAATTGACGTCACCCCTGGAAGGTCTTGACCCAGGGAGATAAAAGGCAGTTCAACGTCTTGAATGGTCGATATAAGGTGCTCATTTATATTTGTCGCTAATAAAATAATACCGTCTACATGACGACTTTGAAGCAACCTTATATATTCGATTTCCTTTTGTTTATCAAGTTCAGTATCGGTTAAGAGGATTTGAAAGTTTTCTTTAGCAACCACTTCATTAATCCCACTAACCACTCTACTGGCGGTTTCAGTATCAATTCTAGGAATGATTACCCCTATGACTCCGGACTTTTTCGTACGGAGGGACTTAGCGGAAAGACTTGGAATGTAGCCTGTTTCTTCCACGATTTGCATAATCCGTTTTCGTACTTCTTCACTAACGTATCCGTTATTGTTTAACACGCGAGAAACGGTCGTTCGAGAAACATTTGCCATTTTTGCGATATCATTGATCGTTGTCATATCCGCGCCTCCATTACGTAATCTACAATCATTTTAGGCGATTAGGAGCAAGTTGTCTATGAATAATAAATTTATACAGTCTTTCCAAACTTAGAAAATTTCTTAATATCTTTATAGAATTCATAGCAATCTTTACATAGTTCGACCCAGGCGGTTTTACCGTCTGTAACAGTAACTAGTTCTTTCTCATCTACTAATTCTTTACACTTCCAACAAGAATCCTTAATTTCAATTGCTTCCGCTAATTCTTTTCTTTCCATATGGTCAAAATAACTCATTGTTCCAGCCCCCTAGTTTAATTTGACCTTACTATACGTTTTTTAAAGAAAAGCTTCTACTAATTAAAATGGGAACTTCATAGCACAGAACCTGTTAGAAATGTTAATTTCCCCTCTAAACTTTTAAAGTTACCTAAACTTCAGCAAGTTATAATAATTATTATTAATCTATTTTATTATTCAGGAAGATGACCTATAATCGTTACGAATAAGCCGCCAAAGTAATCTTCCACGCAATCTATTTTTATTTTAGATTCTTTTACCAGCTTCAAAGTCTCTCGATCTAAATGACATCCATCGCATAACCGCTTCCATAATGGAGTAACTGCTTTTTGCGTAAAAGCCATCCATTCTTGTTCCATTTTCACATGTTCAAATAAAATTACTTTAGCCCCAGGTTTGGCCACTCTTTCTATCTCTTTTACAGCACGTTTAGGTTCAGGAATGGTACAAAATACTAATGTACCAACAACCGTTTCAAACCGATGCTCTTTAAATGGAAGGCGTTCAGCCACTGCATCGTGAAACCTGATGATTGGCTTAGCTTGCTTTCCATTTTCAAAAGCATAATTCACCATAGCTGTGTTCGGTTCTACAGCATCCACCGAAGAGACACGGTCATGGTAATGCGGAAAATTCAGACCAGTCCCTGCTCCAATCTCAAGAACGTTCCCCCTTGCCTCCTTTAATAAGTCTTTTCTTATTTCACCCATCTTGCTTTTTTCAACAGGCTTCATAAAATAATCATAAATAATAGGAAAAATACTTCCCATCGTTCTCATCTCCTTGTGAAAACCTTATAAAATCAAGCTTCCCTATTAAGTTAAGAACATAACTTAAAAAGGTCGACATACTTAATGAGGAGTCCACTGATTAAGTCCTTTCTATAATGTGCATACAAGGTGTAATGTCGATTTTCTTAGCTAGTGTGAATTTATACTTATAAAGAAATAGAAAGTGCAATTCTCTTGAAAGTTAAAAAAAGCGGTCAGTGTGGAAATTAACTTCTACACCAACCGCTTTTTTAAATTTTCCCTTTTACGGACTTTCAGTTTTTCAGGTGGTTTCCTTAAAGATAACAGGGATAAAAAGAATTTAATTATTTTCTAAGAGTGCATCTGTTACTTCTACAGCTAATCGCTCAGCGGATAAAGGACCAGCAAAAGTCCCCATATCTCCGGGAAGCTTATAGGTTCGGTTATTTTCAACAAAATTAAGATTTGTCCACCCGGGATTATCAGCAAGTTGCTCAAAAACATTATCATCTTCCTGAACTATGTAAAAGAAATGGGCTTTCTGATAATTTTGCAAGGTTTCAACTGTGGTCTCTATAAACCCATAGATTTCTGGCTCATCAGTATGAACAAGGTTGCGAATACCGATCTCTTGAAGTACACCAGCTACTACAGAATTAGTAGTAAAATGCCTCATCGTTGGAGTATTCTGAGCTGTAAAAGCTTGCGTAACTACCGCTTCTACATTATGTATTTCTTCTTCTTCAAGGCGTGAGACTTGTTCCTTATACGTCTCATTTAATTGTTTAATCGTATCGCCGGCTACCTCCTGCTTATTAAAAATAGCAGCCATGGTATCAAATTCATCTAATAAGTGTTGGTATTGATCGTCTGCCGCTTCCTCTGAATAAGGAGAAAAAATTACTGTGGGGGCGATTTTCTCTAGTTCATCAATTATTTCTTCATGACGATATTTTGCTCCAATAATTAAATCAGGTTCCATACTAGCAATAGCTTCAAAGCTGGGTTCTGAACGAGTTCCAACATCTTCTGTTGATTCAGCCAGCGGGTCCCCTACATTAACCCAGCGATTATAGCCCTCCACATCGGCTACTCCTGCAGGCTCTATTCCCAGCGGTAATAAATGCTCGACATAAGACCATTCAAGCACGACTACTTTTTCTGGTGTACCATTTATAGTTTGTTCCCCCAATCCGTCTTCAATTGTAACGCTCCTTTCAGTATCAGTTGAAGCTTCCTCTTCTTCACTGCAAGCGAATAACCAAATGGGTAATGTCATAATTAAAAATAACCATAATTTCTTCATTCCACATGACTCCTTTCACTATGTAATCAGTTAATTGATAAAGATTATCATTATCAATACTATGTTATCCTTGGACTTTGCTTCTGTCAATAAAAATTGACGGTTTAAGCTCTTTCTTCTATACTATCGAATAACAATCTCAACAAAATTTGCTTATGTATAGGCGTGAGAATAAGGCCCAGGTGTTTCTACCCAAGCAACCGTAAATTGCTGGACTACATGACCTTCACTAAGGGCGACGTATACCCTGAGAAGTTTATGTAACACCTGGACATTTGTTCAGGTGTATTTGTTTACTTTTAAAAAAGGAGACCCCCATATGAAAATGACAAGCTATCAACGCCAACAACTGGCTGCAACAGCATTAGGAAAAAGGAAAGCAGAAGTTATTATTACTAATGGAACTATCGTTAATGTTCACTCTAAAGAACACCTCAGAGGAAAAGATATTGCCATTACATTGGGGGCGATTGCTTACATTGGAGAATGTCAACATCTTATTGGAGATGAAACAGAAATTATCGATGCAGAAGGAAAGTTTATTACTCCAGGATTAATTGATGGACATATGCATGTAGAAAGTACGATGCTGAGTGTCACTGAATTTGCTAAAGCAGCCATTAAACAAGGAACAACAACTGTTTTCATGGATCCACATGAAATTGCCAATGTCTTTGGGCTCGAAGGAGTTCGCTGGATGCACGAAGAAGGCCAGCAGCTGCCTTTACGCGTGTTCACTACTGTTCCATCGTGTGTGCCTGCAACAGAAACGTTGGAAGATGCAGGTGCAGAACTTTTACCTGATCATATTAAAGAAGCTTTGAACTGGGAGAAGGTAGCAGGTTTAGGAGAAGTGATGAATTTTCCTGGCGTAATTCATGGCGATGAAAAAATGACTAAAGAAATTGACGCAACCATTCAAGCGGGCAAAACGGTTACTGGACATATCCCGGTTGAAGATCCTAAAATGCTTCAAGCTTATGTGGCTTCAGGTGTTTCCTCTTGTCACGAAACCGTTACCCGCGAGCAGGCACTTGAAAAATTAAGATTAGGCTTACACGTGATGATAAGGGAAGGTTCAGCATGGCAGGATGTAGAACAATTAGCTCCCATCATTACAGAGGACCAGATGCCGACTGAAAATCTTTCACTTATTACGGACGACGTATATCCCCAAACATTAATTCAGCAAGGCCACCTCAATCACGTGGTACGAAAAGCTATAAAAGAAGGAATTGATCCTACTACAGCCATTCAATTAACCACCATTAACCCTGCCCATTACTTCAATTATGGAGATACGCTCGGAAGCATCGCTCCAGGGAAATGGGCAGATATTTTAATCGTAGATCAATTAGAAGAAATGAAACCGACTACAGTGATGATCGAGGGTAAAGTCATATACGACGAGGATACTTATCAAGTGACTTTTCCTACGTACACTTATCCAGCCAAGGCAAAGAATTCAGTTCATTTAAATCGCTCGTTACAAACTAATGATTTTCATGCCGCTACAACTTCCGCTTCTTCTGTTAGGGTAAATGTAATTGAAGCATTAGAAAATAATGCACGAACTGTAAAAGCAACAGCAAATCTTCCGGTAAACGACGGGGTTATTCAATCAGATCAAGAAAATGACATCATCCACCTTTCCTGTATCGATCGTCATCATCAGTCTGATCAAATTTCGAACGCTTTTGTTAAAGGATTTCAATTTAAAAGTGGAGCTGTAGCTTCTACTGTTGCGCACGATAGTCATAACCTTTTAGTCATGGGTGTAAATAAAGAAGATATGACAGTCGCAGCTAACAGACTATCTGAACTAGGTGGAGGCATGATCGTTGTAAATAAAGGAAAAATATTAGCTGAAGTTCCTCTCCCAATTGCTGGACTTATGTCTGACCAACCTTTTAAAAATGTTGTTAAGCAAGTAAAGGCTCTTGATCAAGCATGGAAAGAAATTGGATGCCCGCTGAATGCGCCATTTATGACATTTTCGTTAATTGCACTCCCCGTGATACCTAGTATACGAATAACAAATCGAGGAATAGCAGACGTGGATACATTTGAATTAATCCCATTAGAGATTAGCGAATAAAATTAGGTAAACACCCATAAAGCTCCCCATGCATATTCTACTCCTATCCCCTTCTGTTAATCGGGGGTGAGGAGGCATGTGTGGTGGAATTGACATTATCTCACGGGCTGTATGGCTTCTTTACACTGCTCATTATTATAACGATGACTTTGAGAAAAGGTGTAGTACTGCCCACCTTATTAGGGACATTTGTAGTAGCATGGGTTTTTAATGGCAGTTTAATAGGTGGGTTTACAGCAATATTCAATGCAAACCTCGTGGCTGCTAAAGAACTGTTCAATATATTTTTAATCATTACTTTCATGGTAGCGCTGCTCCATTCGTTAAAAGACTTAGGTGCTGACCGGAGAATGATTGAGCCTGTTCAGAAGGTTATGATCAATAGTCATATCTCGTTCTTCGTACTTGTCGGAGTTACGTATATTATTTCTTTATTTTTCTGGCCGACTCCAGCTGTTCCGCTGATATGCGCTTTATTAGTTCCAGCAGCCATCCGGGCAGGATTACCGGCTATGATTGCAGCCGTAGCTGTGGCTTTAGCAGGTCAAGGAATGGCCCTATCTTCAGACTATATCGTCCAGGTAGCCCCAGGGTTATCAGCAAAATCTGCGGGAATATCAACAACTGCCGTCATGGATCAAGCTTTGGTACTATCCTTTATAACCGGAGTAGTTGCTATTGGAACGGCCTATCTTATTTATCGAAAAACTTTTAGGAAGAAATCAGACCCAAGAAACGAGTTAGAGATCCAGGCCATGCAGGGACTAAAAAATGAGCACAAGAGTAGTAATAAAAACATAGATCGATGGAGTAAATTTTTTGCGGTACTCGTGCCCATATCCATGCTTGCCGTCATGATTTATATGGTTTCCACGAAATTAGAATCAGGTCGAATGGGTGGATTTGAAGGTGGAGAAGGCGCAGCCTTCATCGGAGGTGTAGCCGTTATCTTATTATTACTTTCGACGGTGGCATTTGGAAAATATCGTTCCCTCGATTACATTAGTGACCATATTACTGAAGGCTTTGTCTTTGCTTTTAAAGCAATGGGACCAGTCATTCCAATTGCAGGCTTCTTTTTTCTAGGCAGTCCTGATTTTGCAGGGAGTATCTTATCTATTTCGGATGAAGCGGCTCCAGCGTTGTTGTTTGATTTAGTACAATCCAGCCAGGAATTCCTGCCTCAAAGCGCGTTTTTAGCAGCATTTAGTGTATTGTTGATTGGGATTATTACCGGTTTAGACGGGTCAGGTTTCTCTGGTCTTCCTTTAACAGGAGCTTTAGCTGCTTCTTTAGCTAATAGTAACATTGAGCCGGAAACTTTAGCAGCGATTGGACAAATGGGGTCGATATGGACTGGAGGCGGGACCATTATTGCTTGGTCCTCCCTTATTGCCATCGCAGGTTTCTGTGGTGTTTCCGTCATGGATCTTGTTCGCAAAAACTTCATTCCCGTTATGCTTGGATTGTTGATGTCGACTACTCTAGCTTTATTTATTTTTTAAAGCTCATATAAAAACTGTCTCAAGATTTGAGGCAGTTTTTCTAATTAACATTCTAAATTAAGAAGGGGTGTTTGTTACATCTCTGGCTACAACTACAGCGTGAGTTATTTTTTGATTCTCATCCAGTACTGGTGTTCCTTTTGCATCCACTTGCACCCAGTAGCCATCAGAGTGTTTGTGTCGGTACGTTGCACGGCGGATTTGTTTTGTAGCAAGAAGTTGATTAAATTCATATCGTACACGTTCTGCATCTTCAGGGTGAATATAGTCAAAAATTCGTTCCCCTTTATACATGTCTGCCTGAAATCCAAGAACCGCCTCGTGAGAAGGAGAAGCGTATTCTACCAATCCATTTACGTTCACTACTTTTATTAGATCAGAAATATTCTCAGTAATAAAACGGTACTTTTCCTCATTCTTTCTAAGAGCCTCTTCTACTTTTTTTCGTTCAGTAATATCAACACACGAGCCTATAACTTCGACAACACATCCCCTTTTTATTAAAGGTCTTAAGGACGCAATGTAATGAATGCCGTTAACTTCCGCTTCATAGGTCACTTTATCCGTTCCATTCCAAGCTTCTTCATAATACCTTACTTTATTTGCAGCCAGATCACCAGGTAAAAATTCTTTAAGCTCACGCCCTACAACCTGTTCAGGGGTGAGCCCCAACCGATAAAGCAGTTCTCCATCACACAATGTGTGGATGAACCGCCCGTCTCGCTTTACATATTTCAGCGTCATTCCCTGCTGTTCTCTAACCGTTTCCCACAGTTCTTGGCGTACGGTACGTATTTCTTCCTCCATCCATTTCTTTTTAACCATATCATCATTAGGCCCATGCTTTTCCAATACTTTATTCACGTTACGAACGATGGTCAAAAAATCATAAGCGGCTACAGGAGGGCTGAATAAATAACCTTGGGCTTCATCACACAAATTGCTTTGTAAAAAAACGATATGATCTTCTTTTTCTACGCCTTCTGCTACGACCTGAAAATTTAACTGATGAGCCATGATAATCATCGTTTTTACAATAGTTTCATCATTAAAGTCTTGAGTACAGTGTTGAATAAATGATTGATCAATCTTAATTTTATCAATCGGAAGCTTCTTTAAATAATGCAAAGAACTATAGCCTTTGCCAAAATCGTCTATGCTGACTTGAAACCCCATGTTTTTTAGCTCTCTTAAAATCGTATAAGCAAAGTCAATATCCATCATCATGCTTTCTGTTATCTCTAACTCTATCTTCTCAGGGTTTACTCGTGTCTCTTCAACAATCCTCCGTACCATTTCCAGAAAATCAGGTTGATGCAGCTGACTCACCGAAAGATTAACAGACATGGTAATGGAATCCTGTTCCCTATGCTCCCAATCTTTTAATTGTAAGCAAGCGTTTCGTAACACCCACTCCCCAATGGGAATGATCCAGCCTGTCTCTTCCGCTAAAGGAATAAATTCGCCTGGGGAAATCATTCCTTGCTCAGGGTGTTTCCATCGAATTAAAGCTTCCGCCCCGATGAACTCGCCATTAGTTAGATCTACTTTAGGCTGGTAATAAAGCAGAAACTCCTGGTTTAATAACGCGTCTTGTAAATCTTTTTCTAAAATGACGTGAGACCGATTATCCATTGCCACAAACCCTCCTTAAGATATTTTATCTTTATATCGACAACTTTCGCCAAAATTCGAGGTGTATCCCGAGCATTTGTTCCATTTCTTAATCCAGCCGCTTCGAAATTAGTATTTTTTTCTCCAATATAATAAAATGGAAGCGTATACTTCTCAACATAAATTGTAAATGTCGAAGTAAACCAAAAGGAGAGGTTAAAAGTGAAAAAAATTGTAAATGATCCAGAATCCGTCGTTCAAGACATGTTAGATGGATTGATTACAGCTCATCCAGATTCTCTTAAACTAGTACCCGATACCACAGTTGTAGTTAGAAAAGATGCTCCCATTGCTAATAAAGTAAGTATCGTCAGTGGCGGCGGAAGCGGTCATGAGCCTGCCCACGCCGGGTATATAGGCAATGGAATGCTTGATGCTGCTGTATGCGGAGAAATGTTCACCTCCCCTACTCCTGATCAGGTGTTTGAATCTATTAAAGCGGTGGATGGAGGTGCAGGTGTTTTTCTCGTTATAAAAAATTATACAGGTGACGTAATGAACTTCGAAATGGCTGCAGAACTCGCAGAAGCAGAAGGAATTCAAGTGGAAAAAGTTATTGTTAACGACGATGTAGCTGTGGAAGACAGCTCCTTTACCACCGGACGCCGCGGGATTGCTGGCACGGTTTTTGTTCACAAAATTGCTGGAGCAAAAGCAGCTGCCGGCGGCTCGATAGAAGAAGTGAAAAGCGTGGCAGAGAAGGTTGTCGCCAATGTTCGTTCCATGGGAATGGCTATCACTCCTTGCACGGTTCCGGCTGCTGGAAAGCCAAGCTTTACCCTGGAAGAAAATGAAATGGAAATAGGAACGGGCATTCATGGAGAGCCAGGAATTGAACGAAAACCAATCGCCTCTGCCAGAGAAATCGCTGAAGAACTGACGCAAAAAGTTCTTGAAGATATTGAATTTAATAGCGGGGACGACGTAGCTGTCATGGTTAATGGGATGGGTGCTACACCCGAAATGGAGCTCTATATACTAAATAAAAAAGTAAACGAGATGTTAACAGATCGAGGACTTACGATTCATAAAACCTTCGTAGGCGATTATATGACATCTTTGGAAATGGCAGGATGTTCGATTACTTTGCTAAAGCTCGATGATGAACTAAAAACTTTATTAGATGCGGAAACGAGCGCCCCTGCTTTTCGCAAATAACCAATAAGGAGAATGCATATGGAACTGCACGTACAAGATGTAATCACTTGGATGAATAAAACGAATGAACGACTGCAAAACAACAAGGAATATTTAACTTCACTCGACCAGGCTGTTGGCGATGGTGACCACGGGATCAATATGGCACGAGGGTTTAACGAAGTCGTCCAAAAACTGGAGGGGGCAGATTATGAAACGGTATCTGATGCATTAAAAGATGTAGCGATGACTTTAATGAGTAAAGTCGGAGGGGCAGCCGGTCCTCTCTACGGTACAGCTTTTCTAAAATTATCAACATCACTTAAAGGGAAAGACTCTATCGATCAGGAACCGTTTAAAGCTGGTTTAGAAGAAGCGTTAGCCGGAATGAAACAACGAGGAAAATCAGAGGAAGGAGAAAAAACATTAGTCGACGTTTGGTCGCCGGTCATAGAAGCATTTACGAACAACTTCAACCCTGATGACTTAGTTGAAACAGCTCAAACAGCTATGGAAAAAACGAAAGATATGAAAGCAACCAAAGGCCGTGCTTCTTATCTTGGTGATCGTTCAATCGGACACCTTGATCCAGGCTCTGTGTCCTCTTTTTACTTATTTGAGTCCTTGGCCGATACACTCAAAGGAGGCGAATAAGCAGTGAAATCAGTAGGAATAGTCCTAATCTCCCATAGTTCAAAAGTGGTCGAAGGAATTAAAGACATTCTCAACCAAGTGGCAAATGACGTACCTGTTGAATTGGCCGGCGGGACAGATCAAGGAGACATAGGGACCAGTATTGATAAAATCCAAACCGCCATAGACAGAGCATACACTGATAGTGGAGTACTTATCATTTACGATCTTGGTAGTGCCATGATGAATGCAGAAGTCGCAGTTGAAATGAGCGAATTTGATGATATAGAAATCGCGAATGCTCCCCTATTAGAAGGAGCTTATGTAGCTGCAGTTGAATCAAGCATGGGGAAAAGCTTATCAGAAGTTAAACAGGCAGCTGAGCGAGCGTTGTTAGATTAAACGTATGATTTATGAAATAAGAATGAGATGCAAAGAAGCAGACATTTATACTAACGCAGAGTATAAGCGTAGTAAAAAAACATCTAACATAAATCATCCGAACGGATATCTACAGAATCGTTCGGATGATTTATGCTTTCTTCAGTTTTCCCCTGACTGTATTATTGTTCTATCGTTTGGTTTCGTCTTCGCTGCACCATATATTCCACGGCCCCGGTACCAATAAGAACTCCGCCTACGATCAGCACTAAACCTGATAAGTGATACCATTTAATAGCCTCTCCCAGAAACAAAGCAGCACCCAGTAAAGCAAAAAAAGTATTGAAATTTATAAATATAGCCGCTTCCGCTGGACCTACCTGCCTTATCGCAAAATTATAAACCATATGGCCAAACGCCGTACAAATCAATGCACTAAACAAAAACACTGCACCCAGTTCTACATCAAACAGCTGTATAATTTGACCTGGATTCGATTCCACAACTAAGCTAAATAAAAAAATTATTACAGAACCAAGGACGAGCATATACCCAGTCAGCAGCCGCGGATCTAAATCCGGATTTAATTTGCTGATTAAAATAAAACTGAACGCCTGGGCTGCAATTGAAATAAAAACGAGTACATCACCTACAGAGACCCCCGTCACTCCACCAGATCCGACAAGCGTGGTCACAATTACGCCGGCAAACCCAAGCATGAAGCCCAAACTTTTAAAAATCGTCACATGCTTACTTAATAGAACTGTAGAAAGCACCATCGTCAACAGTGGGCCTAATCCAACGATGAGACCAGTATTAACTCCTGATGTCAGCCTTAAACCGATCGCCATAAAGGCATGATGAACTATTACATTGAATGTGGCAATATAAAAGATAAGAAGTACTTCTTTTTTCGTCGGCCATCGAAGTATTTTCATAAAATACAAGATCACTAATACAGCTATCCCTGCTGCAAATATTCGAACCGATGTTAACAATATCGGATCAATATCTGTAACCAGCACTTTAATCGCAGAAACATTAAATCCCCACAACATCATAACGAAGAGAAGCAATATGTACATGCGTGCCACTTTATCACCTAATTTCTTGATTTCAACCTTCTCCCCACTATACTATGAATTCAAATGTATGACAGCTAAAACTTTTTTCTAAGTAATTCCAGTGAAACTATGGTAAAATATAATGTTACTTACTAAGAAAAGGTTGATTTACTATTGAAATACTCACACCTCCCTTTTAATTACTGGTACAACCGATTACTTGCTTCAGACCCAGGACGAAAAAGGCTTCATCAAGCTGGTAAAGCAACCATCAGCTTGATGTCTTCTGTGTTTACCGTCCTGATCATCCTCGAAATGACTAACGGTCCTGAACTTACCCCCGCTATAATGGGAGGAATTGCAGGTATGATGGGAATTCTGGTAGTTAATGATGAGACGACTGAACTAAAAAAAGGAACAACGCTTCTGCTCAGTGTATCCGCTATTGGCGGAGTCACCTTTGGATCACTCTTAGCTTGGAATGTAATTTTAGTCTCGTCTTTAATGATTGTCATCATTTTTAGTGCGTTTTATTTTTCTAAGTTCGGAAGCCGTTATTTCTCACTGGGGATGATTGCTTTTCTAACCGTTTACTTTGCTTCATTTTTAAAACTGCCGCCTCAACAATTTATTTGGTTTTATTTAGCTATTCTTATTGGAATAAGTATTGCTTATATTTGTAACTTCATCATTTTTAAAGGCACAGCTCAACTTTTAAAAAGAAGTATGTATTCGTTTCATAGACAAGCAAATCTAACGTTTCAGCTGCTTCTCGATATGCTTGAGGACGAAGCGATTGATGAAAATCGCAGCAAACGATTAACAGCAAACGTTAAAATTCTTCGAGATTATGCCGGGCATGTGTCCACCGACTTAAATACACACGATATAAAGGAACTGTGGCCGGGTCTCTCTTCATCTCAAGTAAAGCTTTATGTATTTGATACAGCTATGTTTGTTGCCACTCTTGCCGATTCGCTTTCGCAACTAAAAAGAGATGAAGCAATCAAGCCTAATGGTTTGCGGTCGTTACTTATCCAATTGATCGGATCGCTGCAGAAAGCTGATGTCCTAGCAGTGAATTATGAAGAAAGAAACTTAACAGAGGCCCAGCTGGCTACCGACGAATTAAAAAGCAAGATTAACGATTTATTTAGAAAACAAGGGGAACCGGAAGGCCGATTGTACTTACTTCGTAGAATTGAATCGATCTCTCACCACGTCACTCATGCAGCCTTGTCGATTCAACGAATTAAAAACGAAGAGTCACTTGATCGTTTTGATAAAGCCACGCGAGAAGAACAACCTCAAATGGAAGAAGAAGTGAAAAATAAAGGACTTGAGCCCACTACTAAAAAGGCATACCAAGCATTAGTAGCAGGCACCATTTCAATTGGCGTCGGATATGCCATTTCTCCGATTCAGCCCTACTGGGTGGTCCTCACTTCCTTTATTGTATTACTCGGTACTCAATCAGTCGGCCGTATTTACTTAAAAGGACTTCAACGTTCAATCGGTACAATCCTTGGAGCTGTTATCGGCTTCTTTTTAGCAAAAACAGTGTCCGGTCATTCAGAACTTGAAGTATTTCTATTGTTTGCCGTCGTGTTCTTTGCTTTCTACTTATTAACAGTCTCCTATATGATGATGAGTCTGTTTATCACCATGTTGATTGCCTTTATGTATGATTTATTACTTGGGGGGATCAGCTTTGAGCTGCTAGGCGCCCGTGTCATCGATACCATTGCAGGTGCTGGAATTGCTTTACTCGTCTCTTCTTTCCTATTTCCTACAAAAACACGAGATAAAGTTTATGAGACATTTACAGACTATCTTGATGAACTTAAAAATTACCTTATCCCTTACATTCGCAGCTTCACAGAAAACACTGATGTAAAAGCCCTGACTGACCAGGCCTTCATACTCGATGAGAAACTACAAATCATTCTTGATGAAGCAGAGCCCGTTATGCAGCATCCCGCTACACGTCGACACTCTGAGCTGCCAAAGTGGGTCACTATTTTCACGGCAGTAAATTACTACGCCAATCACCTGGTAGCCTCTTCTTATCAGAAAAATATAGGCTTTCCTAAAGAAGTACAAGACGTTTTTCCTGTTCTCGAAGAAAAACTTGTCCATAACATTACAACTATCACACAATTGCTAAATGGAGAAGACGTTTCAAAAGAATTATTTTCATTAAAAAAAGAGAGAGAACTGATCGAGAAAGGAGCCCCTCTTGAACATCAGCATTACATTGATCTTGTGCATCATGTCTATTATATCTGGCGCATAAATCAGTCGTTGCTTCTTTTAGGAGACAAACTTACAAGGGTACCACGTACCGAAAAGCTGTAAAAGAACGTAGTACCAAGTGTTAATTTTTGGACCTGTTACCCGGTACGCGGCATATAAATAATCCGAACGATTTCAATAAATCGTTCGGATTATTTTATGCCTTATTCAGATATGTCTCAGTCTCTCTCTCTTTTATACAAGCTGACGATCCCAATGACGATGTTCAGCAATGGCACTAATAAATTCATTTACAAATTTTTTCGCATCATCTCCATGCACCACCCCTGGACTAGCAGAAATATTAATTTCTTCAAGCCATTTTTTCCCTTCATGGGTTGCACCGATCGGTTTACAGTGGGAAAAAGCTTCCTGAATAAAGTATAAGGCATCCTTATGAAACTGCTCACTTACCTCATTACCGCCTACCGCATAAATGGAATCAAATAAAACGGATTCTCCCGTTAAGAACGTGTGATCTGCTTGTAACTCTGCTCCATCAGATCCTTTAATAGTGCCCAGCTTTTCACTTACAATTTCCGGCTGTACTCCTCTGTCTTTAAGTGCAGAAATAATAGAGCTGACTTCTGAGCCATCGAAGCCATTAGCCACTAGTACAGCAACTGTTCTCGTATCCGGTTTCTTAGGGGAGTTCTCCTGACTAAGAGCAGGAGAAGCTTTAGTCACGTCAGAGCCTCCGGTTCGAGGGATCTCACATCCAATGTTTTCCGCAAACCCTTGGGCTAACTCTAAGCTGACATTGGCATACATGTCTACGACTTGCTGCTGCACAGAAGGATCTTTTACTTTTCCTAATTCAAAGCTAAAGGCTTGGATGATATGCTGTTTCTCCGCATCACTCATACTGTTCCAAAATAAGGTTGCTTGTGAAAAATGGTCTTTAAAGCTTTCGCTTCTTGCCCTTACTTTTCGACCTTCCACCTTCTCTTGATAATGAGTGAACCCTCCTTCTTCTTCACTTGCAGGTTCTGGAGTATTATCTGCCAATGAATTCTTATGATAACTGACCGGTCCTTTGTTAATCGTCATGCGGCTGTACCCATCCCGTTGGTTATTATGAAATGGGCAAACTGGCCGGTTGATCGGAAGCTCGTGGAAGTTTGGTCCCCCGAGTCGAATAAGCTGAGTATCTGTATAAGAAAACAAACGTCCTTGCAGGAGCGGGTCATTAGAAAAATCAATACCTGGTACAACATTTCCAGGATGGAAAGCCGCCTGTTCCGTTTCAGCAAATACATTATCGACATTCCTGTTCAGCGTCAGCTTTCCAATGATTTTAACGGGAACATCTTCTTCAGGCCATAGTTTCGTAGGATCAAGAATATCAAAGTCGAAGTTATACTCTTCATCTTCTTTAATGATTTGTACACCAAGCTCATATTCTGGATAATCCCCAGCTTCAATCGATTCGTAAAGGTCCCCGCGATGGAAGTCCGGATCCTTTCCGTTAATTTTTTGCGCTTCATCCCATACGAGCGAATGCGTACCAAGGACAGGCTTCCAATGAAATTTAACAAAGTGGGCTTCCCCACGTTCGTTTACGAAACGGAATGTATGAACTCCAAAACCTTCCATCATCCTGAAACTGCGCGGGATGGCGCGGTCAGACATAGTCCACATAACCATGTGTGCGGACTCCTGATTGTTAGCTACAAAATCCCAGAATGTATCATGAGCAGAAGCAGCCTGCGGCATTTCATTATGAGGTTCAGGTTTTACAGCGTGTACCAGATCGGGAAACTTAAGAGCATCTTGAATAAAGAAAACCGGAATATTATTTCCTACTAAATCATAGTTTCCCTCTTCTGTGTAAAACTTCGTTGCAAATCCACGAGCATCGCGGACTGCTTCTGCTGAACCTTTATTACCCGCAACTGTAGAAAAACGAACAAAAACAGGAGTTTTTACTGAAGGGTCTTGTAAAAATCCAGCTTTCGTATACTCTTTCATAGATTCATAAAGCTCGAACTCCCCATGAGCTGCAAAACCGCGCGCATGTACTATTCGTTCAGGGATTCTTTCATGATCAAAGTGAGTCATTTTCTCTCTAAAATGAAAGTCTTCCATTAATGTTGGTCCACGTTCTCCAGCTTTTAAGGAGAATTCATCTTCCGACACCTTTGTTCCATGATTCGTCGTCATTTTCTTTCCGCGGTCATCCGTTCTAAACTGCTCTAATTTTTCATTCTTCTTATTTTCGTTTGTCATCCTGATTTCCTCCTTAATTTGTAGAAATATGTATAATCGAATACTATATTCAGATACCTCTTTTGCTTACGAAATAAACCGTTTTCAATTAATTCCATAAATTTAACCCTACTTTATCACTATCATATGTTAACTTGTGAAAGACATTTGTGTTTAATCGTATTAAAATGAACGTTTCCTGTGAATTTTGGCATAATTAACCAATGAAAAGACAAATTTTCGAATATTTCAAACAGTTCGATTGACTCTGGGTAAATATTCTATATTTTTCTATAATTGTAATTAATCTTTTAAAGGAGGAATTTATTTTGAAGAAAAAATATGTTTTGCCCATCGCTGTCTTATCATCTGCTTTATTCATAGGCAACATTGCACCTGTACATACAGAGGCTGTAAACCTTCAAGCAAATACTGCTAATAATTTCAGCCAATCAAACGAAAATAAGCCTTTTTTTGTAAAAGAAAAGCAAGCGAATAAAGCTCAAGCTACTTCCGCAAACGAAAATGCTGCAAAAGCCCACCTAAAAAACAACAAAGAGAAATATAACATTGACTTACCCGAAGAAAGTCTAAGTTCCGCGAAGGTATCAAAAGACAAGCTGGGGTTAACTCATGTCGAAATGAAACAACAAAAAAATGGTTTTCCTGTAGAAGGCCATGAAGTAACCGTTCATTATGACAAAAATAACAAAGTACAAGCTGTAAATGGCCAGTTCAGTTCATCCGTCGAATCTGAGGAAATAAATACAAAAGCTTCGTTGTCCGAAGACGAAAGCGTCAAAATTGCAGAAGCAGCAGTAGAGGCACCAGACAAGTTGGAGGAATCTCCTACATCAGAACTTGTCATTTATCCTTTTAACGACAACAACTACTTTGCCTACAAAGTAAACGTAAACTTCTTAGGTGAGCAACCGGGGAATTGGTATATTTACGTGAACGCTAAGACTGGAGAGGTTATTGATCAGTACAACGCTATTATGCATGCTAAAGACTATAAATCTTCTAAAGGAACAGGAATTGGTGTGTTAGGGGATAGACGTCAATTACATATCACCCATAAAAATGATAAAGAAAACGACAGAGGAACATCTTTTTATCTATACGATAATTCTCATGATAATTTAGATGGTATTTATACAAATGATTTAAAAAACGAGTGGGGATTTAACTCTAGTGAAATTTTCAATTCTCATCGAGCTGTCTTTAAAGAAGATTATGACCGTCCTGCTGTAGACGCTCATTATAATTCAGAGAAAGTTTATGAATACTATCTTGAGGAACATGATCGCAATTCGATTGATGGAGAAGGTATGGCTATTGTTTCTAACGTACATTACGGTGAAGAATACAATAACGCTTTCTGGAATGGAAGTGAAATGACTTATGGAGATGGAGACGGAGAGTTTTTCGTTCCATTATCCGCAGGGCTGGACGTGGCTGCACACGAAATGGCTCATGGTGTAACCACTCATACAGCAGGATTAAAATATCGCAACCAATCAGGTGCTCTTAATGAAGCTTTTTCTGATATATTCGGCGCGTTAGTCGACGAAAATGATTGGGAAATTGGCGAAGATATCATGGCGGAAGAAGCTAAAGATTCCGGAAGAACTTCTCTTAGAAGTTTGAGCCACCCAAGTAAATATCCTGTAGGAGAAGATTATACTCCTTATGGAAATGGCAGTGGCATGTATCCTTCACACATGGATGAATATTATGACCTCCCCAGTGATCTGGATAATGGCGGGGTTCACATTAATTCATCGATCATTAATCATGCGGCTTACCTTACTGGCGAACAAATAGGAAAAGAAAAGCTGGGTCAAATCTATTATCGTGCCTTAAACATCTATTTAACGCCAGATTCTGATTTTAGTCACGCTCGAGAAGTACTGATTCAATCAGCTGAAGACATCTATGGAGAAGGGAGCGAAGAAGCTGCTGCAACTGAAGATGGGTTAAACAAAGTGGGTATTACAGAGTAATAGACAAGGTCAGGGCGTCAGTTGATACTGACGCTCTAAGGCTGTCAAGAAAGTTATCGACAGCTTTAAATTTTTGCATTTTTACTTAAATTTTATCTATCAGTACACTAAAGAACGGGATAAGCTGATTTATTGTCGCTCGCCCGCCACAAGTGCTCATGACAGCTGCCAAAGAAAATCTAAGGAGCGAAGGCCCCTTCCACTCCTGCAGAAGAACGAGTGAGCCGAGATCACCGAGCGTGGATTTCGAGAGGAAGCTCGGGCGCTCGTCCGCGTGTAGGTCATTTTCCTCCGACTGGTAAACATTTTTCTTTATTTTCCAGATGGGTAGTATATAATAGAATAAAAAACCATAGTTATGGAGGAGTCGTAAATGGGGTGTCATAACTTAATAGAACCAAGTTCTATCATGAAAATCCAAATGAATACAGTTTCTGATATTTACCAAACCTACCACCATCTTTTAAGAATGCATCCAAAAGACAAAGCTACCCGGCTTACAAAAGAATTTTGCTTAAAAACAGATCCACTATCCTTAGAAGAACAACTGGCCCGTTTAGAATTTTTATATATGAACGATTATCATGATGAAGTAAAAGCATTGATTCACTCTCCTCACTTCACTTATGAAGCAGCTGCTCTTTACCATGTGCTTCTCTCTCGAAAGCAAAAACTACTAACCTATCAGGAGTTACGCTGGTTGGAATCCCTCAACTTTACCCACCCCTCAATTCAATGCTTACATTATTTTACGATCGTCTATGGATACTACGATTTAAAACAATATGCTGGTTTTGATAAGTATATGGATTTATGTATTCATGCTGTTCATAGAATTAATGAACCGCTGTTTCACTATTATATGAAGCTTCGTTTGGATGAGATTACGTTTCATCACTACTGGAAAATGAACCAGACTCTATTAGCAAGAAAATACGCGTATAAGTTTATTAATAAAGTTATCTCACCAAGCGAGCTCTGCAAGATGAATCACCATTTAGCATTAAGTCATGTGTTCGATAGCTTCGATACAGCGTACGAATATGCCCGAACTGCTCTATCAATCGCTAAGGAAAATAATTTAGTCTTCGCCGTCGCTTCTATTGAAAACCACACGATTCCATTTATTTGTGCGTTTCATCAGAATACTGAAGGCATCTTAAGTCCGGATCCTGTTGAAACGGCTCACATTGCCATCGCTGAGGGGAACCTTGATAAAGCAACAGAACGCCTGGCTGCACTTGATGAATTGACTCCATTTCAAGAAACCTATTTAGGGATCGCCACTTTAAATAAAGAACTACTACTACACGCTCATAAACGTTTTAAATGTGAACTCAATGACTTTTTCTTTGCCCGCCTTCCTCTGGAATATGAAAAAAGAATAAAAGATTATGTATGAGACTCGGAAAAAATTAAAACAGTGATGGGAAAAACGAACGTAGTTAAAATGAGAAAATTCCCGCGGGAACAGCACTAGCCTTAATTCTTCAGGAAAGCGTTCTTAGTTTCTGAGGAATCTAAGGCTCTGCCCGCGAAAGCGCGAGTTGACGAAAGCAATGGTATAAATTAAATAATTCGAACTGAAATTAATAAGATGATTTAGTTTTGAACCCGGGTTCTTTAATATTTTCTGCTTAATTTTGTATAAATTAAGATAATTATGTAAAATCCCTTTTGCTTTTCTACAATGATGTATATAATTAATGTTAAATCTAGGAAAGTCGAGGTCTCTAAATGAATAGTCACACTCTTATTGAACCCGTCCACCTCCTTCAATTTCAAATGAATCATTCCTCTAAAGTTTATGAGCGTTACCACTTCTTCTTAAAATCACACTCCAATGAAAGAGCAGCCGAGCTCACAAAAGAATATTGTATGAAAACCCCCTTTTACACAGTTGATGATCAATTGGCTTGTTTTGAATTTCTATATATGAATGATTACATCATTGAGTTAGAAACGATTCTGCATTCTAAGAACAATCATCCAGATCCTTCTTCTTTATATGAAATGTTAATAAAGAGGAGGGAAAAAGCTTTTTCTCTCCATGAGTTACAAGAATTCGAAGCTCTTATTTTCAAGCATCCTTCGCTTAAATGTCTGCATTTATTTATTATGATTTATATGTACTACGACCTAAAAAGGTATACGGCTTTAGATAAATACATAGATCTCTGCTGTGTTCATCTGCTTGCCGTGAAAGAACCTTTATTCTATTACTACATGAACCTTCGTTTTGATGAGCTGTCTTTTCACCATTACTGGAAAACGAACAACCTTATTCTAGCTAGAAAATATGCATTTAAATATATTAGTAAAGCCATTGCGCCTCAAAATTTAAGTGCTATGCACCTTAACCTATCACTTACCTATGTTTTTGAAGATTATGACTCTTCAATGTATCACGCTGACCAAGCATTGAAAATCGCTGACATCCATGGTCTTTCTTCTATAACCAAGATTTTAAAGAATAATACCATTCCATTTATAGCTGCCTTTCATTACCGTACGGATAACATGACAACCTCAGATTTAGTAGAAACAGCGCATATTGCCCTTGCTGAAAACGAATGGGACAAGGCTCGTTCTATATTAACGAGTCTGCCAACGTTAACCCCGTTTCAAGAAAGCTATTTAGGTTTAGCTACTCAAAATTCAAAGATACTTCGTCGTGCGCATGAAAGGTTTGTTGAAGAGAATGGTGATTTATTTTTCGCAATGCTGCCGAAACTTTACTTAAAGCGGCTTAACTAAATTTATTGAGGAGGGAAATGAATGAGAAAGTGGTTCATAAGTCTGTTACTCGTACTAGGGTTAGTGATTTCTATTTCGGCGGAAAGTTCAAATGTAGCTAAGAAGGATCCCGGAGATGGCGGAATTGGAATAATTATATCGATACAGTCCCATGATCCTGGGGATGGGGGTATAGGTTAATCAAAAAACAGCGGGCGTGCTCCCGCTGCTTTTCTTTTTAATATGGTTCTGCGTCATGTCCTTTTTCTTGCGCTTCATCTACAGCATCTGAGGCTCCTGTATTTCCAATTGGAGATCCACCATTTTGGGGAAGTTTTCCTTTTGAAGGAGTAATTTCATCAGCAAACTCCCCGCTCATTTCAGCATTTGCTTCTTCTATTGTTTTGCCTAATCCTTCAGCTACCCGCTTTCCGTAATCTTCATCACATTTAGTAAATAAGTGAATCATTTTATTCTGAATATGAGACTGGCACGGCTTCAATGAATTGACTAGATTTGTGATTAGTTCTTCTCGCTCCCAATCTTTATGGAGACGATATCTCTCTCCGGCCTGCTTGAAATTATTCTCTCGATCAATCGTTTCTTTGATCAGCTTTCCTTCTGCATGAGGTTGATGATGGTTTACTTCGTGTTCTGATTCTGTCAAACCATTCAAGGTGGAGGGTTCATAATTTACGTGTGGATTTACACCTTTAGGTCTGTCCACGTAATATGACATTTGTCCGCCTTCCTGGTTCGTCGCTGCATGCTTTTTAGGAGCATTTACAGGTAATTGTAAATAGTTGGAACCGACTCGATAACGCTGCGTATCGGAATAGGAGAATGTCCGTCCTTGAAGCATTTTATCATCAGAGAAGTCAAGGCCATCCACAAGGACTCCTGTTCCAAATGCTGCTTGTTCGATCTCGTTGTAGTGATGGTCTGGATTTTTGTTAAGTACCATCTTTCCTACTTTTAAGAAAGGAAACTGATCTTCCGGCCAAATTTTTGTATCGTCCAATGGATCAAAATCAAGCTCGGAGTGTTCATGATCCTCCATCATCTGCACACAGAGCTCCCATTCAGGATACTCTCCTTTATCTATGGCTTCGTATAAATCTTGAGTCGCATGATTAAAGTTTTCCGCTTGTACAGCACTTGCTTCTTCCTGCGTCAAATTTTTTATACCTTGAAGGGGCTCCCAGTGATATTTAATTAAGGTGGCTTTTCCTTCCTTGTTTACCCAGCGATACGTGTTCACTCCAGAACCTTGCATTTGACGATAGTTAGCTGGGATTCCCCATGGAGAGAACAAGAAGGTGATCATATGCATAGCTTCTGGCGTACCACTAATAAAATCAAAAATCCGTTCGCTACCTTGAATATTCGTAACCGGATCGGGTTTAAAAGCATGAATCAAATCAGGGAATTTCATAGCGTCTCGAATAAAAAATATCTTTAAGTTATTCCCTACTAAATCCCAGTTCCCATCTTCTGTATAAAATTTCACCGCAAACCCTCTTGGGTCACGAAGTGTTTCAGGAGAACCAGCCGGGTGGGTCACCGTTGAAAAACGTACAAGGACAGGGGTTTTCTTTCCAGCTCCTGAAAACACCTTCGCTCGTGTATACTTCTCAACTGGTTCATCACCGACTTTTCCGTATGTTTCGAAGTAGCCATGAGCCCCTGTTCCCCGAGCATGAACCACACGTTCAGGTACACGCTCTCTGTCAAAATGGGATATTTTTTCAATAAAATCATAATTCTCCAGGGTTGCCGGGCCTCTATTTCCTACCGTTCTTATATTTTGATTGTTACGAACGGGGTGACCCTGCCGAGTGGTTAATGTTTTTTCACTCTCGTCCTGTTTAGAAAAGCGTTGATCTTGTGGACCTCCTGTGCGTTGGTTCTCATTATCCACTTAAACTCCTCCTCTATAAAAGTGTCTTTCTTTACTGAATGTCAGCTGACTTTGTACTTTTACAGTTTTTCTAAAATGGAGGGTTTTTATTCCATAAATTACAATTAAACCAGTAAGGGCTAATAACTTATTATGTTCTTTCTAACATACGTTCCAGGGCTTTCTTTGCATCGACAGCTATCGCTCTGTCCACTTCTATTTGGTTGACCGGCTTTCCTTCCTCAATGGCTTCCAAAGACCATGTTAAATGGGGAAGATCAATTCGATTCATCGTTAAGCAAGGACACATATTGGGGTTAAGTGAAACTATTTGTTGATCAGGATGCTGATGAATAATTCGATTGACTAAGTTCATCTCTGTTCCTATCGCCCAGGAGCTTCCAGAAGGAGCCTGATCAATCGTCTTAATAATGTAATTTGTAGACCCTGCATGATCGGAGAGTGAAACTACATCTCTACTGCATTCAGGGTGTACAATGATCTTCATGTCTGGATAGTTTTCCCGTATGTGATGAATATTTGAAACAGTGAAATTTTCATGTACTGAACAATGCCCTTTCCACAATATAACTTTTACATCTTTTATATCCTTCTCATGTATTAGCACTTCTTTAATAGGGTCCCAGACGGCCATTTGTTCCAAAGGGATCCCTAAGTTATAGGCAGTGTTCCTGCCAAGATGCTGATCGGGTAAAAAAAGAATACGTTCTTTCTGATTAAAAGCCCACTTGATCATCTTCTCAGCATTCGAAGAAGTCACTGTTGCTCCCCCGTGCTTCCCTACAAAAGATTTAATTGCTGCTGTTGAATTCACGTAGGTCAAGGGAACTATGGAATCATCAAAAACATCCATTAGTCGGCTCCAAGCCTTCTCTGTTTGATTAAAAGTAGCCATGTCAGCCATTGAACAGCCTGCACGAAGATCTGGAAGATATACTTTTTGATCGTTTCTAGTTAAAATATCTGCTGTTTCTGCCATAAAATGGACCCCGCAGAAAATAATGAACTCCGCTTCATGGTGGGAAGCAGATAGTTGAGCTAATTGTAAAGAGTCCCCCCTGGCATCAGCAAATTGGATCACTTCATCTTTTTGATAATGATGCCCGGGTAGAAATAACGTTGGTCCCATCTTTTCTTTAATTTCACAAATCCGATATGTAAGTTCATCTGCATTCATTTGGGTGTATTTTTCAGGAATTACTGGAGTAGAAGCCTGCATTGTGTCAAAAATAGTCATTATAACATTCCCCTTTCTAATTGGTTAACGTTTAAACTAATGTCTAAAGAAGCAGCTGAGTGAGTTAAACAACCTAAAGATATGTAGTCGACCCTGCAATTGCTGTATTTCGAAAGGTTCTCCACCTTAATCGATCCTGAAGCTTCAGTTATTATTTGAGGAGGGATGAGTTGGAGAAAATGCTGAATCTCTTGTACGGTGCGATTATCGAACATCACGCAATCCACTCCTGCCTCAACGGCTTCCCTTACCTGATTTTCAGTCTCTGTTTCTACCTCAATTTTCACCATGTGCCCGAGTCTCTGACGCAAATGGTGTACGGCTTTAGTAATAGATCCAGCAAAAGCAATATGGTTGTCTTTAATCATCGCAGCATCATATAACCCATTTCTATGATTAAATCCTCCCCCCGTCCTTACTGCATACTTCTCAAACATTCGAAGGCCTGGTGTGGTCTTTCTTGTATCACATATTTTAGTGTGCTCACTATTTAGTTTTTTTACGGCCAAAGCTGTTAAGGTAGCGATTCCGCTCATTCGTTGAATAAGGTTTAATACCACCCGCTCTCCTTTTAATAAACTGGCCTGTCTGCCTTTAACACTTGCTACGACCTGCCCGGGAGAAACCTTTTCTCCGTCTTCCTTTAATAAATGCACTTGAGTAGAGGAATCGATTAGCTGAAACCCTGCTGAAATAACAGAACCTCCACAAAATATACCTGCCTGCTTCACCTGAAACTGTACTTCTGCTTCATGATCTTTAAATAAATAATCACTTGTTACGTCTAAATCTCCAATATCCTCAATAAAAAAATATTCTAATGCTTTCTTAACTTTTAGCTGGTTCATAATTTCCCCTCATTTCTTTTATACACTGAACCGTATGTTCTCTTACCCAATTCTCAGATTCAAAGGGATAGTCACTTCGATAGTGCCCCCCTCGACTCTCCGTACGTTCTAAAGCAGCTCTGGTTATTAATAAACTCGTTTGCAGCATTGCTATAGTTGTCCATTGCTTTTTGCTAAGCTTTGCAAAGTCCACACGAAGCCATTGATCAAGTTTGAAGGATTCGATCCAGCTTAAGTGTCTTTGCAGCGACTTTTCATGTCGGATGATTCCTGCATTCTCCATCATTTGACCTTGAATCTCTTTGATTTCCGGTAAACGATGGCTCGGAAGATTAACAGGGGGCTTATGCTTTGGAACGAGTTTTATGTTAAATTCTCTCTTTTGGTTTTTAATATAGTGAGCGAGTCTTTTGCCGTAAATCAATCCTTCCAACAAGGAATTACTTGCCAGACGATTAGCACCATGTATTCCAGTGCAAGCTGCTTCACCAATCACATAAAGACCGGGGACGCTTGTACTTCCTCGTTGATCGGTTTCTATGCCGCCCATAAGAAAATGAGCTCCAGGGGCGACGGGGACTTTATTTGTAAAGTGATATTTTCTACATAGCTTTGCCACTGTAGGAAAACGTTGCTCGAAATTAGGTACAGGGGTTAAATCTAAATAAACAGGATGATTATTTTTCAAAGAATGAAAAATTGTTTGAGCAACGATATGCCGAGGAGCCAGATCACCCATTGGATGGACACCATCCATAAGGTAGTTCCCTGTATCATCTACTAGACGTGCCCCTTCCCCTCGAACCGCTTCTGTTATTAGTCCTCTGGTTTTTCCATTCGTATAGAGTAAAGTCGGGTGAAATTGAATGAATTCCATATCTTTCACCTTTGCCCCGGCCCAATAAGCTAATGCGATGCCCTCACCAGTAGATTGTATTGAGTTGGAGGTAAATGTATAAAGCTCTCCACAACCCCCTGTAGCTAATACAACATGTGGTGCCGTTAAAGTATGTACCTCTTCATTCTCGTCGAACGTTTTTACACCATAACAGCGGCCCTCTTCATTAACAAGCAAGTCATATACTAATTCATTTTCATTTACCCGAACATTTGAACTGATCTTATTTAGTAAACAATCTACAATTGAAGCGCCTGTTTGGTCTCCTCCTCCATGGACGATCCTGGCCTGGCTATGTGCTCCTTCTTTCCCGAGCTGCAGTTCATTGATGTCATTTGTATCCAATTTACAATGAAAGCGTCTTAATTCTTCAATGATTCTTGGTGCTTCTTCAGCAAGTTGATAAACAGAAGCATGGTCATTTATTTGCCTTCCTGCTTCGAGTGTGTCTGCGTAATGGAGATATGGATGATCATTAGGAGCGACGGCTGCAGCAACTCCACCTTGTGCCAAATAGGAATTATTATTGTTGATATAAGACTTTGTGATAATCCTCACATTCAACTGCGTGGGTAGATGAACAGCAAGCTGCAGTGCCCCTACCCCGCTTCCAACGATTATGACATCATTTTTTCTCATAGTATTCACCTTAACCTTACAAGTGTATTGACACTTATATTTACATATATTTTAATAGATTACAAGACTTTTTAAAAAGGAGAATAAATATGAAATATTTCGATTTTGCTTCAACTTGTCCTATGAGTAAAGAATCTTTACAAACTTATATAACCGCATCTCAAGACTATTATGGGAATACAGAGAGTCTTCACGACGCCGGTTCTAAAGCTGAAACCTTAGTTGAGCATTGTCGAACCACACTTGCGGACCTTCTTAAAATTGAGAAGGAAGGAATCAGTTTTACGAGTGGAGGAACCGAAAGTAATATACTGGCCATTCATGCTCTCGCTGAAATCAATCGGGGCAAACATATCATCATTTCAGCTGGAGAACATTCTTCGATCAAAAATGTAACTACAAAATTGATGAGTTTTGGTTTTGAAGTTAGTGAAGTATCTCTAAAGAATAAAGGGATCATCGACCTGCAGCATTTGCAGGAGCTCATACGAGAAGATACCTCTCTGATTTCTATACAGCATGTCAACTCAGAAACGGGGATTATTCAGCCAATCGAGAAAGTCCATGAGATTTGCAAAAATAATCATATATTGCTGCACAGTGATTGTGTCCAATCTTTTGGAAAGATTGACTTAGCGTCAATTCTTTTAGTAGACAGCTTTTCAATTTCAAGTCATAAAATCTACGGCCCCAAGGGCGTAGGCGTCTTGTACATTCGCCCCTCACTCTCTTTTCGACCCTTTTTACCTAACGTTACTCATGAGAGCGGTGTTCGCCCAGGTACGTTAAATACGCCTGGAATTGCTGCATTTACAACCGCAGCCAAAGAAATGATTATGAACCTTCCCTCTCTTCAAAATCACACCCGAGAATTAAAAAAAGAACTCCTTAAACATTTGGAGGAAGTAAAACATAAGATCGAGATTATCGGTTCACAATTAGAATCGCCCATCCCTATTATTGGACTTTGCATTAAAGATATCAGCGGTCAGCACATGATGTTAGAAGCCAATCGAAAAGGTTTTTGCTTCTCTACGGGAAGTGCCTGTCAAATGAGTAACAACGCTCCTTCTCAAACCTTATTGGCTATGGGACTCTCGGAACAAAAAGCCCAAACTTTTATTCGTATTTCTTTCGGGAGAGATCACACGTTAAATAATGTAAGAAGATTGGCGAGTGTCATAGTAGAGGTGATACAAGACGAAAAATAGTCATCCTTAAAAAGACCCAATCAAAATGAACTATGGACATATGTCTGAAAATTTAATATTATGAAAACGATTACATTAAACGGAAGGAAGGGATATTACTTTGAAGAAATATTTTTTTACAATTGGGTGCCTGCTTTTTTTATTGGTTTTTGTGCAACCGATTGCATCACTCGTAGCAAATGCAAATAAGAACTATGATTCTGTGGTGCTTCGTGGAAGCGCCGATTCTCTGGATTGGGATTCGAACAACAACCCGCTTACATACAACAAAGAGGAAGAACAATGGATAAGTGAGCCGATTTCGCTTGAGGGTGGAAAAGCGATTGAATTTAAATACGTATTTGACGGAACATGGATGGAAGGCAGCAATCTAACATTTACACCGCCTCAGGATGGTGATTATATTTTCATTTTTGACCCAAGTGATGAGCGTAAGGTAAATGTTCAGTTGGCTGACACGTCTTCTGGCAGCTTAACGTTACAGCTTAAAGTGCCTGAAGGAACACCTGATTGGGTGACTCCTACTCTCGCATCTAATAAAAATAACTTCAATTATTCCGTCAGTCCGCTTGAGAAGGTAAATGAGGGTACATTTGAAATTGAGGTAAAAGGTGAAGCTGGAGAGACATTGGAATATGTGTACAGTTTAGGCGGCAAATCTTACAAAGAAGAAATTGACACGAACCGTGAAGCCATTTTTACTGAAGATAATAAAGTATATGAGGATGAAGTAACAGCCTGGAAGACCGTTCCCGTCGCTAACGAAGTCACTCATGATTTTAACCATGATCCTTATACACCTGATCAAACCGATGATACGATCGTTCAGGTAAGTGTAGAGCATTATGGACCAATCGATGAAGGGGCTGTCTATTATAGGACAGATGGTTCTACTCCAAGTGGTAAACGTGGAAAAGTGAAAAATGGCCAAGTTTCTTCTTTAGAAAGGATAGAAACTGAAAAGAATGAGGATGGTTTACAAACCTCCCTTTTTAAAGGAACGATTCCAAAGCAAAAAAATGAAACGAGAGTAAAATACAAAATTGATGTTTGGAACTCCGAAAGTATGGGGTCCCAATTTGCAGATAATAATGAATTAAATGCTGAGGATGCTACTGAGTTTGCTTACTATGTAGAAGATTACCAGTCGCCTGATTGGGCAAAAGAATCCATTATATATCAAGTATTTGTAGATCGTTTTCATGACGGTGAAGAAAGCAACAATACTTCTGTAGATCCTACTCTGCCTGAAGACGAAAGATTAAAAGGATGGATGGGGGGAGACCTACAGGGTGTCATCGAGAAGCTTGATTATATTGAGAGTCTAGGTGTAAATACCATCTGGGTATCTCCTATTTACGAGGGTCCATATTCCCACGGCTATCACCCTACTGATTTTTTAAAGATTGACAACCGTTTTGGAAGTAATGAATTGATGAAAGAGTTAGTCGATTTAGCTCACGAAAAAGATATGAAAGTAATTTACGACCTTGTCCCAAACCATGTCTCTAATCAGCACGACTTCTTCCAAGATGCAGTAAAAAATGGAGAAAATAGTGCATACTTTGATTGGTTTACGTTTACGAACTGGCCGGATGAATATGAGACGTTTTATGATGTGCAGGAATTGCCGGAATTAAATAATGACAACCTGGAAACAAGGGACTATATGCTGAATACAGTTGTACCCTTCTGGATGGACGAAATTGGTGTCGACGGCTTCCGTTTAGATTATGCAAAAGGTCCAAGTTACAGCTTCTGGGTGGATTTCCGCCATGCGGTTAAACAAAATAATCCTGAAGCCTTTATTTTTGGAGAAGTATGGGATGATCTTGATAAAATTACTTCTTACACTGGTAAACTTGACGGCGCGATTGACTTTGAAACACAGTCCGCCATTACTGACGCACTGATCCACGGTGAGAGCATGAGCGGATTTGGTTCTTCCTTAGAAACTATATTTGATTCGTATGATGAAGAGTTTGTGCCAGCCACTTTCTTAGATAGTCATGATGTGCCCCGCTTTATATATGAAGCTGATGGAAACGTGCAAACGATGAAGAACGCAGCAGCTATCCAATTCACATTACCAGGAGCACCGATTGTTTATTACGGAGATGAAGTAGGTCTTTCTCAAAGCGGAGACCACAACCTCGTTAATGAATGGAAAGACCGTTACTATCGTGAAATGATGCCATGGGATGAAGAAGAACAAAATTTGAATTTGAAAGCCCATTACCAAGAGTTAATTGAAATAAGAAAAGATCAGAAAGCTCTAACTCAAGGCAAGTTTAATGTCATTCATTCTGATGAGGATGTGCTTATTTATGAAAGAACCATGCCACAAAATAAAGTAGTAATAGTTGTTAACCAGGGGAATGAGGACATCACTATTGATTTATTTGAAAGTTACAATCAAAGGACGCCCAACAATGTAAAGCTCCTTCCTTTACTGGAAAATGGAACTGAACTAAGAAGCAAAAAAGGTAAACTTCCAATTGAAACTTCTGCTCACTCTGTAGAAATGTACGAAGTAAAAGGAAAACTTAAATCCAATTAATTAAAGCGGAGCCCTCATAACAAATCCTGTGATGAGGGTTTCTCTTTTACTAGTATTCCTTAAGCCTATTGATAGGTTTGGATGTGTTTTTCACAGGGAAGTGTTGTAGTGAAATAAAATTAAAATGTAGGAGTGAATAAAATATGCCATTTATTCGAGAGTATACAAACGATGAAAACGTAATGGAAGATGTAAAAAAACTACAGCACAATGGTATCAGCAGTAAAGATGTCTATATCCTCACTCACGACGATGATCGTACGGATCGAATCGCCAGTAATGTAAATGCCAATACAATTGGTTTATCAGAGCAAGACGTTAAGACATTCTTAAACAACATTTTTAGTAAAAAAGGCGATGAGCTTAGAGCTAAACTGCAAGAGATTGGGTTATCTGAAGAAGACGCTCATGAATATGAAGAAGATCTGGATGAAGGTAAAGTCCTGCTGATTGTTACAAGTGACAAAAACGTAGAGAGTCTATTTGCATAAAAAATCTGCCCCTGTCAGGGGCAGATTTTTTTATGTCTTACATCAATTGGTTGCTTTTGCATGGATATTATCGGCAAACTCGTTTTTACACTTTAATCAAATAATTAATGAAATAATCCAGATTCTTTCGATTTTTTCATTAATGCCTGGGTTCTCTTGTGCAATGGCTTCTTCAGTAAAGTACCAGCCAGCAACCCGCCCAAACCAAATAAAGATAAAAAGATGACATCTCGATAGACTCGTTCCCATACAATCCCACCTACTGCTTCCCTTAATAAATCAACAGCATAAGAAAATGGTAAAAAGGGATGGATGTTCTGGAAAAATTCAGGTAGTAAGGCAACAGGATAGGTACCGCCCGAACCTGCGATTTGTAAAACAAGTAAAACGATGGCCATCGCTTTCCCGACGTCCCCAAATACCGAGACTAACGTATATACGATTAGCAGGAATACAAGACTGATAAACATACCAAATATGACAAACCAGATGGGGGCTGCGATATCAACACCTAATATAAGAATATCTCCTAAACTGACAACAAGTGCTTGGGTCGCTCCAATACTTGTAAATGTGAAAAGTTTTCCAAAGTAAATTTGTTTTTCCGTATATCTTTCAGCATTTACAGCGCTAGTGGCTAATAAAGAAATTAATAATAGTCCTCCAACCCATATAGCAAGTACAGTATAAAAAGCTGTCATCCCTGTCCCATAATTGGCGATAGGAAAAAGGCTGTTTTTATTTAGTTCAACAGGTTCTGCATAAAAACCTCGTTCTGATTCCGGATCATTCTGAAGCAGTTCAATCAGTTCATTTATATCTGTCTCTCCTTGAATCTCTCGAATCCGATCTGCTAATTCGTTAATTTTCTGGTTCACATAAGGATACTCACCTAATAAATATTCAAGCGTTTTTTCCCCTTCACCTAAATTCTCTTCCGTGCTTCCTAATAGACGTTCCACTTCTGGTATCGTCGTCTGAATTTCTTCTAAAATTGCGCCTGCATCGCCAAGTGTCGTTTTAGCCTGAGCAACTTCTTCCCTTACTCTCGGTTCAATATTTTCATTATACTCAGCGATAAAAGCATCAATTTCACTTGCTGTCGAGTCTGCTCTTTCTTGCAGCCCATTTATTAATTCATCCACTTCATGCTGATTCTCCGTAAGAAAATTCTTAACTTCGCCGCTATTTTCTTCGACAGCCTGCAAATTCTCTTTTAGGGCCGTCAGCTGTTCTAAGGCTTGATTGATTTCTTGTTGATTTTGAGGCTCTTCCTCTGAATCTTCTTGCCGGTCACTGCTCTGTTCTTGAATATTGATTAATGCTGCTTCAACACTTTCAATATTTTCAATGGATGTTGCTACTTGTTCATCAATCCGTGCACTAAACTGCTTTCCCTCTTCTAAATTAAGATCAGAAGACTGGACTCGATTCATAAAATTATTGATTTCATTCGCTGATGTCTGCACTTTTTCTAAATCTTCCTGTACTCGAGGAGCGATTTCATCGAGACGGTTTTCCGCTTTGTTTAAGTAAGCTGTTGTTTCATCAATTGTCTGTAGTCCCTCTCCTGTCACCCGCTCCGCTTCAGGCAGTAAAGCCTGCGCATCATCAATAATTGATTGTGCGTCATTTGCATCAGATAATGATTTTTCGATTAATTCGTGAGCTTCAGGCAGACTTGCTTCCATTTCGAAAATATAATTCTCAAATCGTTTAATGTCTGGTAAATCACTTTCGAGCTCTACTCCGATTTCATTAAACATTTCAAAGATGACGCCATTGACGGAAGAGATAAATTCACTCGTAATTTGATCTACTATAGTACCAGCACCACTCTCCGTTATTTTTGGAGCGATCGCATTCGTCTTTTCATTAACGTAGTACTCAATATCCGCTTTCTCAGGTTGATCGTTTACAACGGTACCCAGCTTACTAGAAAAATTTTCCGGAATGATTATCGCTGCAAAATAGTCGCCATACTCCACCTGCTCCATGGCTTCTTCACGATCTACAAACTTCCAAGCCATTTTTTCATTGTCTTGAAGTTGTTTGACAAGTTCGGCTCCTACATCAAGCTCTTCTCCTCGTACATCTGCTCCTGCATCCTCGTTTACCACAGCCACGGGAAGCTGATCCGTATTACCGTAGGGATCCCAGGCTGCTTCAATGTTAAACCAGGCATAGAGCGATGGTAAAAGGGTGAGACCTCCGATTAAAATGGCCGCTACCCAGTTCGTTCCTATATTCTTCATATCATTTGAAAAGATTTTCCATATATTTCTCATTATCATCTTCCTGTCCAAAAAAGTGTTATGAATGATTGTTCATTCTGTCACAAGAATCAATTATACCACTTTCAAACAGGAAAATTCTTATTGTTATTTTACAATTTAGTGAAGTAAAAAACTGTTGTAGTAGTCAGCTCTTTCATCGTAGTAGTTATGGATTTATTTTGAGAAGAAATTCTCTCATGGAAGCTCTTCTCTCTATTTATTATAATCCCATAAAATCGTCCATTCTTCTTCTTCCTTGGCTGCGAACACGTTTTGATATAGGTCAAAATGGCCGTACTTCCCTTTATAAGTCTGAATCACTGTCATCATGTACACTTCATTAAGAGCTTCAAGGTCCTCTTCCATCTTCCAATCTTTTATTTTTTCTACCCCTTCAACTTCATAGGAAAAGGTGGTAACCCCAAAATGGTTCATAAACACATGAGCCCGGTCTTGGATATAATGTCCTTTTGTAAACTTGTCTTTCATATAAGGGTGAAGGAGCTGCCATGAAGAAGAGAAATCTCCTTCTTGCTCATATGTATAAAAGTCATGTACCACACGTTTTGCTTGTTGCTCTGAAGAATTAAAAAGGAAGAATAATAGTACTATGATAAGAGCAATGAAGCCAACTGCGAGAATCGGCAGGATTCTAATCCTGTTCTTTTTCATACATACTGTCTCCTTAAACCCGACGTTTTACCACATTGTATGCTTGATCAGCTCAGGATATCATTCAGGAACAAAGGGGCATGAGCCCTGGCGAGATACAAGACGAAAAAGCTAAACGGCCGGAGGGAGGCTGCCTTTCTTCCGCAGATCGATTTGCTTATGGTCCAGGCGCTGGAGATGAATGTCACTTTTTTAAAAAGACAAGAATTTAATTTAATTTATTATTATTCAGACCACAAAATAATTTAATAAAATGGTCCGTGGGGGATTTATGCCGGCTTAACTTCATAGTTACCTGAACGGTCCAACACCGAATCCCTCACTTTTATGTATTACTTTCATTGCACAAGAAAAAAAAGAGTGACTTTCTTTTATAAATCAAAGAAAGTCACTCTTTATCGTTTCACCTCCGTTGATTCCACGATGAGCTTTCAGTGATAACGCCTGATCGATTAAAACCGGCCACGTCCTGTGGCCAACATCTACGCTAGCACGTCCGGAGCGTCGCGGGAACAGCGCGAGTTGAAGATCTACTTGGTCAAGTGATCTTCCTGGCCAACTTAGCTGTGGCCGTGCCCGCGGCAAGCATCCACCACTAAGTGATGTGTGAGAATAACAAAAACGTTAACAGCGGCCTCTTTTAACGAGAGCCTTTTTATCCAAAATATGAATCATTCTTTTTTTTCTCTTCTTTGTGGTGTTCCTGTACCATCCACATAATAAATTCCTTTTCTTCCCTCTTTAACTCTCTTCCCATTTTGTCAGTGAATTCTCTTTTTAAATCTTGATACATTTTCTCCTTATTCACAAAAATCCAACCCACCTTCATCCCCGAAAAACTAAACTTTTATAAGTGTATCAAAAATACAGGTTTAATGTGAGGGTAAAGGTGAAATTTACACTCACTATCTAAGTTTTTTTTATGAAAGAATGTTTAACCCTGCTTCAGCTAGGAAACTAAATACTATTCAATAATAATAAAAGTGGTGATTATATGCTTCAAATCGACAAATACTTTCCAAATACGTACGAAGAATCCAGAAATGAATTTCGTCAGCTTCTTCATAAAATTCAAAAGAAGTGGCCGGATGCTAGTCTCTCAACTAAGTCTATAGGTGAAGAAAAGGATAATACCATTGACACTATTTACTCGGAGGCGCTTAATGCAAATAAACAAGTGGTCTTCCTTACGTCTGGCGAGCATGGAATTGAAGGTTATGCCGGTGCTGCTGTCATTCGAATGTTTGTTGAAAAATATATTGATCAGATAGACTCTTCCACAACCGGCATCTGTTTAATTCACGCTCTTAACCCTTGGGGAATGAAACACTACCGCCGAGTAACTGAGAACAATGTAGACTTAAATCGTAATTATTTTTATCATCCAGATTCCATTCCTTTAGATATAAATGAGAATTACGCAGAAGAGAGTAACTTATTTTTACCAAATGGTAAGATAAGAGATATAAAAAAAGAAAAGACTGATCTCTATCACCAATTAAGCAGAGGGATGACTGATCAGGGTTATGAGGGTGTCAAAAAAGCAAAAGGTATGGGTCAATACGAATTTAAACGCGGTGTTTACTATGGAGGCACCAGTGAAGAGGAGTCTACTCTCTATTTAAAAGATGAGCAGCGCAAATTGCTTTCAACGTTTCCAAAAGTCATTCACATGGATTGGCATACTGCACTTGGTCCTACTAATGAAGTTACAATTGTAGTCTCAGAGCACGATCCACGCAATGAGGATGAAATCAAAGAAGATTATCAGATGCAGAACGTTCAAAAGTTTACCCCTCAAAAGGTAAAAGGCGATTCTACCAATCACTTTTACAAGCTGAAGAATGAGGAATTCCCAGAAACTCATTTATTTTCTGCTCTGTTTGAGTTTGGTACGTTTGGAGCTGACCGCGAAGCAGAACTGCGTGAGTTTACGACAATTTTATTAGAAAATCAATTGTACTGGGAAGGTGCAGAGCGAGAGCAAGATCGAAAATGGCTATTAGAAGAATTAAGAAACATGTTCTATCCCCCCGGAGCGGAATGGAGAGAAGCCGTTATTAAAGAAGCGCAGCTTGTGATTGAATCTGTATTGAGCAAAGAGAAAATTCTTAAGTAGGAAAAGAGGCGGAGTTTCGCCTCTTTTTTTGATGAAAGTATTTTTGCTGAACTAATCCAATTGAGCTTAACTTCTATAATCACTTATCATGTCCAATTTTGATTTATTTTTAACATAAATGATCCGAACTGATTACTACAAAATCGTTCGGATTATTTTATGTTTTATTCAGTGGTGCTCATTTTTTTATGTCCTACCCCCACGTTCTTAAATTTCACCTATCCTCGTACTATAGTCCTTAAAACCTTTAGCCTCTCCTTCAAATCACCTACTTCCACATGGTTACTTGTTATTATTTTCCTCAAATTAAAAGGAATTCCAATATTCATTATTGAAGTGGTCTAGACAATAAAATTTGAAGGAGGATGTTGATTGATGAAGAAAAAAGTCTTATCGGTAGCTTTAGCAGGTAGTTTACTTGTTTCTGGAGCAGCAACAGGAACAGTATTAGCAGGTGATAATGGTGCCAACGGACCAAACTATGAGGGTAATGAAACGATTAAAAATGAGCGCCTTCACAATTATGAAGAGATGATCAAAGTATTGGAAAAGGCTGACAATCAATCTGAAGCTATGGAACTTGAAACTTACGGAGAGTCTGTAAAAGGACGTGACTTATACTTAGCCAAATTTGGTTCTAATGACGATAACCCTACTGTATTGTTCCTTACACAGCAGCATGGAAACGAGACGTTAACGACTGAAGGAGCTCTTAAACTTATTCAGAATTTAACTTCTAAAGGTAAGAAAACTCAGGAAATTTTAGATAATGTAAATGTTCTTATTGCTCCTCGCTTAAATGTAGATGGAGCAGAAGGTGATGTAAACTTCTCTTTGGATGATTACGTATCAGGAACACATACGCGCTACAATGCAAACGAAGTGGACTTAAACCGTGATCACGTGGATCGTGAACAGCCAGAAACGAAGGCTTTTCATGAAAATGTTTTGCAAAAGTACAGCCCCGATTACATGATTGACCTTCACCACCAGGGTACACAAACAACACTCGGGGATTCTGATGAGCTTGTGTCTGGTTCTATATTATATCCAACCACTGAAAATGTAGATGATAAAGTACTCGAACGTTCGAAGCAGCTTGGTTCAGTTGTTTATAATGCTGTAAGTGATAAAGGGTATGGCTTACTTTCTAAGTATCCTGGTGGCTCAGCAGAAACGATCAGCCGTAACGGTCTTGCAGTAGAATATGATGTCGCCACTTTATTGTTTGAAATGCGTGGAATGGCCGATCACGAATACGATGATTATGTCCTGGGACAAAAGAGTAACGGGAAGCTGATCCAGCAAGCTGTTACTGCAATGGAAGCAACACTTGAAGCTTTAGCTGATGGTTCTATTAACAATGCAGACACGTCCTTCTGGGAGGACCTTCCTGAAAGCGGTTATGGAGAGTAAAACAATTTTAAGGAGTGGAGAGCATGAAGAAAAAAGTTTTCACTGTTGTCAGTACTCTAGCCCTTTGTACAAGTTTAGCAATGCCAGCATATGCAGCAGGTAACCATCCAGGTACACCTGATCAGCAAAACTACAACAGCTCTGGTTTTACGGACTATGAACAGCTTGGTAAAAAACTTGAGAAGATTGAACAATCAAGCCAGGGGCGTGTAGATGTTGAAGTTGTAGGTCAATCCAACAACGGTCGAGACATCCATCAGGCACGTGTCGGTGAAGGAGATCGTGTCATTTTAATCGAAAGTGAAATTCATGGCAATGAAAAAACCGGTACTGAAGCGGTTTTAAATCTTCTGCAACATTTAGGATCCAGTAATTCTCCTGAGGTAAAGTCCCTGCTAGAAGAGGTTACGCTTGTCACGCTGCCTAAAATGAACCCAGACGCTTCCGAACTCGATCGTCGCGGCAATGCCATGTCATGGAATGAAGTTCTACAGGACTTCCCTCAATTAGATGGAGCAGATGGTCCGACGTGGAACTACTATTCTTCCTCTTTGCAAGGAGATGACTATTCTTCTCAACCTGGTTTTGATGTGAACCGAGATTTCAATCCAGACTTAGACTACACGCCTGAGCCGGAAGATGTGCCTGGTTCTTCTTCAGAACCAGGATGGTATATAACTCCTGAAGCTCAAACCGTTCGTGATGTATATAAAGGATTAGAAGACGAATTCGGTAAAGTCGATGTATTTGTAGACCTACATCACCAGGGACTTTATTACGTAGAGGGGACCTCAGAGCCCGTCACTCTGTCGCTGTCTGGACAATTCGTTCCTGATCCTTCAAGTGAAGAAGGAGCTAAGTATGCGGAGTACGACGATAACTATGACTACGATTTTTCACGCCAGCTGAATCTAGCTGCCTATGATGCTCTTCAATCTATGGGAAATTCACCATTTGACAACATTACATTGTACAGTCAAGGGTTAGACTTGCCGGGTACAGCACTAGGCTCATTTGCATTAAACGGAAGTGGTACTGTACTCTTTGAAGTTACAGGACAAACACAAAGTATGGGACAAAAGAAAAAAGGAATGCTTGTTAAGGCCGTAGAAACAGGGTTACAAGCAATTATCGCAGGAGTAGCAGACGGCTCAGTAAATGAACTTGATCCTGAACGCTACGAAGATATTCCTGAAACCTCTTATCGACCAGGAATTTAATAGTAAAAAAAGCTGTGCTCTAGTGTAGAGGACAGCTTTTTTTACTATTAATACGCTCGTATGGCACCATCTTCAATTGCCACACCAAAGGATATATCTTCTAAGTACGTCCATATATCATCCTTGTACTGCTCTCCAGGGTTTATGATTTGATCATCTTTAATTTTCCACGGTTCAAATTTCATTTGTACTTCTCCATTATGTAACTCAAGATAAAGCAAACCAGTTTGAGCTTGAGGACCTTCTACATAATCCGGGAATAAAAAATTCCCTAAGGAATAAGCTACAGGTGTTCCCTCAATTGTTTCAAAACCTTGCAGTACGTGAGGATGCGAGCCAATGACAGCATCAGCTCCTGCATGGACCATGCGAGTGGCGTAATCTCTCGTTTCCTGCTCAGGAATGGCTTCGCCTTCTTTGCCCCAGTGCATGTACACAATTGTATAATCTGACATTTCGTTTGCTTTATCAATAAGTTCAATGCATCGCTCTTGTTGATATCCGCTGGCTATTCCTGTCTGCTCCCCTCTGGCATACCAATCCGTACTAGGAAGTACTTGGGAGAACGCTAGTAAACTGACCGTCTTCCCGTTCAATTCAATTGTATGGAATTGATAAGCTTCTTTTTCGTTATGACCAGCTCCTGCGTAATCTAAATTATATGTATGTAAATAAGACAACGTATCTAATAACCCTTCTCTTCCATAATCCAACGTATGATTGTTAGCTAGTGATACAAAGTCAAACCCGGCCCTTACCAACCCTTCAAGATTTTCTGGATCTGTTCTAAAATTATAAACTTTTTCCTCTTTCACTCCCTTATCTGTAACTGCTGTTTCAAGGTTAGTGATCGCATAATCAGCACTTGTAATTTGTTCTGAAACCTGCTCAAACGGATATTGAGGGCCTTTTTCCTCTATTGTTTGTTCCAGCGACCATTCAAACATTACATCTCCCGTGGCTACTAGTTCAATCGGTTCATGCATGTCTGTATTTGTACCCTTAAGAGCTGTAGAATCCTTCCAGTTCCATTCGCTTAACGTTTTATTTGAATGGGCGGAAAACGTTTCTTTTTTTGCTGCTTTTGAGTCCTCCACTACCCCGCTGCATCCCGCCAAAATGAACGATAAAATAAATACTGCTCGTACCAAATATGATTTCCTCCCTATGGTTCCACTGTTAGATGTTCCCATCTATCATAGTGGAAGCCCCTTTATTTGAATAGAGAATATATGACTACCTTTAGATGCTCTTAGATCGTAGAAAAAGCACCCATATATATAAAATAAGACAGGTGCTTTTACCTATTTTTTCAATAAAACAATTTCGGTTTTGGAGCATCATCATGTTTGCCATCGTCCTTCTTTTCTTCAAAGCCATCATTAATTAATGAGGTACACTCTTTTGGAAAGTCAAACGGAATAAACTGCTGATAATTTAACGGATCAATCTTTGCGTTTAAGTAGCGCCTTGATGGATGATCGACTGGTCTGCGACCTCTTTCCTTCTGCCCCTTAAGATGTTCGACAATAACAGAGCCAATGTACCTTCCGAGTCGTAACCCTTCTTCATTGTCTGAAGGAAAGTGAACTCCTCCGTACAAACGACTAACCGCATCATCTTCTGCAATTTTTTTAAGCTTTTTCGCCTCCATGGGGAAGAAGTAACTTAGGATTACTTCCGAACAACCTGACATCGTGGCGTGACCGGACGGATAAGTTGGAAAACGTGGAGTACATAATAAAGTTTCCATTTTTTGATCGTATTGATCTGGTCTTGCTACATCCCATTTATACTTTAAATCCCAAACGATAATCATCGTATCATTTACAGCTGCCTGAACTACAGCTAATACTCTGGCTGCACTTGTTGGACTGACATTATACGTATCAATTAAACGATCAATCACCGGCGTCCACTGCTTCGTTGGAACTCCTGTTCCATAATAAATCCCAATGTTCCTTTCCTCAGTGGTAAGATATTTTAACGTTTTTTGTACTTCCACCAGCTCTTTTTCAAAATCAATACGACTGGGATGTTCAATCGGTAAATTCATTTTTTCACCATTCGGTTTTAGATAATACCCGTATGGATCTCTCTTAAGCATCATAAGCGGCCATGACCCAGCTAAAGGCGTTACTGGATCGTTAGGTGGCTGCCGTTCTCCCGCGTATGGTTCCATGGACCATCTCAGATAATTTTCCCCCAATGTTTATCATCTCCTTGTGTTTATAACCTATATTATGAAAAGTGTCCCAGAAGTTATTGGACTCTTCATAATTTTTTAAGGTTCACTCCTGATGAATAAGGGTATGGATTATCGACGCTTACAAGAAGGGGGATATATATGTTAACAACACAAACATTAACTTCACTAAAAGGAGGCTGGCTTCTCCTTCGATCAGTCGCTGTAATCTCCTCTAGTGTAGCTACGATCATATCAACTATTCTTCCTATGTATCTTTACACCTCGATTTCACCTCAAGAATTATATCTATTATTTTTTCTATTGTTTCTGGGGGCCTTTATTATACACGGCGTCCTTACCCACATTTTAAACGACTATGTGGATCATAGATCTGGGACAGATCAACGCAGTCCCGCGATTTTATCGGGTGGCAGCCGTGTGATTCAAACTGGTTACATATCTCCAGAAAACCTTTGGCGTATAGGGAAAAGTCTTTTATTACTCTTATTTCTCCTAATACTCGCCTTTTTATTTTTTGGGTATTATAAGTTAGCAATCTTGCTATCTATTGGAATATGGGGAGCTGTTTCTTATTCCCTGCCCCCTTTGCAATTTAGTTACCGCCCCTTCATTGGGGAATGGTTTTCAACCTTCCCGTCTGTCTTATTTCTAGGTTTAGCCGGGGCATGGCTGTCGCTAGACCACCTGCCTGAATGGGTATGGCAGAACGCTCTAATTAACGCTCTTTTCTGTATTGCCTGGGTGATGGTGCATCATATACCTGATCGCGATGCTGATAGACAGGCAAGGCCAATGAAGCGAACGAGTGTGGTCTGGTCGATAGAAAAATTCGGCTTAGCATTCAGCAGGCTTCCCGCCCTGCTTTATTTTGGATTCACCGGCACGTGTGCGGTGTGGTTGGGATTGGACAGAATTGAAGCTGCAGCAGGGACGCTTGTGTTAACAATAGCAGCGATCATTCTTGTGCTAAAGATGAGGGTGGGAGACGACGAACAAGTCTCATCTTATGAAAAAATCATCTTGCTTTTGGCGATGATAAATGCCGTTTGGCTCGGTATTTTTATATAAATGTCTTGCTGATCCCGCTGATAAACTGAAGGGGCAGGAAAGGTAGAATTAATTTCCACTCTCACCGCTTTTATTCTAATTTTTAAGAGGTGTGCGCCTTTTATCACTTCATAAGTTTAACGATTCAATTCTTTAACTGGGCAAAATCGGCATTGCATCTTGTATCATACAAACGAGTTTTAAGACTGTTGTCATGAGGAGCATCTCATTCTTGCTCCCTTCTTTTGTATAATAATTTGTTATACTTAGAGGTAAGACAAACACTCATTTGTAAAAACTACTATTAACATTGCTATCAATAAAGCACTATCATTTCACCCCGTGTAAAATATGAATTTATTCGTATCCAAATTCGGTAATTACTACCGAGTATTTATAAAGAATATCAAGTACAAACCTAAAAATAGAAAATTAATTTGGAGGCACATAAATATGCAAGTAAAAGAAAAGTTACTACCTAACGGCTGGAAAGCATTCACTATGGATAATGACACTGGCATGTCCATCTGCGCTTTAAATTATGGCGGCATCATCACAGAAATTAATGTTCCTGACCGCAAAGGTACTGTTGAAAATGTAGTCCTTTCTTACAAAAATTACGAAGATTATGTAGGAGACCCCAATTATTTTGGAGCATTGATTGGACGAGTGGCGGGACGAGTTGATGGAGCCTCGTTCATACTCAATGGGGAGAAGTATGTGTTAGATGCTAATGACGGAGATAACTCACTCCACGGAGGGAAGCAAGGGTTTAATACTAAGATTTGGAACGCTTCCCCCTTTCAAATGACAAATGCAGCAGGAGTAGAATTCACGTTGGAGATTCCAGATTTAGAAGGAGGTTACCCTGGCAGCCTTTCCTTGAAAATCACCTACCAATTAACAAATGAAAACCAATTCTCCATCGATTATCAAGCCGTTAGTGATAAAGACACGGCCGTCACTTTAACGAATCATAGTTATTTTAACTTGAGCGGAAATGCAAAACGGACCATTCATGACCATAAAGTGAAAATAAGCAGTACTCAATTTGTAGAATTGGATGAGAACCTTATTCCTACAGGTGAAATTAATTCTAGTGAGGGGACCCCTTTTGATTTAAGCAAAGACTCTACCTTGCAAGCTGGGATCGACTCCAGCCATCCCCAAATTCTGTTAGCGTCCCAAGGATTTGATCACTATTTTCTTTTTAGTGAAACAGAAGAGGAACATGTCAGCCTAAAAGATGAGGAGAGCGGAAGAGCTTTAAGAGTCTTCACCGATCAACCCGGTATGGTTTTATATACAGGAAATAATTTAAATAGTGAGCACCTCTTAGAAAGCGGTCCTGCTCAAAAACATTCAGGGTTATGTTTAGAAACCCAAGCTTCTCCTGCTTCCCTACATCACAAAGACTTTCCCAGCGTGTTTTTAAAAGCTAATGATGTCTATAAAAAGAAGACAACCTTCATGTTTGAAACCATTTAAGAGACAGGAATAGGCCTGCCTTCTGGAGGTTGAAAAAGCTTAGCCAAATATAATATAAAATTAATTGGTTGGAGGAAAGAAACGATTGAAACCATTATAGGAGGACTGCTCTGCTATCCTCTGATTCCATAAAGGTACAGTTTCGGTTAAGTAAAAACAAAAGACAGGAAAAATCCTGTCTTATTCAGTCTGTCAAAAAACTAAGATGCCCTTCATATAAGTATGGAGAAAGGACAGTAAAAAGCGCCGCCCATAGGAGTCGGCACTTTTTACTGTCCTTTGAACAAAATGGAATCATGGAACCTTCGTAATAATGTGAAGGGCCTTTTGCAATCGATGCTTTTTATACGGGTACAGCTTGAGTAAAAGATTTTGCCAGTGATCTATTACGAAAAAGGGTATGAGGAAATGGGAATAAGATGTGACCCCGGAGGGCTGACAAAGCCTGAGGAAGCACACCATTCGCCCGCGGAGCGGAAAGGGAGTCGCTTCCTAAAACCCTTTACTCTCTAACGCAAGGTATCTACAATCTGCAAAAGACAGGTAAAATCCCCTCTTTTTCTTTAGGAATGCCTTTATCTCTTCCTCAAACGATTACTTTCACCTTTCAGTAGATGGGAAGTTGCGCTCACTGTGTGATATAGTATAAATAAACTATTTTTTACTAAACATTTTTTACTTACTATAGAAGGAGAGTACTTGATGGCGACGATTCGTGATATAGCGGAAAAAACCGGTTTTTCCATCGCTACAGTATCCAGGGTCTTAAATTACGATTCTACTTTATCTGTATCTGAAGCGACAAAGAAACGAATTTTTAAGGTTTCTGAAGAGCTGAATTATCGCACGTTAAAACAACGTGCTTCAAAGAATGATAGAAAAAAGTACCGACTTGGGATTATTCTTTTCCATACCGAGCAAGATGAGATCAGCGACCCTTATTTTTTAGCGATTCGTCTTGGGATTGAAAAAGAATGCGCGGCCAAAAAAATCGATTTAGTAAAAGTTTACCGAAAAAATAATCAGTTAGATTTATCAGCTGTTAATGATATCGACGGGATGATCATTGTGGGAAGAATTCCACAGGAAGAAGTTGAGGAAATAAGTGAAATAACAAGTGCGATTACTTTTGTAGATTTTTCTCCATCTGATTTAACCTATGATTCTGTTGTGATTGACTTTCAAAGGGCTATGATCGAGGTATTAGACCACCTCATATCTTTAGACCACCGTCACATTGGCTTCATTGGGGGAGTTTTAGAAATTGGATCTGACAAAACGTTAATGGACTATCGTGAAAAATCCTTTAGAGAATACTTAATATCAAAAGAAACTTTTAACGAAGATTTTGTTTTTGTTGGTCGATTTGGAACGGAAGAAGGCTACCTTTTAATGAAAAAAGCATTACAGCAGCCAAATCTGCCTACGGCATTTGTTGTAGCCAGTGACTCTATGGCAATTGGAGCGTTAAGAGCTCTACATGAAAACAACATGCGTGTTCCAGATCAGGTATCTATTATTGGTTTTAATGATATTGCCGCTGCCAACTACCTTCAGCCTTCTTTATCAACCGTTAAGGTATATACAGAATTCATGGGAGAAACTGCAGTTGAATTAATGATCGAACGACTGGATACAAAACGGGAAATCCCTAAAAAAGTAGTTATTCCTACAAAATTAATACAAAGAGAAAGCACATCAAAGCTCAAATAATTAGATCTTACTTACAAGCCACGTCTTAAAGGTTGGATGTTTCCTAATGTTCACCTTAACCGTACAGGAACTGAAAAAATTGTTTAGGAATCGAGGCGCCCACGTAAAGCGGAATATAGTGAAGGAGCGTTGGATTACATTCAATTAAATATAAATAATCCGAACTTTGATTTCAATCGAATCGTTCGGATTATTTGTGTTTTATTTAGTTTTGTTCTGTCCTTTTTAAAAATGGTTTATTCTTTGGCTGTTAGCTTGTAAAGGGAGGAGGTGAAGTCTCCAAGTTTTTCGTTCTCCGGAGTTACCGATCCTGAATACTCATTATCGAGCATGAGGCCTGTTCTCATCAGTTCATCACCGTAATAGCTTCCATCTGTGCCTTCGATTTCATACTCTTGCTGGTCATTCAAACCTTTTAAAAACAGTCGTTTAAACCCTGGATTCGGCTCAGCAAGAATCTTGTAATAGCCAACGAGTGCTTCCTTTTGATCGGGAGAAACGACCATCCATGCTACTCGGTTGCCTCCCTCCTCAAACGGACTGAGCAAACGATAAAACGTGCCATACTGGATGAGCTCACGGTGTTGTTTGTAATAGTGTACTTGCTGCTTCACTTCGTCTTTTTCTTCAGGCGTCATAGTCGTAATATCCAGCTCATAGCCAAAGGTTCCAAAGAAAGAGACATCTCCCCGCGTCGATAGACTCGTATTTCGGTGCACCTGGTGATTGGGTACATCTGATACGTGAGCCCCTATCGTACTCAATGGGTAAGCCATCGAGGTTCCATATTGAATTTTCAAACGCTCCACTGCATCAGTATCATCACTCGTCCATGTCTGCGGCGCATAATAGAGCATTCCCGGATCAAATCGGGCTCCTCCACTGGCGCATGACTCGAATAAAACCTCTGGAAATTGAGACGTTAAGCGTTCGTACAGATCATACACTCCTAAAATATAGCGGTGGGCCACTTCACTCTGCCGTTCCGCTGGTAAATCAAGGGAACCGATCTCAGTCATATAACGGTTCATATCCCATTTCACATAAGTAATTGGCGATTCCCTTAAGACTTCTGCCATTTGCTCATACAAATTATCGACTACTTCTTTGCGGGAAAAATCAAGCACATATTGATTTCTACCGGGGGAATGTGTTCTCCCTTTTACCTGAATAATCCAGTCCGGGTGCTGTTTGTACAACTCGCTGGCTTTATTGACCATTTCTGGTTCAAACCACAAGCCGAATTTCATGCCGAGGTCGGTGATTTTCCTGGCTACCCCTTCTACTCCATTAGGAAGTTTTTCTGTATCAGAAAACCAGTCACCGAGTGAAGTTGTATCATCATCACGTTTCCCAAACCAGCCGTCATCCAGCACAAACAGTTCAATGCCAAGCTCTTTTGATTCTTTTGCAATCGACAACAGCTTCTCCTCATCAAAATCAAAATAAGTCGCTTCCCAGTTATTTATTAATACAGGACGTTCCTACTTTTTCCACGGACCGCGCACGAGACGTTCACGGTATAAGTCATGATAAGTTTGACTCATCCCGTTCATGCCTTCATCAGAATAAACCATTACGACTTCTGGTGTTTGAAATGTTTCTCTAGGCTTTATGAGCCAACGAAAATCAAAAGGATTAATTCCCATCGTCACCCTCGCCACATCATACTGATCCACCTCAACTTGAGCAAGGAAGTTTCCACTATACACTAAGTTAAAGCCATACACTTCCCCTTGATTTTCATCCGCTGTCGGACGTTTTAACGCAAGAAACGGATTTTGCTGAGAACTGCTCGTTCCTCTCGTACTCGAGATACTTTGGATTCCAGGGACGAGCTCTCTTGATTTCACATGACGCTCTCTCGACCACGAACCAGAAAGCTGAACCATTTCAAAGTCAGCATCAAATAAATCAACGCTGGTGCTTAGTGCACGCGTTAATTCAAGTTTTTGAGTTCCATTATTAACAAATTCTGTGCTGCGCGTAATGACATTGCGGTTTTCATAAACGGTATACGACAGCTTTATTTCTGCATCAATTAATGAATCAACTAACGTGACGACGAGTGTAGATGCTTCCCCCTCTTCCTCGGTATAAGCAGCGGGCAGTCCGTTCAAAGCAGGTTTTCCGTCAAAAATTTTATGACTTTGATATTCAAACTGAGTCGTCCGGCTGCCGTTTTCTTGAAGAATTTGATAGGCAGGCTCACGGTAGTCGGTCGTCCCGTATGAAGGGTATTCCTGCTTTAGTAAATCAAGTGAAAAAGTAAGATCACCTTCAAATACATTCGACATACCGGCACGGGCTTGAGTTCTTAACAGGTGTTGAAAAGAATCACGGTGGTGAATTTTTTTACCATAATACAGATGACCAAGTTGATTATTTTTCATAATGCAGAAAATATAACTCAGTCCCTGGTTTTGTATATGAAACTCTTTGGTATTTTCGTTAAAGTATATAGGCATGTGCAAGTCCTCCGTTACAACAATTTCAATAATTAGTAGTTATCTTTCAGGAGTATTATCCTTTTACAGCACCAGATGATAGTCCAGCGATAAAGTATTTTTGTAAGAATAGGAATAAAACAGCCATTGGGATCATCGCCATAAATGCTGCTGCTCCAACTAGTCCTAAATTATTTTGGTTCTCTCCAAAGAAACTGGCCATAGCAACCGTTAATGTCTGCACATCACTGCTCTGAAGGAAGAAAATCGCAAATTGATAATCATTCCAGATAAAGACACATGCGATAATTAATACAGATGCCGTTACTGGTTTTAATAAAGGAAATACTACTTTAAAGAAAATTCCGAGGGTGGTGGCACCATCAATCTTTGCTGCTTCTTCCAATTCTTTAGGGATAGTCGAACGAATAAATCCGGAATAAAGAAAAACAGTTAATGGCAGAAAGGCAGCGACGTTATTTAAAACCGCAATCGTCCGAGTATTGAGCATGCCTATATCCACTACAAGCTGATAGAGCGGCACAAGAGCCGTAAGAGGAGGCACTACCATAATAGCGATAAAGAACATCATGGCTGCTTTATTCAATTTTGTACTACGACGAGCCAGTGGATAGGCAGCCATAGAACCAACAAAAATTAATAACACAGCGGCAAAGAACGTGATAATCGTTGAATTAAAGAAAGCAGGCCCAAGGTTTGCTTCCTGCCAGGCTGTACTGAAATTTTCCAGTGTGAAATAATCTGGAAGCACCCAACGAGAACTGAAATCCCCTCTAATTTTCAAGGAGGTCGTAATTAAAATGTAGAAAGGAATCACGTGAACAGCTGCAACAATAAGTGCAAGAACGGATAACAGTATATTTTTCTTACTTTTAAACATTAGGCTTCAATCTCCTTCCGTTTGAAATACCATAACGCTGCTAAGCTGAGTATAAGAATGATAAAGGCAATTAAAACCCCTTGAGTGGCAGCATAACCAGCATCCTGTCTACTGAAATATAGATCGTACATAAATGTAGAGCTGGACTGGGAGGCGTTGCCGGGTCCCCCATTGGTTAAAGCTACGATCACGTCAAAAAGTTTTAATCCACCGATGATATTAATAACGACATTTATGGTGATGGACGGGGCCAGCATCGGAAGTGTAATTTTTTTAAACTTTTGAAAAGCTGAAGCCCCGTCAATGTCAGCGGCTTCATAGAAATCTTTTGAAATCCCCTGCAAACCTGCCAAATAGATGATCATAGCAATTCCGACGAACTGATAAGTATTCACTAATACAATAATATAAGGGTTAATGTCAGCATTCCCAAGCGCATTAATCGGACTAAAACCAAAAAACATTAAAGCATCATTCAAGGCTCCATTTTGATAAGCAAAGAAAAGGTAGAAAATGTAACCCATAATAAGCGGGCTGATAATAACGGGAAGATATACGATCGTACGGGTAATTGTTCTGAATTTAATGGAATTGTTTAAAAGTATGGCATACAGAAGACCCAGCCCGTTTTGTAATATTGTACTTCCGATCCCATATAATAGGGTGTTTCTAATCACAGTCCACGTGGTCGGATCATTGAACATTCTCGTATATTGCTCCAGCCCGACGAAATTAAATGACTGTGAAAAACCATTCCAATCCGTAAATGAGATTCTTACGCCATCCATAAAAGGATAGACGATAAATACGGTGACAAATAAAACAGCAGGAAGGTACATCCACCAGAGGGAGCTTTCTTTGCTGCTTTTCTGTTTCTTACTGGAATTCCCTGCTCTTGACTTCAACTTTCCAACAAGTTCGCTCATCCTGTCATCTCCTTATACTTCACGATGTCTCATAAACATAGAAGGGAGAGAAAGTTCTCTCTCCCTTATTAATCAAATGAATATTTATTCGTCATCGTTTTCTTCTCTTAAACGCTCATATTCAGATTCCATCGTATTAGCTGCTTCTTCAGGTGTTCCACCGGCTAACAATTCCTCGGTAGTGGTGGACATGACATCCCACATACCGCTCGGAAGATAAACACGGTCGAAGTAGCTTACAACTTCAACACCTGAATATTTCTCCAGGTCTTCAGAGAAATAAGTGTCTGCTTCCACCCCTTCAATAGCTGATGCTAAATTTGTACCTTCCGCAATACGTTGAGCATTTTCAGGCTCAGCTATAAACTCAATGAACTGCTCGGCTTCCTCTTTCATTTCAGACTCTTCAAAAATGGCAAGAGCAAAGCGTTCTCCACCAATCCATACCGGCTCGTCTCCTTCATGTACCGTTGGAGTCGGCATTAACCCAACTTCAACCTCTTCATTCAAGGCGGTCGTATCCGGTCCAATCGATCCGCCGGCAAACATAAATGCAGCTTGCTCGCCAGCCATAATTTCAGGAGCCTGTGCATACTTTGCCGTCAGCACGTCTTGGTTGAGAAGATCATTTTCTTGAAGCATTAACAATTGTTCAGGCAGCCATTCATATCGACTCCAATCAAATGACCCATCAAGCAATTCCTCCGTATAATCATTATCTTCGTCGGTTTCAAACATTGGCGTCATCATTTGGTCCACCAACTGACCTAATGGGAACCCATCTCCACCGGCAATCCACAATGGAGCAACTTGTCCATTTGCTTCATCACGCACGGTTTCCAACGCAGATACAAACTCATCCCAAGTCTCAGGAACTTCAATTCCGTACTCTTCTAAAATATTCTCGTTGTAGATCACCCCGTCTTGAGCCATATTTACTGGATAGGTATATACTTTTCCTTCCTCATCTGTCACAACGTCTTCCATTTCAGGCTTCATATTGTCTACCCAGTCCATGTCCTGCTGATCGTGTGTATATTCTCCATATCGAAGCTGTGACCACCCATGAGTATCAAATACATCAGGCAGATCGTTAGCAGCCATCTGCACTCTCATTTGATCTTCATAGCCTCCACCAGGAAAACTAGCTTCCACTTCAACATCATTTTTTTCCTCGAACTCCTCGATTAATCCTTCAAAAGCAGCTCTTTCCCCTTCACTGCTTGCTGTAAGAGCAATGGTTAGTTTTCCTTCTTCACTGCCGCTTATTTCCTCTTCTCCTCCATTTCCGTTTCCATCTCCATTACTTCCTCCACAAGCCGCTAACAGTGTCACCATACCGATACTGCCAACAAATTTTAAAACTGATTTTTTCATTGCCATCCCCCTCGTTTGTATTTAATTTAAAGAGACCTTTACCTTTCCGCCATAACAATTTGTAAAAAGATAAATAAAATTCGTTAACTTTTTACTAAAATTTTCACTTTGTAGTTACGAATATATCAAACTGAGAAATCGCTTACAAGTGTTTTTCAGAAATTTCTTTTAACTTATCATTGTGAATTCAACCTATATTATAAGCAACAAAACAGCCATTTATGGATTAATCTGAAAAATTGTTTTGTATATACTTGTTTTTTATGATAGTTTAAAATTAAGTAAAATTTAGTAAAAGAAATAGAGGTGAAACATGACTAGCTTAAAAGATGTAGCAAAAGAAGCAAACGTATCCATAGCGACTGTATCGAGAGTATTAAGGGAAGATATTACTCTCTCAGTAGCAGAAACGACTAAAAATCGCATCTATGAATCAGCTGAAAAATTAAACTATATGACTTTATCTCATAAGAAAAAATTCTCTTCTCCTCATTCAAGAGAATCTATCGGACTTCTTATTTTTTGTTCAAAGGATTATGAATATGAAGATGAGTACTTTATTAAAATCAGGCGGGGAATTGAGGCCGAATGTTCACGTTTACAATTAAATATCTCTACAGTAATTAGAAAGGTGGAGTCCGCTGATCAAGAGACAAGCCTTAATGATCTCAGCGGAGTGATCGTAGTCGGTAACATAGCTCCTGAAACTGTGCAGCAAATCTATTCCCAATGTGACAGAGTCGTTTTCATTGATGATTCTCCGGGAATTGAAGTATTCGACAGTGTCACTTCTGATCTTTATGGAGCTACTTCGCGTCTTTTGGAACACCTTCTCTCACTCGGTCATAAGAACATTGGGTATATTGGTGGGCAGGAAATCATTCACTCCTCTAATAAGGAAACCGATCTTGACAGTATAGATAATCTCGAAAAATTAAGGTATTTTCCTTATAAGAAAATCATGAAAAGTAAAGGGTACTATGAGGAAAAAAATGTATTTATAGGAGATTGGTCTACCGATGAAGGATATCGATTAATGATGGAGGCAATTAGCAGAGGACAACTCCCTACAGCTTTTGTTGCCGCCAGCGATCCACTTGCCATTGGTGCTCTCCGTGCTCTTCATGAAATGGGAGTTCACGTACCTGAGGACGTATCTATTGTCAGCTACAATGATATAGAACTAGCAAGTTACTTAACCCCTCCCCTGACTACAGCCAGGGTTTATTCTGAACAAATGGGAAAATCAGCGGTCAAACTTTTAAACGAACGTATAAATGGGCGGAAGGTTCCAACTAAAATTATTCATCCCTGTCACATTCAGTTTCGTGATTCAACAGCAGTAAGCCGGAATGATCGCTGTGCAGCAACAGTCTAGCTTATACGTTTAGAAGATCTTATATGAAAAATAGGAGGAAACCATATGTCAAAAATTACTTTTATCGGAGCTGGAAGTACAATTTTCGCGAAGAATATTCTTGGGGACTGCATGTTTGTTCCAGCCCTTGAAGGATTTGAATTTGCCCTTCATGATATTGATGAAAAAAGGCTGAAAGAATCGGAGCACATGTTAAAAAATTTATCACAAAAATATAATCAGTCGATTCACATCGTTACTTACTTGGACAGAAAAGAAGCATTATCTGATGCCAAATATGTGATTAACGCGATTCAAGTAGGCGGATATAAACCAAGTACGGTTATCGACTTTGAGATACCAAAAAAATACGGATTACAGCAAACGATTGGTGACACAATCGGCATCGGCGGAATCTTTCGAACGTTACGGACAATACCTGTAATGCTGGAAATGGCAAATGATATGGAGGAAGTCTGCCCTGACGCTTGGCTCTTAAACTATACAAATCCAATGGCCACCTTAACAGGATTTATGAATCGCCACACAAATGTGAAAACCATCGGTCTCTGTCATAGCGTTCAAGTTTGCACGAAGGAATTATTTGAAACACTCGATATGGATCAAGAAGGAATTGAAGAGCGGATCGCCGGGATCAATCATATGGCATGGCTCTTAGAAGTAAAGAAAGACGGACAAGACTTGTATCCTGAAATTAAGAAACGTGCCAAAGAGAAACAAAAGGAAAAGCATAATGATATGGTGCGTTTTGAGCTTATGGATAAATTCGGTTATTACATTACTGAATCATCAGAGCATAACGCTGAATACCATCCGTATTTTATTAAAAACCAATACCCAGAACTGGTTGAACGCTTTAACATACCTTTAGACGAATATCCACGCCGCTGCGTCACTCAAATTAAAGAGTGGGAAGACATGCGCGAAGAAATCGTACATAATTCCCAGCTATCTCACGAGAGGTCTAAAGAATATGGCTCCCATATCATCGAAGCAATGGAAACAAATTCTCCTTTTAAATTTGGAGGAAATGTAGTGAACACAGGCGGTCTTATCTCAAATCTTCCTGAAAACGCCTGTGTAGAAGTTCCCTGTGTGGCAGACCGAAATGGTATTCTTCCAACCTATATTGGAGAACTGCCTGAGCAGCTGGCTGCCCTGAATCGAACGAATATCAATACTCAATTGTTAACAATAGAAGCTGCTGTAACTGGCAAGAAAGAACACATTTACCAAGCGGCACTGCTGGATCCTCATACGAGTGCAGAGCTTTCCATGGATGATATTATTGCTATGTGTAACGATCTTATAGAAGCTCACGGTGACTGGCTTCCTGAATATAAGTAATTCTTTTATTGAGAAAAGACGACTGAAACGGGCTGGGTGTCAGCCTTATCAGTCGTCTTTTTTACTTTCTGTATATAGCTATCCTTCAATACACGCCGCGAATATGAGCATGAACTTCTTCATTATAAAACTTCCGCAGCCTGCGTAACTCTTCCTGACTATAGTCCTTAACATCTACCGCTCGAATGTTGTCCTTCACTTGTTGTACATTTCGAAATCCTGGAATAACACTAGTAACAGCTTCCTGCTGAATAATCCATTTTAAAGCAGCACGCGTCATATTTTCACGTTCGTCAGCAATCCAACTTAAGTTTTGACTTAATTCGATTCCTTTTGAAAATTCTAAACCACCAAATGTTTCCCCTACGTTAAAAGCTTCGCCGTCTTGATTAAAATGGCGGTGGTCATCTTCTTCAAATGTGTGGTCTCGATTAAACTTTCCTGTCAATAATCCACTTGCCAACGGAACACGAGCTAAAATTCCAACATTTTCTTCAATTGCGGCAGGAAAAAGTTTGTCTAATGGCTTCTGACGGAGAATATTAAATATGACTTGAAGGGCACTTGCATTTGAATTTTTTAACACATGCAACCCTTCTTCAACTGTCTCTACACTTACCCCATAATATCTGATTTTACCTTGCTCTTTTAGTTTTTCAAGAACTTCAAATACAGACCCGTCTTTTATAATCTCAAATGAAGGACAGTGAATCTGGTACAGATCGACCTGATCTCTATTTAACCTCTTTAAGCTGTCTTCTAAATAAGAAGACACTTGTTCCATCGAATAATTAGCGGGATCATTTATATCTCCTTGCCGGCAAAATTTCGTAGCAATTTTAATCTCAGATTCCTTTCCTTTAGTGGCTTCTGCCAGTAGTTCTTCGCTATGTCCCATTCCATATACATCTGCTGTATCAAAAAAGTTAACACCGGCATCCATAGCCGTTTGAAGCCCTTTTAAAGCCGCCCGGTCATCCGTCTTTCCCCAGCTTCCACCAATTGCCCACGTGCCAAAGCTTAATTCGCTGATTTCCAAATCAGTACTTCCTAGCCGATTATATTTCATGTAATTAACCACCTCGCAAATATTTTAGTAAGCCTTTTCATTTCATAGTATCATATATTATTAAACTCTATATGAAATCCGCTTAGCGGATTCCCCAGGTCTAAAAGAAAAACCTTGCAGAGAGTGTCCCTGCAAGGCCATGACTATTTAATTGTTTGTAACAATTGATAGGCTTCTTCTTTCGTTTTCACACTTAGTAAATCATTTCTAAATTCATCATTCATCAATCGACGAGACAACATTTGCAAAATACGCAAATGATCATCGCCTTCTCGTTCTTTAGGTACTGCAATCATAAAGATAAGCTTAGCGTCTGATCCGTCCATGCTGTTCCAATCCACGCCGTCTCGTTTAATGCCAAACACAACAGCCGGCTTCTTAACAGCAGATGATTTTCCATGGGGGATGGCAATATTCATTCCAAGCCCCGTTGTACTTTCATTTTCACGGGCAATAATAGCCTCTTTAAATTGGTGTGGCGACTGTAGAAGATGATTCCTATCGAGTGTTCCAATCAATTCATCAATTACCTCATCACGTGTAGATCCATTTAAATCAGTATTAATAAGCTCTGGTGTAGTAATGTCTGTTAGCTTGTTAATTTCTTTAGACTGTTTTTCATTCGTCTTCTCTGCTTCTTGCGCTGATGGTTTTACTTCTGTTTCTGGTGCAGCCTCCTCTTGTACGATCGGGTCCTCTGAAACCTTTACATCTTTTTTCAACAAATTAACCATTAAAGCGGTCACAACCATACCTATAGCAGCAGCTATAAAGAACATGAATACGTTGTCTACTGCTCCAAGTAGAGCCACAATAGGACCTCCGTGAGCAACACGGTCACCGACACTGCTTAGCATAGCAATGACAGCTCCAACCATTGACCCTGTCACAATACTAGGTATAACCCGGAACGGGTCTTGAGCCGCAAATGGGATCGCTCCTTCAGTAATGCCGAAGAAACCCATTGTAAAAGAAGCTTTCCCTGTTTCCCGTTCAGCTTGTTGATATTTCCGCTTATTCAAAAAGGTAGCCAGTCCCATACCTAAAGGTGGGATACAAATCGCCACGGCTATCGCACCCATAATTTCATAATTCCCTTCTGCAATCATCGCTGAACCAAACAAGAAAGCAACCTTATTAAATGGGCCACCCATATCGATCGCAATCATGGCTCCCAATATCAATGCAAGAAATACAGCACTCGTCCCCTGCATCCCTTCAAGCCAGACCGTTAATCCTTCAAAAATTCCAGCTACTGGTGCCCCTATAACAAAAATAAACAGCATCCCCACAATTAGAGAACCTAAAATGGGAATAAAAATGATTGGCATGACGGGTTGTACTGCTTGAGGAACTTTAATTTTTTTAATCCACAATACAACGTACCCCGCTAGAAAACCAGCAATAATTCCACCTATAAACCCAGCTCCAGCTTCACTTCCGTAAAAGCTTCCGTCTGTAGCGATATAACCACCAATAATTCCCGGAGCCAACCCAGGTCGATCAGCTATACTATAAGCAATAAAACCAGCTAAGATCGGTACCATAAAGCTGAATGAAGCAGCTCCCAGGTTCTCTATCTGCTTCCAAAATGAATCCTCCGGAATAATAATCCCTTCAGCACTCTGTTCTCCTCCAATTGCTAATGAAATTGCGATAAGCAATCCACCAACGACAATAAATGGAATCATGTAGCTTACACCGTTCATTAAATGACGGTAGATGGGATTTTCTTTTTCTTTCTTTTTTTGTTTCACCGTTTCTGCAGATGGCATACTCTCTTTGTAAACGGATACATCTTTATCCACAATTCGCTGAATTAACTGCTTTGGTTCACGAATTCCTTCCTGTACACCAACGACTAGTAGAGGTTTTCCGCCAAATCGCTCTTTGGAAACTTCTTTATCACTCGCAATAATAATCCCATCGGCTTCTGCAATATCTTTTTCTGTAAGTTCGTTTTCTACACCTATAGAGCCTTGCGTTTCTACTTTCATATTAACGCCCATCTCATCAGCTGCTTTTTGCAGGTTTTCCGCAGCCATATACGTATGAGCAATGCCGACTGGACAAGCAGTGACAGCTAGTATTTTCATGGTTTTTATCCCCTCTCTCTTACTTCTACATCAATCTTACTCCAATAAACTCCTCTAAAAAAAATTCATTTTTACCATACCTGCGGTAAAAATGAATTTTTTAAAATGCTTATCGATTAAAATAGTTTTTAATTTCAGAGAACGTAGTTGCTTGCATAAGATTCTCTACATCACCTGGATGCTCACTTATCTGAGAAATCACCTTCATAAGCGGACGAATGAGCGTTTGGTCTTCTTGAGAAATAGCCAGTAAAAATACAACAGATACCTTTTCCTTGCCCCATTCAATAGGTTTATCCAGGATCGCCATCCCTATCGTAGATTCATACACTTCATCTGGGTGAGCATGTGGAATGGCAATCCCGCCCCCGATCGCAGTCGCAGAGGAGCGTTCCCTGAGAATAGCCCGATGTGCAAATGATTCGGTTACTTTTTCCTTTTCCTTTAAGCAGTTCGCAATCATTTCAATCACTTGATAAGGGTGTTCAGCTTTCACACCTATAAAAGTAAAATCTTCTCCTACGTAGTTCTCAAGGTTTTCCCCTCTTGTATCGGCTGGAGTTTGTTGATCAATTTGATCTAAAAATTGATCCAATTTCTTTTTATCTTTTGCTTCTAACAAGGGGGAAATGACAACCGATGGTGGATTTGTCAAGCTAAGGGGTTTAGTGGAGACAATTACATCGATGCTTTGTTCTTTTACAACCTGTTCAATCTCTCGTGTTCTAACACAGGCTACAATATCCATACCTTTATAAGCTTGCTCAAGTTTCGCCTGTAAAAGGTGAGACATGCCCACTCCCAGTTCACATACAATCAAGACCTTTTTTGACGCTTCACGTCTCTTCTCTAAACGTTCTACCGCAGCTTGAAAGTGAAGCACTAAATATGCGGCTTCGTCCTCTGGTATATTTAAGTCATATTTCTCATTCACTTCTTCTAAAGCGAGAACAACCATGCTGAACATGTAAGGGTACATCTTTTTAATATCAGCGAGCATCGGATTACGAATCGTCAATCCATAACGTACGCGGTGAATCGTTGACTCAAGATGGATGCGTAGACCATCTAGTAATAAAGAATCATTTCGAAAATCCATCATCGTCATAATCTGTAATTGAAAAGTAAGCTGATGCACTACTTCTTTTGAAAGATCATCATAGGGGGAAAGAGAAGAAGGTTCTCTACGTTTGCAGCTTATTAAATGCCAAGTAAAGTAAACCTTTTCTTCATCAGGGAAAGTGAGCCGTAAAACTCCCCCCACCTTATGGAAGAACCATTCCGTCATCTCAAATTCTAAAGATCCTACCAGTGCTCTTTTTTCTGTCTCATCAATTTTTATAGGAGAACGCTGTTTTGTACGTTTCATCATCACCAATGCATGAATTAGCAGGCTTTCTATTTCTTCATCTTCAAGTTGAAATGAAAAAGTTAGCTGCATTTTCCTCAATGATTGCCTGACTACATCCACCTCATAAGACGGAAAAAGATGAAGAAGATAATCGCTTGATATGCCCGCTGAAGACACAAGTTCAGGTAAATGGGCCAATGCATTTCTTTTATCGAGTTCTCTTCCAATAATCACACTGCCTAAACGTTGTTTTGAAACGATTTCTAGTTTAAAATTTTCCAGCCAGCGATTGATTAACTCTATATCCTTCTTAATAATAGGCACAGTCGTCAAATGGTTTTCTGCCATTTTTGTTAACGTCATCGATTGCTCCTCAACCAGCAAATGGTACGCTAACTCAAGAATCCGATCCTGATCTGATTTTGATTCTGTTTGATATAAGTATTGAAATAGTCTGGTCTTCTCCTCCGAAGTAGCTGAGAGATACACACCTATTCCAGGCTTGCGAACAATTTCCGCTTCGCTTTGAAGAAACTGCTCTATAGCCTTCAAGTCATTTCTTAACGTTTTCTCGGAACATTCCAGTTCTTCCGCAAGATCGCTCACGTGGAAGACATCTTTAGTTTGAACTACTAACTTCCTTAACAATTCCGTTTGTCGCTCATTCATTTCCGCACCTACTTCATGAATATGAAACCATTTTCATTCTAACGAATAAATGCTAACTTCGACAACTTTTAAGACAATATAATACTTGCAGCTTATGGAAAATCCCCTCATTTTCATATCTTTTAAAAACTCCTGTACTTCGCTCAACCCGGCCAGATGAAGCGGGGCTTTTTCATGTTCGTTTCCCCGATATAGATGAACTATGATTTACTAGTTACCCAAAATATTCTCGAATGCCTGTAAAGTTATACATTGTCGTTTTTAACCATTTTACTCCGAAGGCACCTCGTCTGCCCTATTGATGGTTGTACTATATAGTGGTATGGTTAAGGTGCAAGAAAGATTGAGGAGGGACCTATATGACCCAAACGATCACCATTCAAGATAAGAATCAGAGCCGTGACCTGGCAATAGATCGAATGACCATCTATAAGCAGAGCCGTATTATTGAAGCTAGAGATGCTAAGGGCCACCCCCATTATGTTTTCTTTTACGAGAATGAATATCTGAACTACGTCATTCCAAAAGCGGATACTACTTATCCATATGTAAAAGCCGCCTTTCAAAAAGGCACTACCTTCACTCCGCCTCATCCTTTGGTCCATGCCCAATGTGCTAACACCCCTTTTAAGAAAAAAAGTTTTAACGACTTATTTGCAAAACTACCCAAACAACGCACCTTACAAGAAACTGCCTTGATTGCTACCTATTTCGAAGGTTTTATTATGAAAGAAAAGCTTGTACACCTCATTAAAAAGCTTTATTATCAAAACCGACGTGATGGAAAATTGTTATCCTGTTTTCGAATCCTCAACATTCTCCGAGATTTCGCACCAAATCATAGCGTGACGCACTCCTTTACGAGCGATTTACAGTTTACTCAATACGCAGCCCTGTACAAAACAAATGATGACTCTGTACTGAGCAGAGATCCTATTTATGTCGAAAATCAGGCATATGCAAAGCTTCCTAAATCTTCTGCCTTTCAAACATTAGATCATCTATATCAGCAGCAAAATCGCTGGATAGACCGCCTCACCCTGCACATTTATCGTGTACAGCATACAAAAAATGAAAACCACTACCTTTTCCTTAAAACATTAATTCATGAATACGGTCCCGAAAATCGATTCCAAATATTAAAAGACTTATCAAACCGCGGTTTGACTAATGAATCATTTTCCCAAGACATGCTGCAAGCTTATTTAAACGAATCCCAACTTGAGTCAGCTCTCCAGCTGATCTGCCAGCATGAACTTAATCTCTCTCCCACTCAATCTGAACAGCTGATCACCATCGTTAAACAAAAAGAATTAATAACCCAATCACTTACGCCAGAAGGATTACAAAAGTTAATATTAACCGTTTGTGATAATATCGATGAAGAGCAAGCAAGCACTATTCTTTATGAGGCCTTATCCTCCTTATTGATTGATCAAACACCGGCTTATATTCAAAACTGGGCTCAGCCAATTAAAAATATCAAAATCGCTGAACCTCTTCTCAAAAAAATCGATGAAATGAATATCCTGCTGGAAGATCCGAATCAACAACGACGTCTTGGCGAGCTGTATCATTACTTCCATCAACCGCAAAAAGCTATTGAATGCATGAGCTGGGAAATGGAACTAAATAATGAAGATCCAAAACCTGTTCAATGGCTGTCTAAGCTCTATCACGAAGTAGGTATGCTCGATGAACATAAGGCCTATCAGAAACTATACGTCGATATGGTAAAACGAGCATAAAAAAAGCTGAGGGAGCCTCAGCTTTTTTTACTATTATTCCATTTCTTTTAACTCATTTTCTGTTACCCATTTATGATTGGTGACTTTTTCGTCACTATCTGTTGTCGTGAAATCAACCATGTATGCAGTCGTTTCTTCAGCAGACTCAATATTTCCAGCAGCGCCGTCCATCCCTTCCATGTGAGATGCTTCAATCGTCACTTCATCGCCAGATTCAAATGACTCCTCACCTGCTTCTTCAATTTCTTCATGAATAATCCATTTATGATCCTCTACACGGTCGCCTCCGTTTACAGGATCGTATGAAATCACGTATGCTGTAGTATCATAAGCGCCAACGATTGTGGCTTCCGCTCCTTCCATTCCTTGCATATGAGAAGCTGTAATTATTGCTTGATCCCCCTCTTCAAAAGTTGGATCTTCAGCTTCTTCCAGATCATCCGGGACTTCTCCTGACCCGGAGTGATCCATATCGCTATGGTCCATTTCTCCCTCATCACTTGATTTTTCATTTTCTTCTTCCATTGTTTCCTCACCGTGCTCTGAGTCCTCTTCTGTAGATTCTTCATTATCACTGCCACATGCAGCTAGTGTTAATAAAGAGATAAAAAAAAGTGTTCCAAGTATCCAATTAATCCGATTCATGTTCATCTTCCTCTCTGTAATAGTTGTACATTTGCAGGATACCCAGTAATTATGCATGATTGGTGCAGAGAGAAAAACTTTTCTTTATCCATGTTCAGTCTCTGTTTGTTTCATTTATATCAATTATCGTAATCTTAAAGCCCTGTTCGGTTGTTGTTACTTCATAATCCTTTACCCGGTCATAAATTGTTTCATTCCCCTCGTAATCTGTGAATGTAAATCCTTCATTCGTTGTTACCAAAAACGTCGTCTCATCCAATTGTTCCGTAGAAACCACCTCATTTGAAGTAAAAGTGAACCAGAAGCCTTGATGCTCAATTTCTATTAAATAATCCTGCAGTTCACTTGCCGCATCACTGTCTTCTGCTAAGTAAGAAGAAATATAGCTATAGTCGACTTCATTTAAAGCATTTTCGTAAGCATCTCTAAAAGCCAGTACATGTTGTGATGCTTCATCAGAACGAAAGTTTTCTTCTTCGATCGTTACCTCTTCTACTTCTTTTTCGTATTCAAGATCTGGAAATTCATATTCTCGTTTATTAAATTTGAAAGGGAGAGAGCCCCCGTTTGTATAGTACTGACTGATCTCTTCCGTACGCTGAACCTCTCCATCCTTGTCCGTTCTCTCAGCGTACATAAAGACTTCCTCCTCATCTGGAAAAGGACCAAGTTCCTTAAACTCGCTTAATGTTTTCCCCGTACTCTTTCCATTAATAAATAAAGTAGCATCAGACTGATCGGTTTGAATGGTATACCTTTTATCCGGAAAATTAATTGAAATCGTAGAGAGAGATTCATCATTTAAATTAACATAAATTTCATCCTTGTATTCAAAAACACCAAATGCGTTTTCAGCTTCACCTTTTACTTCGTACGTCCCTGGATAAGCTTGAAACACTTCTTTTTCTTCACCTTCTTCTATCTTTACAGATTGCTCCTCAACATTTAGTTTCGTTGGTGAAAAATTTGTGACGGCTTTAATCGGGTGAGGTTTAGCAATTATCTTATAAGTGGGGTACATCTCAGCAAAAAGGTGATCCTTTTTTAACGTAAAAAGTTCGTTTCCTTCGTAATCTTTAATTAAAAGATTATCTTCTTTCCCAGCGACCACATTTCTTAATTGTCTTTCAATATGTGCCCATCCTGACTCTTCTATATAAGCGAGAAAATCTTTTTTATTTATCAAAGCCTTTTCCTCAAGCTCAATATGTTCAAAAAAAGCATGAGCATCGTTGTTAGAAATCGCTCGATCCATCTCCATAACCATAATCATAGGATCCATTTTCTCAGAGATGAACTGGTGAGCCGTAAATAAAAGTACAGCTAAAGCAATAATGCTCCCCATAACTATTTTCTTTCCTTTTTTCAGCGGCTTCCTTGTCGAGCGCATTTTTCTTGTAGGCTGCGGATTTTGTTGAGTAGAACCATCTATGCACTTCACTCCACAGGAAATACAAAAGGCTTGTTCTTTCAAAAGGGAATAGCCGCATTCTGTACAATACTTCAATAGCTAAATCCCCCTTTCAAAAAATACGATTAAAATTCTCTCCCAGCTCACTTAACTTTTCTATGAGCATCCACCTACCCATAAAATAAGCCAGGAATAAAATAATAACACTCGTACCAATACTTCCATAAAACACGCGTTGTGGGCCGCTTCTCAAGCCATGGTGGTAGATGAACAGAATAGGAGCCACAAGAAGTCCATAAAACATCGAAGCCCCTAATAATAGAAATGTCGCCATAACTGTCCCGCTTAACGCAAATAAAATAGTAATCACATTAACAAAAAGAAAGGGTGTTATCAAACCTCCATACTGAGCAACGAGGGTTTTAGGGCACAACGTAAGCTTCATTATTTTTGAAACAACAAAAATAGATAGAAGGCTGATCACAACTCCTGCTAAGGAGAAGAAAAAAACTCGATAGCTGTACTCAAAAAATGGAATGGCCGTGGGTGCTTCCCAAAAACCAAACTCCTCCATTATCATAGAAGGTTTAAAAACCTTATAAAGAGAGTTCGATATAAAATAAACACTTAATGTAAAAGCTGTCATATACAGCAGTAGAGTTATCATCCCGCGGGCGAAAGCTGATTCATCTGAGCGAAATGCTTCTAATGGCTGTTTAAGGAAACGGAGAGAATCATTCCAAAAGTACTTTACATTATTGATGGAACCACCATGAGACTTATTTTGCTGTACAGTGGCCAGCGCTGTTGTCGGTGGTGGAGATTGAGCAATTTCTTCTTCAGAAAAAGGGGTCCCGCATACTCCGCAGAATTTTCCTGTTGATTGTTCGTTTTGGCAATTTGTACACTTCATTGAACCATCCTTTGCTTTAAAGATTTTTGTAGACTTAATAAAGTATGTATACGTACAAGACCTATGAATTAAGAACTAAGATTTAAATGATTGTTTGGGACAATAATGGTGATTATAAAAAAGAAAGAAACGAACGTGTTTCGATTTAAAATGGAAGGGAATAATGTTTAAAATCACACGCAAAAAGGAGACTGTTATGAGACTAGCATTTATAGCAGATATTCACGGTAATGCACGTGCCCTTGAATCTGTCATAAAAGATATAAAAGAAAGAAATGTCGATCAACTATTCGTTTTAGGAGATCTTGCCTACCGGGGACCTGAGCCGCAGCGCTCTGTTGAACTTGTACAAGAGCTTGATGCTAAAGTAATAAAAGGAAACGCTGATGACTGGATTGTCCGAGGAGTCCAAGAAGGAGAAGTTCCAGACGACGTCATTGAAGGTATGAATGAAGAGAAAGACTGGTCATGCTCAAATATGACGAGTGATGCCATCAAGTACTTGGACAATCTTGAAGAAGAGATTAATGAAGATTTTGAAGGCGTTCATATTCACGGATTTCACGCGACTCCCGAGGATTTATTTGAGGTCGTGCTCCCAACGGAAACCGAGGAAACGATGAAAGAACGCTTAATGGGCAATGATATTGCCGATATTTATGTATATGGCCATATTCATAAACCATACGTCCGCCACATTGATGGTAAAATAATAATTAATACAGGCAGTGTCGGACTGCCATTTGATGGTCTGGCCCAGCCTTCTTACGCGATAGTAGATATTGAAGATGGCGGGGTCCAAACCTCCATTATAAGAACAAGCTATGATTTAGAGGAGGTCGTTGAAGGTGTAAAATCCTCTGACTATCCGGAAAAAGATTTGTTAAGCAAGCTATTAATGAACGCATCCGTATCGAATTAAAAGAAGCTAGATAAGGTGACTCACCTTATCTAGCTTTTATTGATCTACAGGGAAGGAAAAGTATAAATGTCAGATCATACTATTATTGCTAAAAAAATTTTACGCGGCTTTTTTTTATTAAGTTTTTTATTTGGATTAATTATACTCATTCTATTATTCACCTTCGGGCCTGATCGTTTAATTATAAACAGCAGCCCTTCGCCTTCAGACGCCATCATTGTGCTGAGCGGAAATGAAGGCCGTCTTGAACACGCAATTGAGCTGTACGAAGATGATCTCGCAGACACGATCATTCTCTCTAACTCTACAGAAAAAGGCACAAAACCAGAGGAAGCAATAGAATTAGGTGTGAAGGAAGCACATATTATAGAAGAAAAAAAAGCCTCGAGTACATATGATAATGCAGTATACAGCAGAGAGCTTATGAAAGAACATGAGTTGGAATCTGCCATAGTTGTTACCAGTAACTATCACTCGAGGCGAAGCAAGTTCACCTTTGAAAGGGTGTTTGTGGAGGAAGAAATCGAATTGTCTTTTTCAACCGCTCCTTCCTACTACGATCCTGATGACGGATTAACCAAACGAGAAGCCCAAACCGTCTTCAGCGAATGGGTAAAACTCATCGGTTACTTCCCCGTCTATATGTTTGGATGACTTTTTTCTTTTTTATCTGAGTACCAGGTACAGAAGGAGAGCTTTTGTGTACCTGGTACCTTTTTTCTCTTTTTGGGTACCTGGTACACGTAACATTTTCACTCTAAACTTTGAAAGAATTTATCCAGTTCCTGATTAAATTTATCTGGCTCCTCTAAAAACAAACAATGGCTGCTATTTTCAAAAGGTACAAGCTTTGAACCAGGGATTTTTTGTTGAATATACTCCCCTGCCGCTACCGGAAAAAACTTATCATCGCGGCCGAAACAAATCAATGCAGGAACATCAATGTTTGAAAGATTTTCCCTGTAATCTACAGCAGTCTGGTTAAAAACAATAGTGCTGGCAATGGACGCTGGTACTTTCATCATTTCTTTTAGAATCCACTTATGCTCTTGTTTGTCTGGTTTCTCTTTAAACATCCCATAAATAAAATCGGCATTGAACCCTTTTTGATCTTCTTGAATCGCCTGCATCACACCCTTTATGTCATCAAAAGTAAACGCTCCGTATTCCCAGCCTTCCCAAATATAATCAGAGGGGGACTGATCCACCACAGTAATCGCTTTGATATTATTTGTGCCAAATTGATTAATATAATCCCAAACAACAAATGCTCCCATTGACCAGCCTACTAAAATGACATCTTTAAGCTCTAAGTGTTCGATTAACGATTTTAAATCTCTAGCGTAGTTTGCAACTGTATGGCCATACTCAACTTTGCTAGATTCTCCATGCCCTCGAAAGTCAAACATGATTGTACGGTATTTTTCTTTAAAGTAAGGGTATTGCTTATGAAAAAATTGACTGCTCATCATCACCCCGTGAACAAATATCACGGTTTGTCCTACACCTTCGCCTTGATAATAAAGCTTCGTCTTAGAATCTATACTTAAGTAATTCACCCAACCACACTCCTTGAAATAGTAAAAACATTATCATAAAAACTTATTCAAGATAGCGTGAAAATATAGGTACCAGGTACACTTTTTTTGATAGCTGGTACCTGGTACCGAGGGTCACTATTTCTGTACCTGGTACCCAGAAAAAAAAGAAAAAAAGTTACAGCAAATAGCTGTAACTTTTTGTTTTATTTGATGCTTCCTCCTGCTTGTTCATAGCGTGCATTGAATTCTTGTACAAACTGATTGGTGATTTGGTCATCATGGATAAATAGCACGTTTTCATCATTTACATTGTTTCCATTATTGCTCCAATTAGTAGATCCTACCACAGTAGTTGGGTCGCTCGTCGTGTCAGCATCGATGAGCATCGTTTTGCTATGGAGCTTTCGAGATTCCGCATCTTTGTACACTGGCGCAGGGTTTGCCCATCTAGTATTTGGGTTGCCATCACTTTCTTCAGTTGCTGTGCGCCCGGTCATATCAACGCTCGCAGACCACCATTGGTTCCAAAAACTAGAATCAAAGACTCCTCTAAGATCGAATCCAGTTAAAGACCCTGTTTCGTCTTCATAAGATCCTTCATATTTGTACTTTAATTCATCGAGTAACCCCTGATCACTCCAAGCAAAAATAGAAAAGTAGGTATTTTCATCAGCATCCTTTTTTACATAGTCTGTCAGCTGACCGATGGCATCATCGCCTGAAGAAAAATAAACCTCCACAGGTATTCCATTCACATCAACTTCATGCTCAGTATTATCCGTTTTTCGTGTGGCAAAATTAGATTCTGCTAAATTCGGGGAGAAGGTTGGACTCCCCCACATTTCATTGAATTCTGTTTCGTAAATATCTGCGAGTTCTGGAGAATTAATTTCTACAACGTGCTGCTGGTTACCTTCAAATATACCGTTCTCCTGATTCTCTACATTTCCATACAAACCTGTTACTGTAAAATTCCAGCTTCCTGTAAATACCCAGTGCTCATCGACAATCGCAAACTTGTTATGCATTTGATTTCCCGGCGAGTAATACGTTCCTTCTTCGTCTTTCTGTTCTCCTTCTACAAAAAGACGGCCTGTTTCTTCTCCATTTCCAACTTCAACGGTTACCTCGTTAATATCAGATACATCTTCAGGTAAACCGACCTCTGATCGAGTCTCAGCGTCTTCAACTGCCATCATTGGGGAGTCTGATAAGATTTCTACATCATCAGCTGTTCCGATTTCCCCATCAGCCCCGCGCTTGATTTTTTCTATATACAATCTCATCGTTTCATAACGCTCTTCATAATGAGGGTCATCAGCATCCTTCGCATCAGCAATCATTCGTACTTCTACCCCATCAGCTGCCTTAGCAATTAACGCATCAGCAATACGGGGAAGATTAAGTTCATATGTAGCAAAATCGATACGCTCCTCTGCCTGTTCCAGACGCTCAATCAAGCGATCTTCTAAATTGACACCTTCATTCGCTTCATTTCCATCGACCGCATATTTGTGATCAACACACTTATTAAAATAAACATTGATGGCGCCTTCTTCTTCAGAGACATTAGAGATATCTTCTTCACACTTGCCATCAGTCTCGTTACTGGAATTCTCTTCTTTCGGAGTGCCGTAGCCTCCATTATATGCAACAGTGGCATCTGCCCAATTTGTCGAATTAGTACCGCTTATTTCAGGATTCATCCGTTCCATTGCAGCCTTTTTATCATTATCACCCGCGTGCCAATCATCTACAGTATCAACCACATTTTCTGATCCATCTCGGAGCTCAAGGGCTTCATCGCTGTTAGATAAAGCACCAGAATAAATTTGATCAGCTGATACTTCTGTTACTGAGGAATTATCTGTCCGCTCTAACAAATAATACCCGTCAGCAGGAATAGACCCTGATAAACTGATATACGGCGTACCGTCCACAGCTGATAAAGTCCAACTGGATAAGTCGATCGATTCATCCGTTGTATTATGTAATTCAATCCATTCATCGTTGAAACTCTCGGTCGTTCCCATCCATGCCACTTCATTTACGACAACGTCTCCACTAGAAGCTGCCGAAACTTCTTGATCTTCATATCCTAAAGAAATACCGAGCATCAACACAACAACCATCACTCTAGCAAATACTCTCCATTCCCCCACTTTATCCGCTCCCTTTAATAAAATTAAAAATGCCTACACAGCCAGTGTAAAGCATAATCAATAAAGAGGTATGAGACTTTTATAAAATAGTCTGAATGATGCGATGGAAGACGCTTCTAACAAAAATATATGGTGAAATTTATCAATTATATGAGCGAATAGTAGTGTGAGAAAGGATTTGGTACCAGGTACACCCTCTCTTTCTTTGTGTACCTGGTACCGACTTCTCTCATTTGCGTACCTGGTACCGTTCTTTCTCATTTCTTCTATCTATACGCTAAAAACCATGGGTTGCGGAGGTTTTCTTTGTTATATTCGAGGGGTTTTTGGTCATTCGCTACTTCTACTTTTCCACCTGACAGCTCGACTATAGCTTGCCCAGCTCCTGTATCCCATTCCATAGTCGGCGCGTAACGAGGGTAATAGTCGGCTTTTCCTTCAGCGACAAGGCATAGCTTGAGTGAACTTCCCGCTGAGAGAGTTTCTACGTTTTCGTATCGCAATTCTAACTCTTCAATAAAAGCTTTCGTTTCTTCAGACATGTGCGAACGGCTCGCGACAACTTTTACTGTTCCATTATCACTCTTTTCAATAGGCAGCGCTTTTGCGACAACCTTTTTACGAGATAATACCCCTTCCACTTTGTAAGCTCCTTTGTCTTCATCCGCGACGTATAATGTATCGAGAGCAGGGGCGTAGACGACACCTTGGACAGGCTTTCCGTCACGGATCCTTGCTATATTCACTGTGAATTCACCATTCTTTTTGATGAATTCTTTTGTGCCATCAATTGGGTCAACGAGCCAAAATTGTTTCCACTCTTTTCGCTGATCATATGTGATCTGGCTACCTTCTTCGCTAAGCACCGGAATATTAGGATAATGTGTACGAAGGGAAGTCTTAATGATTTCGTGCGATCGCTGGTCTGCTGTCGTTAACGGTGATTCATCTTCTTTGTATTCAATATCAAAATCCGTTTCGTAAATTTTCATAATTTCTTTACCGGCTGATAAAGCGGCTTGGATTATCTCTTTCATTATACTTCCTCCTCTGATTAGGAAAATCGCCAGCCGGGAGCTGGCGATTTAAATATAGGTATGATTTTTTTAGAAGTCAATTCGACAAAATTTGTGTACCTGCAATAACTCAGCTTGTTTTTTGAAAGTCTGCCTTTATCACTTTTGAATCATACCGCTTACGTTTGCTTCATTCCTTTAATAAGAACATCTGCAACTTCAGGACGAGAGAATTCTTTTGGCGGACGTTCTCCATTACGCAGCAGTTCGCGTACCTTTGTCCCACTTAAATGCACATGGTGTTTTTTATCGTGAGGGCATGTTTTAGCGGAAGCCATGTTCTCACAAACCTCACAGTAAAAAGCATGTTCGAACTTGAAAATGTTGATACCTAGTTCATCTTCGTATTCAGCGATCAAATCTTGAGCATCGTACGTTCCGTAATAATCGCCTACTCCTGCATGATCACGGCCTACAATAAAGTGAGTGCAGCCATAATTGCGGCGTACAATAGCATGTAAAATCGCTTCCCGAGGCCCAGCGTAGCGCATAGCCGCAGGATAAATAACCAGCCGTACGCGATCTTCGACGTAATAGTTTTTGAGAATGGTTTCGTAGCTTTCCATTCGAACATCTGCTGGGATGTCATCTGACTTTGTTTCCCCTACTAATGGATTTAATAAAAGACCGTCTACTGCTTCAAGCGCTGTTTTTTGGATGTGTTCGTGCGCACGGTGTACCGGATTTCGCGTCTGAAAGCCTACAATAGTTTTCCAGCCAAGGTCTTTGAATAGCTGACGTGTTTCCGCTGGATCTAGGTAATAGTCTTCAAATCGGCCATGATCCGGTCGATTTAATAGATTAATTGGACCGCCAAGGTAAACGTTTCCTTTTTCGTACACTTTTTTCACACCAGGATGGGCTTCTTCTGAAGTGCCGTATACATTTTCCGCTTCTAATTGTTTATCGTAAGTATACTTCTCTTCAACTTGAATCGTACCGTATGTGACTCCGTCTTCTCCTTTCAGTGCTATCTCTTCACCGACTGTGATTTCTTCTGCATGCTTTTCAGTAACCGGCAGCGTAATGGGAATACTCCAAACGGTACCATCGCTTAAGCGCAGTTCGTTCACAACGTTTTCGTAATCAGCTTGTCTCATGAAACCTTCCAGCGGGCTGAATCCTCCAATTCCTATGAGCTCAAGATCCGAAATCGTCCATGCGGAGATTGTGAGACTGGGTAGTGATGCTGCTCGAGAAAGGGCCTCTTTACGATCGGCTCCTTTTAGTTCTTTGTTTACTAATTCATTTAATTTGTCTGCTTTTAATTGTACGGTCATTGTCTACCTCCGTTTAGTTGTACCGCTTAAGAAGCGGGGCTTTTTCTCCTCCCTAAATCGAAACATACTTCCTTTTATTTCGCAAATATTCTAATAACTATATTATAAAAAAGAACCCTAGCAAAAAACTAGGATTCCATTACAAGTAAATCGATCATTTTTTAACGGCCCATCCAGCCTCCGTCCACTGTAATGATTTCTCCGTTAATATAATCAGAAGCCCTTGATGCTAGAAAAATGGCAGCTCCCACCATATCCTCCGGCTTTCCCCATCTTCCGGCAGGTATGCGCTCTAAAATTTGACGGTTTCGAGACTCATCCTGAATAAGAGCAGTATTCATATCTGTGGCCATATATCCAGGAGCGATGGCATTTACATTTACGTTTTGTGAAGCCCATTCATTAGATAAAGATTTTGTAAATTGAGCGACTCCGCCTTTTGCTGCAGCGTAAGCTGGAACCGTATATCCACCTTGAAAAGAGAGCAATGAGGCTAAATTGATAATCTTTCCGCTTCCCTGCTTTAACATTTTCCTGCCTACAAGCTGGCATAGAAAAAAGACCGCTTTCTGATTAACGTCTATGACAAAATCCCAGTCCTCTTCAGAAAATTCAGCAGCTGGTGAGCGGTGTTGGACACCAGCATTATTGACTAAAATATCAATTTTGCCAAACGTCTCATTAACTGAATCAACGAGTTCAGAAAGGCGGTTTGTTTCTGAGATATCAAAAGAAAACACCTCACATTTTCTACCGAGCTCTCGAATGTTGGTTACTACATCTGTTTCCTCAGTCGATCTTTGGACTATGGCTACATCTGCTCCCGCTTCAGCCAGCCCGTAAGCCATTGCTCCTCCTAATCCACGGTTGCCCCCTGTTACTAAAGCGACTTTTCCATCTAAATTAAAATATTCCATCGTTTAATACCTCCTCCTGTTGATTCTGTTGAAAAAAAAGCCTCTACCTCTGTTAAAGCTTTTGATGCATCTTTGCCAAAGCCCTCCACTTGGATCTCATCTCCGTTATGGAGGCGCAGATTAACTAAACCAAGAAAACTTTTAAGATTAGCTTCAATGATATTCCCATTCACGTTTTTCTTTAGAATAATTTCTGCATCGTATTGCTGGATAATTTGACTAAGCTCCATTATGGTTTGAGTTTCATTAATATTTACTTTGATCGTTTTAGATACTTTTGAAGTCATGATCTACCCTCTCTTCTTTTAAAGGATTAACTAAATAAGCAGGTTTTTTTCCGGTTAATACAGCTGCAGTATTTTCAGCTGCTTTTGTCTTAAGCTCAACTTCTGATTCTTCGGAATACCAGGCCACATGTGGTGTAATGATTACATTCTCCATGCTAAGCAGCGTGTGGCTCTCCACAGGCGGCTCTTGTTCCATAACGTCAAGAGCGGCTCCGGCAATTTCTCTTTCTCTTAATGCTTTGACAAGTGCTCCTTCATCAATTAAAGGTCCTCTGGCCGTGTTAATTAGAACGGCATTTTGTTTCATTTTTTTAAAAGCCGCTTCATCAATCATTCCCTTGGTCTTTTCATTTAGCGGAGCATGAATTGAGACAAAGTCTGAGGATGCAAGAAGTTTATCAAAAGATACAAGAGAGACACCATCAGCCTGCGTGACAAAAGGGTCAAAGACTATTACATTCAATCCGAAAACAGCAGCCTTCACCGCCACTTTTCTAGGGATATTCCCGAATCCAATCAATCCAAGCGTCTGCTTTGTTAGCCGTGGGACCGGCTTCGCTTCGTTAAAATCCCAGATCCCATTTTTTACACGGTTGGATAAGAGTGAAACTTTACGAGCTGCGTTCAGCAACAAGGTGACCGCATGATCAGACACTTCTTCAATACAATAATCCGTCACATTACATACTGCGATTCCTTTCTCACTGGCAGAGGGAACATCGACAGAGTCATAACCGATGCCATACCTGGCTATCACCTGACACTGTTGCATTTCTTCAATAACTCTTCTTGAAATAGGTGCATATTGTGAAATGATACCGTCAGCATAGCGGCAGACCTCAATGACCTCTTCTTCTGTTTGACACTGGTGAGCCTCTAATTCAATTCCGTGTTTTTTTAACACAGTTTCTTCAGGCAACAGAGAATCGTATTCATAATCCGTAATAACCACTTTCATTGCGGGAAACCTCCTCTTTTTAACTAGTTATATATACATCATGAGTAGAACTGGTATCGTAATCACGCTTAGGAGTGTGGTCGTTAATGTAATACTAGAAACAAGTTCAGGTTTAGATTTGAATTGAACCGCGTAAATCATCGTCGTAGCAGTAAACGGCATGGCGGCAGAGACAATTAATACACTCGCCATTAAATCGCTCATCGGCCAGCACAATGATTAAAGCAAATGCTATCAATGGTGATGCAACTAAACGAACACCAGCAGCATAGGATACTTTGCTCCACTCCCATTTGTACGACTTTTATTTCTGCAAGATGCATACCGAGAATAACCATGGAGATATTCGCTGCAGCGAGGAGTTCCACACTAGATATAAGGTTCTCAGGCATCGGAACGAATGATAGATTCATAAACAGGGTCCTAATTACTGCATATGTAGGCGGCATTTTGAAGACAGAAGTCTAGTTAACAACCCAAAGTCCCTTGTATGACACAAGGGACTGGGCAAGGTGGAGGTCATACCTCATTACTCACTAAATTGAAGAAGCCATAGAGATAATTCTGGTATAAAGGTAATCATTAATAATGAAAAGATCATCGCTAGGAAGAAAGGAATGATCGCTTTTGATAACTGTTCAATAGAAAGTCCAGATATTCCTGAACCGACGAACAGGTTCACACCTAATGGTGGTGTGATAAAACCAATCGCCAGGTTTACGACCATAATTATTCCAAAATGAATCGGATCGTATCCCAGATTTACTGCGATCGGAAGCAGAATAGGCGTTAAAATAATAATGGCCGCTAACGTATCCATAAAACATCCGACTAATAACAAAAGTAGTGTAATAAGTAAGATGATGACGATCTCACTTTCTGAGATCGATAAAAGGAAATTTGCGACTTGTGTTGGAATTTGCTCGATCGTTAATAATCTTCCAAAAGCGGTTGCCGTTCCTACAATGATTAGAACTGTCGATGTGGTTAAAGCTGAGTCTGCTAAAATTTTTGGCAGATCTTTTATTTTCAGTTCACGGTAAAGCAGTAAGCCAGCTAAAATGCCGTATACTACTGCAATAACTGCCGCTTCAGTTGGTGTGAAAATGCCCCCGTAAATCCCACCAAGGATTATTAATGGAATGACTAACGCCCATTTTGCTTCCCAGAAGGACTTCCAGATATACGAAAATGAGGTTTTCTCAAACGTGCCTCGGTAACCTTGTTTCTTAGAATAGATGTACGCCCAAACCATAAGAGACAAACCGACCAATACTCCTGGAATTATGCCAGCAATAAACATATCACCAATTGAAGCATTTCCAACTACTCCATAAATAACCATTGGAATACTTGGTGGAATAATAACTCCAATCGAACCAGCCGCTGCTACAGTAGCCGTAGCGAACTTCTTATCATAACCTTGTTTTACCATAGCCGGGATCATAATACCCCCGATAGCAGCAACTGTTGCAGGGCCGGATCCTGAAATAGCCGCAAAGAACATACATGTCACAATCGTTGCCATCGCAAATCCACCGGTTTTGTTTCCTACCAGTGCGTTCGCGAAATTAAACAACCGCTCCGAGATTCCGCCTTTTCCCATGATCTCACCCGCAAGGATAAAGAAAGGAACCGCCATTAATGGAAAGGAATCAACTGCTGTAACAAGTTCTTTCATTAAAAATTCGATAGGGATCGTGCCTGAATATACAATGGTCAATAATGTAGAGACTCCAATAGCAATCCCGATTGGAACACTTAAAAGTAAGAGCAGGGCGAAGGAGCCAAATAGAACAATGGTCGTCATTGATCATCCTCTCCTTCCTGATTAAGCATTCGATCACGTTCATCAGCAACATCAAGCTCTTTTTTCCCAATTAACATCTTAAACTGAGCAACGAGATTTTGAATGAGTCGAATCGATGTAAGAGCAAATCCTAACGGAGTGGCAAGATACACCACTCCCATTGGAATATGTAAGGCAGGAGAAGCTTGACCAAACCCAAATAACTGACTTGAAATGGTATAACCATAGAACACGACAAATATAGAAAACGCTAAAAAGATAATATTTGCAACAATAGCTAGTAATAGTTTTCCTTTGCCTTTAAGCAATAGAAGCATGACGTCTACTTTAATATGACGCTGCTTTTTTACCCCATAACTAATTCCTACATACACAAGCCAAATAAAGCAATATCGTCCCAATTCCTCTGACCAGGACAACGAATTACCTGATACTCGCATGACTACTTGAAAAAAAATAACGCTAACCATAACCGTTGATAAAACAACAAGCAGAAATTCTTCAATCCTTCGATCGATTACACGAATGATATTCATTAAATTCACCTCAACTGACCCTCTTTATCTCTCTTATGAAAAAGCAAGAGGGGACTAATCCCCTCTCCCTTTACTGAGCATCTTCAATCGCCTGGTAGACTTTGTCTACCGTTTCTTCTCCAATTTTCTCTTTATAATCTTCAATGACCGGCTGCACGGTTTCTACCATTTCTTCACGATCTTCATCCGAGATTTCTGTATACTCCATGCCTTCATCTTGAAGAGACTGCAAATATTCTTCATTTGCTTCACGGTTCATTTCACGCTGTTCCTGCCCAGCTTCAACAGCTGCATCCTTCATAATCGTCTGCTGATCTTCAGTCAGGCCATCGTAGAAAGACTTACTCATAAGGAAGACGAACGGGCTGTAAATATGGTGCGTATCAGATACATGCTCCTGCACCTCATACAGCTTCTCTAAATAGATTGTTGCGTAAGGATTCTCCTGTCCATCAACAGTACCTTGCTGCAAAGCTGTGAATAATTCAGTAAATGCCATCGGTGTTGGGTTAGCACCCAGCTCTTTAAATGCATCTAAGTGAAGATCGTTTTCCATCGTACGAATCTTAAGACCATCAAAATCATCTACAGAAGCAACGGCTCTTTTACTGTTTGTTAAATCACGGAACCCATTTTCCCAGTAAGTAAGACCTACCAAGTCTTGATCTTCTAGTTTAGTAAGAAGATCCTGGCCAACTTCACCATCTAATACTTCATCAGCTACCTGCTCATTCGGAAATAGAAATGGAATATCGAAAACACTGAAATCAGATACAAAGTTTGCCAGAGGGGCCGTTGAAGGAATGGTAACTTCCTGGCTTCCCAGTTGAAGTGCTTCTGTCATAGAACGGTCATCACCAAGCTGTCCGCTGTGATACGTTTCCACTTTAATAGCTCCATCAGTTTCTTCTTCAACAATTTCCTTAAACTTTAACAATCCTTTATATTGAGGATGATCATCATTTAGACCAATACCAGCTTTGATTACTTTTTCCTCACCACCTGAAGCGCTTTCATCTCCGCCGTCACTATCTCCACTGCTTGACTCAGAATCTGCATTGCCGCAAGCTGCTAGTACTCCTATTAAAAGAACAAAAAATAATGCCATAAAAAATTTTTTCATAATGAAACCCCTTTTAAATATAATTTCCGAGGACTTACTAGCCTCGAATTGTTAACTCTCTCGTCCTGATCTTCTTTATAACTTTGAATAAACGATTGGTATGTATATTAGATACACCACAGAGGTAACCGCTTACAATAAATGTTATAAAAAAAGACCGTTCTTGTTTTCATTCACCTCGCTTTCTGTAATATGAATGAAATATTTTTTCTATAAGTTTGATTATACAATAATATTTTTTTATTACAATGGAATTATCGAAAAATTTTTTATTTTTTTCTAAGAAAAAGAAATATATTATTATAATCTACTTAAAAAGCCATCAGAGTCACGTTTTGTGACTATTGATCGCTCTTTCCCTTATACCATTTAATCTTATACTCTTTTTATAATAGGTTAACTGAATCCAGGTCCAAGCCACGATTACTCCTGCCGCGTCTTTACCAAGATCAGCTGCTGAAAAAGATCTCCCCACTACAAATAGCTGATGAATTTCATCCACAACACCATACATCACAGCGATGACCGCAGCAATCAGACTTGTCGTGCGGCTGAACTGTTGATTGGCTGCCAATGCTACAATAATCAAAAGATATAAGATTGCAAATTCAATAAAATGTAAGTTTTCTAATAATGTATTAATGGTCATTGGCCGGTCCCTATGAAACTTTTAATGGCGGTGACGGAGTAGCTGGGCTGGATCCATATAAGAATCATATAGATAATTGGAAGCAGAGTGAAAAGAATTTTTTTCATAAAAAACTTTCCTTTCTTTTGGGAGACATATTCCCATTTTGGAAAGGTTAGCTTTGTTTAATACTAAATGAACTTAAGTAAAAAAGTGCAGGAGTGCGTTCTTTCCTTTCTGAGGAAATTGAGCCGTGCCTACGGAAGCGGAGTACAATCGATGTCATATAAATAATCCGAACTGATTCAATAGAATCGTTCGGATTATTTATATGCCGTCCTACTCTTTTATTTACGATCTTACTTGCCATCTTCTTCTTACTAGAGGAACTAAGAAAGATAACAAGCTTATAATAAGCAGCGTAAGAGAGATCGGTTCAGTAATAAACACCATATAATTTCCATTAGATGCTGTTAATGCCTGACGAAGAGATTGTTCCATCATCCCTCCCAGAATAAAGGCCAGGATAAACGGCGCAGCTGGAAAAGATGTCAGTCTCATTAAGTAACCGATGACTCCAAAAATCAATAAGACGTACAAATGAAAGATGTTAAAACTCACGGAGTACACTCCGATTAAGCTGAAAATAATGACCAGTGAGATCAGAAGTGGCCGTGGAATCTTTAACAGTTTTGATATATAAGGAATCAGCGGTAAATTCAACACGAGAAGAATGATATTCCCGATGTACATACTGGCAATGATGCCCCAGAAAATATCAGGATGATCCTGCACGAGTAAAGGGCCTGGTTGAATGCCTAAGACGAGAAAAGCACCAAGCATGACGGCTGTCGTTCCTGATCCTGGTATTCCTAAGCTGAGCAGTGGTACGAAGGCCCCGCTTGTAGCTGCATTGTTTGCGGTTTCAGGAGCTGACAGTCCCCGGACGGACCCTTTTCCAAACTCTTCTGGTTTTTTGGCGATTTTCTTTTCTGTAATGTAGCCGATAAAAGAAGCAATGGTCGCGCCGGCGCCGGGAAGCACGCCTAACACAAACCCTAAGAAAGATTGGCGTGACATAGGGCCGCGCATTTCTTTCAAGTCTTCTTTTTTCAATTTAATGCTTCCGACATTTGCCTTATCTGATAAAGAGGTATCTTTTCGATTGATAATGAGAAAACAAACTTCGGCTAAAGCGAATAACCCAAGAGCAATGACAAGAAAGTCGATGCCTTCTAGTAAATTGGGATTGTTGAACGTAAAACGCGGTGTGCCTGTTTGTCCGTCAATCCCAATCGTTACGACCATAAAACCAAGCGTGGCTGAGATCAGTGCTTTGATCGTTGAGCCCTCTGAGAGACTTGAGATCGCCATGAGTCCCATAAACATGAGAGCAAAATATTCGGGAGGACCAAAGGTCACAGCTACCTGAGCTAAAGCAGGTGCAAACAGCATAAGTAACACAACGGATACCGTTCCACCTACAAAAGATGAAACAGCAGCGATAGCTAGCGCTTTCCCAGCCTCACCACGCTTCGCCATCGGATAGCCGTCAAACGCCGTAGCTACCGTCCCCGAAATCCCAGGAGCATTCAATAAAATGGAGGCGGTCGATCCTCCAAATACAGCGCCGTAATATACACCTGCCATCATGACGAGCGCAGTCGTTGGATCCATCCCGTACGTGACCGGGATCATAATAGCAATCGCACTGATCGGCCCAAGACCTGGCATCATGCCGATAAAGGTCCCTATAAATACGCCAATAAAGACAAATAAAATCCCTTCTATACTAAACGCGACTTGAAAGCCTTGCAGCAATCCGTCTAGTCCACCCATATGATATCAACACCTTTTAAAATGGTAGTATGCCTTGTGGCAGTCTAATCTGTAGTAAATAATTAAATACGTAGTATAAAGCCCCAGGAAACACGATGGATACGACAAGACTCGTCCCCCATTTTCGATAGCCAAGAAACGTAGAGCAGGCCAATATAAATAGAAACGTTGTTATAAGAAAGCCCAGGATTTCAAATAAAAAAATATAGAGGAAAACCATGCCGCCAACCGCTGCCATAACAAGGACTTCTTTCTTTGGCACCACTCGTTTTGATGACTTATCAAAGAACAAAGCAATCGCTAATGCCAGCAGGATGTAACCTAACACTTTTGGCACTAAGTCGGAATCCACCGGAACGTATGGATACTCTTTTAAGTTATAGCTTAAATATAAATAGCCGAGCGCTATAGCAGCGAGTACGAGACTTACTTTCTGATTTAATGTTTGAATCATATGCGTCACCTCCTTTTAATTAAAACTATTCTGCTAATCCCATTTCCTCGAGTAAAACGTTTAGTTCCTCATTTTGTTCATGGAGATATTCTTTGTACTCTTCGCTCGTCATGTACATTTCGTCCCACCCGTATTTTTCACGAATTTCATTAAAAGCTTCAGACTCACTAACTTCTTTAAAAGCCTGCTCGTAATATTTTACTTGCCCTTCGTCCATGTCTTTTGGTCCAAAGAAACCTCTCCAGTTGGTGAATGTTGCGTCAATTCCCTGTTCTTTAGCGGTAGCGAATTCAGACAATACGTCTCCTTCTAATCTTTCTTCTGCCGTAATGCCGAGCACTTTAATTTTTCCAGCTCGAACTTGCTCTACGGTTTCAGCCACCCCTGTTGAGAACACATCTGCATTTCCGTTTAGCACTTGTGTAAGCGCGCCGCCGTCTTGTGAAGAAACGTATTTAATTTTTGTAATATCAACGCCTGCTTCCTTAGCAATTTTCACGAACTGCATATGGTCCATTGAGCCGGGGGATGAAGTGCCGACAACGGTAATGTCTTGAGGATTTTTTTTCATATCGTCGAACAAATCATTTAAGTTATCCCACTTTGCATCCTCTCTCACGGCAAAAGCAGCATAGTCCGCAATCATGTTCGCCAATGGAGTGAAGTCCTCATAACCGAGTTGCGACTGGCCGTTTAACGGAATAAAAATTAATGGAGGAGATCCCACAAAAAGATTGTGAGGATTGCCTTGTTTCCCATCGATATAAGCCCAGCCAACAGCACCGCCTCCGCCAGGTTTGTTCACAACGCCAATATCTTCATCTACTATTCCTTCTTCTTCCATCACTTGACTCACACTACGGGCCGTTGTGTCCCAACCGCCTCCTGCACCTGCAGGGGCAACCAGCTCAATCGGCTGCTGCGGCTTCCACTCGCCGTTTTCGGAACTGGCGTATTGATCCTTATTGCACGCCGTCAATATCATTAATAAAAGGATGATGCCGAACACTACAATTTTCTTCATATGAGCTCCCACCTTTTTTAGAAAATTTAGAATTAATTCATATAGTAAAGGAGTAGAGTAGTTATGTAACCGTTTTCAAAATTAGCTTTTTTAAAAACGTTAACGTAATTAAATACATAAAATTTATGAACTGGACCGATAAACTTGGTGAATTTCTTAATTTGGCCGTATTTTCACTCAAAAAAATAGCCGCTTTAAGCGACTATTTGTGATAAAAATATTTTCTTTCCGGGCGTCCTACTTTGCCATACCTCATTTCCGCGACACCTTCATTAATAGAAATTAAATACTCTAAATAGCGGCGGGCTGTCGTTTTTGAGGCGCCCATATAGTGACTGGCCTGCTCTGCCGTTATCCCTTCCTCTGCATTATCTTTTAACAGCTGCCTTACTTTTTTTAATGTCAGCTGGTCGATCCCTTTTGGAACAGATGCTTCCTGCGGTTCTTCCGGCTTCTCCTTTCTAATTAATTGATCAACTGTTTGCTGATCAAACGTCTCCTGGCTGTTCATGAAATGCTTTTTCTTTTGGTAGGATTCAATGGTATGTAAAAATCGATCCATTGAGATTGGCTTAATAATATAATCAACGACACCGTAATTGAGTGCCATTGTGATCATTTCTTTTTCCGTAGCGGCAGTAATCATAATGATATCGAGTTCAGGAAACGTCTTTCTTAATTCATGCAGCAGCTCGGTCCCTAAGCGATCCGGCATATACACATCTAATAATAGCAGGTCCGGCCGATGTTGATTCACTGCCTGTAATGCCTCTTCTGCATTTAATGCCTTTGCTGCCACCTCTATACCATCTACTTCTTTTAAAAATTTTTCATGCAGATCGGCTACACGAAAATCATCTTCTGCTATGACTGCTTTGATCAATTTTCTCACTCCTTTCTATTTTGTTAAAAACACAGAAAAAGTAGTTTCAGTTGATGGGTTGGAATCCAGTTCAAATGTTCCTCCAAGTTCTTCCACAATTTCACGCACATTGGAAAGTCCGAACCCCCTATGTTCTCCCTGCTTCGTTGAAAATCCTCTTACAAAAATATAAGGTATAACCTCTTCAGGAACCCCCGGTCCGTTATCGCTGACTTCAAATATAATTTCACGTCCTATATCGGTTGCAGAAAAAGTGACTTTCTTATCGTTTTGGTCTTTAACAGCTTCAAATGCATTATCGATTAAATTACCTAAAATAGTTACGAGCTTCGAACGGCTGATGTGCTCTGGCATAGTTTCGATTGAAGCATTTTCATCGACGACAAAATCAATTTTCAGCTCTGAAGCCTTACTGATTTTCCCCAATAATATTGCCTGCACCGTGTCATCCTTAATTTGCTCCAGACGATTCGATTGATACTGGACAGATTGAAAATCGGCTTGAATTAAATCCACCGCTTCGTCGTAATTTTTTAATTGAAGAAGGCCAAGCAATACGTACATTTTATTGGCATACTCATGGGTTTGAGAGCGCAGTCCTTCAGAGTAACGCTTAATTTCCGATAGAGCTCCAACCATCTCGCGAACCTCAGACTTGTCACGAAAACTAGCGACCACACCTACAACTTCATCGTTTTCTATAACAGGTGTACGTGTAACTATGACCATGCGATCACCAAGTGAAATCTCTTGATCACGCTCTTCCTTACCTGAACGAAGCACGCGTTCCATTTTTGAGTTTGGAAAAATGGTTTGAATATGTTGTTGAGTAACTTCCCCTGATAGGCGAAGCAGCTTTCTCGCGGCTGCATTAATCGTGGTGACGCGGGCATTTTTGTCAATTGCAATGAGTCCTTCTTTCACTGAAGATAAAACAGCTTCACGTTCTTGATAAAGGGCAGCAATTTGATAGGGTTCAAGTCCCATCGTGTCCTTCCGGATACTGCGTGTAAGCATATAACCGCCAAGGCCGCCGATGACTAAAACGAGGAAAGACACCCCGGCAATTTTTCCTAATGTGTTAAAGAACGTCGTATAAATATCTTCCATTAAAAAGCCAACTGAGACGACGCCAATGATCTCATTTTTATCATTAACGATCGGTGCCTTGCCCCTTAAAGACGGACCGAGCGTCCCTTCCGCCTGCGACACGTAATAACGCCCTTCCTCAAGTGCCCGCTCATTATCTCCGCCAACCATCTTTTGGCCGATGAGCGCTTCATTTGGATGAGCATAGCGGATGCTCTGCTCATTCCCAATGACAATAAACTCAGCCCCCACCTGTTTTTGGATTTCCAGAGCAAGCGGCTGAATCTCTTCAGAAGGATTTTCGGTCTCAAACGCCTCTTTTATGGAAGGCATATAGGAAATGGTCGTGGCCGTATGTAATGCCATATCGCCCATGTGCTCCTCCGTCTGCTCAAATTCAAAATAAGTAAAAATACCAGAAAGAATAAGGATGACCGATATGATTAACGTAAAAATCAGTACCTGAATCTTTGTCTTAAGTGAAAATCTAATCCTGCTATTCATCACCATGACCCCTTATGTAAACGCTGCATTTCATATTATCTTAACATGGAGATGTATTTGTCGGTACCTGGTACAGAAAGTTGATTGTGGTGTACCTGGTACCTTTTAATGAAGATTATGTACCTGGTACCTTTTTATCCCTTCTGCGTACCAGGTACACCGCACTGTATCAATTTCCTCTTTCTTCCTCATACTACAATTATGAAAGGAGGGAGAAGTTATGGCTGAATACTTTGAGCGCGTTCGTAAAAATGCGGATGGCGATATTGTAAGCTTTCAGACTTCAAGCGGGAAAGAACTAACTTATGAGGAAGCGATAGCGGCTGTGGAAAGTGGAACAATACAAGGAGCGAACGTAGGTAAGGCGAGGAATGGACGTCCTGTCATTCGCGGCAATGCGGACGGCGATCCTAATAATAACTTAGATAATCTTCCGACGTTTTAATTCACTACAAAAAGAAGTCAAGGGTGCAGTCCTCGACTTCTTTTTGTGTACCTGTTACTTAATTTTTATTTCTGTGTACCTGGTACATACTTCTCTCTTTTCTGTACCTGGTACCGACTTTTGGCTCCTATTCAAAATAGACGGGTTGGCCTGTACGTGCTGATTGATAAATTGCTTCTAAAATCTCACTAACGACGAGCGCCTGTTCCGGCAATACGACTGGCTCTTTATTATTCTGCAGGCTTTCAATCCATAATCTTGCTTCTCGATCGCTGTCACTTTCGTCTTCCCCGCTGTAGAAGTCTACTCCGCCGGCATCTAATTCAGGTTTTGTTGTATGTAGTTTGCCATATTTTTCTCCGTTGATACGCAAACCATCATTCATATCCGCTCCACCTTCTGTTCCACAAAGCGTACTTTTCGCTTCACCTACATCAAGCGAATTTAATGCCCAGCTGGATTCTAAAATGATCGTTGCGCCATTTTTCAAGGTGATAAAGCCGAAAGCAGAATCTTCTACGTTAAATTCTTTGGGATCCCATGGACCAAATGCGTTAGCGGCATCTTTATTATCAGAAAGCTTGTGATATACGTTACCTATGACGCTTCTCACATCATAATTATTCATCAGCCATAGCGTTAAATCGAGGGCATGCGTCCCAATATCAATCAGCGGTCCGCCACCTTGTTCTTCTTCGTTTAAAAAGACTCCCCATGTCGGTACGGCACGTCTTCGAATGGCATGAGCTTTTGCAAAATAAATCTCTCCAAACTCTCCGTCTTCAGAAACTTTCTTTAAATATTGAGAGTCGTTACGGAATCGATTATTATAGCCAATCGACAGCTTTTTTCCGCTTCGTTTCGCTGCTTCTACCATTTCTCTTGCTTCTGCAGCAGTTTTGGCCATCGGTTTTTCACACATGACATGTTTACCTGACTCCAGTGCGGCTATACTGATCTCAGCATGCGACTTATTTGGAGTGCAGACGTGGACCACATCCAGATCTTCATTTAATAAGTCATAAAAATCTGTGAATACTTTAGCATCCTGCGCCCCATAATCCAGTGCCGCTGTTTGCGCTCGTTCTTCAATAATGTCACAAAAAGCGACCATTTCAACAGCTTCTACCTTTGAAAGGCTGGGCATCTGCTTTCCATTGGCAATACCACCACAGCCTACTATACCTATTTTAAGTTTAGGTTTTACCATTTTTCATCCTCCTACAAAATGCTTTTTAAATAATGAAAGCTTTCTTTAATGCTTACTAAAGGATCCTTATCAAAATTCTCCTGCTCAACCGTATACCACTCTACTTGCTGAGCTTTACCGGCACTTACAATTTCCCTGAAGTTCATTGTGCCTTTGCCAATTTCTACGTTTCTTTTCACTTCAAATTTGTCCATATCTTTAATGTGAAGCATCTTGCATCGCTGGTTATATTTTTCGATAAGGTCAATGGACTTAATGCCGCACATTTCAGCCCAATACGTATCCAATTCGATAAAAAGGTTTTCTTTTCCTGTATGATTCACTAAAATATCTAGACCGTACTCGCCATCATATTTCTCAAACTCCACGTGATGGTTGTGATAGCCAAATTGCAGTCCGTTATTTCGACACCTTTCGCCAATTTGATTAAACAACTCAGCCGTTCGTTTATAGGCGCTGGCGCTATTTCGATACTTTTCAGGTAAACCGGGACAGATAATGTAAGGGCTGTTTAATTCCAGCGAGTAATCAATCATTTCGTTTAAATTCTGCTCAAGATCATCAATTCCAATGTGACTGCCCGCTGCTTTTAAATTGAGAGCATCCAGCTTTTTCTTAAGCTTGTGACTTGGGGTATTGAAATACCCAGCAAACTCCACGCCATCATAACCTGCTTGAGCCACTTTTTCGAGCGTACCTAAAAAGTCCTTCTCCGTATATTCCTTCAACGAATAAAGCTGCAACCCAATCTGTGCGATTTCTCCCACTCCTCTTTTTATTTAATTTTTTTCTTTTCTTTCTGGGTACCAGGTACCGGTAGTTAATATCGGTGTACCAGGTACGCAATTTCTCTCTCTGCGTACCTGGTACGCAATCATTTCAATACAAACTGCATGCCTTTTTTGAAGTTTTTGCTGAAGATGATGAATAGAATTAGGATGGGCAGGGTTAATAATACGGACGCGGCATACATCGGTCCGGGGTAACCTCCATAAGGTCCGAACATTTGCGCTAACAATACGTTTAACGTCAGCATATCTTCACTATTGACGACTAGCATATCCCATAACAGTTCTACCCATCTTTCCATAAATACAAATAAGAAAATAATCGTCGTAATCGACTTAGACATCGGCAGAACAATTTTCCAAACGATCTTCCATTGACTGGCACCATCAATCTTCGCTGCTTCTATCAATTCATTCGGCAGCCCTCTAAAGAAGTTGGTATACATAAAGATCGCCCATAAGTTCACGGCCTTTGGAAGAATCATTGCCCAGTATGTGTCATACATTCCAAAGTAACGAATGATTAAGAATAGTGGGATTAATAGAATGACAGCCGGGTAGAACATTTGAAACAAAATGACGTTGTTAATCAGCCGGTTCCCTTTAAATTTAAGCTTTGCTAAGGAGTAACCAACGAGCAGAGCTGTCGCAATCATCAGGATAGAAGAAGTGGTACTTACGATTACACTATTAAAAAAGGAGCGCATCCATGGTCGAGCATTGGCTCCTTCTCCTCCAAAGAAGAGCCATTCATAAGATCGGAGTGTAAATTCAGTTGGAATTAACTTTCGGTCGACTTGATCCCATACAGCAAATGAGCCGAGCACCATGTAAATATAAGGGGAGACCATAACGAGGAGCACAGTAAAGGCCACCGTATACAGCAATGTTAATTTAAGTTTGTTATTCCCAGCCATGTCTCGCACCCCATTTTTCTAGAATTTTACGAAAGACGAGTATTGAACCAAATGTAACAATCGAATTAATAACGGCAATGGCCGTTCCATAGCCTGCGTTTAGTCGTTCAAACGCCTGGCTGTAGATTTCTAACTGCCACGTATGGGTAGCCAGGTCCGGCCCACCGCCTGTTAAAACATAAGGCTCGGTAAAAATACCAAACATGAGTCCGACTGCTAAAATTGTGACCGTATAAAAGGAAGGATAAAGCATGGGAATGGTTACGTACCAAAACTTTTTCAACCCCACAGCCCCATCCATTTCAGCAGCTTCATATACTTCTTTAGGAATGCTTTCAAGACCTGCCACAAAAAGAAGCGCGTAGTAACCGGCAAATTTCCAGGCCATCATAAGTGCAATAATTAATGGTGCTAAAATAGAAGAACCTAACCAGTCGATATCAAGACCAAATGTTCCTCGCAGCCAGATATTAAATGGACTGTTGTGGGATAACACACCGTTTACAACAATTGCCGAAGCTACCCCCGAGGCTAAATAAGGTAAAAAGAATGCCACGGAAAACAATCCTTTAAACTTCGGCAGTGTATGAATAAGCATCGCGAGTAACAAAGCTCCAGCCACTACAATCGGAACGAACATTCCGAGAAATTTGTATGTGACAAAGAAAGCCGCCCGCACACTCTCACTAAAGAAGGCTTCTATGAAATTTTGAATGCCGACAAATTCATAATCTGCAGCGATTAAGTTCCAATTGGTAAAAGCTAGATAAGTGGCCCACAATAAGGGAAAAAGAAAGAAAATGAGTGAATAGATAAGGTAAGGGCTGGCAAAAAGCCAACCCAACCTTGCATTACTCTTGTCCATTTACTCCAACACCCCGTCAATGGAATTGATTACATCTTCCCACGCTTGTTGGGGCTCTTTTTCACCTTTAACGAGAGGGTTTAGTCCTTCCGTGCCGATTAGTTCTTGAATTTCTGCTGTTTGTTCACTATCAATGGGGGGCACGGCATTGGGAATGTTGTCTGCATATTTTGTAAGTTCCGGATGCTCTTCAAGGAATTCTGTGAACGCATCGTTTGTCGCTAAATCATCACGTGCTGGAGGCAGATTCGTATCTTCAAACCACTTTAAGTCGTTGTCTGCATCAGAATAAACCCAGTTCACGAAATCAAAAGCCGCTTGCTGTTGTTCTTCTGTAGCTGATGCATAAATGGAAAGACCCTTCGTATCAGCAAAAGTCTTCGGATTTTCAGTCCCTTCTTCACCAGGGACTGGAGGCATCGTTAGTTCATACGTTTCTCCTTCTTCCATTTCAGGGAATTTATCATCCCAATAAGAAAACGTCCATGGCCCGATGTCCATCATGATCGAATCCCCTGATTCAAATGGATCCGTAGCTTCACGCGTTAAAAGCATATCCCCTTCGGCCATTTCGCTGAAGAAATCAAACGTTTCTACACCTGCTTCCTCCTCTGCAACCACTTCATTCCCTTCTACAAAATTGTTGCCATCAGAAGCCGCATTGTAAAGCATGAAGAAGTCAAACCATCTCGCATGCCACGTCGGTTGTACTAAGTCTGCTCGTGACCAGAGATATTTTTCCGGGTATTCTTCTTTCAGTTTTTCACCAGCTTCTAATACTTCATCGTACGTACGTGGAGCTTCATCAAAGCCTAATTCTTGTAAAATATCTGTTCTCCACGCAAACAGCATAGGGTTTGAATAGACAGGTAAAACAAATTGCTGATCATCAGTAAATTTCCACGATGACATCGTTTCTTCCATTTGACGTTCCTCAATTAGCTCATCATAGCCGTCAAATTCATTGAAAGGAACAATCGCGTTACTGCCCGCTAATTGTGCGGCGAATCCTCTAGAGATATTCTCAGAGATCGCGGGAGCATTTCCAGCTGCAATAGCTGACTGGATGCCCGCTTCAGAAGAAGGACTTTCCGGCATTGGCGTTACGTTAATGCTTACATTCTCCTCTTCCTCCATGTACTGTTGAGCCATTTCTTCCCAGAATGCTTCCTGCGCTGGGTTTGGTGCAGCCCAGAATTCAAACTCAACAGAACCATCCTCACCTGAACCACCATCTCCATTACTTTCAGACTGACAGCCGGCAACGACTAGAACACTCGCAAACATAAGAACGAATAAACGAAGGTTAAGCAGGTTTTTCATTTAAATTCCCCTCTCTTTTTTGTAATCGCCTTCACTATTAAATAAATGGATTTGGCACAGTCGCCTTATGAGCTTCAGCATCACTCACCCCGACATAAAGTTCGGCTTCTCCATTGTCTAAAAATACTAATCCTCCACTAAATAAAACATCCGTAAGATCTGGGCGTTTCGCTTCTCCTTTAGGAAAATCCCTCCGTGTCGCTATAATCTTCATCTTTGTAAATCGATTGGTGTGCCTATCATAGGTACATGCGATTGGATAATAATGACGGTTCCCTTCCTTATCAAACTGAGCGATATGGCCAAGTACTCCGATCTCTCCATTAGCCAGCAGGTAAAGCTCATTCGCTCCTCCCCACTCTTCCTCGATAAAGTGAGATTCAATAAGTGGAGCTCTCTCTATTTTTTCTGGAGTAAGGTCAAATAACGAATTAATTCTCGTAAATCCTATTTTCCCACGGCCGCCTTTTTCACCCTGCGGACGGGTAAAAACACCAATCGTTTCGTCCTGTAACTCCAGTAAACGAATATCCTTCATGCCTTCAGGTCCCGCGGCGAAAAACTTCAGCTTTCGAACGCTCTCTCCTTTATAGAACACCGTTTTCCACGTTAACCTGCTCGCATCTTCGGGATCAGGTGTAACTTTCACCCCGCCAAAAACGATCTGACCATGGATTCGAGCAACAAATGGATCCTGCAGTTCAAAGGTTGGGGCGTCCGGTCGAGGCTCCCATTTTCCGTTTCTTTTTACAAAAAAGTAAACATCAGAATACTCGGTATCTCGGCCTTCCACTCGCCCGGCGATGACCGCTTCCCCTTCATCGGTAAAAGGAGCTGTGATATTGTAAACATCTCTCTCCCCCACGCCGGTAAACTCTAGCTTTTCCGCTTGTTTTGCACCTTCCTGGCGATCGTACGCATCTAGCAATCGATGAACGGTATACGTCATTCAATCGTCCCACCTTCAGGAACCTTCATATAGGTAAGCTGCGCTAAAATATCATCTACACTCATATCCGCTGCGGCCATCGACGTGTCAGCCACTCCGTAATACATCCTGATGTTACGATTTTGTAACGTTACACCACAACTGAAAACAACTTGACTAAAAAATCCACTCACTTCATAATCAGCCTCTGGAACTAAAAGAGGCTCATTTGTTTTCGCCAGTACCTTTGCTGGGTTTTCAAGATCTAGCAGGACAGCGCCTAAACAGTAACGGTCATTTTTATCGGCCGCATGATAAATTTCAATCCAGCCTTCTTCCGTTTTAAAAGGAATGGCGCCTCCGCCAATTCGACCACTGTCCCAGCCATCTTCACTTAAGCCTAAAAGGTGCTGGTGGTTTCCCCAGTGAATAAGGTTGTCAGACTCTGCGATCCAAATTTCCGGACGCCCAATACCCTTAGGGACCGGTCGATGCAGCGTATAATATTTTCCGTTAATTTTTTCAGGAAAAATCGCTACATCTTTGTTTTCGGGATGAAGCATCAATCCGTGACGTTCATATGATACAAAATCCTTCGTTGAGATCAGCCCGACTCCTACACCTACTTCTGAGACCGCACTGTACTGGATGTAATATGTATCGTCGATCTGAGTCACTCGCGGATCTTCAACGCCCCATGCCTCATGTTTCGTTTCAGGATATATAAACGGTTCCTCATCAACAGTGAAATCTTCACCATCTGCACTTCTTGCCAACCGGATATACGAAAGCGATGTTAAGTAAGCTGTCGAATCCTTATCCTGATAGCGAATCGTACGCGGATCCGTGAAATCATAGGTTGAGTCATCTTCATGAAGCTCAATAAGATGAAGCTTCCCTTCTCCTTCACTAAAATCAATAATTGGCGCTTTTACAATTGCAGGATTGTTCGTAATTGGACGTTCTGCTACTCTTAATAAGAGAAGTGTTTCCCCTTCATACTCCGCCACCCCTGCGTTAAACACTCCTATCACTTCATGATCATCGTGATAAGGAGTAACGTCTGCCGGTGTAATTAACGGGTTGCGTTCCAGCCGTGTCACATTCATCAACCTTCATTCCTCCATCCATTTTGTAAGCCTTTTCAAAATAACTCGTCATTACATTACAAAATTATTATCCCTTTACTATCTTGTTTAGTAACCTTACAAATGATTATACATTCTGCATTTGTAATGTCAATATGTAATCCGTAATTTACTTGACTTAAGGAATTAATTGTAATTAAATCAACAATACAGTATATTATAAAGTAACGTTACAAAATGTTTTAAGAGAGAGGTTGTTTCCTTCATGGCAAAAAAAGTGACAATGCAAGACATTGCCGACCAGCTCAATATATCAAAAAACTCGGTTTCCCAAGCGTTAACTGGAAAGCCAGGCGTAAGTGACGAACTTAGAAAACTTGTCCATCAAGTAGCCAAAGAACTCGGATATAAATATAACCGCTCCGTAACTACTCGCAGTTATAATCAAGTTCAAAGCGGGAACATTGCCCTCATTGCGTCTGACTTCGCTTTTTCCATGAAAAGCTTTTTTGGGGAAATCTACTTAACAATAGAAGAAGAAGTCAATAAACGAAATAAAAACCTGCTCATTCAATCTATAAATAAGCAGTCAAAAGCGTCACTTACCCTGCCTTCATTTATTGAAAAAAAAGAAGTGGACGGCGTTCTCATTCTTTCTCATATTAGTAACGACTACATTCAAAAGGTGCTTGATACGGGGATCCCAACTGTTTTAATTGATCATCATCATCCGACCATTCATGCTGACGCCATTCTGACGAACAATCGTTTTGGCGCCTATACCGCTGTCCAACACTTAATTGAGCTCGGCCATGAAAACATAGCTTTTGTGGGGGATACAAGTTTTTCACCGAGTTATCAGGAACGTCTCGAAGGTTTTCTGCTTGCTCTTAAGGATTACGGGATTGAACCGACTCAAGAATTTTTACTAACCGATGCCCCAGAAGAAAATAACGTCCTTAATCATTTTATCGGTGAACTGTCGAAACAGCCGACTGCCTGGTTCTGTGTCAATGACGGACTTGGCTATCTTATTACTTCAGGTTTACAGCAACACGGGATTCAAGTCCCAAGTGATGCCTCAGTCTGTAGTTTTGATAACGGTCAGCTCTCTCAACTATCCACTCCATCAATTACGACGATGGATATTAGCTTTAAGGATTTTGGTCAAAATGCCGTGGAAAAGCTGTTTTGGAGAATGGATAATCCTGAACAGCCATATCAGGAGATTTTATTACCGGCGACACTCATTAAAAGAGACTCCACAAAGAAAAAGAAGTAAAATCATACAAAATAGCGCTTTGCAGAAATGAACTGCAAAGCGCTTTTGTTGTTTACCATTTTTAGTGTACCAGGTACCGAGAGTCGATTTTTGTGTACCTGGTACCAAAAATCTATCAAAAATTCAAAAATCGCCCTATTGAGTGGAAATCTCTTTAGGGCGATTTTTTGATGAGTGGATAGAAATCTATTGATAGTTTTTTAATTCAAGTCTGCCAATATCGCGCAGGTGGACTTGGTCTGGCCCGTCGACGATGCGGAGTGTTCGGGCGTTGGCCCAGTGCGCGGCCAGTGGGAAGTCTTCCGAAACCCCTCCCCCTCCAAATACTTGAATAGCACGATCGATGACGTTAAGGGATACGCGCGGAGCTGCGATTTTAATCATTGCGATTTCTTTTCTTGCTGCTTTTGACCCGTGTTCATCCATTTTCTGCGCTGCATGGAGGGTCAGCAGGCGGGCTTGGTCAATTTCAATCCGGGATTCAGCGATATGTTCGCGAATGACTCCTTTTTCAGCGAGAGAAGAACCAAATGTTTCTCTTCGCATCGCTCGCTCATTCATAAGTTCCAATGCCCGTTCTGCTGCTCCAATCGCTCGCATACAGTGATGGATGCGGCCTGGTCCTAATCGGGACTGCGCAATTTCAAACCCTGCTCCTTCTTCATATAAAAGGTTTTCTACAGGTACGCGAACGTCTGTAAAATGAACTTCTGCGTGGCCGTGGGGCGCGTGATCATAACCAAAGACCGGCAGATGACGCTTCACTTCCACCCCTGGCGTATCCATTGGCACAAGGATCATCGATTGCTGGCGGTGACGAGGACCATCTGGATCTGTTTTTCCCATGAATATCGCAATCTCACATCTAGGATCCATGGCTCCTGAGGACCACCATTTCCTCGCATTTATGACGTATTCGTCTCCTTCACGCTTGATGTAACTTTGAATATTGGTCGCATCAGATGAGGCAACATCGGGTTCTGTCATTGTAAAACAAGATCGTATTTCACCCGCAAGCAGGGGATTCAGCCATCTTCTTTTCTGCTCATCAGTGCCAAATTTCATGAGTACTTCCATATTGCCCGTATCGGGAGCATTGCAGTTAAACACTTCTGGGCCGATTAGAGAGCGCCCCATTACTTCACAAAGGTGTGCGTATTCATAGTTTGACAGCTGTGTTTCATAACCCTCTTCTCCTATAAATAAATTCCATAACCCTTCTCGTTTCGCTTTCGCCTTTAATTCTTCAATTATCGGCGGGATGGTCCAGCGTGAGTCAGCTTCGTTTAATTGCTGTTCATACAGTTTTTCATTCGGGTACACTTCTTCTTCCATAAAAGAAATGAGTTTTTCCTGAACGTCTTGGATTTTAGGTGATAAGGTTGTTAACATAGGCTATTCCTCCATTTTAAGTATAAATAGGGTGACGTCTGGTTTCTTCTGCTTTTTTCATTAAGTTACTAATGCCCTGGTCTAAGTTTGCAAAGCGGTCGTCTTGCAGCTCGCCGCTGCTCCATCGAGCATAAATCTGCTGAAGGATGCTGGCGATTTTATAAAAAGAAAACACGAGGTAAAAATTAATTTGACTCACGTCTCTCCCGCTTCTCTCCGCATATAACTCAAGCATTTGCTTACGAGAGAGAAACCCTTCTTCTTTGGTCACTGCTGTTAAACCAGTTTCAGGATCCCCTGGTTCCGTCCAATAAGCGAGTGCTGCTCCTACATCTGTCAACGGATCGCCAATGGTGCTCAGTTCCCAATCAAAAACACCTGTGACTTCACCAGGATTCTCTTTTGAAAACATCATATTATTCAGTTTAAAATCATTGTGCACAAGTGTAGGAACTGGAGAATCCGGAAGTTGCTGGAGCAGCCAGGCTTCCACTTCTTCTACCCCGGCGTAATCATGGGTTTTCGCCCGGTTGTAGCGTTTGATCCAGCCCTTTACTTGCCGTTCTAAAAAACCATCCGGCTTTCCTAGATCAGCTAATTGGTGGTCGTAAATATTAATCGAATGAAGTTTGACGAGAGAATCGACCACGGCTTCAGAGACAATTTTACGTATTCCTTCTATATCATCATAATGAGCTGGCAGCTGATCATCAATGACGACGCCCTCTTTACGTTCCATGACATAAAAGTGTTTATCCATTAATGAAGGATTCTCACTATATACATACGGCTTAGGAGCTAGAAGAAAAACAGGATGAATTTTTTCCAGGATCTTAAACTCTCGTTCCATATCGTGTGCCCGTGGCGGAATTTCTCCAAATGGCGGTCGGCGTAGGACGCCCTTCCAATCTCCTACTTCAATAGAATACGTAATGTTAGAATATCCGGCTGAAAAGCGTCGCACCTTCAGTTCTCCTTTTGCCTCGGGTATTTGCCTCTCCAGCAGCCGCTTTATCCCATCCCAATTAATTTCTTCACGATCTTGTTTCGTAAGCTCAGCCATCTAATGCCTCCTTTTATTGTAAACGCTTTCTTTATTTTGTTAAAAAATAAGCAGCACGATCGTTATGATGACCCCTGTATACAATAAGGTAATGGTGGCAAACCCCATCATGTCACGAATACGCAGCCCGGCAATTGCAAGCATCGGTACCGCCCAAAAAGGTTGAATCATATTTGTCCACGCGTCTCCCCATGCTACAGCCGTAACAATCTTTGCAGGATCGACACCCATATCCATCGCTGTTGGCAGCATGATTGGCGCTTGAACCGCCCATTGACCTCCTCCTGAAGGGACGAACATGTTCAGTAACCCTGAGGATAAAAAGGCAAAGAAGGGAAGGGTTTGCTCATTCGCTACACTGGCGATGTTTGTCGATAGCCATATCGCCAACCCGGATGCGCTGATCATTCCCATAATTCCTGCATAAAAAGGATATTGAAGCGCGAACTGTCCTACACTTCCAGAAGCTGCTTTAATTCCATTCCCTAATTCGCTTACGTTGCTATACAACAGTAACGCAGCGGTTAAAAACATTAAGTTTACGATATTTAAGTCTAAGGAAAACCCATTCATCGAAAATTGTGCGATGAGATACGTTAATCCCAGCAGACCACCCGCTAATACGATTAATCGGCTGTTATCTAATTTTTCGTTCGGTTGTAAGTCTTTCGTTTTTACCTGGTCATGGGTGATCTTTGTTTCTTTTAACATTTCTTTATCGATTGTCATTCGATCTTCGGGGCGCTTCGGGTGAATAAGCATCATAACAAACGGCAACGTGGTGAAAATGACAAGCACCAGTATGATATTTGTGATTGAAAACAAAGTCTCTGACGTTGGAATAAGCCCGACCATGTCCTGGAAATTGTGCCCTTCTGTTGCTACAAAAAGTGAAGGTGAGGAGGATAATCCACCTTCCCAAATGACGAAGCCTGAATAGCCAGCCGCAACTAATACACGATAATCAACGGTCGTCACTTTTCTTCCTACAAGTCGAGCCATAATCCCAGCGACGACGAGGCCAAGTCCCCAGCTGATGAGTGAGGCAACGAGTGAGGAAAAGGTTACGACTAATATGGCTGATTTCGAAGTTTTACACAAACTCGCCGCTTTCTCAAGCAGGTTAGATACCGGCTTTGTTAAAGCAAGTGCATAACTCATAACAAACGTGGTAATGATCTGGGCCGTAAATTCAAGCAATCCCCAAAATCCATCTCCCCAGTGTAACACCATATCAAATGGAGAACTTTCAGTAATAAATACCCCGCTAAGAAAGGCGACAATCGTTAAAAGCACAGCAAATACAAAGGCATCAGGCAAATATTTTTCTGCAATTTTCGCAAAAAACATTGCCAGCTTTGAAACGAGGTTGTTTGATTTCGGCGGCTCTTGCCAATCCATTTTTTTCGCAGTCGGTTCCATACCTTATCCCCCTTATTATTGTGCAGTCCATCCTCCGTCAACATAAATCGTTTGTCCTGTCATATAGTTCGAAGCATCTGAGGCAAGCAACAGGAGAGGGCCTTCTAAGTCTTGTAATTCCCCCACTCGTTTGACCATCGTTTGATTAATAATTTGGCTACAGCGTTCTTCATCATCAAGCCATCCGGCTGTCATTGGGGTTTTTATGTACCCAGGTGCTAGGGCGTTGACGTTGATATCCTTATCTGCCAATTCATGCGCCCATACTTTCGTTAGTTGATTGATGCCTCCTTTACTTGAAGCGTAACTCGTTTGAAAGCTGCTTCCTACACCTCCAAAAATAGATGAAATGTTAATGATACGTCCGCCTTTCCCTTGATGAATCAATTGTTTTGCGACCGCTTGACCCACGAGAAAGACGCCTTTTAGATTCGTATCGAGGACACGATCCCAATCTTCTTCTTCCACTTCTATCAACGGTTTTCGAATGTTCGTCCCCGCATTGTTCACGAGGATGTGGACTTCACCAAATTGCCCGACCACTTCGTCGACCCATGCGTTCACACTCTCTTTATTCGTGACATCCACTGATGTAGCCATCACGTCATATCCTTCATTGGATAGCTCTTTTTCCGCATTCTCTAAGTCGTCCAACCCGCGGCTGGAGATGGCCAGCTTCGCCCCCATTCGACCGAGACAATGGGCCATCCCTAATCCAATTCCTTTACTTCCTCCTGTAATCATCGCAACTTTTCCTTCGAGTTGAAACATCTTTCATCCCCTGCCTTTCATGTTTTGTACATCCGCTAGACGCTGTTTTAGTATTTTTCCTCCAGGATTTCGCGGGAGATGGTCAATGAACACCACTTGTTTCGGTACTTTATAATCGGCGACCCGCTCTTTCATAAACTGCTGGATGTCATCCTCTGTCGGGGTGCTCCCTTCTTTTGGCACGATAAAAGCTTTCACTTCTTCTCCAAAAATTTCATCAGGAATCCCGACAATCGCTGCTTCTAACACATCCTTATGACCGTATAACACATTCTCCACTTCAGCAGAAAAAACTTTTTCTCCACCTCGATTAATAATGTTCTTCTTACGATCCATTAAATAGACGAAATTTTTTTCGTCTACCATCGCCATATCTCCAGATTTCCAATACCCCTCTACAAAAGAACTCAAATTCGCTTCATCGTTCTTCCAATATCCAGGCACGATCATCGGCCCTCTAATGAATAATTCCCCGACTTCTCCCGGAGGCACTTCGATCCCATCCTCATCCACTACTTTAATCTCTCCTGCAGGAACGGGCTGTCCGATCGAAGCAATTCGAGAAAACCCTTCAATTTTAGGAGTAATGGTAGCTGGAGAAGATGTTTCCGTCGCACCATAAGCGTTGTGCAGACGAATAAAAGGAAGCGCTTTCATTAAAGACTCTATCGTTTCCTGTGACATTGGCGCCCCTCCGAAGGCTGCAATATCCAGGGAACGCATATTTTCAGGCTCAAATGTATGATGGCTCAACATCATAATGTAAATCGTTGGGACATTAAATAAAAACGTGATCTCTTCCTTTTCTATCAGTTCAATGAATTTCCCTGTCTGATAACGTTTCATTAAAACATTAGTTCCACCGACGAGCAGCATATAAAATAATTGCCCAATTAAGCCCGTGACGTGAAACAACGGCACAGCGATTAACGTTCGCACGGGTTCCTTCGCTTGAAATACCTCTTTATAATGAAGCGCACTGTGAATGATGTTCACATGACTTCCAATCGCTCCTTTCGGAAGTCCAGTCGTACCAGATGTGTACATAATATAAAGAGGATCTTCCTCTTGCAGATTGGGGTAATCAGCTTCAGGAAAAGCGTGATGCAGCAAAGATTCAAATTGGTCATATAATAATCCCTTATCCACATCTTTCGTCCCAATCACTAATGATTCTGGGTGTGTTCCTTTCCACTTCTGAACGACGTCATCAAATCCTTCTTCAACGAAGAGTACTCGGGCTTCAGCCTGGTCCATCATGTTGATTAGCTCTTGAACCGATGAACGTAAATTCAACGGTACCACAATGATCCCTAAGCTTGTACACGCGAGAAACATTTGAATAAATTCAGCCCGGTTTCCGACGAGTAAAGCCAGTCGATCTCCCTTTTCTAACGAACATTCATAATGCAAATAAGCACTTATTTTTTTCACTTGCTTCATCAATTCTTCATACGTGATGCGTCTGCACTCATAGACAACCGCTTCTCTTGACGGATGATTTTGTACCGTTTGCTCAAAAAGTTCCCACACGCTGGCAGGGCGCGTATCATATGCGTAAACTTCCCGATCATGAATCCGTTCTTTTTTCATGAGGACAATCCTCCCCTTTTTTAAAAATACCTTCACTCTTATACAAGCAAGAATCATGCCAACTTTTTTATTTTGAATAATTGTGAAAATTCAGTATTTATGTAAAAGGGAGTCTGCTCATGCGATTCATAAAAGAATCAACAAAGGAATAAACGAATCAAAAAAGAGAGGCTATAGATGCCCCTCTTCATGGACGTATTCCTGATCATTGATTGGATACTTGTTCAACTTTTTCACTAGAGAAGATTGGCTGATCCCGAGCACTTCAGCTGCTTTTCTAGTCGTTGTATGTTCTGCTAAAGCTTCTCTAATGAGTGACAATTCATAACGAATAACTTTTTGTTTTAAGTCCAACTGCTTCCATTTGGAAGACTCTTCTTCCTGAGTAGTAATCGACAAGTCAGAAGGCTGAATCTCTTCATGATCAGAAATCACTGCGGCCCGTTCCAGCACATTTTCCAGCTCCCTGATGTTCCCATGCCAATCATACTGTTCCAAAATGGGCAGCGTGTCAGGATGCAGTGTTTTATTGAAATGATACGATTCATTTAATCGGCGTAGATAAAAAAATGCAACTGGTGTAATGTCCTCCCGCCGCTCTCGCAATGGAGCAATCGATATGGGGATCACGTTTAAACGATAATACAAATCCTCGCGAAATTTCCCTTCAACTACGAGCTGCTTTAGATCTTGATTAGTAGCAGCGATGATACGCAGCTGCAGTGGAATTTGCTGAGTGCCTCCGACCCTTCGAATCTCTTTCTCTTGAAGCACCCGCAGAAGCTTCACTTGAAACTCTGGTGGAATTTCTCCAATTTCATCTAATAAAATCGTTCCTCCGTTGGCTTTTTCAAAAAGTCCCGCCTTTCCGTTTGCCGCCGCGCCAGTAAACGAACCTTTTTCATAGCCGAATAATTCAGCTTCCAATAATGTAGAGGGAATAGCACCACAGTTGACTTTAATAAATTCGCGGGTCGAATACGGACTGTTTTGATGAATGAAGTTAGCGATAATCTCTTTACCCACACCCGTCTCTCCTGTAAGCAGAACGGTCGAATTCACCTTAGCTACCTTCTCAGCTACTCTAAAAGCTTCCTTCATCTTTTTACTTTTAGCCGTCACCCCTTTAGGAGGAAGGTTCGACTCCTGCCGTACCGGCGGCTTCGTTTCTTTTATGTCCCATTCCATTGTATCTTCAGAAGAGTGGAGCTCGAATTTTAAATAATTCAAATCTCGCAGATTGCGAATATTCGTGACCACGTGCGAGATTTTCCCATCTTCCCCTTTTACAGGGCTCCCCGTCGCAAGCACTTCAACTCCATTCACATTCTGAACGATTGTAACCGCTTTCTTTTCCTCTAAAACTTTATACGTTACCGAATCAGAGATAATCCCCTCATCGATTGCTTCTTTTAGATTGCGGTGCAGAAGTTTATGCTTAGGGACGCCTGTTATCCGAGTATACGCATCATTCATTGTCCACCCGATTCCTGAAGCATCCGCTACAAAAATTCCGTCGTAACTGGACTGAATGATAGAATCAAGTAGATGCAGGTTTTGCGGTAAAGAATGCTTAACTTCTTGTTCATTTTGCTCCAGCGATGGTTTCATATTTCGCCTCCTACTCCGTTCATTTGTAACTCTATTATTAGCCAGCTTTATAAAGTTGTCAAAGTATTCCCCCAATAAAAAGTACCAGGTACACTTTAACGTCTTCTATGTACCTGGTACCAAATTCTTTTTTTCTTTTTTCTCTGTGTACCAGGTACACGTATTTATCTTCTATGTACCTGGTACCGGTTTTTATATGATTTTACGGTTTTACGACTACTTTTACGGAATCCTCTGCTTTTTGCTGGATTTTAAAGGCTTCCTCTATATCTTCAAGGTCATACGAATGGCTGACCAGTGCATTCAGGTTTACTTTTCCTTCTGATGCGTATTGAACGGCCGCCCCCATATCTGATCCAAGCACACCGATAATTTCAGGGGCTTTATGCACGACCCTCATTAAGTTAACAGGTACAGGCTGATCCGGAAGAGCTACAACGCCAATAATCCCTTTACTCCTTACGGCTTCTAAACTCTGTATAAACGTTTGTCTGCCCCCGGCACAGTCTATTACAAGATCGGCTAACCCTCCTGAACCAAAGTGATATTTCCCTTCTCCCCATAGTTCTTGAAGAAATGGTATTAAATCCTGTTCAAAAGGATTAATGGTGTGGTCTACCCCATGGGCTTTATTTCTCCGCAGTTCGGAGGGTTCGGAAACGACCACTTCATAGTTATATACATTTTTCAATAATTGAGCCGTTAAGTTTCCTATAATCCCTCCACCTAAGATGACCGCTCGTTTGAATGATGCCCGGTGTACTTTAGAGACGGTCAGAGCGGCTACACCTAAAGGTTCCATTAAAGCCGCTTCCTCATCTAGTAAATTCTCTGGAACGTGAAAAACGGTTTGATCCAACAGCGCGTTTTCAATTCTTACATATTCAGAAAAGCCGCCTGGGCGTCCATATCCTATGGCGGTATGAAATAATTCTGGACAGTAAATAAAATCTCCTGTTTGACACCACTGGCATTCCCCGCAAAAAACGGCAGAAGAGCCGACTACTCGATCACCGCTCTGTATGCCTTTGACATTTGAACCTGTCTCCGTGACTTCTCCTACAAATTCATGTCCCATAATTTGCCCTTCGGATACAAAGTCTCCTGTTCTCATTGAATGTAAGTCCGAACCACAGATCCCACATGAACGAACTCTTAAAATAATATCATGATCTCCGCACGCTAAAGGAGCAACCTTATTTACTTCCATTGACTGCGCTCCTCTAAAAATGGCTGCTTTCATATAAACCACCTGCTTTCTATATCTTTTTTTCGTCTCTCACTTTCTTTATCTCTATCCCGTACACTTGCGCCCAACGGTAAACGGTGCTCGAGGAAACCCCTAACCTCCTAGCAGCAGCTCCAACACTTTTGTTCTCCTTAAGAGCAATGATTAGTGATTCTTTCTTTGTTTGATCAGCATAAGATTGATAGAGGGTATTGTCCTCTTGATCGTCTTCCTCTAATTGGTTTTTCATATAAGAAGGCAACGCTTCTGCCTCCAGTTCTTCTCCATCCCCGAGAAGCTCCATTTGCTCTAAAACATTTTTTAACTCTCTTAAGTTTCCTGGCCAAGAATAAAGGTAAAAGCTTTCCAGTACGTCGTTACTAAGCTTCTTAGTTGGTAAAAAAGTTTCGGCGAGAAGCTTAATGTCTTCCTTTCTTTTACGTAAAGGAGGAATAGGAATGGAAATTACATTTAACCGGTAAAAAAGATCAAGGCGGAATTTTTTCTCTTGCACAAGCTTGAATAAATCATGGTTCGTAGCAGCAATTACTCGTACATCAATTGGCTTTGACTGGATCGCTCCAACAGGGGTGATTTCCTGCTCCTCTAAAACTCGAAGCAGATGAGTTTGTAGGTCTAAGGGCATGTCCCCTATTTCATCTAAAAAGATAGTTCCCCTGTCCGCGGCTTCAAATTTACCTTTTTTACCGCCTCTTGATGCATTTGTAAAAGCTCCATCAACATAGCCAAAAAGTTCACTTGTAATCAATTCTTTAGGTATAGCTGAACAATTAATCGCAAGAAACGGCTCCGTCTTTCTCAAGCTTTCACTATGAATCGCCTGAGCAAATAATTCTTTTCCTGTCCCGCTCTCACCAACGAGTAAAACACTTTTATCTGTAGGGGCTACTCTTTTCGCTAAGTGAATGGCACCTTCAAAAGATTTAGCCTTCCCTACAATAGAAGAAAAAGAATACTTTGCTCGCATTGTCCGTAACTCATTTGGCACTGTCTTTTTCAAGATAAGAATGGTACCTATGTGATCGCCGCCAACCAAGATTCTTCTGGATGTTAGTAATAAATTAATTCGTCCTTCTGGTGGAAGTTCAAGTGTTTTTTGAATGATCACTTCATCTCCCTGAATGGCTTTGTCCAAGTGTTTTTGTAAGGGTGTTAATTTCTCGATCTCATGGATCTTTAATTTCCGCTGCTCGTGCGCGGGCAACTTTAATAGGTGCGATGCAACTTGATTGTACCGAATAATTTCCCCACTTCGATTTAATATGAGAACCCCGTCTGACACGGATTCCATTGCTGCACTAAAATAGTTATTAATCATATACTGCTCATGCTTCAACCCTTGCTGTTCCAATAGTCGAACAACTGTTTCGGCTGCTGTTTTTACAAGAGCTAAAGAATGAGGATGGGTAGATCGTAAGTAACCGATTAATGTTAAAGCTCCGATTACTTCATTCGTGCAGGGATCTTTAATAGGTGCACTCGAGCAGTGAGACGTATGCCAAGCCTTGCAATAATGCTCTGCACCGACTACTTGTACGGGGCGTCCAAGAGCTAAGGAGGTTCCAATGGAATTCGTACCAATCAACTTCTCATTCATATGGACGCCAACTTTAAAATTAGTTGATGTAGCATTTATCGTGATATCGTTATCCCCCTGAAGTTCAAGCACGACCCCTTCATTGTCCGAAAATGCAATAATGCTATTCGTACCTTCTACAATTTCAAATAGGTCTTCCATAAAGGGCCGGATTAACGTAAGGGCTTCTTTATTGTTCTCTTTCCTTTTTTCTAATTCATAATCATCACATATGACCGTGGCCTTCGTTTCAAACGGGTCTACTGCATATTGTTCCGACCGCTTCCATGAATCAAGGATCATCGGCCGAATGTCTGCTGCGACCTTTCCTTTTCTAAAGAAATTCGTCCAGTTCCATTGCAAGGTCCTTTCTCTTACTGAAGCTCTAGAAGATGAATAACTATGTTGTAAGAAAAAGCGATCATTTCCCATCACACAGCACTCCATCCGCCATCTACTGGCATAACCAGTCCCGTAATGTAGCTTGCTTCCTCTGATACTAAAAACAACGCGGCTTGAGCCACCTCTTCTGGTTTACCTACTCTTCCTAGAGGTCCCGCTTCGTAGTTCTTAGCAATCTTTGGATCATCCAAAACCTCTCGAATCATAGGGGTGTCAATTGCCCCAGGACAAATACAGTTCACCCGAATATTATGCTTGCCATAATCAACAGCCATGACTCGGCTTAAAGCGACCACCCCGCCTTTTGAAGCTGTATAGGCATCTGCTCCAGTTACGCCAAGAATGCCGTTTAGCGAGGAATTATTTACAATGCTGCCTGATTGCTGCTCGATCATAATCGGCAGTATGTGTTTACACATTAAGTAGGTGCCATTTAAGTTAATCGATAAAATTTGGTTCCAATCCTCAAGCGGCGTCTCAAGCACCGAGGCCATTTGATATTTCGAACGGGAAGAAAAACCAACCCCGGCATTGTTAAACAGAATATCAATTCGTTGTTCCTCATGAACTACTTGCTCAACTAGCTTTTTTACGTTTTCTTCATTAGAGATGTCTGTTTGAATGAATGTGGCGTTGTTACCTTCCTCTCCTATTTCCTGCTCTACATTCTTTCCATGCTCTTCCTTCCACTCTGCAATAATTACACGAGCACCCTGGGCCGCGAATAGTTTCGCGGCCTCTTTGCCTTGTCCACTGCCTGCACCTGTAATTATGGCTACTTTATCTTTTAATCTCATACCATCCCTCTTTCCTGAAAAGTAGATTAAGAGATTACATCCTCAACGCTCAGCCTCTCTAATCGATCTCTCAGTTGATTTGTAAACTCCGCGCCGGTTATCCCGTCAATAAAGCGGTGATCATAACAGATGGATAGGGACATCACCGGAGCAACCACCACCTCACCCTCTTCGTTTACGATAGGAGTGTTCTTAATGGCACCTGCAAATACAATCGTTGATTGCGGGCTGTTTATGATAGGTGTCCCCGACTCAATACCTACGCTGCCTAGATTAGAAACTGTGATTGTGCCATCCACGTAGTCCTCCGGCCTCAGCTCATTTGCTTCGGCTTTCTTTGCTAATTCCTTTACTTCTTTGGAAATTTCGTCTACACGTTTTTCAGGTACGTTTTTCAAAACCGGTACGACAAGTCCGTGCGAACTATTAACAGCGACTGATACATTGACTTGTTCAAAAATATTCACTTTCTTATCCTTGCTAAGCTGGCTATTTACGATAGGATAATCGGCAGCAGCTTGACCGACGGCTTTAACGAGCAGGTCATTTAATGACACTTCTAATTCTTTTTTCACGGCTAAAACATTCTCCATACGAACCGTCACCATTTGTGTGAACTGAGGAATGGTCTGCCAGCTTTTCAGCATGTTGTCGCCCATCGCTTTTTTCACATGGTTGAGTGAAATAGTTTCTTTAACCGTCAGCTGAGAATCTGTGTCTGCACTTACAAATCCTTTTACATCTTCAACGGTAATCAGACCATATTTTCCCGTTCCCTCAATTTCGTCTAAGGAAATACCCATTTCTTTGGCAAGTTTACGAGCTCGCGGAACGGCTTTTTTTCGTTTACTTTTAACAGCTGTAGCCACATTAGTAGTTTCTGCACTAGATAAACTTTCTTGTTTCTGTTCATTTGAAGAAGGGTTGAGGTATGCTGACACATCGACGTCTTCATCAGCATCGGCAATAATCCCAACGATCGTATTCACAGGTACTTCCTCACCTCCTGAAACGATGACTTTTTTTAACACCCCGGATTCTTGGGCTTCGATTTCGAGCGTTGATTTCTCTGTTTCAATCTCAAAAATAAAATCCCCTTTATTCACTTCCTCGCCTTCATCTACAAGCCATTGATTGATCGTACCGTTTTGCATCGTAACCCCAAGCCTCGGCATCTTCACCTCATACATGAACGTACACCCCTTATTCGTTAGTATTCAAAATGTTCCGATAATTTAGGGCAGAGTTATACGGGAACATCATTTAATTCATTGACTGCCGTTATAATCTGCTGCGTGTTCGGACGGTAATATTGCTCCAGATGAATACTTTGAGCAATAGGAACATCAGGACTGCCAATCCTTTTTATCGGAGCTTCTAAATCAAAAAGAGCTTCTTCTTGAATTTGAGCAGCAATTTCAGCTCCAGAGCCACCCGTTTTTGATTCTTCATGAACGATAACCACACGGCCTGTTTTTCTTACCGAATTCAAAATGGTTCCCATATCTAAAGGAGCCAGGGTACGCGGGTCAATCACCTCGGCTTCCACTCCCTGTTTAGAAAGCTCTTCCGCTGCTTCTAAAGAAGTATGAACTTGGAGAGCAGTTGCAATAATCGTGACATCTTCCCCTTCACGTTTTACATCTGCTTGTCCAAAAGGAATAAGAACCTCTTCGTCAGGAACTTCGCCTTTCAAGTCATACAGCAGTTTATGTTCAAAGAACAAAACAGCATTATTATCACGAATTGAGGTTTTCAATAACCCTTTGGCATCTGCTGGAGTGGATGGAACGACAATTTGCAAACCAGGGCCATGCATAAACAGGGCTTGAGGACTTTGTGAATGTTCTGGTCCCGCTCCCCCGGCAATTCCAATGGGCAGCCGTAACGTAACAGGCATCTCCATCTGGCCACCGTGCATAAACCGCCATTTGCCCATTTTATTAAAAATTTCATCAAAGGCGATACTGGCAAAATCACCGAACTGAAGTTCTGGAATCGGTCGAGCATGTCCTGTAATGGCCATCCCTACTGCAGCTCCAACAATGGTCGCTTCAGCTATGGGCGTATCGTACACTCGAGAAGACCCGTACTCTTCATAAAGACCTTGAGTGACTTTGTTAATTCCGCCAAACTTCGCCACATCTTCTCCAAAAAGCACTGTACTTTCGTCTCTTGCCATCTCTTCTCTTAACGCTTCATTTAGAGCTTCACGCATCGTAATTTCTCTCATTGTCTCTCCTCCTTATGCATATAAACCTTCTTTAATTCGGTCACCATCTGGCATAGGGGCAGCTTCTGCTTTTTTAATTGCAGCCAAGATCTCTTCTTCGATTTGTTGATCTAATTGATTTAATTCTTCTTCTGTCGTAATATCCTTCTCTATTAATTTCTTTTTAAAGTTTTTAATAGGATCACGGTTTTCTTTCCAATCTAACAACACGGCTTGATCGATGTAATCATAAGGATCACCTTCAAAATGTCCGCGGTGACGGAACGTTTGGGCCTCTATGAACGTCGGACCTTTCCTTTGCTTGGCACGTTCCACCGCCTCTTTCGTCACTTCATGCATAAGAAGAACATCGTTTCCATCGACGACACAGTTAGGAATGCCATAACCTTCTGACCAGTCCGCAATATGCGCTTTTACCCCGTGGGTTTCTGAAACATGACACGATATGGCATACTCGTTGTTTTCACAAATATAAACAACCGGCAAGTTATAGAGTTTCGCCCAGTTCAATGACCCATGCATCGTCTCTCTGGAAGCGGCACCATCTCCAAAGTAAACCACCGTAACCTGATCCGTCCCTTTCATTTTGGAAGCATATGCGGAACCAACAGCTAAACTTAACTGCGAACCGATCGTACCAGCCTGACCCAGTACTCCTCTGGAAGGATCGGCACTATGAACAATTCCTGCTCCAAGACCTCGAGTAGTCCCTTCAGTTGTTCCTAAAAAGTCACCATATATCTTAGACAGAGGGACGCCCTTTGCAATTTTTTGATTACACCCTCTATGGTTGTAGTAAATATAGTCGTCATCTCGTAAAAGTTGTGAAATCGAACCAGCTGAAAGACCTTCAGAACCGATACCAGAATGATAGAAACCAGAAACTTTACCCTCTTGCATTAATCGGATTAAGTGTTCATCAAACGTACGGATCTTCCCCATCGTACTGTATAGATCCATTAACAAATCTGAATCATAGTCTTCCACGTTTGTATCTCGGTGGTAAATTTCAGCCATTTCATACACTCCTTATTAATTTTTATCCCCAAATCCTTAAGAACTGATGAAAACATACGTGTGCTGCGCTCGATTCCTCACCTCCTTTAAATAATATTTGGTGAATGGAAAGTAAGTAAATTCGCGTTCCTTTAATGTAAAAAATTACCAGAAAACATCTCAATTGCTTATTGAATTAATAATTCCATCACATTGGGAAATGTATTATTTTTCTTCTCAAAACCTATCGTCGTTTTAGGGCCGTGACCTGGATAGACAACTACTTTCTCTGGAAGGGTAAACAGTCTTTCTCTAATAGATCGTTTAAGCATGGGGCGATCACTGTAAGGGAGGTTAGTAGGACCGATAAATCCTGCTAATAAAGAATCTCCAGTGAACACACATTCGTCACTGATGAGATAGCTGACTCCTCCCGGGGAATGCCCCGGTGTGTAGAGGACTTTAATCTTCATCGGATCGCATTGAACCACTTCTTCTCCTGTAAATAATATATCCGGCCATTCTCCATAGACTGGCGCACCAGTGTTGGATGAACGATTGAGACGCGGCTCAAGAAGCCATTTTGCTTCTAACTGGTGGATACCAACGAAAGCAGTCGTATATCTTTTTAACCTTTTCACACCTGCAATGTGGTCATAATGGCCATGGGTAAGTAATATATAATGTATCTCTCGATCACCAATATAGGAGACGACATCTTCGACACATTCACCGGGATCAATAACCACACATCCCTCGTCTAAAGTTACAACAAAACAATTACTCCTTAAGGTCCCAGTGATAAAACGCTGAACAGTAATTTCTCCCATTTTCACTTCCTCCCTATTTTTCTATAAAGCCACTAAAAGAAAGCGTTTTCAAAATGTTTTTCTTTTACCCTTATTTATGCAATATTCATGCCAACATTAAAGTCTTGTATTTACTCACTTTCAAACTCTAAAATTATTAAATTTAATAAAATTATTATTATCTTTCTTATTCATGCAGTTCTTTTATGTAAAGAAATCGGAAGAAAGAGTGAAAATGAAATAATGGTATATGTGAATAGAACGATTGGAAGTCTATAGATGGTAATAGATTGGAACAAGGAGATCAGGTCTTCGGTAAGTGGAGTAATCGTTTGTTTCATAAGAAATGTTACATTTCATTATAAAGGTTTTCTGCTATTTTTACAGAATTTAACTTACGCACAAAAAAAACCCGGACGGGATGCCGAGTTTTGTCTTTCTTCTCTGGATACAGGTACCTAGTGGGAAGAGTCCTACCTTTTATCCTCCTTTATCCATTCCATCACATTTGGAAAATGACCATTATGTTTATGTAACATATGCTGGGCATGAGTTTTATCAGATGGGAGCAGTATCATGAGAAACGCTACTTTCACATCCCCCTCTGTTTCCTCAGCATAACGTCGAGCTGTTTTTTCTTCGACACCTGTAACTTCCTGGATGATAGAAAACGTTCTTTCCTTTAGTTTATAATTGGAGGCTTGCACGTTAATTATCAAGTTATTATAAACTATTTCTAATTTAATCATCAGATTGTAGAAATTATATTTAACCTCATCTTTTGTGCCGTACCAGCTTTTAATCTTTTTTGAACCTTTAATAATTTCTTTTCCTACGTTTAGATCAATGGGAAAGTCTACTAATTCAGAAAGAGCAGCATTTTCTCTACAGCTAACCCCGGCTGTTAAAATTCCAAGCTGTTCTGCCTTCTTAACTGCTCCAAGTACATAAGGAGTTTTTCCGCTAGAAGCGATTCCTATCAACATATCATTTTCACTTATGCGTGCCTCTACATCTTTGGCTCTGTCGCTTTCACTATCTTCGGCGTTTTTAATAGGGTACCGCAATGCTTTGTCCCCGCCTGCAATAATTCCATTAACGAGAGAGGGATCCACTCCAAAAGTAGGGGGACATTCAGAGGCATCAAGGACACCTAATCGTCCACTCGTACCCGCTCCAAAATAAAAGATTCTTCCCCTTTGTTCCAAAATGGCTGTAGCGCGGTCTATTACATTTTGAATTTGGGGAAGCGCCCGGTGTACCACGTGCGCGATTTTATGATCCTCGCTGTTCATAACATGCAGTAATTCCTCGGTAGACATTTGGATGCAATTCTAGATTATTTAATTCTAACTCCAACACATCTCTTTTCATCACCTTTTCACCTCTTTTCCATCCTAATAAGCGTGTTCAAGACCCTGCTTAGTTTCATTCACTCGGCTGTCCTCGTTATATAGATGACACGCTACCCAGTGATTATCTTTCACCTCTTGATAAGTCGGCTTTTGTGTTTCGCAGAGTTCGTGAGCCTGCGGACACCTGAGCCTAAACGGGCACCCTGAAGGAGGATTTGCAGGATCTGGCACGTCCCCTTTTAAAACGATTCTATCCTTTTTCTTATTACGATCATAAGAGGGTATCGCCGAAAGAAGAGATTTTGTATAAGGGTGTAATGGATGGTTGAACAACGATTCGGTCGTGGTCATTTCCATCATTTGTCCTAAGTACATAACTCCTATACGATCACTTAAATGCTTGACCACATTAAGGTCATGTGAGATAAACACATAGGTTAATTTAAATTCTTTCTGGAGATCAATTAATAGGTTTAAGATTTGGGCCTGGATAGAAACATCAAGAGCGGAAACAGCTTCATCCAATATGATTAATTTAGGGTTCATGATCAAGGCTCGTGCAATACTTATTCTCTGTCTCTGCCCTCCACTGAATTCATGAGGATGACGAGAAACCTGTTCCTTCGAGAGTCCTACTCGCTCTGCAACCTCATAAACTTTGTCTAGTGCTTCTTCTTTTGAATATAATTTGTGGGTCATTAACGGCTCTAAAAGTAAGCTTTTAACTGTCATTCTAGGATTCAGTGAACTAAAGGGGTCTTGAAAAATCATTTGCATATCTTTGCGGTACTTTCTAAATTCCTTTTGTGTGCATTCCAGGACCTCTTCCCCATTAAAATAGACTTCACCATCAGTCGGCTCAGTTAAACGAAGAATCGACCGTCCGGTTGTGGATTTTCCGCATCCGCTTTCGCCTACGAGAGAAAAAGTCTCTTGTTCTTGAACGTCAAAACTAATTCCATCTACTGCCCGAACATAACTTTTGGTTCTTTTGATAATCCCGCCTTTAATCGGAAAATGTTTTTTCATATTCTTCACTTTCAACACTGGCTGTTTGCCCTTGTTCATTGTACTCACCCCTTTCTGTATGTAACCAGCACTTACTCACCTGATCTTCAGAAACCTCTACATACGGCGGAGTTTCTTCCTTACAGATATCCATCACGTGAGGACACCTTGAGGCAAACCTGCAGCCATTTTTCTTCAATTGAGTAGGAGTCGGAACATTGCCAGGAATAGAATATAATTTTTCAGATCGATCACCTAGGGTGTGTATGGATTTTAAAAGTCCCTGGGTATAAGGGTGCTTAGGATGACTAAATAAGCTATCAACAGAAGATTCTTCTACAATCTCTCCCGCATACATAACCGCTACTCTCTCACATGTTTCATTGATCACACCTAGATCGTGGGTAATCATTAAAATAGAAGTATCATATTTTTCAGTGAGTTCATTCATTAAATCTAAAATTTGCGCCTGAATCGTCACATCTAAAGCCGTGGTTGGTTCATCAGCAATTAATAGTTTAGGCTTACAAATTAACGCCATGGCTATCACCACTCTTTGACGCATTCCACCCGATAATTCGTGAGGATAGCTTTTCATAATAGACTCCGGCCTAGGAATACCGACATCTTTTAATATGCTGATAACCATCTTCCGCATTTCTTTTTTCGAATGATTGAAATGGATTTTTAAAACCTCGGATATTTGATACTCTATTGTAAAAATTGGATCTAAAGCAGTCATAGGTTCTTGAAAGATAATCGCTATATCTTTCCCTCTAATCTTCATCATTTCTTTATTGGAAAGAGTCGTAAGCTGCTGGTTTCCTTCAAATAATATTTGTCCTTCACTGACACTGAGAGAATCGGCCAATAAATTCATAATGGCAAGAGAAGTTAAGCTTTTTCCACTACCAGATTCCCCCACTATTCCGTATTTTTGTTTTTTGGCAATCGATAAACTAAGCCTATGGACAATGTTGTAGTAAGACTTTTCGATTTTAACATCAATCGATAAATTATTGATTTCGAGTAGATTGCTCAAGACTTTCAACTCCTTATAGACATTAAGCGTTGATAGGCTTCTGGCTGGGAGTATGCGATTTTCCCCATAATAACTGAACGTTCAGCTCCCGTAGCTGAAGGTATCTGATTTTCTTTCCCTATAATAGTTTGATAGCCCATTACAGCAAAAGCTAATGCTTCTTTAAAAGAGCTTGGTACTCCAAAATCGTCGATGGTTCTTACTTTGAGGTGCTGCATCTTTTGCTGTAATCTCTCTAAAATATACAGATTATAGCTTCCTCCCCCGCCGATAATAACTTCATCTAAGTGTACTCCATCCACTTCTATAAAGTCACGATACCCCTTTACGATCGACTCAACGGTCCATTCACTGACGGTTGTCACAAGATCCTCCTCCGCAATATGTTTAAAATCTTCCATCATTCGAGCAGCAAAAGACTGTCCAAATAATTCTCGTCCGGTCGTTTTAGGAAGAGGGCTTTGAAAATATTCATGATCCATCAATTGACTTAACAGTTCTTTATCAATATTTCCTTTACGAGCTAGTTTCCCCTCATGATCATAGCTCCATTTTCCATTCGTTATAGAGTGAACTACTGCATCGATAACCATATTTCCTGGTCCCGTATCGAATGATAGAGTGCAAGAAACATCTCCATTTGAAGGAATATACGTAACATTTCCTATTCCTCCAATGTTCTGTAAAGCTCGTGCTTTTCCATCTCTACCGAACATTAAATAGTCCAGGTAAGAGACGAGTGGAGCTCCCTGTCCGCCAACAGCCATATCTGCTGTTCTAAAATCTCCAACTACTGCAATGCCTGTTTCTTCAGACAGCACCGACAGATCACCTATCTGGAAAGTATTCTTTAATTCATATGATTTCTGCCCTGCTAAAGGCTGATGGAAAATAGTTTGGCCGTGGGAACTAATGAAGTGAATATCTTCCGGCTTCATCTTCGCTTTTTGCAGCAATTGATGAACAACATCAGCAAATTTTTTCCCTAAATACATGTTCATGGCTGATACTTCTTCGATCTTCGCAGTTTCTGGATCACAAATTCTCATAATAGATTCATAGATTTCCTCGTCGTAACTTTTGGTTAGTGATTCTATAATACGAAAGGGAAGACCTTCCTCATTATAAACGCTTTCGACGAGAACTGCATCGATGCCGTCTAATGAAGTTCCTGACATTAAACCAATTCCATATATTTTAACCATCCGTTCACCCCGCTAAAATTACTTCAGTTTCGGATCTAAAATATCTCTTAAACTGTCACCAAATAGATTGAAGCAAAAAATTGTAAAAATGATCGCTCCCGCTGGAAATAAAATCGTCCAAGGGGCAAATTCCATCAGTGCTCGTCCATCGTTCAACATGACCCCCCAGGAAGGATTCGGCGGCTGCACCCCCAACCCAAGAAAACTTAAAGCAGCTTCTGTTAAGATAGCTCCTGATAAACCTAAAGTCACCTGCACAATAAACGGTGCCATAATATTAGGTGTTACATGCTTAACAATAATTTTCACAGGTGAAACGCCAATTGCCACAGCGTTTGAAATATATTCATTCTCTTTCACACTAATGACCGTCCCCCGAACGACCCTGGTAAATACAGGTGTGAAGACAATTCCAATAGCTATCATTGTGTTCGTAAGACTTGGTCCCAGAACAGCAACGATTGTCAACGCTAATAGAATGTCAGGGAATGCAAAGAAGACATCCATGATTCTCATTATAATTTGATCGACTTTGCCTTGAAAAAAACCACTAATTAAACCAAACAGAAGACCAAAACCTGCTCCAATCCCTACAGCAATTAAGCCTACTTGCAGAGAAACCTGAGCCCCGTATACGATTCTTGAAAAAATATCCCGTCCAAATTCATCTGTACCAAAAATGAATTCTTTACTTGGTCCTTCCATAACGTGAGTTTGAGACATTTCTTCAGGTCCGTAGGGCGCAATAAGAGGAGCCAGCAATCCTATAATGATAACCATGGCTATACCAACAAAGCCGACTATCCCTATTTTATCTTTTCTCAATCGTTTGAGAAAATGCTTCATTACTACTCACCCTTTTGTTAAAAAACTTCAACTTATTTATACTTGATTCTTGGATCTAAGTAAGAATAGAGTACATCTACTAGTAAGTTAATAAGCACAAAAACAAAGGCGATAAATAATACAGCTCCCTGCACAACTATAAAGTCCCTTTGATTAATGGCTGTTAATACTAGCTGACCAAGGCCCGGCAATGAAAAAATCTGTTCGATTATGACCGTGCCGCCAAGAAGCGTTCCCACTTGCAGACCTATAATTGTCAAAATGGGAATCATGGCGTTTCGAAGGGCATGGTTGAAGATAACTATTCTTTCTCTTGCACCCTTTGCCCTAATTGTTCTAATGAAATCCTGCCTTAGGATTTCCAGAATAGAAGACCTCGTCATTCTCATCACTGCTCCAGCCATCGAACTTCCAAGTACAATAGCTGGTATAATCATGATTTCTAAGTTTTGAAGTGGATTTTCAAAAAAGCCAACATATTCAATTGGAGGACTATACGAGAATGCGAGTGATAAAACAAGAATAATTATGATCGCCAAAGCAAAGTTTGGTACAGAGACCCCCAGCAACGAGATTAACCTTACGCCAAAGTCTGCATTTGTATTTCTTTTGACTGCTGCAATAATTCCTAAAGGAATGGCAATAATCCAGGAAATAAAAGCAGAAAGCAAAGTAAGCTCAAACGTCAACTTAAATCGGTTTAGAATATCTGGTAGCACTTCTTGACCTGTTCGCATGGACTGACCGAAATCTCCTGTTAACACTCCACCCATCCAATTAAAATATTGCACATACAAAGGTAAATTGAGACCGAAATCTTCACGGAGTTGACGTAGTGATTCCGGCGTGGCGTTATTACCTAAGATCGTCATCGCTAAGTCACCAGGTACGATGCGCATGATGATAAAAATAAACACAGAGACTCCGAATAGAACTGGGATTAGCATTAAGATTCTTCGAATTATATATGTAAGCATTCTATTTCACCCTTAAAATAAATGTTGAGTGCTGCCTGGTATAGGCAGCACATCAATAAGTTATTCTTTCGTAACTTCCACAATATCTTCTGCATTATGCGCATAAGGGGTGTAGTTGGCTACACTCTCATTGACAGCTACATAATTTTTTGGAGAAACCAAGAACAAGTTTGGTGAAAGATTGATTATTTCTTCTTGTGCTTCCACGTACATTTCTTTACGAGACTCTTGATCGTTTTCCATTTCCGCTTCTTCTACAAGCTGATCATAGTCTTCGTTAGAGAAGTTCCAAACATTTGCTGAGCCTTCTGTATGGAAAAAGTAATTAAGTGAACGATCAGGGTCTGTGCCTGAGCCATTTCGGCCAATTAGGACGTCAGCTGATGTGTTAGACCAAACATCGATATACTCTCCCCATTCAATCTGGTTAATGGAAGCATCCACGCCAATTTCTGCCCATTGTTGTTGTAAAAGTTGAGCCGTATCGACCATATCCGGGTAGGTAGAAGCCGTAGTAATTTCTGTCTCAAATCCATTCTCATAGCCTGCCTCAGCTAACAGTTCCTTAGCTCTTTCAATATCGCGGTTATAAAGCTCTTCCTCCGTTACATCAATAGGCCATTCCCCCATGGACGGAGCCACAGGTCCGGACTGCTCAGCGTCTCCATCCCATACAATCTCCGTAACTTTATCGCGATCAGTAGCTAAACTTAGAGCCTGGCGAACTTTCTCATCATTAAACGGTTCTTTATCTACATTAAATCCAACGTAGCTGTACTCGAGGGACTGATAATCGATCACTTCGACATTTTCCTGATCTTCAAGCAGTGAAGAAGATTTAGCCCCTACGGTAGTCATATCCACTTCACCTGTACGGATCGCTGATAACCTGGACGCCTCTTCTTTCATTGTGTAGTAGCTTACAGTGTCCAGTTTAGGCTGTCCTTCAATATAGTAATCTTCATTCTTCTCAAGAGTAACTTTACTATCAGGTACCCATTCTACGAATGTAAAAGGTCCTGTTCCTTCAGCCACCTGTTGAAGATCTCCATCGTTTTCTTCCACTAGTTCTTCAGGTACGATAGCTGCACTTGCATTGGTTAGATTATTTAGGAAAGAAGCGGATGGCTCAGATAAATTAAATTGAACAGTATAATCATCTACGACTTCGATCGAATCCACCATATTAAAATAGGAAGCAATGTGAGAAGCCGTTTCTTCGTCTAAAATACGTTCAAAGCTGTATTTCACATCTTCAGCTGTCATTTCTCTACCATTATGAAATTTTACACCCTCCACAAGATTAAAGACATAAGTGTCATCACTCGGCTGATCCCAGCTTTCAGCAAGCTGACCTTCAATTTCCATATTCTCATCTAGACTGACAAGTCCTTCATAAACTTTCGAATAAATGCGAACTGAAGAATGGGCAGGTGTCTTATGAGGATCAAGCCCCGCCGGCTCCTGGTCATTCGCGATCTTTAATTCTTGTGCAGTGCTCTCACTGGTATCCTCACCCTCATCACCTGCATCACTCTCTTCTGAACAAGCTGAAATAACCAGGGAAAGAACTAAAACCAACAAAAGTAAACTCCATTTCTTAAGCATAAAACCTCTCCTTTTTTATGTAAGATGTAATCATTTGAATCGCTTCTTTTCTAAAGTCATAAAGATTTTTCGGAGATGAAACATTTAAACGATTGGTTAGAATCCCTACAGAAATTCGCTGTTCCGGTTCCACAAAAAGCATTGTACCCGTAAATCCTGTATGTCCCGCACCGGATAAAAACGGATCAGAAATCTGCCATCCTAATCCTCTGCCAGGTGCCTGTTCCTTTAAAGACTCTTGAAGCAAATGCTGATCGATAACTCTATTCTGATTTTCATCCAGCACATACATTTCTCCTAACGACACGAGATCTCTTACATTTGAAAACAGACCAGCGTGGCCAGATTCTCCATTAAAAAAGTAATAAGTATTCCCATCATTCACTTCTCCGACAATCGGGAATTTTACATCCCTCCAATTATTAAAGGTATAATGGCGATCATTCACCATCTTCATTTCTATTTGATTCCCAAACTCTGTTTCAGCAATCGACTCCCAAGTGGAAGGCGAATAACTCAACGAATTTAAGTGATAAGGCTTTGAAATGTGGTTGGAAACTATGGTAGATAAGCTTGCTTGATAATGGTTTTTCAACACTTCTCCAAGCAAAATGAAGTTTAAGTCACTATATAAGACTGAATTCTGTGATGTATGTAGAAGATTTATGCTGTTTAATATGTTCCATATGTTCTTATCTGGAAGATGAGAGTAAAACGGGTACCAGCTGATTAAACCGCTAGTATGAGTAAGTAATTGACGCATCGTAATGGGGGAGAGGATAGAGTGATCTACTGATGCTGGAAGACATTCCCCTAATGAAGTTGATAGTGTAAATTTCTTATTGGAAATGAGTTGAAGAATTAAAGTAGTAGTTACCAATTTTGTTAAACTGGCTAAATCAAAGATAGTATCCTTGCGACATATTTCATTGCGTTGATTACTTACTTTTCCGTAGGCTTCATGGTAAAGAACCTCCCCATCTATAGAGACACAACATGTAAGACCTGAAAAGTACTCCTTTTGAAGATGTTTGTTAAAAAACAAGTTTAGTTCATCTTTCAAAAATTTCTTCCTCCTTTCAAATTAAGTTTTTTTGCGCAGAACTTCCCTCGTTTCATCCAACATTCGAACAGAGTCTTCAAAGTTAATGGAAGCAAGGGCTGTAAACAAAACGTCTACAATATTTAACTGTGCGATTCTTGAAGCAGTGGCGCCACTGCGAATATTTTTTTCAATGGGAGAGGCGTATAAATTAACATCGGCTAATCTCTGTACAACATTATTTCCATAGCCCGTAATGGAAATAGTCTGTGCCCTCCGTTCCTTCACAACTTTCATCGTATCGACGATTTCTTTTGTTTCCCCTGAGTAGGAAATCGCCATCACAACATCCTTTTCGGTTAAATGGACGGCTGATGTTAATTGCGAATGTCCATCCGTAAATGCTTCACACCACATATTTATACGCTTGCACTTTTGTTCAAAATCCAGTGCAACTATAGCCGAAGCTCCGACACCAATAACGGCAATCCTTCGAGCACAATTTAAAGCAGAGACAGCTTTCTCCATTTGGGCCTCATCAATTAATGAATGAGTCAACTTAATCGAACGCATATTGTTATTGGATACGAGCTGTATAATGTCCGTCAAGTTGGCATCCGCTGAAATATCCTCATACCGATCTTTGTACTCTTTTTCTCCATTTAATGACGCCGAAATATTCAACTTTAAGTCCGTGTAACCTTTTAAATGAAGAGAACGGCACATCCGAATAATTGTGGCTTCACTCGTAGCCGTTTCTTCAGAAAGGTTAGCTATTGGCATTCCTAACACTTTGAAAGGGTTTTCAAGAATATACTCTGCCACCTTTTGTTCCGCACGGCTCAGATCCTGATAACACTGACGTAATTTTTCAATCGTGTTTGGCACATCAATCATCCTTTAAAAGAAGCAAAACTTCATAAAGTTTAGTTAATCTTGTAGTTTAATTACATACTAGGCTTATTGTACTTATATGTCAATGGAGAATTGATAATTTTCTGAATTTTTCATTTGGAATTTAACTAAAAAATCCTGTAACTAGATCTTAAGTAGATCTTGAAACAGGATTTAACGTAAGTATCATTATAGTTATCTATACTTAATCGCTACATTTTTCAGCTGGGTATAGTTCTTCAGTGCTTCAAATCCTTTCTCCCTGCCGAACCCACTTCTTTTATACCCGCCAAATGGCATTTGTATGCCGCCTCCAGCTCCATAGTTATTCACAAAAACCTGGCCCGATTGAATTTGATCAGCGAGTCGGTGGGCTTTGCCAATGTCTGAAGTCCATATGCCGGTTACTAACCCATAATCAGTACCGTTGGCCAACTGCAATGCTTCTTCTTCTGTTTGAAAAGAAAAGACAGCCAACACGGGGCCGAAGATTTCTTCTTGAGCGACCGTGCTGTTGTATGGCAGCTGATCGATGATGGTCGGCTGCAGATAGTAGCCTTTTTCACAGCCTTCCACTTGCACGCGTTCGCCTCCCGTAATAATTTCACCTTGTTCTCTACCTTGCTCAATGTATGAAACGATCTTCTCATATTGCTCTTTAGACAGGATAGGGCCGATATCACAATCTTTTTCACCTGATCCAACCGTTAGGTCCTCAAATCTAGCTTTTAATAAGGAGAGAAATCTTTCTTTATATGAGTCTTCAATTAAAAGTCTTGATCCAGCAGAGCACGTTTGGCCGGCGTTTTGAATAATAGCTCGTATGACACCATTTAAGGCTTCCTTCTCGTCACAATCGGAGAAAACGAGATTGGGAGATTTACCTCCCAGCTCTAGTGTGACGGGAACGACGTGATTCGCTGCTGCTTTCATTATTTTAATCCCTGTAGGCACAGAGCCAGTAAATGTAATGTGATTGACGTCCGGGTGATTGGCGAGTCGAGCGCCGGCTTCCTGTCCCAGGCCTGTGACTACATTAAATACACCTTTTGGCAAAGCCGTTTCGTGAAAATACTCCGCGAGTTTCATTGACGTTAATGGGGTTTGTTCAGCGGTTTTAACGACGACCGTGTTACCTGTGGCAATGGCGGCAGCTGTACTTCTTGATGTAATTTGAATCGGGTAGTTCCACGGGATAATGTGGGCGGTGACCCCGATTGGTTCTCTGACGGTGAAATCGATCAAACCGTCTTCGATCGGAATCGTTTCGCCCATCAATTTGTCGGCTGCTCCTGCGTAAAATTCAAAATAGCGGGCTGCTGCCTCTACGTCCGCATGTGCTTGAGACAAAGGCTTACCCACGTCCAACGTTTCGAGGCGAGCCAATTCATCTTTATTTTTCCTTATCTTGTATGTCATTTCTGATAAAATATATCCTCTCTCATGAGGTTTAATTTTTCTCCATTCGTCCGCTTCAAAAGAATCTTTAGCGGCTGAAACTGCTCGATTGACATCTTCCGCTTTCCCTCGTGGAATGGTGCCAATCACTTGTTGATTCGCTGGATTGACGTAGTCTAAACGTTCACCTGAATGACTCTCTTGCCATCTCCCATCGATGTACATAAACAGCTCGTCCATATGTTTCCCTCCCTGTCTCTAAATGCCTCTTCCGCCGTCTACGTTAAGAGCGGCACCAGTGACCATATCCGCTTGATCCGATAATAGGAAAATGATTGATGATGCAATGTTTTCAGGAGTTAAAAGTTTTCCTAAAGGGACACTATTCTTAAACGTTTCATCCTTTGCTTTCTCAATATCTACACCTTCACCGGCAAACTTATCGAGCATAGTCGTATCACACGGACCCGGATGAACCGTGTTTACTCGAACGTTATTCTCGGCCAATTCGATGGCTAGTGCTCTTGAGAAGCTTTCGGCTCCGCCTTTTGATGCTACGTACGCTTGCAGGCCGGGACGCGGACGTACCGCAGAGATGGAAGCGACATTGACGATCGAACCGCTTTGCTTCGCTTTCATAAATTTAGCCGCTTCTCTACACGTTAAAAATAACAGCTTCATATTAATATCCATTAAGTTCTCCCACGTTTCCAGGGAGACATTTTCAATCGGCTCCGCCTGCTGTGCGATACCTGTGGCATTGACAAGACCATCAATTTTGCCGTAACGATCATTCGTTTCCTGAAACACTCTTTGGACAAAATCTTCATCAAGTAAGTCGCCTTCATAAATGGATAGTTGCTGATGCTGAATGCTGTCTAGTTGATCACGATTTAAGTCACAGCCAACGACTTGTGCTCCTTCATTCAGTAATTGATGAACGACCGCAAGTCCCATGCCTCCGTTTGCCCCTGTGACGATAATCGTTTTTTGTTTAACGTCCATTATTCCACCTCCTGAAATGCGGCAGCCACTCGGTCTCGAATAGCCTGTCCGACTTCTTTCGTCGAGTAGCTGCCTCCAAGATCGGGCGTTACCACTTGACCACGCACCGTGCTTTCTATTGCTGAAAAGATGAAGTTCGAATGCTTCGTGTACCCTAAATGATCAAATAAAAGGGCCAGTGACCAAATTTGCGCCACCGGATTCGCAATGCCTTTTCCGGCGATATCCGGGGCTGAACCATGAACAGGTTCAAACATAGACGGATAGCTGCCTTCTGGATTAATGTTTGCTGAAGGAAAAACACCAAGCCCGCCAACAACAGCTGAACCTAAGTCTGATAGAATGTCACCAAATAAATTAGAGGCGACAACAACACCGAATTCTTCTGGCTGCTGTACCATTGAAGCAGCCAGCGCATCAATGTAAACTGAATCAAAAGCAATATCAGAATAGTCGTGTGAAACGTTCGTCATACTGCGGTCCCATAGCTCCATCGTATGGATAATCGCATTTGATTTCGTCGCACTCGTGACCGATGTGTAGTTATTTTCCCGGGCAAAATCAAACGCATAGCGGCCGACTTTTTCACAGCCTTCCCGCGTCATGACTGTATTTTGAACGGCCACTTCTTGATGAGTGTTTTTATAAAGGTGCCCGCCCATGTTTGAATATTCTCCTTCCGCATTTTCACGTATAATGACGAAATCGATATCTTTCTTCCTCTGAAGTGGGGATTGTATGCCATCGAGCTGCTTTGCTGGTCGATAGTTAATGTACTGTTGAAATTCTTTCCGGATCGGCATGATGAGTTCCCAGATTGTGACATCGTCAGGAACCCGGGCGTCTCCAATCGCACCAAACAAGATAGCATCAAACGTCTTCAATTGATCCAGGCTGTCTTCCGGCATCATCTGCCCATGCTGTAAATAATATTCAGAGCCCCAGTCAAAAACTTCCCATTCTAAAGGTAAGGAATCATGCTTAACGATCTCCTCTAACAGAACAAGGGCTTCGCTGACTACTTCCGGACCAATTCCATCGCCGGGAATAACGGCAATTTTATGCATTACTTTTCGCCCTCTTCATTTAAAAAGTCTAAGCATGCTTGTCGGTAGATTTGAGTCGTAACAGCTAATTCGTCCACTTCTACGTATTCATTGATTTGGTGAGGAATGTCACGATCTCCCGCTCCTATGGTTACGATCGGTACACCTGCGATATGAAGGAAGGTGCCGTCGGTCGCTCCTGGGACGCCGTTATACACTGGATCTTTTTGCGTGACTTGTTTAACCGCTTTTGCTACAGCCTTTACAATCGCTTCTTCACGATCCGTCTCAGTCCATGGACGGTCTTCAATTACGTTAAAATCAGCTTTAAAGTTTTCGTCGTCCTTTGCTAATTTTGCAAAAATATCTCTGATTTCTCGTTTGAGTTCCTCATGGTCTTGACCCGGCACTGAACGAATATCAAGTGTAGTCATGCATAGATCAGGAATGACATTAATTTGGGCATCCCCTTTCACAGGCGCTCGTAATATTGTCGGCGTTATACTAGGCCAGCCCAAAGTTGGGTGTTTTCCTAAGCGTTCCTGCTCTTTCATTTCGAGCTTTTCCAGCTCTACAATTACTCTCGCCATCCGCAAATTAGGATTAATACCGCTCCATGAAATCGCACCATGCGCCATTTTTCCATAAGTAAAGAGTTCAATCCTCATAGCCCCGCGCTGGCTGATGCATACCTGGTTTTCTTCAGGTTCGCATATGATTGCGCCATCAACACCTTCCGCCCAGCCATTTTTTATAAAATGCTTAATGCCAATCATCATGCCTTCCTCGTCACACGGAATGCATAAAATGATTTTGCCATTGAACGATTCTTTGTCCTGTAAAATAGAATTAACAGCGGTAATCATACAGGCTAAGTTTCCTTTCGTGTCATTAGTGCCTCTACCATACATGACGCCGTCAACGATTTCCGCGTCAAAAGGGCCGTATTTCCACGCACAGTGATCGCCTTCTGTGACAACGTCCGTATGTCCTTCAAGCAGTAGCGTCTTCCCCGGCTTTCCAGAGTCGATGATGCCAATGACATTCGGACGTCCTGGTTCGACTTCTTCAATATATACTTCGATGCCTTTTTCTTTTAAATAATCAGCCACAAAGTGAGCGGCTTTCTCTTCATTCCCGCCTTCCTCGCCCGGACGGTACACGCTGGGGATTCTAACAAGCTGCTGTGTTAATGAAATAACTGCCTCCCGATCTCTTAATTGCCTTTCATTTATTTGGGTTTTCATTTACATGCTCCCTTCCAGATTTTGCTGTTCACTATACTCGTTAAACGCGAGATTTTTCGTTGCGAGACTAACCGCTATATAAGCAATTAAGGATAGAACTACTGGAAAAACAACACTGTGCAAGCCAAATAACGACGTGTAGAAGACATCGATAATAATGTAAGAGCCAATACCTACGACCATTGAAGAAATGGCACCATATTTATTGCCCGTTTTCCAATAAAGCCCCAGAACTACTGGCCAAATAAACGTTGCTTCTAAGCCGCCAAACGCGAACAGGTTAAGCCAAATTAATAAATCCGGCGGGTTAAGGGCCATGAGAAATACGAGAATGCCGAGAACGGCCGTAACGCTAAAGCTCATTCGCTTAATCCTCTGATAGGAAGCATCAGGCTTAACATAATTGACGTAAATATCCTTGACAACAGAAGAGCTGACGAGAAGAAGCAAAGAATCAACGGTCGACATAATCGCGGCCATCGGTGCAGCGAGCACAATGCCGGCCACCCACGGCGGGAGAACTTCAAGCGCGATCAGCGGCATCACCGTATCTCCCACTTCAATACCTGGAAGACTCGGGCGGGCAAACACACCGATTAAATGCATGTTCAACATAATAAAACCGACGACAAGCGTCCCAATGATGAGGGCACGGTGCATCGCGCGTGAACTTTTATATGACATGGCACGCACCGTAACTTGTGGAAGCCCTACAACAGCGACACCTACTAAAATCCAAAATGATGAAACATAGGATGGTGTTAAACTCTCCTCTGCTCCAAAAGGGGTAATGAGGGAGGGATTTTCAGCTGTTAAGTCAGCCATAATATTTGTAATACCGCCGCCAGCAATGATCGTAGCGATAAGTAAAATTAAAGTTCCTCCCACCATGACAACGCCTTGAATCATATCAGTTAAAGCAACAGCCTTAAATCCGCCGATAACGACATAGATGAGAACGGATAAGGCAAAGATGAAAAGAGCTGATGTGTAATTGAGTCCAGTGAGTGATTCAATTAAACGGGCACCGCCGACCCATTGTGCGGCCATAGCAGAAAACAAGAAGATAATAATACTAAAAGCCGCAATTAAGACGACCCACTTGCTTTGATAACGCCCTTTCAAATAATCCGTAAGCGTGACAGCATTGTACCGTCTCGCCATAATCGCAAACTTTTTCCCTAGAATCATAAGTACAAAATATCCGGACGCCACTTGCGCCATCGCAAGAAGTACCCAGCCAAAGCCTTCATTATAAGCAACACCAGGCCCGCCTATAAAACTGCTCGCACTTCCGTATGTAGCGATCATCGTCATGGCTAAAATAAATCCTCCAAGCTGACGGCCGCCAAGATAATAATCCTGCATAAAGTCATCCTTGGATTTAGTTAGTGAGCGGCTCGCCAGAAAACCAACACCAAAAATGAGTACGAGAAAAGCAACTAAAGGAATGATAACGGCCATATTCATGAGCGGTCACCTTCCCCTTCATCATCCAGCGGTACTTCTACAAAAAAGACTTTTACAACAAACGTGACAAGTGCAGCGATCAATACAAAACCGCCGATGCAGCTGTAAAAAAACCACGAAGGCAGCCCGAGGATGTAAGTGTATTCTTCAGGCGGACGGCTGCCGAGGCCATAGGCAAAAGCAAACCACCAAACGAAGTTGATGACAGCCAGTCCAACGCCAATTAAAGCTTCGCGATTGGCAATTTTAAAACGATAATCTTCTTGGGGAGGCACTTTGGTCCAACTCCTTTACGATTTATTTGTGTGCTCGTTTTTTAAAGGTTTCTATGAACTCTGCTAGAATTCCTGCTATTTTCGGAACATTCAAAATTAATTGTATAATTAATTCTCTACTTATTCATTAGACAAATCATTACTTCTTTCTATTGTAAACTAGACACATTGTAAAAAAAGGATAAAGTTGAATTGGACGTTGTGGTGAGGGTACCATGGTGAGGGTACCAGGTACACAAGGTGGATAATTGTGTACCTGGTACCGAAAGTTGAACGGTGTGTACCTGGTACCAAAATAGGTGCAAAAATTCATTTTTTATTGTACTTGGTACAGGTAAATTCGCCAGGGGGAGTGTTTGTTTTCAAATGTTTGTTCGTGATGGAGATTGATTTGTTCGTGATTTTCTATAGGCAGGGCAGATAAGACATACTCCCCTCCTAGTTCCTTTAAAGCTTCGGTATTAAGAGATAGTTCTTCGATCGAGCGGTCGCTCGTCTTTTTGAACAAATAGTGTTTTCCGAGCTCACTGGAATATGTGTAAGCTCTGCCTCCCCATGTATCAAAGTAATTTTCTAATGAAGGACTCTTTTCTAATTCATCAGCAATCACTTCACGGAATTGATGTTTATACTCAAGAGGATACGTATTGTTGTACGTGTCCAACGTATAAAACCCATTATACTGCGTGACCGCCGGGTGCATCGCCACACTAATGACTCGGTATGAGGATGGATCCTCGCCGATATACTCTTTGATTTCATCAAATAATTCTGTCGAGTAAAACTCGTTAAACGTCGGAGTGTGGACCTCACTATATTTATTTTCTTCATTCAACTGAAAAACGTTCCAACACTGAGCGATGAGAAGAGCCGCGCCGATCAGCCAGCCAGCTTTCACTTGCTTTACTACAATACCTAATGCCATGGCAAAGCATATGTACCATATCATCGGATCAAAAAAATGAATACGAGCAAAGTTAAAGGTATTGAGTAAGTTTAAACTGTCTTTGAGCGGCCGAAATCCTTCCCAATACCAAAGGGCATACCACATGGAAAGAATAGGTGTCGCGGCAAAAAGTAAAACCAGCCGTGTGGGATAGCCGCAGCGGACAATGGCAATAAATACACCAAAAATAATGACAGGCAATACAATAGATGTGTGGACCGCCATGTCATGTGTGTGGCCATTAAGAAAATTATGTACAAATAGATCAAGTGTACCTTGAAGACCTTTGTGTCCGAGTTCATTTTCTTCTCGATGCGATGTGAAAGTGGAATCGATAAACATCGTGTAGAGCAGCATATAATTTTTCAATAGATAAATAGCTGTCATACCTGTGATGGCGATAAAAAAAGGCATGTTCAATTTCTTCTTCCAAACCCATTCAACGAGCCAGAGTGCACCCATTAGTGCGAGGAAGAAGATAAACGTTAATATAAAATTAGACAGAAACGGGATCAATCCTACCGGAACCCATACGTACCACGGCGTTTTTTTTCCCTGGTTCCGGATTGTAAGAAACAAATAAAAAGCCAGAGGTAATCCCGCAATCGTTAACACACCTGACGGCCAGAAGGGCAGCATAGCAAAGGCTAAGGAACAGCCTGACGTCAGCCATGATCCTTTAAAATCACGAATAACGAAACGGCTTAATAAAAGATACATACCCAAAAAAGCTACGAAGCGCATAATCGTTTGACTGATCGTATAGGCGGTAAAAGGCTCAAACCACACGTACAACCATGTTACAGCATCGAAAGGAGAAGGAAGAGCACTTCGCGGAAGTCCGTTTATGACGTTTGGAATTGTTGCTCCCGGTCCTGCAAAGAGTTGGCCGGTTTCCGCAAGCAGTTTGTACCATACGATGTTCGAATCTAAGTTATCGTGCACACGAATATGAGTATCTCCACCTAAAGTAAAATAAGGAAATAGATACATCAATAAAACTACGCACGCTAATATATTCCATTTATACTTGATAAAAAAGCTGAATTTGCTTAACGACATGATGGACATCCTCTTCTAACATTCCATAATATAACGGCAGTCTTACTACTCGTTCACTATCTCTTGTGGTATAGCGGTCTTCGCCTGTAAATACACCATACCTCTCCCCTGCGTAAGAGGAGTGTAACGGTACGTAGTGAGGCACAGCCATAACAGCATTCTTTTTTAAATAATCAATGAGTTCAGTACGCTCATTTTGATCGCGACTTTTCAAATAAAACATGTGGGCGTTATGCCCCGCTTCACCGGGAATGTGAGGGCCTTCAACAGCATCTAAAGCTATCACATGCTCTAGCTCCCTCGCATACATATTCCAAGTTTTTTTACGATCTTCATTAATTTGATCAATATATTGCAGCTGCTTGTAAAGATAAGCTGTATTGAGTTCACTGATCACATAAGAAGATCCTATATCACGCCACGAATATTTATCAACCATTCCACGGGAGAATTGAGCTCGATTGGTTCCTTTTTCCTGAATCATTTCAGCTCGTTCGATCAAAGGAGCATGGTTAATAATCAAAGCTCCCCCCTCCCCGCACGAGTAATTTTTCGTTTCATGGAAGCTGAACGCACCTAAGTGGCCTATGGAACCTAAAGGCTTTCCTTTATAAGTACTCGTTAGCGCCTGAGCCGCATCTTCAATCACCCATAAGTCATGCTCATCCGCCAGCTTTATAATTTCTTCCATCTCGCAGGCAACCCCAGCATAATGAACGACTACAATGGCTTTCGTACGTTCGGTTATCGCTTTTTGGATTTGCTCGGGATCAATGTTGAGCGTTTTTTCATCAATATCAACAAAACGAATCGCTGCGCCCCTTAATGCAAAGGCATTAGCAGTGGATACGAATGTGTAAGAGGGCATAATGATTTCATCATCAGGCCCTGCTTCTGTTAAAAGCGCAGCCATTTCAAGTGCAGCGGTGCAGGAGGGAGTCATAAATGCTCGTTCGCAACCCAGCTGATCTTCCAGCCATCGCGCACATTTTTCACCAAATGGCCCGTTTCCAGACAGCTTACCGCAGGCAATCGCTTCCTGCATATATTCTTCTTCTCCTCCAACCACACATGGCTGGTTAAATGGAATCAATTGGATCACCTCATTACAATAATTCCTATCACAATGAACGAGACTCCCATCACTTTTTTCATCGAAATCGGTTCACCAAACATTACAACCGACAGAAGAAAAACAAGTACGAAAGAGAGGCTCATAAAAGGATAAGCGTAGCTTATATCAAATTTTGTCATCGCGGCCATCCAAAAAATAGACGCCACGAATGCAGATAAGAAACCTGATAAAATAAAAGGATTTAACAGCAGCTGCAGGAGAAATATGAATTTATCTTTCCACAGCTCCGGCAGACCACCATATTGGTCAATTTTCCATTTTAAAATTAATTGGCCATAAACCGTAAAGAAAATGGTGCCAAAAATATATGCATATCCCATAAGTCACCTGCCTCATAATCGACGATTTAATTTGTGGTAGATGTCTTTCGCGCTTTCTAATCGGAATCCTAATGTGTGAAATAAATTCAAGGAAGCCACATTAGCTGCTGATATAGACGTGCGGAGTTCAGACAACCCTGATTCTTTCATATGTTTATCACATGCTTTACTTGTGAATGACTTCGCCAGCCCTTTATGACGATAATTCTTACTCATGCCGAGCAGAAGTACATTCTCTTTTTCAAAACCGTAAAACCCCGCAATTTCTTCATTACATTTCAGCGCATAAATCTGCTTTTTATCGATTAAGTCACTCACCCAGTTCATGTACCTTTTGTCTGCCTGCTCATTTGGAATATTAAAATCCCGGTGGAACCGTCCATGAGCAAACGTCTCTTCAGCGATCGTCAAGATACTTGCCCGATCAAAATCGGTTGAAATCGTGGTACCTTCTTGATCAAACATGTTTAAGTTTCCCTGCCTGCAGACCGGTTCGATTAATGTATCGACGTAATAAAACCCATGCTCCAGCAGCGGTTTCGGGTTATCAAAAGGATCAATTTTAATCGTGTAATGACCTTCTCGTTCATCCGTTTGCTTGAGGGCATCTTCTTCCAGGCTCATTACTTCAAACGTATCGATATGAAAATTCCTTACATCCCACGGGGTCGGCCGTAAATAGTGTAACGTCATAAGATCACCTCCGCTTCCTTCCATTAATCTGTTCACGAATTAGATAAAGCGGTCTTCCTTTGGCCTCATCAAACACTTTCCCTATATAGAGACCTAGAATTCCAAAATTAAAAAACATCAATCCGGCTATGAAATACATGCTGACCATCACGCTTGTCCATCCTTGCACGTGCTGATCCATAAAAAAGTAACGGATAAATAAATACAATCCATAAATGAACGAACCAAGTGAAATAAAAAAACCGAATTGAATCGATAACCTCAACGGTTTGTTCGACTGAGCTATAATCGTATCTGTGGCTAATGTAATCAGCTTCTTTAAGCTGTACGAAGAGCTTCCATCGCCTCTTCCATTATGCTCAACTGGAATGCTCGCCGTCTTGTAGCCCATCCACTGAAGAAAAAGAGGATAAAGTCGATTTTGCTCTTTCATCTGCCTGAACCCCTCAATTACTTTTTTTTCGGCAATACTGAAATTAGCTACCGTATGATCCGAGGAATGCCCCGTGAAATAATCATATGTCCGGTAAAATAATTTGGAAGAGAGACGTTTCTTTAATTGATCTTTACGCTGAACTCTTTTGCCGAAAACGACTTCGTAACCTTCCTGTGCTTTTTGAAAAAGGGTAGCGATTTCTTCTGGACGATCTTGTAAATCACAGTCCATGACTACGATCCAATCGCCGGATGTCTGGTCTAAACCTGCCGTAATGGCGTAATGCTGTCCAAAATTACGGGCAAGATCAATTCCCCTTACTCGTTCATCTTCCTCACCCAGTTGAATGATCGTCTCCCAGGCATGATCGGGGCTTGCATCATTGACTAAAATAATTTCATAATCAGCTGGAATGCTTGTAATTGTCTTCCTCAATCGTTCGCATAACTCGTGTAAGCAGGAGCGGCAGCCATAAACAGGGACTACAACAGAAATTAACGGCTGAGTGGTGTCCATTGCTCAACGTACCATTCCACAGTTTCTTGTAACCCTTGCTCCATTTCAATGATTGGCTGCCAGCCCAGCGTTCCTCTTAATTTCGTATCGTCCACTGCATACCTGCGGTCGTGCCCGAGTCGATCTTTCGTAAAGGTAATTAATTCTTTAAAACTAGCTAGACTCCCTTTATAAGCAGGATAAGTGTGATCAAGTATCTCACAGATTTCCACAGCTAAATCGATATTTTTCATTTCGTTCCCGCCTCCGACATTATAACTCTCCATTGATTTTCCGTGATGAAAGATGAGATCCAGCGCGCGGCAGTGATCCTCCACGTAAAGCCATTCTCTTATATTTTTACCATCTCCATAAATAGGGATCGGACGATGGTTGAGCGCATTAGAAATAATTGTCGGAATCAATTTTTCAACATGCTGGTTAGGACCGTAGTTGTTGGAACTGCTTGACAGCACTACGTTCATCCCATATGTATAGCCAAAACTTTTCACAAGTAAATTAGCCCCTGCTTTAGAAGCGCTGTAGGGATTTCGAGGATCGTATGGCGTATGTTCATTAAATTTCCCTTCATCATCCAATGACCCGTAGACTTCATCCGTAGAAATCTGGTGGAAGCGAGCCGTTTTAAGTTCGCCGCGTCTTTCCCATTCCCGCTTCGCTGCCTGCAGAAGGATCATCGTCCCTTTTACATTTGTATCAATAAAAGAGCTTGCATCCTCAATTGAACGGTCAACGTGAGATTCGGCTGCAAAATGAATGATCCCTTGTATCGGAAAATCCTCAAAAATACTCTGAACGAGCTTTTCATCCGTGATATCTCCGTGAATAAAGTGATAGTTTTCGTGATTTTCTACTTCTTTTAGCTTTGAAGTCGACCCAGCATACGTAAGCTTGTCGACGTTTATGAGCGGCGCATTCGGATACGTATCCAAGTAATACTTAATGAAATTGGAACCGATAAATCCTGCCCCGCCCGTCACAAGAAGGTATGGCTTTGAATGATTCATGGCTTCGTCCCCTCTAACATCGGATGGCTGTCAAATTCATCCCAATATTGTTCAATATGCTTACGATTAGCAATATCAATCAAGTATTGACCGTAATCTGTTTTTTCCATAAATTTCCCGATCTGCATTAATTCCTGCTTGTCGATGTGACCCATATAATAGGCGATTTCCTCAATACAGGCGAGTTTGAACCCTTGTCTTTGCTGAATATTTTTGACAAACTCAGAGGCCTCAAATAATGAATCGTGGGTGCCGGCGTCCATCCAGGCAAAGCCTCGACCGAGCAGCTGAACATCAAGCTGTTTTCTCTCTAAATATTCTTTGTTTAGATCGGTGATCTCTAATTCTCCGCGTTCTGATGGAGAGAGATGCTTAGCAATGCCGACAGCATGGTGATCGTAAATATAGAGACCCGTTACTGCAAAATCTGATTTAGGGTCCTCGGGCTTCTCTTCTAAGGAAACCACTTTTTTACGTTCATCAAATTCAACGACCCCAAAACGCTCTGGATCTTTGACACGATAGCCAAAAACGGTAGCGTGTTCGTGCTGTTGAATCGCTTTCCGGAGAAGCGTTGTGAAACCCTGCCCATAAAATATATTGTCGCCAAGGATGAGCGTCACATCGTCTTCACCAATAAAGTCCTCCCCAATCACTAAAGCTTCAGGAATGCCATTTGGATCTTCTTGAGATTGATAGGTAATCGAGATGCCTAAGGATTCCCCGTTCCCTAAAAGACTTTCGAATCGGTTTACATCTTCAGGCGTAGTAATAATTAAAATCTCTTCAATGTTAGCAAGCATTAATACAGATAAAGGGTAATAAATCATCGGCTTGTCATACACCGCAAGCAAGTGTTTATTTACACTTAATGTGCTTGGGGACAACCTTGTTCCACTTCCACCTGCAAGAATAATTCCTTTCACTCTGATCACCTCAATCCATAAAATTGGTGTTACTCCCCCTATTACCTTTTTTTAGTACTTTAACTCTTACATTTCTATTACATTTTCGGTACCAGGTACAGGAGGAGAAAAAAGGTGTACCTGGTACCGAGATAAAAAAGAATAAAAGTACTGCTTATGAACTGCATTCTTTTTATGAAATGAGCTCTTATCCTTCTTGAGATCAACTGTATTTCTTCACTACGATTTCTTTAAAGAAGTAAGAATACTAGAGTTCTAGCCGCTACTCCCGAGAGCCAGCTTGGCATTCCTTCGTCTTGCATCTCCACCGATAAAGTATTGGTGATGTCACCTTTAGAGTCAGCAGCACTATTTAACATTTCCATTACAAATTGGTAGCCAAAGTACTTCTCGAACGTACGTTTAGAATCTGAAGTAATTGGCAGCTTGCTCGAATATTCTTCAATGGAGAGATTCCAGGTGTATACACCCGTGTTTTGCAACTTGTGTATCATTTGCTTAGCTGCATAAGCAGCTTCTTTCGTTTCCGGCTCATGGGGTTGGTGGCTCGTTTGCTCGTCGTAAGAGGGTTTGCTTGATAACTGTTCATCTAATCCCGTAACAATATCAAACTCTAAAATCATGTTTTCATGCAGTTCATTTTCTAATAGTTTCACTTCATGATTTTGTTCACTTAATGAATCAATAGATGGAGAATTTTCAGAAGCTTGAACACTTCCCATTACAGGTAAAAAAGCCATAATCACCGTGCTGAGTGCAATTAAATGAATATAGTTCTTTTTCAAATTCATTCTCTCCCTTCTAGTAGATGCGATCAAAATATCATAGAAAGCGAAAAATGAACATGAAAATAGACAAAGTTGAACAAAATTTACCATCTGATTTTCTAAGTTCTTTACCTAATCTGTAGAAAAGATGAACTTTTTTCCCACAAAAAAACCTGCCGTTTAAAAGGCAGGCACAATCATCTAAATTTATACTTTCTCTATGAAAGTTGATCGTTTTGACAATCTTCACAAGTTCGCGGGTACATAGGCGGTGAGTCAGAAAACGACTGGTGACAATTCTTACAAATTGTCCCTTCCATAATATCCACTGTGTTTCCCGCTTGGCGCTGCTCTGCAAGAAGTAAGTTTTCCATAATGATATACGCCCCCTCACCCAATTATATTTTTTCTTATCTAAGCAAAAAAACAATAGGAACGGTTAACATTCACCTGTATTTTATCATATTTTTCACCGTTTGAAATATAATTGTAAGAATTTTGACATAATTATTATGCAAGAAAACTAACTACTTTATACCTATGACTTAAAAATATTAACCACTGTCCGATACAAGATCTCCACTCCATCTATTAATGCTGCATCATTGAAGGTCATGTGGGAATGGTGTAGACCTGGCTTTAAATTACACCCAAGTCCGATCATTGTAGCTTTTAAAGAAGGTCTTTTTCTAGTGTAATAATGAAAATCGTCTCCTCCCGGCGTGACGATTGAAGAATGTACACTTTCTTCACCAAGCGTTTCCTTAATTCCTTTTTTCATGAGTTCGATTGCTTCTTCATTTGTTTTAGCAGCTGCTGCACCCTTGATCTCATTTATTTTTATATCAATATCATATAAATTTTCCAACGCTTTAAATAGGCTGCAAATTTTTTCTTCCATTTCATCCATCAGTTTATTGCTCTGCGCTCGAAGGTCTAAAGAAAATGAGGCGCTGCCGGGAATAATATTCGAACTCTTCCCGCCTGCATGAAAATTTGTCATTTTTACCGAGTGGGGGACCTTAGGATCTAAATGGATCTTACTCAAGTGGTTAATTATTTGTGATCCTACCTCGATCGCATTGTGATTGAGGTGTGGTCGTGCTCCATGAGCGTCCTCGCCTTTAATCTCAGCGTTATACATTTTCACGGCTCCATGTACAATTACAGGGGATGCCTCGCCCATGGCAAGCTCCTGAGCTGGTCTTAGATGAATACCAAATAGATAATCGAGGTCATCGACAACTCCCTTCTCGACCATTTTTAACGCTCCAGCACATACTTCTTCTGCAGGTTGAAAAATAAACTTAATCGCCACTTTATCCTTTAGCTCAGGGGTCTGTTCAAGCTTCCATAACAGACCTAAAACCATCGACATGTGAGCATCGTGTCCGCAAGAATGGTTGGCTTTAAACACTCCATTCACTTCCTGCCACAAAGCATCCAGGTCCGCCCGGACGCCAACGATAGGCAGGTCACTGTTAAAATTACCATATTCCCCGATTACGCCGGTACAATCATTAAAAGTAGTCACCTTACATCCGCTTTCCTCTAGCAATCTCTTAATATATTGAGTGGTCTCATGCTCCTCCCAGCTGATTTCCGGATGTTCATGGAGATAACGAAAAGTGGCAAGAACCCTTTCTTCAATCCCATTTTTCAAATTTCCACCCTCTTTCGGTACCAGGTACAGCATTTTCACCATTGCGTACCTGGTACGGATCTTTCTCTTCATTGTACCTGGTACCTCATTGATACCTCAATGCTAGATGCTAGCCTAATACCGTTAAATATCTGCCGGCTTGTTTTTGTAAGTCAAGGCCTCTCTTTAAGTCATAAGTGATGAGGAAGCTCGTGGATGGTCCCCCTGATTTTTTTCGGTCAAAAGGAACGATCCATTCTTGAGGATTCCATCCGTTTCTTTTCTCGAGCTCGATTAAACTGCCTTCAATTCCTTTAGAGCCTACTGGTAAAATTTCATGCACCCAGTCCTGTTTTGTCAAACGCAGGAACAAGTCTAAGGGTGCAATTTTATCTGCTTCATGGATAACTTCTTCTCCTACAAGCGGCTCTCCGATCAAGGCAACGCCACACCCTTCATTTGAACAGCCAATTTTCTTTTCCTCTTCTGAAACCGTTCCGATTACACTTAGCCCTATTGCCGATTGATTCATAGAAAAGTTAGACTCTGTACTTCCGGTAATCGACAGTTTGAATCCCAAACTTCTGCATTGTTCCGTAATTGTTTCTTCCAGCTCCAGCCACACGTCATCCCCGGCAAAGTTCATTACATTCACTGCATAAGGGGAAGCCCCCACTGCTACCGCATCCATGAAAGCGACGCGAAACAACGCTTCAGCTACGATTGAATAGGGAACCTGTACTTGATCTTCAGATTTACTCCCAATAGCCCCTGCATTATCCGTGGCTATAACAAGTTCGCACTCCTTTTGAACGGGTATGAACAGAGGGACGCCCATTTATTCATTTTCCTTTCGTTTGCCTGAACGAAAAACTTTGGCACTGCGAATATATTCTACGTCTTTCGTATCGTTCAGCTTATTGACGTAGCGGGCCAGACCGAAGAAATAGTCTGATAGACGATTTAAGTACATTAAACAAATAGGGTGGATTTCTTCTTGTTTTTGCAAGGTAACGACGAGACGCTCCGCACGGCGTGTAATTGTTCGTGCAATATGCAAGGTCGCAGAAGCGGCTGATCCGCCTGGTAAAATGAAGCGCTCAAGTTCAGGTGAATTTTCTATATATTCATCCATGCGCTGCTCCAGCCAGTCAATACTTTCCTGCTGAAGCTTGTACGGACGGTTCGACTTCTTATTCGCTAGATCACTGCCGCAGTCAAAGAGCTCGTGCTGAATCCGCTCCAACTCTTCTTGAATTTCAGCAAATTTCTCCCCTTCTAATTCCGTACGTGCTTTTCCTACAAAACTGTTCACTTCATCGACTGTTCCATAAGCTTCCACACGCACGTCATCTTTCTCCACTCTTCCGCCAATGACGCTCGTCTGTCCTTTATCTCCTGTTCTTGTATATAACCTCATGTTAAAACCTCCTACTTTAATTGTTGTGGAATGCCAAACCAAATGCGGTAAACGGTCTCAGCGTCTTTCATGAACTGCTGGTATTGAAATCCGACCTCATCCCGCCACTGACGTTCTTTTGCTTCCACCGGGACAATGCCGCTTGTAATGTCCGTTCCAATGAAAACGAGTTGACGAACCTCTTTCCTGAGTTCCCACTCTACTAACTTTTGAAAAAATTCTTCAGCACTGCTCCACTCACCAATAATTGTTTCTACTTGGTCCACAATGACTAAAGAAGCTGCTTCCTCATCGAATGCTTCCCTGGCGCGAATAACGGTCGCTTCTCCTTCGTAATGCTGTAAAGCCCAGGCTAATTTGCCGTTATGCGCTCCGCCTGTAATAAAATCCACTCATTCCCCTCCTTCAGCAGTTGAATGTGGTAGGCTTCACCTGGATCAACGCTCCATTCCCACATGGAACTGGTCTGCTTTGAAAAGTGCTGCAGCAACGTACGAATGACGCCTCCGTGAGTAACGAGAGCTACTGGTGAGGCAGCACATTCGTAGGTTTCTAGAAAACCATTCACAAACTGAAGCACACGATCTTTAAAATGTGAAAAACGCTCTCCATTTCCAGGCGTTTCATTCTCCATATCATCCAGCCAGCGTTTATAGCTTTCCTCGTCCTTTAATTCCTCGTACCTTTTGCCGTCAAAATCTCCAAAATCATATTCCCGCAGTGCTTTTTCTTCTCGAAATACCAGCGACAAAATACCCGCGGTTTCCCGGCAACGGGATAGATCACTCGTGTAAACGGAAGCCATAAGAGGCAGCTTCTTTCTCAGCTGTTCCACTTGTTTCACACCTTCTTCTGTAAGAGACTCCTCGCGCCAGCCAATGTAACGTTTTTGCCGATTTGACTCTGTGGCTCCATGGCGAATTAAATAAAGATCCAAACGATTAACCATAAAAATGTCACCATCCCTTCCAGCATTGCGCCGCACACATCGCCTGTGATTCCGTTAAAAGCTTTTACCGCCCAGCTCTTTATGATCCAGACCCCGGCACATACAGCTAAGCAAAAGGCAATGGACACACCGATTGAAATAAAAAAACATCCTATTATAAGAAAGATACTTGTACCAACAAGCCACCACGTTACACTTGCCTTATACGACTTTTGAAAAAACGAGCTGAGTCCGCTGGTTTTCGCAGAGGGTGCAAAGCCGAGCAATCCGACCATGACAATGCGGGCGAAACACGGGATGACGAGTAAAAACCAAACAGCAGCTTCCTCTAGGCGCACGGCTTCATATATAAAGATGAAGCGCAGCGTAAGAACGAGGAATAAGACCATCACACCAAATGCCCCAGTACGAGGATCCTTCATTACATCCAATCGTTTCTCCGGGGTCTGGTAAGAGAAATAAGCATCTCCGGTATCCATAAGTCCATCTAAATGAAGGCCGCCGCTTAACACAATTGGAATAAGTATCGAAAGCAAAACGAGGCTGAGTAAACTCATTTCCGTGTACGTATGCATCATTAAAAAAAAGACAACATTTGCAGCACCAAATGCAACTCCCAACAATGGCAGCCAGCGCAAGGACCAGCGAACGCGGGAGAGGCCAGGCTCGATTTCGAGATGAACTGGAATAATTGAAAAAAACTGCAGTGCGAACAATCCACCGAAATAAAAGTTCTTCATGAGCGGCTTTCCTCAACAATGTGCAGGAGCGCCTCATGATCTAAGTATTTTTCTAGATGATCAGCCAGTCTGTCGTAACGCTTCTGACGATCGGATAAGTGTAGAACCGGCTGTTCAGGCAGACCGGCTTGCTTCCGCAGGCGGTTAAGCCAATCCGTGCGCCACTCGTCATTATGAAAACAGTCATGCAAATAGGTGCCGATTAACCGGCCCTCATCAAGGCTGATGCCTTCAGGGCCATCCAACAGTTCAAGAAAAGGCGTCGTATTCAAGCCTTTTGTACGGCCTAAATGAATTTCATAACCAGACATCGATGATTCTGCAAAACCGCTTGCCGGGTGTGTACTTCCTTTAACACGGATCGTCTGTTTCTCACGAAAAAACATCGTCGATAATGGAAATAAACCAATGCCTGTGGTTCCGACCGTGTCAGCTTTATGCTCGTACATCGTTTCACACAACACTTGATAGCCGCCACAAATACCGATGACCGTCCCTTCCCGCGCATATTCACGGATGACTTCTTTTAAACCCAGTTTCTCAAACGTACGATAATCGTCGATTGTACTCCTCGTGCCAGGTAAAATTAATGCATCAGGGTCACCTAACTCATCAAAAGACCGGACATAACGAAGCGATACATCCGATTCGTGTGATAACGGGTTTACATCCGAGTCATTCGCTATATATGGCCAGTGCACGACAGCAATGTCTAATGAGTGGACCTGATCAGCATAAACAGACGCTGCAGTGAGCGAATCTTCCCCTTCAATGCCGTGATTTTCTAAATGAGGCAGGACGCCGAGCACCGGGATCCCCGTTCGCTCTTCAAGCCATCTCACTCCATCTTCAAACAACGAACGCTCCCCGCGAAATTTATTAATAATTATTCCTTTCACACGCTTGCGATGGTGTTCTTCCAGTAATTCCAGCGTACCGACTATGCTAGCGAACACACCGCCTCGGTCAATATCAGCTACTAAAATGACAGGAACGTCAAGCATGTCAGCAATCGACATGTTGACGAGTTCCCGGTCGTTTAAGTTGATTTCCACCGGACTGCCGGCTCCCTCAATAACGAGCATATCGTATGCGTCATTTAAATTCTCAGCCGATTTCTTGATGGCCTGCTTTCCTTTTTCATATCCTTTCATCCGATATTCAGACCCGGACCACACAGTTTGACTGACCCCGCGCAAGATCACCTCTGACCGTTGTTCACTCGTGGGTTTTAACAAAATTGGATTCATTTCAACCGTGGCCTCCACTCCGGAAGCTTCAGCCTGGATGCCCTGTGCACGGCCGATTTCCTCTCCTTTAACTGTTACGTACGCATTATTGGACATGTTTTGTGATTTAAACGGAGCCACTTTTATGCCTTTTCGGGCAAATACCCGGCATAATCCAGTAGCGATCCAGCTCTTACCCACATTTGATGCGGTTCCTTGAATCATGACACCCTTCATTCATGCACCTCCTTATGAAAAACTGGTTCACCAAATACCATTTCTACCGCCTGGTGACTGTGTGCAGCAAGATGCTGGTTTAACGTTCCAATAATGTATTTATAGTTTTCCACCATTGAAAATGGAGAAGGAAGCTCGCGGTTGACATCATTCGAAACAATGTATACTTCGCCCGGCTGAGCGATGAACTCTTCTACTTGGCTCAGCAACTGATCAATCAGCTGATCTGGTTCCAAGTCTTTATGCTCCATCATTTCATTCGCTGTCCACGTCGTGATGCAGTCAAGTAGAACAGCATCTTCTTTTGAAAAAGTCAGTTCGTTAATCTCCGTTGCCTGTTCCCACGTTGTCCATGGGCGTTCACTCTTTCTTCGATCTTCCTGATGATGAGACACACGCTCCTCCATCTCTTCATCCGTTATTACCCCGGTGGCTATATAATGAAGATTTTTGCATTTACTTTTTAACATCTGCATTTCAGCAAAACCCGTTTTCCCGCTTCTTACGCCTCCGCAAATAAAAAAAATCACAGCGTCCACCTCCTAAGCAGTTCGAGCAGTCGATCATTTGCCTCTTTTTTATAGATACATAATCGAATATTCTCCCCATCTAAGCCCGGAAAATTGTATGTATGCCGCACAGCGATCCGATTTTCTAAAAGGAAAGAAAGTAAGGTTTCGCTTAAACAGGGATATCCACCAAGTAAGTAATAATTCACTTCACTATCCGTTACTGTAAACCCCAGGTCACGAAGTGCTGGAAAAAGTCGATCTTTTTCTGATTGGATGTAACGTCGCGTCTCTATACGAAAAGCATCGTCCTGAACACAGCGCTCAGCAATCACTTGAGCTAGGCCGTTCACACTCCATGTCGGTTGAAAGTGAGAAAGCTCTTCGACGAATTGTTGGCCGGCAGCTGCGTACCCTATTCTCAGCCCTGGTACAGCATACATTTTCGTTAAGGAGCGGAGCACGATCAGCTTTGAATAGCTCTTTACATGCTGAATCAATGATGGCTCGTACTCCACAAAGTCATAAAATGCCTCGTCTATGACGAGATGTGTTTCCATCCTTTCACAACTTTGAAGCAAAGGTACTATTTCACTTTCAGCATAATGAACACCTGTGGGATTGTTCGGATTACATACAATAACGAGATCGACCCCTGTCATTTGTTCTGCTATTCGTCCAACCGGCAATTGCCATCCCTCTTCTTCCAGGAGAAATACAGTCTCGACTTGACAGCCGTGAGTTTGCGCAATCGTTCGATATTCTGAAAACGTCGGTTCCACAATGAGCACTCTTTTGCCAGAAAAATAGTTTCCAATCAACATCAGAAGCTCGGAAGCTCCGTTTCCAACAAGCACTTGTTCCTTCGGTATCCTTTCTCTCTCAGCAATCGTTTTGATCAGACGCTCGTTATGAGGATCCGGGTAATCCATAACGAAGGGATAAAATTCCGACCATTTCTCTTTCAGCCACGAGGGAGGGCCTAGCGGGTTAACGTTCACGCTAAAATCATACTGCACAGGCGGCAGGTTCATCGATTCGGTTAAGTAATGCGGGTTAGCGCCATGAGCTGGCCATTTCAATGAGAATCCCTCCTATCCATAAAACGATGAGAAAATAGATAACGGCTCTAAGCATAATTTTCGTAGATTCCAAGATGTGGTGCGCGTGAAGTTCTTGTCGTTGAAATCCTATCGTCGGCCGATAGGATGCTTCACCGAAATAGTAGTTTTTACCACCCAGCTGTACACCTAGTAAGAGAGCAAATGAAGCTTCACCCCAGCCGCTGTTTGGACTAGGATGACGCCTCGCCTGCTCACGAAGCATTCGTAAAGTAACATGGGAAGATTTTTCTGCAATAAGCAGAAGCAATGCCGTCACTCTGGCCGGTATCCAGTTCAATACATCATCAAAACGCGCTGATCCCCAGCCAAACTTCACATATCGGTCGTGCCGGTAGCCGACCATAGAATCACAAGTATTCACGGCACGGTACAGCATCGCTAAAGGCGCACCTCCGATTAAGGCAAAAAAGAGAGGGGCCGTAATGCCGTCGCTCGTATTCTCGGCCACTGTTTCTACGGCTCCGCGAGCAATCTCTGATTCGTTTAATTGCTCGGTATCCCGCCCGACGATCATCGCTAAGTTGTGACGCGCTTTTGGTAAATTTCTTTCCACTAAAGGGATGTAGACGTCCATTGCCGCTTCCTTTAATCCTTTCGAAGCAATCGTCGTCCAAATGAGCAGCGTTTCCGCAGCGATACCAGCAGCCATGTGAAGCTGATAACCCGCCCAAATTATTGTCCACGAGAGGAAAAAGACGACGATGCATAAAACAATAAGCATTACTACGCCTTTTATACGGCGAAAATTTCCGCGATTCCACTTTCCCTCAAAATAAGCGATCATTCTGCCGATCAATCGGACCGGATGAGGCAGCCAGCGCGGATCACCGAGCCATAGATCGAGCACAAATGCGAGCGTTATCGACGTTAAATGCGTCATCATACACGTTTTCCTTTTAACGAATTCTCAATAGCTTCCACCGTAGCTTCAAATACCGTGCGGCCGATGGTTCTTCCGAGTGGCGTCACAGGTCCTGCGTATTCGACATGCTGGCCCGTCTGTGAACTTGCAATCAGAATACTGTCGGTGGAAGTGCCAGTCGCCTTTGTGCCAGTTAATTGATCGGTTATTTTACAATCTGAAAAAGCCTTCGTCTTCGCTTCTGTTGCCGTTACAACCCCTTGAATAAAAGCTTGCTCAGATAGCTCTCCTTCAACAAAAACCCACGTATTGACGGTTCCTGGCGCGGCAATAAAACCGTGCTTCGCTCCATGCAGCACATCAACGGCATTACTTGTTCCTGCTGTGACTATGACAAGGAGTGTAAAATCGTTCTCATATACATAGCGCTTCGCGTAGTTTGTTACATAAGCTGCTGTCATCATCGCCAGTGTTTCGTGTTCAGGAAGCTTCCACTCGCGAAATTTCCCCTTCATAAATCGTTCGGGTGAATCACATCTAAAGCTTTTTTCAACGTGATAGTTCACGAAGTTTTGATACCATCCAAATCCGGCACCAACCACAGCTGAGGAGAATGTTTTCAATGGCCGCTTCGTCTGAAACAGCAGCTTTTCCTTACTGACTTGTAAAGACTCCGGCGACAGCTGTGAAAATGCAGTTGATAGATAACCTGGCATGACATTCATTTGAGGGCTTGCAACAGACGGATTCGCATACACGTCGATTGTCGATTGATAAACCCCTTCAAGCAGATCCTTCTGCATAACTTCATCCGGTGTCCCCATCTTCTTTATCCTGCCTTCTTCCATAAGGAGCAGCCGATCGCAATACAGGCTGGCAATATTTAAATCGTGGAAAATAGATACGACCGTTAACTCATCCGTTAACGTTAACTTTTTTAATTCATCAAGGAGCTGCTTTTGATAGCTGAAATCAAGGTGATTCGTCGGCTCATCAAGCAGTAATACGTCAGGCTCCTGGCTTAACGCCTGTGCTAAATACACACGCTGCCGCTCTCCACCGCTTAACGCCGTAATCGGCAGATGCCTCATTTGTGTTAAGCCCGTTTGATGTAAAATGCGCTCAACGACTTTTTCATCTTCAACAGAAGGCTGTTTAAACAAGCCGGTTTGGTATGCATACCGCCCCATCATTACAGTCTCATACACGCTGTACGTAAAGTAGCTCTGCTGGATCTGCGGCAGGGTTGCCACTTTTCGTGCCAGGCTTTTTCGATCGTATTCATCTATGGTCCTCTCATCTATCGATACTGTACCGCTCCATAAAGGGAGGACGCCGCTCATCATCTTAAACAACGTTGTCTTACCGCAGCCATTTGGACCGACCACGCCAAAGAATTCGCCTTTTGAAACGAAAAAATCAACATGATCAACAATCGGCTTCTCCTCATAACCGCCGCATACGTTTTTCACTTTAATCATGTGCAGGTCCCCTCCTTTTAAACGGTGTGCTGCGTTCTTTTCGTTGCTGATACAAAATAACCGCAAAGATCGGAGCTCCAATTAGTGAAGTAATCACACCTATTGGCAGTTCAACGGGAGCGATAATCGTGCGTGATACGAGATCAGCTAAAATTAAGAACGTCGCACCGTTGATTAATGACAGCGGCAGTAAATGGCGGTGATCGACGCCAAATATCTTCCGGCAGATGTGAGGCACGACGAGTCCTACAAATCCAATTGTTCCTGAAACCGCAACCGCAGCTCCTGTTAATATTGAAGCGGCCAGCAAAATAACCGCTTTTCGTTTTTCGGTCGGAACGCCGAGCTGCTTCGCCCGTTCTTCTCCTAAAGACATCGCGTTAAGCTCTTGTCCTTGAATTAAGAGCAGAAGTGACCCGATTACAAAAAAGGGAATGAGCAGACTGACGTAATTCCAGCCTCTCATTGCGACGCTTCCTAGCAGCCAGCCTACGATCTGCCGCAGTTCATCGCCAGTTAAGGCAATCATTAAAGAAATGAGGGAGCCTAAAAAAGATCCCATCACAATTCCTGTTAAAATAAGCGTCTCAATCGACAGGGTGTGATCAAGCATGCGGGCAAACGTAATGACAAACAGCAGCGCTAGTACGGCCGTTAAGATACTCATAACCGGCAGCGTAACCATTGAGAAGATGGGAAATGAAAGACCGAGGAACAGGACGAGCACGGCCCCTACGGAAGCCCCTGATGAAACACCTAACGTATAAGGGTCAGCCAGCGGATTTTGTAAAAGTCCTTGAAAAGCTGCGCCTGAAATCGCAAGCGAGGCCCCCACCAGACCAGCTAATAAAACACGCGGCAGCCGGACATCCCCGATAATACTGGCATGAACAGTATCCACCTGTGGGAAAAAAGGTGTTACTTGAGCAATAATCACTTTTACAATATCTGGAAGTGGAACAGACACGCTGCCCGCTCCTACCGCGGCTATGATCGCACCGGCTAATACCAGTAGAGATCCTGCGTAGGTGAAAAATTTACTCATCGCCAAATGTGTCAGGGTAAACCGCTTCTGCCAGCTCTTTCAACCCTTCTACTAACCGCGGTCCTGAGCGGGTGACAAGGTCAGAGTGCACATCGATGACTTCTTCATTTTCAATTGCAGGAACTTCTTCCCATCCCTCACGGCTTAACACTTGCTCTACTGGATCTTCTGTGTAGTAACCATACGTCGTAATAATCGTGTCCGGCTGCATGTCGATGACAGCTTCCTCATTCATCTGCACCCAGCCCTCTTCATCAGCTGCCGCATTTTCCGCCTGAATCATGTCAAGCATCTCATTCATAAATGTGCCTGTCCCAGTTGTATAAATTTCCGGCTCAGGAGACACCTCGACAAACACACGTTTCGACTCTTCGACTTCTGCAGCCTGTTCTTCTACTGCCTCAACGTCTTCCTGCATGCTATTTACGATTTCCTTCGCATTTTCCTGCTCATTCACGAGTTCACCAACAGCTTCGATCGTGTCGTAAACCCCGTCAAAGCTGGCCGCATCTTCAACAACGTATACGGCAATTCCTGCCTCTTCGATCTGTTCAAGTGCTTCCTGTGAATTGTGCGCGCTGGAGGCATGGGCCAGTACCAAATCAGGCTCAAGGGAGATTACTTTTTCCACATTAATTTCCATACCCCCGACCTGATCAAGCTCCGATACCTCTTCCGGGTAATTATCGTTCTCTGACACACCGACGACCTCATCGCCTGCGCCAAGCTCAAACGCAATTTCCGTATTGCTCGGAATTAAACTGACAATGCGCTCAGGATCCTCTTCTATTTCTACTTCGTTTTCCACCGCATCTTCGACTATTAACGGATAGCTCGTTTCACCAGAAGCTTCTTCATTGCTATCTTCCGGTGCTTCATCATTTGATTCCTCACTTGAATCGTCTGCACATCCCATGAGCAATCCAGCGGATAAACAAGCAACCCCTATGTAACGCCAGTACTTTTTCATAACGATCTCCCCTTTTTATAAAAATGAACACAAAAAAACACATCCTACATTTAGATGTGTATACGTAACCAACGCGTCTGCACGATTATGGCAAGCCGCTTCTGATCACACCTCCTATCCGCGTAGGGTTTTGGTGAAGAAAAATAGGTAGGTCTCCTGGCTTATGGTCATCGCTTGCTGCTCCTTCCCATGCTTACACACAGTGGAATTATGCAGATCGCTCGCAAATACAGTGGCGGGACCGCGTTGGAATCGAACCAACTTCCCTTTTAAGTGATGAAACGTCCATCACGCCTATTTTTTCGACGATATTCTATTCCTTTCTATTTTAAATGAACAATTCGGAAAAATCACGGGTTTACCTATAATAATTGTATAAACGTCTTCCTCTCCCATTTACTAATTATTTTCCCAATAAAATAAGAAGCCGATACATAAGTATCTATGCTTCAGTTGATTGTTCTTCGTTTTCATCTTATATCGTTCTCTAACCAGCCCCCATATAGAAGGTTCATAAGAGCAGATATTTTAAACATTCGAATGGGTGTTAAATTGATCTCTGTTGATACTGCGATGAGCGTTCGGGGTTGACGCCTGGTCGATTAAAACCGGCCACGTCCTGTGATGCGTCGCGGGAACAGCGCAAGCCGAGGATCCACTGGGTCAAGTGATCTTCTTGACCAAGTTAGCTGAGGCCGTGCCCGCGGAAAGCATCCCCCGACAAGTAATGCGTGGGGCTTGATAGAATTTATCCAGTAAACTCAAGTATTTTGAGGGAGCGATAATGCACTTTGTCCTGTCCTATTCACTACTTAAAAACTACTGAACCAGACACCAATACCTGTACCGATATAGTTTCCTACAATATAACCGAGTGTACCGACTAAGAGAATCGGCACCACCAGCTTCGTCCATCCCTTCGCAATCGCCATCGCAGCTGCTGTCGTCGGGCCGCCAATATTGGCGTTAGACGCAACGATTACTTCTTCCAGGCTAAATTTAAAGACGCGTCCTAAGACAAAAGAAACCACCATATTACTCATCACGATAATAAATACAAACACCAGCAGCATTGGAGCATTTTGAAAAATAAGCACAACTGACGCTGGAATTCCTATGACCACAAAGAAGATATAAATCAAGTATGTGCCTATTTCCTGAGCGCCATGAATCCCTTCAAAATACTTTGGAAACACAGTAACAGCAATCATCGTCAATGTAGTTAACATTAAATATCCATCACCTAGAATTCCGTTTAGTACATTACTTAGGATATTAACATCCTCACCTGCTGGAATAAGTTCACCAAACCAATCGGCAATTGTAAAAGAAGCAGCCACGAGCACAAATGAACTACCAACAGCCAAACCTATATCCTGAAGCGACATTTCTTTTCTACCCCAGTAAGAGGCCGCATCTGTTTGGTCGTTCTCATTCACATCAGACTCAGACCGCTCATCCATATAAGGCGTCTTAAACCTTTTAGTAAAAAAGCCAATTGCCGGCAGTGCCATTAGTATGAAGAAATAAACAGCCATCATTAAATTATCTGCAACCACAGCAGAGGAAACGAGTTCTCCAGGTGCTTCAAACTTAGCAGACAAAGCCGCAAAGTTCACGCCGCCCCCTATGTAAGACCCTGTCATCATCGCCCCTACCTGATCTAGACCGGGAACTACGTCTTTTAAAAGAAAGAAACCAATGATTGATCCTGCCACAGTACCGGCAGCACTAAGGAAAAATAACAATAATAACCGGCCGCTTTCACTCCATATCTTACGAATATTCGCTTGAAACAAAAGAAGCGGAATAGCCAGTGGCACAACATAATTCCAAACCGTATCATACACAGGTGATTCTAATGGGATTACTCCAACATTCGCTAAAATCATCGCCCCGACTAAAGCAATAATTGCACCGGAAAATTTGGATGCCCACTTGTAATTTTGTTCCAAGTAAATACTGATTGCAGCCCATCCTGCAAGAAATGCCCACAATATCCATACATCATCTGGTTGAACTAAACTGTTCTCCATGGAACCACCTCCTGTTTTGGTATATCATTCTAAGGTTTTTATTGGAAATCAGCAACACATTACAACAAAAACCTAAAAGCTTTTGCTCTCTATAACAAAACAGGCTGACAAACGGAATAAAGCAAAAAATCATCCGAACGATTCTGGAGAAATCAGTCCGAATGATTTATGGTAAAGAGAATTTAAACATCGCTTCCTCAAAATGATTCACTCTTCATGGACCCGCCTCAGCTACCTCAGAAAGAAGCGCTCGGTTCGAGCTGTTCCCTCTGACGTCTTCGCATTTTGACTGCGCTAATGATTTGCCCTTATTAGAATGTTCATTTTTTCACCTCTATCTCCAGTCTCTTTTTTCTAATCAATATTCACATACACGTCTACTTTATAATCTCCTTCATCCTCTTTAAGGAGATATGTTCCTTCCAATCTCGGTTCCTTGTACTCGCCATCCGTGTAAGTAATTTCATAGTTTTCACTCATAACAACCTCAATAAAGCCCTCTTCCTTCTCTTCGTAGTCAAGTAATTCTCCACCCAGAAAGGTTTCACTTTCGATGCGGTCACCGCTAGAGTCAATGAAGTCTTCATACTCTGCTTTTCCTTCTCCATCCTCAGTAAATGAAGAAGCAACCATTGAAAAGTCACCGTGATTCAATGCGTTAACGCTGTCACTTAAGAATCCGATCATAAAGTCCTCAATTGCATCAAAATTGTCGTCCCCTTCATCCTCTGCTTCCATGCCAGTGGTTTGCTCAGAGGCATAAACTTCCTCTTCTTCTGGATAGAAATAAAAAGTGGGTCCACCCCAAATGTTTGAGCTGGCATCAAGTTCTTCTGATTTATGAATAGTTCCATTTTCATCTTCCCATTCCGCATGGAGGTCTACTATTTCTCCCTCTGGGAAAGGTCCGATTTCTGTATACTCGCCGAGGGAACGATCTGTGCTTTCTCCATTTATAAATAAAATGGCTTCTTCTTGATTTGTGTTAATGGCGTAAGTTTCAGTCGGAAACGAGATAGCTACTTCGGCTTCCTGCGTTTCATTTGGGTACACTGTCATCGTCTCTTGATAATGAAACTCGCCAAATTCATTGGATGCTGTGCCTTCGACTGTATATTCGCCGGGGTAGGCCCACCCCAGGGTTGTAATTTCTTCTGAATTCTCTAATTCAATCTTTTCATCGTTAAAAGTGATCTGAGTATTTTTTAAATTGGTAGTGCCCAGTAGTTCAACGGGTATAGCTTTAATATCGTACGTGTGATATAAACCAGGGACAACAGCATTTCTTTTTACAGAGAATAACGGATTTCCATCGTAGTCCCTTATCGTCGTATCAAATGATTGATCATCTTTAGACTCAAACGATTCTGTTAATTGATAACGAATATTTTCCCAATCTGAGTCTCTTACATACTCCATGTACTCTTCCTTATGAATGAAGGCCTCTCCCTCTAGTTCTACGTAGTTGAAAAAATCATCAACATTCTGATCAGTCATGGCGCGATCCATACCCTGGATCGTTTTCATCAGGTCCAATAAATTAGAAATTATAAAGTGAGCACTTATAAGAAGTACAGCGATAGAAGCAGCAATAATAATAGCGTTTTTCTTCTTCTTAGACATGGGCTGTTTAGGTGCAGCATTTTTTGAAACAGAAGTTGTTGACTGATTAACGGGCTCTTCCTGCTTGTGACCGCAGGAAACACAAAAGGATTGATTTTCCTTCAAGGACTCTCCGCAATTCATACAATATTTCACATGGTTCACCCGCCTTTATGTAAGATTAAAATGGAAACATATTTATAAAGGATTCTATTTCTTCTACAGTGTCGGATACCATCCATCTCCAGAAAAAAAACGTTAAGACCGAAACGGATACACCTGTAACTAAACTCCAATAAAATACGTTTTGTTCAGGCTGTTCCGTTACTCCCTGGTGGTATATGTATAGAATTGGGACAATAAGCAGTGCAAATGAAGTAGAGAAACCTAACAGGAGAAGTGTTAAAGATAGGGACCCACTTAACCCGAAAATGATCGCTGCTAGATTGACGGCTGCAAACGGGGTTAGTAATCCACCAAACTGTGCAATCAGTCTTTTGATGCTGATAGAGAGTTTTAAGCCTTTAGAAATTATAAAAATAGAAAAGACACTAATGGCCACTCCAATTAATGAAAGAAGGAATAATCGCGAACTGAGTTCAAAGAAAGGAAGCGATTGGCTTTCCATTAGAAAAGAACCCATTTGCTTAAATAACGAATTAGCTAAAAAATAAATGCTTAACGTGTAAGCCAGGCTGTAAATAATTAACGTTACAAGACCCTGCATGAACGCTGATTCTCCCAGTTGAAAGGCAGCTGCGGGCCGCTTTAATAACCTCAGGGAAGACTGGCTGAACTCTCCTGAAAATTGTTTAACTTTTTCCATAGATTCAGAGTTTACAGCTGCAGTTTTCTCCGGGGAGCTTTCTACGGCAGCCGCTGAATATTCTGCTCCTGCTGCTTGCTCTAAAGGACTTCCACAAACTCCGCAAAACTTGCCCGAATCTTGTTCATTATTACATTTGTTGCATGTCATCAAACCATCCTCTACTCAAATAATGTGTTACGTTACCCAAATAAATTTGTTCTTCCCTCCTTCCTACTTTCAGCTGTGCTGAAAGGAAATTTATTGTACATTTGGATAACTTATTATTATTCTACCAGAACGCTAACACTTTAATAGGTGTTTTTTCATAATTTCAAGTTAAATTTATACAGTAAACCAGATAAAAAGAATCATCTATTTAAAAACAGGAAAAAATAATCACACTTCAAAATGAAGTGTGATCAGCTACCTAGGTACCTGGTACCGCTAATAATCTATTTAGCTTTCGTTTCGTAAACGTATAAACATGAGTAAATTCAGCCTGCCTGGCCATCTGGAGAGCACCTTCTAAATGGTTCCCTACGGTATGCGCGTGGTGGGAGTCTGATCCAATGGTTAAAATCTCGCCGCCGAGATGTTTATATAGTTTGAGAATCTCCCTGGTAGGAAAAGCTTCTCCCACATGTTCATTTGATAACCCCGAGGTATTGATTTCAATTCCAATGTCTCGTTCCACTGCCTTCTCTAAAATAGCATGTAAAATTTCTTGAAAATCAGTAAAGGCATAGTTTCCTTTTGTTTGTACCGCATAACGTTTCATCAAATCTAAATGGGCCAATACATCAATATCTGCTGAAGAAACTAAAGAATAGACTTCTTCAAAATATTTTTGATAAGCTTCGTTCTTCTCTCTCTCATTCATGAATTTACGCAGCTTTTCTTCATTGATGTTATGAACGGAACCAAGGATAAAATCAATCTCCAGTTGGCTGAGCACTTCATGATACTCCTCTTGCATGAGATGAGGCTCACAAAGTTCTATCCCAGCTTTCACTGTCAAATCATCTTTGAATTTATCTTGACAGTATTTGATTTGGGAGAAGTATATATCAAAATCCATATGGCCGTATGTGGGCAGTTTAGGATTAACTGAATAATGGTCTGTGAAACAAATCTCATCGATGCCTTTCACTATGGCTTGTTTACAGACTTCTTCCATATTTGCTTTAGAGTCAATTGAGTTATCGGTATGATGATGATATTCGGTTAAATACATTTCCAGCCCCCCTCCATCAAATTTAGCTGTTTCCTTAATTGGGGTAATTACGTCTCCTCCCCCATCTAAGTGGTTCCATCATTCACAAAACCAGGAATCACCCTTCGGCACATGCTTTGCCAGAGTAGACTTGGTAAAGAATTAGACAAGGGGGGAGAATTCCCTCCTTCCCGTCAATTATAATTATGCACTTTTTTTACTTCTAAACGGAATGGCCATAAGGACAAGAATAACGATAAGGCTGATTACAATTGCCATTGGTCCTGCATAATTGGCCAGTGTTCCGAAGAAGATGCCCCCGACACCAAAGTCTGCGTCTGAGAATGTGGTATTAGCAAAGCCTAGCTCTCCTAATACCGGCAGAAGAAAAACGGGTAGGAATGAAATAATAATTCCGTTTACGAAGGCTCCCGCAACAGCGCCTTTTACTCCACCTGTCGCATTTCCAAACACACCGGCTGCTGCTCCTGTAAAGAAGTGAGGCACTACGCCAGGAAGAATGATCGTACTTCCCACTACAGCCATAATAATCATACTGAACAATCCACCGACAAAGCTTGAGAAGAAACCAATTAATACAGCATTCGGTGCATAGGTGAACACAATAGGAACATCTAAAGCAGGCTTCGCATTTGGCACAAGCTTTGTTGAAATCCCTTTAAACGCAGGCACAATTTCCGCAAGTACCAAGCGTACCCCTGCTAAAATAATGAAGACACCTGCTGCAAAATTACCAGCCTGAATAAGTGAAAAAACGAGGAAGTTTGTATCATCACTAAGCTCCCCTTCAATATAAGCCGGGCCGGCAGCCAGGGCAACAATAAAATACATAACCACCATTGTTAACGCTATACTAACGGTGCTGTCTCTTAGGAAACCCAGCCCTTTAGGAAAATCGATTTTTTCTGTAGACGTTGACTCTTTTCCTTTCACAGCTTTTCCTACTAACCCGCTTAATGCATAACCCACAGCACTGAAATGACCTAAGGCAACATTATTATTCCCTGTCAGCTTTCTCATAAAAGGCTGAAGAATGGCGGGGGATAATGTCATGATGATCCCAAGTGCCACTGAGCCGGCTGCAATTAGTGGTACGGTAGTAAAACCAGCAACTGCCATGATTACAGCCAGCATACACGCCATGTACAACGTATGGTGACCTGTCAGAAAGATATATTTGAACCTCGTAAATCGGGCAATTAATATATTTACGATCATTCCGAAGAACATAATTAATGCGGTATTTGAACCATATTCATTTAATGCCAGTGCCACAATGGCTTCATTGTTTGGAACGACTCCAGATACATTAAATGCTTCCTGGAACATAGAACCAAAGGGAACCAGGGATGTTTCTAAAATGCCGGCTCCCGCGGCAATGACGAGGAAACCGACAAATGTTTTTGTTGTCCCCTTCATTGTGTCCGACAGGTTTTTCCTTTGAGCCAATAAACCTACTAAAGCAATCAAAGCAACTAATATTGCCGGTTGACTTAAAATGTCTATTAAAGTTGCAAGTATATTATTCATCTGCTTTTCTCCCCCTTTATCCTCAAATCAAACCATTACGTCAGGTTTTTTTCTTCTGCCATTTTCTTAATCTTCTCTCTTAATTCATCCATATCGATAATATTATCAAGTACAATTACTTCCCCGAGGTGCTCTCCGCCTTCTGCTATATCCTTTGCTAAGATGAAAACATCTGCATCACCCGGCGCGGCTGAGCTTAAGTCCGAGTGGGAGACTTCGACACCTGTAACTCCCAGTTCGTCCAATACCTGCTTAATATTCATCTCCACCATAAAACTAGTACCTAATCCTGATCCGCATACTGCTAAAATTTTCATTATGATTCCTCTCCTTCTTTTATAATCGTAATAATTTCCTGAGCAGACTCAGCACTTTTCATCGCTTGTAACGTAGATTCATTTCCTAATAGTTTCGTCAGGTGAGCTAAAGCCTTCAAGTGAGCTTCGTTATCGATCGCTGCCAAGCAGACAAATAAATCAATTGAATGCTCAGGCTGATCCAGCAGCAATACTGGCTTTTGTGTTCTAAGCAGGGACATCCCTACTTCCTTAACCCCGGCATCGGGTCTGGCGTGAGGGATCGCTATTCCTTTTCCAATATGAATGTACGTGCCGACATCCTCGACATTCTGGATCATCGCATCGATATATCTTTGTTCTACTTTGTCTGTTTCAATCAACGGCTGAGCCGCCTGAGTAATAGCTGTTTTCCAATCGAGGTTTTCGTTCGTAAATTGAATGGTATCTTGTGTTAATAGCTCTGAAAGCATCGGCTTTTCCCACCTTGTATCTGTGTTATTAAAATACATAAGTTCTACTAATTCAGAAATTAGTTTTTTCTCATTTTTGACATCGGCGTTTCTTCGAACAATGGTCATAATTTGATCTACAGAAATGTTCCGCTCATTTAACTGTGGAAACTCCGCAGACACCGCTTGAATAAGCTGATTTTTTTCGACAAGTGATAATAAAGGCTTCACAATAAACAAAGGTTTCATAGACGTTAATTGAACGGTTGAAAAAATTAAATCATAATCCGAAGGTGAGACATTGTGTATATCATCAGCTGTATGAATCCGAGAAAAATAAACACCCGGAAACATTTCATTTAACTGAGCTCTCAGCATAATCGATGAACTCACCCCGTTGGAGCAAACAATTAAAGCTCTGATGTGTTCCGTTTTCACTTCTCTGTATTTTTCTAAATATCCGCCAAAGTGGAGAGTGAAATACCCGATTTCCGCTTCGCTTATCGTTTTACCTGTCAATAACGAAAGAGGACGGAGCGAGCTTTCCACAAATTGAAACAGTTCCTTGTATTCAGCCTTAATCCGGTTCGTCATCGGGTTAATTAACGGGATTTCGAATGTAATCCGAAAGAAAGTGGGAACGAGATGATTAAACAAGCTTTGTATCAGATAGTCTTTATGCTTGATCGGCAGAAGCGTATTTTTTTCAAATTCATGAACGATCTCTTCTGCTAATTGTTTCAAAACAGTGTTCCCTTGACTGTGTACTTCCTCCTGCGTTGTTAACAGTTGAATAGCTGTGAAATACTTTTCCTGCTTGTATTCTTCTGGGAATAATTCTTTAGCGAGATCACAGGCGTGCTGAAATAAATCCTCTTTCTTCAGCATTTCTTTCTCTGCTGCTGTAAAATGGAGGTCTTCACTTTGACGGTGTAGTCTCATAAAGATCAGATGATAGATCATTTCTGTTTTACGACTTTTGACAAGGTGAAGCGTGACCCGATTCAAATATTCCTCTATCACCGTTTTTGTTTCTAAAATCTCCTGCTCTTTTTCCCAGGCTCTTAAAGTCATCACAATCATTTCTTTTCCCAGCGGCTGTGAAAGAAGGTAATCGATGCAGTAAAGCGCCAGTCTTCGCTTATCCATTTCATGCCCTTCTAATGTGTAGCCATCCATTCTTCTGTAAACCAACTGAATATTCCACGTCTTACAAAAGTCTTTTGTTTTTTTTACATCCGCTAGAGCTGTGTTTTTACTGACCCCAAGAATCAATTGAAAATGATAACCTGAAAGGACCTCCTCTTTAATAAAGGTATATAAATATATGACAAATGGACGGTCTTCTTCAGAAATAATGAGGTTGTTTCCCTTTGAGTCCAGAGCAGTCTCTGGTTCAAGCAGCTCTTTTGATTTCTCATCGACCAGAAACATCTGGTTTTTCATTTCAATAGGCGGCAGCTTATAGCTGCTTAATGTACTGTTGGCTTTTTCAAAAAGGTAATGAAATTGTCGTTCTGTCAGCTCCAGCTCGATCATGATCTCTGGTTTGGTAATTTGGCTGTACGTCATAATCCTCTCGAGAAGTTGATAGGTTTTCTGATCCAGCAAAGGAAGAACCTCCATTTCTTATTTCAATTGTAGAACGCTTACATTGCGATCACAACAACATTCAAACCCAACCTTTGTAAGCGTTTTATACATAAATTGTGCTTGTATGTCCATTGTTTTAAAGATATAGCGACATTATACTTTAGTTAGTCAAAGGCACGAAGGAGGAAATAACATGATACCTAAAGCCATAGCACTGGATATGGACGGTACGCTGTTAAATGCCGAAAATAAAGTGACTAAAGAACTTCTCTCTTTTCTTGTAAATATCCAGCAGGAGCAGGACATACGTGTATTTCTGGCAACCGGTCGAACGAAGCTCGAAATCGATGAAGTTCTTCCTACAGGGTTCACGCCTGATGGCATTGTCACAGCCAATGGAATGGGAGGTTACATAGATAGACAAACCTTGTTTGAGCATACAATCAATCCATCTTTAGTGCGCAGCGTCATACATCAAGCTAAAGAAGCCGGGTTATATTATGAGGTTCACCCCCATAAAGGAAGGCGGGTGGCACTCAGAGAGGATAAGCACTTACTTGAAAGTGTAGTCGAATCTCGGCGGCCCGATACGTTATTAGATAATGAATATTTTTCAAGAAAACAAGCGCTCAGCCAGGATATCGTGTGGGTCGAGAATTTATCGTATGAAGGAAATATCAAAGTCTATTTCTTTAGTATGGATCCAGGTAAAATAAACGAATGGAAAGAGACCTTATCCACTTTAAAGGCACGCTTTACTTTTACCATATCCTCTTCCTCTCTGCATAATGCAGAAATTATGGAGGGCAAAGTCACTAAAGCCAGCGGCATCACGAAATTGTTAGAGGAATTTCACCTATCGCCTGAAGACTTAATGGCAATTGGTGACGGGGAAAATGACCTTCCCATGCTTGAATTAGCCGGCTGGTCCGTTGCGATGCAGAATGCAGAAGACATCGTAAAGCGTACGGTTGATGAAGTGACGAAGTACACTTACGAAGAAAACGGCCTTTATTCTTTTCTATCAGAAAAATTAAAATAACATCCTTTTTCCATACAACAACCCCCGCTTCGTTACGTTCGAAGCGGGGGGTTGTTTTTCTCTATTCTTCTTCAGCCGTATATTGATCAGGCATCGTATCCCAGACACTTTCATCTGCTGTCTCAATAGAACCGACTGCGATGGCTTCAATAGAAGAAAGCATCGCGTCCGTTCCTTGCTTGATTAAGTAGCCGCTGCTCTTTTGACCAAGAATTGACGTTGTATTAGGTGAATCTGTCATCCCTCGGTTTTCAAAAAGAATCGTCGGAATATCATAGTGCGTCGCAAAATGGTTTCGCGCATTCGATGTTAAACTATCGCCTTCTGCATAACGGGCAAATGTGCCGTAGCCTTTTGATTCCATTTCATTGTAGATGATGGCGCCGAGCTTTCGTGACTTCTCAAGCACCTCATCCGTAATGGTACTCGTTGGATAGAGCAATGCTCCAGATACAAGCTCTCCGTCTTCCGTCACGCGATTGGCAATCTGATGATGAAAATCAATCGCGTAATCAAAGTCATACTTCCTTAATACGTTTTCGTGTAATGCACGGGTTTCTGGCTGAGATAATGAATTATGAGTACGGTTTAAATTAATCCCCGCTGCATTATTTCTCGTCTGCATGCCGCCAAATTGAAGATGCGATGTATCCCAATTGACATCACCTGCAGCTCCGTCCGGGTTAAGTCGTGGTACAAATAGAACGTTGACGTTATTAAGCCAATCTTTAACTTGTTTACTATCAGTTGAAAGCTTCTTGATCACTTGAATGGCTGACTCCGTCACGAGAGCTTCATTGCCGTGCTGCTGAGTGACCATGAGGATCGTCGGGTTGGCTGGATTAGTTCCTGCCCTTACAAGGTTAAGATCCCTCCCTTTAATCGACTGTCCTATAACCTCAACGCTGATGCTGTCCGATTTCTTGTCCACTTTTTGTAAAAAACTTGTCAACTCTTCGTTACTCGTTAAGCTTTCAATCTTTACCTGCTGGTTTTCATTCACTTCTGGTCCGCTGCTGTCAGCCCCAACTGGGCTGACAGACGGTGCTGCCAATAAGGACATGGTAAGCATTGCTGTGACGCCTGTTTTCAACTTCTTATTTTTCATACGCATACCTCCAAGAAAATTTAGTTATTTAAACAATTTCTTTGAAAGTATTCCATTTCCTTCTATAATAAGTAAAATACAGACAATTTACCCATTAAAAAAAGCGAAAACTCTTTTGAGTTTACGCCCAGCTTTTGGAGAAGCCTTGGTATTCTCTACACTTTTTATGAAGGGGAAAGTTTCTATTATGCGATAGCATAGGTCACCCCTTATTCCCATTTCCGAAGGGATCTCGCTCCTTGCAGATTCCTTATAATTAAAAAAGATGGTCCTTTCCCTTGCCATATTGAGCAAGAGTAAGGACCATCCTTTCATATTTTGGTTATTGCCGTCATCAATGACTTTACGTTGTTTTTTCTTTCCACGCATGGAACATTAACGCAGCCTTTGCAACAACCAAAAAACGAATGATTCTCTATTTTTTAATTAGAAAGCTTTGTGATTGATTAACTTTTATCGGAAACTTAATGAAGCCTCTATCTTCCTTCCACTCTTCCTGCTTATCCTCATTTAAATTCGCCTGCCAGACCTCCCGTGCCCCATTATCTATTCTGTAACAAGCCTCAACCTCTTCATCTTTTCCGTTAAACACTCGCAGAATAAGGGACTCCTCTTCCTCAGCTTTCTTCAATGTGCTTAACACAGCTTCAGACTCCATCTCTTCCAACAGCTGATAACTTACGGGTGTCTTCACACTTGTTGGATTAAGCTTCATCGCATTATGAGGAATCTTGTTATACGTCTCTACCGGCGTTAGATAGTCCTTAGCGGCCTTTGCTGTATTTACGTCGAGTGTACTCCCTTGATGAGGAAACAAAGCAAACTCCAGCGTAAGCTTTCCTAGCATTTGAGAGTCAGGTGTCGGCAGCTTGATGCCTGACGGACGGCCCGGCCGGCGCAGCATATCGGCTTTCCCTAAATGGCCGACACTTCTAAATAACGTAAGGGCGATCGTATCATAGGAATCACCTACAATCTCGTATTCTCTCGTACTATTGGACAGAACGCTTACGCCGTAGTTATCGTTAGATACTCCCACATAGCTTAACAGTGGATAAATTGCATCAGGGCGCTCGCTCCATTTCTCTTCCTGCCACACACCCATCGCTGAATCAATTACACCTCTTTGAATGTGACCAAATTGATTATCAGCAATGGAAAAGCTTGAACTTAATCCAGTCGGGATATAAGCACGCAGGCGATGATCCTTTGCTTTGTTGTCGAGTTCGCATGTTACTTCTATCAACGGTTTATGATTGGAAATACGAATCGTAAAGTGCACATTGACCTCGCTGTTTATCCTGCCAGCCTTTCGTTCCTCTAGATTAGCCGGTACGGGCATAGAACAGCAGACCTCAATTTTCCCAGCATATTGATTTTGTTCAATAGAAACATTAGCTTCTACATTGTTGCTGAAAATTAATGCTTCACCTTCAAGTGGAGAGAAATCATATTCATCACCGTCGTCTCCCCCGTTTTCCAAAAGAAGCACTTGATCAAACGACTTTCCTAACTGCTTATCGTAAATCTTCAGCGTGCCATTATCATTCACAGTCACCCGATAGTAATCCGTATCTACTTGATCACTGCGTTTATCTTCCATTCTCTTTTTTTCTTCTTCCTTCACAAAAAAGGTCGTATACCCCATTGGCGGCAAAGTTTTCTTCAATTGAACCTTATATTTAATAAAAGGATCATAGTTTCCGTAATGAACAATCTGCCGGTCGATTAAGCCGGGATCGATCTCTTCACGATGAAGAATCTCGTAATCTACCGCTTTTCCGTTTTCATCAACTAAGGAAAACCCTTTGTACTTTGTAATGACCTCAGTCATAACCACTTCTTCGCGTTTATAAGGCAGGAAGTTAAACAACGTTAGACGGTCGGCTGTCTCGTCCGTCTCCATCGCATCGACAATCTGACGTTTATAAAATTCAATCAACTGATCGGTCTTCTCTTCAGCTAAAAAGAGTCGACCGGCAATTTCACGATGTACTTTGTCAGAACAGCAGCAGCCTATGCTGTCATGGGCATGGTTTTTCATAATTTCTTTCCAAATCAGTTCAATCAGCCCATGGTGATACTCAAATCCGAGGTCATACGCCATAGAAGCGAGCGGCTCCAGCACATTAGTAATCTTATTTTCGACACGTGTATTGGCGGATTTAATATCCATACGAGTCGAGTAAATGCTGCGATGAACGCGCATGTATTTCCCATCCAGGAATTCGCCTTTGAGTGTGGTCAAATCGTTCTGCTTTTCGATTTCAGCAAAGATATTTTCATATTTACTTAAGAAAAACTCACGATCAGGATAAAGCTGCCTCAGCTTACCTATCACTTCAAAAATGTCCTTTTGAATCGGCATTTGATCATGACCGTTAGGAAGCACGAGATGGTCCGTTGTCGTTCCCCGGTCTAACACTGGGAAATACTTTTCCATACGCTGTTTCAATGCTTCTTCTTCCTGCGGCAGATATTTGCCAATTGCATAACCTAAAGGAAGTAGCTGGACGAGCACGCGGGATCCGTCGGCTGTTTCCCAATAAAATTCAGTTTTATCAGTGCCGTGCCGTTCACTCGTTCCGCGCCAGAAAATCGTATACTTAATATCAAACCCGTTTAAAATGTGCGGGATCTGCGCCGATTGCCCAAAGGAATCGGGCAGGTAACCGATCATCATTGGCTGTCCGAACGCCTTGCTGTCCTTTATCCCATAGAGAAGATTGCGGACAATGGATTCACTGCCGACCACCATTTCATCCGTTTGCGTATACCATGGGCCGATGATCAGTTTTCCGGCTTGCACGAGTTTCTTCACCCGCTCCTTCGCATCCGGTTTCACGGCAAAATAGTCTTCTAAGATCGACGTTTGTCCATCTAAAACGTAGTAAGGATACTCCGGATCTGTTTCGAGACGATCCATAATTTCTTCCATATTATTAACGAGGAGTATTCTTGATTCTTCAGTTGAAAAATACCATTCTCGATCCCAGTGCATGTGTGGTACAACGTGGACTTGCTTCATTACTTATCCCTTCCTTTACTTAGGCTGACTTCCATTGTTTATCTTCTTCTGTTGTTAAGTTCGTTGATTGCTTTTTTAATTTATGTTTTCTAGAAAGAATGAGCAGAATCATAGAAATGAAGGCTCCGATTAAGGCAGAACCTAACCAGACGCTGGCTCCTAATACTAATGGCTGGCCTTCTAGTAAAGCTAAAGAGAAAATCCCGGCGCCCGGCACATTCAATCCAATTCCGAAGAAAGCGACGATTCCGCCGGTCACGGCTGACCCGGCAATTAGTGACGGAATAACACGGAGCGGATCGTTAATCATGAACGGAATCGCCCCTTCTGTAATCCCCGCTAAACCAAGAAGCCATGTTTGTTTTCCAACCTCTTGTTCAGGTTTGGTATATAGATTCCTTGCAATAATCGTTGCTCCTGTCACGGCAAATGCAGATACCATTTTCACCGAAGCAAAAGCAGCATAAGGCATGATGTTGCCACTCGCCATAGCCCCAATACAGAATGTGTAGGCTGCCTTATTCACTGGTCCGCCAAGATCAAAGGAGACCATTGCGCCAATAACCGCCCCAAGTAAAATCGCATTTCCGCCTGACAAACCTTCCAGCCAGCTAATGAGCCCATTATTTAAAAAGGCTAAAGGCTCACCAATCACAAACAGCATGATCGCTCCGACAGATAATGTCCCGGCTACAGGATATAACCAGAAGCTGACAAAACCTGCGAATGTGCCTGATGTTTGCACATGCTTTTTCAAAAACTTAATAATATATCCGGCAAGAAAACCACCAAGCATCCCGCCTAAAAAGCCACTCTCAATCAGGTTTGCGGCAATCCCGGCTGCAAAACCTGGTCCAAGTGCCGGCTTATCACCAATTGAGTACGCCATGTACGCGGATAAAATCGGAATCATTAACGTTCCAAGCATTTCGCCGCCTAACTGACGGAACAACCAAAGCCAAGAACCTTCCTGATCATAAACCTCCTGCAGTCCAAAGGCTTGAGAGACTAGCACAGCGAAAGCCAATGTCATCCCGCCAGCTACAATAACAGGGATAATATATGAGATCCCAGTCATAATAGAGTCTTTAATTTCAGCTTTGAATGATTTTCCTTCCGGCTCCTCTTCTTCGAATTCATCATCTGCTTCTTCCCGTAAAGATGGGTCTCTTGATTTCTTAATCGCGTCCTCAATAATTCCCTTTGCATTTTTTAAAGGCGCTGCCACTGAAGTCGTTACCCTGGGAAGTTCTGCAAAACGTTCCTGGTCCTTCACGGCAACGTCAGCTGCAAATATTACTGCATCCGCACGACGAATGTCTTTTTTAGAATGCCGGTCTTCAATGCCGTTCGACCCTTGCTTCTCAACCTTCACCTCAGCATTTAGTTCCTTACCGGCTCTTACTAAGGCCTCAGCTGCCATGTACGTGTGCGCTATCCCGGCTGGACAGGCTGTTACAGCTAAGAGCAATTTATCTGATGTTGACTCCGCAGCTTCTGCTGTTTCCTCCTGATCAAGCGCTTCATAAAATGCCTCACTCGTCTTAGCTGCCATCAATTTTTCTTTATAGGACGGGTCAGCCATTCGTGTCATTAACTCAGCCAGCAGATTTAAATGGGTTGATCCCGCTTCATCTTCTGGAATAGCGAGCAGCATGACAAGCTCCACCTCGTTATTCTCATCGACGCTTTCCCAGTCTTTAATCGGCGTCTTTAACGTAGCTGCCGCAAATGCAGCCTGTTTAACCGATGTAGATTTGCCGTGGGGGATGGCTAACCCCCCTTCCATCCCCGTAGCCGACAGCGCTTCTCGTTCCATCACTGCATCATAAAAGTCCTCAGCTGAATGAAGCAGGCCTTCTTTATCTAATTGATCAACTAAATATCGAATCGCTTCCTCTTTTGTAGAGAAAGCTTGATCTGTACGAATTAAATTCGTTGACGTTAACTGTTGTAGTTTCACAACGTTTTCCTCCCTTCAACCTTCGTTCCATTTGAAAACAATGTAACACAAGATAAGTAAACGCTTTCTTTTATTTATAAAAGTACACTTCCTCAAAAAAATAAACCACTGATGTGTGTATTTATACACATCAAGTGGTTTCCCAAAAGATAGTAGAAAGATGCTGTAGTGCCAGCATAACCGGCGTCTTATCAGAAATGTTGTAGTTCTCAAGCATTCGTTTAGGCGAGTAAAAGAAAAAGCGATAATCCGCCATTTGTTCTAACGTATTACTTGAGAAATGAGTTAAAGAAACAATGCTGATTTCTTTTTCCTTCGCTAATTCACCGATTTCAATGATTTGTTCCGTTTCCCCAGACATGCTGATCAGAAAAAGAACGTCTTGTTTCTTCGCATGATTGATAGCATAAACCGCATCATGACGATGCAGGAAAAACTCAGCATTCATCCCCCCGATTTTAAAATGAGTGGCCATAATTTCACAAAAAGGAGCCGTATCCCCTACACCAAACAAGTACACGTGACGGGACTGCTTCATTTTTTTGGCTATTTTGCGGAGAATTTCTTCATCTAAAATATCCATCGTTTTGCGAATGTTATACTGCGCTGCATGTTCTTCCTCGTCTGGCTGCTCTTCTTTTAGACTGTTTTTCAGCTGGGAAAAACCATCATACCCTAGTTTCTTTGACAACCTGGTAATGGTATTCGGCACCGTATATAAGGATTTTGCTAATGCCTGGATCGAAGTGTCAACTATTGTTGCTTTATTAGCCAGGATATAGTCAATAATTTGATCATCTGTATCATTCAGTTTGTACTCATATTTATGGGCACGTTCTTTTAAATTCATAGGTTCACCTCATGGAAGGCCTGTTTGTGTGGCTTCCATTATAACATGTCTATAGAGAGGCCAATTAAAAGATGAACGAAAAAGTGAGAATATCCAATTAGTTGAACAGAACCTCCAGTGAGCTAAACCTTCAACAAATAATGCAGCAAAATCGAACTTGCAACTTGAACTACATAGTAAACTCCACAAAAAACAAAGTTATACACTCGTTCAATGTTTGTTTTCGACAGCAGTTTAAAGAATACAAAAACGGATAAGAGTAGAAACGGATTCAGTACAATAAAATAAATATTGTTATTCGGAATAATAATCGAACCATTAGTAAAAAAATTGGCTGCAGCCACTGGAAGATTGATCAGCATATTAGTTAAAATGACACAGCTGCAGATATACAAAAAGTCCATTTTCGTAGCACCGCTGTCGACAATTTTTCCAAAGATGTAAGTTAATATGCTGAACAAAAGAATACCAAAAATGTTAGCGGTGACGATGATAACCCCAATAACAAGCAGCACAATAATTAAAACGGTTGTATGGGACTCCAGTAATGGATCTGTCTTAAAGTAATTTAAAAAATATTGAAACACACTCGCATAAAATAAGAGAAACAAAGCCGTGATGACCAGCCACATCGAACCAATTCTGCGCATATTAGATTGAATAAGCATATGATCCTCCTATGCAGAAATATTAGGATTGATAAGGATCCAGAGCAATGCTCCTACGATAATGATCTGAACACCGACAATACTTATTTTTAAAGGTTTGGAATTTAGCCGGCCGACAAGCTGTGAGGCAGTTATGACCATGGAGAGTGTTAATAATACGATTCCGATAACCATCCTATCCATAGACACAAGTGTGACGGCAGCAATTAACATTACGAGCGAAACGATCCCTGTAATTTTATTCATTATGACCCATCTCCTTTTTCCTTTTAATACGTCACATACCATTCAATTAAAGCTGCAAAAAACAAAAAAATGATCACTTTACTGCCTATACAAAAGATACTAACCAGGTGCTCCTTTATAAGAGGAATAAATTTTTTTGAGGTGACAAACAATTCAATGAGAATGTGTAAGCCTTTAAAGCCAATCACACCAGCAAGGAGCAATGCTGGTATTTCAAGCACTCCGTGGGGAGCCAGTTTAAGAAAAACCTCCCAATTGCTCATTCCGTTATTTACGTGTTGTTTAATAGCTAATCCGACAATTAAGCCGTTCATTGCCAAATAGATGAGTGTAGGAATGCCTAGAAAAAATAGTCCTGAAGCTAGAATTAAACAGACAATTAAGTTATTCTCAAATAAACCCCAAAAGCTGGCGGGTTCAATAAACTCTTGATTGGATAAGCTGTCTGGATTCAGCAGGCTTCCTAAAGCAATAGTGACAGCAAATAAGCCAGAGGATATGAACAAAATAATTATATTTGATTTTGTCATCACATAGGAACGGTAAGTATTCACCAACATGCTCCCCTCCTCAGCTAACCCGCATAGTCATTTCCTCGTTGAATATAAACTTCTCTAATGTGCTCCTCTAATGAACGAATGTTAGTAGCTGAAGTTGAAAATTCCTCTACAATTTCTCCATTGTGCAGAATTCCAATTTTGTCACATAAAGAGTGAGCCAGTTCTATTAAGTGAGTAGTGAGCACCACGGTATTTTCTTTTGAAAAATCCTGTAAATACTCCTTAATGACCTGTGTACTGATCATATCGATCCCAGTTAAAGGCTCATCTAAAAGGATAATTTTCGGATCATTAATAATCGCTGCTGCTATCGATATTTTTTGTTTCATGCCGTTACTATACGTTTTAATTAACTCATTTCTCGCAGAGTTCAGTCCAAATAAATGAAGGAACTTATCAGCAAGAGATTTTCGTTCACCTTTGGGAATATCAAACATGGAGGCAGCAAATAGCAGGTACTCTTCCCCGCTTAAATATTCATACAAAGCAGGCGTGTCAGGAATAAAACTCAATTGCTCCGGTGTGTCACTTTGATTGGTCACTTTGACACCGTCAATTGTCATTGTCCCACTGTCTGCTTTCGTAAAGCCGGTCATAATTTCAAGAAGTGTCGTTTTTCCAGCTCCATTCGTTCCTACAATTCCATAGATGCTGCCTTTCTCTACTTCTAAATCTAATCCCCTTAAAACTTCATTGCTTCCATAACTCTTTTGAAGGTTGTTGATTTTAATCATAGTTGGTAAACACCTCTTTCAATTGCACCTTCTTCAAATACAATACTGTAGTGAAATAGGTGAAGGTAAAAAAGAATAAGACGAACGCACTTACGAGCACCGTGGTGAAAAACCCAAGACTAAGCCCCCATAGCTGCATTCCAAAAAACAATAAGCCGATAATAATCGTATAGAACACGGTTAGTGCGTTATTTAATAGATTGTTAATTTTACTTGCTTTGTTGGATTCACCGATTTCATAATAATGCTCCCAATTCATTCTAGGATACAAACCCGTAGTGGCAATTTGAAAAAGTCCTGAAAGAATGCCATAAGTTACAATAATAAGAAATGAAATAAGAACCGCCGAATAATCGGCGTTCAAGAAAAAGGTAATAATAAGTAAAAACAGAAGAGATATTGATGCTACGAAAATAAAATACGTGTACATCTTTTCCTTCACTAAATCGTATACTCGAAAGCTTTTATTAATGAATAAATACGCGTTTTTGGCCTCTCCATCAATCGCTAAAATCATTCGCAGGGAATCACCAACTAATTGAAAGATCGCAATGGATATTAAGCCAGAGATCGCAATGATAAACAACGATTCACTTACTCCAATAAAATGGTCGATTAAAGGAATAACCAATCCAACAAATAGCAGCAGTCCGAATATCGTTTTACTGATATGGCCGATAAACCAAGCATTCATTCGTCGAATATGGAGTAAATCTTTTATGAAAAATAGATGTTTCGCTTCGAGAATAGAGGTCTTATCTTTTTCGGAACTCATGACACGATTGATTTGATAGTAATCAATTAAATCAAACCTTCTCAGCAGAAGGAACCATAAGTAGAGAAAAACCAGGGAACCTATGCTTAATAGTATGGTGAAGAGAACTGATTCCACAAAGAACACTTGCGTGAACAAGTACGGGCTGATACCCAATTCACTTAACACCGTTTGATAGTTTTCTATAAACGGTCGTAACCGTTCACTAAACACATCCGTATTTACAAAATAAGAACTTACACTGTAAGGAATAAAAAAGAATAATAGACTAGCAGCGATAAAAACAATTCCATTATTCAAATAACGAATGGCATTCGCATAAAAAAGTTTTGAGAACAGGTAATGCAGCAGCGTGAAAAACATTAATAAAAATAGATTAAAAAATAGATAACCCGGGGCATAGACGACAATCAACAGCCATGAAATTTCTGAATGATGGATGGCTGCTCCTAAGAAAAGCGGTGCCAGGAAAATCATCCAAGTGAGCAGAGAGTATTTTACAGTGTTCCCTAACATAAAGGATACAACTTGCAACACTCTTATTTGTTTCGTTCGATTTAATAGTTTACTTGTATCTAAATAAAATAAATTTCTATGTTTGGAAAAGAAAGAGAAAGATTTGAGAATACTTAATCCTATGAATAACGTAAATAGCACAGAAACAAAATTCGTCATTTGGCCTTCTGGTATGAAAAAAGCGGTTAATACGTAGGACCCTGCAAATAACAGAAGAAACAAACCAAGTAGAACTAACGCTCCTGTTTTGTAAATAAATCCCAGAGTTAGGTGAGAAAAGTTCCAGTCATTTATGATCTTTCGCAGGTTAGACCTTTGGTTATAATAGATTAAAGAAAGAATTTTGTTAACGCTCATTAAACGATTCATAGTGATCACTCCCAAAAAGAATAGGGGGGCTTGATTTCTTACCAAGCAGCTGCTGCGTCAGTACCTCGTTTTTTAATCACGTACTTGATCCCGGAAATCCCGCCTGCTGCAAGAAGACCAGCACCAGAAACGCCTGCAATGACAGAGACGATGGTTAGAATAGTTGACCCACTATTTACCATGTTAATAACGGCGGATGCTGTACTTTGCGTCACTCCCAATTTAGTCGCAAGGAACCCAAACATTGAGCCCCCATCAACAGCAACACCTGAGACCTGCATAGTTGCTAAACCAAAAAGCAAAACTAAAACACTAGATAAAACGACAGTAGTAAAAACTCCAACATTCATACGGCTTAATTGCATGAAATCATTTCCCCTTTCCAAACTTATTGTGGTAAGCCCCCCTATCACAACTTACATTCTATTGGAATTTTTCCTAATTTTCTACATTTTATTTCCAATTTAGTGATAAAATACCAATTTCTTACGGTGGGGTGTAGGGTAAAGGCCTGTTTTACGGTGACTAATTTCATAGATATTAAGTTATAAATATCGATACAACTCTATAACTTTTCACTTAGATTCAACCTCTGTCCCAGCAAAAAACAAAAAAGCTGCCGAGTTTACTCGACAGCTTGAAGAGCTTCATTCTTTAGATGCTGCAGATATCTACTTAAACACCGGAGTAAGCTAAAAAACCACCATCTACAGGAACAGTGATTCCTGTGATGAAACCAGACATATTCTCGTCCGCCAGCCAAATTAAAGTACCGAGCAAATCCTCCGGCTTGCCAAATCTCTGCATTGGCGTATGACTGATAATTTTGTTTGAGCGCTTGGTTAAACTACCATCTTCGTGAGTCAGCAACTTCCTGTTTTGATCTGTAAGAAAAAAACCCGGAGCAATTGCATTGACTCTTATACCCACATCTGCCATATGAACGGCCAGCCATTGAGTAAAATTATTTATGCCAGCTTTAGCTGCACTATAAGCAGGTACTTTCGTCATAGGAGAAGGGGCACTCATTGAAGACATGTTAATAATAGAGGCTCCTTTCCTATTAACCATTCTCTTAGAAAAAACCTGGGTCGGGATAAACGTACCGACTAAATTTAAATCAAATACAAACTTAAACCCTTCGGTTGTCATATCAAAAAATGTTGTGAGTTCTTTTTGATCCAGATCCTCTTCTTGAAGAGTTTCGTTATCTGTAGCTCCTCCTGGATGGTTTCCTCCTGCACCGTTAATAAGCAAATCGCATATCCCCAGTTCAGAGGTTACAATTTCTTCTGCGCGATATACACTGTCTTTGTCGAGTACGTCGCAATGTACGAATAAAGCCGTTCCGCCACCATCTGTAATGGATTGTTCTACTTTCTTACCCGTTTGTTCGTTTCGATTTAATATAGCCACTCTTGCCCCAAGTCTGCCTAGCTCCTTAGCCATTGGACTGCACAGAACCCCGCTTCCTCCCGTAACAACAGCTACTTTTCCCTTTAGGTTGATATTATTTAACGTCATTAGCGATTCACCCTCCTTTGCGTTTTTGCGCTTAAGGCATCCCATATCCCCAACATATACATAATGCCGAGACCTCTATTATAAAGACCGTAACCCGGACGGCCCTCTTCTCCCCAAATATGTCTGCCGTGATCAGGTCTCATATAGCCGGCAAATCCATTCTCATGATAGGCTTCCATTACTTTGTAAATATCGACAGACCCCTCGTTACGTCTCGATAAAATCCCCGTTCTCATAAGTTTCCACATTTCTAACGTGGGCAAAATGAATGCGATCTGAAAACTCGTGAATCATTTCTGAAATATCATTTTGAGGGTCTGCGCCGAAAGAACCACTGCATAATGTTGTACCGTTGCAAGGGTCATCAACTAATTTTAGAAACCTTTGTACACTTTTCTTATTGGTTAGTATCCGTGGCAGCCCAAAAACTGACCAGGGCTGGTCATCAGGATGAATGCCCATTTTAATTCCATTTTCCTTAGCTGCTGGAATAACCTTTTCTAAAAAGTATTGTAAGTTTGACCAGAGATCTTCCTCAGTTACCTTCTTATATTTCTCAAACAAACTAGATAATTGTCCGAGTCGTTCAGGTTCCCAACCCGGCATCGTAAACGTAGAATCCAGTGCGATAGTACGGACAAGTTCATGGGGATCAATGTTCTCTACTTTCTCTCGTTCAAAGAACAATGCCGTTGACCCATCTTCCATTTCTTTATAGAGGTCGGTTCTTGTCCAGTCAAATACTGGCATGAAGTTATAACAAATCACTTCCACTCCTGCTTGAGCCAGCTTTTCGATCGTTTTAATATAGTTGTTTATATATTGATCTCGTGTCGGGAGACCCAGCTTAATATCCTCATGAACATTCACGCTTTCCACTACATCCATATGTAAACCTGAACTCTCGACTTGTTCTTTTACCTCTAGAATTCTGTCCATGGCCATTCTTCGCCAGCTGGAATATCATGAAGGGACCAGACAACTCCCTCAACCCCGGGTATCTGCTTTATATAACTTAACGGAATGCTGTCATTTCCTTCACCGAACCAGCGCATAGTCATTTTCATCTCGTCTACTCCCCCGTCTATATTACAGCTTAATGATCACTTTTCTTACGTGAGCAGAAGGATTTTCCATTAACTGAAAGGCTTCTTTAACATCAGAATAATCAAATTGATGACTCACTAAGTCTTTTACGTTTAGTTCTAAGGAGTTAAATAAACGAACCACTTTTTGAAACTGATGAGTCTGCAGTCTTGACCCGCATATGGTAAGTTCTTTTTTCGTAATATGAACTTGGGAGATGGCGGACAGTTCTTTCGCAAATCCAAGTAAAACTACTCGAGCAGCTGCGGATGTAAGAGAAACCGCCTGTTCGACCGTTTTCGATGTACCTACTGCGTCGATGACAACGTTGGCCCCTGATCCATCCGTCCACTGAGAGACCTTTTCTTCAACGTCAGTGATGCCAGGGTTAACTACCATATCAGCACCCCAGCTTTGAGCAAACTTCAGTCTCTCTTCATTAAAGTCAGATATAGCAACACTTGCTCCTGCTATTTTGGCCATTTTCAAACAACAGAGACCTATAGGGCCTGCTCCAATAATAAAAACATGGTCTCCGGACTGTACGTTCCCTCGGTAAACGGATTGTGCGCCAATTGTAAATGGCTCGATTAACGCAATTTCTGACCAATCTAATGAGGGATGTACACGGTGGACTAAGGAGTCCGGCACCACCATCATCTCAGACCCGCCTCCATCGCGATGCACACCATACACTTCAACGCTTTCACATACATTCGGCCTTTCTTGTTTACACGCGTAACATTCCCCGCAGGAGATCATAGGCTCTAGAACGACTTTATCGCCAATCGATAGATTAGTCACGGACTCACCGATCTCAATTACTTCTCCTGCCAGTTCATGTCCAATAATTCTCGGATAGCTGGCGAAAGGATTTTCTCCATGATAAATATGCATGTCTGACCCACATATTCCCATCGATCTTATTCTTATTTTCACTTCATTTGCATCTGTTAACTCAGGCTCTTCTTTATCTACGATGTTTAAAACACCTGGTTTTTTCACTTCAATAGCTTTCAACGATAATCCCCCGTTTATTAATCAAATAAGCTTGGCAGGAACAGTGTTAACTCAGGAATAAAACTAACAAGCAATAGTACGAACAAACTTACAGCTAAAAATGGCAGAAGAGCTATAGAAGCTTTTCCAAGAGAAACCTTTCCAATGCTTGAAGCCACAAACAAACATACGCCTACTGGCGGTGTAGACAGTCCGATCATTAAGTTTAGAACCATGACTACTCCAAAATGGACAGGGTCCATGCCTATATGCGTTGCTACTGGCAGAAGCACAGGAAACAGGATAACTAGAGCTGCAATCGTCTCCATAAATGTTCCAACGAACAAAAGTAATAAATTCAAAAGCAGGATGACCACAATAGGATTTTCAGAAAATGATAGTATACTGTCGGCAACAAGCTGTGGAATATTTTCACTAACTAATATCCAGCCGAACAAATTAGCAAAGCCGACTAAAATCATTATTCCAGCCGTACTTACCATTGAATCTAGAAATACCTTTGGAATCATTTTCAATTTGAGGTCACGATAGACTAGAAGTCCGACAATTAATGCATAAACCACGGCCACAATGGATGCTTCTGTGGGAGTAAAGAAACCACTTAAAATTCCAAATAATATAACAACCGTCATCATTAACGCCCAGAAAGCACCTGAAAATGATTTGATAACTACGGAAAGATGCTGGCGCTCCCCTTTTGGATAGTTTTTCTTTTTGGATATGATGTACGTTATTACCATTAAACAAATACCCAGTAAAACCCCGGGAATCGTGCCGGCTAAAAATAAATCTCCAATGGATACTGTAGCTAATGTCCCTAAAATAATCATGGGAAGCGAGGGCGGAATAATCGGTCCAATGGTCGATGAAGAAGAAGTCACAGCAACTGCAAAGGATGAATCATATCCTTCTTTCTTCATAGCAGGAATCATAACTGAACCTATGCTGGCTGTATCCGCCAGTGCAGTTCCTGAAATTCCGGCAAATCCCATAGATGAACCTACGTTAGCCAAGCCCAGTCCACCTCTTATATGCCCAACAATGTTATTAGTGAATTTAATAATCCGATCCGTAATTCCTCCAGCGTTCATTAAATTACCTGCCAGAATAAACCCTGGAATACACAGCAATGTAAAGGAGTTAATCCCTCCAAACATCTTTTGCGGGATTATATTTAAAGGGATCTCAGCTAATAATATGTATAGTAGTGAAGAGATACCTAAACTAAAGGCAATTGGCACACTAAATGAAATCAAAACAAGAAAAGAAATAAATAAAATCATGGCCATAATTACCTTACACCTTCTTTCTGCTCACTCTTTAACACAACATAGATATTAATGAAGCTATAAATTGTTAAAAGAGAAAATGTGAGTACCATACTTAAATTTATATAAAACATTTCGACCGCCATCGTTGCGGAGGATTTGTTTTCTCCTAATAAGGCAAACTCATAGGCATAGTAAATTAGAAAGGCGGAAAATGCGCCAACCAGTAAATAAATAAAAGAATCTACATATTTCATTATTTTAGACGAGAGCACTTCCAAGAGAAAATCTACTCTGACATACTCCCGTTTTTCCATGGCAAGTGGTGCAGATACAGCAATGGCATAGATGAACAGGAACCGTGAGAGCTCTTCAGTCCATACAAAAGAAAAAGTAGTATAGCGGCCTGTGATTTGAATGAGGACAACAATAACCAATGCCATAAATAGCAGCACTGTAAGAACCTTAAGTAAACCACTTAATAATTTTATAAGTTGCATGATTGATCATCCTTTAGATGTTAATAGATAAACACCCCCCCTTTTAGGGAAGAATGTTTATCTAAGCATTATTCTCCAGCTTCAAGTATTCTTTCATAAAGATCTAATTGAACGTCATCAAAACTGCTTTCCACGCCCGGCTGCATCTTTTCAGCAAATGCTTCCTGATCTACTTCTACAAATTCCATGCCTTCTTCTTTCAGCTCTTCCTCAATTTCCTTAGTCTCTGTTTCATACAACTCCATCCCATATTCCTGTGCTTCTTCAGCAGCTTCTTGGACGGACGCCTGTAAATCTTCATCCAATTCTTCAAACTGATCATTTCCGATAACAACATAAATCCAGGAGTACACGTGCTCCGTCACATTTACATAGTCTTGAACTTCAGCTAACCCTCCACTTTGAATAAGATCTACCGGATTTTCCTGCCCATCAATTACACCTTGCTGCAACCCAGTAAATACTTCGCTGAAATCCATGGCTTGAGGCCTTGCGCCTGCTTCCTCCCAGGCTTTCATGAATAGCGGTACATTAGGAACCCTCATTTTAAATCCGCTTAAATCTTCTGGTGTTTCAATTTTCTCGTTGGAGGTTAAATTTCTAGGCGCTCTTATGTGATAATAAAGAGGGGTTACGCCTACATCTTCTTTAACGCTTTCCTCGATCTCAGATCCAATATCTCCCTCAACTACCTTTTGTAGATGCTCCTCATTATTAAATGCGTATGGTGTAGCCATAAGAGCAGCTTCCGGTGCCCAATTTTCCATCGTTTCCCCAGATATAGTTAGATCAGCTGTCCCTGCTTTAATGCTGTCCAGCACTTCCGTTTCAGACCCTAATTCTTCATTAGGGTAAAGATCAATTTCGATCTGGCCATCCGTTTTCTCGTTTACTAGTTCGGCAAACTTCTCTGCCGTTTTATGCCATTGGTGATCTTCATTCGATAAATGGCCAAGCTTCCAAGTGATTGTATCACCTGATCCTGAAGCACCTTCATCCCCTCCACAAGCAGCCAGAGCAAAGACTAACAGTCCAGAAAAAAATAACGCAGCTTTTTTCTTCATTACAATTCCTCCTTAAATATTGGTTTTATGTATTTAGCAGGCTTAAGAATTCAAGTAATCGTATATGCTTTGAGGAATTGGAATCCCTTCAGCTTTATATTTCTCTTCTTTTAATTGTTCTGGTTCGCCCGGAACTAAGACGGAAGAAAATCCTTCGGCTGGTTTCACATCATGTAAATCATCAATCATTTGATCCATATTATTAAGAAATTCATTCTTATCAATAAATAAACCAGGGTCAATCGTTACGATCATATGACTTAACTCTCGATTCTTTTTGTAATCTCCATACATCGTAGAAATATTTGGACCAAATGCACCGCCTGTTAAAATCCCTGTTAACACATCAACGACTAGTCCGAGACCGTATCCTTTTGGTCCTCCTGAAGGTAACAAGTACTTTACAAGATTAGGGTCTGTTACTGGATTCCCTTTTTCATCTACTCCCCAGTTATCAGGGATAGAATCACCCGTTTCCCTTGCATGTAATACTTTTCCTAAAGCTACATTACTCGTAGCCATATCTAATATAACGGGACGATGCTGAGAAGCTGGAAAACCGTAAGCAATCGGATTCGTTCCAAAAAAAGGCTCTGCTCCTCCAAAAGGAACAACCGCACTGTCTGTATGTGTCATAATCATACTGATCGTTTCTTGATCAGCAGCTTGTTGAGCGAAGTATGATAAAGCACCACAGTGACTGCTGTTTACAATTCCGACAATCCCTATTCCATTTTCTTTTGATAACTTGATTGCTTCGTCCATTGCATTTTTCGTTATTACGTGACCCATGCCATTGTCCCCGTCATACATTAAGGCTGATGAACCTTTTTTAGTTGCATCAAATCGAGGATTAGCATTCATTCCTCCTTGTGTCATTCTTTTAACATAGTGTTCCGTACGTAATACGCCATGAGAACTGACCCCGCGGAGGTCCGCATGTACTAATACATCCGCCACCACTTCAGCATGCTCCTGACTTACGTTAGCTTCACTAAGTTTTGTAACAACTAACGATTTTAGTTCTTTTTCATTAACAATAACTTGTGACATGTTGTCTCCCCCTTGCTAATTTAAAACGCTTACATTCTTTCTGCCTCTAACTTAGTTTTAACTTCTCCTTTCACCTCTAACTTGTTGCATCCTTCACTAAATCGGTTTAGTAAACCGATTCACTAAACCGATTTAGTAAATATTAACATAATGTAAGCGCTTTTAAAATAGAGAATTATAATTATTTTAAATTTTATTAATTGTCAATCAACTAAAACAGTCAAAGTATGTAATGAAAGCAGTTTTAATTTTTATAACAAGAAGTTCACGTGGAAACAGCTGACTATATCGAAGAGTTGAATGAAGCTGTCCTTGAGGAACGGGTGAATCACGGAAAAAACCTCTCAAAGAAAAGGAGGAAGTGAAGAAAACCAAAGTGGATATACCGTATGAGAAAAGAGAAAGCCGAGCGTAGCTTCGCAGATTCAAAAGAACTGCATGGGCTGCGCTATTGCCGCTTGCGTGGCGCTGATGACGGCTGCCTGCCAGAACATGAAAAAGGTTGCCCTTCACCTAACCAAGGTGAGTTAGGTGAAGGAGAGTTTTTTTTCGGTGAAGGGCGGTCAAATACCAGGAGACTCCTGCGGAAAAACGGGCGATCCGAGACCCCGCAGTGGGGTTTTCACGAGGAGGCTCGGGCGTTCGTCCGCGGAAAGCGAGTGGTATTTGTCCGCACGGGTGCACAAAAAAAGCTTGTAGGAAAACACGGGGTTTCTCTACAAGCTGAGCGTGAACTTTATAAAAGTTCACGCTTTCTATGTTCTTTAAAATTCAATACGATGTTTATACCTTTCAACAAGCTTACTATTATGTTCTTCCACCCCATCCAGATTTCCGCTCATGAATACAGGAGGCACTTCTCCCATTTCCTTAAGGCGAACTACAGTTTTCGCCAGCAGATCCTGAATTAATGCAACACCCACCACTGAAGACAAAGGCGCGAACGCGGTTGGGACCCCTTCTTCTTTTAAAAGGGCATCGCCCAGCGGAACCTGGGTGTCAATGACCGCATCGACGACATCTTCTAAGCGTTTGCCCGACTCGTGACGAGACGGCTGGTTTGATGCATATTCCATCGACAGCATGCCGATCACGTAAGCGCATTTTTTGCGGCCGAATTTTGCTGCATCGATGGGTGCCGGATTACGGCCGGATGTAGATATAACGATAAGCACATCTTCTTCACGTACGTCTTCCTCAGCTATATGATCTTGTACTAAATGTGACGTTTTTTCATACACACTTGACTTCACAGCACCGTGGTGAAGCATCAACGGTTCAATGATGATGGGCCGGACGGGAACGAGACCTCCTGCCCGGTAGTAAGGCTCCTGAGCCAGCAAACTGGAGTGACCACAGCCAAACAAGTGAATAATCCCGCCGGCTTTTAGTTTCTCTGCGATCGTTTGACTGATTGAAGTCATCCGCTCGTTCGTGGACTCTTCTAAGCGGAGGATTTGTTCAGCGGCCTTTGATAAATACGACAAGCTTCCCCCTCCTTACATACGATAAATATCACTAATGAATTTGTAGCGGTCAGCTCGATAAGACGATTTGACGACTTCAAAAGGAGTTCCATCCGCTAAGCAGCTGTGCCGCTCGATCGACAAAATAGCTGAGCCTACAGGAATATCCAATAAAGCAGCTTGGTTCTCATCAGCCGTGGTTGCTTCAATCACTTGGTGAGCTTTTCCGATCGCCTGCTTTTTCATTTTTTCAATGTAGCTGTATAGCGAACCATGAACCGCCTGTTCATTTAGATCAGGAAACATATCGACGGATAGAAAATTTGTTTCAATTGCCATTGGCTTTTTGTCGGCGTAGCGAATCCGTTGAATTTTGTAAACGGATGCCTCTTCCTTCGTTTCTAATTTCCGTGAAATATCGTAGGGTGCGCTTACTTTTTCAAAGGTAAGCAATTTACTGCTCGCTTCCATTCCCCGCGTTTTCATATCTTCAGTAAAACTGGTCAGCCCCTGGAGAGGCTGTTCAATTTTCTCCTCCGCCACAAAAGTTCCCCGGCCTTTCTCACGATATAAGACGCCTTCATTGACCAGGTTCGTAATTGCCTGCCTGACAGTCATACGGCTCACCTCAAAGGTTTCAGACAGCTCGCGTTCGGATGGAATCATGTCAAAGGTCTTAAATTCTTTGTTTTTGATGCGCTGCTTAAGATCTTCTTCAATCTGATAATAAATCGGGAGTGGTGATTGTTTATCAACCATTTTCTATTGGGTCTCCTCTCCTTGTCCAACTTTTTGATAGGCTTCTTCGTCTACTATAAGCGTAACATTTTTATGATTCTTCAAGGCAGAGGCTGGCAGATCCTCGCTTGGCTCTTCTTCAACTAAGCGTTGAATAGCGTCTACTTTCCGTTCGCCAGAAGCAATTACGACGATCTTATTACTTTTTAATATGGACTTGATCCCCATCGTAATGGCTTGCTTCGGTACAGCGTCAATGGAGTCAAAAAATCGGGCATTAGCCTGCCTTGTCGACTCTTCCAATTGAATGAGGTGGGTTTCCCGGGCAAACGGGGTTCCTGGTTCGTTAAAGCCGATGTGTCCATTTTGCCCGATTCCGAGCAGCTGAAGATCCGGCGGGCCGATCTCTTCGATAAATTGTTCGTATTGTTCACATTCTTCCTGCAGATCCTTCGCTTTCCCATTCGGAATGTACGTGTGTTCAGGATTAATGTTAATGTGATCAAATAAATGCTTTCTCATAAAATAATGATAGCTTTGCGGATCGTTTTTGTCTAAACCGATATATTCATCTAGATTCAGCGTTTTTACGTGGCGATAATCCACAGAACGATGCTGGAATCCCTTAATCATTTCGTTATACGTCCCCAGAGGAGAACCTCCTGTGGCTAAGCCGAGCACGGAATCCGGCTGCTCTTTCACCTGATGTTCGATAAGTTCGCACGCTTTTTCACTTAATTCCTGCTTGTTCTTCGTGATGATCACCTTCATCGTGTCGTCTCCTTTCGTTCATAGGCAATTACACCGCGGCAAACCGTCATCTCTACGTTGTAATTCTCATCAAGAAGCACAAGGTCCGCATCTTTTCCTTCTTCAAGTTTCCCTTTACGGTCGTCGACGCCTAATTGTACCGCAGCATTGGTGGATGTAATCCGTGCAAGGTCGCTGAGCGTCAGGTTTATATTTTCTTCCATATGAGAAGCCGCTTCTTCTAACGTTAGAATACTTCCTGCTAAGGTTCCGTCCGATAACCGTGCTTCTTTTCCTTTGACATGAACCTCTTGTCCGCCTAAGTCATAGGCTCCTTCTGGAAGACATTTCGCTCTCATCGCATCCGTGATTAAAATCGTACGGTCCGCTTTCGTATGATGATACGCCAGTTTCACTGCCTCCGAACGGGCATGGACATGATCTACAATCATTTCTACCATCAGCTTAGGATTTAAAAAGGCCGCTCCGACAACACCAGGTTCCCGGTGATGCATGCCGCTCATTTGATTGTACAAATGCGTCACGTGGCGCGCCCCGGCTTCTACGGCTTCTGTCACTTGTTCATACGTGGCGTCGCTATGCCCTACGGAAGCAACAATGCCTTTTTGACTGACGTGTGTAATAAAATCCGCTGCCCCATTTACCTCAGGAGCTATTGTCACAAGACGAATGTGATCTCCGCTTTTCTTGTTCCATTGATCGAACAGCTCGATGGAAGGAGGTGCAATATGTGTCAGAGGCTGAGCCCCGGCTTTATTTCTTGAAATAAAAGGTCCTTCTAAGTGAATACCCAGCACTTCAGCCAGGCCATCTGCTTGTTCATTTTTCATATAGTTCCCGACGTTCGTTACAGCTTTTGAAATCTCATCATTTGACTGCGTCATCGTTGTGGCAAGGAAGCTTGTCGTTCCTTCCTGAGGCAGCACAGCCGCCATGCCACGTAAAGCTTCTTCGCTTGAATCCATTACATCATGACCATTGGCTCCGTGTATATGAACGTCAATAAACCCAGGCACAAGGGCCCTTCCTTTTCCCTCAATCGTTACATCTGCTCCGCCGAATGAATGACGTGCGATTGCGGTGATTTTTCCATTTTCTACATACAGGGAACCGTTTTCGATTGTTGCTTCCGGGGTCACAATCGTTACGTTTGTCCACTCGATACTTCCTGCCATCGTCTCACTCCTTATCATCAACGAAGGGAGAAGCAAGAAACTTCCCCCTGCTTTATTATTGAATGGTTAAAATTCCGGTTTGGCCTTCTGTCTGCATCCCTTGCTTAAGGAGGGTCACTGATTCGTTTTCCAGATTTGTGAAAATAATCGGTGTGACAACAGAAGGAGCTTTGCTTTTCACATACTCAAGGTCGATACGCAGCAGCGGGTCGCCTTGCTTTATAGACTGACCAGCTTCCACTAAGGTTTCAAATCCTTCTCCATTTAGTTTAACGGTATCCAGTCCTACGTGAACGAGCATTTCTAAACCATTGTCCATTTCAAGCCCAAACGCATGCTTCGTTGGAAAAACCTGCACAACTCTGCCGTTTATCGGAGAGTTGAATGTTTCTCCCTTAGGATCAATTGCAAATCCAGGTCCCATCATGCCTTGCGCAAACACTTCATCGGGCACTTCTTCAAGAGCCATAACTTTCCCTTTAATCGGCATCGTAAATTCGTGTTCACTCAAGTTACGAAAACCTTGAGCCACTTCTTCCTGTTTAGCTGGCTGCTTTTCATTATGCACGGGAGGGGCGTTGTTTCCATACTCCATCCGTTTTCTCATCGCTTCTGCTAAAAACTCTACTGACGTGCCGACAATGACCTGAAGGTTTTGCTTTCCAACCTTCATCACACCACGAGCACCGTACGATTTTAATGCTTTTTCATTGACCTTATCACGCTCATCCATCTGCAGACGCAGGCGTGTCGTACAATAATCGAGGGATTTAATATTATCAGCTCCTCCGAGCGCTTCCAGGTAGCGATAAGCTTTTACATCTTGGTCATCCATCTGTTCTCCCGGCTGCCCGACTTCCTGCGATTCTTCTACGAAATCTTCGTCTTCATCTTCACGACCCGGTGTTTTCAAGTCGAGCTTGATGATTAAGAAGTAAAACACGACGAAATAAATGGCTGCAAATACCAAACCTACGACAATCAGAAGAAGTGGATTTTGAGCAATTCCATAGTTTAGAGTAAAATCGATTAACCCTGCGGAGAAACCAAATCCATGTCTGATATCAAGCATAAAGGCTGTGACCATTGCTGCCCCTGTCAACAAGGAGTGCACGAAATAAAGCAGTGGGGACAAGAACATAAAAGAGAATTCAATTGGTTCAGTAACACCAGTTAGAAAGGAAGTTAAGCCAATACTTAAGAACATGCCGCCGACAGCTGCTTTACGATGTTTTTTCGCTGCAGCATACATCGCTAAACAAGCAGCCGGCAGCCCGAACATCATAATAGGGAAGAAGCCGGCCAAGAAATACCCGGCCTCTGGATCACCATTTAAGAAACGGTTAATTTCGCCGCGGACAACATCCCCGGCCCCAGTGGAAAATGTTCCAAAATCAAACCAGATTACAGCATTCATTACATGGTGTAATCCGACTGGAATAAACAAACGGTTCAGCACCCCATACACACCGACACCAATTTCACCGGAGTTTAAGATCCAGTTTGCAGTAGAATCGAGGACGTACTGTGGATACACCCATAAATAACCAAAAACAAACGAAAGTACTACCATAGTGAGGGAAGTAATTATTGGTACAAACCTTTTTCCGCCAAAGAATGATAGAAACTCAGGGAACTTTACGTCATTGTATCGGTTGTACAGCATACCAGCGATCACCCCGGCAATAATCCCGGCAAACACACCCATATCAATGTCATCATTAATGCCTTCAATTCCGCTTTCAAGAACTAAAACACCAACCGCACCTGCAAGAGCTGCGGCCCCGTTGCCATCCTTCGCGAATCCCATCGCTATCCCAATCGCAAAAATGAGCGACAGGTTTTCAAGGATTCCATTTCCCGCTGCTGTAACAAACGGGATATCAAGCATATCGTCCATACCAAGGCGCACGAGAAGAGCAGCGGCTGGTAACGTTGCAATGGGAAACATGAGTGACTTCCCAATCCGTTGTAAGAAATTTAACATGATTATTCTCCTCTTAGATTTTTTATGTGAAAACGTTTCATATAAGTAATTTACCATTACGGAGTATAGTTGTCTATACCAATTGGATAAAAGATTACTTTCACCTGTATTTAGAGTGGGGAGAAGTCGTCATCCTTATGTAAAAAAAGTCTACGTTTCTTCGATTCGTCTCACTTACCTGCAATAATCGTTATGGCACCTTGTAACTTACGAATGTTTTTTCGATTGCTCTCTGTTGAAGCCACGATGAACGTTCGGTAATATGTATAAGCACACAAGAGGGTAATCAATCCCTAAAAAGATTAATTTAATAAACAAGTATATTGGTGGATAGCCGCCACGAGAGAACCTCCCTTTTAAAAGATTCACAGCTATCCTAAACTTATCACCCGATCATTCTCTTCTTTGGAACGTAACACGATTTTCGCTCCTAGTTGAGGCTTTTGATCCGCATAATTCACCTTCATCTCATCGAATAATTCACTTACAATTGATTCAAGCTGATCGATCGTCGTGTTTTTTGGAAGCGTCATTGTTCTAAAAATTTCACAGCTTTTTATAGCTTCTTCATAGTCTTCTTTCATTTCTTCTCCGAATGCTTTCACTTCAAATTCTACTTTAATTTCTTCCATTCTCATTCACCTCCCATAATACAATCCTTACCATACCATAAAATGTTAATATTATAACCTGTTTCCCATAGTAGTTGTTTAGTATTTTTAAAAGTAAAAAATAAAAGATAGCAAAAAGTGTTAAGAGTAACTTCTTGTTTGGTGCTATATTGTAAGTACAAGGCAGGTGAAAAGCGGTATGGATTATGGGGACAGCATACAACGAACACTCGATTACATTGAAGATAATGTGCAGGAACAGCTTACACTTGAAAAATTAGCGGCCACTGCGTGCTTTTCTCCTTTTCATTTTCATCGAGTTTTTCAAGCCATGGTTGGAGAACCTGTGATGGATTATGTACGAAAAAGGAGGCTTACGATCGCAGCGGAGCGTCTTTATTACTCCAATGAAAAAGTACTTGATATTGCCCTGGATGTTGGATTTCATTATCATGAATCGTTCAATCGGGCTTTCAAAAAGTGCTATGGTGTTTCACCTAAACAATACCGCAATGCAACGCGTATTTCCGGTCCTTTACGCGGCAAAGCCTGCCTTCAACCAATACACTTATCAGGAGGGCGAAAAATGAAGCCGAATATTGTGACGAGGCCTGCTTTTCACATCATTGGGTATGAACTGAAAACAATAAATAAGGATGGTCAGAATCTTAAAGACATCCCCCAGTTTTGGCAGCAGTATATAAAAAATAAATTAGGCGAAACAATTCCGAATCCTCTGCACAACAAAGAAGAACTCGGCATCTGTACCGATTTTTCTCCAAAAACCGGCGAGTTCGTTTACATCATTGGAAAAGAAGTAGAAAAAGGAACGCAGGCACCTGAAGGATTGGTGTATAAAAGTTTTCCTGAACTCGAATATGCAGTGTTTACTACGTCAAAAGCAGATGAAGACTCTTTTCCATCAACCATTCAATCGACGTGGAATCACCTTTTTACTGAATGGTTTCCCCAGTCAGGGTATGAGCATCAGGGAACCTTAGATTTCGAACTTTACGACGAAAGGTGCCACGGCCATGAGAACAAACAGATTGACATTTACATTCCCATTAAAAAACTTACAACATAGGTCCCATAGAAAAGCGCCCAATTTTTACAATATAAAATTAGACGCTCAGCTTGTAGATAAACCTTAGTTTTTGCTTTTACCTCAACTGTGTAATCACTTCTCGCATTAAAAAAGAGGAAAGGGTTTTAGGAAACGACTTCCTTTCCATAGGCGAATGGTGTGCCTCCCCGGGCTTTATAGCCCTGTGGGGTCACACCTTATTCGTTTCTCCCATAGGAGTAGCGCCGTTTCCCAAAACCCTTTTTCGATAAAAATCCACTATTGAAAGTAATGAATCAACGTTTCCTAATGGATCAGATACTTACTGTGCATTCATTATATGATAGTTCCGTGCGCTTAATTATGTTAAAAGGATCGGAACCTCTAAATGATATTTAAAATTGATTCCGGTTTTTAACTAACAAGTAAATAAAGAAAGGAGCTCCTACACCAGCTGTAAAGATTCCAGCAGGGATATCGCTGGGGTAAAAAGCCGTGCGTGCAACGACATCTGCTAAAAAAACGATAAGAGCACCAATAAAGCCGGCGGAAGGAAGTAAGTATGGGAACGAACGGCCCACCAGCAGTCGTGCGATATGAGGGGCAACTAACCCTACAAATCCTATGGTGCCTACAACAGAAACTGCTGCTCCGGCAAGCACTACACTGCTCAATAATAAAACGAGACGGTGTTTCTGTACACTTAGACCGAGGCCTGCAGAAGTATCGTCTCCCAATTCCTGCACATTAAGTACAGAGGAGTACAAAATGATTAGCGGCACGATAAGAATCGTCCAGGGCAGCAGTAAACGAAGCCCCTCCCACGAGGCACCGTAAACACTTCCTGTCAGCCAAATATAGGCTTGACTTGCAGAGTAATCCGGGCTCAGCGTTAGAATGAGCATTGTACAGGCGTTCATCGCTGCGGAAACACCAATGCCGATAAGAACCAGTCGAATTGGCGTTACCCCTTTATTCCATGAAATTAAATAGATTAGTAAGGAAGCTGCTAAGGCACCACCAATTGCTGCAAAGGGCAGCCATTGAATGCCGAAACTATCCTGAAAGAAAGTGATATAGCTTACCGCCGCTACAGCCGCTCCTCCAGTAATGCCAATAATATCAGGAGAAGCCAGAGGATTACGTACGATCCCTTGAAGTATTGCCCCAGCTATGCCTAAACATAATCCGGCCAGCAGAGACACAGCTGCACGAGGAAATCTCAGCGTATTAATAATAAACTCATTCCCCCCGCTGCCTAAACCAAATAAAGACTGACTGATCTCAACCGGGCTGAAAAAAGGATCACCCAGTCCAGGTCCTGCAAAGAGAGCGGCAACAGCGAGCATCAGTAAAATCAGGGTAACCAGTAAAGATTTTACATCGATTTGAAAGGATATCGTGTTTTTTTTACTGCGAATGTTTATTTGTCTGATCATACTGAAACTCCCTCCACAATACCTTTACCTCTTTGTTAAACCATACCGGGCGATATAAATAAAAAACGGTGTTCCGATCAATGCGGTCATAATCCCTACAGGTACTTCCTGGGGCATAATAAGCAGCCTTGCTAACACATCCGCGCTTACGAGTAATGAGGCGCCCAGCACAGCACATAAAGGGAGCACCCAGCGGTAATCAGGTCCGAAAACCCCCCTGGTTATATGGGGAACGACTAAACCAATAAAACCTATAGCACCGGCGATCGATACAGAACTCCCTGCAAGAATAATGACAATAATGCCTATCCCTATTTTTAACAGGACTGTTTTCTGGCCAAGGTTTTTAGCCACATCTTCTCCGGTAGAAAACACATTTAACGCATTACCCATAAACAAAGCAGCGACAGCGGCAATTACAATAAAAGGTAAAACAGGATAAAGCATTCCCATTGATCTGCCGCTGATTGAACCGGTCAACCAGAACAGGACTTGCTGCAGCCCATTCTCATCTAACACAAGCATCGCCTGGGTCATAGATAAAAACAAAGCACTGATCGCCGATCCAGCTAAGACAATTTTGATAGGAGTCATCCCATCTTTCCCCACGGAACCAAGCAAAAACACCAAAATCCCCGCCACCGCTGCACCTAAGAGCGCGAGCCACATAATTTGAATCAGAGAAGAAAATGAAAACAGAGTAATTGACAAAACGACGAAAAACAAGGCACCCGCGTTAATGCCGAAAATACTTGGAGAGGCGAGAGGGTTACCTGTTAAAGCCTGCATCAATGCCCCGGCAATGGCCAGACTGGCACCGATGACACTGCCTAACACGGCACGGGGCAGCCGCTCTTCCAAGACGACCACCTGGTTAATGGAAGACGGATTAAAGCGGGTAAAAGCGTGCACAATGTCTTCCATTACAAGGGCGGTCTGTCCAAAATATAAGCTTGAGAAAAAAGCAGATAAAAATAAAAGTAGAGTGACCGCTGTTCCTATAATTTTTGAAAGCTTTGTTTTTAGTAAATAAGGCATAGTCAGTCGTTATCCTTTAGCAGACAAAAGAAGAGAGATGCCTCTCCTCTTCTAGTCGTTATTTTCATCTTCTAAGTTATAAATCTCGTACAAGTCATCGAGCATATGGTTCGCCGCCAGGTAGCCTCCAGCACTGTTCCACGTTACTTCATCTACATTGTGAACATTATCATCCTGCACCGCATCAAGCTCCTGCCACAGCGGGTGGCCTGTCCATTCTTCATACGTCTGTTGAATTTCGTCCTTTTCTGTACCAGAGTTAAAGTTAAAAATGACGTCCGCGTTCATTTCTGGAATACTTTCTTTAGACGTTAACTTCACTCCCCACGTGTCCTCTTGGTGGTTTTCAGGGCGGTCAAAGCCTAATTCATTTAAGATGCCGCCCCCAAAGCCGGTGTAAAAGATTCGAGCATGGTCCGCCCGGAAGTTCGTAATCGCCGCTTCGACTGGAAAATGACCTTCCTCTTCCATTTGAGATTTAAAGTCTTCTACTCTCTCATCCCAATCATTTAGTAACTCTGCAGATTCTTCTTCTTTATCCAGTGACTGGCCCATGAGATCAACGGTATCTTTCCATCCATAGATCTCATCAATCATGACCGTCGGTGCAATTTGTGAAAGCTCATCATAAATATCCTCATGCCGGTCTTTATTGGCAAAAATAACATCCGGCTGCTGTTTAGCTACTTCTTCTAAATTAGGCTGGGTTTCTTGACCTACCTGATCTACGCCTTCAAGATCATCGCGCAAATATTTATAGACAGGCTGCTCCACCCAGGACTCTACAATGGCCACAGGCTCTACATCTAGAGCCACAGCTGCATCATTGGCTCCCTGGAAGAGTGAAACCACACGTTCTGGCTCCCCCTCAATTTCTGCCGTTCCCATCGCATGCTCCACTTCACGAGTTTCTGACTCCTTGGATTGATTTTCAGAGTCTCCTGACGTTTCATCTGAAGAGCTCCCGCATGCCGTTAATATCAACGATAAAAGAAGCAGAATCCCGATTCCCCATTTATTTTTCATTTTATCATCTCTCCTTTTTATCAATCACTGTCAATTTTTCTTCTGCTTTTGTTCTTTGTTGGGCATTAGGAATTTCTGCTGGATATCCCATATGGATAATCCCTACGATTTTTTCTCCTTCTTTCACCCCGATATCTTCACAGAAAGAACTGGAATTTATGTACTGATTGGTCTTCCATATCATCCCAATTCCTTTTTCCCAGCCGAGCAATTGAAGGTTTTGAATCAAAGCGCTTGTAGCTGCAAAATCTTCCTCCCATATTTTTTTCTTATCACTCTCTTCCATTACCACAACTAAGTGAGCAGGGATGTGGCGGTACCTTTCAATCAGCTTGTCAGGATTTTTCGTCGCTAATTTGCCGCGCTCACACTCATTTTGCAATGCTCCAACGATAGCTTCTTTTCCTTCCCCCATAAACAGCATAAACCTCCATGGTTCCCTTACACCATGATTGGGAGCCCAGACCGCATCGTTTAAAAAATCGATGACGACTTCTTTATCGATGGGGGTACTTTTAAATTTTTTAATTGAACGCCGATTTTTTATCGCTTCAACTACTTTACTCTCTTCGACTTTCAGCATTTGCTCACTCCTATATGGTAATGATAATCATTTTCATTTAAAAATAATAAAAAAAATAACCCCAGCTGGAGGATTAATTTTTAATTAACTGATAATGATTCTCATTATATACAAAACGAGAGGAAGTTGCAACAAGGGATCGAAAGAAAATATTCAGCTAAGCTGTGCCTTCATTCAGCAGTCACCTCTCTTTTGGTATTCCTTTAATACGACGTGCACGATGTCTTTATCCATCCCCGTTTTCTATTTAGCCAGCACTCTATTAAAGGAGCCGGCCTGTAAGATGATCTCATTCCAGGGTTCTCAAAACCCATTTCAATAATAGATACTCCCTTTATCAAAGGCCATCACGGGGCAACGTGCCCACGATCAAGATAATGAAAATTCGCTTTCAGCCAAAGTCCTATCTGCACGATCAGTGCAGCAAGCACCACCCATGCCCATATGGATAAAATTATTTCATGAAAATCATACATCAGGTTTAAATAATATGGCCCTTCATGTCTCATCATCGTAAATGCGTAAAACATCCCAAACGTAAAATTACGCGACCATTGGCTGATGTTGTACGTAAACAGTCCTTTTCTCCAGCCATATGCGCGGACGCGTATAAACGCTCTTCGAATTTCTACAGCTTCAACCAGAACTACTATACTAAACACGAACAGCCAGAAAAATAATAAAAAGACAGGGGGCATTAATTGAGTCGATACAATCGCCAGTCCTGTAATCGACAATGCCCCGTGGATAATACAATTTGTATTCGTCCAATCCTCGGCAAGCGACCATTGATTGTCACTTTTATATCGGATTCCGATCAGCACAATACCAAATAAATAAAACAAGAGGCCTAAAGTCAGCACTGATAAAATGACGAGCGCTGATACGAAGGGAAACAGTTCCGTCCATACTATGACGAGCGACTGCGTAGCCACAGTAGATAACAGGATTACACCGTGGGCCGAATGTTTTCCAGGCTTCTGCAGCAGCTGCCTGAAATTATTGACGCAATAGAATATAAACACGATCCAGAAACACGTATTTACGATTGCCGCTGCTTGAATCCACGGATTAAGCTCTGGAAAATATTTAAGCACCACATTACACAAAACAGAGATTCCTGCAATCCAGGCCCCCATAACGAACGAATTGACTGGATTATTTAAAAACGGAACGCGGAAGGCTTTTCGAAAGCTCTGCTGAGCCAGGGGCACATAAATGACAAGGGCCGTAACCGTTAGTAATGCTGCTAACCATTTCCCCCAAACCTGATCAAGTAAAGGAAAAGCTTCGATCGCTCCATATAGAAAAATGCCCAGCGCCATCACGATCGATGCCGCTGCAGGATTAATTAATTTCATATTCATTCACCCACTCTCACAATTCTTCTATTATAAACCTCCTTCCTCCTTAGGAAAAGACTTTTAAAAAAGCTTATCTTATTCCAAAACAGTTGAAGAGTTTCACAAAAATCCCAGTGGATCATTCATAATTTCTCAGTTTTTGAACAAAATAAACAAAAACATCCAAGAGTAAAGGTGGGATCGCGGTGAAGCAACAATCCAATAATCGAACTACCCCACCTGTTCCCCAACCACTTTTTCATAAATTAGAAGACAACTTAACTCATATTCGTACGTCGTTGGGAGATAGCTCTGACCTTGTGATTCGTTCTTTAACGATTTACAAAACATCCGCAGCTGTAATCTATATGGATGGGCTTGTCGATAATAATGCTGTGCAAAATTTCATACTTGAAGCCTTGATGCTTGAAATGCCGCCGAAACGTCAGTCCAGTCACCATCTCTACTTATCCATTAAGCAAAGAGCATTGCCAATTGGAGAAACAGAAGAAATAGATTCGTACACTGACCTATTTGATAAACTGCTTTCGGGAGAAACGATCCTGCTTCTAGAAAAACAAAAGAAAGCCTTGGCTGCGAGCACTAAAGGCTGGCGTGACCGAGGGGTTCAGGAAACGACATCAGAAAGCGTCATCCGCGGACCGAAAGAAGCCTTTACAGAAACCTTGCGAACAAACACTGCTTTAATTCGAAGAAAAATTAAAGATTCAAATCTTCGCATTGAATCTAAGAAAATCGGTAAGAAAACACATACGGATGTAGCTGTCGTATATTTAGAAGGAACGGCCGAATCACAAGTCATCGAAGAATTGAACCGGCGTTTAGACGAGATTGATATTGATGGAGTATTAGAAAGCGGTTATTTAGAAGAGTTCATGCAGGATGCCCAGTACTCTCCCTTCCCTACCGTCTATAACTCGGAAAAACCGGATGCGATTGCGGGAGGAATTCTTGAAGGACGGGTCGCTATTATTACAGATGGAACGCCAAACGTTTTATTAGTACCTGCTTTATTTGTAAACTTTATGCAATCGAGTGAAGATTACTATCAGCGGGCGGACATAAGTACTTTAATTCGTCTGCTGCGTTTGTTCTGTTTTTATGTCGCTTTATTTATGCCTTCTATCTATATTGCCTTTACAACGTTTCACCAGGAAATGATCCCGCCTCCACTTTTGATCAACTTAGCTGCCCAGAGGGAAGGCGTCCCTTTTCCTGCGTTAGTCGAAGCATTGATGATGGAGTTGACATTTGAAGTGTTACGGGAAGCAGGAGTAAGGCTGCCTAAACCTGTAGGTTCTGCTGTATCAATTGTCGGTGCATTAGTGTTAGGACAATCAGCCGTGCAGGCAGGGCTGGTATCTCCTGCTATGGTTATCGTTGTGGCTATTACAGCCATCAGCAGCTTTGTTTTTCCGTCTTACAATATGGCGATATCCATTCGAATGCTGCGATTCCCTTTGATGATCCTGGCAGCTACGTTCGGTTTATATGGGATCATTCTAGGTATGATTGTAATGGTTCTTCATTTATGCAGTTTGAAATCATTCGGGAAACCGTATATGTCTCCTTTTGCTCCGATGATCGCGAAGGACCAAAAGGATGTGCTCGTCAGATTTCCCCACTGGGGCTTGTTGTCCCGCCCTAGTTCTTTAACTAAAAAAGACCAAAAAAGAGTAGATTCTACATCAAAGGAGAGCTGAAAATGTTGGTAAAGAAGGGCGGCTTTTTCAAAATTTCAGCTGCAGTCTTGTGCTTGATTCTCCTTACTGGGTGCTGGAACAGCAACGAGTTGGATGAACTTAGTATTGTTGTGGCAATGGGAATTGATAAAACAGATGACAACCAATATGAGTTAGTAACTCAAGTTATTAATCCATCTGAAATTGCAACAGACGCACCAACTACTCGACCACCAGTCTCAACTTACTCTACTACAGGCAAAACCTTATTTGAAGCCTTCAGACAGCTGACCCATAAATCCCCGCGGAAAATGTACTTGTCGCAATTAAGACTGCTTGTAATCGGAAAAGATTTAGCAGAAGAAGGCATCCTGTCTTCGCTTGATTTATTTTATCGAGATCATGAATTCCGGACTGGTTTTTATGTAACGATTGCTAAAGATACAGACGTGGAGACTTTGCTAAGCGTTCTGACAGCCTACGAAAAAATTCCAGCTAATAAACTGATGAACTCCATTGATGCAGTAGAAACAAATCATGGGTCCTCGAAAGGGGTCACAATTGATGAATTAATCACTCAGATTCACAGTAAAGGACAAAGCCCGGTGATCGCCGGTCTTCTCCTGGAAGGACCTGAAGATAGCGGCACGAATATTAGCAACGTAGAAAATATTGATGCTCCCGTTGAATTGACAATTGATCACTTAGGCGTGCTAAAAAATGACAGGCTCGTAGGATGGCTGGATGAAGACGCAAGTAAGGGGTATAACTACGTTGTCGGAGATATCAAAAATTCAGTGGTTACCCTACCGTGCCAAGATGGGACGACAAGTATTGAAATATTGCGGACCCAAAGCAGCATGGAGGCTTCCTTTTCAGAAGGGAAACCATCCATTTCCATTGAATTAGATGTAGAGGGAAACGTTGCAGAAGTGGATTGTCCAATCGATTTAAGCAAAGAAGACTCTATTCAGAAATTAAACGATGAAACAGAGAAAGAAATTAAAAGGCTCATGGAAGCCTCTTTAAAAATGGCTCAAAAAAATTTTGAAACCGACATTTTCGGTTTCGGCGGGATGATCCATCGGAAAGACCCTGAATATTGGAAAACCGTAGAGAAAGATTGGGATAATCATTTCAAAGATTTAAATCTCGACATTCAAATTAAAGCGGAACTTCGTAGAAAAGGAGACGCTGAACAGCCAATCACTAAAGAAGAATAGGTGAGTGCATATGTGGTCCATGTTAGCCATCCTAATTATCGCAGCCGTTATCTTTTTTGTAGAGTTTCCTCTATTAAAGAAGAAAAAGAAAGACCTTTGGTTTTTCAGCCTGCTTTTGTTGTTTTTCACGATTATAAGTGTATTAGAAGCTGGAGAAGTACCGCTGCCGAACCCACTGGATTATATTCAAAGCTTCTATCAATTTTTCTTAGGGTAACGAAAAAGTGAGGTGAAATAATGGATAACCAGACGATCAGTCCCCGTCAGTTTATGTTCTTGGTCATTTTATTTACCGTTGGAAGTTCCATTCTGATTGTGCCGGGTCCCCTTGCTGCACAGGCAAAGCAGGACGCATGGTTATCTATTACCATTTCGATTTTAATTGGGTTACTTCTTATCCTCTTCTATGACCGTATGACGAATTTGATGGAAGGGAAGACATTTGTCCAGGCAACTATTATGGTATTTGGAAATTGGTTCGGCAGATTTCTTCTATTCTTCTATCTATCGTTTCTTTTCATTTTAGGTGCCCTTGTGTTAAGAAATATCGGGGATTTCATGACAACTGAAATTATTCCAGCCACTCCTTTACAATTCACCCATATTCTCTTTCTAATTGTTGTCATATGGGGGGCTTATTTAGGTTTGGAAGTTATGGGGAGATCTGCTGAGATGTTTATGCCCTGGGTTCTCATTTTATTGGTTTTTTTCACAATTACGCTAACTCCGCAGATTAAAGCGGAAAACCTCCAGCCTTTTCTAGGGGAAGGAGTTGTGCCCGTGCTCAGTACGTCTACCTTAGTTATCGGCACCCCCCTTTTAGAGATGGTCACATTTCTAATGATCTTCCCTTATGTAAAAGAAGCGAAAGCGAAAGCGAAACGGAAAGCATGGCTCTTAGGCATTTTTATCGGCGGAATGATTTTGACGTTGATTACTCTTCTCTGCTTGCTCGTTCTTGGTAGCGACCTTACAGCCCTGAATACTTTCCCCAGCTACAAACTCGCTCAAAAAATCAACATTGCCGGGTTTTTAGAAGGATTGGAAATTGTAATTGGAATTATTTGGATGCTAACGATATTCTTCAAAATGGTGATCATTTATTACGCTGTCACTGTAGGTGTCGCCCAGTTCCTCACTATAGATGATCACCGCCCTTTGCTTCTGCCGCTAGGGATGGGCATGATTGTGTTATCCATCATCGCCTATCCTGATGTCGCTTATTTTGAAACATTCTTTGCAGAGACGTGGTTTCCATATGCTCTTACCAATGGTTTCCTACTACCTGTCTTCGTATGGATCGGTTTATTGATTAAATCGAAGAGAAATAAGAAGCAGCAAGCCCTCCCTTCCCAATTATAAACGAATGTATAAATTCGAAATAAGGATAAATAATACATTTGACACTATTATAAGGAGTAGATAAAAGATGGGTATTTTGACAGGGAATCAACAAAAAGAACCACTGCATTATGGAGAAGTTTTTAGTCTTTGGAGTTACTTATCAGTTGCAAAAGGGAACTGTGCAAGCTATGAGACCCTTTACAATCATGCTGGTGATAAAGATTTAAAACGGTTATTAGAAGAGTTGATTCAAGGGATTAAACAGGAAAACCGGGAAATTGAAGAAATACTTAAAGCAAACGGGATTGCTCTTCCTCCTACACCTCCTGAACGTCCAGTAGCAAACACAGACGAAATTCCCGTAGGGGCCAGATCCAATGATCCAGAAATAAGTGCTGCTGTCTCCCTTAACATTGCTCAAGGACTTGTGGCCTGCAGTCAAGCTATGGGACAATCCAGCCGAGAGGATATTGCGATGTTATTTGGCCAGTTTCACATGAATAAAGCGCAGGCGGGTTCAAGGGCGCTGCGCTTGAATAAAGAAAAAGGCTGGCTTGTGCTTCCTCCTCTGCATAAAACGAGTTCACGCGAACAATAAAGTTTATTACTAAATCAAACTGATAAAACGATGTAATCCAGGATAGACCCGACTAATCTTTAGCGGGTCTTTCTGTATTTAGAAGGCAGCGATCGTCAATATTCTACTACACGAATAACACACTCATCCTTTATTTTTTTCTTCTTTACGTTCCGCGGCGCTTCCCCAATTGAATCCCGATTTGCTCCAGTATAGAAGAAAAAAAGCTGATGCTGCAATCATAAACAGTCCTAGCATCTCCCCGCCCCCTTTTTTCTTGTTCCTACAAGTACGATGAGTTAAATGGGAAAGTTTCACTTCTAAAGGTAAAAAAAGAAGCTTCGGGTTAGGAAGCTTCTTTTGATTCATGTATTTTTGTCATGCCGGCTAAAATAACCACAATGCCGACAGCACATACAAACACCCCTAAAGGCAGCGTGACGGCGGTAATCCATGCCCTTCATCTGCGAGTACCCCCTGAATGAACATAAGATGCAGAGTGATCGTCACCACTAAAAACAGCGCAGCACATCGATATCAGTCACGAAAAAACACCTTCTTATTATGTATTCATCGATAACATTTCATTATCTAGATTAATTTTAACCATTCTTCCGCGTACAACATGTGGATTGGTTTTGACGCGGAAATATTGTCTTGCGCCGTTGTAGGTGGTGTACCATAAATTATTGATAATCGAGTACTTCCATGGCTCACTGCTGGTAATTTCAATTGGATGAAAGGAAGCACCAAAGACTTCATCTTCTATTTTAAGTATGCCGTACTTCTTCTGGGGGTCGACCCAAACCGTTTTTGTCTTTTCCATTCATCCTTTTCTCCTTGTCGCTTCTAATTATGTTTGGCTGTGCACGAAACTATGCTTAAAAAATTTAATAATAGTGAATTTAAAAAACGAGGACTTCCAATGAGAACTTATTTTGACATAATATTTTCCTGCTGATTCTCTTGAAATCATACTATTTTTTCCGATATCATAAATAAGATCTTGTCGAAATCCCTCAAAAAGGAGAGATGATATGAAACAAAATCATTTAGAAAACGAAATTGAAAACATGAGGAAACAGCTTTATGAAGCTTACTTGAATGGGTGTGAATACAGCCACCTTCTTCAACTGTCACAGAAGCTCGATGACTTGATGAATCAGCTGTATACAGCGTAATATTTAAAGCAATGCAACACTGCCATCTTCTTTAAATTCTACGAGCGAAAGGTGATCCACTTTAGGTGTTAATACGGGTTTCATGTGATGATTATTTTCCTTAAAAAGCTGCAGGTCCTCAGAAGAAAGGTCGCCCATCGCAAGTGTAATGTGAGGCACCCATTGATCTGGTGTGTACAAGTCAAACAAAGTAGCACAATATCGCTCCAGCAGTTGATGCACGTCGTTATGTAATGCAGTTAATTAATCGGACTTCTTGATTTTTAAATAAATCACAGGGGAAGGTGATTCGAAATAGCCGAACCCATCGACGTTCACATCAAACGAATGATGCGCCGCCCATAGCTGTTGCAAATCTTTTTTCAAAGAAACTGCGTCTTCACACGTTCCGCCCTGGTAGCCAAAATTAGGGTGAGCAAAGGACTGTACTGCCGTTGAGTTAAAATCCTTCTCAAACATCTTCCAATAGGAAAGCACCTCTTGTTTCCCTTTTCCTGTAAGTAATGTAGCGACACCTACTGTTCGGCTCACGTCATCCCTCCTCTTTTATATGCCATTTCTACTTTTGAAAGAAACGGACGGTCGTTGTGCCAGCTGAGGGCAACAGGCAGACCAAAAAATGCAGATAATTGTTCACTCGTCATCATCTCATTCGTCTTTCCAGAAGCAAAAACTTCGCCTTCTTTTAGCAGCAGCGTTTTATGAAAAACAGGTAAAATTTCTTCGACGTGATGGGTCACATAAATCATTGTAGGGGCGTCCACCTTTTTCGCAAGCTCTTCAATCGATTCTAATAGCTTTTCTCTAGCAATAAAGTCCAGCCCATTCGTCGGCTCATCGAGAATCAGCAGAGAAGGCTCTGCCATTAAGGCTCGCGCAATGAGTACCCGCTGCCTTTCTCCTTGAGATAACGTTTCATAATTACGGTTGGCGTATTCAATGCAGCCGAGATCCTCCAATAACCCAATGGCGCGCTCACTCATGTCATCTGTTGGTCGTTCATACAGACCAATTGATGCAAAAGCTCCGCTTAACACGACTTCAAACGCGTTATCACCCTCATGAATCTTCTGTTGTATGGCGGAAGAAACGAAGCCGATCTGTTTACGGAGTCGTTCAGCGAGATACGTTTGTCCAAATTGCATCCCTAAGACGTTGATTTCTCCCTTTGTCGCAAACGTGTAAGAGTTCAGCAAATTAAGGATCAATGTTTTACCAGAGCCATTCAGGCCGAGCAGGACCCAGTGCTCGCCTTTATCAATTTTCCAATTAATGTCCTTTAAAATCCAGCGGTCGCCTCTTCTTATTGAAACGTTTTCCATTTTTAGTACCATTCACCGGACTCCTTTCCTCTGGCTGTTTTCACTAAATTTCTATACTGGACATCCCCGAGGCCGTATTCTTTACATTCACTCAGTAGTACATCGAGGATTTCTTTGTCTGAATGCTCAGGATGTTGTTGGATAAACTTTATCAAGTCCTTTTTGTGATTTAAGTATAACTCAATGCCTCTTTTTAAAAACAGCTGCTTCACATCCGGCGTCATTTTTTTATTTAAAATGACGGACTTGTACACCGCATGATACCCTTTGACGTGAAAGGGTATCGTATCAACAGGATACATATGATCATCCACGATGGTAAGCTCCACTTCTCCTGCATACTCAGTCTGATCCAGCCAGGCGAGGATCGTCAGAATATTAATTTGACAGAACATATCCTCGTCAAACCACAAAGCAATCCTCGGGTAATTTTCATGAAAAAGAGGGGACAGCGGATCGATGGTGATTTTGCGGTATTCACGGACAGGAACCCCGTGCGTGGCTGCTCTCTGCTGAATAAATGCTTGCGAAAATACGGTTTCATGCGCCGCTCCGTCACACATCGCTTCATTAAAAGGAGCTATCGTTTCACCTTTAAGAAAACCTCTTCGTACAAACGTCTTGTGCATTTCTTTTCCGTTTAGAATGTGCAGTGTTTTCATAGCCGCCTCCTTTTGTTGTAAGAATAGCACTGCATCCTGCTGAAGAACGCGGCTTATGTGGCCTGCGCTTCTTCTACTTTAGCGCGCCATTCATTTTGTCGTTTCTTTTGTAAAAGCTCGTGGTAAAAAGCAAGCCGCGCTGTTTCATACAGCACTAAGGCGATGACTACACCAACACCGAAGAGTCCAAGGCCGAGAATGAGACCGCCCCCTGTGATTAGAAACAGACCGAGCAATGCCCTGCGTTTCCCCCTTTATTAAAGAAAAGCTCTGCTTTACGCTGCTGAACGTACTACTATCATGATCATCATGTATATATAACGCCTGCGAAATCCCTAAATACAGCCAAATGAAAAAAGTAAAGAGGAACGTATAGGGGAAGATAAGGATCCGCTAACTTTCTTCATCTGTTTCTCTCTTTTCATTCTGATAGTGCACCCATTTCGTGAACGCTGCAAGTAAAACGACAATTAATGTAATAATGATGGATGTGCGTGTAATCATAAAGAAATAATCAGGGTATGACATCGTAGCCCCCTGAAACCATTCCATTTACATCTTCTGTTGTTCGAGAGCGACTCATAAATGCGATTAAACAAAAAAAAAGAGATAACAAATGTATAAATTCCTGTTTTAACTAATAACTTCTCCATAGTTTCCCCCCTATAGATCGGTACCCATTTATCGGTACCAGGTACAGAAAGTGCGAGTGAGTGTACCTGGTACCAATAAACTATCAATTTTTCATTTTTCCTTTAATTTCTTTCTTCTATTTCTCATTTCTCCCCTGCTTACACCTTTTGGTAATTCTATCATTCTTTCATGGTAACACTAACATTCCATTTGAATGAAGAAAAAAACGATCGAACCCCGCTCAGGATTCGACCGTCTTCCCTTTATCCAGTTCACCCTTAGATTTCATCAAAACAGAACCATCACTCGTTACAAGATCCGTTGCTGCCGTACCGATATACGTTTGTCCCTTAATATCTAATAAATTCAACTTAAATGATTGGTCATCTTTTCCTTTAAATACATCAGGCTCTTTAACTTTAGACAGGCTGACCGTCCAATTCTCAGGTGTACCTTTGTCATCAATGAGCAGCAAACCTTTTGAGAAAGTAATTTCTGAGTTGTCTTCCATATTAAACGCTTTGTTCAGCTTTATGTTTTTCATTTCGATACAACCTCCTCTAGTATAGTATTCCATATCCTAGAGGTTTTTTCCTGCTCACTTGGTAAAGTTGGCTGATACGTTTTATAAAACAATTAAGTGGCGGACTAGGCGGTCATGATTAATTCGGCGAGAATATTTATTTATCACTCCACCGGAAGAACCGTGAAGCTAAAAAGACTGAAACTACACCTATGGATAACAGAATCATAACTTCCAAGCCATAATCAGTGATCGGTCCCTCATTCCACGTACCACGAAGTAATTCAATGACATAATACAGCGGCAATATTTTTGAAGCGTATTGGAGAACAGTCGGCATAAACTCAAGCGGGAAGGTCGCTCCAGATAAAAACAGCATTAAATTTAGAAAAAGTGAACTGATGGCGGCCGCTGCCTGTGTATTTTTAGCAAGTGACGTAATAAATAAAGCAAATGGAAAAAAGGCCAGAATGCTAATGAGCAGCGCTAATAACGTGCTTCCGATGTAGACTGGTAAGTGTAAATCGTACATGAGCATTCCAAATACCATGAGGAGAACAGCTGATATTCCAAAAATAACAGTACCCTGAAGCGTATGTGCAGCAAGAATTTTCCATGATGCCAGCGGAGTTGACTTATATCTCCGCAGCACACCTGTTTCTCGATAACCAGCCAGCACGGTACCAAGTGTAAAAAATGAAGTGGTAACGATATTGACGCCAATCCAGGATGGAACGAACAATTCAGCAAACGAGAAATTTCCCATTGCAGTGTCACCGAACATTGAGCCAAAAAGCCAAATCATAACTACAGGAAATAGAAACGTCCAAAATACACTAAGGCGATCCCTGAAAAACATTTTCGTTTCTAAACGCGCCAGCTTGATCACAGCATTCATTCGGCATGCTCCTTTTTCAAGTACTGGACAAATAAATCATCCAGGGACCCTTTTTCAAATTGGAAGTTGCTGATGGTGAGTTCTTCTTCGTGGCAAAAGGAAAAAATATAGTAGGCCGTCTTTTGCAGATCATCACTAAACACTTTAAAACTATGCTGCTCCTGTTCTACACGGATCACGTCAGGAAACATCATCAGATCTTCCTTATGCAATTGTTCACTTTCAAACAGTAAGTAATGGGCGGCATTATTATTCAACAATTCCTTCGGTGTATCTACCGCCTTCAATTCCCCGCTATAAATCATAGCGACGCGGTCACAAAGCTTCTCTGCTTCTTCCATATAATGTGTCGTTAGGACAATCGTGCTTCCCTGATCCCTCAATAAACGAATCATTGACCACATTTCCCGACGGGCATGCGGATCAAGTCCCATACTAGGCTCATCCAAAAACAAAAGCTCTGGCTTATGAAGCGTAGCTAACGCCAGCGTCACACGCTGCTTCCATCCCCCTGATAAATCAGCGAAATGAGAATTGAGCTTCTCACCCAATCCGAGTATCTTTATGAGCTCTTCCTTTTGAGAAGCACCATGGTAAAAAGAAGAAAACAAATCAAGCGCTTCTTTCACTTTCATTTTTTTTTGAATCGACGTAGCCTGAAACTGAACACCGATGCGATGATTGAGCTGCTTTAATTGACTGCTCGGTTTCAGACCGAGTACATCGACTTCACCGCTGTCAGCTTTTTGAATACCTTCTAGAATCTCAAGAGTGGTTGTCTTTCCCGCCCCGTTTGGGCCAATTATTCCAAAGATTTCTCCTTTATGGACTTGAAATGATACGCCTTTTAACGCTTGAACGCTCCCGTAAGACTTGGTCATATGTTCTACCGATATCACCTGCTCCATAGCTTCCTCTCCTTCTCCTCATTCGGACTCCACTATTTTATCTACGCGACTCTTATGGAAAAGTTTCGTAAATATTTCCATGAAAAAGACACTTACCAATTAGATAAGTGTCCCCTTTAATTGAAAAACCCGTGTTTCAAAAGGCTGTAAAACAGTTTCTTCTAAAGCAGCTTCTTCATAGTTACTCAAGTACAGCTCACTTGCATAATCCTTCCCAAAAGCTTCTGTAGGAGCATGCGTTTCTGTTAAATTAGCCATGACCACAAACGTTTCTCCTTTGAAGTTCCTCGAATAAGCAAAAATTTGATCGTGCTCAGGAAGTTCGAGCTGAAAACTTCCATAAATTAATGCGGGATGGTCTTTTCGCAACTGAATCAGCTGTTTATAGAAGTGATAGATGGAACCGCTCCTTGCCATCGATTCTTCTACGTTAAGCTGCTTGTTATTGGGGTTTACTTTTATCCACGGAGTTCCTGACGTAAATCCGGCATTCTTTTCTGCTGACCACTGCATCGGTGTCCGTGAATTGTCGCGACCACAGTGCCAAATCGCTTCCATTACTTTTTCATGACTCTTCCCACTGGCTGTTTCATACTGATAAAGGTTCTTGGCAGCAACGTCGTCATAGTCGTCAATCGTCGGGAAATGCACATTCGTCATTCCGATTTCCTGACCTTGATAAATAAACGGGGTGCCCTGCATCAAAAAATAAAAAGCAGCTAAGCATTTGCTTGAGGCTGTATGATACTTTTCATCATTACCCCATACCGACACCGAACGGGGGAGGTCATGATTCTCTAAAAACAGAGCGTTCCATCCTGATCCATCAAGCGCCGTCTGCCATTTTGTGAAAATGCGTTTTAAAGTGTGAATATCCAGGCTTTTCTTGCCTTCTTTCCCCCACAAATCGGTATGTTCAAATTGAAAAATCATATTAAATTTTCCATCTTTCTCGCCAACCCATTCATTGGCTTCATCGACACTAACACCATTCGCTTCACCTACCGTCATAATATCGTAGCGGGAAAAGGTTCGGTCCTTCAATTCTTCTAAATAGGTCTGAATTCCTTGCTGATTGCGGTGTCCGTCAAATGAAGCCCAGGCGGATCCTTCAAAAATAGAAGCCCAATTGTTCGGTTCCTTTCCATCTTTACCAGGAAGCCAAATGTAAAAATCCCGGTACGGATTATCTTTGGATGACTTCGATTCTATAAACCACGGGTGTTCATCTGACGTATGATTGATAACCAAATCCATAATCAGCCTCATGCCTCGTTTATGAATTTCATTCAGCAGCTCGTCAAAGTCTTCCATTGTCCCAAATTCACTCATAATTCCCTTAAAGTCACTGATGTCATAGCCATTGTCATCGTTTGGGGATGGATAAACTGGACAAATCCAGATCACATCAACGCCCAGATCTTGCAAGTAATCCAGTTTAGAGAGGATGCCTTGCAGGTCACCGATACCATCACCATTTGAATCCATAAAACTGCGTGGGTAGATTTGATAAGCGACCGCTTCTTTCCACCATTTTCTTTTCATTTCCCTAACCTCCTGCTTCTTTCTCTTCGTTACTTCACGGCTCCTTCAGAAACCCCGGCAATGATTTGTTTCTGGGCAAAAAAGTAGCCAATAATGACAGGGATGATCGCAATCGTTAACCCAGCTAACGCCAAATGCCACTGCTTCGTATATTGACCAAAGAAGAAAAACATTTTCAACGGGATGGTCGCATTGGCCTCACTTAAAACAAGGGAAGGCAGCAAATAGTCGTTCCAAATCCAAATGACATTTAAAATTCCAACTGTAACGGATATCGGTTTTAATAAAGGGAAAATGATCCACCAGAACAATTGAAATCGATTCGCTCCATCGATAATTGCCGCTTCATCCATCGACTTCGATACTCCCGTCATCGCTCCGTGGTATAGGAAAATAGATAAACTGCACCCAAACCCTAAGTACATGAAGATTAATCCACCGGCGTTTAACATATCAGCCTGTCCAAACAAGGCAACTAACGGAATCATCACAGACTGAAACGGAATCAGCATCGCTGCCACAAACACGAAAAACATCACGCCGCTCAGCTTACTTTTATTTCGTGCCAGCGCGTAGCCGGCCATCGAGGAAAAGAGAATGATGACGGCTACGCTGACGCCCGTAATCAAAGTCGAATTAAACAGCGACTTTAGAAATTCAAGATCAATAAATGCTTCCACAAAGTTTTCAGTAATCCATTCTTCTGGAAACCCGAGAACGCCTGTGAAAATATCGCGCTTCGTTTTAAACGCATTCACAATCATTAAGTAAAAGGGGGCAATCCATAAAAGTCCCAGCACTAATCCGAGAATTTCGATGGAGAATAAGTTCCGCTTCTCGTAGTTTTTCTTCATTACATTTGCACCTCTCGCTTTTTGTTGTAATAGACCTGCGTTAATGCAACAACTGAAACAATAAGGAAGAAAATGACCGCCTTCGCCTGCGCGTAAGCCATGTCGTTATCTGAGAACGCTGTATTAACGATGTCCATCGCCACCATCTGCGTTTGATTGGCAGGGCCGCCGTTCGTTAACGATAGGTTCTGGTCGTAAATTTTAAACGACATCGACAGCGTTAGAAACATACTGATTGTAAAGGCCGGAGCCACCAGTGGAAAAGTGATATTCTTAAAACGCTGAAAGGCACTCGCGCCGTCAATTTTCGCCGCTTCAATTAAATCTTTCGGGATATTCTCAAGGTACGCAATGTAAATGATCATAATGTAGCCGGCCATCTGCCAGCAGGTAAGAATGACGATCCCCCAGAACCCCGTGTTCGCGGTTGAGAGCCAGCCGTTAAATCCTTCAATTCCCGTGAGACCGCCAATATCCCCGAACACGCTGATAAAAATAAACTGCCAGATGAACCCGAGAATCAGCCCGCCGATTAAGTTCGGCATAAAGAAGATCGTACGCAGCAAATTACCTGATTTAATATTACGGGTTACGATTAAAGCAAGCCCGAGACCAAAAAGGTTTAATAAAATCACTGTGACAAAGGCAAATTTGGTCGTAAACCAGACAGCCTGCATAAACTCATCTTCCTGAAACAAACGGATGTAGTTCTGCCATCCGATAAATTGATCCGCCCTTAACCCGTTCCAATCGGTAAACGAATAGACCAGTCCGTAAAGAAACGGAATCACCACAACAATGCTTAAGCCAAGTAAAACAGGGGTAAGAAACAACCAAAATGAAAGCGTCCGATTACTCATAACAGCCTCCTTGCATTTTTAAATGAGGAGAGCTAACAACCTAAGCTGTTAGCTCCTCTTCACATTTTATTTAATCCTGTCTGTAGTTCTCCCAGCGGCTGATGGACTTTTCTTCCACCTCGTCCCACGTCATATCTCCACTTACATATTCCTGAATATAACCGCCGATATCCTCGCCCCACGTGCCCGGATAGCCAAGGAGAACCCAGCCGATCGTATCTCCTTCAGACGCGTATTTATAAATTTCTTTTGACAACGGATCCGCGATATTTTCCGTATCGAAACCTTCATAAGCAGGGATAAACTTTAATTCTTGAAGAACTGCTTCCTTGCCGGCTTCAGACGTGTACATAAAGTCAATAAAATCCTTAGACGCTTGCACTTCTTCTTCGCCGCTATTCTTATTCACACCCCAGTAGTTCGGAATTCCAACAGGCATCTTGCCTTCGAACCCTTCGACGGGAATAGGAATAATCCCCATGTTTTCTTCGGCAAATTCAGGATCCATCTGTTCAACCGACGGATAAATCCAATTCCCCTGCTGAATAATCGCCACTTCCTCTAGAGAAAAATGCTGCTCTACCTGTTGAGAGTAATCCAGCGTCAAGCTAGGCTGAATCGAATAATCATTTTGCAGATCAATCATTTTTTTAAACTCGCCGCCTTTTTCAAAATCTACACTGTCTGCTTCATAAGCATTCAAAACTTGTTGATCAAATTCCGGCGCTATAAATACATTCGATAGATGGCTTCCAGGAACCCATTTTTCTTTAGCCGGGAAAGCAAAAACGGCTTCTAATCCTAAATCTTCTTTTTGACTGTCCAGTTCTTCCACAGCACTCTCTAAGTCTTCATAAGATTTAATCTCTTCAGCGTTCACACCTGCTTCTTCAAATACACGCTTGTTGTAGATTAATCCGTATCCTTCCTGGTTAAAAGGAAGACCGCGAACTTCCCCGTCTTTAGTCACGGGTTCAAGCGTACCTTCAAGCGCGGCGTCAGCCGATGCTGTATCAGATAAATCCGCTAAATACTGTTCAAAACTCTCAGATTCTGTAGGGCCGGCAACACTGAAGATTTCAGGTTCATCCCCAGAAGCAAATCTTGTTTTCAGCGATCCCGCATAATCGTTTCCGCCCCCGACACTTGTAATTTCAATATTTACATTCGGGTTTTCTGATTCATATTGCTCGGCAAGCGCTTCAAACTGATCTTTAAATTCGACTTTTCCTTGATAAATTTCCACCGTCACCTGATCTTCTGAACCTTCACCGGAACCGCCGGAGGAAAACGAACACCCTGTTAACCATAGAGAAGCTGCAACTACCATCATCATTTTCTTCATTTGACTGAACACTTCCTTTGTTTATGTGATATCGGTTTCACAAAAAGATAAAATAAAAAACCTTATAACAACTCAGTCTTCAAACCATTCCCCAACACCAACCTGGCTACTCGTGACAACAAATGCATGTGATATCGGTTTCATATTTATCAAAAAAATAAGAAACCAATAGTCACAATTTATTTCTACGTAAAGTATACGTCATCATGATATCGGTTTCAATAGTTTTTTTGAAAATTAAGTAGATTTTCTAACAAGCAGTTCTACAGGCAGTTCAATATTTTCAGGAACTGTTTCCTTGCTATTCATAGCTGCAATCAGCTGAGCCACCGATTTCTCACCTAATTCATCTACCGGCTGACGAATTGTCGTTAGTTTTGGCTCCAACATCTCAGCGACCGGTTGATCGTCAAATCCCATGACCGCCAGATCCTCCGGAACACGTACCCCGTTTTCCTTCGCTTCCATGATGACACCAGCGGCGATTTCATCGCTGCCTGTAAAAATAGCCGTCGGTCGGTCAGCCATTTCAAGGAGCTGCTTCATCACTTTTCTACCATCATCAATCGTATGTTTATTAATGAAAATCCAGTTCGTATGAATGCTGAGCCCTGCTTCGGAAAGCGCGTGCTGATAGCCATTGTTGCGATCCTTGTCCTTCCCATCCTCCGCAAATAAGCCGCCGGTACAATACCCAATCTTCGTATGACCCTTATCAATCAAATGTTTTGTGCCGATATAGGCGGCCTTCGATTGGTCCAGACGAACGATTGGTGCGTTCGAGTGCGTTAAGTATTCGTTACACAGCACGATGGGACCAAATTTCGTATAAGGCTCAATCACTTCCCAGTCGTTTTCGATCGCTGTCATAATCAGGCCGTCCACCTGGCGATTCTTGAGCAGATTAAGAAAGTATAGTTCTTTATCTTTCTTTTCGTTGCTTTGAAACATCAACACCTGATAATTGTTTTTATATGCCGCTTGTTCAATCGAGTTGACTAAATACGAAAAAAACGGGTTAACGATTCTTGGAACAATTACACCTATCGTGCTCGTCGTCGATCCCCGCAGCCTTCGTGCTGACGGATTAGGTACATAGCCGAGCTCTTTCATCGCCTGTTCCACGCGCTCCCGTTTTTCTTTTGCAATATAAGGATGATTGTTAATCACCCGGGAAACAGTTGCTTTCGACAAACCCGATAACTTTGCCACATCCGAAATCGTAGGCATCCACATCACTCCATCGATATATGAAATCAGTTTCATAACTTTAGTCTAATCAACAGAGAAAGATTATGCAATCAAAAAGAAGATTTGTCAGTGTAAAAAATGATTTTTAAATACTTTTTTGGTACCAGGTACGCTTAGATGACTTCTCTGTACCTGGTACCTAATAATTTTGCGTTGATGGCGACTATGATTGTGCTGAGACTCATTAGTACGGCTCCGACTGCGGGGCTTAGTACAATGCCGATGGGGGCAAGAATTCCTGCGGCGAGTGGGATGGCTGCTATATTATAGCCTGCAGCCCACCATAGGTTTTGCACCATTTTGCCGTACGTACGCCTGGATAATTCCATGATACTGACTACATCCTTTGGATTGCTTTTCACTAGAACAACATCAGCTGTTTCCATTGCCACGTCCGTTCCGCTGCCGATGGCAATGCCTAAGTCTGCGGTAGCCAGAGCCGGGGCATCATTCACGCCATCTCCTGTCATAGCTACCTTCCAGCCTTTCTGCTGGATGTTTTTAATTTGATCGGATTTGTGATGAGGGAGTACTTCCGCATACACTTCCTCAATCCCAATCTGTTCTGCGACCCAGTCGGCAACCTTCTGATTATCTCCTGTCAGCATAATCGGATGGATGTCCATCTCTTTAAGGCTGGCCACTGCATCTTTAGCAGAGTCACGAACCATATCTGCTAATGCAATCATACCTGCTAGTTGTTTCTCAATAATGACAAATACGACCGTTTTCCCTTTTTCTGAAAGATCGTTAAAAGCCTGTTGATCATACGTCATGTCTTGTTCGCTCACGTATCCTGGACTGACAACGAGAACTTCTTTTCCTTCTACAGTACCTTTTAACCCTTTTCCGGTCATCGACTCAAAGCCTGAAACTTGTTTCAAGGTAAGTTCTTTTTCCTTTGCTTCTTGTAAGACTCCTGCCGCAAGGGGATGCTCTGAATTCTGTTCAGCACTTGCTGCCCAGAGAAGAACTTCATTTTCAGTAAAATCGTTAGAAGAAATGATATCGGTAACACCGAATTCTCCTTTGGTCAGTGTCCCGGTTTTATCAAAAACCACAGCGTTCAGCTGACGGGCCCCTTCGAAATTGGTACGGTTTCTAATTAACAACCCTTTTTTGGCAGCAATCGATGTGGATACCGCCACTACAAGGGGAGCGGCCAAACCAAGCGCGTGGGGACAGGAAATAACCATGACCGTTACCATACGTTCAAAGGCCATATCAAAGCCATAGCCTAAAGCGAGCCAGATAAACAAGGTTCCAAATCCGGCTGCTAACGCGATGTAAAACAACCACTTTGCCGCTCGGTTAGCTAAATCCTGGGTTTTCGATTTCGAATCCTGCGCTTCTTTAACTAATGTAATCACCTGTGAGAGGTACGTCTCATACCCAGTTTTCTTCACTTCAATGGTTAAAGAGCCTTCCTGGTTTACAGCTCCGCCAATCACTTCATCGTCAACATTTTTTTCTACAGGCATAGACTCACCCGTCAGCATCGATTCATCAATCGCTGATTTCCCGTCTTGAATCACCCCGTCTACAGGAATTTTCTCTCCAGGTTTGACGAGTACTCGTTCTCCCGCATCCAGCTCAGAAACAGCAACGTCCTCTGTTTCTCCGTTTTCCTTCACGCGATGGGCTTCATTCGGCATCAGTTTCACCAGCTGCTCCAGCGCATTGGATGCTCCCATGATCGAGCGCATTTCTATCCAGTGACCAAGCAGCATAATATCAATTAACGTGGCAAGTTCCCAGAAAAAGTTATTCCCGCTCCATCCAAACACAACGAGCGAGCTATAACCGTACGCTACAAAAATAGCTAAACCGATTAACGTCATCATCCCTGGGTTCTTTTGTTTTAACTCACTCCATGCTCCTGTAAGAAACGGCCACCCCCCATAGAAAAAGACAATGGTAGAGAGGCAAAATAAAATCCACAGATCATACGGAAATCGCCAATCCACTCCCATAAAATCCTGAATCATTGGAGATAAAATAAGGATGGGAATTGTCAATAATAAGGAAATATAAAAACGTTTCTTAAAATCCGCGATCATATCTCCGTGGTCATGATGATCGTGTCCTCCATGATCATGACTATGTTCTTCATGAGAGTAATGATCATCGGTCACCTCTTCCCCTTCATGATTATGGCTTTCTTTATGAGGATGATCCTGGTTTTGTTTCTCTTTTGCTTCATCTTTAGACATCACACCTGCTCCTTTCTTCACCTATTTTCCTCTATATAAAAGAAACTTATGCCATCCGTCTTCTAAGATGGCTTTTAGGACAGTTCCACTAAATTGTCGAGATTTTATGAAGTGGAGGACTTTTTTTGGATAAATACGAGAAGTCTGGTTGTCCAATTTTAATGTTATAATTTTCTGATTATTTGGATAAAATAATCTAACAAGAGAACATTAAAAAAAAGAGGTGAATATAATGGAGTTTGAGGCCAAATGTAAACGAAGTATATTCAGCAAAGTTCCAGTTAAATTGAATGCAGCCAAAGATGAAGAATCATTTAAGAAATTGTTAGATTCTCCTCATCATTGCTTTTTCACAGAAGGAGAATATTACACCTTCAAGGTCGGCCAGCATGTATGGGAAAGTGTTAATAACTTTTCAGACTGGCACCTGTTCAATGTAAGCCGGGATTTTGATACAGTAGCTGACCATTTTGAATTAAAGACGCTGTCCAAAATTAAATAGAATGAACCTGGCTCTATTATGAAGAACGAATCCAAGAAACTTACATATTGGATTCGTTCTTCTTTTGTTCTATTGCCGTTGGAAAAGTTCAATATTCTTTACATATATAATCATCATTACTAATGCCATTAGTTGAGTTATAGGAGAAGATCTTCCCAGGGAGCAAGATTGTTTAAAGATGCAATTGATAAAAAATTCACTCGTATAGGAAAAGTACTGTCCAGGCTTTACCTCCATGTTTTATAGTAATGGTTCATAATTATTCATTATGGATTATAGGTGCTGCGCTCCCTGGAATAGGAACAGCTATGGTTTATCCCACCATTCTCGCATCAATAAGTGATGTGGCCCAACCAGAGTGGCGGGCCACATCTATGGGCGTTTATCGATTTGGGCGAGACAGCGGCTACGCTTTTGGCGCTTTAGTGGAAGCATTGCAGATATAATCAATGTCAATTGGACCATTGGTTTTGTGGCGGTACTTCCTTTTCTATCCACCATCATAGCATGGACAAAAATGAAAGAAACGCTTCAAGCGGATCAATTTGAACGTGCTAATTGACTTCATCGATCGTTCCCTCATGGTAGGTCATATGCTCAAATTAACAGGATTCAACTTCTTTCACGATCGTCCCTGCATAACGGTCATGCGGCAAAAGCGCACCATCTTCTTCAGTGAACCCTTTTCGATCCTTCAAATAACGAAAACTGCTGACCGTGTCCCGATACGCCAATCGTTTTAGCAGCTGATTCGAAGTCGGCTCCCCTCCATCTTCATTTTCCAGTGCCAGTCCCATCATTTTATAACCTGCCGTCTGCCCGCACCGCTTCAGCTGTCCATATTCCAGCACCCACATGACGAGAGTCGGAGTTACCAACGCGTGCACAGCTTCATTTTTTATTTTTTTCCGCAGCAGCTTCTCCACACTTACCGTAACGGCTGTTGAAATAGCAAAGTCAATGAATATAGCTGCTGTGCGTTTTTTGGAAATGGTTGTCATCGTCTTTCCTCCTTCATTTTTAATGTCATTTTTTACATACGAGCATTATTTGTAAAAAGTTTCATAAAGAGAGAGCCTGCTTTCCCTAAACAGGCTCTCTCTTTCATTCTTTAGTTTTTCCGCCATTGGCAAAAAACTTCTGCACTTCTTTTTTCGAAAATCCCAGAGCCTTTGCCACCTTCATCAATTCCATCCACTCGTCGTCTAATGTTTTTAACGATTTCCCTTGAACTGAATCCATCCGTTTACTGATCCCCTCCAATTTTTACCTTTGGCAATAATGAACAATTCCCCTGGCTATACAGGATGGTGCCACTTCATTGATGAATCGCTTTTTAATGATCACAAGATCGACGGCCACTATCAAAGCCATGATCCCCCTGCTCGCCGAACGAACAAGATAGATACGCCGACAGCTGGAAATTTATTACTTTCTAGTAGTATAAATTAATTCGTTAAAAAGAACAATACGTTTTTTCCCTTTCCTCCCAGGCTTTTATTCGGAAGTAACGTATAGAATGGTTTATTTTAAGACAGGCTGGGTATTATCTATACAAATAACGCAATCCATCAAGCCCAGCCCAAACGAACTATCTACTATCAAGGGTTTAATGGCGGTATGGAAATCTTATAACAAACAATGAAACGACAGGAAAAGGAGAGATTTTTATGACCAGTCCACAATCCATTGTTAATCGTCTGACTCACTTTACTGCAGAATCCTATAATGAGCACACTGATTCAGAAGCAATCCAGAAACTGCGTCATGACTATGAGTGTGCGGTATGGAAAGCGATCGAAATGTACAGGGAGGCCAATGAAGATATTCGTCCCGAGGTCGTACGGTACAACGAGCTCGTATTAAAAATTAAAATGAGCCTGGGGCAGGAAAACTGCCGTACGGTAAATCAAATTCTTAAGATGGAAGAGAACTTAAGAAATGAAAAACCATCAGACACATGTGAGCTTCAGGTCACCAATCATTCAGAGATCGTCGACCGATTGGTTTACTTAACCGCAGAAGCTTTTCAAGATGATTTTCAGTCGGAGGCTCTCCAAAAATTACGCCATGATTATGAATGTGCCCTGGAGGATGCCGTCCAGACTTATAAAAAATCTTATAATAAAATGTATAATGAATCGATCCGATATAATGAATTTGTAAACAAAGTAAAATCATTCCTCGGTCAGAAAAACTGCGATCACATCGACCGAATTCTCACTTGGAATGAAGACTTAAACGAAGGCATAAGTATACGCAGAAGTCACGGCTATATTAAGTAAAAAAGATTCCAAAAGGTTAGCTAATGAAAAAATGAAGGATTAAAAGTCATGAACTTTATAAAAACGGTCTGTATGAGCTTTATGTTCATACAGACCGTTTTGTCTTTCTTTATAAGGGGTTCTAAGCTCTATTCCATGCCTTCAACCCTGGACTTTGTCTCTGTTCGCAATATAAAAATGGATATATTTACATTTTACTGATATAATATTAACCTTTATTATGATTTAGGAAAACAAATTATTATTGAGGAGTGTACGAGCAATTAAATATAATTTCTACCATGAGCATTATAGCACCAAAGAATTAGTGGAACTTTACCAACAGATTCTTATGCATATTACAAGCGGGGATTTAACAAACGCCATGTTTAACGAAATCGATTTAATCGAAAAAGCTGCAAGAAAGAGACATCTCTCCCTGAGTTATAAGAGAAGAAATTTAAAACATTCACAAGTATTAGTTACCATTCAAAGCTTGTCGAGACACTAAACTCAACTTTTTCGTTTATTTATTCGACAGACAAGGAAAACCTTCGACATCCTTCTGTTTTTATTGGAGGATTTGCGATATGATGGTGTAAACGCTAACATCTTTTAGGGTGGTGAAGAATTGAATGAGGGAAAGTTCCTTAGACATCCAGATCGAAAAATTAAGAACTAAAATGTACGAAGCTTACCGCAGCAATAAACCATATAAAGAAATATTAGAAATCTCTCAGCAGTTAGATAAGCTTTTAAACCAACTCAGTCGAAAGTCTAAATAATTTCTTCACATCTATAATATAACTTCCCAAACATGTCTACTCTTACGGAACGGAGCACGGGTTTCTACCTTATGTTAAGCAGTTCCTTCTTCTCAATTCCGAAAGTCTTCTTCGGTTTTTCATTTACCAGCCAGGATCATTTTCTGTCAGCCTCTTTCACCATTGAATAAAAGTAATCCCTTCTACAAAGCCTATGAGTGTAGGAGGTGAATACAATGGAAAATGTAAAATTAATGGGATTGAAGTTTATAGTTAGTCTCGCTATTCTCTATATGATTTTAGGGGTAGGGTTTGATGTTTCTTTCGGTAATGTTTTCTTAATCACTCTTGTTCTAGGTATTGTTTCGTATGTACTGGGTGATAAGATTATCTTGGCTAGAAGCAACAATATTACCGCAACTATAGCTGATGCTGTTCTAGCTTTTGTCGTGATTTATATGATGACTGATGCTCTTACCGTGGGAAACACTGTTTTTGAAGCCACTCTTATTTCGACCATCTCTTTAGCGATTTTTGAGTATTTCTTCCACCAGTCAGTTGCACGAACGTTAAAAGACGTGGATGAGCAGAAGAGAGATGTTGAACAGAAAAATACTACAGGCCAGTTAAGTATGGAAGCCTCCGAAGAACTAACACCAGACGACCCACGTAATAAGGAAGAACGATAAAACTTTACTCAGTTTTATCGTTCTTCCTATCTTGTTACAGGAGAATAAAGCAGATGACAAAAAAGAATCAGAAATATACAGACTTTGCAAATGCTGAGACACAGCGTAACTTTCTTACTTCAGAAGAATTTCCAGAAGGTTCTTTTGGGCACCCAGAAGGAAAAGTTAAACCAGTAAAAAACAAAGAGACTCCCTGGAAAGAGGGTCAACAATATTACAGTAATTTTGCCTATGAGAACCGGAATCTTCACCAAAACTTACCAAGGCAATATCCTGGTGCCCACCCGACTCATGATGATAAAAATGAAAATAGTGAAGATCCGTACAACACGTCTCCCAATGAAAACAATAGTCAAATGGAATAATCATCAAAAAGCCGTTTCAACGTAAGGTTTAATTTTGAAACGGCTTTCTTCATCTTTTTATTTTTGGGGCGGTGTCCCATGCACGTAATTAGGTGCCGGCTTAAGTTCTTGTTTTCCTCCATGAGCCTGTGGTTCTTTCACGTACCCGAATTCACCATTCCCATCTGGCGTTTTACCTGAGGTCCAGTTTCCTTCTGTACTTTCTTCTCCTTCTGAGAAGTTCAATAAATCATAGGAAAATTCTGCAGCTTCCCATTCTTTTGGTACTGTGCCTGGAACTGTGGTGCCATGCTCTTCTTCCAGTTCTTTAAGAGCAGCGATCCATTGGTTTTGGTGCATTGTATCCCGTGCAAGCAGGAAGGAAAGCATTTCTTTGACGCCACGGTCGTCTGTCATTTCATATAAACGAGCAACCTGTAGTCTTCCCTGTGATTCAGCATTTAAATTGGCGCGCATATCTGTGATAAGGTTCCCGCTCGCTACAATGTATCCAGCATTCCACGGGACCCCGGTACTGTTCTCCGGCATCGCTCCGAGTCCTGATACGATAGCGTGATGGGGGTTCATTCCTCCCATAATTGCGCCAATGACAGGATCCTCTGCTGCCTTTTCCTGTTCGTGAAGAGGCGCATCATCTAACAAACGAGCAATCATAGTAGAGATCATTTCAATATGTCCCAGTTCTTCAGTTCCCGTATCCATAATCAGATCCTTATACCTTTCGTCTCCTCGTGCATTCCAGCCTTGAAATAAGTACTGCATCGCAACTGATATTTCTCCAAACTGACCGCCTAGTATTTCTTGGAGCTTTTTAGCATAAACAGGATCCGGACGTTCTGGCTTTGCGTGATATTGAAGTTCTTTTCTATGAAAAAACATAAGAGAAATCCACCCCTTCTTTTTTAATTTGATTCTTTATGATCAATATAAAACCTTGTACATCTACCACTTTCATACACAATCACGTAAGGCTTTTCTTCTAAAGGAAAATTCCACACGTATGGGATTAACCTTTAAGATATTTAACAACTGTTCCTCGCTGACCAATTCATCCAGTTGAAGAAATACTCTATTCCCTTCATTTTCTGTATCAAAAGCGACTTTGGAGTACCCATCATTTTTCAATGTATGGAGAGGTTTCAGCGTCACAGTTACATCCCCTTATCGTATCTAGAGTGATCTTAGAAAACAGATTTTTTCAAAAAGAATCCCCTCTTGATTCATTAACCAAGAGGGGATTCTTTTAAATCTTTAAGAAGATTTCACCCAATAAGCGGCTTCGTTCTCTGAAGGAGAAGGTGGAAATTGATCTCCTTCATTCAGATTTATCGTTGTGTTATCTTGACTGGAATTTCCGTTTTGTAGCTTGTCTACTTTATATTTACCGCTTTCTGGAGCTTTTTCTCCTGTTTTATACTGTTTGTTATTTGCCATTGGTATACACCTCCGAGAAAATTTTAGTTGATGGTTATGCCAGTAACCAGTTTCTTATATTTTAAAAAGTGTTGTTAGGAACTGCGGTTGGAACCGCTGCTGGAATTACGTCCGCCTTTTTGGCAGATCTTTTCATAATGTTCTTCACCGTATTTTTCACTGGTGGTTTCCCCACCTTTTTGGCCAATGTTCTCAAAGTGATCCTGATCATATTCCTTGCTGGTCGTTTCTCCGCCTTTTTGACCGATATCCTCGAAGTGCTCTTGGCTGTATTTGTTACTTGTTTTTTCTCCGCCTTTACGCCCAGCTTCTTCTCTGCTCATGTTACTTTGATTGTTCTTAGCCATATTATCTTGCCTCCTTATCAGATTTATTTGGTGTTACATATATTAACTTTCTCATTTTTCAGTTAAGTTAAACTACGGGTTTTTTAAAAATATTTTTTGTAAAATATATGAAATATTGGTAATTGATTCTTAATAAAAAATAATCTTTTATGCCTATTGATGTTGTGGATTTTCAATAAGAAATAAAACAACTTTCTTCTCTGAATACCTTGTTATTACATGATTTACCAAAATAAACACAGGCGTTATTTACCATTTTATAAATGCAAACACAACTAAGGATGCATGTTCGGGGAGGTCTATATAATCATTTACACCAACGTTTATAGTTGGTTCTTATCGTGAATGGTTTCATAAGAAGGAGAGGTTTACATGTTTACCATTTTACCCAGTCATGACTCATCAACGATCGTTGTTGAGATCAAAGGAGAAGCCACTGGCAGGGACGCTCTTCATCTCGATGAATATATTGAAAAATGCTTTAACGAAGATGACAAGTTTAATGTGATCGCTTATATAAAAGAATTGAATGGAATTACGCAGCAGGGACTTCTTAAAGGAATGAAAGTGGATGCTAAACGCTGGAAACAGTTTAATAAATTTGCAATGATCAGCAACAAAGACTGGATTAAAACACCTGCAAAAGTTGGGAAGTATCTACCTGGTATTCAAGTAGAGGTATTTGAAGATAGGGAACAGGAAAAAGCATGGAAATGGATGAAACAGTAATGCAGATTGGAAGGTAAGTAAAGTTGATGTCAGAAAACGAACGATCGAGCAACTCTATTGCAGCGAGAGAGCATAAAGGTTCCAGGTACCGAAAAGCTGTAAAAGAGCGAAGTGCCAAGTGTGAATTTAGGTACCTGGTACCCGGTGCGCAAGAGGAAGCTGAAGTCGTGCCCACAGAAAGCGGAGTGTTTTGACGGAGCGACGGTGTGGAGTCTCATTAACATAAATAATCCGAACTGATTTCTCCAGAATCGTTCGGATTATTTTATTTTTGTCTCTGCCTGTTTCAAAAGCTTAAGCGGCCAGAATAATACTCGTTTGGATTTCACGTAATGAAGCAGCGGCGGTTTTATCATCTCGTTAACAGGAAAAGGAATTAAGTTAAACGCTTGAATATCTGCTTGAGCCTCCTGAACCTCCCATTTCGTATGGTGAATTCCGATTTCGACAAGAAGACTGCCAAGAGAGCTCCAGGCATAATACCTTTCCAACAGCCATTGTTCAAGCGATTCATCTTTTGGGTAATAGATAGCTGAGTGAGGTCGGTATATCCCTTGAAGAAGTGCTCCTGTCTTTCCTTTTCGCTTGCTGGAAAACTGAAAACGTCCGTCTTGCTTCTGCATCTCCATTTTTGCGTAATAATAAGGCAGCGTTGTCATTCGGGCGCCAGTTACCGCTAAGACTTTACTGGCATCTAAACTGAAAAAATAAAGGCCAGAAACTCCGTTACATTTTACATAGGTTCTTACATTGAGTTCTAAATAAGTATTTACAGATGGAAAAGGCGGTAATTTCCTTATGTGCATATCGCTAACTTCAAATGGAAGGATGGTAATCCAGGCTTCCCCGCCATACGTGTCTAACGAAAGATCTTCTGGAATGTATGGTTCTACCGTTTCTTTCTTTATAGGAAAATGTAGAAATAAAAGGTGCTGCCACCTTTGAGTCATGATCCAGTGACCATCGGGTAATGGAAAGGTTCTATGGTCTGTCTGTTCTATGATTGGTTCATACATATCCGCTACCTCCTATAAAAAAGGTACGCTATGGCCAGATAGCGTACCTTTAATAACTTTTTTCTAATAACTAGTTGTTTCCATTCCCTTTAGAGACTTCCCGGACAATTCCTGCGGCTGCTTCATCAATACCCTGATAACCAATGTCACCTAAAGTAATAACACCTTTAATCTTATCACTTTCTACAATTAAAAGTCTTTTGATTTGGTGCTCCTGCATAAGACGAGCAGCTTCTTCAACCTCCATATCCGGATAACCGGTTATGATTTTCTCTGTCATCACATCCGAAGCTTTAATCTCACCAGCTGAACCTTTGGCTAATCCTTTTACCACAATATCCCGGTCTGTTACAACTCCTACATACTTATCTCCCTCGGCGATCGGAACAAATCCCACATCTTCATCTCTCATCTGCTTAGCTAACGAAGCTAGATCATCCGAAGATTTACAAGTCGTCAGGTTAGTAGTCATCACATCTTTTACTTTGCTCATTGTCCATCCACCTTTCTTCATGTAGTAATTGCTATATTTTAGCAATTGCCGCCTTGAAAGCCTTTTAAACCTGGCAGGATAAATATGCCCGTTTCGGCCTACGGTTATCGAACTAGAAAAGGGATAAGTAAGAAAGACCATAGTCCTCATTTTTTAAGAAATCGTTTAAAGCTTCCAATCTTCGGAAATTAAATCAGCAAATGAATAAGTAAAGGTGGGAAAAATATGAACCATATGAAGGCGCTTATCGTTAAAGGAATAATGACGATAGGTGTGCTGTCTCTCGTTTTAAGTTTAAGCTATGGCGTTCCTTTTCTAAGGGTATTGGTACTGAGTCTCGTGCTTGGGGCTGTTTCTTATGCAGCCGGGGACCTTACCATCCTGCCCCGAACGAACAACTTAACAGCAACGATCGCCGATTTTGTATTGACCTTTATAATCGTTTTCGCAAGCAGTGCATGGATCTTTTCGTTAGACGGTTCTGCCTTCCTGGCGTCACTTATTTCAGCCGGAATTATGGCAGTTGGTGAGTATGGATTTCATATCTTTCTAGCGTCCCACATCCTGCCTTCCAATGCCCGATTACGAACGGATGAATACTATTAATAGCAAGTAGAGCAGCGAAGATTTCTCTTCGTTGCTTTTTTGTGTCAAAAGGGAAGCAGCATCAGCTTTAAGGCCCTCCTTCTTTTCCTATAGTTTTTTTCATTTCATTTTTAAAAGTCGTGTCATGAATAAACTTAAGGACCGGGCGTGTTCCGAGAAATAAGCTGCCGAGCAGGTAACATGCATTTCCATACAATGCTGTTCCTGAAAAGAAATTAAGCGAACTACCTGTGATAAAAAAGACACCTACAAGGACATCGTTAAAAAGAGAAATAAACTTATACCTTCTTCTGAAAAAAACACGAAAGCGCCCCGCCTTTAAATCCAGATAATTTTTTCCTTCTGTAAGTTTTGGCATACCCCTTTCTCCTTTCATGGGTTCTTCTTTGATTACTAGTTACCAACCTATTTTTTTATTAAACTATCTATTAAATAAATCCTCCTTTTCTCCTTTGAATTTCTTTCTACATGATCTGTTTTTTTATTGGACGTTAAATATATAATGTTTATATTTTTCTTTTTATATAGAGTATAATGTAGATAGTTTAACGAAATATTTAACACGAGAATGTGATGACTTATAATTCGTATGTGGGCACTTGAATTATAATGAACAAGTAGTGCAACCGGCTCCTTAAAAAGGAGAGAAGAACCAGCTATGGCATATATGAGTAGAGACAAAATCATCGAACTCCCGGATGATGTTCTAATACGCACGTATTGTGCCGCTCTAAAAATCAACGTGTCTAATGATTTTTTAAATTTAATCATTAAGGAACTTCAACGCAGAAATATAGATTACAGTTATTTATATTCAAAAGAGCTGGAATAAAAGTTATAAAAAAATGGAAAACCACCCTTCATTCATGCTGTTTTCTATATAAGTCAGGTGACTTTCCACTCACAATCCACCTAGACGAGAGGAGCAATTCGAAATTACTTCTTTGTGAGACGGTTATACTCGTTTAAGAGCTTATCCAGGGATTGCGAAATTTCAACCACTTGGGGGCTTTGAGGATTTTTTTGAAACTCTTTGTACATTTCCAGTCGTAGTTGTTCAATTCTTGCTTCTAATTGCTTGATCGTAATTCTGACACCCCCAATGGTGTCAATATACCCCTTTAATAGTCAATCCATAACTAATTGATACGATTTGATTCTAAAGCATGAAAACATCACAATCTTCAATTCGTTCGTTCAGCCTTTCTGGTGAATACGAATGCTATTCGACCTAGAAGATTACCCTTTTGTTGTCTATCGTATACCATTTTTTCGGGAAAGAAAAAGTCACCCTTATCCCATGAAAGATAAGGATGACGACAAGTGTTATTTTCACTCAAATTGTTCAGAATGACTTAGGAGTTAATGCCAATTGAAAGATATTTTGTTTCAAGAAACGCTTCGATTCCTTCCGCTCCACCTTCTCTTCCTAATCCACTTTGCTTCATTCCGCCAAAAGGGGCCTGCGCAGCGGACGGCGCACCATGATTCCAGCCGATAATTCCATAGTCTAATGCTTCGCCCATCTTTGTACCGCGGTTCATATTTTCCGTAAAATAATAAGCAGCCAGTCCAAACGGCGTATTATTAGCCAGCCGGACTGCTTCTTCTTCGGTCTCGACTTTTTGAACGGGGACAACGGGACCAAAGGTTTCTTCCGTCATGCATAGCATGTTTTCGTTTGTCCCAAGAATTAGAGTCGGTTCGTAAAAGGGAACTTCATATTGACCTTGGCCGCCTACGACAATGTCCGCTCCTTTTTCTTTAGCATCCTCAACGTGTCTTACGACTTTCTCGTAGCCTTTTTTGTTAATGAGCGGTCCGATATCGACGTCTTCTTCCAAACCGTTTCCTACCTTGAGCTTCTCTATTTTTTCTTTCAACAGACTGACAAATGGATCATAAATGCCTTCCTGGACATAAATCCGGTTCGCGCATATACACGTTTGGCCGGCATTTCTAAATTTTGAAGCGATCGTACCTTCGACAGCTGCTTCTACATCGGCGTCATCTAACACGATGAGCGGGGCTTGTCCCCCTAATTCCAGGGAAATGTTTTTCATTTGATCAGCACTTTGTTTCATTAATAATTTTCCAACTTCCGTTGAACCTGTGAAAGTAAGCTTGCGAACGACTTCACTTTGCTGAATGGTTTCGCTGAAAGCCTCGTTTGGTGTAACAACCATATTTACGACACCTTTGGGAATACCCGCTTCTTCGGCGCATTCCATTAATTTAGCAGCCGTTAATGGCGTTTCTTTTGGCGGCTTCACAATGAACGTGCAGCCTGCAGCTAACGCTGGCGCCAGTTTTCGAGTAATCATCGCTGCTGGAAAATTCCATGGCGTAATCGCCGCAACGACGCCGACGGGTTGTTTTAACACTTGAATCCTCTGGCCAGGACCTTTAGATGGAATCGTTCGTCCGTACACTCGTTTTCCTTCTTCGGCGTACCATTTAATAAAGGAAGCAGCATACAACACTTCTCCTCTTGCTTCCTTTAGCGGCTTGCCATTTTCAAGCGTAAGAATACGGGCAATTTCTTCTTGTCGTTCAATTACCCGCTGATAAAATTTTTCTAAATAATCCGAGCGTTCTTCTGCTGATAATACCTTCCATTCTTCAAATGCAGCCTGTGCCGCTTCAATCGCGGCCTCCACGTCTTCCTTTGTCCCATTCGGTATCGTTCCGACTACTTCATTTGTAGCCGGATTCGTAATATCAAAAGTTTCTGCGTTCTCTCCTACCCATTTTCCTGCAACATAGTTTAAAAGATTTAATTCCTTCATAATAATTCTCCTCCTCCGTTATTTCGATTCCCATCCGGCAAAAGCATGTTGATAGACTTCACGGATGCTTTTTTCATCAAAAGGCATAGGACTTCTTGTCAGTAAGCGTGTCTGCTTCATTCCATTAGTCGTTAACTGATCAATATCGTTTAATGTAATCTTGTATTCCAAGATCGACGTTGGCAGCCCGACGTCTTTTACGAGTTCGTGAAGAGCCTGCACGACCTCCAGAGCCACCTGCCTTTTATCTTTCCCTTCGTAAGAAATAGAGAAAATTTCACCCAGCTCGTACATTTTATCTAAGCATGACGGCCAAATACGGTGGTAAACGTAAGGTAACAACACGGCATTTGCTTCACCATGAGGGATTTTAAATAACCCGCCAAGCGGATAAGCTAAACCATGGACACCGGCGACTCCTGCATTATAAAAGCTAAGGCCGGCAATTAAACTGCCGAGAGACATTTCTTTTCTTGCATGATAAGCCTTCGGATTCCAAACGGCACTTCTTAAGTTGTTGACGATTCGCTTCATCGCATCAAATGCGAGTGTATCGGTTAATGGGGTGGCGTTTACAGATGTAAAAGCTTCTATGGCATGAGTCAGCGCATCGACACCGCTCGCCGCTGTTACTTTTGGCGGCAGTGTATAGGTCAGTTGAGGATCGACGATGGCGTAATTCGCTAACAAATACTTATGAGTAATCACATCTTTCGTATCCTCCAGCGAAAAAACGGCGATATCCGTAATTTCAGCTCCGGTCCCGGCGGTGGTAGGGATGAGGACGGTTGGAATGCCGGGTGATTGAAGCTGCTTCGTGCCCGTGAGATTTAAATAATCCTCAACGGTTCCCTCGTGGTCTGCCAGCACGGCGGACGCTTTGGAAAGATCCAGCGCACTTCCTCCGCCAACACCGATAACAAGATCGGGTTTCTTTTCTCGTATTTCCTGCACAACTTCGTTTCCTACAGCTAAAGGAGGTTCAGGGACTACATTTGTCGATAAATCGTATCGAATGCCCTCGTCTTCTAAAATGTGTTCGATCGGCTGGATGACTTCCAGCTCTTTCAGCATGGGGTCGGTTAATAAAAAGGCGTGGGTTACATTCAAATCTTGAACAATCGTTCTCAGCTGTTCAATAGAATTTTCTCCGTGATAGATGTTCTGCGGCGTAATAAAAGAATTCATGTGATGACTCTCCTTTTCTACGAATAAATAGATACTTTTTCACTAGATTGTGAATTCAAGTCTTTTTTCCCAGCGATCAACGTAAATACGATCATAGTGATCATGCTTAGCAATACCCCTGCACCAGCTGCGGCAAACGGGTTGCTGACTCCCATCCCGATTGGCAGGTAAATATACCAGTAAGAAAGCGTACCGACTAATAACGATGTGATCGCCCCAGCTTTCGTTGCTCGATTCCATAATGCTCCGACGACTAATGGACCAGCCGTTGCGGAGACAATTCCACCGATTCCAATCCACATAAAGATCGATAGAAATGCGGGAGGGTTCCACGCCATGAATGAAGCGACGAGAATGACGACAAATGTGGAGTAACGGCTGATGATGAGTTCCACTTTCTCCGCTTTTTCTTTTGTAATTTTCGTTCTTGGCACAATCGACTTGCGATATAGGTCGTTAGCAAGTAACTGAGTTAAGGAAACAATTAAACCATCTGATGTCGACATAATAGCCGATAGAACCGTTACCGCTAAAAACGCTGCTAAAAATGGAGGAAAAATTTCCTGAAAGAGTACAGGAATGACCTGGTCAGGCCGTATGTCCATCCCTGGATCTATTACAGCGATTCCGAGCATTCCGCCAAGCCCCATTAACGGTAAAATTGTTGCGAAGATCGTACAGTACATAATTAGCTTTTTCATATCATTGTTCGATTTTACCGCTAAGAATTTGTTGCCTAAATGTGGTAAAATACCAAATGGAAGGTGGGCGATAAACAGTAAGGCTACCAGCCAAAGTGAGCCATACGTATTGTCACCGGGAAGGAACAGCTGATCAAAACCACCAGAAGGGTTCCTTTCCTTTATCGTTGAGATCATATCTCCAAAGCCGCCTTCCACCCCAACACTTGTCACAAAGACAGCGACCACTACCAAGGATGTAATCAACATGAGGAATCCCTGGATCGAATCTGTTAAAATATCAGAGTGGGAGCCGCCCATAAATACATAAATCGCCAGCACAACACCAGTAATGATAATGCCCCACTGATATTCAACCCCCATCATAATCTGAAACATTGTGGCAGCTGCGACCAGCTGAGAAACGACGTAGAAGATTAATAGAATGGAAATGATCGTTAAGACGATTCTTAAGAATTCACTCTTAAATCGATCGCCGATAAATTCCGGAATCGTTCGCGTGCCGAATTCATCTCCATATTTCTTAATGGTCTTCGCGACAAAAAGCATACCAATCACAGTAGCTACTGGGTACAACAACGGATACCATAAACTCGGCGTACCTAAGTCATAGGCTAAGCCGGGCATCCCCATGAATGTAGAGCCACTCGATACCCCTGCACTGATCACAAGAGCAATCGTTATGGGTCCATAACTTGAGCGGGCCGTTGCAAAATCTTCAGCTGTATTTGTCTTTTTCATTCCGATAAAGCCCATCGTAAGCATAATGCCAATAAAAATCGCCATAAAAATCCAAGAATAAACGACTACACTCAACATAATCCCCCCTTATTTATTTAGAAAATCCGTTTTAAACAGCACCAAAGCCATCCCTATCCATGTTCCAAAAATGACAGCAATCATGATATATAAGAATGTCATGTAATCACCTCCTTCGATTGCAGGTATTGATAGATTTTTTTATGGTGGTGCAGATTCACCTTTTGACCTGTGGCAAGCTCTACCATTTGATAGACTTTACGTCCCTTTTGAATTTCTGGAAAAATCGCATATGTTACATACAGTGAATACGTATTCAAACAATCAATAACCGGATTCGACCACACTTTTCGTTTGTGAAGATAGAGGTTACGTATAAAATCCAGGGACGTATAGTGGCGATCCGACTCTTCGTATTGCTCCGGTAAAAAAACATCTTCAACTTTAGTTGACAACGCTTCCATTTTATCGACTGGCCATTCAAACAGCCCTGTTTCTTTATGGAATAAGTTTGAGATCACCCTCATTTTTTCTTTTCGCTTCTTCATAAATGGCAGTGGTTTATACTCTACGGCCCATTCAGAGACCTTATATGGATAGTACACCGCTGTATACTGATCTGGTAATTGAATGCTTTCCTTATCTTGCAGCGTATACATGGTACATTCACCTCCTTCACATAATGTGGTTACGTATTCTTAGCCAGTTACTAAGATAAACCCTTACCCACTGTAACTTCACTCAGAAAGAATAGATCGAGCCTTTTGAATACGTATTCAAAATAACAGTTAAATTTCTCGGGTTGTCGATCGACTATATAATTGCACGGGGTATGTTTCCCGCACAGACTCACCATCCGGCAATTCTATTAGTTCTATTAAATGCTCAATCGCCAGCTGACCAAGATTTTCATTTTCCATCATACCAACCGTGGTGAGCTGAAACGAATGATGACTGCTCAAAGCAATATTGTCGACTCCGATCAAACTTATATCTTCCGGTACGCTATACCCTTTTTGGATTAAATAGTCCAATATAAAAATAGCAATCGAATCAGTGGCTGCAAAAATAGCAGTCGGACGATCTTTTTCAGCCAGGATCTCCCTGATCACTTCCCGAATCGCTCCTTCACTCGTATCGGTTATACGAGCATTATGCTCCGAAACTTCAATCCCGTTCTCCTCCATCACCTGCCGGAACCCTTCGAATCGGCCTTGAAAAGTCGTCATAGATGAGGGACCGCTCACACAAATGATGTTCTTATGATTGAAGTCCATTAAATGTTCTGTGGCAATACGTCCTGCCTGTACATTATCCATTTCTACATAATGGCCAGGTTCACGGTGCTTACGGTTAAACATCATAAATGGAATGTTTTGCTTTTGCAGCTCAGGAAAAATCGGATCATCATACAAAATCGATGATAAAATAATCCCGTCCACTTCACGTTCAAGCACATCTTTGTAAACAGACATATTATCTCCAAAGTTTTCAAAATGAACGTTGACGTTATATCCTCGTTTTTTCGAATAATTAACGATCGAAGTCGTCGTTTCCACAAAAAATGGATTGTGCAGGGGTCCTGAGATCAGCGCAATTGACTTCGTTTGTTTCTTGACGAGCGACCGGGCAATCGAATTCGGCCGATAATTCAGCTCTTTCATTGCCTGGACTACTTTTTCATATTTTCTCTTGTCCACTTTCTCAGGGGTGTTGAGTACTCTGGAAACGGTAGACTGTGAAACTCCTGCTAGTTTGGCTACATCTTTAGATGACGGCATGTTGTTTTATCTCCTTATTAGTAAAGCGCTTACATGTTAAGTTAAAATAATATCTGAAAATTGTCAATATGGTAGCGGCGAAATAGTATAGGTGGACTAATTCTGACTTTTGATTGTATTTTTCAGACATTTGAGGGGGTTTTTCTGACATTTAACGCACTTTTTCTGACATTTTGAACGATAATTCTGACATTGTTAGTTCTATGGAGAATTTTATAAATAAAAAGCATCCCCTAAAGGGATGCTTCCGATCAAGGTACATATTTTTTTGCATCAGCAGGCGTTCGAGTCAATCGCTTCTCACTGGCTTCCACCGAAATGACATGACCTTTTGAAAAAGAAATTCCATCTTCAATAAATGTGCCGCTGCTTTCTAACAGCTCTTCAATCACAGCTTCAACGCTTTCTCTTTCAAGAACCATTTTAATCACATGGCCATTGCTTAACGATACATTCGTCACAATCTCTTTCATCAAAACACCTCCTATAGACAACTTTCGACAAAAAAAGGATTTTTCCTTCTGTAGTATGGGGCAAATCATACCGTATCTTTCTTAACTATCACCATGGAAATGTTTAACTCATCCCTTTAAGGAAATATAGTGATTAGATCGCTATCATAATTGTCAGGGGTGTAGCTATGAAATGGTCTCGAAGTATTATTTTAGGAATTATAATAGGCGTCGCGCTTGTTTTTGGATTTCAAATTGGGATGATGCTCTCTGATTACTTTTTAGTCATTTGGCTTATAGCGCTGTTTTTCGGACTCGCTGCCCGGCTCATCGCACAGCTCATGTTAAAAAAATTATAAATCTCTCCCCTAAACCGGGGCAAGCTCTTGCTGGAATTCCTCCATGTGCTTCGCTAAAAAGTCTACATACCCAGCTGCTTCTTCGCTCGTTGTATAAGGTGAAATGGCAAAGAATTTAATGGCATAGACCGGTATTCTTTCCGCTTGATCACAAGGTGAAATCAAACGCTGCTTGGACGTACTGCCAAAGTAAACGTGTTCTCGATGGTTACCAATCCAATCTGCAAACCTGGCGTTGTAGTTATTCACTTCTTGAATCTTATCGTACGTCAACTGTCCTTCTTTCTCTTCTTTCCATTGCACCTCTCCTGGGTAAAAACGAAAGGTCGTTATTGGAGACATTTCATTTGTAATGGCGACATTGGGTAATCTTTTAAGCTGTTTACGGAATTGAACATTGACGTCTATGTAATTGGCAAGCAGTTTTTGATAACCTTCTACTCCCATCCCGACTAAGGAAGCGTATATGGGAATGGAGCTTCCCATTCTTGAACATTCGAGCGTGTAGCTCGTGTGGTAGCTGCCGTAACTGCGGTTGCCCACGTACGGGGTTTCATCGTGATCGAGCTCGACATTCATGAAGTTCATTTTATTTTTTACTAGAAACAGGCTGGACGTATAGGGGGTTTGCCCCAGTTTGTGAAAATCAAAGACAAGGCTGTCCGCCAGGTGAAGGTATTTAAAAGTAGATTGATAACCTTGCAGTGTTTCCCTCGCGTCCCCGCTGAAATCTAAAGGGTTTTTCACAAAATCATAGTTGTTAAAAAAACTGTACATCCCGCCCATGGCAGAGTCGGCATGAAGATAGACGGGAGCCAGGTTGTGCCGTATTTCCAGCTCTACCGCTGCTTCTTTGATTGTTTTCACATCATCGATGCCAAACGTATCCGTCGTTCCGGTGCTCGCTAAAATGTACAGGGGAATGCCACCGTTTAACACGACGTTCTCCATTTTTTCTTGTAAATCATGAATATCCATGGAGTGATCGTCTTTTGCATTGACTTTGATAAGGTTGTTCGTCCCTATGCCAGTCGCTTCTACGGATTTGTGCAGACTATAGTGCGACAACTCGGAGCAGAAGACGTACACATTGCGTGGGATGCCTTCCTCATTGGAGGCAGGAAACCTTCTCGCAATAGCTAGACGCAGCGAGTTGAATACGGCACCCTGTCCTCCCCAGGTCGTATAGCCTCCACTCTTTTCCGTATCGTAACCGACGAGCCTCGAAAGCATCGCCGTGATTTTCACTTCCGCTTCAGCTGCTCCTGAACCTTCCACATCCCATAAGTTATTCCCATTTAGAAGGACCATGACAAGATTGCCCAGTATACTGGGAATATTCGCAAGCGGCGCTGCATTGGCGACGTAACGGCTGTTAACGTAACGGTGGCCGTCAGCGAATTGTGTGAGCTTATCCATCACTTTATCCATAGGCAGAGGCGATTCCGGAATAATTGCTTCCTTTACCATCTCCTCATAAAAAGATTCAACCGTGTTAGAAAATTGTCCCAGCGTTAACTGGCGGGAGTCTTTCAACTGATCAACTGCTGTTATTATCCATTCCATTTGCTTAAGTAACGCTTCTCTTTCAGCTCTATTTCCGTCATCACTTGGATAAAGGGCCTGTATTTCTTTCATCACTTTTCCTCCTTAGGTCTATGTAATCACGCTTATCATACTAAATCATTCCTTAAAAATTTACCATTTCAACCAGAATATAAGAACTTTGTCACACCTTAACTTAACTATGGGCAATTTTTGTCGATAATTCAGTTGAATGCATTAACAAACGTGAGGAGAAGAGAGAATGAGAGGTATCGTAATCAATAAACGTAAATATAAGATGGCTGTGCAAGATCAAGAGAGGGAATTACGCGTGCAAGTATTCGGGCTTATCCGGGCTGAAGATGCGGAGGAATACTTAGTAGACTTTCAGGAAACGACCAGCCGCGTGCAAAAAAGCAGCTATACGCTAGTCATTGATGGAACGCACCAGACGACAGTGCCGTCAAAAGTTGTGCCTCAGCTTGATCAAACGCTGCAATTTTATACAAGCCTGGGGTTTAAGGACGTCGTTGTCATCTACCCATCATCAAAGATTGCTCAAGTGCAGTTAAGAAATGCGCTCGAACGCATTCAATTTCAAGGACGAGTGGTTACTCACTAAGGAGGGGATTTTATGCTGCAGAAACAAGAAGTTTATACGTACCACGTAATTGAAAAGGAAAATAAAGACTTGATTTATCAAGCGGCAGACTGTCTGACCCGTTCGTTTATCGGACTTTACGTTGCTGGGAAATGGGTCCAGGAACCGATGGTCGGACAATTAGATATTCGTTATGAGGATTTTTACGAATTTACAAAAGAATACATCGAAGCAACAACTGACCAGGGTTATTGTATTGCAGCTGTTGATATGGATGGGCTTGTCGGCGGCGTGCTGGCAGGGGATACAAATGCTCCGGAAATTATAGGAGAGAACGTATTTGAAGGAACGTTTAAAGATATGAACGTCATTTTACACGTGCTCGAAGATGTTGATCAGCAGTTTATCAATGACTACAAAGCGCGTCACGGCAAAGACATAGAAGACGGCGAGTTGCTGCACTTGTTCATGCTTGGCGTGACCGCAGAGGAAGAGCGACACACGATTATTCAGGAACTCGTACAAACGTTAGTAGATAAGGCATCAAATGCTGGCATTCAGGCCGTTTACGGAGAGGCGACGAATAACAAGTCGATTCGGGTGATGGAGAAATACCATGCTTTTAAAAACTATCTTACCATCGACCATCAGCCAATCATTCATAAATACAGTCAAAATGAACGGTTACGAGAAATCCCTGCCTCTATTTCAGAAGGTACGACGCTTATCATTAAAGAACTTTAATCTCAACAAGGAGAGGAATCCCACCATGTTTTATATCGCGTTAGCTTTAAACGTTATTTTATTAATTACTACAATCTTCTTCGCGGTTCGTTATAACCAGCTCAAACAGATGAACGAAAACAATTCAGTAGAGGCGCCGGCCTACTTGCCTGAGACTGCTTTTGAACAAACGGCAGAAAAAGAACTTGAGGAGTTAAAGCAACAGCTGGATGTTAAACGTTCCGCGCTGCTCGAGAAAGGTTATGACGCTTCTGAGAAAGCAGACATCGTCCGGGCGGCAATGGATGAAGTCGGCAAAGGTCTTGTTAAACAGCTGTCGTCTACAGAAGAAAGCTCAGCCGCTCTTCAGCAAATGAGTTCAGCGATTGTGGATCTTTCCAACCGCTCCACCGAAATATCCGATCAATCCACGATGGCCCTGAACTTAACGAAAGAAGGCAATGACAAAATCCAGAAATCCGTAACGAAGATGGAAAGCCTGCATCATACTGTCACAGGCACATACGATGTCGTAAAAAATCTCGGTATAAAATCTCAGGAGATCGGTTCCATCGCCAAAGTCATTACCGACGTCTCTGAGCAGATTAACCTTCTTTCTCTTAACGCCGCAATTGAAGCCGCGCGTGCAGGTGAGCACGGCAAAGGTTTTGCTGTAGTGGCAGATGAAGTACGTAAACTCGCCGAGCAGACGAAGCAGTCTTCTGATCAGGTGACTGCCATCGTCAACGGGACCCAGAAAGAAACAACTGTCGCCGTTGCATCAATGGAAAAAGGGTTAAGCGAATCGGAAGAAACAAACCAATCCATCGAAGAAGTCGGCCGATTGTTTGAGGAGATTTTATCCTCAACTCAAATGATAGCCGAGAACAATGAGAACACTTCTGTCTCGACGGAGGAAATGTCAGCCGGCGTGCAGCAGATCGTATCTTCGGTTGAGCAAGTCACATTCATTTCACAAGAATCCGTCGAAATGTTTGAAGAACTCACGGAGATTAGTGATGATGAGCTGAAGACGATGGAACATTTACTGCAGGAAGTGCAGTCGCTGAAGAAGTCGAGGGAAAATAACGAAGTACACATAGAGGAAGCTGAAGCCATGCAGTCGACCGCCTCGTAACTAAAAGGAACTGACCGGGACACGCGCCGGGTACCAGGTACCAAGTAACAGCTTTTCGGTACCTGGTACCCGGCGCGTGTCCTTTTTAAAGATAATCCCTAAAACAATGATAATTCAAAAGGAGTGCTCAGCTTTTCACCAAAACGTTAACCATACACGTAGATCGCAGGTTCGGCAGTTTAGACAAAAAGCTTTTTTTTCTCATTGTTCCTTCTTCTTCCACATGTAATAGTTGTACAAAGCTTGGAAGGAAAACGGGATCACAAGCAGGCACCAAAGAATAAGGTTCTCTTCTAAATCGATGTTTAAAAGAAACGGCGCGGCAATCAGTGCAGCGGCTAATACGACAAGCACGATCAAGGTCCGCTTCAGCTTTTTACGATAAGTAAGTTTGAAATAGTTCATTGTAAAGCTTTGATCAGATTTCTTTATACTTTTTGAAAAAAAAGATAAAACAATAGCCATGCCGAGACAGGCAAACACTAGTAAGACGATTTCCCCCATCATTGTAAAAACCTTTTTCGTTCGTCAGGGGAAGGCAGCCGGCAGTTTTCGTTTTTTCCAAACCATTTGTACCTATTCTTAGCTATGTTATTGTAAATAAAATCCCTTAAGGGCTTCGGTACGAGCAGGAGCACATAAGGAACCTTCCATACGCCTTTTAAATGCTTACATATTCGAAGAGCAGCGGAGGATTGAACGTAGGTGCGATCGTATTCGATCAACACAAGGCTGTCCATATCTTCATCAACTTGATGCTTCTTCAACAATTCCTTCCCTGTCTCACTCTGTAATGAAGCAAAAACGGCTTTTGGGTCTCTTTTGATGATAAATTGGACGCTTCGATCACAGAAGTTACATTCCCCGTCGAACAGCACAATCCTCTCCATAGCATTTTCCCCTTTCTTCACACGGTTAGTAAAGTCTCTTGATGTATCCTTCTTCCAGTCTTTGTTCAACCGATTCTGCGGTGACGCCGTCCATCTTGGCATGATCAGCCATCATGCGAGCTGCTGATGGTCGTTCATCTTCCTGCAACCAGGAATCCTGTTCCCACAGCTTCGATCGCTTAAACGCTTTCGCACAATGGATGAAAACCTCATCCACCTCTACACCGATTCCGAGCAGCGGCGGCTTTCCTTGAACTTTCATTTTTTCCAAATACTTTTGATTCTTAGTTATGTATGCACGACCGTTCACGCGTAGTGTCTCTCCCATTCCAGGAATGATAAATAGAAGACCGGCTGTCGGCTGATTAAGGATGTTTTGAAGCGAATCCAAGCGTTTGTTTCCTCGTCGCTCAGGAATAATAAGCCGCTTCGACTCAAGGATATGGACAAATCCAGGCTGGTCTCCTCTTGGGGAGGCATCGCAGCTCCCTGATTGATCGACTGTTGAAAGAATTAGAAATGGAGATTGACGAATAAATTCGATGCTGTGTGAATCCAAGTGAGAAATGACTTTGTTTTTAGCCAGATCACCTGCATCTCCTGTTAGTTCCCGCAGTTCAGCAACAGAATGGACGACGTCGTTAAAAGGTCCTTCTACTTTCAACATGAACTCCTCCTTTATATGAATTCAAGAATGTCTTCAATGTCACCTGCGGGCAGTTCAAAGTTGTACTTTAACACCACCCTCGCCCTTTCCCGGACTGGAAGAGCTGTTAAGGAGTCTTCTAAACCGCCCCGGCCGACTATCTTAGTTTCTTTCTTTCGCTCCGCCAGGTAATCATTGACCAGATCGACAACTATTCGGTAAAGATGCGTGTGGTTCTTCGTTATGTGACGTTTGAAATTCTTCTGTTTGTATACTTCTAGAAAGGCCGCAGTCGAAATTTCTTCCGCAGTACAGGAATCTCCCGTCAGCATGTAACTAAGCTGGTACACTTGATCCTTATGAACGTTAATATAATCTACAAATGACTGCGGATAATTATTTTTTCTAGTAATAGATAACAGCATGCAAACCACTCACGATCAAATATTTAGTAATTACTCAGTACAAAAGACTTAAGTATTTTCCCTCATTATGCTTGATTTTTTAACTCTCGTACAGACATCACCTGAAATTCACAGTAAATTTTTAGGGAGAAAAAATTACTGCAATAGAGATATCAGCCTTTCCCGAGTTGGAGGTGGACACATACCCTACTTTATCGAACTGTTAAGGTGGTGAGATTATGAGTTACTATGGTGGTTATAAAGGAGGAGGCTTTGCCTTAATCGTAGTGTTGTTCATTCTTTTGATTATTGTGGGAGCAGCATTTGTAAAATATTAATGGCAGACGCTCGTCCTTGAATGAATAATCAACGCAGATTCCCATGCTTAATACTAGAAAAACGTCCAGGAACAAGTCCTGGACGTTTTTTTATTTCTATATTCATAGGGGACCCCATGAGGACATGGGGTCGGAAATAGGCATAGGGCCATCAACGTAATAAACTTACTGAACGGGTTGGAGTAAGTTGGATGGCATGTTCATTATAATAGACATTTTTTGATTTGAACAGGAAAATTTTTACAATATCGATTATTAATTCTTATTTAAATAAAAAATTTTATTATAAATGTCTTCTTATCCTGAAGCCATGTAAGAGTGTAACGCTCCCCCTTCACCTGTTTTAACATCGCTACAATTAAGAAGCTCACAATTACTAGAAGCAGCCACGAGCTCACTTTTCCTAAATGCACAAGACTCCAGGCTTCCGTCTGATTCGGGTACTCCCAGGCCCCAAAGTAAGTCGCAATATTTTCAGCTACCCATATGAAGAAGCCGATCAGTACAAAAGAAAGGGCGATCGGCATCCGGTAACGGGAACCATTCACCTCATAACGAACCCAGGAAGACCAGAAAACGATGATAACCAGTGCAGACAACCACCAGCGCACGTCGACCCAGTAATGATGGGTGAAAAAGTTCAAATAGATGGCGGCGGCTAAAGGAGCGACGCCCCAAAAAGACGGCCACTTCACAAGCTCCACCTTAAATCGTCTCCATGCCTGACATAAGTAACTCGCCACACTAGCGTACATAAAACCGCTGTATAACGGGACGCCGAGTATTTTCGAATAACCTTCTTCTGGATATGACCACGAGCCCATATGTACTTTAAAAAGCTCCAGCGCAAGCCCGATGAAGTGAAACAATGTAATTACTTTCAGCTCATCCCGAGTTTCAAGCCCGGAGCGTACCATCCACCACTGCATGAGCAGGAAGAGGATCAACAGCCAATCATAGCGCGGCAGCAGAGGCAGCGGTATGACTTGAGTAATCGCTAATGAGGCAAAAATAACGACCGGAAACAGGCAGGATAGAGCCTGCTGCCAGCCAAAATGCACCAGCTGTATGAGTGCTCTCATCCTACCTCCCCCTTCCTTTTATTCTTCTTCCGGTCTGTATTCTAAGAGATCCCCCGGCTGACAGTCTAAGGCCTGACAAATCGCATCCAGTGTTGAGACACGTATCGCCTTGGCTTTCCCATTTTTCAATATTGAAAGGTTGGCCATCGTAATTCCTACTCTTTCCGAAAGTTCGGTTACGCTCATTTTCCTTTTCGCCAGCATGACGTCAATGTTAATAATAATAGCCATTGTCTTCACCTCAGACCGTTAGATCGTTTTCTGTTTTGATTTGGATCGCTTCCTGCAGCAGTCGTTCCAGCACGGCGGCAAAAACAGCGATTACCATGGATGCAAAAATGATGATTAGCCCAAGTACAATCACACCTGGCGCATCGTCATATTCAGCCACGATATAAATGACCGGCAGGAGCAGAACATATAACCCACTAATGGCCACAGCACAATATTTGATCACTCTTAATGCTTTGACGGATAAGTCGGAGAACGCTTTATTTTTATCAATGTAACTAAGAAGTTTAAAAGCCTGGTAGAGCGCAAAGTAAAATGGAATTGCTGTCACATATAAATACAGCCAAATAAAGATTTTCATGAAAGGGAGATCAGGAAAAAATCCTCCCGCAAAGTCAGCGATCCCAGGCACGGCAAAGATGCATAAAGCAAGGATCGGGAGACCGATCAGGATGACAGCCAATTTTAGAAATAGAGTTGTTCCACGTTTCATCAAGTGCACCTCACTAAGTTAATGATACATTTAATTTATCATGATATTTATCGTTTTACAATAAATTTTTATTATTTTAGTTTATATTATTGTTGTTTCAGAAATAAAAAAAGCATTCCTTCGTTAAAAGAAATGCTTCTATAGATAACTTCATACGAGTCGATCCATGAGAATGTCATCTGCATAATTATGGTCATTCCATTTTATTTCTTTAATCTTCCGCCCTTGAGCTTTATTATTTCCCAATTCAACCTCTACGTTCTTAAAAAGGCTGCGGCCGGAAAGAATTCTTACTTTATACTACTGGAGATAAACATCGAGGCATCTTGCTTCATGAAAATACCCTTTCCATGATGAAAAGTCTTCGTTATTGTTGTTTTAAACCCTACATCAGCTAACACTTTCTCCAGTTCTCCATGCGAGAAGCCGTTATGAACGCTCGGATGATTGATTTTATCGTTTTTGTCAAAGTCAATAATAATCAGCTTGCCACCTTTATGTAAACGATTGAATAATGAAGTAAGAATTTTTTCTGTGTCAGGAATATGAAGAAGGACGAGTGAGGTTAGAATGATATCTGCTTTTCGTTCTGGTGTGTCGACCGTGAAATCAGAATGAAGAATACCGGCGTTGGTTATATTTCGGCGAGAAATTTTTTCTTGCGCCACTTCAAGCATCTGTGCGGAGGAGTCCACCAGCAACAAGGATTCTACTAAATCTGATAATTCTAGACTCACCAGTCCTGTTCCGCTCCCATAATCCATTAAAGACTTGGTCTGGCTGTCTCGTAACTCCTGCCTGACTTCTTGCACAATTATGTTCGCTAATTCCATTCGTTCTTCTGAATCATACTTTTGGGCCATTTGTTCAAAAACGTTTTCTTCCATATGCAGTGCTCCTTTATTCCTCGAAGTTGATACATCGTTTAACCTTATCCTAAGAAGGTAATAGAAGAACATAGTAAAAACGAGGTGGTTAAACTATGAAAAGTCGGCTGATATGGGCATTTGCCGCTACAATTTTATTTCCTATCGTATGGGTTTCCATGTCTATGTTACTGAAAGGTGAACCTCCGAATGGGTCTGCCTTAGCTGGTGCGGCTATTGGAGGATTTTTCAGCGGCTTTTTCTTAATAGCCCCAAGTGTACACAAAAAACGATCCTTTCCCTAGCTGCTTCTCTGTTCAACCTTTTCGCAAAATCTTTTCCATAGATTTTCCCTTTGCCAGTTCATCAATCTGCTTATCCAAATAACGAATTTCCTGCATGAGCGGTTCTTCGATGTCTTCCACACGGACTCCACAGATCACACCTTTGATCAGCGTCCGTGATTGATTCATTTGGGGTGCTTCCGCAAAGAAGGTCTCAAAGTCTATTTCTTTTTCGAGCTGCGTTTCTAACCCTTCCTGGCTGTATCCTGTCAGCCAACGAATAATCTCATCCACTTCTTCTTTCGTACGTCCTTTTTTCTCCGCCTTCTTAACATAATGAGGATAAACGCTAGCGAAGCTCATGGTATAGATCTTATGTTTGGTCATCGTACACCTTCCCTTTCACATATTAATTATTCTCCCATTATACCATTTAATCGTATTTTAACTTTTTTTCAAAATTCATATGGCTGATTTTAAGTAAGCTCAATTAGAAAGAGTTAAAATCCTTTATGGCTTACCCCAAAGTCCTATATGTCTTAATCTATCGAATCCAGGTAACAAATTTTCTTCTAGATTACTTTTCAAAGATTTCTTTTCTCCCTGGATAAGTTAAAAGTATACCTTTCTTTGCTAAAGTAATAGATAGGCAATTGGCGTGACGATAACCAACGTTAAGATTGTTCGCTCGATCCAAATGATAATTAACTTTGGAATGCTGATTGGAATTTCCGTTGACAGGATACATGGAATCAAAGCTGAGAAGAACAATACAGCTGATACGGACAAACTTCCGATCACAAACTTTGTAATAAGCGGAGCATCCGCAACTAACAAAGCCGGCAGAAACATTTCTGCAATTTCGATCGCTGAAGCTTTAGCAGCTAATAATGGCTCAGGGATTTGCAGGACCCAGGTGAATGGGTAGAAAATGTAACCTGCAATATCAAATACAGGAGTAAATTCAGCCAATACTAATCCGAGCAAACCGACAGACATGATAGAGGGCAGGATAGCCATTGTCATAATAAATCCATCTTTGAAATTGACCCAGATGTTCCTTCCAAGAGAAGAGGATTGGCTGGATGCTTCCATAGCTTGGTGCCAGGCTGCTTTGATACGGTTCTCTTTGACTACTTCTTCCGGTTGTCCATCCTCTGTATAATAATCGTTACTGATTCTATTTAGAGGCCATATCCGCACTGTAATAGCAGTTACAAGAAAAGTAACAAACAGGGTTACCCAAAAGTAAATATTCCATATTTCCATCAGTCCAAGAGTTTTTGCTACGACAATCATGAAGGTTGCGGACACTGTCGAGAAACCCGTGGCAATTATCGTCGCTTCCTTGATGGTGTATTTTCCTTCTTTGAACACTCGGTTCGTAATCAGCAGACCTATGGAATAGCTTCCTACGAAAGAGGCCACGGCATCGATCGCTGAACGCCCCGGTGTTTTCCAAATCGGCCGCATGACGGGCTGCAGGAGGACGCCAATAAACTCTAACAGTCCATATCCGACAAGCAAAGCCAGGAATATGGCCCCGATTGGGACTAATAATCCTACGGGAATGACGAGGTTTTCAAACAGGAAGGGGCCCATATTTGGATCAAACAGCCACGCAGGACCTGTATCGACAACAAGCATAATAGCTGCAACCACGCCGAGAATTTTAAAAGCGGAGAGTGTCACGTTTACTCCATCTTTGTTCCATGATTTGTTGAGAAATGGATAAATGGCACCAAGAATAATGACAAGCAAGGCATAGTAAGGGATAAGTTCAGGAAAGGTCGTTTGGATCAATGTAACTAAATGATCAAGTGGAATGGACGATCTGCCGTCAATTGTGATGGGGATAAAGAATGTAAAAATACCGATCAAGCTCATGATAAAGAAATTCGCGATGTTCCCTCTGTGCTTCACATGCTGATTCTGTGATACAGCTGCTTTTCTTTCTTCCATAATAAAACCTCCATTTTCACACTAATCAGAAAATTAAACCTGAAAATTTACCTCAAGCCTCGGATGAGGACTTGAGGTTTAGTCTATTTATCCTCGCTGACAATAACCTGTTAAAAACGAAAGCATCGTATGGACGGCCGCCTTTACATGCATTTCTCCTATATCCTTTCGGGGATCAAGGCAGACTATGTCCATCGCCTTTACTTTTGGATGCTGCCCCGCCAATTGAACGGCATCGAATAACTCTGCGGTGTACATGCCGCCCGGAGTTGCAGCTGGAGCACCCGGTCCATTGGTAATGTCCAGCACATCCATATCGACCGTCAAATAAATTGTGTCCACCTCCCCATTTAATGTTTCTAAAGCCTGCTTAATCGTCGCTTCCATTCCCTTTCTCCGCGATTGTTTCATCGTCGTATAATGAATACCTTTTTCATCGGCAAAATGCTTTAGTTCCCGTGCATTGAAAAACCCATGCAGCCCGATGTTATGCACATGTTTGCCTTTTACGACTTCTTCATCCAGCAGCTGACGGATCGGTGTGCCGTTTGCCGGTCCGAGGGTGGCCGTATCCCGCAAGTCAAAGTGGGTATCCAGTTGAAGGATGCCGATCGTTTCGTCCTTATGCGCCTGCTTCCACCCTTTGACCAGCTGAGCCGTAATCGAGTGATCTCCACCGATAACGAGGGGGAGGGCATGAGGATGATGGTTGCGCATTGCCGTCATTGCTTCTGTTATCTGCTCGTGGGTATAGGCAATGTCGGTGACGTGCTGCTTGACATCCCCAAGGTCAACGATCCTCAGCTGGGCCAGATCAATGTCTTCATCCAAATTATACGTCCCAAACCCCTTCCACGCTTGACGTAACGCATCTGGATTTTCACTGGCAGAGGAGGAGCTTATAGACGACTTGGAGAGTGGGACTCCAAGCAGTGTCACGTCATAGTCGGACCAATTCGGCTTACCATCTCCCAACGTCTCGATCCATTCATGAACCTTCATGTCTGATTTCACTTCGGTGCGTGTGTTCCAGATGAACTTTGGGCGGTCTAATTGAGGGTATGGATAAGCGCTCATTGCAGCTGACCTCCCACAACGACCGGTTTTCCAGCTTTGATCACTGTATCTACATGGTTCATCCCATACTGGTAGGAGAGCACCATGTAGTTCGGGACGTCATAAATAGTGACATCGCCGTTTTTTCCTTCCTCCAGGCTGCCCGCTTCATCAGCTATGCCAATCGCGTGAGCAGCATTGATCGTCGCCGCTGTCATTACTTCTTCGGGTGTCATTCCCATCATCAGGCATCCTAAGTTCATAATGAATGGCAACGAAATCGTCGGTGAAGAACCAGGGTTAGCGTCTGTGGAGAGAGACACGGGGACTCCCGCATCAATCATGTCCCGGCCCCGCGCAAATTCCGCCATTAGGAAAAATGCAGTACCAGGGAGCAGTACACCCATGACACCCTTCTCAGCCATCGCTTTTAGCCCCTTATCCGATGCACGCAGCAGGTGGTCGGCCGAAATCGCCCCAACCTCTGCAGCTAATTCAGCTCCTGCATACGGTTCAATCTCATCGGCATGAATCTTTGGAATCAAGCCATGTTTTTTACCAGCTTCAAGAATGCGCCGGGATTGCTCCGGCGTGAAAACCCCGCGCTCACAAAAAACGTCGTTAAACTTGGCCAGTCCCTGTCTGGCGACTTCAGGAATCATCTCTTCAATAACTCGATCCACAAATGCTTCTGGATTCTTTTTCTCATCCATTGGCACCGCGTGGGCTCCCATGAAAGTAGAAATAATATCGATGGCGTGGCTTTCATGAAGCTGCTTCGCCACCTCCAACTGTTTGAGCTCGTGCTCAAGAGTCAACCCATAGCCGCTCTTTGCCTCCACCGTTGTGACACCATGTAGAAAGAATTTGTTCAAGCGTTTTTTCGATTCTTCGAAAAGCTGTTCGTGGCTTGCCGCTTGTGTCGCGCGGGTCGTGGCATGGATGCCGCCCCCGGCTTCCATAATGTCCATATAGGATTTGCCTTTTAAGCGCATGGCGTATTCGTTTTCTCTTGTGCCGGCATGAACGAGGTGAGTGTGAGGATCAATCAGCCCGGGGCTCACCACTTTGCCAGCTGCATCGATTTCTTTCATCGAGCCGATGCGGTCACTGTATTTATTGCGAAGCTCTGCATCCGGACCAACAGCGGTCACTTTTCCGTCCTCAATCAACACACTGCCGTTTTCAATAATTTGTAAATCCGACATCGCTTCTTGCACAGCCGGTTTCTGCGAATGACCTGCAAGCGTAATTAATTGAGCGGCTCTGCTTATATAAATGGATTGAGTCATTATTTCTCACCTCCCTCTTGTTTGAGCATCGGAATGTGGACACCTTTTTCACGGGCCGTTTTTTCTGCCAAATCATAACCCGCATCCACATGGCGTGCGATTCCCATGCCGGGATCTGAAGTCAATACACGATCAAGACGTGCTTCGGCTTCCTTCGTGCCGTCCGCCACAATGACCATGCCTGCATGAAGAGAATAGCCCATTCCTACACCTCCTCCATGGTGGACGCTGACCCAGCTTGCTCCTCCTACACTGTTAATCAATGCATTTAAGATCGGCCAGTCTGCGACAGCATCACTGCCATCCTTCATGCCTTCGGTTTCACGGTTTGGAGAGGCAACAGAGCCTGAATCCAGATGATCGCGGCCGATGACAATCGGCGCTTTCAATTCTCCTTTTGCTACCATTTCGTTAATGATTTTTCCAAACCTGGCGCGTTCTCCGTAGCCTAACCAGCAGATACGGGAAGGCAGCCCTTGAAAGCTGATCTTTTCACGAGCCATTCGAATCCAATTGCACAGGTGTTCATTCTCGCTGAACTCCCTCAGGATGACTTCATCGGTTTTATAGATATCTTCCGGATCCCCTGACAATGCCGCCCAGCGGAAAGGCCCTTTCCCTTCACAAAACTGCGGGCGGATGTAGGCGGGCACAAATCCAGGAAAGTCAAAGGCATTCTCTACACCTTCATCTTTGGCCACTTGCCGGATGTTATTTCCATAATCAAAAGTAACCGCTCCCTTTTCCATCATGTCAAGCATAGCCTTCACATGTTCTGCCATAGATGTCTTTGACAGCGTGACGTATTGTTTTGCATCATTTTTTCTTAATTGATCTGCCTCATCCAGTGTTAAACCTGAAGGAACATACCCATTTAATGGGTCATGAGCAGAAGTCTGATCCGTTAATACATCTGGAATAAATCCTTTAGCGATCATATCTGGAAGAACTTCTGACGCATTGCCAACAAGTCCAATGGATAAAGGCTTTCCTTCACTTTTGGCTTCTTGAGCAATACGGATAGCTTCCTCTAATGAATCGGTTTTAACATCGGTATAGCGGGTTTCAATTCGGCGGTCGACCCGCGCTTCATCCACTTCGATGGCAATGCATACGCCGCCGTTCATCGTAACCGCAAGTGGCTGAGCCCCGCCCATTCCACCAAGGCCGGCTGTTACTGTTATCGTATGTTTAAGAGTATTGTTAAAATGCTGTTTGGCAAGTTCAGCAAAGGTTTCATACGTTCCCTGAACAATGCCCTGCGACCCGATATAGATCCAGCTTCCAGCCGTCATCTGCCCATACATCATGAGACCTTTTTTATCTAATTCATGAAAGGTATCCCAGTCGGCATACGCAGGGACAATATTTGAATTAGCGATGAGAACTCTTGGAGCATCTTTGTGTGATTTAAATACAGCGACGGGTTTCCCTGACTGAACAAGTAAGGTCTCATCATCTTCAAGTTCCTTTAAAGAATGAACAATAGCATCGAAGCATTCCCAGTTTCGTGCGGCTTTTCCTATCCCGCCGTACACGACAAGTTCTTCCGGCTTTTCTGCCACTTCCGGGTCTAAATTATTCATTAACATGCGCAGAGCCGCTTCCTGCAGCCAGCCTTTTGTATTTAATTCCGATCCACGATAACGGACCACTTTTTCCTCATTTATTTGTACCATGATTATGTCCTCCCTTTAGCTTTTTCTAATTTTGTAATCTAATGAAGCGCACCAATTTTTTCTTCTACAACGGCAAGGATTTCTCCGGAATGAAGTAATTCTTTCATTATTTCTATGTCGGGGTATAAATACTTATCCTTTGTCATTGGTGCGACGTATTGGGCGATACGTTCAAGTACAGCTTGTGACGCAGAACCTGGAGTAAGATTGCTTTCCATAAATTGATGAGTATTATACGTAGACAAAAGCTCTACAGCTAGAATATATTCAAGCTTTTTCACGACGTCCCGCGCCTTTTTGGCTGAGTTGTATCCCATTGCTACATAATCCTCCTGATCCGCACAAGTTGGGATACTGTCTACTGTTGCCGGATGGGAAAGTATTTTCAAGTCATTTAGCAGCCCTGCCTGTGAATACTGTGGGATCATCAACCCTGAATTCAGGCCGGAACCCTGGATAAGAAAAGGAGGATAGTCTGAGAGATTCGCGTTGATCAGACGATTATTTCTTCTTTCAGACATCTTGGCCATGGACGTTACAGCGATACAGGCTGAATCCATCTCGATTCCAATATAGGAGGAGTCGCAATTACTTCCCGATATGGCCCCACCGTCATCCTCGTCCGGCCATATAATTGGGTTATCACAACAGGCATTCATTTCTATTTCAACCGTAATCAAGGCATCATAAAGTGTTTTCTTCGCGGCTCCATGTAATTGAGGAATCGCTCTTATGGATAAGGCATCCTGCAGACGATGATCGATCGATTGCTTGGCAATTATGGAATCCTCCAGCATTCGTCTTATATTTGCAGCTGTGTTTCTTTGCTGCTCATGCGGGCGGACACTCATCAGACGATCATCTAAGGCCCGGGTTGTTCCTCTTAACACCTCTAAAGTCATCGCAGCAATGATATCAGCCGATTTGGCTGCTTTCACCATGTCGTATAACGCCAGGGCCCCAATGGCAGTTGGACTTGTAGTGCCGTTTATTAATGCAAGCCCCTCTTTAGCAGCCAATTCAGCTGGCTCTAATCCTGCTCTTTCGAACGCGTCCTTCGAAGACATTAACTCTCCTTTCACGTAAGCTTTTCCTTCACCTATCAGGACTAAAGCGATATGGGCTTCTACACTTAAGTAACCTACCGAGCCTTCACGAGGAACAAAAGGGATAACCCCGCGATTAAGCATTTCACGATACAATTCGAGGGTACGTAGTTGAACGCCTGAATATCCCTGCCCTAAATTTTGTAAAACCATCAGCATAATGGCTCTGACGCATTCCTCATCCAGTGGATCCCCAACGGATGCAGCATGTGATAAAAGAATATTTCTTTGTAATTGTTTCGATTGGTCTATTGATATAGTGTGCGTAGACAGCGCTCCAAACCCTGTATTGACTCCATACATGATTTTTTCTTCTTCCATCCGCTTGTTTAGGAAGGAACGGGAGTGTTCTACGCGTTCACAGTAAGCATCAGAAAACTGTACATACGTACCATCGCGTACCACAGAGACAAACTCTTCTAAGGTTATCGTAGACCCAAGAGTTACACCTTTTAGTTGTTGAGCTGTCATACAGCTTCCCTCCTTTCTATTTTTCAATTTTATCGATAAAGAACATTTTTATAGCGGAACAAACTTGTAGGACAAAAACAAAAAGTACGGCAGATCCACCTAAAGCAGCTAAATATTTCACTCCATCCACGCCCTGCGCCCCTCCGGCAAAGGTAACCATTAAGAAGGCCACAGTGGCAATGGAAATGGCCCAGAGAAGCATTTTCCATTTTGCCGGTTCTTCATCATAGCGGATGTTAACAGTACATACCGTTGATATCGCCCGCACCATCGAGTCAGCCGCCGTGGCAAAAGAAAGAATGAGAACAATCATGACCACGGGAATAATGATGGCTGCCAGGGGCAGATTGGCTAAGAAGGTCCATAAACCTGCAACTGCTCCACTTTCTTCAATCGTCGACACCAGATCCACGGTACCGCTCTCCTGCCAATGTAAAGCGGTGCCGCCAAAGACTCCAAACCAAAGAATACTGAAGACCGCTGGCAAAATCCAATTGATGAACATAAACTGACGAATCGTCCGCCCGTAAGAAATAATAGCGAGAAAGATCCCCATTAACGGGGCATACGCAATCCAGATCGCCCAGTCATACAAGGTCCACCACATGACAAGAGCCTCTCCTCCTCTTACGCCAGGATCAAGTCCCCATCCCCAGAAATTCTCAAGCCAATAGGAAAAACCAGCTGTAGTCGAGTTTAAGATGTATAAGGTAGGACCAATGACGATGAGCACAGCGAGAAGGATATAAAAGACGGTGGCATTCAAACTGGACATCCGGCGAATACCTTTGTTTAACCCTTTTAATGCAGACACGGTAAATAATCCGGTCGTAATAACCGCCAGCATAAACCAGACAGCCGGTCCTTGTTCAATACCGTATGTTATGGCAATGCCGGAACCAACTAATGCCAGTCCTGCTCCAAGTGAAGAAGCGAGACCAAGTGCTATCGCTAAGACCGCGAGGGTGTCAATGATTCCCGGCCAAATTCCCCTGGTGACTTTATCACCAAATAGAGGAGTTAATGTTCCAGAAACAGACAATTCCTGCTTTCGGTTAAAATACATATAAGCAACGACTAAACCACTGAGTGAATACATCGCATAAGGAATAAATGTCCAATTATATAAAGAGCGGCCCATCGCGAACAAAGCTGCCGTCGGAGTTCCGGGTTCGACACCCGTATTTGCCATTTCTCCATAAATGTTACCGAAGTATATAATCGGTTCATTTACCCCATAAGTAATGACTCCTGTGGCAATGCCCCCCGTCAGTGCCATCGCAAACCAGGCCCGAAACGGAAATTTCGGCTTGGCCTCTTCCCCGCCCAGGCGAACGTTTCCTAATTTAGAAAACGTAACGATACTCACAATAATTAAGGCAACAAGTGAGATGATTTGATAAAGCCATCCAAGCCCCTTTAGTGATCCGGTAAACCCATTCATAGAAATCTCAGTCAATAGTTCATTGTTTACCATTCCTAAAATGGCTCCTCCTCCGACAATCAGAAAGGATGGAACAAATACAGATTTTCTCGTTTTGTCTTTTTTCTCTTTTATGTGTTCCGTATCATGTCCCTTGTCAGTAGCCAGCGACATCCTTCATTCCTCCTTCTCCTTTTTTCAGCGGTTTTAAAAAAAGATAAAGAAGGAGAATGCCGCCATGAAGATAACGCTTTCTTTTCATGGTTCATTTCTTAAACCTCTTATCTTAATCTAGTAAAATTATAAAATATTGATTTTTCAAAAAATAGATGATAAATTTTCGAAATTCCTAAATTTCTTTCGAAAACACTAAAAATCCTCCCGTTTTTTACTTTGAAAGTATAAATTATTTTAGAATTTTATGATTATTTATGATATTAGTCATCCTTTTCGCATGTACTCTCGATATTCACGAGGAGCCATAGTGGTTATATCTTTAAAAAGCTTTGTAAAGTAACTTGGATGACGGAATCCTGCTTGTTCTGCAACTTCTTTAATGGAAAGCTGGCTTCCCGTTAACAATTGTTTAGCTTCTTCAACCCGCTTGTTAGCCAATTGCTGCCGAAAAGGGATCCCTTGCTTTTTCATTAATAAATGACTAAAATAGGCTGGACTTCTTCCGACGGCATCAGCCACATTTTGAAGGGTTAAATCGGGGTCCGAATAGTTGTTTTCAATATAAAGAATCCCTCTCTCGATCACATCCTTTTTAGAAAACACCTCTTCCGTATTAGAGTTATCAAGTAATTCATAAAGAAACAGAAGCATTTCTTGAACAATTCGATACAACACTCGATTGAATAATATTTCGGAAAAAATTCTCATATAAAGCTCTTCCATCTTTCCCTGGTCCAGTTGATAGATTTTCATGAACCTTCTTACTTGAGCAAGAATGCTCGTCAGCCTTATTCTCAGCTTTTCTGGATTGGGAAAAGGCGTGTCCATTTGTAAAAACTCTTGATGCATCTTGTATTTAATTTGTTTTTTATCAAAATGATTTAACATTTCTACCCATTCTCGCTGCTCCATAGACGTTAGAAATGGGTCTATCTCATACCACGAGTCGTAAGCTTCATGAGGTAAGATCACCTGGCCGTAACCAATAAAAAACGTAATATCTAATAGCCTTCTAGCTGATAGATACATATCATGGACCGTCTTATGGTGATTATTAGGCGGGATAATAACTGCAGCAAGCGGATCAATGTTCGTAGCTTCCCAGTCTCTTAAAATTTTCCAAGCCTCTTCTCTTAAGTGCTGGGTAGGCTTTCTAAATAAACAAATCACCATATCTGACAGAGGAAGTAATATGGGGGGCTCTCGAAACGGAAAGTATTTCGAAAACTTATGCAAATCTGCTAATCTTTTATTATTTTCCGGATGTAATAGCATTAACCCGATTTCCCCATTATTTAAATCCCGGTCTACAAACAGAGAGCGGTATGAGTGTTCCTCATCATTTTCGATCGGAGAGACAGCACGGCTTTCTCGCTTTGAAACAAGGGACAACGCCATTCTGACACTTTGGTTAAGATTAACTGGATCCAGGGGTTTAACAAGTAAATCTACACATCCCAGCGCAATAGCCTGCTTCGCACGCTCAAATGTTGCTTCTGCCGTAACAGCAATAATTTGTAGAGAATTCTTTTTTATATTACTTGTCACGATTGACCAATTTTCGTTCGAAATCATATCCAACTCCAGGTAGAGCAGTTCAGGCCTCTCTATTTCAAGTAAGGTCACTGTCTCCTTAACGGTATGAGCAATAAAAACTTCATGAATTGGAATAGAGTAGGTAGTCATAAGCCACTCAATTGCAATACTTTCATTTTTGTCTCTTTCTGCTATTACTATTTTCAATAATCTCACCACCCATTAATTTAGGTCTCCATTTTATACGCGGATTCCTTTTTGTCACGGAGCCATGAAGGCAAATACTGCTTTTTTATAAACTATACATCAATCCTTACTAACTCAAAAGAAATAATCGACGATCTCATCAAATCGTCGCTTCTTATTCTTTATTTCATTTTTTCGCTATAACCTTCTATTATATAACTTTAGTTCTGTGCGCTATGGGTTTAAGGGGGTTTGTTATTTTTTTGAACGTTAGAACTGAACGGAGTATTACCTCTAATCCCAACCAAAAGATCAGCCTGGAGTATAGGGGTTTGTTCGAAATAGATCCTACAACCTGAAGGGAAATGCAAATTCTCAGCATTAAAGAAAAGCCCTCCGCTTATGGAAGGCTTAGATCCGAGCTATTAATTTTGTATTTTTCAGGTGTCTTCCCTTCGACTTTACATTTATAAAGTCTATCTTCATCAAATGTTACGAGTACCCGCTCTACGTACATCCTCAAAATTAAATCTTAAAGAGAAGAACGCACCTCTGCTGCACTCTTCGAACTCACCCGCTGCAGCATATACTCAAGCAGGAAAAGGTAATCCTGCTCATGATCTGTGTTTTTAGCGAGGTCGGATAACTGCTCTAAAATATACAGGCAGTCATTTTCGTACAGGCTGTAGTTATCAAATCCAAAAATTGTCTGACGAGCAAATTCCCATAGGTCGTTGTGCACGTCTTCATCCATCGTTTTACTCAGCAGGGAAACCATTGTTAAAAGCTCTGTCATCACTGTTGAGTTCTGATTCGCGTACTCACGAATGGATGCAAATCCCTTATGAAGATAATAACGAAAGTCCTTTTGATTTAAAATAACGCGCAGTTCCTCTTCCTGATCAAAAAGATAAGGAGAAAAATTCGTCGACTGGCCGATGCTCTTCAACAGATCAGCAATCTGATGAATCGTATTCGTAACGGTAAGAGGGTCATTATGACCTAAAGCCTTAATGGCTACTTCGGCAAGCTTAGTCAGCCCATACTCCAGGTCTTGAATTTCTGTTTGTTTGACCCCGATTTCAACGGTCTTAAAGTATCGTTCTGGCTGAATGGCTGATCCGTATTCCCAATACGTAAGCAGCGGAGTTCCTTCTACGACAAATTGTCCAATTCTGACATCAAACCTCAACAGACTGTTGTCTCGGTTCGCTTGTTTAACCAGCCTTGAGAAGTCAGCCACTTGAAGATAGCCAGACTGGTTTGCTTTGATCACATGTCCCTCAGAGTCAGCTGGGAGGGATTCTTTCTCTGCCTCCTTCTCTAATCGGTATGGCTTTAATTCCTTTTCAAGAGAAGCCTGAACCGATTTTGACTTGGCATTCATATTAAAGCTGATGTTGTGCACCTGCATCCAGGTCGTTGTATGGTTAATAAAATAAATAAACGTCACAGCCGCCGTAATAGCTGTCAGAATGGATAAAACCGGTGTCGCCACAATGTACTCTTCTTCTTCATGGGTAACGTATAAGAAGTTTAAGAGCACATAAATAAAACTGCCGTTAAAAATACCGAGTACATGCTGGGTTGCCCGGTCACTGACAAAGTTGACAAGCATTTTGGAAGAAAACTGACCGCTGAACGTCGTCAAGGCGACGAGCAGAGAGTTAATCGTAAATGCGCTTAACGTCAGGACCCCTCCTACGAGGGCACTTAATAACACCTGCAGCGTCTGGCCGCTGAAACCGACGGCGGCCGGCAGATATAAGCTGATATCAATGACATAATCGAGATAAAAAGTAAAAGCGGATAAACATACCGCTCCAACGATATACCAGAAAGGCATAAACCAAAGAGTTGATTTTAATTCAATTTTCCGCTGACGTCTCGACATTTTGAAATATTTCTTTATATAGTAAAAGAGCCCCATATGATCACCATTCTTTTTAGTTTAAATACTTCTATTTCCTACCCCGGTTAAAAGTAAAATAACCTTATTTTTTTAGTTTTCCATTAAAATTACTAAAAATACCGACTGATCCTCGAGCCTCCTTAAACAAGAAGTTTCTATTAAATATACAGGTAAGCATCGCAGTGGTTGAAATCATCCCGGATCGTTGGCATTTCGATTTATATGGAGGTTTAGAGTTGAGAGTTTAAAGGAATTACCGTTAACACCTTTAAAGCGAACTGGATGAGCTTTAAATTACGTTAGTACATTCACAAATATTTGTACCATTACTTATCTTTAGGAGGCAGACGATGAGATTTGCAGGGGTAGGCTTCGTGATGCTGGCCGCTATATGCTGGGGCATCAGCGGAGGAATAGCTGATATATTAATGACCAGGGGATGGGATCCGATTGTGATTTCATTTTACCGGGGGGCTGTTGGGTTTATATGTTTTCTCGCGTGGTTTCTCTTTCGTTTTAAACAAAATTGGTCGGGAGGATCGTCCCGATTATACATATGGTCCTTTTTAGCGGGCGTTGGTGTGGCTGGAAATTTTACTTTTTACTTTCTCAGTATTCAAGCTTCAAGCGTAGCTGTGGCCGCAACTTTAATGTACACAGCTCCTGTGTTTGTCCTTTTAATCTCCTTTTTATTACGACTGGAACGTTCAACTTGGTTTAAGTGGGGATGCATCGCCGGCGTACTTGTGGGGATCGTCCTGCTAACCGGTGCCTATAACATTGATTCGGTTACCGTAAGCTTACTAGGGGCGGCCGCGGGTCTTACTGCGGGGCTTTCGTATGCTTTGTTTATCTTCGGATTTAAAAATGCCTCTTCTATCGGAAAACCGCAGACTTCGTTAACGATTGCCTTTTTTTCCTTTTGTCTTCTCCTTTTTCTTTTTACGGACAAAGGGGAAACTGCTGCGGTGGTTACGTCCAGCGACATAGGATGGTTTCTATTATTAGGGCTCGTGGGTGCAGGAATTTCATTTATTTTATATGTGATTGGTATTCGAAAGACAACCCCGACAACGGCTTCAATGGTCGCTATGGTCGAACCGGTGACAGCCTCCTTATTTGGTGTTCTGCTTCTTGGCGATCATCTGGCCATCATGCAGGTTCTTGGCATGGTGATCATCCTGTTTACGGTGACTGTTCTTAGTATGAAGCAGTCTGACTGAAGCAATGTATCCGCATTATTTAAACATAGGGAAGGCATGTACTTTTACTGCCTTCCTTTTTCTTCTGGTCTATCGATTGTCAACATCGCTTTTGGTTTAAGGGTTTCTTATGAATTCTATGGAGAAAGGCATCCATGAATTCTAGTGAGATCATCCGTATCGCCATATTTTTTCTGGCTATTGTGTGTTTCTATTTTTATATCGTTTTGAAAGTTTTTCTTGGTGTGCTTGGAATACTTCTTCTAAGGGAATGTCATATTTATTCGCTATAATGATGAGGTTTCCTAACACATCCCCTAATTCTTCTGTTAACTCTTGTTTGTTATTGGCATAAGACTCCTCCTTTTCGTCTGGACGATCTCTCCCTATCTCAAGGGATCTTATGGCACGGGCTACCTCCCCTGTTTCCTCAGCTAAAAAACCGATTCGAATAAAGATATCTAACTCAGACCATCCTCTGTTTTCATAATATTCTTTGATCCATTGTTGAAATTCAGTAACATCCATTTTAACTCCTCCTTACATTAGAGATAGTTTAACAAAGGATTCTAAGTTTTGTATAATACACATGGTGAATTTAGGAGGGATAAAATGAAAAGAATAGCTGTATTCTGCGGGTCAAGCCCCGGCGCCTCTGACTCTTATATAGAAGGGGCAGAACAGCTCGGAAAAGAGATGGTTAAAAGAGGGATCACTCTCGTTTATGGCGGCGCAAGTGTAGGTATAATGGGAGCCTTGGCAGATACGATCTTAAAGGAAGGCGGACACGTGATTGGTGTAATGCCCGACTTTCTAGAAAAGAGGGAAATCGCACATAAACACCTAACTGAACTGATTGTTGTTGGATCTATGCATGAAAGAAAAACCAAAATGTCAGATCTAGCTGATGGATTTATTACTTTACCAGGTGGGCCAGGAACGATGGAAGAATACTTAGAAACCTTTACTTGGGCTCAATTAGGACTTCACCAAAAGCCATGCGGCCTTCTGAATATTAATCGTTATTTTGATCCTCTTTTAGATTTTATGAAACACATGAGTAATGAGCAATTTCTAAATGAAAAGTATCTTTCCATAGCTTTATCAGACCCGGACCCAGCTCGTTTATTAAACCAACTCTATTTCTATGAACCCCCAAAAGTAAAGACTTATATTACTTCTAAAAATGAGACGTAATGCAAACACAGACTAAATTTTTGGTCTGTGTTTTTTTAGAATAATTACGACAGAATTTCTTAACTTCATAATCGCTCTCGATTTTTAAAATGCTTAAGGATAATCAGGGAATTTTCGGGGGATCTTATTCATAAGGAGAGGGATAAAATGGATACAATTCTTTCTTTTTTTTCACGTACAGATGTGTATATGGGTGCCTTGACGATTCTAGTGGTTCCATTAATATTTTCAATTTGTTTTCATAAACTTACGGAGCTAAGGAAAAATGTCAACCGTCCGAGAAAACGGTCAACTACATGTGAAGAGAAAAAACAAGTCATGATATCTTCCGAGTTATCCTGCAACTTGGAACATATTAACACATCAATTGGGAATAATTCGGATGTGACGATTCGCAGGTTTAAACTTGGTTTTGAAGGACGAGATAGTGCCCTGATTCATATAGATGGTTTGGTAGATAAACAATCCTTACAAGAAAGTATATTTCTGCCTTTGATGAAGCCAGTTTCAAGCAAACATTCATTTGAAAAGCTAAAAAAAGCAAACGTAAAAGATTATTTATTTAATCATGTAATTGGAATCACTGACGTTAAAGAAGCAGATGACTTCCAAACGAGTTTAAAGGAACTTCTTTCGGGATCAGCCCTTTTAATTATTGATGGTTTAAATACAGCTATTGTGTTGGGAGTGAAAGGATGGAAAACTCGAGCTATTGAGGAACCTGTAACGGAAGGATTGGTTAGAGGACCGAGACTTGGTTTTATAGAAAACTTAAGAGATAATACCTCGATTTTACGAAGACTTACAAACGACCCTAACCTTACGATGCTTGATTTCGAAGTAGGAGAACGCACGAAGAGAAAACTCGTAGTCGTATATCTTAAAGATGTGGCTAACGAGTCGTTAGTGGAAGAGGTAAAAGAAAGAATTAATAACATTGATTTAGATGATGCACCAGAATCTGGATATATAGAACAGCTCATTGAAGATAATTATCTTTCATTATTTCCCCAGGTTCAATCGACAGAGCGTCCTGATCGAGTCATGGGTGGTTTATTAGAAGGAAGAGTTAGTATTTTATTGGATGGGACTCCGTTCGCTCTCATCCTCCCTACAACCTTTTCCATGATGCTGCAGTCCCCGGAAGATTATTATGAGAGATGGTTGTCCATGTCTCTAATCCGTATGCTGCGTTATGGCGCTGCTATGATTAGTATATTTCTGCCTTCTTTTTATATTGCTTTTGTTTCTTTTCATCAAGGCTTGATCCCAACAGAACTTGCCCTTGCTATCGCTAGTACTAGAGATGGAGTCCCCTTTCCAACGATCATAGAAGCCTTAATTATGGAAGTGGCAATTGAAATGCTGAGGGAGGCCGGGCTTCGGCTGCCCAGTCCAGTCGGCCAAACCGTTGGCTTAGTAGGGGCCCTTATCATAGGTGAAGCTGCTGTTCAGGCGGGACTAGTGAGTCCAATTATGGTTATCGTCGTGGCCACAACTGCGATTGCTTCCTTTGTTTCTCCCCAATATGGAGCTGGTATCGCCCTGCGGATGCTTCGCTTTTTAGCCATGTTTTCTGCAGCAGTTCTAGGGTTGTACGGGATCATTTTATTCTTTCTAGCTTTATGTATACACGTAGTTAAACTTAGAAGTTTTGGAGTGCCTTATGTGACTCCCGGTACATTATATAGTGTAAATGACTTAAAGGATTTTATTTTCAGGCTTCCCCTTTTTACGATGAAACAAAGACCAAAAGAGCTCTTCCCTAAAGATTTGATGCGCAGAAGAAATAGATAAGGAGGGAGTGCGTTTGAATAGAGGCACTAACGAAATAACGACTCCTCAAACGATTGCGTTGGTAGGTTCGACTCTTGTAGCTGTAGGTATCTTTACGCTGCCTCGGACTTTAGCTGAAAAAGTTGGCACCCCTGATATGTGGATATCCATTCTAATGGGCGGGGGAATTACTATATTCTCAGCATTTATCATTATAACTTTGAGTCTTCGCTTTCCTCAAAAAACGTTTTTTCAATTTAATCAAATCATTATTGGAAAATGGCTGGGAACTATAATCAGTCTCATTTTTATCATCTATGTAATCACTTTGGCCAGTTTTGAAATTCGGTCAATGTCTGAGCTAACTAAATTCCATTTATTAGAAGACACACCTCTCTCTGTATTGATGATTTCTATGATGTGGGTCGGGACTTATTTACTGGTAGGAGGAATTAATCCCATTGTTCGACTTTTTGAATTTCTATTTCCCATTACTATTCTTATCTTTTTAACAATAATATTACTGGGTTTTAAAGTGTTTGATCTAGATAATATCCGTCCAGTACTTGGACTAGGAGTTATCCCTGCATTAAAGGGAATTACGCCTACCTTGTTAACAAATAGCGGTGTTGAGTTCTTGCTCGTTTGGGTGGCCTTTATGAAAACTCCTGCACACGCCAAAAGAGTCATTGGATGGGGGATAGGAATTCCTATTGTTCTCTATTTGGTCACCATCATAGTAGTGACCGGAGCGCTATCTGTCGACCGTATTAAGGTAGAAACTTGGCCAACCTTTACACTAGTTCAGCAATATGAATATACCGGAATAATTTTCGAGCGATTTGAGTCGATGTTTTTGGTCGTTTGGCTGATTCAAATCTTCTTTACTTATATCGTTTGTCATTACATTGCTGCCATTGGGCTCTCCCATATATTAAATGTAGATTTTAAAAAAATAACCTATTCTCTTCTTCCAGTCATCTATATTATTTCCTTAATACCGAAAAGTCTTAATCAAATATCCGATATGGGAACGATGATTGGTTATGTAAGTTTCGTCTTCGCTATGATTATCCCTGCTATTTTACTAGGGATATCATGGATGGCGGGGTTAAAAGAAGGTGAAAAAAATTAGCAATAAAATCAGCTACCTCCTCCTGACAAGTTGTTTATTTGCCGTTCTGACCGGATGCTGGGACAGTTCTGATATTGATGAACTTTCCATTGTAATGGGGATGGGTATTGATAAATCCGAGAATGACGAGGAACCGATTAAATATACGAGTCAAATTGCGAGTTCTGAAAGTAATTCTGATTCTTCTACTGTCCAACCTGCTTTTCAGAATGTATCTTTAACAGGCAGTGCTGTCCACGAGATTATAAGAAACCTATCATTAGAATTAGCAAATCCAATCTTTGCTCAACACTTAAAAGTACTCATACTTAATGAAAGTATTGCTCAAGAATATAAGATGAGCAATCTTCTTAACCAGGTTTTCAGGGATAACGTGTCCAGAATGAGTCCAACTGTCTATGTAACAAGCGGGGAAGCTCAAAGTATTTTGGAAGTAAAAGGCAACGAGGATATTCCTAGTACACATATCGAAGGAATCGAGACCAACCGAGCACGTACTATGGGCTTAGTTAAAAGCATGAGAGTTGGAGATGTAGCGGCTAAACTCACCAGCAATTCAAGCTTCCTGTTGCAGAATATCGATGTTATCGATGGAAAAATAAAAATGAATGGAGCCGGTGTGATTAAAGGACATGAACAAAAGCTGATTGGCTTTTTAAATAAGGAGGAGGTTGAAGGAGTAAACTGGGTTACAGGAAATGGAGAAGGAGGGCTTGTAAAAGTATTCAATGAAAACAAAGATGTAATCATTTATGAGCTCCAATCCTTGCATTCTACGATCACTCCCCAATGGGAAAACGACACAGCTTCTTTCCACGTTAAAATTAAGTCAGAGGGCTGGATATCTGAAGATTGGACCTATCCTGGTAACTCCTTTAAAGAAGAAAAACTGGAAGAAGTGGAACGTTTGACTGAAGACAAAGTCAAAGATTTAATGGAACAAGCTATGAATAAGGCTCAACAGGAGTATAAGACGGATGTGGCCGAGTTTAGTGAATCATTTAGAATCAAATATCCGAAAGAATGGGAAAAAATCAAAGCGGATTGGGATCAATACTTTGCACAGGCCTCTATCACCTATGACGTTGAGATAAAAATCAGCAGTGGCGGAGCAGCAGGATCTAAAAATTAGATTTTCTTATCCTTCATCCCCAAATGCATACGTTGATGTTTGCGTTTGGGGAATATCATACTGATTCGCAATAAATATAAGCTTTCCTACTACATATTCTAACTCTTCCAATAATTTCTGTATATTTTTCACATAAGACTCATACTTTTCGTCTGGACGGTCACTTCCTATCTCAAGGGACCTTATGGCCCGCTCCTCCCCTGTTTCCTCATCTAAACAAAGCTAACTCAGACCATCCTCTGGTCTCTGAAAGTGTATTCCCATTACATAAAAAGCTCTATTATCGTAAAATTGGAGATAATGAAAGGATTTTTCAGTATAGTTTGAAAATTATTGTTAGTAAGATGCACATCGAACATAGGAAGTATTAAAATCCTTCTTCTAATGAGTCTCATGGTTTTAATTATTATGAATGGTATTCATCGTTAAAGTCTTGGAGAAGATGATAGTGAGTTGTAGTAATTCCTGGGAAGATAATAGTGCAACTAATACTAAGAGTTATATAAAAGTCACGATATCACAAATGAACCTTAGAAGACTTTAATTCGCCTAAACAATCTATTTACCTTATAAACCATTCCATTATCAGCTTAGCTAAATATATCCAATAAGCTATTTTTGTACATTAAATAGTTCAGGAAGTGGTGTGAAAATGCTTGAATTTATGAAAGAAATACTTTTGGTTCTTGGAAGAATAATTACTGTTTTGCCCTTGTTGTTGTTTATCACCCTATTTATGGGAAAGCGTGCCATTGGGGAATTGCCCATTTTTGACTTTTTAATTATTGTCACATTAGGAGCTGTTGTTGGAGCCGATATCGCAGACCCTGATATTAAACATGTCCCGACTGTCATTGCTTTAATTGGTATCGGAAGTCTCCAAAAGGTTGTGGCAAAATGGAAAATTTCAAATAGAACGATAGGTAGATTACTTACATTTGAACCTACTTTTATTATTCAAAATGGAAAATTTCTTAATAAAAACCTAAAAAAAATCCGATATTCTATTGATAATATACTTCAAATGCTTAGGGAAAAAGATGTTTTTGATATTAGTGAAGTTGAAACAGCCATTATCGAAGCAAACGGGAACTTAAGCGTGTTAAAAAAACCCCAAAAAAAATCAGTTACGTTAGATGATATGAAGATTGTAAAAACAACTTCTTCGATATCTTATCCTGTTATTTTAGAAGGTGCCATTTATTCAGATGTCCTAAACAAATTTAGTCTTAACGAAGAATGGATAGAACAACAGTTATCCCTACAAGGTATTATTGATCGAAAGGATGTTTTTTTTGCTTCAATAAATAATAAACGGGAGTTGCATATCTCTCTGCAAGAGGAAAGTGATATAACTATTCCACCAATAAAACACTAACTGGTTGGTAAACTTACAGATCGGAACTCTTTTATACCGTCTTGTTAAGATTACTCTCCGACAGGATTGGCGTTATAATTCACTCCCCCTCTTCAAAAAAAGCCATTAAATGTTATATTAAATTTTAATATTTGGTATGAAAACCATTACTTATCCAATTTTGTCCAGTAGTTGTAAGCAAATTTGTTCTTAATTTCAATTGAGTATTCGTTAAATTACAACTGTTCATTTAATTATCGTATACACCTTTCGGGGAAATACTTATGTAGACATTTAAGTGATAGATAAACAATTGGATGAAAAGAAAAGGGCCAGCTGTTTTAAGGCTGAACCCTTTTGTCACGTATCCTTTAGCTGTAACTTTTTCAATTCTTTTCTTTGTATGGTTTATTCAGATTTCTTAAAATATCTATAAGAAGAGATCATTAATAGGAAGATCATAATGATTATAATAACGAGGAAACTAATCAATTTATATGAGCCAGGTAAGAAAGAAACTAACAATATTAATACTCCTGCCAAGACAAACACTTTGCCGCCTAGTTCATGCGTTTTTCTCCACGTTTTATCATCTGCCAACGTCCAGGGCGTTCGAATGCCCATAAAATAATTAGGCTGAATACGAGGCATAAAAATTCCTAAGACGATAAAAAGACACCCCACAGCAGGGAAGATCACTAGTGATATATCGATGGCCCACCCTAAGTTGTAGCCAAGTGTCACTACGTGCAGCAGAAAAAGGAATACGAGGATGACGTGGACAATCATTTGGTAGCTGGTTGAAAACTTTTTAAAATTTGCTTTGTTAGGATCAATCTTTGGCAGAAGAACCAGTAAAGCAGCCATTCCGAGCATTAAAAGCGGGATAAAGAAAACGGCAATTGATTTGTTCCAAAATTGATCAGCCTCTCCATAGATATTCCAATGCATGGCGACCTGCTCCGGCAAGTACGGGAGCACAAACAAACTTACCCCAAAGCTCACAGCAATTAAAAACCAAATATACATGTACCTTCTCACTTCATATCCCCTCCCGAACCATAAAAGTAAAAAAATCAATTTTTGCACTCATTATTGTACCAGGTACACAGAATAAAAGCACTGGTACCTGGTACAGCTTTCTCTCTCTTCTGTACCTGGTACCAAAATCTCCTTTAAAATTCATTTTTTCCTCTTCTTCTATCCTATATTTATCGTTTTTGTTTACTTGCTATTCTTCATTTCTTTCTTTTTCATTCTCCATATTTGGTCTACATACAATTTGAAATAAACCTTAATCTAGGGGCTTCATCCTTTTACACAAACAAAGCTCAAGACTTCTGCCCTATGGTAAAATGGAATGGAAAGAGGGAGGTCATCTCAATGGAACATTCAAACACAACCTATGCAGTAGAAGCCGATCAGTTAGTTAAAGCATTTGGAAAAGAACGAGCTGTAGATGGGATAAGCTTAAAGGTACCGAAGGGAATTGTCTATGGTTTCCTCGGGCCTAATGGAGCTGGGAAAACGACGATGATCCGTATGCTGGCCACACTGCTGAAGCCAACAGAAGGACAGGCGAAAGTCATGGGATATGAGCTGGCAAAAGAAGCGGATGACGTCAGGCAGTCGATCAGTTTGACAGGTCAGTTTGCTTCAGTGGATGAAGAACTCTCCGGCCGGGAAAATTTAATATTCATCGGCAGGTTAGTTGGTTTTTCCCGCAAAGAAGCAAAACAGCGTGCCGATGAATTATTAGCCGCTTTTAAATTACAAGATGCCGCGAAGCGGCAGGTAAAGAAATACTCCGGCGGAATGAGAAGAAGAATTGATATTGCCGCCAGTATTGTAACTTCACCAGAACTGCTCTTTTTAGATGAACCAACCACCGGCCTTGATCCAAGAAGCCGGAACGAAGTGTGGGAGATCATTCGAGCCTTAGTCAAAAAAGGAACAACTGTATTTCTGACGACGCAATACTTAGAAGAAGCCGATCAGCTTGCTGATCTTATCGGTGTCATTGACCGCGGCGTTCTAATTGCGGAAGGAACGAGCTCAGAATTGAAATCATCGATTGGGGTTCGAAGCCTGGTGATTGAATTCGAAGACGAAGTGGATTTAAACAAAGCAGAATCCATTTTTGAAGGGATGTTCACCCAGGCACCTGAAGTGGACCGCGGTCGCTTAACGATTTCCGTTACGATGAAAGACCAGTCAAAAGCTGCAAAAGCGATTGGAGAATTGGCGAACCAGCAGATCGCAGTCAAAGACTTCTCGATGCAGCAGCCAAGTTTGGATGATGTATTTTTAACAATTACCGGAAAGCCGGCGAAACAGGAAGGAGGGGAAGAAAGTGGAGAATAATTCATTAGAAAAATCTATCACGTTAGAGAAACGCCCGTCCAAAGCTTCGCCGATGAACGCCGCTCTAACCTTTGCATGGCGGGCCTTATTACGAATACGCTATGTTCCAGAGCAGCTTTTTGATGTAACGATCTTCCCGATTATCTTTCTATTAATGTTTACGTACTTATTCGGCGGCGCGATATCTGGCTCAACAGGAGAATATTTAGACTTTGTTCTGCCGGGCATCTTAGTCATGACCGTCGCAATGATTACGATGTATACCGGACTCGATTTAAATAAAGATATTGAAAAAGGCGTCTTTGATCGTTTTCGTTCACTGCCGATCTGGCAGCCTGCTGTGTTGGTAGGGGCGCTGCTCGTCGATGTCGTGCGGTATTCCCTTGCCGCTACCATCATGGTGACACTTGGCTACATTTTAGGCTTTCGTGCAGAAGCAGGCTTTACAGGAGTCATCCTTGCCGTCCTGATTATTCTATTTTTTTCTTTTAGTTTATCATGGGTGTGGACGATGCTTGGGATCATTGTCCGCTCAGAAAAAGCACTTATGGCCATAAGTATGATGCTGTTATTCCCCCTCACCTTTTTAAGCAGCGTATTTGTTGATCCATCTACTATGCCCGATTGGCTGCAATATTTTGTGGATATCAACCCCATTACCTTTGTAGTTGATGCAGCCAGGGGATTGATTCATGGCTATGATGTAACCAGCGAATTATTAGTCATTACCTACATCTCCATCGGTTTAATTGCCGTGTTTGGTACACTGACAATGTACTTTTTCAGGAATAAAAATTAAGAAATTAAATAAAAAGACGAAACAGCCTTGGTCTCTCCTTAGAAGACGAAGGCTGTTTCGCTATCTGCCATACAAAAAGGTTCTTTACATGAGACTAATGCAAACGGCTACTTGGCATTTTCATCCGTTTGGTGAATACCAAAGATGTTTCCTTCTGTATCAATAAAGTATCCCTGCCAAGCCATTCCGGGGAGAGCGTATTTTGGCATTGCGACCTTGCCTCCATTATTGATAATCTTAGATTCAATAGAATCAAAATCTTCGACATTCATTGTACAGGCAAACCCATTTAAAGGCTGGTTTGGTTCTGGAGGAGGACTTTGCCGCTGCATTAATGCACCGTTAATACCCAGCTCTTTTTCATCGCCGGTTACGGCACCAAAATAAGGCATTCCCGCATACTCGCTCCAATCTTCAAACTTCCATGCGAATACTTCTCCGTAAAACTCCTTGGCCCGATTCATGTCATCCACGTGGATTTCGAAATGAACTAATCTGCCCATAAATAACCTCCTGATTTCGTTCTAGACTTTACTCATCAAGTTGTATATTCTATAAAAAGTTTAATACTCCTTTATTATTTTTCTAAATCGCTAACGAAAAAAGACTAGATTTCAAGATAATAATTACTTATTGTCATCATGATATTTTCTATGAATTTTTATTTTCCCTTCAATAAATAGATAAGCTATTAACCCTGCACAAATACAGACTAGCAGAAATAACGGAGAGCCGTACCGCTCAGGGTTCCTAAATTGAAATACAGAAAAGGCAACCGTAGTCATGCCCAACACACCTATTATGGCCATAAGAGAGTATTTTAATAGCAGAAGCTTCTTCACTGAACCTCCCCCTTCTTAAAAATATTACTGTCTGTTAAAGACGAACAACATGAAAAAGTATGAATCAAAAATCTACATCTAACACTTTTTTTATACCCTTTAACAACCGCGGGTGATTCTCAGTTGTGAGGAGTGGTTTTTCTCTAACAGAGTCTATATCATCAAAAGTAAATACAAATGTGGCCTCCTCTAGTATGTAAAAAGCGTAAGGCACTTGACCCGTCTCTAACGTCTGACTCTCGAAGAAATTAAACATGTAAGAATCCTGGGACTCTAACATTGGCATAAAACTCCTCGTTACTTTCTTGAACCTCCAGACCGGGAATCCTCTCCAAAACAGTATGAATCATTGAATTGTTTTTAACCGTTTTAGTCAGCTCTTCTTTTGTCTTACCATTTTCGAATTTTTGAAGATATAAAGTAAATCAAAGGATTTCTCATTTAATTTAAGCACCTTTTCTTGCTCTGTACAGGAAATCAGAAAAACGACGAGAAGGGATACGTTCTCAGGAGCAGAAATTGAATATATTGATTTTATGTATGTTTCTTCCGTTAACCCTTGGAAAGTTCAATGAAAAATCAGCATCCGTATTTCATTTAAAAATTAAAAGACTCAATATCGAGAAGACATAAAAGGCCAACCTAAAGGTTGACCATAGAATACTTAACTCCTTAATTGATTCTTAAAAAACAAGATCGTTTCTAACTCGTCTTCACGGTCGTCGAAAATCTTCAGCTCTTTACCAACGGCGATGCCAAACTCGATATAGGCATTCCCTTCAGCGGTAATCACATTTTCACTTATGGTCACGTCTGCTTCACTTTTAAATGTTTCATCAAAATAATGTTGATACTCCGGTTCATCAATTGAGGTTGAGTATTTTCTTTCACGTAATATACCTGCTGCTGCAAGGAAAGTCGGAGCTCCACATATAGCTGCAATATATTTTCCTTGTTCATCAAATCGGCGGATGAAATTCAATAAACGTTCCTCTTTATCCAGTGGTGCCGGCGTTCCTCCAGGTATGATCAAAACATCATAATGTGTTGGATCACATTCCTCGATCCTAAAATCGGGTTTGATCCTGAATTTACCTTCATGAGTGATTTCTTCAGTCAGAGCAACTGTTTTAACATCGATGTCAGACACACTTAACATATAAGACAACGGACTGATTTCCCAATCAACATACCCATCATATAAAAAGAATAATGCTTTCAACCGCTCATCTCCTACTAAATTTTTAAACTAAAGAACGATCCGACCTATGTTTACCACCTTATTATTGTTTTTCATAATACCAGCCCCTTTACATACTCATTCATAATATTCAGATATTTAACATTGTACCGTTTCATCTAAAAAGTTACTACTCTATTTCCGGACGCCAGGAAAATTTCTTTGAGTTTTTAATCACCAAAATAGTTTCCTTTATATGTCCTCTTGCTCGTATCCTGTTGGAACAATAAATTATTTTATTTTAAATGATAAACCTGCTTTCTCTAGGGAAGTTCTCAAAATTGGCAAGGATGCTGGTCCCATGCCATGAAGTTTTAGAATCTCTTTTTCTGTATACAGGGAAAGCTTTTGCAAACTATCAATTCCTTCATGAACTAAGGCGTTTCTGGCCGGTGAACTTAGTTTTGATAGGAAGCCGCTTTGAGGTTTTTTCTCTCTCTCGCATGCAGGGCAAGTAGGACAATCACTACTTTTGTAATACTTATGTCCTTTTTCACATACCCGCTGACTTTTATTTGCTGTCAAAATAATCCCTCCTAGAAATATCTAAATCAATTTTACCTTACTTTTTAATTTTCCAAAGTTATACAGTCTATACCTACGCCCTTTACTTAATCTCAAAGTGTTCAACTTCTGGAAAGGTGGCATAGGAATGATGTAATCGGCTCTTCCATTTTTGATATTCTTTCGATTGCCTAAATCCAACGGTATGGTCTTCTAATGTTTCCCACTTCACTAAACATTTCCCCTGAACTTCCATACATCGCTGCAATTTGTGGGATATGTAGCCGTGCATGGATGATATGATTGTAGACGGTTCTCGAAAGGGTTGCGCTTAACTTGCAGCATTACCGCTTCCAGAATCATTTAACCGCCCTTATTTTATTTATTTCTTCTAATTATTAGTGCTTCATTTTATATGCGGCTCCACGAGGTTTGAAAAGCCGCTTTCAACTACTTTAAGTATCGTTCCCTCGTCTTTTGAAGTCAACTTGAATTCGACCAGCGTACCATTTTCTCCTTTTATTTTCTGAGGAAAGAACTTGCCCACCTGCACGCAAGGTAGTTTGACGGTTCAGCGCGTTCAGTCAACACCGGGGATTTAACGCTTTAGCAGAGGGTCAGGCACATCTTCCACTATTCTGCCACTCGATATTATCAGTAAATTAATATACCTCAGAAAAATTTACATTGAGTAAACATATTACAATAATTCCCTTAATAATGTTTGATTACAATAATAGATAGTTAGGATCTTACTTGAGCTGATGATTCGTTAGTAAAAACAAAGGAGAGAGCTAAATGCACATTGACTTTCATACCCACGCAAATCTATCAAGAAAATCACCCATTACTTTAGATGAATTTATTAAAAAAATGGAAGAAGCAAGCTTAAATGGACTAGATGCGTTAGCTTTAACGGAAAATGTTAACCACCCTAATTTTACTAATTTCTATAACATGCTCGATAACAACTTCCCTTATGTAAATGATTATTATGATGTAAATGGACTAAAAGTGTTTCCTGGCATGCAAGTTAATGTTAAAGACAAAGGGAGCTTTTTAATTATTGCTGATCGGGAGACTGTCAAGCTCATTTATAAGAAGCTAAGTCTTCAAGAGAAGGGGATCCGTGCGGACGAATTGATGGAGTTAGTTCATCATCATCATGTATTGAAAATTGCAGCTCACCCTTTAAGAGAAGCCAATCCTTGGCTCCATCATAAAGACGAAACCTTAAAACAGTTTGATGCTCTCGAAATTAACGGAAAAGACTTATACAGATATGGGAATACTATGAAAACTGAAATGGAAGCTTTAGCTTCTCACCTTCAAATCGGTGCTGTGAGCGGCAGTAGTGCTGATCAGCGTTTTCACTACGGATGTACCTTTAATGAAATTCCGGAATGCACAACCATTGATCAGTTGAAAAAGGCTATTCAAGAAAAAGAATATAAAGTTCACGTTTCACCTTTCTTACACCCTAAAATAAAAGCGGCTAATTTTGTAAGTATATTTTTCAGGAAAAAAGCTGTTTAATAAAACATACTAAGATTAGTGGATAAGATCATCGACGGGTGACTTTACCCACTTTTTTCTTTTTTTAGTAGAAGTGCCTGCCCCCACTGCGTTAACGCTTTAGCAGAGCGGGAGTCAGGCACCATATTTAAATGTGCGCTGCCAGACTCCAGTAGAAGTTAGAGTCATAGCAGCTCAAATGTGTTATTTAATATTTGCCTCCAAAAGCGGAGATTTATTAATACAATTGACGTTGTTTCATTTTTCTTTCGTTTATGCGATCACTAATTAATCGGGCACGCTCAGCCGAACGATCTCTATCTTCCGGCGCCATTTTTTCAAATGATATTACAAAAATCAAAAAGTTAATTCTCATCGTTTATTCCTCCTACGTGATTGTCACTAAGCGGAATCCTTCTCCGCATTTAACCAGTTCATAAATTCAATCCTCAATAGTTCAGCCATCGGTTACACTCCCTTTCTTAGAAAATATTTTTGGCAGTTGCTTTTCGGTCCAGCCATTGATCATGAGCACTCGGTCGGTAACCAGGCAGCGGTGAATACGTTTGTTTTTCCCGCCGGTTTACACGAATCGTAAAAATAAAGAAATGCATGGTCATCATTGCTCACCTCCTTAAAAATGTAAGATTATATCAAAAGAGTAAAAAATACCCTTTGATTCCATAACAAAAAGCCACAGGTGTCCGTGTCCTGTGGCTCCGCTTTAAACAGCTTTTTGTTCATGAAGGCCCAAAAAAGCCACAGGGATCCTGCGGCTCTGCTTTAAAGCTCTTCGTTTATGAAGACGCAAAAAAGCCACAGGAATACAATATGCACTACCTGCGGCTGTTATGAACCTATTTTTAGAATAACGTTTTAGGGTCTAATAAATAGCGCAGGTCGATTTAGTTGTACAGCTTGATTCAAAGTTAACGTGTTCATCATTGGTTTCGACCTCGCTTTCTGATAATTTTTTCTTACATTGGAAATTATATATGAACCTTTCCTTAAAGTAAAGCCTATTTTCACAAAAGTTTCACAAATACAAATTGACTTATTCTTCAGAGAGTAATAAGATCTTTCCTAATTTCCCCTTTTTCTTAAAATATACTTGAGCTTCTTTGGCTTTATCTAAAGGAAAGCTTTTGTCGATGACTGGCTTTATTTTACCTTCAGCTATCGCCTGCAGCATATCTTTAAATTCTGATCTTGTCCCCAGCACAGATCCATACATTGTAATATGTTTAAGATACACTGTCCTAAAATCAAGGTTTGTTTTTTGGCCGCCAGCGGACCCGGAGATACAGAATTTGCCGCCTTTTTTCAATACTTGTATAGAGGTGGGAAACAAAGCATCCCCTACCACATCCAGCACAGAGTCAACCGGCCCTTCATTCGCCTCTAAAATTTCTTCTGCAAGATTCTCGGATTTATAGGATAAAACGTATGTGGCACCTAATTCTTTCATTATCTTCTCATCATTTAAGTCACCTACAATTGCAATAACGTTAGCACCAAACACTTTAGATGCAATTTGGACATTTAAAGAACCCACTCCACCATTTGCCCCTGTGACCATTATCGTCTCTCCAGGTTGAACCTGAATTTGTTTGACCATATGCCAAGCCGTTAACCCGCTTACTGAAAAAGCGGCACTTTCTAAATAAGAAGCAAGAGGCATATCATAACAAAGCTCCGCAGGCCATACTACGTATTCTGCATAACCCCCATCATATTCTGATCCTATAAATGACATATCCTCAGAGATATGTTCACTCCCTTCTTCCCCACTAGAAGTAAAAGGAAATAAAACGACATCTTTTCCTGACATGGATTCATCTACTTGACTGCCAACTTTCACAATTTCTCCAGTTATATCTGATCCAGGAATACGCGGGAATTGCACCCCTTCTGGTCTCCAGCCGGACTTAGCCCCCGTACCATAGGCCCCTTCTCTCATCCAGATTTCCGTATTATTAATAGCACATGCTTTTACTTTTACCAGGACTTCATTTTCCTTTGGTTCAGGGATAGGAATGTCCACTACTTTTAACTTATCGGCATCCCCATATCCTGTGACTTGCACAGCTTTCATAAAAACCACACCTTTTCCTAATTTTAGCGAGATATAAAAATAGTATAATGCACCATTTTATTATTCTTCTTTTTCCCTTGATCATTCAATTCATTTGCTTCACTAGTTCATTTCCACACTAAACCACAGCCACTTTGTAACTATCGCTTAGACTTGATATTAAGTCTTTTAGCTAAGAATTCTTGTGAGGGAATTATGATTGAGCCATTAAAAACAAGCTGGGCAGCAGTGACCCAGCTTGTTTTTACATATCATAAGCTCATACAACTTCTTTCCTTTTACCGTCCCCATCATACGATTTCTCTTCTCTATTATAATGAGCATGTTTTTCCTGAACAAACAAAATCGCTGCACCCCCAAGAACAGCGGCCATGGCGATGACAGTAAAATTCACCTGGGCAGACATGTTCAAGGTTAAAAGAATACCGACAAATGTTGGAGCAAAGATGCCGCCTACCCGGCCAAATGCCATTGCAGCCCCCACCCCGGTGGAACGCATGGAAGGGGGATAGTATTGAGAAACAAAGGCATTGCTGATATTCTGCACACCAACAGATGCAGCCCCGATCATCCCAATTAACAGGTAGGCCAACATAAGATTCTGTGTCAGACCGATACTGGCCAAGGCCACAGCTCCGACAATATAAAGCGGAACCATTACTTTTTTAAAGCCCCACTTGTCCGCGAGTCTGCCAAAAATAACTGTGCCGACGATGGCACCGACATTCATCATAGCGACAAACACTAAACTTGAGCTCAAACTGTACCCCGCTTCGATCATTAATTTCGGCAGCCAGGTATTCATCGCATAGATAAGTACAAAACAGGAGAAGCAGGAGATCCAGAACATAATCGTGCTGATCGCCCGTTTCTTTTCAAAAAGTTTCAACAGTGGAAGGCCTTTTCTTGCAGGCTCAGGCTTCTCAAATGTAGTACTCTCATCTAGTGTTGTTTCCGGATCGATTCTTTGCAAGAGTTCCCTTAATTTATCTTCCTTCCCTTTGGCTAACAGGAAGCTTGCTGATTCTGGAAGACTTTTTGCGATAAAAGGGATCAACAATAAGGGCAGACCTGCGATCCAGAAAATCGGCTGCCAGCCAAGCGCAGGTAAAATGGATTTACTGAATAATGCAGCCGCAATGGCTCCGATCGAGTACCCGCAAAAAATAAAGGAAACCATCGCAGCCCTGATTTTTTTCGGGGCATATTCAGTGGAGAGTGCAATTACGTTCGGCATAACTCCGCCAAGTCCCAGTCCCGCAATCACCCGGAATACCGTAAACATCGTCGGTCCTGCAGCAAATGCCGACAGGGCGGTGAACAAACTGAAAAGGATGGTACATAGCAGGATGACATTCTTTCGGCCCAGTTTATCAGCCAATAATCCGAAAAGTACAGCACCGACAGCCGTGCCGGCAGCAGTATAGCTTCCAATGGCCCCTGCTGTTACGGAAGATATGTTCCACTCTTCTATTAAGGAAGGGACAACCGAGCCATAAATGACTACATCATACCCATCCATAAGAATGATGAAGAAGCACCAGAAAATAATAGAAAAATGGAAGGAACGAAAGCGACTGTTATCAATAATTTGTTCTGGATGAACAGCTTTCATAAAAATCCCCCCTGCGAAATTTTAAATTAACGCGTTTAAGCACTAAAGTTTAAGATTAAAAATAAGCTTAGATTTCAAAATCCACAATAATACTGTCTTCGAGACCGATATTTTTCAAATAAGAAACAATTTCCTGATGGGCGGGATGCGGCCCATAATTTTCCAGAGAATCCCTATCCTTAAACCGCACGGTCAGTCCGACTTCATACCCCTGGCTGCGATTGGAAAAATTGATCCCCTGCTGAATATCCACGATTCCCGGGATTATGTTCTTCAGCCGCAGTGTCCGGCGGATCAGCTCCTGCTTCTGTTCAGTTGTTGTTTCCTGAGAAAACTTAACTAATACAATGTGTTCGATCATAGCTGCACTCCTATTTACTATTCAATGTCTCCCGATCAAAACCGGCAAGCTTTTTATATTTATTAGCAACTTCCGCAAGCTCATCATACGTAATCACATCTTCCAACTTATCAAAACCATCAGGCGCACGATCTTCGACCATCTGCATGACGACTTCAGGCCCGTTCTGCCGATTCGTTCGAACGATATTAGCTGTTGGTTCCAGTCTTGCTTGTTCATAGGCTAGTAAAGCAGCTTCGGTATTCGGCTCTTCTGCAAAGGTCTGGGCTAAAGCCTCAGCATCAAGAATCGCCTGCGACGCTCCATTCGATCCAATCGGGTACATCGGGTGGGCAGCATCTCCAAGCAAGGTTATACGCCCGAATGTCCAACGAGGGACCGGATCACGGTCAACCATCGGGAATTCATAAACAGCATCTGTTTCTTCAATTAACCGGGGGACATTCAACCAGCCAAAATCCCAATCAGCAAAATAAGGCGCAAATTTTTCCTTATCGATTTCCTGATTCCAGTCTGCCTGTGAAATCAATTCATCATCCACTTTCAGTTCAGCAATCCAATTGACAAGAGAGCGCCCATTTTCATTCGCTCTTGGACATACAGGATAGGCCACAAATTTTTGATCCTGATAACCAGCCATAATCATCGACTTACCCGTCATAAAGGAAGCGGATTCTGTCATACCACGCCATAAAATCCTGCCACTGAATTTCGGCTCTCCTTCATTTGGGTAGTAGAATTTACGGACGGCCGAATGGATGCCATCGGCTGCGATCATAGTATCGGCGCTATACGTACCCGCATGTTCCCCAGTTTTTTTATTATTAAAATGAGCGGTTACCTTGTCACCAAACATTTGAAATGAATGCAAGTGATGACCCGTATAAACAGCATCCTCACCAATGCGTTCTTTAACAGCATTCAGCAAAATCATTTGCAGCCGGCCGCGATGGATCGAATATTGAGGCCAATGATAGCCGGCATTCAGCCCACGATCCTCCTGCCAAATCTTCTTGCCGAACTTATTTACATAAATAAGCTCAGCCGTTGGAAGACCTTCCTTTTTAAGCTCATCATCCAGGTCAAGTTCCGTCAGAACCTTCACCGCATGAGGTAATAGATTAATTCCAACCCCCAATGCTTTAATCGTTTCTACACTTTCAAAGACACGCACCGACACGCCAACGCGGTGAAGTTTAAGAGCCGTAACTAGCCCGCCTATTCCCCCGCCGACGATCATCGCCGTCCTGGTATCAGACATCTCGAATCCCCCCTGATCAAAATTAATAATATTGTATTTTTTCTAACAATTTAATCTGTTTTACTATTATTACATAATAAATGGAGAATTCAATATTAAATTTTTAAAAATGAAAGGCACAATAATACCAGGTGCGCGTTCGATCTAAAAAAACGTCTGCTTGCCGAAGAAACAGAAAAAGAGTGGAGGTCATTATCTTTTTTGTACAGAAATGTTATTTTGAGTAAGAGAGGAGAATCAGGAAATGTTGAGTCAGAATGAAATGTAATTCATATATGGAGGGGTTGTATGTATATAAATTTCGATAAGCTAGCTTCTTATGTAATACTGCCTTTAATAATGATCATTTACATCATTAATGTTAACACTTCTGACAGCATTATTATTAATTACACTCTAATTACTGTCGGGTTGATTATAGGCAGTACTCTAACCTTTGCAATGATATACAAGGAGAAAAAATATAAAACAGGAGCCTTTTTTATTATTATTATATTTCTATTGATAATTTGGGTTATATAACCTACGCAAATTATTAATTTCTTCCTCTTCGTTTAGTACTCCCTTGCAGGAATTAAGGAGTATTCCAGAAAAATGTAGTGACAATTAAGGGAACGATTATTAAAACTAAGACTATCAATCCATTACCAATCAATCCAATCTTTCTGTATATACCTTTTTTAGAAAACAGTGCGAACACCTTCCCTATTATAGAAACAATTACTCCGGTAAATAAAAAGATTTCATTACCAAACAGCATTGAAGTATATGCCACTAAACTAATTAAAAATAAAACAGAAGAAATAATACCTGGATTTCTCCTCACTTCCTCCCCCCCCTCAATCGTCCTCAATACCAGCAGAAACAATTTAGTGACCAACGCCATGAGCGAAAATCAAATCCATGCAAAAATAGCTGCTGTAACTAAAAATGCTGTGATTAAACTCCTAATTTTACTATCACTCCACAAAGTCACCCCAGTAGTGACGCCAGCCACTGCCAATAGCGTAATCCCAACATACTTTAGGGTATTTATAGAAATAAGGTTCCCTAAAGAAGATAGAAAACCACCAAACACTAGAAAGCCCATGGTGAAAATGGAACGTAAGGTTTTGAAGTCATCTATGGCCTCCTGCCTTTCTGCTTTATTCATCTTAAGATATTTCACTACAATAGCGACACTAGGGCACCCCCATAAAATAATGAAAGTAACTAATGAATCAATGTCTATTTCCACGTTCATTCCTCCGTAAAATAATCAAGATCGAGCTCTAAAGAGAGAATATTGAATTCAATTATTTTTAGTGGCTATTACAATAAGAATAATTATTAGAACGGCATTCGGAGCACTCATTACCAAAAGTCCATTTATCCGTTTGCTCTTACTGTTCCTATCTCCCTTAACTTCTGTATGGTAATTTGCCCTGTGCCTGTCTCCACTTACAAATGCTCCTGTTAAAGTGCCGGTAATTAATAAAGGAACAGCAGCACTTATCCCTATTATTTTGACAGCCGTTTCCCATTCATTTGTATATAATCCATAAATCAAAGCAGAAAGTGTGGCTGCAAGTCCAACTCCAAAACATTTTAACTTCATATAAGCACCCCTTACTATAACTGCAACTGCAAAATCATACCACTACTGCTCAATATATATGTATTAACTGTATAAAGCGATACAAAGCCCTAAAATACTCGCTTTTATTTTAGAAGAATGCCTTGTTTTACTACGCAAAAAGTAAAATAAAATTATTATAAATCCGAGAGGCAGCCATAACTCAAAGACCCCCTCTTCTGTACCATGCGAGTAAATTGGAGCAATATATGTACTAATTAAAAAATATAAGAAAATTTTAAAACGCCCTGTTTCTAATTGCCTGCTCCACTTTACTAAAAAGATAAAAATTATCACCGTGATAATCGTAAAGTGTAAAGAGGGAAGAACAATGGCAAAATTCCCGAATTTGAATTCCATTCTCAATGACACTTCCTTTTTCCTGCAAATTATTAAAAGTTCATTTGTTTTACATTCTCCCACTGTAACTTAATCGAAAAAACTGTTGTTTCCATAATAGTCTGTCTCCGTCATTCCGTTCTACCGTCCGTGACCTTTGCATTCGTTGCCACTTTCAAAAGTTCCATTTATATTAGAAGTTTGATTAGACCCTACCATCGTTAAGGTTATTGCAGCACTCCTAGTCTTTTCCTCCATTTTCTCTCTTTTCTTTATTACGTTTAGATTCTATCTTAGTTTCAAAAATGGATATTCCTCTTTAAATTAAACCTACTTAAACCCTCATAACGCGTACGAGCAAACCAGGTTTATGTGTGAAGATTAAAAGGAAATACCGTTAGTACCTTTGGTTACTTGCGTATAGAAAATTGGCTGTCTCTTGTATTTACGTTATTAAGGCCATGCTGGATTTCTACTAGAATAATAAAAAATTTCGAAGCATTATTTCTCTTTCAGGAGGCACGAGATGAGGTTCACAAGTATAGGCTTAGTTATGCTAGCCGCTATATGCTGGGGCGTTAGCGGAGGAATTGCTGATATTTTAATGACCAAAGGGTGGGGGCCTTTAGTGGTTTCACTTTACGGAGGAGCGATAGGATTTTTGTGTTTTTTCCCGTGGTTTCTCTTTCGTTTTAGACAAAATTGGAGTTTCTCCCCTCGTTTATACATATGGTCGCTATTAGCGGGAATTGGTGTGGCCGGAAACTTTATTTTTTATTTTTTGAGTATTCAGGTCTCAAGCATTGCTGTGGCTGCTACTTTAATGTACACAGCACCGGTATTTGTCCTTTTAATCTCCTTTTTATTGCGGATCGAACGTTCGACTTGGTTTAAATGGGGGTGCATAGCCGCTGTGCTTATAGGCATCATCCTTCTTACAGGTGCCTACAACACTGAATCGATTTCAGTAAGTTTCCTGGGGGCAGCCGCAGGACTTGCTGCTGGTCTTTCTTATGTATTGTTTATATTTGGGTTTAAAAACGCATCTTCGATCGGAAAGCCGCAGACTACATTAACCATTACCTTTTTTGTATTTTGTCTCACCCTTTCTCTTTTTACGAAAAAGGATGAGGCCGTTTCTGTGTTGACGTCAAATGACATCGGGTGGTTTCTTCTATTAGGAGTTTTGGGTGTTGGAATTCCATTTATATTCTATGTGTTTGGAATTTACTGGACTCCTCCTACTACTGCTTCCATGGTCGCTATGGTAGAGCCGGTGACAGCCTCGTTGTTTGGCGTACTGTTTATTGGAGATCATTTGACCTCCATTCAACTTCTTGGAATGGTGCTCATCCTGGTTACGATCACTGTTCTTAGTGTGAATCAGGCCGGGTGAACTTTCTAGCAGATTAAAATGGTGATTCTTTCTAGAGTTTTACGTTAGCTACGAGACTCCAAATCAACTTATTTGCAAGACTCGATATCATATACGAGTTCAGGCAGCTCCTCTTGAAACAAATGCCCGCCGTATTTGAAGACCCGGGTCTTCGCATGGGAAATCTTAGAAGCATAGTGTTCAAAATGGCTGAACGGAACAACTTCATCATTACGGCTGTGATATAGAAAGATTTGTGAAATGTGAGGCAGTCTTGAAGCGAAATCCTCAGAGAGTTCGAATTCTTTAAACGGCCACTCTTTATCGAGCCCCCAGTATGGCGATCCCAACACAAATAAGCCAGCGATGGATAAGTCACAAGCTTCTTCCGAGAGATATTTTAAGAGGACAGATCCACCTAGTGAATGGCCGGCCAGAATGACGTCACCTTTCAACTTAGAAAGTTCCTCTTTCAATGCGTTCTTCCACGGACCATAACCCGGGTTTTCAGGATCCGGCATGGCCGGAGACGAAAAATGGTAATCCACACTAAGTGATTTTTGTAAGTATGCGATTAAATGACTACTTCCCTGCTTTCCTTCCTGGGGACCTGCACTGTGAATAAACAATACTTGCTTCTTCATATAATTTCCTCCCTGAGGGGGTTATTACGAGATTAATATAAATACACTCTATGGCAGTTTCAGTTTACCCCCACCACATAGCCAAAACAAATAAAGACCAACCAGAAGTAAGCAGCCCAATAAAGCCAAATAAAGAAAAATATACCCCCATTTTGTCCATATCAATTTTTTGTTTCTTATATTGAATATATGTCAAAACAAAACCGCTTACATATAAGATGACACTTAATATTGTTAAACCGGATAAATAGTATATCGGAGGTATTTCAACGACCTTTTCTTTCAAAAAGTAAGCCATTCCTTGACCAAATATTCCAAATATAGTTGCTAAAATTAAACTGCTAAATATAATAGCATTAGTTTTACTCACCAACATCCCCTACCTTTATAAATTGAGAATATATTAAATTATAACGCTTTAATTACTAACCTTTAATTTGGTTAGACGCTCCTATAGTCTTCCATAGCCTCACTCCTTAAAGCTATCTTGTGTAATCAAACTCTTCTATTTGAATAAACCACACTAATGAGACAAAGCCTAATATGTAATTTTTGCTAATTTCAAAGAAAAACAGTTGATTGTTAAGTTTAAATTATGTTATTATTAAAATTTTGATAAAAATGATATGTGTGTTAAACTTACTAAGGTAACCACATATGGAGGTGGATTTTTTGTTTCAAATTGGCGATAACATTGTTTATCCAATGCACGGAGTAGGTCTAATTAAAGCCATAGAAGAAAAGGAAATCTCAGGAAAAAAACAAGAGTATTATGTCATCAAAATGTTAATCAGTAATATGCAAGTCCTGATTCCAACAGGGAAAATATTGAGTTCAAGTATACGTCCCATTACTGACTTAATTGCATTAAAACACATCATACACATTTTTCAAGATGGAGAATCAGATAGAGCACTGCCGTGGAAACAGAGATTTAAAGTGAACACGGACAAAATAAAAACAGGTGATATACAAGAAAGTGCTGAAGTTGTACGAGATTTAAAACGTATGAAGAAAGAAAAAGCGCTTAATACAAGCGAAAAAAAAATGTTTGATAACACACAAGAATTTTTGATTAGTGAACTGAGATTAATTAAAGGGATCACTGAGAATCAAATAAAAATTTTCTGCTAAAGTTATCGATAAAAATGTATTCAATCTCCCGAAAATATCCTGAATTTTTGGGAGTAAAATATTAAACAGTATTTCTTTGTATATAACTACTGAAATGTATCGGCTCCTATGCTGCTGAACTTTTTCAGGTAATAAAGATAGTTCTCGTTTCCGTAGTTGTATCTCTTATTGTACATTTTTGCGATGACAACATTGTATTTTGGGATCACTACTAAGGTCGGCCCCGTCACTCCTAAGATTTGAAAAGAACCCCTTGGCACTCGATCACCTAATTCACTCCATTTTCTTGGAGTATCCTGCACATACCAAAACATACCATTACGAGGAAAATCTTTGGCTAGATGATCCGGTGTATGTATATTGATCGCTAGTTCGATTACCTCCTTAGGAACAATTCGCCTTCCATTCATTTCCCCTTTATTTAGGAAGAGGTTTCCCCAAAGAGCAAATTCACGGGCAGAAACAAATAGGTTAGATTCCATTCCATCTTCCGTAGAACCTGTTGTATCTTCTCCATTCCTATTAGGGTCATTGATTACTTTTACTAAATCATCACTGTCTTTAGTTTCCCACCACGTTTGAGTCAACCCCATTGGTGAGAACACTTTTGCAGACAAAAATTCTGGAAAGGGAACGCCATAAATTTTACGGATTAATTGAGTCATTCGTTTGATGTTGATGCCTCTATAAGCCCATTTTTCTCCAGGATTGAACTCTCTGATGATATCCCCTTCTGAATTCTCATTTAAACCGTGCGTGTGAGTGACCATATGCCGTATAGTGGTATCTTTAAGTATGTCTGGGTCTATGTCATTAAAATAGTCACTAACATAATCATCAAGGCTATGTATTTTTCCTTCATATAAAGCAAACGCAATGCACAATCCTAAATAACTCTTCCTGGCAGACGCTACATTGAATCTAGAATTTTCATTTACAGGTAGTGCGCTGCTCGTATTGGAATAAGTCCCGCTATAGTGATCTAAAACTATTTCATTATCTCTTATTACTGTGAGTGCAGCAGCAGAGCTTTTATTTTTCTCCTTGATTTCTTCTACCATAGAAACGATATTATCGTACCTTGAAACCACCCTCAACCCCTCCATTTACCGATAACTTATATCCAATTATTTCAAAGCACTTACCTTTTCACAATGGTTTCTTTCCTTTCAAATAAGAAAGAGGCCGGAACATAAGTAAAGCCTCAAGGTCATAAAACGAACGATAAAAACTGAATCGTGTAAGCGCAGTTAAAACACGCAGACTCCCTCCGGGAACAGTGCGAGCCGAAGATCCCGCAGGAACGTTGCTCATCAAGGAAGTTTATGCCGCTCCCAAGGAAAGTGTTTATACGGAGCGATGGTAAAATTCAGGATTTTATAAAGGGTTATTATTACTAGTGGAAGTATTTACTATATACAGTATTTTTACTTTTTGAGCTGTGCTATCATCAATATAGGGGAGGGGTATGATGCCAAATCAATGTAAACTTTTTATTAGTTCTGCTTATGATAACCAGCTCATTCCGTTAAGAAAAAACTTAAAAGAGCATCTTGAAAATGCTGGGCACAGGCCACTATTATTTGAAGACAACTTCTATCCATGGCATGAAGACTTCATGAAGACATGCATTGAAAAAGTCATAGAGTCTGACATTTTCATATTGCTGATCAATGATAATGTAGGGACTTATTGGGATGAAGAGAAATGTACTCCAACCTATCAGGAATTTAGAACAGCAGTAAAAGAAGATAAATATATCATTACGTTTATCGATTTAACTGTTAAGCAGTATTATGAAGATTACATAAAGGCAGACCTTACCGCAAAAATGGAACAGTATAAAAAAGATAACTACCGCTACCCTGACTATACCATTGATGCCGTGGATACTGTATTAATGGATTTACCTGCTGGTCAACAAGAAAGATTAAAAAATATCCACCCTTTTATTTGGGCCTTCATATATGATGTACAAGCTCAAGGAATATGGACAGAAGAGCTTGTACTAGCTCAATCTCCTGAATTTTATAAGAAAATTAATGGATATTTAAGTGACCGTTTAAAAGAAGGTATTAAACTTGTACCCATGAAGGAAGGTATTCATGAAAATGCTATTGCAGCACGTGATTTTGAGGTATATCAAGAATATACTCTAACTCTTCTTTCATATTTAGCTGCTGGAACAGTATCAGATTGGAATGAATTCCTGGAAATGGCCAAGACTCCGTTAAAAGGAGGCCACATTTATCAACGCCCTGATACAATATTAGAAGAAGCAGTGGGCACCTTTAAAGACTGCAATACAATAACCGTCTATAAAAAGCATGAAGGCAAAATGAAACTCTGTGGTTATACAGGCACTACAAGTCCAACACTTGAATATGATTTAGAAGATGAGACATCTTATGTAGTAAGGGCATATACAACCCCGCAGAATATGATAGGATATTCTCAAAATAAAAATCTGCTTTATTACGCACTAAATACAAGTGACTATGTACTATGTTTTCATTACCCTTTAGACCATACATGGGATAAGACCAAGGTGAAAGCATTCGGTAAGGAAATCGAATATGCTATAATGGAGAAAACAAATATTCTTTACACGGACTTTTTAGCTGATCTTATAGGAGGAATGAAATATGACTTCAAATAACAAAATGCATTATAATAACGATGATGTAATTATTGTGGCCTCTGAACCATCAGCTGAAAGACGTACGCATTCAAAAGCAAAAATGAAGAACATGAAAGTATCAAGTAACCGGGTTTTAAAAACATTGAATGAAATTGATAAAACGTTTGAAAATAATCGAGTTAATATATCAGATCATAAACCATCAAAAAGCTCCCTGTGAGGGAGTTTTTTTATACTTTGCTTTATCTATAAATGGCTGTTCTGCCATAAATTTTTCCGGTACTGTTCACAGCACTAGAATATTCTTACTGAAAAAAAGCACTAAAAAACCCCTGAGATCCGGTTTATTCAACCTTCGCTCTTAGGGGTTTTTCCATAATATTAACACCATTAATTGATTATTGTACCTGGATTAACTCGTTGCTCGTTTCTCTTCCATGAACTGACTTTCCTTTTCCTGCTTAAAGCCCTTCTTCATCCGAAATGGTGTAACGATTAACACCGCAATTAACGTCAGACCAAGATAACCGATCAGCGGGTAGAAGTAGGCAACCAGTTTAGTAAAACCGAAGAAACTGACAATAAAACCTACCGCCATCGTACCGGTGAAAAATACCTTAAACTGTTTGGTTTCAACTGTAGAAAACCTGGCCGCAAACGAATAGAACATGCTGAGAGCTGTATTGAAAATCATGGCGAATATAACGATTGACATGACTACTCCTAATACCGGCGATACATCACTGACGATGGCCAGCATCGGCAGGTCTGCTTGTCCAGCGTGCTCCACTTTTGAAAAGATAGCCAGGTTACTTAATATGATGAGAAGGCCAATACCTAGACCTCCTATTAATCCTCCCAGCGCTGCTGTTTTACGATTCGTTTCAGCACCGCCCATGACCAATGCCATGGATGCCCCTACTGCTATATTAAAAGATACATAATTGATAGTAGAGATGAACCAGTTCGGCAATGTTGTAGTCAACTCGTTAGCCTTACTGTCCAATTCAGCAAATGTACCGTCTGCTGTCATAAAACTGAAAACGGATATGAGCAGTACGAATAAAATGAGGAAAGGCGTGATGCTGCCGATAATATTGACTACGCGGTCGACCTTTAACATGCCCGCTAAAAAAACAAGTATAGTCATAATAATGGTTCCTGCAACTACCGGTAAACCAAACTGTTGATTAAGGTTCGATCCTGCACCTGCAATCATGACAACTCCCACACCGAACAAGGTGAAGATGAGTACATAATCAATAACGGTTCCTAACACCTTTCCGCTTATTTGGTAAATGACTTCCTTGTGGGAGGTGGTTTTCAACCGGCTTCCAATCCATACGAGTGTCATCCCTGCGTAAGCAAATAAAGCGGTTGCAATAACAGCCCCAATGATTCCCATTATGCCGAAGCTGGTAAAATACTGAAGCACCTCTTGTCCTGAGGCAAATCCAGCCCCGACGATAACACCTATAAAAGCGCTTCCAATTACAAATGCATGTTTCATATTAGTCCTCCTGTTCACTCTTGGGTAAAACTATACCATTCTGATGGTGAATTTTAATTGTAAATATACTAAAATAAGAATGCAACGGTTTGTGTATTTACTCAAACGGACGGACATGAAGGAGCGAACATATGAACATACACCCAGACACCCTGAAAGAGCAGCTAAATGAAAGCCATGTATCCATTGAAGAACTCGCCGATCGTATTGCTGATATTTTTAACTGTCCTATTACAATAGAAGATTCCAACCATAGTTTAATTTCATACAGCAGGCATTCCAGTAACATCGATGAGGTGCGCGTAGCTACTATTATTAACCTTAAAGTTCCTGATAAAGTGATTAATGGGTTATGGAAAAATGGAATTCTGCCTAAGCTGATTGACAGTGATGATCCTGTTGTAATTCCCGAGATGAGGGAAACAGGTCTCGGCAATCGTGTTGCGATTTCAATCCGGAAGAATAATGAAATCATGGGGTTTATTTGGGCACACGTTTCGGACTCTACGTTCACGAATGAAGAAATCGAGTTATTTAAGAAAGCATCCTTTTATGTAAAAAGGTTCCTGCTTCAACGCAGAAAGAGACGGCGTAAATCGGAGGAAGGATATAAAGACTTCTTTTGGCAGCTGCTTCGAGGCGACTTTTGGGATAATGATGAAATCCTCCTTAAGGCAAAACAGTACAATATGAACCTGGAAGGTAATAAAGCTATTGTCATTATAAACTTTTCCGATGTAGTCACTGAGCAAATGGAGAAACATGCTTATTATTTATCAGAGACGCAAGTGAAAGTCTCAGTGATTACTAGACTGTTCGACGATAATTATTTTATTATGCTGGTGCGTCTCAAAGATAACGATGCCCCGAAACCGACATTAATAGAATTTATTCAGCAATTCATTATGAAATTGAGCGGCCAATTGCAGTTACAGGAGATGTATGGATCAGCTGGAATGACATACTCACCCTCGCAAGAGATTGTTCATTCTTATCATCAGGCTGCGGAAGTACTGAGATTAAAGAACATGTTCCCAGAAGAACTTGCCGATGTAACGTTGTATGAAGATTTAGGGGTGTATCAATTTATTGAGCGATTACATGATTTTCAGAGAAAGAACCATTACCATAACAGGCAAATTGAATATCTCCGGCGATACGATGAAGACAACGATACCTGCCTCGTGCATTCGTTAGAGACCTACCTTAAGAATGACAATAACGTATACCGTGCAGCGAAGCAGTTGTATATTCATCCAAATACGATGAATTACCGGTTGAAGCGGATCCGGGAAGTCGGGGGAATCGATCTTCATAACCCAAACCAGAAGGTGAGCCTGTATTTGGACTTAATTACTTTAAAATTGGATTAAGCATGCTTTGTGCATTTACACAAAGCATGCTTTTTTTATTTAGCTGTTTGCCCGATGAAAGGGCTTTAATAGAAAGTTACGATGGAGTGGAAAACATAGAAAAAAGGAGAGATGAATCGTGATTATTAGTGTACCTAAGGAAATAAAGAATAACGAAAATCGTGTAGCCATGACACCAGCTGGAGTTGTTCATCTGATAAATGCCGGGCAAACCGTCTATATTGAAAAAGGAGCCGGTTTGGGAAGCGGCTTCACAGATGAAGAATATATTGAAGCTGGTGCAGAAATCCTCGACCATGCTTCTGACGTCTGGGCCAAAGCGGATATGATTATGAAAGTAAAAGAACCACTAAAGGAAGAATACGACTATTTCCGTAAGGACCTTATCCTTTTCACCTATCTCCACCTGGCAGCGGAACCAGAATTAGCAGAGGCATTAATTGAAAATGAAGTCACTGCCATCGCTTACGAAACCATTACAGTAGATCGGACTTTACCATTGCTTACTCCGATGAGCGAAGTCGCCGGTCGAATGGCTGCTCAACTTGGTGCGCAGTATTTAGAAAAATCACAAGGAGGAAAAGGGATCCTTCTCAGCGGAATCCCTGGAGTAAAACGCGGAAAAGTGACCGTGATCGGTGGCGGTGTCGTCGGTACCAACGCAGCTAAAATCGCCCTTGGGTACGGAGCAGAAGTAACAATCATTGACCTGAACCCTGTTCGCCTGCGTGAATTGGATGATATTTTCGGCTCCAGCATCAACACCGTAATGTCCAATCCATTAAATATCGCAGAAGCAGTGAAGAATTCTGACCTGGTCATCGGCTCTGTTTTAATTCCTGGAAGAAAAGCTCCAAAATTGGTATCGGATGAAATGGTACAAGCCATGCAGCAGGGATCAGTAATTGTAGATGTTGCCATTGATCAGGGTGGAAATTTTGAAACGGTGGACCATCCCACTACCCACGATAAGCCCATTTACGAAAAACACGGCGTGCTTCATTATGCAGTAGCCAATATCCCCGGCGCTGTGCCACGTACGGCTACCGAGGGACTTACGAATGTCACCGTTCCGTATGCAGTCCAAATCGCTGCAAAAGGTGTCACTCAGGCCGTTCAGGATAATGCCGCTATCCTTTCAGGACTGAACGTCGTCAATGGTAAAGTAACGTATAAAGCCGTTGCGGAGGACCTTGGCTATGAGTATCTCCCTCCAGAAAGCGCTTTACGTGAAGCAGTAATCGTACATTAATCAAAAAATATCCTACTGCCGCTCTGGCAGAAGGATATTTTTATTAACTATATGAAGGGAGGTAACTCACATGGATCATGGAAGTTATCGTGAGGCGTGGGCAGAAGTATCCCTGGACGCCTTTTTGGAAAATCTATTGGCATTCAAACAACATATTTCATCAAACACAAAACTGATGGCCGTAGTCAAAGCGGACGGGTACGGCCATGGAGCGGAAGCAATGGCAAAAGAAGCAGTGGCCGCCGGTGCTGATTATTTGGCTGTTGCCCTTCTTGATGAAGCATTACTCCTTCGTGAGGCAGGGATTGATGAACCCATCCTTGTTCTCGGCTACACCCCGCCGGATGCCGTAGAAACAGCAATCAGCCAGGAAATCACCCTCACCGTTTTCACTACAGAGGCAGCGGAAAGCATCCGACGGACAGCAGAATCTCTAAAAAAGACTGCACATGTGCACTTAAAAATAGAAACTGGAATGAACCGGGTTGGAATAGTAGATGCAAAACAAGCTCTGCAGATTATCCATGCTCTCACCTCAGACTATGTATTTGTCGAAGGGGCGTTTACCCACTTTGCAGATGCCGATCATCCGGACCCTGCCTATACGAAAGAACAATTTGCTGCCTTCTGCCAGCTTATTGATTTTATGGAAAATCACATTTCTATTCCAATTAAACATTGCTGCAACAGTGCAGGAACAATCGCTTATCCCGAGATGCACCTGGATATGGTACGGGTCGGAATCAGTCTGTATGGCTTGTATCCGGCAGAGCATTTAAAGCCCCTTGTTCCCTTAAAGCAAGTGATGAGCCTGAAGGTGAAACCCATCCTGATAAAAACTGTGGAAGCAAATGAGACGATCAGCTATGGCCGTACTTTTACCACAACACATCCAAGTACCATCGCGACCCTTCCTATCGGATATGCGGACGGTCTTTCCCGTTTACTTTCTAATAAAGGCGACGTAGTAGTCCGAGGAAAAAGGGCCCCGATTGTCGGAAGAATATGCATGGATCAGACAATGATTGATGTTACGGAACTCGAAGATATAAAAGAAACAGATACCGTTACCGTCTTCGGAGAACCATCTGAAGGTTTTATTTCGATGGATGAAGCAGCCGATCTTATGGGAACGATTCATTACGAAACGGCTTGTCTGATCGGAAAACGCATTCCGCGCGTCTATTTGAGAAATGGGCAGGTGACAGGGAAAAATCAATTATTAAAAACCACAGTCTGAACAAATCTGTTATCTTTTATAACTTTAATAAAAAGGAAGCAGTCTATAATAAAGTCGCTCCCTCAGCTTGTGGTGAAACCCTTCTTGCCGTCAGGAGCGAAAGCCCCTCTCGGCTCACTCGTTCTTCCGCAGGAGTGGAAGGGGGCTCACTCCTTGCCATAGAGGTCATCATATCGTGTCAGACAATATATTAGACAACATCGAGTTATCAGACGACCATAGTGTTATTGAAGCCAGAGCGGGAAGACTCTGGTTGATTTAGATATCCGCGCCCACTATGGATGTAACATCGTAGCCATTAAACGCGGAAAGAACGTAATCATCTCGCCGATGGCAACGGAGGAAGTTAAAGTCAGCGATATTTTGATTGTCATTGGCGCGGATAAAGATGGGCATCGTTTTGAGAAAAATCTTGTGGTTGATAACTAGCAATAAAAACGTCTAGTGTTTTCCTGCTAGACGTTTTATTTTTTAAAATGTAAAAAGAAAATTTAAAAGTTAATTGACACACTTACGAGTTGAGTAACCCTACAGTCCCCATATGCAAAATTATATTAGATTACTATTTTCTTCTTAAGATCATCTAAAATTATTTGATTATTAGGAGTCATTTCAGGTAAGGATCCTAGTTTAAAAAACTGCACGTCTTTACTCTCGTCTTGATCTGCTGCTAGTATACCTTCGTAATTCTTACATATGTAAATAACATTAACAAAATAGACTTCATCACCATTCGGATAAACATAATGTTGGGAGTCACCAGAATAAATATTAAAAAGCTCTAGCTCTTGTACTCGTAAACCTGTCTCTTCCAATACTTCTCTTGTAACAGTATCTTCTACTGCTTCTCCAATTTCCACTACTCCTCCGGGATGCGACCAATGATGGTTGTCAGTTCGATGCTGCAATAAAACTCTATCCTGATCATCTAGAATTAGACAGCCTGCCACACTTACAACGAGGGGCATCGTTCCGACTTTTTCACGTACTTTCATAATATAATCAGCCATGCACACCCTCCTCTCTATTCGTAAAATCAATATAAGTTTGAGCCTCTCTGTCGTAATTAAGTCCTGCGAAGACATGTATTAATCCATTAGCCACTATAAAAATACCTACAAAAGCTGCCATTAAAGCCCCTCCATGACCAGAATTACCAGGACCCATCACTATTCCCCCCACAGTAAACCCAAGCCCAACACCAAGAACGGCTAATATAATACCAGAAACTAAGAGGGGGAAACTCCCACTCCTATGCCATTTGATTACGTATATATTTGCTGGGATTAACAATGCTGCAAGAAATAAATACATCATTACATCCATCCAATCCCTCCTAAAATAGATTCTTATGTCTAATATAATTCATGTAGAAATAATTTCCAAATCAATATATATTATTTTATTGTTTTTAGTACTATTGGTTAAATTTATAAGTTATATTAATAATAGCCTCTATGCTTATGCAACAAGGAAAATTACTCTTTTAAACACCAACTCCCCTTTAACGAGACAAAGGACCTAATCCATTATTCATGAATTGCTCCCTTATCTGAAGACTCAGTTTCAATATAGAAAGCAAGTAATATACCATTGACATTCAATACTACCAAATTTATAATAACGACAATCTACATAAAAAGGAAAAAATGATTACATAAATAAAGATATAAGACCTTGCTTGAAACTATTTTCCTAATTGATTCGGTATTTTTCTCCTCTTTTATCTATAACATTTTTGTAACCTTATCCTAGTAACCCTGTTAGAAAGGAAATATTCAATGGTTCCAATAGAACTAATATGCCATGAGCTTAAACGGTTGACCGATGATTATTATAAATGTAAGGAACCAAGTATCCAGGAGCAAATACATAGTGATATAAAACTTTTAAGTAAAGCTTTATTTCTTAGTGACCTTCCTGATGAAATAACTTAATTTTTCAGTTAGTTACCCGCTTGGTATAACTTTCTTTATTATCGATTTTGTCTACTTTCAATACATAAAAAAATATAACTTTTTATAATAAACTCGTTTCACTTACATTATTTAGGGGAACTGATAAATAATTCACTTAAATAGGAGTACTATTATGCAGGCATCCCTAGATAAATGTGAAACATTACTATTAAAAAGGGAATTGGATATAATGATTGAAGATAGATCCCATTTCAAAGACATCGATACCCTAGAAATTCTTGATTCACAAATTAAATTAATTCAATCAGCATTAAAAGAAGAGGGAAAATAAATATTGCTTTCATTCTGATTTAAACCTCAACACAATGTTCAGCATTGTGTTTTATTTTGTTTAATTTTCATACTTTTAGGGTATACTATCATTTGGATTTTCTTGGTATAATGTTTTCACTTCTATAAACCAATTAGGAGCTGATAAACATGTACAGAATTATTCGACGATTAAATGATGGTAGTATAGAAACATTAAAGGACACCGGTACTACTACTACTAAGACTCTCACTGATTATAAAGAAGCAAAATTATTAGCGAATAAACTAAATTCAATTGAACATGCTAGTACAGTAGATTGGACAGTAGAAAGAATAAAGCACCCAGTAGAGTGAAATACTCCACTGGGTGCTTTATTCTGCTGCTTCGAATTTTCCTGCATTCACCCCAGATTGAGCCATAACCTTGCTACCCGAAGTTCCCGGCTCCATAATGAGTTGAATTCATCACGCCCGCTTGGAGTCATCTTATATTTATTCAGATTTTCCCCCTATAATGGATAAACTATAAAGCTAATAAACCTTTTTTAAAAGCTTCGGTTCTCTGCCCAAGCTCCTTGCATTTTACTAAGGAGTACAATTTGTCCAATATGATAGGCGTTGTGCATGGCTAAACTCTTCAGTTCAAGTACTAACGGATTATCTTCTTCAGGGACGGGTCGATACAAATCTTCATGGTCTGATTTTACTAGTATTTTTTCAAGTTCACGGTGAACATAAAAGTATTCTTGTTTTGTTTCCTTCCAATTTTCCACCGTCTCAACTGGCAGACTAAAGGTAGATTCATTATTTTCAGCCTGTGGTACATTCGCTGTTTCACCAAGAAACCTCATCAGATATCTCTTTTCATAAAAAAGCAAATGACTAACTAATTCCCAAATGGAATTCATTGTACCATTAGCTGGTTTCCAAATTGCCTGTTCAAGAGTAATATTCTCCAGCACTTTTTCAAGTGGTGGAAACCAGTCTTCTTCATCTAAGCAACTTGCCCATTGTTGTAGCAAAAGTGTTTTTACCTCCATTTTCATACCCCTCCGATTTAATCACTTTAAAAACATACAGACTTCCCCAAGGACTAAGATGGTATAGGATGACACAACACGCTACCGAGTAATTACAAATATTTAAATACCCACTTACCAAAATATTCAATGTGTTTTTTCTTTTTCCTGCAAGATTCTTAAGATTTATGGTTGCTCATCTAAGACATTTCTTAAAGGCTTTTGAAGAACGTCTACAAAAGCTGCAACGACACTTGTTGCTATCATTCCAATTAAACCTAGTGATATCGGACCTGCCGGGTCATCACCTGTGAATTGAGTAAGCACTTTTAAATAAACTATTGCTAACAAAATGAAGAAAATGATAGTAAAAGCGCATTTTTTTTAGCTTCAAAGATTAATTCATCCTTCATTTAACTAAATTTGTTTACCATAATAATATCAACAACAACTAGAAGTAAAAACATAAAGGCACTACTATATATATAACGTTTTTTCTCCTTGCCCCACCATAGCGCCAAAGACATAAGTGCAAAGACCACTATGAACACTTGAATTTTTTGAATTCTATCTTGCTTTTGAAATAGTTTAAGCTCTTCCTTCGGTTCACCATTAAAAGTCTGTTCACTTACTTTCTTGCCATACCAATTGTAATCAATTACTTCCTATCGTTAGATTTTACTCATACAGTTTTTCAAGCCTAAGAATTGTTAGCTAATCTCGCTTTAATTTGATCTGGCGTACATTGATGCCCGCCATGAGATATAGAACACCACCGGCCATCCAAAAAGGTTCCCAGAAAATAAGCCTCCACTTGAGAGCAAAAGGACTTAAATCAAACTCCAACACATGCAGTCCAGCTAACGAAATCGTAATAAAATTAACAAGACCGTATAACAGCATAAATACTCCCGCCACTATTGTAAGAGACGATAATATTTTATTTATTTTCACATGACGCCATTTTTTTAACATTAATAATAGGATAATGGCTCCTCCCAATTTGCCAAAGCCCGTCAACCAGACAATTGCAATAATATCCTGTTCTCCATTAAGGACTTTGTGGGAAATCTCTCCTCCTACCGACTTGACCCCAACCCTTCCTCCAGCCGCCCAATAAAAGCTCATCGCCGCAAATAAAAGCATCCAAATAAGACCTGCATAAATGGGCAATGTTCCTTGCTTTATCATTTGTCCACCCCTCTTATTGAATCCAATTAAACCAAGGAACCCGATTGTAGTATAACCTCACCCTAAGAAACCCCTTCGGACAAGGCATATCCAAAGGGGCAAAACGGTGCATGTTACTTGACAACAACGTTTGAATTTTTCCGATTCTATATGGCTCTTCCTGGAATCACCAGTGTACCTCTGTTATTTTGTAGCTCCCCATAAACATCTGTAGTGTGATAAACGATATTACCAGAAAAGTCGTGAGAAGTATTCAGGGTAGCATAGTTGTTTTTTACCCAGCCAGAATTCAACCAAAAATCGTTGGTTTTACCCACCCCACTACTTCCAATAAGACCATAACTTACAAAATGGACACGAACACGAGATTGATCTACTCCATTTGTACCGTCCACAGTTCCATTGACTGAAAGAGTGTGGTTCCACCAACCTACATCAATATATACGTTCCCTGACACTTGTCCCGAAATTCCAATAGAGTCATTTATTCTTGAACCAAAAAATCGCCATTCCTGATCGACAAATTGAGGCTTCATTTTGTTTTCTTCAAATCTGGCAGCAGCCTTTATTATCTTTTCATCTTTTTCAGAGAAAACTTCATTAACTTCATACGAGTTATTAATTCTTTTAGTTTGCTTATCAAAATAATTTTCTTTTTCTTTATAGGTCATAGTTTCAAGATCTTCGATGGAGTCTTGTTTTTCTGTTTCACCTGCTGCCAAAGATGCTATCGGGAATAACAACAGCCCAATTAATAAGGTGGTGGTAATTGTAAGAAACACCAAAGCTCTCTTTTGTAACATAAAAATTTTCCTCCTCTAACTTTTTTTGAATTTGTTTTACCCTGTTATGTTTATAGTAAAAAAAAACAAATAGTTTCACTAGTGAAACTAGTACCAATTTTATGAAAAAAATCAATAATTTTACAAATTAATTCCTCATTCTTAAGATCTAGATCGGGGCGAGAACAATAACTGCCAAAGTAGATTTCAAACTAAAGCACCCGTTAGTTAAAAGGATTATATAACGTTGACATTGAATTATATATTAAATAATCGAGGGCATTTTTGCGTTAAAATAAAACTAAAGGAGTATTCTAATGAATAATATTTTTGAAATCACCTACACAGATGAAATATTAAATCGTATTGAAAACTTAAATGTAAATTCACAACCAAAATGGGGGAAAATGGATGTATCTCAAATGTTAGCTCATTGCTCATCTTTCCAAGATATCGCAATGGGATTTTCTTTGCCCCGAAGAGGTTGGTTAGGGTTATTAGTAGGTAGATTTGCAAAACCCATCTTTTATAATGACAAACCTTTAGACCACAATATGTCCACTATTCCAACCATTTTAATTACATCTAAAAGAGATTTCGAAATAGAAAGAGAAAAACTGAAACAAAAAATTATAATATTTCAGAAGAATGGCCCAGAGGCATGTACTGATCATCCACATCCTTTTTTCGGAAAACTTACTTCGGAACAATGGGGAAAAGGAATCTATAAGCATCTTGACCACCATTTAAAACAATTTGGCGTTTAGTGGCTCGAGTTTTAAAAAAACCGTCCCTTCTAAAAGTAACTGCTTTGTCAGTTAAATTCCTTAATGCCTGATCTCCTTGTGCTTATGTAAAAAAGACAAAGGCTCTATTCAAGAATCGCCCCCTATTCTTTAAGACTCGATTTCAAAATATTTCCGCATAATTCTTTAATTAAGCACCCGTTAGTGCAAGAACATTCTCACACATTCAAAGTACTTATTAAGCAGTCTATTTTAAATTTTTTAGAAGTTTTACATATTTACCATATTCATCTTTACCAAGGTATAATACAGTTGTAAAACCCTTCTTTTCATATAGATGTCTTGCGTTTAAGTTACCTATATCTACACCAATTGTTATTTCCTCATATCCGAGTTGTTTAGCATAATCAGTCAGATAATCAACAATAATGCTACCTATTCCCAATTGCGGTATTCTTCTTTAACATTCATACGAGATAGATAAATTCGTTTATCTGGAATAGTATAATCTGGGTCATTGTTTCGTAAAACTAATGAACCTTCACCTATAAACTCGTTATTCTCCAAATAAATAAAAGTAATTCTGTTTCCACATACCAATTCGTCATAAAACATCTTAGCCATTTTCGGTTTCTTTTCCATATCCCAAATATTACTGCACTTATTATAATCTTTTGGATTTAATTTCTCTATTTGGTACGAAATCATAATCCATCCTCTCTCTTTATTATTGTTTTTAAACATAGCACAAATAATTTATAAGCGCTTTAAATAAACTACTCAATTAACACAATAGGCGATAGCTAATGTGCAGCTATCGCCCCCGTTTATATAAAACTCAGCTTCAAGATAAACTTAAAAAAGCAATATCTTGCGCCCTCTAGTTTTACTTAGCAAGTATAAGGTAAGTAAGATAATTCAAATAAACTAATTCAGATGGTCGAGGTGGATTCTAAGTCTATCTAAACCCTCATTCAATTCTTCAAAGGAATTTGTGGCAGCCATAGAAATTCTCAGATACTTATTAGTGGAAGATTGTCCACCACTGATAAATCGATCCGAATGAAGAACATAAACTTGCTTCTTTTTTATTTCTTCCTCAACTTGAAGGCCGGGTGCTTTACTGTTAATGGGCAGCCAACGAAAATAGCTTAACGGGTTTTCGTATTCATTACTTATAGGAAAGTAGGAGTTATATATTTTATTCGCTTCCTGTAGTAAGGACTTTTTTTGTTTGAAAATAGAATGAGCTTTTCCTGTAAGAACCAGTTGTGAAACAACCTCTATATCAAGAGAAGAAGGCTTTGTATTTATATTATAAATTCCTTCGATTATTTTTTTAGACAGACTATCTCCAAATATCATGTAGGCTACCCTAAGGCCAGAGCATATGCTCTTCGAGGTACTGTTAATATAAACGGTTTGCTCTGGCAGCAGATTAAACATCGGCTGTTTGTAGTCATACGATTTGTCGGCAATGAATAAGGCGTTAATTTCGTCCTCTATGAGAAGGATACGGTGCTTTTTAATGATTTCAGCTAGCTCTCTTTTTCTGCTATTCGAAACCATATGTGCTGTAGGATTACAACCGGATGGCATTAAAAAAACTCCATGGATATTTGTTTTAGAACATATTTTATCGAGCTCAGCTGCTGACATCCCATTCGTATCTGCTTGGATAGGGATCAATTGGATATGATACATCTGGGCCAATTGAATGAAATTTGCGTACGTAAAAAAGTCTGTGGCAATACGATTTCCCGGCTCAAAAAGACTGGATAGAGCTATGGCTAAAGCACTCTGCGCTCCGGATACTATTGCCAATTGATTTGTATTCGCTTCAATATTCAGGGGTTTTAACCACTTTAGTGCTGCCTTTTTATGGTGAGGTAATCCAGCTGGGTTATTATAATTGAGGAGTTCTTCCACACTTTTCTGTGCTGCCACCTCTCTTATAGTATCTACCACCATAAAGTTTGTTTGTTCAAAGGTAGCCCCAAAAGCAAGGTCGATATCTGTATAGCCAGCCTCTTTCGATATCGTTATAGTCCTCGCAGCGTTAGGGGATATAAACGTGCCTTTTCCTGTAATCGCAAAAATTAATCCCTTCTTTTCACACAGTTTATACGCACGCGTAATCGTCGTGAAGTTGATATCAAGAAAATCAGCAAGTTCACGCTGAGGAGGAAGTTTAGTACCAGGAGTTAAATGTCCACTAATGATGTCTTTTTCTAACAAATTGGCTAAGGAAAGATAGATAGGCCGTGTTAAGGAGGACTTGTCTGGTCTCCAAGACATAGGATATTGATCGAATGAATTTACTGGCATAAATTACACCCCCACCCTACATACAATTAATTCAATTGTATGTTTTTGTTATTGAATATCTTACTATCTCTTCATTAAAAGCACAAATTCTTAACTTTAGATTTACTTTTGAAGCTGATTTTTTATTGTAATACATACAATTATTGTGTTTGTTGCAAATGTTACCCGTGTTATAAATGAATAAAGGCAATGCTAAGGGAAGTGAGAAAAATGAAAAGGAAAGATAGGTTTTATTTGGCCTTTAAAGCAGCTTTTCCAAAAACTTTACCTATATTAACAGGCTTTATGTTTGTAGGAACGGCTTATGGAATATTCATGCAATCATTAGGCTTTCACCCATTATACGCCACCTTGATGAGTTTTTTTATATTTGCAGGATCTATGGAATTTGTAGCAGGTCATTTGCTGCTTGGGGCATTTAATCCATTAAATGCCGCTTTCTTAACGCTTATATTAAACTCCCGTCATTTGTTTTATGGGATCTCTCTTTTAGATAAATACAACGCGACGGGTGCTAAGAAATATTATTTGATCTATGGAATGTGTGATGAATCGTTTGCCATAAACAGTACAGCCAAGATCCCTGACCACATTGACAAAGGATGGTTTATGTTTTTTGTGACCATCCTCAACCATTTTTATTGGGTACTCGGAGCAACAATCGGTGGTTTATTTGGCTCTTATCTTAAGTTTAATACAGAAGGTCTGGAGTTTGTGATGACGGCATTGTTTACCGTTATCTTTTTAGAACAGTGGATGCACGAGGAAAATCACCAAAGTTCTATTGTAGGAATAGGAGGTTCCCTCTTATGTCTAATACTATTAGGACCCAGTCATTTCATTTTGCCATCATTGATAGTTATTTTAAGTATGCTTGTCCTTATGAAAAAAAGTCCAAAGATAAGAGAGGTCCTTGAACAATGACAATGTCACAAGAAATTGTAATTTTAGGAATCATTGTTTTAATGACCATGGTTACAAGATTCCTTCCTTTTATTATTTTCTCATCCAATAAACCTACCCCTGATTATGTTCAGTATCTTGGAAAAGTTTTACCATCAGCCATTTTTGGTTTTTTAGTCATTTATTGCTTAAGAGATGTAACATTTTTTTCAGGTACTCACGGAATTCCAGAGATCATATCCTTAACTCTTACAGTCATGATTCATTTCTGGAGGAATAATATGCTTCTATCCATTGCGGTTGGCACAATCTCTTATATGGTATTAATACAATTGCTTTATTAATAGGTCTAAAATCATTTTTAAAAAGAGTCTTCACCTAACTTACCCCAAGAATATCTAAAGTAGGCGAACCTTATTGTTAAGGATTCGCCCCCAATTCAGGAAGACTTGAATTCGAGACATCTTGGGTAGATTCCAAACCATCGCGCCTCCAATATGTTAATATAAATCACATTTTTCTAGAAAAAACTCTTCATCGGAATTTTTTATAACAACATCAAAATTTTTATAGTAGGGATGCATAAATAATTCATATTGAATTCTACGCTCTTCATGAGATTGCCTTAAGAAATTTATATCCATTCCTCTCTCAGTCACATCACGAGAAGATCGTCTTCTAAATTCTGTTTCTCCATCCGTATATAAGTACACTGTTAAATCAAACAACTCTGGATTAGCAAATGCAACACTCATACCTTCTATAAAATATAACTTATTTTGCGAAGAAATTAATTGACTCTTCTTATAGTGGGTACCTATTGTATAAATATCCATCCCATCTCTAAGCATATGTATGTCTCTCTCTAAGGCTGATATATTATGGGCGCCTGGGTGACAAGCTGTCATTTTATAATGATGATTTTCATTTTTATATTCGTAATTTATAGTAGCGTACTTCCTAATATTAGATGAGCCAATAATGTACGGGTCTGTATTAATATAGTTCACATCATTTTGTCCTAATTGTTTTATAAGATTGTTTGCAAATGTTGTCTTTCCTGAAGCCCCATGACCAGAAATACCAATAATAATTTTTTCTTTACTGCAAACCAAATCAGCTATCTTATGCAATACTTTGTCCATGATCCCCCACCTTTATGTTAGTTTGATAACTCTCTTAAGGAAACCTACCCGTTAACAAAAAGGCGGTCCTACTGAATGAGAATCGCCCCAGATTGCTCAAGACTTAGATTGGAGATAACTTCGGATAATAGTACTCAAACTAGTTTGTACATAAGAACATCATCAACGTATTTATTTTCACCTAACTTTATTTCTTTTTTCTTTCGACCTTCCTCTATAAAGCCCATTCCCTTATAAAGGTCTATTGCTCTTTTATTTGTTGAAAAAACTCCTAAACTCACTTTCTCAATACAGGGGTGCTCTTCTGTCCAAAGTAATAGCTTTTTAATTAGTCTTGCACCTATCCCTAGACCTCTAAAGTCTTTATGTAACATCATTCCAAATGAACCTGTATGTGATAATCTTTGGCGGTCTGGTGATTGAAATGCTATCCACCCAACTACTTCTTTATCTATTTCAGCAACAAATAAAGTTTCTCTTTCATTTTCTAATAACCTCTGAATCGAATCTCTTTGTTGTTCTATAGTTTTATTAAACTCTTCTGGTACTGAAATCAAATATTCGTCTTCAGTAATTACATCCCTTTGAAGGTTTAAGATCGTTTTCGCATCGTTCAATTCACCTGTTCTAATAATAACTTTCATAGTCTCCTCCCTTAACCTTGTGACTTATTGTCTCTATTCTTTTTATTACTTCATTTCTTTTGATAACACCTTACCAAAGGGGATGCTCTTCATTAGACAATTCTAATACACGCGGAAATAAAAGTAAGCAAAGGAATTCAGCAGCTACAAAAATAATCAACGCAATACCAATAGGAACTTCAAAACCTACAACAAAAGGTAACATTAGTAATGGAATCATTGTTATTAAAGATACTTTTCTCATAGTTTTCTGTGTTTGGAACTGTTTTTCCCCACAGTATTGGCATTTAGCTCCATTATAAAATTGAAATGATTTTTTAATAGATTCTGACCACGTCCATTGACTTCCACAGTTCTGGCATACCGGCATTTAAAAACACCTCCTGTTTCGAATATTAATGATTAATATTACGCACTTCAGTTTATGCTAAATGTTTTTAAAGGTCTAAATCAACTCAATATTATGTACGATTAAACTCCAAGTTGAGTTTCAAAACCCTCCAATATCTCGAAACTGAGTCTTCCACAATCCTGCCCTTATCTTTAAGACTCAGTTTCGAGATATACCCACTTTCACCCCCAAATCTGCAACTAAATCTGTATTAGAGAATTGTTGTCATGAATAGGGTAGATTCCTCTAAGTAAGGAGTTCTTATAGTGAAACTTATTTGCTACTAATCGCATCTAAGAAAATGAGGTCCTCCACTAAGGGGATGTTTTTTCTTATGAATGATCTTAAGAGACCCATAGTTGACGATAACCTGGATCAATTTAAGTCATACAAAAAAAGCCTTACAGAGAACCATTCCTCTGAAAGACTTTCCCGAAAACTATCGATACATTTCCGTCAGCCACATCGACAACGCAGGTACATACGTAATAATAAGCAAAGCGAAAATCATGGCCACTAAAAACGGAATGACGCCTACGACGATTTTTTCGAATTTCACTTTTCCGACGGTGGAGGCGACAAACAGGTTGACGCCTACAGGCGGGGTGACAAATCCGATCGCCAGGTTGGCTACTAAAATGACACCAAAATGGACAGGATCAATGCCGAACTCTGTGACGATCGGCAGCAGTACAGGTGTCAAAATCACAACAGCTGATATCGTATCAATGAACATACCGACGAGCAGGAGCAACAGGTTAATGACAATCAATATGAAGATCGGATTTGTCGTCAATCCCGTCAGGTAACTTGATATTTGATCCGGTATGTGGACGAGTGTCATGAAATAGGCAAAGGAAACGGACAGGCAGATAATGATCATCGTTGTTGAATTGATGATGATCGTTTGGATGAACGAGTCATAAACGGTCTTCCATGTCAGTTCTTTGTAAATAAAAGCTCCGATAATAAGAGCGTAGACGACAGATACGACTGCCGCTTCTGTCGGAGAGAAGATACCGCCATAAATTCCGCCTAAAATGATTACTGGAATAAACAGCGCCCACTTCGCATCGTTTAGGGCGCGAACCACTTCTTTGCCGGTCGTCTTGGAGCCGTCTTCCGGGCGGTAGTTATTTTTCACAGAAATGATATAGGCGGTTACCATTAATAGTACGGCGATAAGCATCCCCGGGATTATCCCTGCGATAAACATATCGCCGACCGATACGTTCGCAGTCACGCCGTAGATAACAAACGGGATACTCGGCGGAATGATAACTCCGATTGAACCTGCTGCAGCCGGTACACTGGCAGCAAAGCCAGGTTTATAATTTTTGGCGATCATCGCTGGGATCATGAAGCCGCCAATGGCGGCAACGGTTGCGGGTCCTGATCCTGAAATCGCTGCGAAAAACATACAGGCGACGATTGTAACCATCGACAATCCGCCGGTCATCCAGCCGACCATGGAGGTTGCTAAGTGAAGCAGTCGTTTAGACACGCCGCCTTTCCCCATCAATATGCCGGCAAGCATGAAGAAGGGGATGGCTAATAACGGAAAAGAATCTAATGAAGTAAAGGCCTTTTGAACGATGATATCAAGAGGGAGCGTCGTTCCGAAGTAAATGGCTGTTAAAGCCGATACCCCAAGAGATATCGCGATTGGTACTCCGATAAGCAAACAGACGAGCAGCGTTCCAAATAAGAGAAGGACACTCATGTGGCAATCCCCTCACTTTTTGGTCTTTCATAGTTCCCTTTCCAAATCTCAATAAGCTGGAAAACTAATCGGATCGCCATCCCCAAAGATCCGATCGGTACAGCGACCATAGGAAGCCACATCGGGATCTGCATCGCAGGAGACCGCTGACCGTAGCTGATGGTGTCCATCACAAGAGCAGTTCCAAATATTGCTAAAAATAATACGAGCGAAAACCACAAAATGACGCTGATCGATTCTAGTATTTTTCTCCCTATTCCTTGAAACAGGGTAATGAACGCATCGACTCGTATATGTTCTCTCATTTTCACGGCATAGCTTGCGCCGATCCATACTTGAAAAATGTGCAAATAGCGGGCGATTTCTTCCGTCCAGCTTGGAGCGGATTGGAAAATGTACCGTCCAACAACTTGCCCAAAAATGAGGACGACCATCAGGACTAGTGTTGATACGAGTATACCTTTTTCAAAGTTTGCGAAAATCTTCGCCATGACTGTCCCACCCTATTATGTATTAAAAGGAAGGCAGCCGCCTCCCTTTTTCATGTCGTTATTCACTGGCATTTCGAACGTCTTCGAGGAGATCCGTACCAATCTCTTCTTCAAATTCTTCATACACTGGTTCCACTTCATCTTGGAAGGATTCCATCAATTCCTCAGAAGGTTCATTCACTTCCATGCCTTCTGCTTTTAATTCTTCTAGAAACTCACTATCCTGCTCTTGAGCCAGTTCCCTTTGTTCTTCGCGATATTCTTCGGAAGCTTCGACGACTAACTCCTGCAAGTCTGTGGACAGACTCTCGTAAAATTCATTGTTCATCAATAGAGCGGTCGGCGCATACACGTGGCCCGTCATTGTCAAATAGTTCTGTACTTCAAAGAACTTATTCGTATAAAACAATGAGACGGGCGCTTCCATTGCATCATAGGTCCCTTGCTGAAGGGCTGTATAAAGCTCACCGAAAGCGAAAGGTGAAGCATTCATTCCGAGGGCATTGAAGGTTGCCGTGTGAACTGAGCTTTCCAATGTACGCATTTTCAACCCCTGAATATCCTCCAGAGATTCCACCGGCCCCTCGTTATTCGATAGATGACGGAAACCATTTTCTGCAAAAACAAGTCCTTTGATGTTTTGTTCTGTCAGATCCTCAAGCAGTCCCTGTCCAATCTCTCCATCTAACACTTGATAAGCCTGATCATAGTCTTCAAATAAGAAAGGAAGGTCAAATACCATGAAGTCTTTATTAAAAGAAGAGATTGACGCAACCGCCGGAATCGTCATTTCCACGTTGCCTTGCTGGACCGCTTCAATTGCTTCGCGATCAGATGGATAAAGCTCCCCATTCGGGTGAAGCTCGACCGTAATTTGCCCATCTGATTCTTCTTCCACCTTCTCTTTAAAAGATTCCGCTGCAATATGAGACGATTGATCTTCCGAAACTAAGTGAGCAATACTGATCTTGTGACTTTCCCCGCCATCCTCTGAATCACCAGCGCCTGAATCCGGGCGTCCGCAAGCGGCTAACATGATCAGAGCTGCGAATAGAACCATTACCTTTTTCATATGTACTCCTCCTATGTCTTATTGTGTAATTCGTTTTACAATATTGTTCATATGTATATTCATCGCTTCGACAGCTCTCTCCACATCTCCTTCCTGTACCGCCTCCAATATGCTTTCATGCTCGTCACAAGCAGCGTCGGCACTTTGAGACAGCGTGTTCGATAGGATGATAAATGCACGATAATCCCCTGAATTCATTTGCAAAATTAAATCTTGCAGCTTCTTATTCCTATTGGCTTTTGTAAGCAATAAATGAAAATTCCGATCCAGCTCAACAAAAGTCTCGTAATCTTTTTTTGCAATCGCTTTCCTTTGATTCGATACATTAATCCGCAGTTGTTCGATGATTTCCTTAGATAAAATAGGGGTGATCGTTCGGAGGTTGTGTGTTTCCAGCAGCGTGCGGACCTCCATCAGATGTAATGAACCTTCCATCGTAAACGTAGCCACCTTGGCTGGTTTGCCATTTCGCAGGACAACGAGCCCATCCATAGAAAGACGGCGCAAAGCATCACGCAGCGGTGTTCGACTGACACCGATCTGCTTAGCCATTTTCTCTTCCCGTAATTCTTGATCAGGAGAGAGCTCACCAGAAACAATAGACTGACGCAGTAAATCGTACGTCTGCTCTGTTATCGACATCTTCTTATTGACCCTTTTCATGAATCACTCCACCCGCAAATTTCTGTATACAGTATACTGGAAATTGTATAAGAGATTAATAATTTTGTAAACTGAATTTTTAAAAAATTTAGAAATCACAAATGAATTATTGAAGAAAAAGCAAATAAACCTCGTTAATTCAAAGAGGATTCAGGCTTGAATTAAGTATAAATATGGGATAAACCAAGGTAAAAGCCTCAATAAAAAACGCGCTTGTCCCCCGGTGTGTTAAAGCATTAACCCAGCAGGGGACAAGCGCCTACTTCCTTTTCTTATAGTTTTCATCTTCCACTGTTTCTATTAACTCCAGAACCGTTTGTTTTATTTCATCTCACCAAATCTTGATAGCGCAGAAGATGGAGTAAACGAGAATTTTTTGTTTAATTATAAATATTAAATGTCTGTGATGTATCTAATCTATTTACTATGACATGCTTCTAGGGATCATTCCCCTTGCTCGGGGAGGGATAACCCAACCTTAGTTATTGTGTGGACTGGTGCTATCGTGTCTGCTCTGCTCTTTGGATTAGGCCATTATGGAGCAACGGCAGCGGCTGCAGACACGACTACTATTGACAGTACCTGACCCTCCAACAGGGCTTCAAAATCACTCCAAAATTGTTCGTTCGCCACACAACTCTCCGGAAGAGCTTCAGAAACAATGAATTCATACAAGGCCTGGTCCACGTTCAGTTTTCCGATTCGATTTGCACATATTAACTCATAAGTCCTTCCTCTTTTAACCCATCATTATTGTACTCTCATATAAAGCATTTCTATGATTTTGCCGCCGATATACACCCCTGCTACACCAAGCACACCAGCGAGAACAGGAGGGGCAGGTAAAGGAAGTTTGATCAATTTAAAAACGACGCCAATGAAGATTCCTGCAACCAATGCGAGAATAGCTTCTTTTACCATATCAGTTCCTCCTTCCCGTACTTACTGGGAGACTTTATCCGCTGCTTGGGCATTCACCTTCCTCAAGTTCGTTGAGTAAGGAGCTGTGATTACGCCTTTTTCGGTAATGATTCCGCTGATCATTACATTCGGCGTGATATCAAAGGATGGATAGAGTGCATTAGTTCCTATAGGAGCGATCGCGATGCCTTTCAAGTGGGTGACTTCGCTAGAATCACGCATTTCCACCTCTATATCGGTCCCGCTCGGTGTTTCGAAATCTATAGTATGGCTGGATGTTGCTGTATAAAACGGGATATCATGTTCTTTAGCGGCCAGTGCATGCATGTACGTGCCTACCTTATTGGCTAAATCACCATTTGCAGACACCCGATCCGATCCTACAACAACCTTATCAACCTGCCCTGTACTCATACAGAATCCTGACATGTTATCGGTGATCAACGTATGGGGAATTCCGAATTTCTTCAGTTCATACGCCGTGATCCGGGCTCCCTGCAGATAAGGCCGTGTTTCACAAGTGATGACATGGATATTCTTTCCCTGCTCGTGGGCGGTACGGATGACAGATAACGCTCTCCCTCCATAGCCGGCTCCGCCAAGGGCCCCGGAATGACAGTGGGTCATAACCGTATCCCCGTCCTCGATCAAGTCAGCCCCATGTCTGCCGAGTTCATATTCAAAGGCAAGCTGACGCTCCAGAATCTCCACAGTCTTCGCTTCCATCACACGGATTAGTGTCTGCCCTGCCCCCTTGATGGATGCCGTCATTTCATCTACCGTCTTCATCAAGTTCACAGCCGTCGGGCGTGTGCTTTTCAATAAGGCACCAGCTTCCTTTACGGATTCTGGATCGCCATCCGAGACAAGGGCCGCTAAGTACAGGCCATAGGCCCCGCAGATGCCGATCGCTCCTGAACCGCGGATCTGCATGGAACGGATCGCTTCTCCCAACTCTTCCACCGTCGCATATGTCAGAACCTCTTCAGAAAAAGGTAATTTTGTCTGATCGATGACTTTCAACGTTCCCTCTTCGAACCAGATCGGAAGTGCTAGGTTTTCTTCTTGATAACGCTGCACCAATTGTTGAATATCAGTCATGATAATCCCCCTCCCATTAGTTTGTGACCGGAACACCTGCGCGTAATTGAGTTAAAATAAAGGCCTGCTTGGCTGTTGCTTCTGTAAGATCGACGACATTGTAGGCTGCTTCAAGAGTCGGTCCGACTGAGCAGACGCCATGATCCTTCATCAACGTAATTTTGATATCCGGGTACTGGGTGAAAACGTCGGTCACATGCTGCGCAAGCTCCTTGGATCCGGATGGAGCGACGTCTGCCACTGGCACATGTCCGAGAAGTTTCCTTGCCGTCACGGTAGGAAGGGGAAGCTCTTCTCCTAAACAGGCATATCCAATCGCGTAATTGGGATGGCAGTGGACGACCGCGTTGGCGTCAGGACGGACTTTATAGACCCCGAGGTGAAAACCGATTTCTTTCGAGGGCTTTCCTTGTCCTTCGATGACCTCCCCTTCCATATTGACAACGAGTGCATCTTCCCTGCTCACTTCCCCGAGGCTGACCCCGCTTCTTTTAATAAGCACATAGTCTGTCCCTGGAATTCTTACACTGATATTTCCACCCGTCGCCTGGGTGAACCCTTTTTGATAAACCTTATGGGATACATGCTGTAGTTCTTTTTTCAATAATTCATAACTCATCTTTCATTCCTCCAGTTATAAAAATGATGGTAAAACTTTTCCACATGAACCCTTAGCAGGTCAGCGAGTTCAACAGCTTCTGCACTGTTTTCGCTGAGCGTATCTGCTCGTTCCTGCACCCGCTGGATCACTCGTTTCTCATCAAATGATGTGATCTCCTTATTTTTCATTACCCATTCTCCCCGGATCATGACGGAATCGATGGAAGAACCATTTTCATGGAAGACCAGTTGGGTAACGGCATCATGAGTATTCGCCCATGTCGTCGTGTTTTTATTGAGGAAAACAAGATCGGCGTCAAAGCCTTCCTGAATATCACCTTTTCGATTTTCATTTCCCAGTACAAGCGCCCCTTGGACAGTGGCCATTCCAAAGACTTGTGAGGCGTCCGGCCATCTTTCAGGATCCCTTTCGCACATCCGCGGCATCATGGCTGCCAGTTTCATCGTTTCAAAGAGACTGTGAGTGGTTCCACAATTGGAAGCATCGGTTCCTAATCCCACGGGCAACCCTTTTTGTAAATAATCAAAGACCGGCGCTTTTCCACTGCCCAAAATCATGTTACTTGCCGGATTATGGACAATCGATACCCCACGCTCCTGGAGAAGGTCCGTTTCCCAGTCATCCACCCATATTGCATGTGCAGCGGTGAGGCGGTTATCGAGAATGCCGGCTTGATCCAAGTGTTTAATGACCCCGCCCTCCCCATAATGGCGCCTCCCATAATCTCTTTGGATTTTCGTTTCCAAAAGGTGGGTATGAATAGGAAGATTATAGGTTCTGCTAAGTTGATCACATAACTCCAAGGCATCAGCGGAACACCTTTGGGGGGCATTCGGACCCACCGTCAGCTGGATCCGGTCCGCTTTTCCATGCCACTTGTCGATCAAGTTGCTGTAGAAATCATTCAATTCTGCTAACGATCTTGGTGGGACTTCCATTTTTCTTCTTATATCATCCGGTAATTCTAACTGAAGAAATTGATGATCAGGCACATCGTGGATCATAGGAGCAAAGGATACATGGATCCCCGATTCGAAATAGGCTTCTAAGGCGCTTTCCGATTTCGAAATATGCGGGAAGTGGTCCAAACAAGAAGTCACCCCACTACGGATCATTTCTGCTGCTCCCAGCAGAACCGCTAAATAAATATCTTCATCTGTTAAGGAATGGCCATAGGCAACTGTATATAAGGACCATAGTTCTAAAGGCAGGTCGGTTTCTGTACTTTTGAGCAAGTTGGAATAAGAGTGATAATGGGCATTCGTCATGCCAGGGATCATCAACTGCCCGCTGGCATCCACCTTTTGCATTTCAGTGCCACCGGGGTAGGAAGCAGAAGGAAAAATTTTCTCGATTTTCCCCTCCTTGATCACAAGGTCACCCGTTCTCACTGAACCTTCCCTGTCGATCCATTCCGCCTGACTGATGACAACGCTCATCTTATACCTTCGTCGCTTCTAATTTTTCAAGCTTTTCTTCACGGGCTTTTAAAGCTCTCGCATAAGCTTCGTGCGCAATCGATGGTTTGTCATCTTTCGCAAGTTCAATCGTTTTCAAGAAAAGGTCTCTGATTTTATCCTGATTATCAATGACCACATTTTTATGTGTATCAAGATCTGGCGGAACGTCCGTCGTTCCTGCCGCGAGGTCTGTAGACATCGTAACGACCGCATAAGCGATGCCCAGTTCTCTTGCCAGAATCGCTTCTGTCGCATTCGTCATGCCGACAACATCCATTCCCCATTGCTTATAAATATTAATTTCCAATGCTGTTTCGTAACGGGGGCCGTCCACACAGATGTAATTCGCTTTTGGTGTTATATCCATATTCAGCTCTTTGGCTGCCTCTAAGAACGTGGCGTTCAAGTCCGGACAGTAAGGCTGAGTGATCTCCACAGAGTATTTATCGTAAGTCGATACACGCTTCGTCGTGACATCCATAAATTGATCCAGGAGTGCAAGCGCTCCGACAGGGATATTAGGATTCAATGAACCAACGGCACACATTGCAAGCACATGATCTGTACCGAGCTGTTTCAGTGCCATGATGTTTGCCCGGTAATTGATTTGGTGGGCAAGGCTGTCATGCGATTTCCCGTGCCTCGGCAGGAAATAGATTTCTTTTCCTTCATGCTGCCCTTTATAGACAACGACATCACCATATTCTGTTGATACCTGCACTTCCTTCATGCCGTCAACTAAATTGTAAAAACCTGTGCCTCCAACGATTCCGATTTTCATAGAACACTTCCTCCTTCAACTTTATTTTGTTGCGTTAATAAGGATGGGTAAAAGTAAGGCTTCCCTGAATCTTTCTTCAACTGATCCCAGTGGCTCAGGATTTTGATGGCTTCTGTCGCCACAGCGATCGATTGTTCCACGCCTTCCCCTTTATATTCGAATTCATCTTTCACTCTGTTGGCAACTGCTGTAAAAATAGCCCCCGCTCTTAAATTGAATAAACTGCTCAAGGTCAGAACCGTTGCGGCTTCCATTTCGAAGTTGAGGACACCAGCTCGCTGCATATCGTCCATGATCGTATGCATCCAGCTCTGGTTATAATTGTTAAACCCTGGACGTCCTTGGCCACAGAAAAAGGAAGCTGCCGTGTAGCCAATGCCCACATGATAGGTCACGCCTAGTCGCTCAGCGGCCTCGATCGTCGCCATCACCACTTCCTGATTTGCAATCGCAGGGAACTTTTGGTCGACATACTGATCACTTGTCCCATCGTAGCGGACAGCACCTGCACAGATGATCAAGTCACCTGGTGAAATGTCCTCCTGCATCACCCCACATGTTCCGACACGCAGGAAGGTTTCCGCCCCTACTTCTGCGAGCTCTTCCAAAGCACTTGCCGTTGATGGACCACCCGCTCCTGTCGAGCAGGCGGATATTCCTACGCCGCCCACTTTACCCGTATAGGTCACATGTTCACGGTAAGTCGCGATATGTTCTTTCTCATCCCATAGCTCAGCCATCTGTCCCACACGTTCCGGATCCCCAGGAAGCAATACATATTTCTCCACATCACCGGGACGGCACCGAATATGATATTGTGATTGATCTGCTGATTCTGGTCGATTTGCTTTTGCTTTCCATTTAAGATCCTGAGCCAATTTGAACAGCCTCCTCTTTCTTCTCTTTGTTTTCTTTGATCCACGAAAGAATGGAATCGATCGTTAAGTACGTTTTATTTGAATCCAAATTTGATAACTCATTGGCGAAGCTTGTGATTTGCGGTGGCTGAAGGCCCGCTTCTTCCATGACACCTTTGTGGGAAAAAACGATATCCGCTTGATCATCGGCAATTTTCCTACTCTGATTCATGACGACTGTACGGCAATTCAATTCCCCGATCAGGTGCATATCGTGGGTAATCAAAACAACGATGTGTCCATGATCTTTGAACATCCTCACTAAGTCGAGGACACGTTTACAACCTTTATGGTCCTGCCCCGTCGTCGGTTCATCCAGGACGATCACTTTAGGGGAAACCGCCATGATCGATGCCATCGCCACCTCTTTCCGCTGACTTGAATTCAAATCAAATGGATTATCATCGAGGCTCTCCTCCAGTTCAAACAGCTCAATGGCTTTGTTGACTCTTTCCTCGATCTCACTTTCAGACATTTTCAAATTGGTACAGCCATATTCCAACTCTTTCCTCACTGAAGGAAGAAACGTCTGGTGATTCGGATTTTGGAAGACATACCCGACTAAGCTTGAGAGCTTGGATATTTTCTCCTTCTTCGTGTTTAACCCACCTACGGTGATTTCACCTTTGGTCGGGGTTAACAGCCCGTTGAAGTGCTTCACGAGCGTCGTCTTTCCTGAGCCATTACTACCAAGAATCGCGACGACTTCTCCTTCATAAATATCGAGATTGATATCTTTGATCGCTGTCACACCGTTCGGGTAAACATGAGAGACATTTTTCACAGACATATATGGTTGCATCGTTTCTGCCCCCTCAAACGTTATTTGTTTGCGCTTTCATAAGATTGAACAGCTTTTTCGAGTGTTGTCGCAAGCGCTGCATCCCCATTGTACGCTTTATTGTACTGTGATAAGAATTCGGTCACTTGCGGGGCGTGTAAGGTCAATTCATGCAAGCGGTCGATTTCTGTAAAAACTTCTTCCGTCGTGCCGAACATTTGAACTTCGCCCTCGTCCAAAACTAAGACCTTATCACAATAGGCGGCGATTCTCTCTACCTCATGATCGATGATGATTCCTGTCATTCCATAGGCTTTTAGATTCTTCAACACATCGTAGACTTCATTCTTCCCTTTTGGATCAAGCATGGATGTCGGCTCGTCCATAATCATGATGGTCGGTCTCATCGCTAAGACTGCCGCAATCGCGAGACGCTGTTGCTGCCCACCGGATAAGGCAAGCGGGCTGCGTTCTTCGAAACCTTCCAAGCCGACTTGAGAGAGTGCATCTTTAATGCGGATAAGCATTTCATCCCGCGGGACGCCCAGGTTCCCCATACCAAAGGCGATTTCTTCTTCAATCGTCATCTGGCTCAATTGATTCTCAGGTTCCTGAAAAACAAAGCCGACATGTTCAGACATCGCAGCCACATTACTTTCGTGGACATTCATGCCTTTGACTTTGATTTCCCCTTCCATCTCTCCTTGGATCACTTGAGGCACAAGGCCATTCACACACATAGCTAATGTTGATTTTCCAGCACCTGTAGGACCGATGATGCCGAGGATTTCACCATAGTCGATGGAAAAGTTGATATTCTTCAAGACGGATTCTTCCGTATCAGGGTACTCAAATGTGAGATTTTTGACTTCGATCGCTTGTTCAGGCATCAATTCACACCTCCGAATTTCCCTTGGACTCTTTTGACCAGGAACTTAATGAGCATAAGCCCGCATACGACCCAAGTTCCAATAAGGGAATAGGTTAATAGAGCGTCTGTTGTCCATTGCAAGGATCCCGTCATGAACAACTTCAAGTATATTTCAAAGACCAGTACAGCAAGCATCCCAAGGAGGAAAGAATAATCGAGGGATCCAATATTCGTCTCGCGGAGGCTTGTTTTGTTTCCTTTTCTACTAAAGGCTCTGCATTCAAGAACGTAAGAAAGTTGGTGCACTTTCATAAATGTAATGATAAACAATGGAGCAAACATGGGGACTAAATTCTTCACACGTTGAATAATGTTTCCTTTCACATCGAGACATCTCGCCTGCTGGGCCTCCATAACGATTTTCGCTTCACGGGCTATGATCGGGATGATCTGGAAGGTTGATAATAAGATAAACGCAAAAGAATGAGGGACTTTCCATTTCACAAGTGCTGAAGCCATGTCAGATGGGTGGGTCGTCATGACGAAGAGAACAGCACCTGTACCGATAACCAGAATTCTGAAAGACATCACAGACGCATAAACCATAGACTCATACTTAAAAGTCAAGCCTCCAAAAATTTCAAATACTGGTGTGACACCTATCGGATTATAGATTCCATGAACGGTCATGATGAGGACAGCAAAGAGCAGCAGGAATTGAATGGAAATCAAATAGGGCTTTACGAGTTTCGCTATAACGACGAGCGGAAAAAGAGCAACCAACAATAAGAGTTGGAGGGCCGGCTCATTCATAATAAATGAACTGGCAACGACAAATGCTACAAAAATCATTTTCGTCCTTGGGTCCAAGCTGTGAATCAAACTATCTTTGGGCAGGTACAAACTATTCACGCTTTTTCCTCCTTCATAAAGTTAGGATGGGTATTTCTGTACGAGATGGTTATCATTTAACACTGTTGTTGATCCCCGTTCGATCAGCGTCGGCTGAAAAGTGATCGTTTCCTTGAAATTCTTGCCTTCCGTTATGATTTTGACAACCAATTCAACGGTCTTCTCTCCCATATCCGCCGTTGGGGTTTGGATCGTCGTCAATTCAGGAGCCACAATTTCCGCGAATTGAGAGTCGTCAAAACCGATTACAGAAAGTTCCTCCGGAATAGAAATGTCCAGTTCCCTTGCTGCCTTGTAAACCCCGACCGCAATGGCATCATTTCCTGCGAAGATGGCTGTGGGCCGGTCAGGAAGGGCCAACAATTCTTTCCCTTTGTGGTACCCGCTATGGATTTTGAATTCATCCAACCGCACATAATGATCTGTGGGTTGAAGACTATGATCTTCAAGCGCTTTACAATAACCTTTATACCTTTCCACCGTGGCATAAGAATCTTTCTGTCCACCAATATAGCCAATCCTCTGATGCCCATACTCTAAAAGGTGCTCGGTGGCTTGATAGCCTCCTTCAAAGTTATCCACCAGGACTTCATCTAACTTGACGTTTTCCACTTGGCTTCCTAATAAAATCATTGGGAGATCGGGCCGGTTCTTCATGACCTCTTTGATGTTCCTATCATTTATTTCAGGTGTGGAAAAAATGATGCCATCAATGCCTTTTCTCAACAGAAAATTCAGGTATTCCGCTTCTTTTTCCAAATCATTGTCCGTATTACATAAGATCACGTTAAAGCCATGTTGATGAGCCTGATCCTCAATGGCCCGCGTCAATTCTCCATAGAAGATGTTTTTAATATCTGGAATGATCAACCCGAGGGTCGAGGTTTTTTTCTTAATCATGGCCGTTGCAACCATGCTCTTCTGAAACTTTAGTTCTTCTACCGCTTTATACACTTTTTCCCTCGTGCTTCCGCTGCAGTATCCACTATTATTCAACACTCTCGAAACCGTGGAGATGGATACGTTTGCCGCTTTAGCTACATCTTTGATCGTAGTCATTGTCACCACTTCCTATCATTATGGAAACGTTTTTATGCAAATAGATAAAAAATTAGCTTCAACCTCTTACAGCATCGCATGCAAACGCTTTCTAATTGTGTCTATTATACAGGAAAGGAAGGGGTTATTTCAATAATTTTCAGAAAATAAAGATATTTTTTCTACATTCTTTGTGTGAATCTTGTTAGAGATGTAGAAACGTTTTTATAAAGGAGTTGAAAGAGACTTAGGAAACGCTTGTCTTCTGCTTCACCTTACTTACAGGGTTCCTAAGAGAACCGATCTCTTCGATCCGGCATTCTATTTCATCATTCTCTTTCAAAAACTCTGCTCCAACCGGACTCCCTGTGAGAATGAGATCCCCAGGTTGTAGTGTCATCACTTTGCTCAAATACGAAATCATCCGTTCTATTGTGACGATCATTAATTTTGTAGAACTGCTCTGCTTTCTCTCTCCATTATGATAAGCTTCTACAACGGCCTTCGTGTGGTCAAACTCTGTTTCTACCACTGGCCCTAGAGGAGTGAACGTATCGAATGATTTACCCAGCGTCCAATGACCGTTCTCATGGAAATATTGAGGAGCCGTCACATCATTCCCAATGGTATAACCGAAAATATGATCCATGACTTCCTCTTCTGTTAGTCCACTCGCTTTTTTCCCAATAACAACAGCCAGTTCGGACTCAAACTTTACTTCGTCGACGGTTTCAGGGATTTGAATGGCGTCAGAGGGACCAATGACAGAGCTGTTCGGCTTGAAAAAGAAAACCGGCATATCGGGTCCTTCTTTCGGCAGGTCGTCTACCTCAGTTACAAAATTCGCTCCGATCCCTATCACTTGATTCGGCTCTAAGGGAACCAACCATTCGATTTCTTCTGTTGAATAGGTTTCACCTGTATACCCCCAGGTTTTAAAGATATCCCCTGAAATTTCTTTCACCAGTCCATCTTCAAATATCCCTGTTTTCTTCTCTCCTTCGATCGTAAACCGCAAAAATTTCATCGCTTAACCTCCACTTTATCCGTCATTTTAACCTTTCTGGCTACGCCGCTCTGGATGGCAGCATCGGCTACAGCTCTTGACACTTGATCGACAACACGGTCGTCTAATGGGTCAGGTATGACATAATCTTTATTCAATCGGTCGTGATCTACTAAAGAAGCAATGGCTTCCACAGCAGCAACCTTCATCTCTTCATTGATTTCTTTCGCCGAAACACTCAAGGCACCTTTGAAAATTCCCGGAAATGCTAATACATTATTGATTTGATTCGGAAAATCAGATCTCCCTGTACCCATCACTGCGACACCGGCCTTTCCAGCTTCCTCTGGCATGATTTCTGGTATGGGATTAGCCATTGCAAAAATTACAGGGTCACGATTCATTGAAACCACCATTTCCTTGGTCAAAGCTCCTGCAACAGAAACGCCGATAAAGACATCCGCCTCTTCCAAAACCTCTGATAACTCTCCTGTCACCCTTGTTTCATTGGTCATGGCAGCGACCTCCTCTTTTAGAGGATTCATCCGATAATGACGGCCTTCGTAGATCGCACCTTTTGAATCACAAAGGATGATCTCCCCGACTCCCATATTCACGAGCAGTTTGACAACAGCGATCCCCGCTGCTCCGGCTCCATTGATGACGACTTTCACATGCTCTAATTTCTTTTGAACGACTTTCAAAGCATTGATCAATCCGGCCGCAGTCACGATAGCCGTCCCGTGCTGGTCATCATGAAAAACAGGGATTTGAAGATCATTTTTCAATTTTTCTTCAATGTAAAAGCAGTTGGGGGCGGAAATATCTTCGAGGTTTATTCCTCCAAAGGTCGTTTCTAACGCCTTCACAGCATCGATGAATGCATCAGGATCTTTACGGTCAATACAGATCGGAAAGGCATCTACGTCAGCAAACAGCTTAAATAATGCAGCTTTGCCTTCCATCACAGGGTAGGAAGCCCCAGCCCCTATATCACCAAGCCCTAAAACTGCGGTTCCATTTGTGACGACGCCAACTAGATTTCCTCTAATGGTATAATCGTAGATAGCTTCTTCATTCTCATGGATTTCCTTACAAGGTTCTGCGACTCCCGGGGAATAAACTAAGCTCAAGTCTTCCTTACTTTCCACTGGCACCTTCACTTCCACACTAAGTTTTCCACGGTATTTGTGATGGAGCTCCAAAGCATCTCTTCGCAAATCCAACGGCCACCCCTCCTCTTTATAGAGGGAAAAGGACCCAATAGGTTAAAAAACGAATTCGATCCTTTTCCACACATTCAACCAAGTCATAACTTTTGATTTCTACTCTCTTTTTCTATATCCTTACAAGTAAGTAATTGGAGCATCATACAACTCGATTTCCCAGATTAAATTGTATTGATGTTCTTTTTTATGCCGTTTTCTTTTTGCCTACACTGTTCTTCGGGGCAATTCCGATTTTCTCTCTGATGTCTTTGGCATTTGGAAGGAATCGGACCGGAAAGATTTTAAGAATCATCCATACGATGTAGAACGTCAATAATTTGTCAGCGACCGTTCCCGGAATGTTCGCAACAAAAGCGGCGTTGAAAATTTCCTGCCCAGAAGCGATCAATCCTGCTGTCAATACATCCACGGTATGTCCAGAAAATCCGCCAAAAGCATACACCGAAATGACGGTGGCCACGGCTGAAGCTAAAATCCCCGTCACGGCACCCGCCGTCATGACTTTCCAAGCTTTCTTAAACCACCCTTTTTTATAGAAGAAGTAGGCTAAAAAAGCGACAAATATTCCGACAAGAGCAAAAGGTAAGTACGTCCATCGCACAATAAGAGCTAAAATTACATTGGTCATTAAAGCGGTCGCCGCACCCCAAAGCGGGCCTAAGACTATGGCATTTAGTACCGTTCCGATATTATTCAGAAACAATGGCAGCTTCAGCATCTCTACTATGGAGTTAGCCACCCAGTTCAGTGCAATACCAGCTGGAATCATCGCAACAATGAAACTAGAATTCTTTTTCATCATAATTCGTTATGTCCCTCCTCTATTATGAAAGCGATAGTCAATCCTCCTTTTAGACCCACCCCCTCAAAACAATTTTTTGTAGAACATCCCTCTAACATAAAAACGTTTCCACAAACAGTTAAGTTATTACATATCAAGTTATATGGAAACGCTTTCTTAGACTGAATTATACATAGGGTCGTGTGTAATTTCAACAATATTTTGAAAATAAAAATATTTTCAAAATATTACCTGCATTCGTTCGACAAAAGTCTACAAAAACCCCTTGATTTTACGACAGAAATGGGAATGATCCATTTTAAAAAATGAAGGGAAACTTTAATTGAGAGCTTGGCCCTCTATTCTTAATCTTAATTTAAGGTGAAAACCTTTTCCTATTTACTTTTGATCGTTGCATAAAAAAGGTTCTGTTCCATTGTGGAACAGAACTTCACTACACCCATTATTATTCCTTTTTATCAATAGTTACTTCAACCGAAAAGATATCCTGATGAAGTATAAAGTATCTCATTTCTTCTAAAACACCTCCATTTGGCATGAAAGCTTGTCAAAGATAAGCCCCCTTATACATAAGAATTGACTTCGAGATATTTTGAATTAGATCTTAAACTAACGCACCCAATTGCGGAATATTGGTAATTGCAAACAAAATAACTATTTTACTCCATTTTAAATATTTTCAGTTTATAATTCCGCTATTGTTTTTGGCTAAATTTTTCCGCCATTCACTTCGCTCCATAGTTGTCAGTTTTGCCCACTCAGTTTCTTCACCAATAATTCTTAAAGGTTCTTGAGAACGATAAGATCGTGTTAAGTTACCCGGGAACTTTTGTCAGTAACATTTGGGTCGTTTTCAAATTCACCTGTTGGTTCTATTTTATAAACGCGTTCTCTTCCTTTCCCTTTTGCTAATGCTGCTGCAAGTCGTGCACCATTGGTATTAGCAGTGAAATAAATGTGGTTCATTTTAAGCCCAGGTTTGTAATTTGAATCCCCCCCCCCCGCTTTCAGCAAATCACCAACCTGTAAATCTGCCTTTGTCCCGTGGTAAAATGGTCCTTTATCAGAAGGTACACCGCGATATGAGTTTGACAATTCATAATTTCTTTGTGCATTATCAGAATCCCCCAACTCCTCATAGCATTTGGCAATGTTTAAATATAACGTTGAGTATGTACTCTTAACATTATCATCATTTATATTTAGTGCACACTGTAAAGAGGTTTCCATCCATTTCAATTTGTCTGTAATACTCTTTTGTTTACGAGCTAAATGATAAGCTGCAATAAACCTTTCATAGTCGTCTTTTGCTTTGTGCCATGCTTGATGGAACATCGTGGTTGCACCTTCAATATTTCCGCCATCCTCCATATTTATCCCACTCATACAGAGTTTAATAACGACATTGTTTTGATCAAATTTTATATTCATCTAATCTTACCTCCAAATTAATAAAATCACATTTTTGAACTACATTTCTCCAAACCGCTTTATTTAATAGACCATGCCCTTCCCTGTGATATTTTAATAAAACCTCACTTTCTTATTTTTTTTCGAGTTGTTCTGCCAAACCGATTAGAAGCCCTTCAATTCCACGAATGTAGCAGAGCCGATACGAGTCCTCGTACTGAACAACTTCGCCAACAAGTTGAGCACCATACTTACTAAGCCTGGATACCATTTCGTCAATGTCTTCAACGGTGAACATGACGCGCATATAACCGAGGGTGTTTACAGGAGCAATCCGGTGATCTGATATAGTAGGAGGGGTGAGAAATCGCGAAAGTTCAAGTCGGCTGGGGCCATCTGGGGTAACCATCATAGCAATCTCTACGCTCTGAGAACCCAATCCGGTTACGCGACCAGCACATTCCCCTTTGACTGTGGCTCGGCCTTCGAGGTGCAAGCCAATTTCCTCGAAGAAAGAGATTGCGTCATCAAGGGATTCTACAACGATGCCGACATTATCCATTCTTAGTAATTTGTTTTTTTCCATTGTTTTATCTCCTTATGTGTGAAAATTTATCTTCTGATTATCCATAATTTCTATTAAAAAGTTACACATCCCTTTCAATCAAAAAATGGATCTTCATCCCCCTCCTATATCATATGTCTACTAAAGAGTTTATTCTTGATTGCTTAACGCTTTTCCTCTAATTCTACAAAAAGAGTAAATCATTTCTGTTAATATCTCGAATTCGAGTCTTCAACTATACTGCCCTTAACATTAATAGAGGGCGATTCCTGTATTTCAGACTTGATTTCGATATATTGAAGCAGATCTTCAACTAACGCTATTCTTTTATTTAAGTGTAATCCTTCACTATTCACCTTAAAATAACTCTAATCCCTATTAAGTGTGTTTCCAGATGCAATACAAATAGACGCCTCCTTATTCAAGAAAAGCGCCCGATTGTTTATCATTTTAGTTTTACTTACTTTCATTAATATTGGAGATATTAATAGAAAACTCCCCAAAACTTAATTGGCCTAAAGCAAACTTTGTACTTTGAACAAATCTACGTTCATTTTTAGTTAGTTCACGTTTTGCTGCCTTTTCAATCCATTCTTGCTCAAAGTCTAAACTATCTAAAATATGCTTTTGTTTTGAAAAAGCTTCATGGTATCTTAATCCAAATTTTCTTTGCGAGATAGCATTAATATGAATGCCATCTGGATTTGCTGTTAAGCCTTTTGATGTTACAAAATAGCAATTTTTTTCGGTATGAGCAACTTTAGATAATATCTGGTTGATTTGTTTATATTCTACAGCGCTTTTTCCAAATCCGACTTCTCCAAGGTAATGTCCCAACTCACCGATAATAATCGGGATATCTGGTGCATTCAATTCTTCTCTCAAATGTTTAAATAATGAAAGCAACTTTTCTTCATACGTCTTATAACGTTCTCCGTAACTGTCACTTTCCCCTTGATGCCACAGAATTCCCACTATTTCACTTGTTTCCATAGCAAATTTTGCTTCAGAAATTGCATGTCTCGTTAATAGTCCATCAATTGTCCACTCATCAATAGAGCTTCCACCTTCAGCACATGGTATCAACCCAATAGACTCACCCGGATGACCCTCCGTCCAAGTCTGAGCAAAAGAGGCTGCTGGACCAACACCAGATACGTGGCGATCAAAATTAATCGGTTCTGCCATCATTTGCCATCTACCGTTTCGCAACACATTTATATGCTCATTATAAATCGGCGCTACATCCTCAATAAATCCTCTACCTGCCATATTTGATTGTCCGATTAGTAAAATAGATTTCATACAAAAACCTTCTTTCTTTGTTTGCATAGGTCTAATTAGACTAAACAGGATTAAGAGTATTCTTAATTAGACTTTTTAGTCAAGACACTTGTGTTAACGTTACATGAAGACTCAGTATCGAGATAATTACGTTTCTTAAGATTATATCGAGTTTCTTGAAGAGTTCAACCTTTTTGAGAAATCAATTCTGAAATATAATTAGTAACCTTTCTTAAGGAGATTTTTCTAAGTTTTGCTTCACCCTATAAAGGCTCTGGTTATTTCACTAAGCCCATCTGCCCACATAATACTTTCGAAGAATACCCTCAGAGATTATTGGGTATGTATGCAAAGTTTCATCTTGACGCTTCTAGACTACAACTGTAATATAGTATTACATTTGTAGTCTAACCGGTAAGGAGGATATACAATGATTACAAAAAAGCGGTTGATAATCAATGCGTACAACAATCTAATAAAAGAGAAGGTGTTCAGATGAAAAAAACAAATTCATACAAAGCTGGCATTCGTTTGGTTACAATGTCCTTAACATTCCTTTTACTCACAATACTTACCGCATGCACACATGGAGGTGATCAAACCAACGCATCCTCCGACAAGAAGAGCGAAACAAAGAAAACGATCAATACAGAAAAGGAATTTACGCAGCTTGAAGGAGAGTTTGATGCTAGATTAGGTGTCTATGCAATTGATACAGGCTCGAATCAAACAGTCGAATATCGACCGGATGAACATTATGCCTATTCATCTACCTTTAAAGTTTTGGCTACAGCAATCCTGCTAAAGCAAAACGACATAGAACAATTAAAAAAAACCGTTACATACACCAAGGATGATTTGGTTACTTATTCTCCAGTTACCGAGAAACAAGTGGATACCGGAATGACACTTTTGGAAATCAGTGAGGCGGCTATCCGTACAAGTGACAACACTGCTGGGAACCTTCTCCTTGAGGCGATCGGAGGACCAGATCAATTTAAGAAAGCTTTACGCGACATTGGTGATGACGTTACAATGCCCGAACGATACGAAACCGAATTAAATGAATTCACGCCAGGTAATAAACGTGATACCAGTACACCGAGAGCTATGGCCACTAACCTGAAGAAAGTTGCCCTTGGTGACTTTCTCCCAAATGATAAGCGTGAATTGCTTATCGACTGGATGAAAGGAAATCAAACAGGTGATTCATTGATACGTGCCGGAGCCCCTCAAGGATGGAGAGTTGATGATAAAAGCGGGGCTGGAAGCTATGGAACAAGAAATGATGTTGCCGTTGTATGGCCGCCGAACAGAGAACCAATCGTCATAGCAGTCATGTCCCGGTACGATACAAAGAATGCTGAATATGACAATGCGCTTGTTGCAAGGGCTGCCGAGATCACACTGAATGCTTTAAAATAAGAGCTGATACTGTCCTTCATGATGCACCGCCGGATGTAATATAACGATTAAGGAGTGAATAAATGTCCGCTCTCCATCTATCTGTTAGCTTGTTCATATCTTCTCTCATGGTCATTGTTATCTTGTTGATCCGAGAAATTTTTAAGTATCAGTTGTCATCCAAATGGAAGTACAATCTTTGGTTCCTGTTATTCATTGCTTTACTAATTCCTTATCTTCCAACGCAATTATTAAGTTTCGGGGGTAAGCTTACGGGAAATGGGATCCAATACAGTAATCCGGCGCAAGCCGACATTACAAACGAAAACCCTCAATTAAATAATGAAAGTTGGATGAACGATTTTTCAACATCTGTTCATCGATTGGATTTTACAGTTCTGGACCCTGTTTTCACCATATTATGGATAGCAGGCATGCTCGTTATGATTATTTTGGCCATGCATGCCTGGATAAAATTGTGGCAATTAAAAAAGTCTGCTAGTGCTATAGCAAATACCGAAATTCTATCAATATTCGAACAGTGTAAACAAAGGTTGAATGTATCGAATTCACTAGTATTGATGGAATCACAACGTATCAAATCCCCACTGATGTTCGGGATATTCAAACCCTGTATTATCCTTCCCCGTTATGCTGAAGTTTGGCTGTCTACGGAGGAAATAAAATATATCTTGCTGCATGAATTACACCATTATAAAAACAAAGACGTTGCTATAAATTACCTAACCGTCCTGTTCCAGATTTTATACTGGTTTAATCCATTAATCTGGATGGCGTTCAGGGAAATGCGGCTGGATAGGGAAATCGCGTGTGACAGTGCTGTCCTCCATACATTGAATCAACCTCAGCACGTAGCCTACGGAAACACAATTATTAAGCTTGCGGATAAATCTCGTCTTCCAAAACATTTCGCAATGGTTAACCAGATCGCTAGTTCAAAAAAGCAAATAAAAAAGCGAATGGAACGTATTGCGTACTTTAAAACTGACACAAAGCTGGTAAAAGTGAAAAGTATCCTGATTTTTATCCTTCTTGCCGGATTTGTCGTGAGTCAAGTACCAATTGTTTCTGCTATGCCTTATGATGACCGCATTGATTTTGACAATGGGCAGACAGTAAATGAAGATTTAAGCGCTTATTTCAATGGATATGAAGGCAGCTTTGTATTGTACGATGTACAGAAGAAGCAATACAATATCTATAATAAAGACAAAAGCACATTGCGGGTTTCGCCAAATTCTACGTTCAAAATTTACAGTGCATTATTTGCATTGGAGTCCGAAGTTATCACACGAAAGGACAATTTCATGAAGTGGAATGGTCAATCGTATCCTTATCAAAGCTGGAACCAGAATCATAATTTGCAGACAGCGATGGAAAACTCAGTAACATGGTATTTTCAGCAGATGGACAAAATGCTACAAAAGAAAAATATTGAGGCGTACACGGAAAGGATAGAGTACGGTAATCAAAATCTGTCAGGTGGAATTGAAGAGTACTGGCTGGAATCTTCCTTGAAAATTTCACCGATCGAACAGGTGCAGACACTCAAAAAGTTTTATACAAATCAATTTGGATTCGATGAAAAGAATATTAATATCGTAAAAAATGCCATCAAACTGGAGGCCAGAAAAAGTTCAACTCTTTATGGCAAAACCGGAACGGGAACGGTTAACAGTCAAAATGTAAATGGCTGGTTCATTGGGTTTGTAGAAACAGATAACACCACCTATTTCTTTGCAACGAATATCGAAAGCGACAATCACGCCAGCGGCAGTATAGCTGCTGACATTACGAAATCCATCTTGCACAACAAAGGCATCTATTAAAAGGAAAAGGCAGGGATTCATATGACGAAAAAAATACCCGCGATTACAGAGTCGGAATGGGTAGTCTTAAAGGTGCTTTGGGAAAAAGGGCCGCAAACAGCAAATGGTATCATTTCTTCATTGCCGGCTCAAACGCACTGGAATCCGAAGACCATACGGACACTTTTAGATCGGCTTACTAAAAAAGAAGTCGTCGGCGTCCATAAAAATCAGAGAGTTTATACATTTTATCCGCTTTACTCCCAGGACGAATGCCAACGTGATAAAACAAAATCCTTTGTCAAGCGATTCTATGACGGCACCTTAAAGTCAATGCTCGTTCAATTCATTCAGGAGGAAGACCTGTCTGAAGACGATGTTGAAGAACTAAGGGCCATCCTGGATAAAAAGCAGAATAAAAAATAGATCGGTATTACGCTTTAAACGGTGGAAGCATCCTTTAACAATTAATCTTGAGATATCTTTTCTTTAACAATGAAATTTCATATTGTAAATTCTAAAGTTCTAGCAGTTCTTTCAGCAATAGATTCTCCCAAGATTTGTTTAACAATATATGAAGAAATAGATCTCCAATTTATTTGTTGAAGTACAAAATGATATTTCAGATAATAAGGTTTACTATTTTTTAAAGGAAACCTGTTATTCTAATAATATTAAGGGCTTTGGCCTCTTACTATATTCTTCATGGTTAACTATAATAAAATCTATTTCTGAAGGTGAAATAACTATCGTAGAAGGAAAAAATTAATTGATTCGATGTTAAGAGATCAATTAATTATACAATTTACGTTTACCACTTTAAAGAAAGCAGCATTTCGATTCACAGTGAATCAAAATGCTGCTTTTATTTATATATGTTATAGATTATCTCGAAACTGGGTCTTCAATAATTCTACCTTTTTATGGAAGACTCCTTATATATTAACCACCTCCCCCTCCAGCCGGTCCAGATTCTGCTCATTAGCTTCAGCTACAAACCTGCCTACCTTCTCACATTCGTCCGCCGATTCAAAAAGCATGTGCCAGGTAAGCAAAGTCCCATCTCCCTTTTCGTTAAAAGTAATCGTTAATAAAAACTCATGGTTCGGTTCAAGATGACGAAGAACCAGTCGTTCCGGCTCCTCAATCTCTACAAATACACTTTTGTTTTCATAGCCTTTTCCATCGGGGCCATGCATGGTGAAATGCCATAATCCATCTGGCTTCATTTCAAATCGATGAAATGTGTTTGTAAATCCGTTCGGTCCCCACCACCTGGATAAGTGAATAGGATCACTGAAGGCTTTAAACAGCTGTTGTTTTGTCGCGTAAAAGAAGCGTGTAGTCATAATTTCGCGATCTGAAGAAGCTCCCCTGCCTAACGCGTCTTCCCTATTTTTGCTCATAACGTTCTTCTCCTTTCTTAATACATGTCGGTTTGTCTTTATTTTAATTCATCATGGAAATATTTTCATTATGGGTGAGGAGATTCCTCCATTTGTATGAAACGTTTTCAAGCATGCTACAATAGAAGCAAAACGACTGGGAAGGACGAGACAGATGTTCGAATTACTTCTCCCGATGCTTGAGCGGCTCGGCATTATCGTGACGGTTGCTTTCATTATAACGAGATTCCGTTTTTTCCGGGAACTGATTGACCGTAAATCTTTGCATCCAGGTCAGCAGATGATGGCGATTGCATTCTTCGGGCTGTTTGGGATTATTGGAACATATACAGGAATTACGTATGATACGAGTTCTCTTGAATTTGGAAGATGGACAATGGATTTAGTGGAGAGTGAAGCGATCGCGAATTCGAGGGTGATCGGAATTGTGGCAGCTGGTTTGTTCGGTGGGTATCGCATTGGCATTGGTGCCGGCTTGATCGCCGGCATCCATCGCTTCTCGCTCGGAGGATTTACTAGTTTCGCTTGCGGCATTTCGGCTGTTGTTGCCGGTGTGCTTGCCGGTTTTTTTCATAAAAAGGATAAGCCGCTGAAACTGAAAACGGCTCTTCTCATTGGCGGGCTCGCTGAAATGGTTCAGATGGGTATTATTTTAGCGGTATCTAAGCCATTTTCCCGTGCGTGGGAGCTTGTGCAGGATATCGGCGTACCGATGATCGTTGCCAATGGTGTGGGGGCTGCTCTCTTTTTGCTTATCATTCGAAATGTTTTAAACGAGGAAGAAAAAGCAGGGGCGCTGCAGGCTCAAAAAGCATTAAAGCTTGCGGAGTCGACGGTTGCTTATTTGCGAAAAGGGTTAACAAGGGATTCTTCTCAAAAAGCCTGTCAGATCATTTATAACGAAGTGGATGTGAGCGCCATCTCCATGACGGACCAGGAGAAAATCCTCGCACACGTTGGAGAGGCGGATGATCACCACCAGGCAGGGGAAAATATTCAGACCGATGCTACGCGAGAAGTGATTCAGACTGGGACGATGATAGTGGCGAGGCATGAAGACATCAATTGCAGCCATGCGGCTTGTCCGCTTGGAGCTGCTGTTATCGCGCCATTGAAGAAAAGACAGGAAGTCGTCGGCACGTTGAAGTTTTACGTCCGGTCAGAAAAAGAAATTTCTAATGTGCTGCTTGAACTGATTCAAGGGCTGAGCGCCCTGCTTGGCCAGCAGCTGGAGATTGCGGAAGCCGAGAAAGCGCAGAAACTGGCGAGAGAAGCCGAAGTTAAAGCGCTGCAGGCTCAAGTGAACCCGCATTTTTTATTCAATTCGTTAAATGTGATTATATCGCTGACCCGTACGGAACCGGACCGAGCGCGCTCTCTTCTAATCGCTTTGTCAAAATTCTTCCGTCAGAACCTTGGAGCGACGACGAAGACGTGGACGTCACTTGATGAAGAACTAAAACACGTAAAAGCCTACCTATTAATAGAAGAAACTCGTTTTGTTGATAAATTACAGGTCAATTATGAGATTGATCCTTCCGCTCTGTCTGTAAAAATTGCGCCGCTTACGCTGCAGCCGCTCGTTGAAAACAGCATCAAGCATGGGATCAAAGATAAGGAAAAAGACTGTGAAATCACAATTCAAGTCCGTGATCTTGGCGACTGGGTGAAAATTACGGTCAGCGATAACGGCAGCGGCATGACGCCGGAGCGCATAGCCTCCCTCGGAGAAAAAGAAGTTCCTTCTGAAAAAGGCACGGGACTAGGGCTTATGAACGTTAATAAACGGTTAGAGTATATGCACGGTGAGACATCAAAACTTCACATTGAAAGTTCGCCCGGGGAAGGAACGACGATTTCATTTGTGATTCCGCATACTGGAAAGGAGGTAACTGCATGATGGGTACGATTAAAGCGCTGATCGTTGATGATGAACGATTCAGCCGGGAAGAGTTGATTTATTTGCTTTCATCCTATGATTCCATCGATATTGTAGGTGAAGCCGATTCAGGAGATGCTGCGATTATGAAAGCTATCCAGCTGCAGCCTGACGTCATTTTCTTAGATGTAGAAATGCCGAAAATGGACGGCATGGAGGTTGCGCAATCTGTTAGGGAATTGAAGAAAGTGCCGGCCATCGTGTTTGCGACCGCCTATCCTGATTTTGCGGTGGAAGCTTTTCGCCACGAGGCCATTGATTATTTGTTAAAGCCTTTTGACGAGGAACAGCTAGGCGTTGCGATTGCCCGGTTAGAGAAGAAGCTTCAGCCCATAAAAGCAGCTGCATCGCGTCCCTCTAAGCTGGCTGTGGAACGAGACGATGAGATTCATTATCTCAATCCTGCACATATTATGTATGTTTACCGGGAAGACCGGCTGACGAAAATCGTCGCAAAAGATCATGAGTATGAAACGAAATGGACATTAAGGGAAGTCGAAGAGCGTTTGAAAGGATTTTCGTTTTACCGTATTCATAAAAGCTACCTCGTGAATCTCGATTACGTTGATCGTTTGATTCCATGGTTTAACGGGGCTTATCAGCTGGAACTCAGGGGCCGGAAGGATAAGCTTTCTGTGAGCCGTAATTATGTGAAAGGGTTGCGAAAACAGCTTGAATTATGACATAAGTGCAAAAGGGTTTTAGGCAACAACTCGCTTTCCGTGGGCGTATGTGGTGCCTCCTCGAGTTCTTCAGCTCTGCGGGGTCACCCCTAATCCGCATCTCCCACAGGGTCTCACTGTTTCCTAAAACCCTTCTCGGTAAAAGTGGACCGAACCCTTTCCCCATCGGCAATCAGCTTCAATAAAATTCATAGCCACCTTCAACACACCCATCGTCCTTTTTTGAGGGCGGTTTTTTTGCATGTCAGACAGATATTTCGACATGATAGACAGAAACCAGACTAATGTAAGCGCTGTTTTGTTACGATCGTTGTAAGCGATTACAGAGATTGTAAGGAGGAAGCTATTGTGATTACGTTTCTAGTAAGTATTGCCCTTTTAATTGTTGGTTATTTTACGTACGGTAAATATGTCGAGAAAACGTTCGGAGTCAATACAGACCGCCAGACGCCTGCTTTTACGCACGGTGACGGCGTTGATTACCTTCCCATGGGAGAAAAGAGAAATTCATTAATTCAGTTATTAAATATAGCCGGGGTCGGTCCGATCTTTGGTCCGATTCTCGGAGCACTTTATGGGCCTGTGGCCTTTTTGTGGATTGTATTTGGTTGTATCTTTGCTGGGGCGGTTCATGATTATTTAACGGGTATGATTTCAATTCGTAACCGTGGCGCTCACCTGCCTGAGCTTGCCGGTAAGTTTTTAGGAAAAGTGATGAAGCACGTCGTGAACGCTTTTGCGATCTTGCTTCTTGTGCTCGTAGGAACTGTGTTCGTCTCAGCGCCCGCTGACCTCTTGCATAATATGACGAGCAGCTGGCTGAGTCTGCCGATTATCATTGGAGCCATTTTTGTTTATTATCTGCTGGCGACAATGCTTCCGATTGATAAAATTATCGGGCGTTTCTACCCTATTTTTGGGGCGCTGCTTTTAATTAGTGCAATTGGTGTCGGCGTTTCGCTCGTAATTACAGGAGCACCGATTCCTGAACTTACGTTAACGAACATGCACCCGGATAACGCACCGATTTTCCCGCTGTTATTCTTAACGATTTCCTGTGGTGCCTTGTCTGGTTTCCATGCCACGCAGACACCGATTATTTCTCGAACGACACAGAAGGAAAAACAAGGCCGCCGCATTTTTTACGGCATGATGATCGCAGAAGGAATTATCGCGATGATCTGGGCAGCCGCTGCGATGAGCGTATTTAACGGTTCTGCCGGACTTAACGAAGTCCTGGCAAGTGGAGGTCCTGCTGCTGTAGTCAGTGAAGTATCGATTGCAATGCTTGGAGCTGTCGGAGGTACGCTTGCCGTTCTTGGTGTTATCGTTCTGCCGATTACGTCAGGTGACACTGCTTTCCGTAGTGCCCGTATGATTATTGCCGATTATATCAAGGTTTCTCAAAAGAAAATCGCCAGCCGAATTTGGATTGCTGTACCGCTGTTTGTGATCTCCTTTGTGCTGACGCGCATTGATTTCACATTACTTTGGAGATACTTCTCCTGGGCGAACCAGTCCACTGCAGTAATTGCCCTTTGGGTTGGAGCGATGTACTTGTTCTTATCAAGAAAAAATTACTGGATCGCTGCGATTCCAGCAACGTTTATGACGATGGCAACGTTCACTTATATTCTAAATGCACCGATTGGCTTCGGTATGGCATTGAACGTCTCGTATGTGGGAGCTGCTATTATTACGGTGGCGATCGTTACTGCCTTCTTTATCGCTGCCCGCCGCGGACTGAACCAGAATATTCCGCTTGAAGAAGAGCTGAAACCGACAGCCTGATGGGAGGCTGCAGTCCGAACCTTCAGAAGCAGGTGGAACAGCAGGAAGAAAAGGTTAATCAAGTAAAAATGAAAATATCCCGTTATGGGTCAAGGTTATTTTAGTGATGATTGTTATGCTTACGCTCGGCTATTATGGCTTTTAACGAAAACCTCCATCAGCATTTTTCGCTGATGGAGGTTTTTTTCGTTCACCTATTCTATATTAATTCAATAACTCTCCGAAAATAAGGGGCACAAAGAAGTAAACGATAACGACTGAAAAAACGATACTGCATAGGTTTAACCAGATCCCAGTCTTCGCCATTTTACTCATTTTTATATAACCCGTCGCAAAGACAATTGCGTTAGGTGGAGCCGCAACAGGGAACATAAAGGCAAAGGTGGCCCCCATACAAGCAGCGACCATGAGAATAATCGGATCCGTTCCTAATGCTGCAGCACCTGCCGCAACAATTGGATAAACCATCGTGGAAGTGGCTGTATTTGACGTGAACTCAGTAAGTAAGGTGATGACAGCTATAATTAACCCGACCATAAGAAAGAAAGGAACGTTGGTAAAGTTAACGAGTTGATTGCCGATCCATTCATCCAATCCAGAGCTGATAATCCCTGAAGCAAGGGCAAGTCCTCCTCCAAACAGCCACAAAATCCCCCATGGCAGTTTAAGTACAGTATTCCAGTCCAGGATACTGCCCTCTTTGTTTTTAGAAGGGATTAAAAACAAAACGAAGGCTCCAAACAATGCAATAATGGTGTCATCAATGCCGGGAATAAAATTTTCAAGAAATACACTTCTAGTCATCCAGGCTAAGGCTGTCATCGAGAATACAGCTAACACTACTTTTTCTTCATAGTTCATTCTTCCGAGGTTTTTCAGCTCTTTTTTCACTATTGTCCGACCGCCGGGGATATGTTTAACATTCATAGGATAAGCGATCTTCACTAAGTAAAGCCAGACAATCGGAATAAGCAGCATGACCATTGGAACGCCAAACAGCATCCACCGGGCAAAGGAAATATCAATGCCGTACAAATTATTTACCGTGGCAGCTAAAATGGTGTTGGCCGGTGCGCCAATTAACGTACCAAATCCCCCAATCGTCGCCGCATAAGCTGTGCCAAGCATAATGGCTGTGCCAAATGGAAAGTTTCCGGGCGATGTATCAACCTCTCCGCTCTTCTCTAATGAATCGGCTACGTGTTTAGTCACCGCTAAGCTTATTGGAACCATCATCATTGTACTCGCTGTATTTGAAATCCACATTGATAGAAATCCAGTTGCCACCATAAAACCTAGAATGAGCATCGTAGGACTGCTTCCTATAAAAGCTATGATTGCTAAGGCCATTCGTTTATGGAGATTCCATTTTTCCATTGTTAAAGCGATCATAAAGCTTCCGGCAAATAGAAAGATGAGAGGATCTCCATAGGATGAGGAAACGTCCCCTGTCTCCATAACCCCGGTTATTGGAAATAATAAGAGCGGAAGCAAAGATGTAATTGGAATAGGTACAGCTTCAGTAACCCACCAGGTGGCTATCCAACCAATAAGCCCAAGCATTTGTACAGCTTCTCTGCTCATCCCCTCAGGTTGAAGGAGCAGTGTAATCAACAAATACAGTAAAGGTCCGACAACCAATCCTGTTCTTTGGGCAAAAGAAAAATTTCCCGGCTGCGGAGATGGATCTTCCGTTTCTTTTGTCGGGGTGTCTTCTTCTTTCTTTACAGCCGCATTTGCTGAAACACTAAAGAACAAAAAAGATGCTGCTTTTCCTATATCTTTCCTCAGCTTCCGATCCCAACGCCACATTTGATCCCATACGGAATGAATGTACATTCGTTTATCCCTTCCCTTCTTCTTTTTTGTGAACGCTTTCATAATACTTTATGTATACATTAAAGTCAATAAATTATCTGAATAATTAATAATATCCTGTTTTAACGAATTCATTTGACAATTACGTATACATTATTTAATATTTAGAATAATGAACCAAATATAATTTATAGGAGGAATTACGAATGGAAAGTAAAAAGCATTTTAAATTAGCCGTCATCCCGGGTGATGGAATTGGGGAAGAAGTTATAAATGAGGGACTGCGAGTCATCGATCATCTATCTGAAGTTACCAATAAGTTCACTTTTGAAAGCGATTACTTCCCATGGGGCTGTGAATACTACCTTGAAACTGGAAAAATGATGGATGAAGATGGATTAGATAGAATTAAGAATCACGATGCGATCTACTTTGGGGCTGTCGGTTTCCCGACTGTCCCGGATCACATTAGTCTCTGGGGGCTGCGTCTCGCTATTTGTCAGGGGCTTGACCAGTGGGCTAACATTCGTCCTGTTGAATTTCTCCCAGGTGTAGAAGGAAAACTGAACCATCCTAATAAAGAAGAATTAAACTGGGTATTAGTCAGGGAAAATACGGAAGGTGAATATTCCGGTATCGGCGGTCGTAATTTCAACGGGAGAGGACGCGGCAAAGAGGTGGCTGTGCAATCATCCGTTTTCACAGAAGAAGGATGCGAAAGAGTAATTCGCCACGCTTTTAATCTAGCACTTAAAAGGAAACGGAAAAAAGTAACGAGTGTAACGAAAAGCAATGCACAGCAGTACGGCATGGTCTTATGGGATGAAGTGTTTGAAAGAGTAAGTAAAGAATACCCTGAAGTAGAAACAGATAAATGGCTGGTAGATGCGATGGCGGCACGATTTGTGCTGCACCCGGAAGAATTAGAAGTCGTCGTGGCTTCAAACTTACACGCGGATATCTTATCTGACCTGGGAAGCGCTCTGGCTGGAAGTCTCGGAATCGCCCCAAGCGCAAACTTACACCTTGATGGCCGATTCCCTAGTATGTTTGAATCCGTGCACGGTTCTGCCCCTGATATCGCCGGGCAGGGCATCGCAAACCCTATCGGAACAATCGGAAGTGCAGCATTAATGCTGGAACATTTAGGAATGCCTGAAGAAGCTCAGTTAATCAATGAAGCTATTAGAGAAACAACAAGAAGCGGCATTATAACAGCTGATATCGGAGGCCGCAGTTCGACAAAGGAAGTAACGAATTCCATTATATCCTGCATTTCAAAAAACATCAGGGTATCTGATACAGTTTAAAATAAAAAGAGGGCTCCCCTCTCAGCTTGTTGAGAAAGCAGCGTTTTCTCTCTTAACTCGAAAGTGTAAACATTCCTTGCATAATCAAGAGGAAAGGGTTTTAGGAAACGACTCTCTTTTCCAAGGGCGAACGGTGTGCCTCCTCAGGCTTATCAGCCTTTCGGGGTCACACCTTATTCGTCTCTCCCTTAGGAGTCTCGCCGTTTTCTAAAACCCTTTTTCAATAATTAGATGTAGTGGTGTTTGAGACATTCTTTCCCCCAAGGTTCCGTGCTCCCACGATTCCGAGCGTCTCTTAAGATTAAAAGGAACGGAAAAAGTGACGACTCCTGCGGGACGAGCAGACAGGAAAGGCCCCGGAGATCGTAGATCGAGGAGACTTTCCGCCTGCCCCGCGGAAAGCGGCGCTTTTTCCTGTTCCTTTTCTCCAGACTAATGTAGGAACCATAAGATACAAGTACATCCATCCAGGCTTTTTCAACAGTCTGCCTCTTTTTATTTTTTTCTTGTTATAATGAAGACAAAGACAAAAGTGAAGTGGTGACCTATGAAAGATCAACACACAAAGAATACAGAATCATCCATTAACATCGAAAAAGTAAAACAAGATTTAGAACCTATTATAATAAATGTAACCGAAAGAAAACTTCCTCAGCGGGCATATCAAATCCTTCGGTTAGCCATTAGAAACCTGAAATTACTTCCTGGAAAGACCATCCTGGAGAGAGAAATTGCAGAGGTCCTTGGCATGAGCCGCACCCCCGTCAGAGAAGCATTAATTCGTCTGCAGACAGAAGGGGTCGTCAAACTTATACCGAGAAAAGGATTTGAAATCGAACCGATTGAAGCGAAGGATTTGCGTGAAATCTATGAAGTTGTCGAAATGCTCGAAGGTTTAGCAGCCAAGCTGTCAACGACCACCATTCAGCAAGAACAGCTGTCTGAATTAGAAACGCTGATTGAGCAGCAGGAACAAGCGATTAACGAAGAGAACCTGGCAGAATGGGCAAGACTTGATAATCTATTTCACTTCAAAATTATCGGCTATGCTGAAAATAAAAGACTGTTAAACGTTATCGACGTCCATGCCGATTTATTGTATCGAGCACGTCTCATTACAGTAAAAAAGCGCCCCTTACCGTTTCAATCAATCATCGAGCACCGGGCAATTGTAGCCTGTATGAGGGCACAGGATGGAGAGGCTGCTCAGGCTTCTATGCAGTCCCATAGAAAACGGGCGAGAAACGAGATTCTAAAAGCCTTATAAACGTACGAGTGTATAAACCAGGGAAGTAGTAAAAGGCGTTCTAACGCTGCTTTTTACTTCTTCCCTTTTTTTTAGATTATATTAGGCTTCCTATGAACCCCTCAAATCATTTACCGGCTTCGTATAAGCCATTCTTTTTTCCACTTCTTTTTCTTTCATTGTATATAAGGTGGAGAGGGAAACCCCCATTAACACAACAACCCCACCAACGATAGAAAGGAACGCCGGGACTTCACCTAACCAAACCCACGAAATACCGATGGCAGCTGCAGGCGTAAGGTAAAAGCAGCTTGTCGCTTCAGAAGCCCCTTGCTTTAAGGTCGCATAAGCAATCGCGAAATAAGGGATAATCGTAGGCAGAAGCCCGAGGTAAAGGACGGTAATGAGACCTTCCGCAGAAGCCTGCTGAATCGCTTCAGTAATGCCGGGGGTGAAAAACAGCATAAATAAAGTCCCTGCTAAAATGGTATATGTCGTAAATGGCAGGAAGCCGTATTTTTCTAAATAACGGGACTGCAATACAAAGTAAAAACTCTCTCCTATCGCAGCCACCAGTATGGCTAGGATCCCCCATTCAAAATTAAATTCTCCTGTTGAACCGAACGTTACAAGCACCATCCCCAAAAAGGCCACAATGGAACCGATCCAGCCGAATTTACCAAAGGTTTCTTTTAATAACACTCTGGCAAGTACCGCAGAAAAAAGAGGTGTGGTCGAAACAATAAGACTTGCCACTCCGGCGTCTATCGTCTCTTCTCCTATGCTGAGGAAGGTATGGTAAACCGAAAACCCGAGAAACCCGAGCAGCAGAATGACTGGAAGGTCTCTTGCTTCCGGCAGTTTCATTTTTATAGCTATGGCGAAAACCAAAAGTCCTATGGCTCCAATGAGCAGCCGAAGCATCGATAAATGAAGCGGTTCAAACGATTCCAGACCGACTTTAATGGCAGGAAATGCTGAAGCCCACAAACCAACTGCGATGGCATAGGCGAACAAAACTTTTATAGTCATATAGGCATCCTCCTTTTGTAAACCTACAAATTGGGTCGTTTCCATTCATATGGTATAGTATTTAGATACTATTGGAATCAACCATTCTCTTGAAAGAGATCCCAACCAATTTGCGACAAAAGGATGAACCAAATGAAGGATAAAAAAACAGAGAAGACATCCATTCATTCTTACAGAGACATTGTCAAATGGATTGAAGAAAAAATAGAAAGTGGTGAATGGTCCGTCGGGCGGAAACTTCCTGCTCAAAGGTCCTTGGCATCCCAGTTTGGTGTCAATCGAAGTACAGTCATTCATGCTTTTGATGTACTAAAGGAAAAAGGCCTCATAGAATCCAAAGCAGGCAGCGGCACCTATATTTCGAACCGCTTTTCGTCCGGCTTAGCGAACAGCTTGATAAACTGGAACGACTTTTCTAAGTACAGCGTCCATCCCACGAATCACCAGACCGTTAGAAAAATAAACAAGTGGGAGCTCGACGATTCCCTCATCCAATTAGGAAAAGGCGAACTTCACCATTCGTTATTTCCAAAGGCATCATTTAAAGAATCGCTTCGCACGCTGGGAGACAATTATGAACATTACGGATATAACAATGGAACAGGCGACGACTGTTACCGGGAGGCTGTGTCAGCGTATTTACAAAAGAGAGGTATACCTTCGACGCCAAATACAATCCTGCCAGTTTCCGGCGCGCTTCAAGCTTTACAATTAATTACCCTCGGCTTGATGCAGCAGGGTTCAACTGTATACGCTCCCTCCATCTCCTATATCCATTCCTTACATGTCTTTAAAACATCCGGGATGAGATTAAAAAGTATTCCATTCAAGGGACAGACGCTTAACACCCAGACTTTACGTGAGGATTTATATCGACGTACGCATTCATCTATTTTGTTTACGAACCCGACGTTTCATAATCCAACGACTCAAACGATGGGTCTTACCAGCCGCCAGGAATTAGTAAAGCTGTCAAACGACTACACACTGCCCATTATAGAAGATGATATCTTCCGTGATCTTTGGTTGGACGAGCCGCCCGAGCCTCCGATTGCTTCCTTAGATAAGAGCGGACATACCTTGTTAATTGGGAGCTTTTCAAAAACGATGGCTCCCAGTCTAAGAATCGGCTGGATTGCAGGACCTGTAGATGTTATAGAAAAGTTAAGCGACTTAAGAATGCAGCTTGACTATGGTACAAGCTCCCTTCCGCAGCTCGCTATGTACGATTTTCTTGAAACAGGAAAGTATGAACAGCATTTGGAAGCGCTGCGGGCTGAGCTTCGCTGCAGGAGAGATGCATTGGTCCATCTTTTGGAGAAAAATATTGGCGATTTTGCTTCCTGGGAAATTCCAAAAGGCGGCATGTTTATATGGGTACGGTTTTCTGAAGATGTAAATGTGCGCAGGCTATTTTCTTCTCTCGTTCATAAAGGGGTCCTTATTAATCCGGGTTTCATTTATAGTTCTTACGATAATCAATATGCAAGGCTTTCGTATACGAGCGCGTCGCTGGAGGAGATGGAACGGGGCGTGAAAATCATTCGAATGGTTTTAAAAGGTGAGCCTAAAGCTTAATGGCAGGTTACATCGTTTGTTTAAGATGACTTTCTTTAAATTTTTTAAAAGGTAGCACACCATCGCTCCGTCAAAATACTCCGCTTTCCGTGGGCACGGCCTCAGCTTCCTCAGAAAGTAAAGTGCACTTTCCTGCGGGATCTTCGGCTCGTGCTGTTCCCACAGGAGTCTGCGTATTTTGACTACACTAATGGACTTTCGAACACTCGTTTTTTTGCACCAGTTCTATACTTACATCCCTATCTCGATTATCTGTTCACAAATGAATCAGTTCAAAGTACTGAGTGCATTCCAATATACACAAAAAAAGAAGCTTACCCTTCGTACGGATAAGCTACTGGTTCGGAAGACTTAGATTTCAGATTCTACTTCACTGTGTGCTTGGCACGACAGGCTGATGCTGCATCTAAATTAATCCTGCGAGGTCTGCAATTTTGCTGATGGAACATTTTCTAAAAATGGGTTGGGCTGCCCTACGCTGTAAATGTGCAGCTCATGCATCGCTCGCGTACATGCTGTATAAAACAATCGGCGCAGACTTTCTTCCCCATATGTTTGATTTGAGGCGTTGTAAATAATAACCGCATCAAATTCGACACCTTTTGCCAGGTATGCCGGAATCACAATTACACCTTGTTCATACTCGCCTGTGTTCTTTTTAACGAGTTTAATGTTTTTTATCGCACGAAGAGATTGATAGGCAGCGGAACTTTCGGCTGCTGATTTACATATGATGGCGATGGTTTGAGATCCACGGTTCTGTAAGTCTTCTACTTTAGCTGTTATGGCTTCACGCAATTCATCATGGGCCGCGAGAACGGTTAGCGCCGGCTTCTCCCCTTCCCGGTCAAAAGCTTTAATTTGTTCACCTTCTGGCACAAGTTCACGGGTAAACTCAATAATCTGCCGGGTCGATCGATAACTGCGATCTAACGTGATACGTTCCGTTTCATCAGGTCCATAAAGGCTGGTCAGCGAATGAAAGTCAGCAAAATGATTGCTGTGAGCAAATATGGCCTGGTTAAAGTCGCCGAGCACCGTCATCCGGGCCCTTGGAAATAACCTCTTAATAAACTCAAACTGAAAAACAGAATAATCCTGGGCTTCATCGACAAGTACATATTTAATAGAAGTATTGGACTGAAAGCCTTGAATCAGTTCTTTCAACAGCAAGTATGGCGTCGCATCCTCGTGATGAAGCTTGCCGTCGTCCAGCATTTCTCTCGTCATCATGCAAATTTCTTCCCACTCTGGCGGAAGGTCTTCATCTTCCCAAAGCTTTTGACTCATCGATCCTTCAAAGATCTGCCTGTATAATTTTTTTATATGAATAAATTCAAGAGCTTCTACTTTTTTACGCAAGGGCTTCAGCTTCCTGCGCACGATTGCCCGGGTCAGCAGCTTATTCTCTTTTTTGTAAAAATCAAACGTATCCTCATTGAATGTATCTAATTGATTGTAAACCTTTTGCAGCTCTTCTTTGCTGAGCAGTTCGATTTCTTCCTGTACCCAGGCCTTTTTCATTTCCAGCTTTTCCGCTTGATCAATTTTTCTTAAAATCCACTCTTTCAACTTATCAATACGATTATGAAAGCGCAGAGAGGTATCTTTACTATAAAACATGCCTGAGATTTGTTTTGAGGAAACGATCGTCTGCCCGCGAAATTTGAGCCCTTTAAACACCATTCCCGAAACCTCTAAGGATTCCCGGTACTTATTGATTCCTTCAAAAAAGCTGGATGAAGCCTTAAATTGAATGCTGTCTTTTCTTGTTTTATAGTGGGGGTCATCTTTAGCTTCCAGCAGATACTCCAATTGATCATAAGGATCCTCAACAGTAAACGATTGACTCAGCCGGTATTCCAAATAATCCTGAAAGGTTTCCTGCTGCATATTCTCTTCTCCAAGCTCAGGTAATACATGAGAGACATAGTTGCTGAACATCGTATTAGGAGAAAATAAAATGATTTGATCCGCCTTCAAATTTTCCCGGTATTTATAGAGAAAATAAGCAATTCGCTGGAGAGCCGCCGATGTCTTGCCGCTCCCCGCAGCACCCTGTACAAGCAGCAATTTACCACCGACGTTGCGAATGATTTTATTTTGTTCCCTCTGAATCGTGGCTACGATACTCTGCATATGCTTATTCGACCCTTTGCCGAGCACTCCTTGAAGAATCTCATCCCCGATCGTAATACTCGTGTCGAACATGGATTCAACCACACCATTATGAATGTTATACTGCCACTTCTTTTCAAGCTCCCCCGTAATGACTCCATCAGGAATAGAGTATGCGGCCGGGCCGGGAGGATAATCATAATAAATACTTGAAATTGGAGCCCGCCAATCGTAAATAAGAATCGTCTCTTTTTCTTCATCCGTAACCGTCGAAACGCCAATATAAATCTGTTCGGTGACCCCGGTGCCATCTTCAGCAAAATCAATTCTGCCGAAATAAGGGGTTTTCTCTATTCGTTTAAGTCTCTCCAGTCTGTTATAAGCAAATCTATGTGTACTTTGACTTACAGACAAATCCTGCGCCTGCTGTCGCATTCCGATAATCGTCTCCAGGTAATCGTCAAATGTATCCATATTAATTTTAAGATCATCCCAGAAGTGCTTACGGATATGAATCACTTCTTCTTTACGCTTGGCTGCGTCTTCTTCAACCTCGTTTATTTGCTTCGTGATGGTTTCCATAACCATTTCCAAATACGCTTGCTCTTTCCGAATATCATGGTTCAGAAAAACCACTCCTTTTAAATACAGATTGAGGGATTGACTCTTGAAAAATAATGTATTATAATTAATATAGGAGATAATATGCATACATATATTAAAAAAGAGTCACTGATTTAATTTAACACAATCTGTACCTTAAATCAATATATAATTACTGCTAATCATAAAGAACCAGCTGAGCATAAAGCGCGGCTGGTTTTTCTATTTTTAAAAGATATACAATAGGAGTGAGTGTAAATGGTTTGTTTTAAAAGATCTGAATTAGTTGAAGCCAGGCGTCAAATTGACTCAACTGTAAATAAACTTAAAGAATCAGTAAAAACGCTTGAAGCGAAAGTAAATCCCACTAACTATAAATCCCAAATCACCTTAGCTAACAGGCGGATAGAAGCATTTCAAATCTCAGTATGCCTGATTGATAGAGAAATAGATGAACTTGAGGAAAAAAGCTGACTTTCTGTAAAAAATTATCTTTGAAGGTTACTACGAATGACTGTCCCTCCTGCCCTATGGTTTTCTGCTCACGGTTGGTGGATTGTTCACCGTTATATATCTTTTTTAAAACAAATAATACGATTCACCTCATTAAATCCCAGTCTAAGATGCATGGCTAAGCTTCCCTCATTTTCTAATTCACAATCACTAGCAAATTCTTGGCACCCTTTTCTCTTTGCCCACTGCTCACATGCTTTCACTAGTTGTACAGCTACCCCTTGATGACGAAAGTCCTTTTTTACATAAAGTCCTTCTAAATAGCCCACCGGACTTGAACGTGTGCCTTCAACATAATCATATCTCAGTTGGCACTGGGCAAACCCGATAGTTTGGCCAGCATGATAAGCTAAGAAGATCCTTGCATCAGGCTGTACAATCAGCTGCGACATTTCTTCAGTAAATTGCTCTAATGAGTGCCCTGGCCAAAGTTGTACAGCCATGTGCGCCACCTCTTCTGCTTCTTGTAAAGTTGCCTCTTTCAGCATAAAAAACCCCCAAGTCCTTCACTAAAAATTCGAGAAAATATGTTAGGATAGTCAAATTCTTACACATAAGAACCCCCGAATAAAGACTTTTTTAGTATGTCTTTCATTCGGGGTATAGATTTGTTTATTTACTAAATAATGCTTTCCTCGTATTAGGCCCAACAATACCATCCGCCACTAATCCTTTTGACTTTTGGAACTTCTTAACCGCCTTTAAAGTCTGCGGTCCAAAAGATCCATCTGCTGTAATGCTCAGTTTTCTCTGCAGAATTTTGACTGACTCCCCTTTACTGCCATACCTTAAGGTTTCGTTAAAGGCTTCATATCCTGCGACTACTTTTTTGGCTTTGCCCACTCCATATTTATCGGCTAATGCAGTAAATGATGTAGATGTGCTTGTAATATAGACCGGAATATTATGATCTGCCCGGTCATACAACCAAATGACATCTTTATTATGCATTCGAATACAACCGTTTGACGCGTAAGTTCCAATCGAGGACGAATTATTGGTTCCATGCACGCCATAAACGTTTCCTGAGGTATGTCCCCAGTCACCCGGAACTTTTAGCCCGAGCCATCTTGCACCTAGAGGATTCCGCGGGTCCCCGCCTGGAATATTTCCTTTATACCAGGGCCTGTTCTTAACCTTATTAACAAGTGTAAATTTCCCTTCCGGCGTTAAACCTTTCGTTTTCCCCGTTGCTACAGGAAACACTTTCTGAAGTTTACCTTTTTCATAAAATGCCAGCTGGTTACTACTTTTGTTAATAATAATAGCTTCGTTCTGGGCAGCTTCTGCCGGCTTGGCCATAAAGCTCAAACTTACTACCAAAATCCCCAATACCAACGCGATATTTTTCAGCTTCATTCTCTTTCCTCCATTAATTCCCTTAGTAGTTTGGAAATATTATACTCCGGGCAACAGGGAATTTATTGTCGGAAATGGCTGTCGAAAAATATAAATTTGCTTCCTTGGTATCGCATAACAAACGGGATCGTTTCGTTCGAAAAAAATGGAAACAGGGAGATGAGACTCCTTGTTTCCATTGTGTATTAATTAGAGGGAAGTTTTCCCTCTTTTATTTTTTTGTAGTGGGTGTAGCAGCGGGTGCGGCTTTCACTTTGTCCTCTAACTTTGCCGCCTGTTCCTCTGTAATTTCAATTTCATGACCAGGGGAGACGACTTTTCCATCTTTTACTAAATAATCGTTCGCAATAAATGTTGGCATTCGCCTATTCTCCTTTTTGTTCTCCTTTACAAGGAGGAGGTTTACACAATAATTACTATATCAATCGGTGTCGAATTTGCAAGTATTTTGCTCCTCTCAAACCAACAAGAATAGAAAAATAACCCAACCCTTTCGCTCGTTTAACGAATCAGGATGGGTTATTCACCTGCTCTATGAAACTATTTTCTAAAATACCTCACATAATTCGAATTCGCTGAAATGTAAGCCCCGCTCTTAAGACGGTACATTTCTCCTCCGCCCACTGTGAATTTATCACGCGTAACAGTGAAAACTTCTCCCCTGCTTACGATCTCTCTACGATCGTCCCAGTCCGGAGAATTATACGTCCACAGCGAGTCCGTTACAATTTCTACATAAGCCTGGGAACGGCGCGTCAGGTTTAACGCTTCAGCAATGCCTAACGCATGGCCTTTCGCAATATTCGTTTTATACGTTTCTGATTTTAATGCATTCGCATCCGCGGCATTGTCGATAAAACCATTCTCGGTAAGTACAGCAGGCATAGCTGACTGCCTTACCATGTGAAAATTAGCTTCTTTCTTGCCTCGATCTCGAAAACCTGTCTGGTTCACAATCTCATCATGGACGATCCCGCGCAGACGATTCGTTTCTGCTTTCCCACCATAACTTCCATTATATGTATAAGATTCAAATCCCGATCCACCGCCGGCATTCACATGAATAGAAACTAAGTAATCGGCCCCCCAGCTATTGGCCTTGTTTGTACGCTCATCAAGAGACAGTTTCTGATCCCCGGTACGGGAGAGCTGAACCTCATGTCCCTCGTATTCGTGGTCTAAGATATCCTTCGTCTTTAAAGCAAGATCGAGCGTCACATTTTTTTCCTGAAGTCCATTCCCTGTTGCTCCTGGATCTGAGCCGCCGTGACCGGGATCAATAAATATTTTCGTAGTTTCTGCGTGAACGACTTTATTCTCCACATCCAATGCAAAAACAGCTAAAACTAATAATACAACTGCGATCGACAACTTCCACTTACCATTCATTTTTAAAATAATCTGTTCATCCTCTATCGATAGTATCGTCTTGATTTATCCTTCCAAAAACAGTAGAACCAACAGCACAGCATGAAGAAGTTAAATCAATCGATCCCCTCCTGTCTTCCTAATAATCATGTAAAATCTTGAAATCTTGTTTATTATAACAAACAAATGCTAGAAAAATTTAAGTATTTTGCCATAAAATGTCGAAATAAGTCAAACGGTGCGGTTCGCAAATACTAGATTGCTATAAAAAAGACCCCGCCGCATGGCGAGGTCAATAAGTTTTATGAAAAATTACCCAGTCATTACATCTTCCTTTGGATACTTCACAAGATCAGGGGTGTGACTGGCGAACGCAAAGGCAAAAGTTAACGGTCCGAGCTTGCCGATGAGCATCGTCAAAATTAATACAGATTTTCCTACAATGGTTAACTCCGTTGTTAAACCCATTGACAAACCGACTGTGCCAAATGCAGATACACATTCAAACAGGATCGTTAAAAACGAGACGTTCTCCGTTATTTCCAGGATAAAAACTGTAACAACGACGACTGCCATGCTGACCACAGTTAAAGCTAACGCGCGCATAATCGTGTATGGGCGTAAATTCCTTTGAAACAGCACGATATTTTCTTTACTTTTAAACACAGCAACCGTGGAAAGCAGAATCGCAAGCGCTGTCGTTAATTTAATGCCTCCCGCCGTAGAAGCACTTCCTCCGCCGATAAACATCAACGTGATGGTATAGAAAAGAGAAGCCTCCTCCATCGACGCCGTATCTATCGTATTAAACCCTGCTGTCCGCGGCGTAACGGCCTGGAAGTAAGCAGCCGCCAGCTTCTGACTTGAACTCATAAACCCTAACGTGTCGGGGTTGTTATACTCCAGGACAAAAATGACCAGCATACTGAACACGTTGATCAGTAAAGTGCCAAACAGCATCACTTTTGTGTGCAGCGACAGATGTCTGAACTCTTTTTTCTGCCACAAATCAAAGACGACCGTGAAGCCGATCCCGCCGATAATAAAAAGCAACGAGATGACAATGTTGATGACGGGATCAAAGACGTAGCCTGATAAACTATCCGACCAGATGGAAAAGCCTGCATTGTTAAAAGCGGAGATTGCGTGAAACACACTTGCATACAACCCGCTGCTCCATCCAAGCTCCGGCACCCAACGCACCGAGAGGATGATAATCGCCACCACCTCAACAGACAAAGAGAAGAATAGCAGCTTTTTCGCTAAGGCGACCACTCCGCCAATTGCAGATTGATTTAACGCCTGCTTCATTAATAAGCGCTGCCTTATGCCGATTTTCTTTCCTAACGCCATGTAAATTAATATCGCGAACGTCATAATGCCAAGCCCGCCGAGCTGAATTAAAGCTAAAATGACGACTTGACCGAATAAGGTAAAAGCCTCTCCTGTATCAACGACGGCAAGTCCTGTAACGGTCATCGCTGAGGTGGCCGTAAACAAGGCATCGGTGTAATGAATCGATCCGTGTGTTGCGATCGGTACAGCCAATAAAATACTTCCGATCAAAATTGACACAGTGAATACAAGGATTAATATTTGAGGCGGCTCCGGCTTATGAACATATCGCATGCTTCAACCATCCTTTGACTGAACTTCATTCTATTGTCTAAATATACTCCTGCCCTTCAGAGGATTCAACATCATTTTTTCAAAATAAAAATCGTCATGTGAACGAGTCACATGACGATTGAAGTTAACAAAAGGAATCTTTTGATTTCGGAACAGATAACCCAAACAAAGGTCTGAGATAAAGCGCTAAGAAAGTTCCGCCTAACGCGAGAATCCCCCAAAGGTAGCCGTGAAGACTGAATGAGGCAATACCTCCAAAGTAAGCGCCGATGTTACAGCCGAACGCCAGACGCGCGCCATAACCCATCAGCAAGCCTCCGATGACAGAAGCCATTACATTTTTCACATTGAGCTTGGAAAATTTAAAGAGACCGCCTGCTGCAGAAGCCAGGAATGCTCCTAAAATAACGCCCAAATTCAATACTGTCGTAGAATCGGCAAAAATGGAGGATTGCAATACCGCTGCGTTCTCACCCTGCCAGTAGCCCCAGCTCGCGACATCCATTCCAAAGAACTGGGCGACTTTTGACCCCCAGAGGGCAAAAGCGGACGTAATGCCCCACGGAGCTCCGCGTGTCATTAACGTTAACGCATTAAGCACGGCAAGTACGATCGCCGCTGTGAACAACGGCCAGGAACCACGCAGAATTCGCTTCCAGCCGCTTGTAGACGGCACAGGCGCCATCTTCGGTGCTTTTTTCTTCTTTTCTACCACTAAGGTAATCCATGCAATGATACCAAATAAAGCAATCGACAGCAGCCACGCGCCGCCGTAGCCAAGACCTGTGGATGTAGCCAGCGATACAGGTTCAAACGCTGGAAGATCTTCGGTCCAGAACGGCAGGTGTGCAGCACCAATCGTTGAGCCGATAATAAAGAACAGCAATGTCACAAGCATAACCGAGCGTCCGCCTCCAACGGCATAAAGCGTACCAGATGCACACCCGCCGCCAAGCTGCATGCCGACGCCGAACATAAACGCACCGACAAGCAGGCTGATGCCTACCGGAGAAACATAACCGGCCACTTCCCCTCCGAAGAAGGTATAGCCAAATGCCAGAATGGGCGCAAACAATGTAACTGCCACAGCCAGCATGAGCATGTGCGAACGTAAGGCCTGTCCATTACCGACCGACATCATGCGGCGGAAGGCAGACGTAAAGCCAAAACGGGCATGAAATAACGTGTAGCCAAGCAATAGACCAATGACGAGCAGCAGCGCCTGCACAACATTTTGGGTCACCATAAGAAATACCATTAAAATAGCACCAACGATCAGACCGCCGGCAATGAGCGGCATCTGCGGACGATTTAAATCAGCATCTTCTCGCTTGACGGGGTCTTTTACTTCATCTATAGGTTGAACTTTTGTAGTAGCCATTTATATAAACACCCTTTTCCTTATCAAAATAGTAGGAATTACTTCAATTAGGATAACGAGTTTTGCGGGGAATGTCAAAGAGGAGAACTCACACTGAAGCATTCTATAATTATGGGAATAGATAATTACATAAGGATGTTTCACTGGTAAGGATCATAAGAAAGGAGTAAGAAGCCTTGAGGAAAAAAGAAATACGAAAAGCCGTGGGGGAGCAAAACTAGGTACGCTAGCTTCCCCCTCCACCGCATGTTAACGATCTCGAGCCATTTATCTAATTTAGCATATCCCATAGCCGGCCGTTCTCCATTTCAAAAAACTGCCCGAGCACGCCAAACGTACGGATCGTGATTTCTTCTCCTTCAGCATCTTCAAAGGTTTGTTCATAGGAAGCAAACAATCCCGTATTTCTATAATGAGAAGAACGAAACCACAAGGGACGATCCTCTTTCAAACAATTCCCTTTTGCGTCACACGCAATGCTGTATGTATTCTCTACCCATTTGTCATAAGCTGATGGAGATGGTGAAGTGGCCATCATTGTTACTGCTATGACTATAAAAACGTAAAAAATTCCCTTTTTCAACAAAATCAATAGTTCCTTTCTATACATCATAAAAGCAGGGAACTTTAAAAGCTCCCTGCCACTTAGTTATTGCTGTAAGTGATTTAAAGGATCTGGAGATGGAAGAGTCCCATGAATGAATGCTGGAGCCGGATTTAATACAGGCTTTTGCCCTTTAGCATCAGGAGACTGCACATAATTAAATGTTCCTTTACCATCAAGAGAACTGCCGTGAGCCCATCGTCCTTCACTGCTTTCTTCACCTTCAGAGAAATTCATAAATGAATAAGCGACATCCTGTTTTTCGTGATCGGAACTGAACGTACTAGGTACAACAGCACCTTCCATTTGTTCAAGCTCTTCTATCGCTGCCATCCACTGATTTTGGTGCATCTTATCGCGGGCGATTAAGAATGAAAGCATATCCCTCACCCCAGGATCCGTCGTCATCTCATAGAGACGTACGGCTTGAAGACGCCCTTGAGACTCTGCATTTAAATTGGCTCGAAAGTCTGCCAGCAAGTTGCCGCTGCCGATCGTGTAACGTGCATTCCACGGATACCCCGAGCTGTCATTCGGCTGTGCGCCTAATCCATTAACGATCGCATGCTGCGGGTTCATTCCGCCAAGCACCGCTTCGACTACTGGATCCTGTGCCGCCTGATCCTGATCATGAGCAGGCGCTCCTTCCAATAGCTGTGCAATCATTGTGGCAAGCATTTCAACATGCGCGATTTCTTCCGTTCCGATATCTAAAAGCATATCTCGATATTTGCTGTTCCCCCTGCAATTCCAACCCTGAAATAAATACTGCATCATTACAGAGATTTCTCCAAACTGGCCGCCTAAGATTTCTTGTAGTTTTTTAGCATAAACGGGGTCTGGCTGAGAGGGCTTGGCGTTATATTGTAATTCTTTAATATGTGAAAACATAGTGAGCACTCCTTAACAAAGATTCCTTCTTAAGGTGCTCACAAATCATGCATTTATGAGGAGAATAATTGCCAGTTGATGGTTATGTATACAAGGGAAGAAGCTGCGTAAGCTAATGGTTAACTATAAGACGTTGCAGCGTTTCAAACATTTTTTCTATCGCCTTTCCTTAAGGCTCCACAACAGACTCCCAAATAAAATGCCTCCCAGCATAAAAATACCAAGTGTTACTGCGAATTCAGGGACAACTCGTGTATCCAGTAACATAGATGGGGTTAGACCATTAAGGACGAGCTGTTGAAAGGCAAAAAATAAAACTCCTGTCACCAATCCCCACTTAACGATTCCATTAACTATAATAAATTTTCTCTTTCCCTGTTTTCTCGTTTCTTTCCATTTATCTAGATGTTTTTTCTCCAATGACATCCCCTCTCCTTTTCACTGCTGTAATACACTAAGTTCAAGAAATAACCTTTTAATACAGGAGTTGGTAACATGTTTCTCTTAATCACAGCTATCGTATCAATCGTCTTATGGAGCGCCGTAACCCACGAGCTTGGAAAACCTTCAGAACAGAAAAATAAAGAGCACGGGTTCAAAATTATAACGTTAATGTCTGCAGGTACGCTCTCTACCATAATTGTGACCTTTTCACTTTTTCAAAATTTCCAGCTTTAATTAGCATAGTAAGCCCGGCTCACTTCTCTATCCTTTCACTCTTTTACGCGCACGATATTCCGTGCCGAAATAAAACACAGCTATAAGAAACAAAAGGTTCGATAACATGAGGACAATTCCTCCCCATTCCCCGTTAAAAATCGTAATATGTACAAGCGTCATCGTGTGCATCAACACTAAGACAATAAATAGAACGACGGAACTTTTCAAGTCGATACCTCCTTTTGGATCAACTACAACTTTTCAACCCTTTATTAGTGATACGATTGAGAAACTAAAAAGTTTCCAGAGGCAAATAATTTTATGTAGAACTTTTTCCTGCTGCTCTCCACAGCAAAAAAGGCAGCAAAATCGCTGCCTTTCTCCATGACTATCCCTTGTATACCTAAGAGTGGTTGAAATTTTTACGAATCTGGATATTGATCATTATCAGGTACAACAATAATTGGACCATTAGGCGTCGGAGTTGGCAGGATATGAGAATAATCTTTAGAAACATTCACACTTCCATCAACCTGAGCAGCTAACGCGCCGTTTATTGGGAGTACACAAGCCAGACATAGTGAAGCAGCAATGATTTTTCTTTTCATAATAACAATTCCTCTCTATTTCGATTTGGATTTAAATTAATATACTTCTCTAAGTAATACGAGCATTTCTTGTATTGATTAATGTTCTTATATAAGTCTGCTAAAAGTAACAGACATTCTTGATAAACAACTGGATGATGAAGTTCAAAGTATCGAAGGGCCGTCCCTTCTAATAAATTGATTAATTCTTTCTCATTTCCTAACGCATACAACTTTGATATTTTAAATTTGTAGTACATGACCAGGTCGTTCTGGCTTAATTCCAGCCCTTTATCCAGGTAGTCCATCATCTTTTGATGATTGCCCTTGCCCTTATAAATATGAGCTAAGAAATATAACGTAGTAATGGTTTCTTCATCCTCTTCCTTCAATTCCGAGGATGCATCAAAGTATTCCACGGCCTGATCCATCTCTCCCAGGTACAAAAACGCGATGCCTAAGTTATGATAAATACGGCTCAAATAGGCCTCATTAATACTTTCCCCGTTGTTATGAATTAAGTTAAGAAAAATTTCTTTAGAGTCGTTAAATTTTCCCTGCTTACTGTAATTGATGCCCGTAATCATATTACATTCTATAATTCGTCTTAAGTTTAAGGGGGCATTATAATATCGTAATGCTTCCATTAAATAGTTGTTAGATTCAGCAAAGTGATTAAGCTTTGAATTTAAAAGACCTAGTTGGTACAGTAACTCAACATCGACTTTTTTCAATAGTTTCATATGTTTTTCCGCATCCAGATAAACGTTCAATGAATCCTTCAAGGCTCCTATTCGATGATAATAAAGCCCTTTCACTTTAAGGTATTTAAATTGAAAATCATCCGGCAGAAGCTTAAAATGCTCATCTGTCAACTCCAAATAATCAGGCACCTCATCATACTTTTTGTCTTTCGTGTTGAAATACGCTAGTACAATGCCGCACCCAGCTTTGATAAGTGGATGGTTACTCTGATCGTAGCCTTCCAGGATTTGTGGGATTAAATCTCTTCCCTGCGCGTAAGTCTTAGTGTCCTCCAGCAATTCAAATACGTTTCGTATGTTATCCAGCATTTTCGTTTTATCAAAAACTTCTAAGTCCTCAGGGTCTAAGTTAAGGCGTGCGAGTAAATGATCTAATATACCTTCATGTGGTGTAATAAGGTTATTCTCAATCTTACTTATGTAAGTAATGGAACAAATTCCTTCACTTAACTCTTGTTGAGTTAACTTTAATTGTCTTCTTCTGCTTTTTAAAAGTAATCCAATCCCCATGTCCTACTCCGCACCCCACTTTAAATATCTAGTCGAATTTAGTTATAAAAGAAGGATATTTTTCCATCCTCTATTATAATAACATTTAAAATGGGTGAATTGGACCAAAATTAGATAATTTTACTATTATAATGAACTTAGAAGATACCCCTAGCTGCTTTCTTTAAGAGTAGAATTGGATGGACTTTGGTCTTTATTCTGCCATAATTCCCCCGGCACTAAAAGCTTGAGATCATAAGCTCGTGCCACGATCCCTACACGTGTCTGCACATCAAAACGTCTAATCATTTTGCTTATGTGATAGTCGATAGTGCGGGTCGAATACATCAATTCAAAAGCGATTTCCTTATTAGGTTTTTCCTGGGCAATCATCCTTATAATATTTTTTTCTTTTTGCGAAAGGTTCATGTATTTCCCCCTTTTTGCTGTGATTACTATTATCTTAGCAGGAAAAAGGCCTGCTTTGTATTGATAAATTTTCAGAAAAATTCAGCGAAAAGTCCCGGAAAATATAATTATTTTTTCACAATTTTCCCGTGAAATCTCCATAATAAAAAGCAGCTTATCTAATAAGCTGCCCAGGCTGTTGAGAAAAAGATCGTAAAATTCCTTGATTTAGATAGTGTAAAGGGTTTGATGAAACGACTCCATTTCCCGCAGGCGTCTCACCGTTTCCTCAAACCCTTTTTCGAAATAGATGACTGGCAAAATCATTTACTCAAGCTGTGAAACAGCTTTTGCAAAAGGGCCTTCACATTACGAAAGTTTCAAGATTCCATTCTGGTTAAAGGAACGGAGAAAGTGCCGACTCCTGCCGGAACAGCGCGAGCCGCAGTATGTTGGCGAAGCGTCACCGTAAAGCTACCCAAGAAGCCGCTCCTCTAACCTTAGTTAAATCGTAAAAATTAGTATCGAACCTATTACAAACCCAGCCGAAGACGTCACCACCCAAAAAGTCACAAGTTTACCTTTACTAATCTCACTCTTTTTATATCCAAAGAAGAATAATACATTCAAAAACCCTACCACGAGGAAAACTAATACAATGCAGGCAATAATAAATAAACTAGCAGGCTCCATATCGATTCTCCTTAATTTAAATTTTGAAGAATTTGATCTTCAAATATTCCTTTATCCGTTTCTTTAAAATCTTCGCTTAGACGTGTTGCTTTGCCGTCATTTAATATATAGATGGTATCGGCAATATCCTGACAAAAGGACATATCATGGGTAGTGATTAACAACGACTTGTTATCTTCTTTAAACTTCAGCAGTCGTTTCTTTAGAAAGTTAATACTTAAGAGATCCAATCCTATGGTAGGTTCATCCATGACGATTAATTCTGGGTTTACAATATCCATAAAGCACAGGCTCAGCTTTTGGCGCATTCCCCGGGAATATAACTTAACCAGCTGGTTGGAAGCGTCTTTTAGTTCATAGTTTTCCAAGAGATCCAGTAATTCTTTTTCTTTCATTTTTTTCTTATAAATGTGGCTGTAATACTTCAAGTTCTCCATTCCCGTAAGATATTCTATGAAAATCGGTTCATCTGGAATATAGCCTAGCTCTGCCTTTACTTTTTTAGGGAAAGGGATCGTCAGCTGCTCTTTGTTAAATACGATTTCTCCCTCATCCGGACTCATTAAGCCTAAGATGGTTTTGACTAATGTTGTTTTACCGGCACCGTTTGGACCAACTAAAAAGGCGATTTCACTTTTTTCTACATTCAACGATAACCCTTTTAATATATGGTTTTCTTCGTACTTTTTATGAATACCTTCTAACTGTAAAGTCTTCTTCAATCCCCGCACCTCCCTTAAAAGTTCAGAAACATTTGAACGGTAAATCCGAGCGTAAGATAAATCGAAAGCACGACGACCGGAGAATACGTAAACGTGTTTCTTTTATAAAATTCTTTACCGAATACATACGCCTGCAGGACACCGATTAATAACCAGTATAATCCCGGAGTGACGCCTTCCATCGTTTTTAATGAGACGTTCGTCATCATCATAAAAAGTCCTAATACAATGAAGTTGGCTGCCACGACGTAAATACTTTTATAAAAACATGTGACGATATCCTTAAAGCTGTTTCTTTCCTGCGAGATTTTTCTCACTTTATTCTCGGTTTTATTAAAGATTAAAATAAAGATACTTAAGATATAGATAATAAGCAGTGTGTTAACGAATTGGAGCGGAACTTGAAAATACATGCTCGTCATTATGTCTAAAAAAGAATCAATGGTATTCTCTTCCGTCCCTGTCATCATACTCCCTGCTCCTTGTTTCATACTGTCAATGATAACGGTAAATTCCGTAACTGACTGACTGTAGAAATAAGCGTAAAACATAACAGACGCCATCAATATCGCTAAAATAAGATAATTGTTTCTAAAAATACTTCGATCCATACCCTTCCTCAACTCCTTACTTCATTGTAATCGTAATTTCCACTACCGCCGCAGCAATATTTAACAAAAGCACCAGAACAAAGGCCAGGCCGATATATTTCAAGTAAAACCTATAGTTGATTTTCTTTTTACTGTGCGCTTTTTTTATTAGTAAAAGAATGGGTAAAAAGCCTACAGATGTACTAATAAGTAACGAAGGAATTTCAAAGACGCCGTGCGGGATAATGTTCCACAAAATTTCTCCAAGGGCCAGGTTTTCTGATGAATAGCTCATAAGAGAGCCAATGCTGAATCCATTGATTCCTGCGATTCCTATGTTAACGAATCCAAATGATAGAATCCCTGCAAAGAAAATCAAGCTTATAATGGTGTTGTTAACGAAGATATCCCATATGTTGAACGATATATCCGCTTCCTCATATGGAATGTCCATGGAATATCCGGCGATATAGGAAATCACATAAATCATGAGGGCAATGACATAACTGAAGATAAGCACATTATCTATTTTCTTAACCGATTGCATCACTATATTCACCATAAAATTCCTTTCGTGTAGATTTCACTCGTTTGACCATAATGGCGTACAACACTAAATGAATAGCTGAAATCAACAGTGCAGAAAACAGATAAACATTTACATTGAGTAAAGAGAGTATTGTGATTACTGAAATGTTGAAATAAGCAATCACTGCCGTAAATAGAATCGTTTTGGTCGCTGCGAGCTTATGCGGAATCATAAACTGATTGGAATATGAAGTCTTATACGTATTTGTATAGTTGGCTACGACCGAGTAAAGGACGATAAACGTCATGACGATCGGCAGTAACATTAATGTTTCTTGTAAATTACTATTAAAAATGACAGATAGTAATAGATAGACATACAAGACAACGCCGATGAGAATTCGGGAAATTAATTTGGACTTAGAAAGCAGTAAATCCGATATTTGATATCCTGATAATATGTAGTAAATGACGTATTGTCTCTCATGACCAAGAGCCGTTTTTGTATAAGTGCTCATAAGATTCATTACTTCAGTAAAAGTAATAATTAAGATAAGGGTAGGGCTTGCGATAAGCGTTATATAACCGAGTGCCTTTAGAATAAGTATGATTGCAAAGGCAATGAAATAAGAAATGCACCTTTCTGCGATTTTAGAACTAACACCCTTTTCATGAAGCAGAAGATATTCTTTTCTCCACAATATTCTCTTAAACGAGAACGTTTTTTTGAGAAAAGCGCCCATTCTGTTCATTGGATTTAAAATGTTTTTCTTATCGTTGTAACTGTACGTAAGAACTTTTAAAACATATGAAAGTATCATAAGCGGTAAAGCATAAAGAATGAGCGTTTGAGCAAAATTATATTCGATCAAGCTGACATAATCCTCCACGGCAAAGGAATATTTACTGATTAAATCCAAAGGGGTTTCTCCCTGATTGTATAAACTGTCAAACCACCGTGTAATATTGCCTGCAATAATCAGCACTAAAGTAAGAAGTAAAGACTTAAGGAGAAGAGAGAATAAAGGAAACAGTATAAAATTAGTAATGATGTTGTGGCTGAATATTAAAGCGACGTTTCTAGCTAGCAAATACAATAGACAGTAGCAGCAAAGATAAAGAGCAAGCGTCGCGACATTTGTTCCGGCTACAGCCATGGCTCCTAAGAGTGTGGCAAAAATAATAAAAACCTCAACTAACGTCACAAGTTCATACTTAATCCCTTTTAAAAGCAGAAACCCTGTTTTATGAATAGGAAAGATATTCACCAGCCTGCTTTTGTCCGTTTGAAGATAGTCGAGATAAATATCTTTATTTAAACTGATCCCTAACATAATGGAGAGGGAAAGCCCGGCATTGAGATAAATAAATTCATTCACTTGCATCCTGTTCACAATATAAAATAGTAAGGAAAAAAACATAAATGCGAGAAGAAAAAGCAGTACTTTATTAAAAGTGATCGTGAACGAAGATTTATACTCTCGATAGATCCCTTTACATTCTAGTAATAGTATTTTTAACATGTTATCCACCAGCTTTTTTATATGTATATGATTTTAAAATAATAGGATAAGGCCGCAGTTAGACAACTACTGACCTTATCCTATTCTGCTAAGCTACCAGGCAGTTACAGCTGCTTTTCCAGCTTTAATCTTTTTAACTAAGAATGGGTAAGAAATAAGAGCAACTAGAGCAACTCCAATCCCTACAACGCCTGTGCCTGCAATAAGTACGGCTGCTCCTCGTAATGTCAATGTTCCAGCATTATAAGCTGCAATAATCAAAGCACTGATTTTTCCAGCTGTTGCCGTCGTCATTCCGAAGGTAGCTACAAGTTTCATAAGTAAAGAATCCATCATTCACATCCTCCTTTCTTCATTTATTTCCTTACACCTTTATTTTACAATTCAACCAGTTAAATGGGAATTGCGTATCTTACTAAACTATCCAAAACGAAGGGCTTCCACTGGTTCTAATTTAGAAGCTTTGCGAGCCGGCAGTATGCCAAATATTATGCCTACGACTGTGGAGAAGGAGAGGCCGATGAATATGATCTCCCAGGAAAAATAAGCATCCCAGCCAATTAAAGAGGAAGCGAGAATGGTCGTCATATATCCGATGCCGATGCCTATAAGTCCTCCAACTAAAGACAATATGAGTGACTCTATTAAAAATTGGAAGAGAATCTGCTTTCTCGTCGCTCCAAGCGCCCGGCGAATTCCAATTTCATTCGTTCTTTCGGAGACAGAAACGAGCATCATATTCATCACCCCGATCCCTCCTACAAAAAGAGAGATGCTGGCAATGGCGCCTATAATATAAGTCATGATCATAGCGATCCGACTGATGCCTTGTGAAATCTCTTCCATATTAAGAACTTGGAAGGCATCCTCTGCGGCATGCCTTTCATTTAATAAAGTGACCGCTTCATTTCCTATGTCTTCTACTCGATTAATATCACTGACTTTTAATTTCACTTCACTATAATTGGAGCTGCCCATAATAGATTTGTATGTATCTTTAGGTAGAGAGATTTGCGCCCCGCCCCCGGAAAACAACCCCTCTTCCGAAGTCGAAACGCCTATGATTTTAATAGGCTGATCAGCCACCCATATCGTTTGATCGACTGCTTCTTCATGGCTGGAAAATAATTCACGGCTTAAGCCCGCATCAATCACCCCTACTTTGCGTGACTTTTCAAAATCAAAGCTTGTAAAATGACTGCCCGCCACGGTTTCGGTGATATCTTTCTTTTCCACCCCTACAATGGCCGCTTCTGCCGTCTTCGAATGGTAAGTTAATGTACTGGAGGCTTTGCTTGTTGCCAGTACTTCTTCCACACCTGAAATAGTAGAGAGTTCACGTATATCCTGCTCCATGAATTTTGGTTCGTCTAATACATTCGGATTGTTCTGGAGCTCTTCATCGGTAGGTTGATAGTAAAGCTCAATCGTTTCTTCATCCCCGGCCATCTGCTCTTTCAGCAACTGCTCTCCTCCACGCCCGATGGATACGATGAGGATAACAGCGGCAATACCTATGATAATCCCTATCGTAGTCAGTAAAGATCGCATCCGATTGACGAGTAAAGACGTAAACGCAATTTTAATATTTTCTAGAATACCCAAAGAAGTCCTTCCTTTACATTTCGATTAATAAAACTCATGCCAGCATCCCGTCCTTGACAGACATTACTTTCGTTGAATGACCCGCAATCTCAGGGTCATGAGTAATGATCACAATCGTGATTCCTTCATTGTTTAACAGTTTAAACGTATCCATAACCAACGCACTCGACTGACTGTCCAGCGAACCTGTAGGCTCATCGGCAAAAATTATTTTCGGATGATGAACAAGAGCACGGGCAATTGCCACTCGCTGCTTCTGCCCGCCTGATAGCTGGTTCGGTAAATAAGTTAAACGCTCCTCAAGCCCCACCTTCACGAGCGCCTCTCTTGCTCTCGCTTTTCTCTCTTTGCGGGGAACCCCTGCATAAACTAAAGGAAGCTGAACATTTTCACTAGCCGAAATGTTATTCAATAAGTGAAAGCTTTGAAAAACAAAACCTATATTTTCATTGCGTTCCTTAGAGAGCTCCGTATCGGTTAGTTGAGTAACATCTTTACCATCCATTTTATAAGTGCCGGAGGAGGGACGGTCTAAACACCCTAAAATATTCATTAACGTAGACTTTCCTGAACCGGAAGGGCCGATGATCGAAATAAAATCCCCTCTTTCGATTCTTAAATTAACGTCACTTAAGATGTTATGATATTGGCCGGCTGAGTGGATTGACTTGTCTACATCAGATAATTCAATCATTGCTAACTTCCACTTCCATTCCTTCTTTAACATGCTCCGGGTTTCTCACAACGGCATCCTCTCCCGTTAATCCTGAAATTACTTCTACTTTCTCTCCCAGCCGCACCCCATACTCGACCTCTTTCGAAACAGCTTTCCCATCTTCTACAACAAAAACGGTATGACTCTGCCCTTCACAAACGACACTTTCACGCGGGATCGTCAGTCCTCTTCTTTTTTCTAAAATGATATCTATGAGCAGCTTAAACCCCGGCTTAAGTTGTTCATACTGTTCCTGCTCATCTTCCGTAAATTCAATATCGACGGCATACTGCTTAGAAGCACGATCGTCTTGTACTTCTACTGCATCACTATTCACCGGCGTGTAGCCTATGCTTTTAACCTCCCCGGCCCACTTTTTATCATCTATCACGTCCGCCTGTATCACAGCTTCATCATTTTCTTTAATATGTACCGTTTCATCCTCCCCCACAACACCACTTGCGGAATATTGACTGAGGTTCGCAATCGTTACCATCGGTTCATTCATATCCTGGCTGCCTTTTAAATTAACAGTAAGTACCGTCCCATCTATTGGACTGGTTACTTCTAACTCTTCTTCCTTTGTATTGAGGGTCTCTAATTCCAGCATGATTTTATCTTTTTCAATTTGAGCATTATGTAATTCAAATTCAACCTGATCCAATTCAGTGGTCAGCTGAGTTACTACTTCCTTATCTTCTTTCGCTTTATGGATTTGGTCTTGTAACGAATGCTTTTGTTTATAAAGGGATTCAAGGGATAATTCTACTGATTGAAGCGATAAATTATGCTGTCGTCTTTCCTTAGAAAGGTTCTGATCCTCATACTCTAAGACCGGATCACCTTGCTTCACTTTCTCCCCTGCTTTTACAAATACCTCTTTCACCGTGCCTTTTTCTGTTTCTGAATAAATTTTCTCTTCGTTTTTTAACTCCAGAACTCCAGGGATGGATAAGGTTTCTTTCACTTCTTCCTCTTCTCCATAAATAACTTCTACGGTTACATCTTCTGTATTCTTAGCTTTCAGTACATTGAATGAAAAAACAACGACGATAAAAACAATGATGACTGTAATGAAAATTTTCCTTTTCAAACTAAAACTCCTTATTCATGTGGTCTTTTCAACTATTTTATCAAACTCTACGGATGTTTATATTGAAAAAAAAAGCGCTCTACTCCTGTTTAAACGGGGGTTTTTGTTCACATTTTTTCAACTTTTAAGGAAGATTTAATTACCCTGAAAAACCCCTGTTACTACTACATTTATATAACTATTGACTCAGTCTAACCTAAACAAACCATAAGACTTATTAATTATACGCTTCTGTAAACATTGAAAAATTAAGCATAATTAACTATACTATCATTGGTATGATTTTCCTGAAATTACAATAATAAACAGGGAGATGGAGAGATGGTTTTAAAGAAAAAGTGGTTCGTCATGTTGGCGGCAATTATTATGGTATTCGTATTAGCAGCTTGTGGAGATAAAGGAAAGGCTGAACAATCAAGCGGGGAGGAAGCAAATTACGATAATCCACGAAACCATACAGCCGAAGATTTTATGCCTTTAAGTGAGGGACTTGGAAAATACCCTGTTTGGATTGAAACAGATGAAAATCCTGTTCGGGATTCAAAGATTAATAACATTTATGTTTTTAATAACAGTCAATTAACCATTTATCCCTTAGATAATGGTGATATAGGAACAAGCGGAGTAGTACTAGAAGATATTTTAGATATGTCTGATGAGGAACTCATCAAATTCGCACGTAAAACAGTGAATAATCTATATGACGATTACGAAAAAGAGATTAAAGATAGAAAACTTTTTGATATAGAATCGTTTAATGAATCGCAAGAGGGGTTTCATATTTTTCTTGAGGATTACTTTGATAGAGAACACGAAGAAATCACAGAACCCTATTATAATGACCAAAAACCGATGAAGGAAAATATCTACTACGGCATTGAAGGCGAGCGAACTGATCCATCTCCAAGTAAATATTCTCTTGATATAAAGATAGATGATTTAGGCCAAACTACTGAAAAGATGGAGCTTATCGTACCTAATGCAACTTCTAAATTAGTGAATAATTCTGATTCCATAAGTTTTAGTGATTATATTGAGTTCTTATATTATGATCTTGATACCATTCTATTGAGCATGGAAGATCAAAAAATTTTTACAGAGCGTAAAGAAAGTTACGTTGAGAAACTTAACCAGTATGGAAATTTTATAGAAAATAACGATTTAGGGTTAAACCATCCGCAAAACTTTGTACCTCATCCATATACATGGGAAGAGAAAAACCAAGAACTTTCTATTAATACAACCAGCTTTAACGAGAAGATTTTCGATACAACTTTCTCGGGGATTAAAACAGGAAGCGGGAGTTTAGTAACACGAGTGGATGATTCGTTTATTGGTTTTAGATTAGATGATCCTGATACGGATAAGGAAAATGTAACAATTGAAGGAAATTAAGAAGGTGGCACATGCTGTAATCAGCGTGTGCCTATTTATATTACATATACGCTGAGTATAAAACGTCCCCCCAGCCGGGCACAGATGCTTATACCGGACAAAAAAATCGCACACCAATAAAATATCGATGTGCGTAAGATTCTTTCCTTTAAGGAACACTCTCAATATCACGTGGTCCACTGTTTATTTTCAACTTTGAATTCCTTCAAAATCTCTTCAGTGTGCTCCCCAATTTCAGGAATAGGATTCATTACTGTATCAAAATCCTCAAAGGTGACTGGCGGAATTAGTGCTTTTAATTTCCCAACAGGAGAATCTACTTCTCCCCAACGGTTTCTGTCCTTTAACTGAGGGTGATTGATGACATCTTTAACCGTATTCAAGTGGGCGTTAGCAATTTTGGCTTCTTCTAAAATATCGATCACTTGCTCTGAATTTAGTTTATCAAGTGCTTTTTCAATGATTTCCTTTAATTCTTCACTATTTTCAACTCGCTTGGAATTGTTATTAAACCGTCCGTCTTCTGCTAAATGGGGCTGTCCCAAAATTTTTTCGGTGAATTGTTTCCATTCTCTTTCATTTTGTATAGCAAGAAAGACCATCTTTTTATCTTTTGCTTGGAAGGGGCCATATGGATATATGGCTGCATGCCTTGCTCCTGTTCTTTTCGGATCTCGTCCCCCGTATTCCGAGAAATACATAGGGTACCCCATCCATTCGCATAATGCTTCCAACATGGAAACTTCCATAACGGTACCTTGGTTCGTTTTATATCTTGCAATAATCGCTGTCAACACTCCGGTATAAGCATACATCCCTGCAGCAATGTCAGCTACAGAAATTCCACTCTTCGAAGGTTCTTCTTCAGTCCCTGTGATAGAAACGAGCCCTGCTTCGCACTGAATCAGCAGGTCATACGCCTTCTTTTGGGTGTAAGATCCATTTGTGCCGTAACCGGATATTCCACATATAATGAGCTGCGGGTATCTCTCTCTTAAATCTTCAGCTGCAAAACCGAGTCGATCGACGGCACCGGGTGCTAAGTTGTGGAGAAACACATCGGCTTGCGATAAAATTTTATCTAAAGCTTCTTTTCCATTATCTGATTTTAAATTTAATGTAATAGATTCCTTCGAACGATTTAACCACACAAAGTGGCTCGACATTCCTTTAACCGTCTGATCGTATCCTCTGGCAAAGTCGCCTTCGTCCCTCTCGACTTTAATGACACGTGCCCCTAAATCGGCTAATTGCCTGGTTGCGAATGGGGCCGCTACTGCCTGCTCTAACGATACTACAGTAATCCCTTCTAACGGTAACATGTAAGTCCTCCTATATAATTAATATCTAGATAACTGCTTTTTTGTGGCGGCTGGCATGACAATTCAAGTTTACAGCTACTGGTAAGGCTGCTATATGACAAGGAGCGATTTCAATTTTTACGTCTAGTGCAGTCGTACTTCCTCCTAACCCTTGAGGGCCTATCCCTAAACGATTGATTTCCTCCATCAATTCTTCTTCCAGCTGCGCAATATCTTCGCGATCACTTCTTTCTCCTACGGGGCGGAACAAAGATTTCTTTGCTAATAGTGCACATTTTTCAAAATTGCCGCCAATACCAATTCCTACTACTAAAGGGGGACAAGCATTGGGGCCGGCTACCTTAACCGTGTCAATAATATATTCTTTGACACCCTTCAAGCCGTCTGAAGGTTTCAGCATCTTTAAGGTGCTCATGTTTTCAGCCCCGCCTCCTTTTGCTGTCATATGAATGGATAACGTATCTCCCGGTACCACATCTATATGAATGACTGAAGGAGAATTGTATTCTGAACTTTTATTTCTAGTAATCGGGTGATCTACAATGGAGTGACGGAGATAGCCTTCCTCGTAGCCTTTCATCACACCTTCATTAATAGCATCATTTAAATTCCCGCCCGTGATGTGACAATCCTGCCCTAGCTCGACAAAGAAAACTGATACACCTGTATCCTGGCACATGGGAACACGTTCACTAGTCGCTATATTAGCGTTCGTAATTAACTGATTTAATACATCCTTGCCTGTTTCAGATTCTTCTTCTTTTACCGCAGTCTTAAAAGCATTAACCACATCTTCTCCTAAATCATAATTCGCTTCCTGACACATCCCGGATACTTCCTCAACAATTTTTTCATAGGGGATGGTTTTCACTTCTTCCACCTTCTTTCAATAGGTTAGGGCTCTTCAACCTCGGATACTGGATACACAAGAAATGAAAATAAATATTGAACACCATTTTTAAGGGATTCAACTTAGCTTAAATAAACGGTTGCTAGTCACATAGACAAAAAACTGTTTTTCTTTTATTCTTTTTATATTATCCTAGTTTATCCAGCACTTGCTTGGCTTTTAAATACACGGGGTAATCGATCAGCTTATTTTTATATCTTATAGATGCTATACCTTGTTTTTCCGCTTCTTCAAATTTGTCTACAACCTCCTGGCAATAATTCATTTCTGCTTCAGAGGGAGAAAATAATTTATGAACGCTCTCGATTTGTTTTGGATGGATAATCAATTTCCCTTTAAAACCCAGCTGCCGTGCAAATGATGCTTCTTTTATTAAACCATCGTTATTACTCAGGTCAGGATATACGGCATCAATGGGAGAGTGTATCCCGGCAGCTCTTGACGCATTAACGATCTGAGAGCGGGCGAATAATAATTCCAGACCTTCCGGTGATAGTTGGCAGTCAATATCCAAAGAATAGTCGATAGATCCAAAAGCCAATCGGTCAATGTATTTACTTGCACTGGCAATTTCATAAGCCTGCTGAATCCCTTTGGCCGTTTCGATTAAAGGTATGATTCTAACTCCAGAATTGGTATCGCTTTCAATTCCTTGCTGTATTTTTTCACATAATCTTTCGATGTCCTGCGCGCACTCTGCTTTAGGGAGCATAATCCCATCTGCTTTTATCCGAATAGCGCAGGCCACATCCTCTTCCCAGAAAGAGGTATTCAGGCTATTAATTCGGATGAAAATTTGTTTATTGTACTCTAAATTATCAACAGAGCTTTTGATAACTTCTCTCGCTCTCTTTTTCTCGGTAAGTGCCACGGTATCCTCTAAGTCTATAATTATACTATCTGCTTCAGATCGTATAGCTTTTTCAACCATTTTCCCACTGGATGCAGGTACGAAAAGGTAGGAACGGCGGTTAAACATAGGAGTCAGAGACCTCCTTCTACTTATTATTTTCCTTCACTTTATAACAAAATAAAGGAGCTTCCCTATGGATATTTCCCAATTATATTATTTCATCGTTACAGCCGAACAAGAACATATGACGAAAGCTTCTGAAACGCTGGCACTATCGCAGTCTGCCTTGAGCCGATCCATTACATCATTAGAAAAAGAACTGGGAGTGTCTTTATTTGATCGAAAAAACCGACAAATATTTTTGAACAATCAAGGAAAAGCTTTTCTTAAGGATGCGAAGGAAATCGTTAATAAGGTAGAAGTTTCAAAAGAACAACTCCTCAACCTTACGAACGCCACGAACAGGAATGTGACTATATCTTATGTTCATAGTCTTGGCTTGAATTACATCCCTTCCTTATTAAATGCTTTTCAGAAAACTAATACGAATCATACACTCTCCCTGCACGAAGACAATGCAGAACTTATTATAAAAAACTTACTTACCGATGAAATAGATTTAGGATTTGCTACTCATTATAAACCTTTAGCCGATTTAATGTATTATCCTATCTTCAAAGAAAAAATTATATTGATTACATCGAAGAGCCATCGTTTCGCTGAAATGGAAGCTGTTCCTCTTGAAGAAATCATGGAGGAATCTTTCATCCATTACAATAAAAATACGGAGTTACGGAATGTGATTGATTCTAACTTATTTCAATATGACATCTATCCCAATGTGATTTATGAAGGATTGGAAATTAATAGTGTGATTGGGTTAGTTTCTGCCAACATGGGAATTGCCTTTGTGCCTGAATCAACTGTAAGGAACCTTCAGAACATCCACGTTTCTTCGATTCCGTCATTTGATTTAGAAAGAACAATCTACCTTATTCATAAAAAGAAAGATTATATCTCAAATGCCGCTCAGTCATTCAAGAATTTCACTTTCGATTTCACCTTTCATTAGGAAGTAAAGCGTTCAATAAGATCTTGGAAGCCCTAACACATGCTGGCCAATGTAAGCCATAATCATGTTGTTGCTGACAGGAGCTACTTGATACATTCTTGTTTCTCTAAATTTCCGTTCGACATCATATTCATCGACGAAGCCGTTGCCGCCATGTGTATCGAGGCAAGTATTTGCAGCCTGCCAGCTGGCTTCACTTGATAAGAACTTTGCCATGTTCGCTTGCTCTCCGCATTTCTCGTTATTATCAAACTTTCTTGCAGCTTCATATCTCACGGTATCAGCCGCTTTAACAGCCATATAAGCGCGTGACAATGGAAATTGGATGCCTTGGTTTTCTCCAATTTGTTTTTCAAACACTTTCCGTTTTTTAGCATAATCAGTGGCTCTGTCAATAAAGAAATAGCCGTCCCCAATAGCTTCAGCAGATAGGAGGATTCTTTCTGCATTCATTCCATCCAAAACGTAGCGGAACCCTTTACCTTCTTCACCAATTAAGCTGTTGAGAGGTACTTTCATATCGTTATACCATACTTTATTTGTTGCATAATTAAACATGGTTCGGACCGGTTCCACAACAAAGGATTCAGGCTGATTCTCTCTAATTTCCCGGAGATCAATTAAAAACAGGCTCAGTCCTTCGGTACGTTTATCGGGGTTAACTTCTTTCGTTCGAGCCAGCAGCATGACAAGATCAGATTGTAATACCCTGCTCGTCCAGTTTTTGTGTCCATTGATCACATATCCATCTGATGTTTTCTCAGCAAACGTCTCAATAGCTGTCGTGTTGGATCCAGCGTTAGCTTCTGTTACTGAAAAAGCCTGAAATTTAATCGAACCATCCGCAATGCCAGGTAAATAAGTTCTTTTCTGTTCTTCACTTCCATGCTTCAGTAATGCTCCCATCGTATACATTTGCGCATGACAGCCGGCAGCATGGCCTCCAGATCGGTTAATTTCTTCAAGTACGATGGTGGCTTCTGTCATCCCATATCCTTTCCCACCGTATTCTTTTGGAATCAGGATGGATAGATAGCCGGATTTCGTTAATTCTTCTACAAATTCATAGGGATACTGCCGCTCCTTATCTAACTTCTGCCAGTATGTATTTGGAAACTTACTGCATAACTCTCGGACATCTTGCCTGAGTGCCTCTCTTTCATTTTCAGACAGCGACTGAAACCCCTGTTCTTGTAATTTTTCCATTTTAGCACTCTCCTAGCTTTTATATTTTTAAAAATTCAAAAAAATATATTTGTACTTTTAATTATAAAGGGAGATCTGAGGAACGAACAAAGCAAAAATTGCATCTATTTCATGTATTAATCTCATAGATACCTATTGTAAAACAGTAGAAAATCGATCAATGATCGCATTCGTCACTTCTTCCGTTGAACTGGTTCCGCCAATATCAGGGGTTTTCACTCCATCTTTCAACACATGCTCCATAGCTTTTAGAAGTTCGGCTCCCGCTTCACTTTCTCCAAGGTGATCCAGCATCATCTTAGCCGTCCAGATTTGACCAATCGGGTTTGCTAGATTTTGTCCGACTATATCCGGGGCAGATCCATGGACGGGTTCAAACATAGAAGGATACTTTTGGTTGAGATTAAGATTACCAGAAGGCGCAATCCCAATGCTTCCCATAATAGCCGATCCTAAATCTGTTAATATGTCTCCAAATAAGTTACTGGCTACAATCACGTCAAAACTATGCGGCTTCGTAACCATGAAGGCAGAAAGTGCGTCAATATGAAAATTTTCAACTTTTACTGCAGGATAATCACTAGATAATTCTTTTAATACCTCATCCCAAAATGGCATGGAATGGACAATTCCATTTGATTTTGTCGCACTTGTCAGCCTGGAGTCTCTCGTTTCAGCTAACTGATAGGCATAATTCATCACACGCGAAACAGCCTTTTTAGTAAAGACTGCATTTTGTACGACTACCTCATCCTCGCCTGAGTGCACTCTCCCACCCGAACTGCTGTATTCTCCTTCGCTGTTTTCTCTAACAACTATGAAATCAAAATCGTTCGGATGAGAGAGCGGCGATGCTATCCCTTCCAATTGTTTAGCTGGTCTAATGTTTACGACTTGTTCGAATTCCCTGCGAATTTTCAGCAGTAATCCATTTAAAGAGATATGATCTGGTACAAGAGAAGGATCTCCTACTGCTCCTAAAAATATGACATCACTTTGTTCAAGCTGTGCCATCCCATCCTCCGGCATCATTCTTCCATGCTGCATGTAATAGTCTGATCCCCAAGGAAACTCCTGGTAGGACAGCTTAAAACCTCCATGGATTTCACTAAGTTTATTTAACACACGAATTGCTTCAGGTACTACTTCTTTCCCAATCCCATCTCCAGGTATGACGGCTATCTCGAACTTCTTCATCTCATCCTCTCCTAACTGATTAGTTATTTACTTCCTCATTACTCGTAACCATCTTAATCAATTCATCCCTGGTTCTAAGGATATGATTTACAGTCACTTCTTTAAGCTTGTCCGCATCTCTCGCAATAGCATATTCGACCATTAAACGGTGCTCCTTATGAGCTTCCTCCAGGTGATTAGGCAGTACACTCGGCGTATAAGAAGGTATTCCTTTCCATAACGTATCAATGAAACCTTGTGTTCTCCTCCAGGGACAGCCGCTTCGTAAAACTTTATGAAACTCCGCATTCAGGCTTAAGTACTCTTTAACGTCTTTACTATCCGCATTTAATTCAATCATTTGATTGTACAGGGAATCCAGTTTTTCCAAGTCATGCTGTTCTAAATAAGGAACGGACTTAACGATCGCTTCCCCTTCTAAAAGTGCACGGAGTTGATAGATTTCCTTAATATCTTCTTCAGAAATAGGGGTGACAATGGCGCCTTTTCTCGGTTCTATTCTTACGAGACCTTCCAGTTCTAGTTGTCTTAATGCATCTCGAATGGGCATTCGGCTTACCCCGAGTTTTTCAGCCCACTCTTCCTGCATAAGGCGTTCCCCCATTTTAAACTCACCTTTTAAAATCAATTCCCGCAATTTGGTCGTCACTTTAAATTGTAGAGTCGTCCGGTCAAAGTTCTCTATTTTGTAATCTGCCAAGGCTTTCATCTCCTTAAAACTATCCTTTGATTTCAATGTCTATCATTTCTTCTATATGCTGAATAATTTCAGTATGGTCCCTGGGTCCTCTGCCTTTAGACCACGCTTGTTTCCATAGCTGATAGCTGGCCCCCGTGATCATCATCGGTACCTTCTCTTCCTCAGCCATACCTAATGCAATCTTCAAATCTTTCACCATCAAATCTAAAGTGAACCCTACTTCAAAATCACGTGTTAATACTTGGTTTGGTAATTTGTATTCACTAGAAAAGCTTCTTCCGGTGCTCGAATTAACGACATCCAACATCCGGTTAGGATCCAGTCCTAATTTAACCCCAAGGGCTATGGCTTCTCCTGTTGCTGCAAGTGTAGTTGCAGATATCAAATTATTTAATGCCTTCATCGTATGGCCGCTGCCAACTTCTCCTACGTGGGTAATATTTTCTCCTATACTTTGTAATAACGGATAGACCTCCTGAACGTCTTGTGTCTTTCCACCCACCATAATCGCCAGAGAACCGTTTTCTGCTTTTTGAATCCCTCCACTCACCGGCGCATCTATCATTCTCAGGTGATTAGTTGTCATTATATCATTCAACTCTTTTGTTACAGAAGGTTCAGAGGAAGTCATTTCGATGAGAAGACTTTTTTCCGTTAGACGATTAAGTAAGCCTTTTTCACCTAATAAGGTTTCCTTAACAATAGAAACATTCGGGAGAATCGTAATGATATATTGGAATTCTTCGGCTAATTCGCCGGGAGTAGAAAAAGACTTTCCCCCCATATCCACGAGTTGTCTTACAGTTGTTTCATTTACATCAAATAAGCCCACTTCAAAACCTTCTGTTAATAACCTTTTAGCGATTCTCCCTCCCATGTTTCCTAACCCAATGATACCGACTCTCATAGTTTACTTCCTCTCTGAATGTATTTTTCATCCCTGTGTCAGAGATGAAAGCTTTTGAATTAATCCTTCTTATATTGAGCCACCCCATCAGCATATAAATCGCCCCCGTAACCATCATTAATTACAACTGCCGGAAACTCCTCGATTTCCAGCTTTCGAATAGCTTCTGTTCCTAAATCTTCATACGCTATGACCTCAGAGGATTTAATAGAACGTGCGATTAATGCAGCTGCCCCTCCAACTGCTCCGAAGTATATGGCTTTGTTCTTTATTATTGATTCTTTAACTTCTTCACTGCGATAACCTTTTCCAATCATTCCTTTTAAGCCTTTTTCCAGTAACAGTGGTGTAAAGGCATCCATTCGACCACTTGTTGTAGGTCCTGCTGAACCGATCACTTCTCCAGGTTTTGTAGGAGTAGGGCCAACATAATAAATGACTTGATTGTTCAAATCGACTGGTAATGGGATTCCCTTCTTTTCTTCTTCTACCATTCGTTTATGAGCTGCATCACGAGCTGTATAAACAACTCCGGATAATAACACTCGATCGCCAGCCTTTAATGAAGCGAGCTCCTTTTCCTCAATGGGCAGTTGAACGTGAATAGCCAATAGTCTTCCTCCCTCATTAAAATATTCTTAAACGGGCTGCTTCAATAGTTGCATCACGTCTGCTATATTCTCTTCTAGTTCTACATTCATAATTTTGTCCGTTAGATGTTCTCTAGTTTCTAAAGGTAATTGATAAGACAAAGAATGAAACTTCTCAATTAATTCTTCGGTGGAGACCGGGTTTTCAGGATCTCCCTTCGGAAAATCTGTTCCGCTTTGAATAGAACGCCCATCTGTAAAGGTGATTGTTACCTCAGCTCCCCATTTTTCTGGATACTCACCCGTAATTAATGGATCAGAGTGAAGCGTCACTGTTTTCATAAGCTCACGTATTTCCTCATCCCACAAACTTGTTTCATTAAAATCATGAATCCCGGCCTGTTTTTTTGATAGAGCTAAAGCGGTGCAGTACTGCAGGCTGAATTTAGATGCGTAAATGGTGTCCGGGGACGGATCATCTGTAATATCAATAGCTGTTTGATACGTACGCACATCCACAGCTTCAATTTTTTCAATAGGGATAGGATTTGAATCAGCCATCTCCATAAGAATATCAATCGCATGATGGGTATGGCGGCAGGAAGCATGAACTTTGAATGAGTTCTCCAAGATCTTGAATTCATCCCCCAGGTTCTCGGTTATTTTATGTGCCTTAGGATCAGTACTCATTGACTTAAAAAACCCTCTATTTCCCTCAAGAATCTTTTGCGCGCCAGTAAAACCTTTTTGCGCAAGCAGAGAAGCCATCGTTCCGTTCATAGCAGCTTTACCAGGGTGCAGTTGTTTTGTCATAGCTCCGTCTTCAATAAATTCCCATAAGCCAGCAGCCTGGGTTCCTGCATTCCCTAAAGCAGCCACTATTTGCTTCTCATTTAAGCCGATGAGTTTCGCAGTCGCTATAGCAGCTCCAAATGTTCCGCATGTTGCCGTGTTATGCCAATAGTAATAGTGAGATGGAGACACCGCTTCCCCAATCCTATAGCAAACTTCATATCCAATAACGACCGAAGTAATGAGGTCTTTCCCAGACATTTCTCTCCACTCACTTACGGCTAAAGCGGCTGGTATAACAACGGTAGCAGCATGTATAATAGAAGCTTTATGAATATCATCCAATTCTACGATATGACTGGAAGCTCCATTTATTAGTGCTGCATTTATTACACTGGATTGACCACCCGTAAAAAGTGTAGATTGATTTTCTCCTCCCATTTCCTGCATCATTTCATTGATGATTCGAATGGGTTCTTTATCGGACCCTGCAATAGCTGAACTAAAATAATCCAGTATACAAAGCTTTGTATATTGTCGAACCTCTTCAGGAATATCTTCATAATTCAAGTTGACGCAGTAGTTGGCAATCTCCTTACTTAAGTCCATAACCATCCTCCTTGAAAAAGTGATTGATCTTAAAAACTATTCTCCTTGCCAGAGTGGGTTGCGTTTTTCGTTAAACGCTTTGATGCCTTCCTGTCTGTCTTTAGAATTTGCGCAAGTATAATATTGATCAAGTTCTATCGATAATGCCGTTGTTAAGTCTGTTTCTGTCCCCAAGTTAACAGACTTTTTAAGCGCTTTCAGAGATAATGGAGCATTACGGGCAATTTCTTTAGCGACTTCTAAGGTGTGGGCATATAAATCCTCTTTATTAAATACATCATTGGCAATCCCTGTCTCTAATGCCTGCTGAGAAGATATGTGATTCCCTCTAAATAAAAATTCTTTAGCTTTGTTTACGGAAATCGTTCTCGGAAGCAACTGAGTGCCTCCTACTCCAGGAATGATCCCCAGAGTCACTTCCGGCAATCCCATTTTCGCATCTTCAGAAATATAGCGAAGATCGCAGCTCAGTACCATTTCCATTCCCCCGCCTAATGCAAACCCATTTACCATTGCTATGGTCGGAAATGGAAAATTTCTTAATTGGTCATAGGCCTCTTCAAAACAATCATGCTGCTCCTTCCACTGTTGGTTGCTCATTCCTTTACGTTCTTTTAAGTCAGCTCCTGCACAAAAACTTTTTTCACCCGAACCCGTCAAGATTAGAACGCGAGTATCATTTCTATTTTTTAAAGTTCTTAAGCAGTCAATCAGCTCTTCACTCATCTTAGTATTTAAGGAATTCATCGCTTCCGGACGATTCAGTTCAATTACAACGATACTGTCACTCTTATGTTCTTCTATCACATTGATTGTTTCATAGGGTTTCATCATGATAACCTCCATCACATTTGATTGGGCACAGGGTATTTTCGAATCGACTTGCCAGCTTTTCGTATGTAGCTTGGGGTGTCGTGGTTAAGGATTTCACTTAAAAGCTCGGAAGCAAAGATCAATTGGTCAAGGTCGATATTCGTCTCTATCCCCATCTCGTGGAACATGTGTACCACATCTTCGGTGCACACATTACCTGTGGCTCCTGGTGCAAATGGGCAGCCCCCTAACCCACCTAATGCTGTGTCGAACCTTCGAACACCTGCCTGCAGGCCGGCCATTATATTGGAGAGACCCATGCCTCGCGTATTATGAAAATGCAAGTTAAACGTTTGGTTTGGATAATGATCTACTAAACGAGCCAGTAATTCATAGACTTGCTTTGGATTAGCCATCCCTGTTGTATCAGCTAAGGTAATATTAGCTATATCTAACTCAGATATAACATCCACGATAGATTCAATCCGCTCTGCTGGTATAACTCCTTCAAAAGGACAACCGAAGGAAGTAGCTAATGTTACATCGACGTCCATATCATTCCTTTCACAATAATGCTGAAGTGATTTCAATTCCTCCAACGATTCTTCCGTTCGCTTACGAACATTTTGCTGATTATGAGTATCACTGGCTGAGAAAACATAATTCACTTTCTTTACGCCCACACGATTGGCAGCTTCAGTTCCTTTTAAATTGGGTACGAGTCCGATTAAATCGATATGTTTATTTTGACCACTAATCGCGGTATACAACGCGCCGCTATTAGCCATTTGAGGAACTAATTTAGGATGAACAAAAGAGCCGAACTCAAAGCTTTTCACATTAGCCTCCCGCAAGTGATCAAATAATTTCTTTTTACTTTCTACACTGACTACTTGGTTCTCCAGCTGCAGTCCATCCCTTAACACGACTTCATTAATACAAACACTTTCCGGCAGTTTCATGTTAAAACCTCCCGTATATAGAGTACAATCAAAACGTTTATCCAAAATCCAATAATTGTGTTATATTCTGATTATTCTTTATTTTTTGTAGGAAAGGAGAAATATATGGAAATTTTAAATATATTTTTAAATGTTTTATTACCTATTCTCATTTTAATAAGCGTTGGAGCCTTTCTACATCGACAATTTCAGTTTGATTTGAGTACGCTGGCTAAAATCAACATTTATTATTTAATTCCAGGTCTCATCTTTACAAGACTTTATGAAACCGATTTAGCTTGGAATATGTTTGCTGATGTTCTTATTTTCTTTCTGGCTTTAAGTGCAGTTTTGTATTTTGTATCCAAAATGATCAGTAAAATTTTTCGTTTTCATCGTGGAATGCAGCTGGCATTTTCGCATAGTACCATGTTTTTTAACTCTGGAAACTATGGGGTTCCTGTAAACGACCTTGCCTTTAAACAAGATCCTTTTGCCATGGCGATACAGGTCCTGATTTTAACTTTTCAAAATCTATTAGTTTATTCCTATGGAATTATTACGCTCCAAGCAGGCAGTCAAGGCTTCTTCAAATCACTGATTCCTTACTTTAAGATGCCTATTACATATGCTATGGTGCTTGGAATTGGATTGAACGTATTTGATGTTCCACTGCCTGATTTCATTTACACGCCGGGTTCTTATGTTGCTGACGCTTTAATAGGGATAGCTTTATTAACCTTAGGTGCTCAAGTGGTTCAATTGAATTTTTCTAAAAACATGTGGAACGTCTTTTTAAGTATTAGCGTAAGACTCATGGTGGCTCCACTGGCAGCCTATATTATTATTTTCTTTCTGGATGTCAATACCACGACGGCCCAGGCTATGTTTATAGCATCAGCTGCACCAAGTTCTGTTAATAGCGCCATTATAGCCCAGGAATACGAAAACGAACCTTCTTTCGCCTCTCAGGCTGTATTGTTTTCAACCATTTTCAGTGTGCTCACTGTCACTCTTGTCATTTACCTATCAGGCCTACTATTCTAAATAAATGACTGTGTTAAGAATAACCAAAACAGTATGCAATCAGTGGAGTACTGATTCATACTGTTTGGATTATGAATGGGATCGTATTCACTCCTGTTCCATTTCATCAAATACTTGCTGAGCCGTCCTAAAACTATCTATGGCTGCAGGTACTCCACAATAAATCGCCGCTTGTAAAAATACTTCCTGGATATCCTCTTTGGTCAATCCATTATTAATCGCGCCTCTCACATGGAGCTTTAATTCATGAGGGCGGTTTAGTGCAGTGATCATCGCCAGATTCAACATACTTCTCGTCTGTTTAGAAAGCCCTTCTCTTCCCCAAACCTCTCCCCAGCAGTATTCTGTAACAAGCTCCTGCATAGGCATATTAAAATCAGTAGCATTATTTATTGACGCTTCCACATAGTCAGATCCTAGTACACTTTTTCTTGTTTCTAACCCTTTTTCAAATAACTCTTTATTCATAAACAAGCTCCTTTATTATTGAAATCTTTTAGCATCTGTAACATTATTAAGGTTGGTCAGTTCGTTAATAGACTGGAGATTTTCCAAACCTAACAGTTTAGAAACAATAGATTGAATTTGACTGGTCTCCATCACTTCACTAGCTAACTCATTGAATTTATTGATTAAATCCGTTTCTTTCATTGGATTTAACAGGCTTCCCGTTGCATGGTCGACTTTACACTCCATCACTTCACCATTTAAGCGTTCAGCTTTAGCGACGACTTGCTCTTCTTTAATTGTCTCATCAACCTTCACCTGTATTTTTCGTTGCATCTGCTGAATGTTTTGTTGATTTACTTTATCATCGGTGAATTGTTTGAACCCTGCTTCGCCATAGATAAAGGCGGCTGCTGCCGCAAAATAAATACTAAACTTTCCTTCCAGCCCTGTATTTGGATTTCTGTTTCCCGTAAGCTCTAGAACATAAGGGTTTACATTAAGTTCAATAGATTTTAACTCTTCAAAAGGAACTCTTTCTCTAAAATAGATGCAAGCATCAATAGACGGGTGGAGCACAATACCACATGCATAAGGCTTAAAAGTGTTCTTTAATAGTTCCCACTCTTCTCCCCATTTAATATTCACCTTTTCTAAATCATGCTCAGGAGCAAGGACATTGGCAAATCCTCTTTTAGCTTCGAGTATTTCTTGTGATCCGGTAAATCCCTTTTGTGCTAACAAAGCAGATAAGAGTCCAGTTTGAGCTGCTTTACCTGGATGAAGCGGTTTAGACATCGTGCCGAATGAGGCTCGTAACCCGAAGGCCTGCGTACCGGCAATTCCCATGGCATTATTTAGTTCGTCTTCTTCAAGACCAAGTAATAGCCCTGCTGCGATGGCAGCTCCAAACACCCCTGTCGAACTTGTGATGTGCCAGCCCAATTGATAATGCGAAGGATACACAGCGTTACTAATTCTTAATTCAGCTTCGCAGCCAAGAATAAAGGCTTTTAAAACATCCTCCCCGCTGGCCTCTAAGTGTTCTCCCAGTGCAACAACTACTGGAGCAACCGGGCCGCTCGGGTGATGGATAGTGTCTAAATGAGTATCGTCATAATCAAAGATGTGGGAAGCCGTTCCCATGACCAGCGCTGCGGTTGAGATATCACTTTTTTCTTTTCTCCCAAAAATAGTCGCTTGACCGCTGGATGAAAGGTCATTTGATAATTCGATAAGCATGTCAATCGAAGGATGTTCAGCAGTGCCAATAGCTGCACCCAGCCAATTTAACAAGCTCATTTTTCCGTGAATTTTAACATCCTCAGGTATTTGATAAAATGACGTGGATAAACAATTAGCTATTAATTTTTTTGTTATCATGATTCGTTCAACTCCACCCTCCAGTGAAGATGAAGAGTCAACTGGCAGTAGTTAACTCTTCATCTAGAAAACTAGAAGTATTTATTCGCCTGCTTCTCGAGCTGCTTCAATGACATCAGTACCAATGTCGTCTTCATATTCTTCATATACGGGCTCCAGCGTGTCCCGGAACTCTTGAATTTCTTCTTCAGAAAGTTCTTTTATTTCCACTTGCCCACGCTCTTTAATCGTTTCATAGGCTTCTTCATTTAAGCTTTGGGCTTCTGCTCTTGCCACTTCCGTACCTTTTTCTACACCGCCTTCAACAATCTCTTTCGTTTCATCATTCATACCATCCCAAAACTCAGTGTTGGTAAAGATTGCATAGTCAACACGGGTATGATTCATAACTGTCATATAGCTTTGTACTTCATCAAACTTCTTAGATTCTATGTTACTAAAGGTGTTCTCCTGGCCTTCTACTACGCCCTGATCAAGCGCCGTATACAACTCACCAAATGGAATCGATTCAGAGCCTGCTCCCATTGTTGAATATAATGACTCTAATACTTGTCCACCCTGTGTTCTGAACTTCAAGCCTTCAAAGTCATCAGGAGAAGTAATCTCTCTAGCATCATTTGTAATTTGTTTTCCGCCATTCGGCCACATTGATAACCCAAGAACTCCATCGTCCGTCAAACTACTAAGTACTTCTTCTCCTTTTTCCCCATCCCAGAAATTGATGGCTGCTTCGTCATCCGGAAACAAGAATGGTAAGGCAGGTATATTAAACTGTGGATTGTTTCCTACAAATTTAGTTAAATCGGGCGCTATAAATTGAACATTGTTAGAAGCTAAATTTTGATATTCATCTTGATCCCCGAATAAAGAACTGTTCGGGTAGATTTCAAGCTCAATTTTTCCATCAGATTCATCCTCAATGTATTCCTTCATTGCCAGAGCACCCTGATGTTTGGGAGTGTTCTCAGAAACAACGTGGGAAAACTTAATCGTCATTTCCTCTACACCATCTTCATCCGTTCCAGAGGCTCCTTGACCACAAGCCATTAAACTAATAGAGACTACTAAGAACAAACCAAAGACAATTATTTTCTTCATAAGTAAAATTCCTCCCTAATGATTTAATCTAAATCAATAATTTTCTTCTATCCCCCTTCTCGTGAAAAGGCTTACATTTTTCCGGAAAACTTACGCCCCCATTTGAAAATACAATGGTGCATCCTTTGCATCAATGGATTTTGGATACAATACATAAAGTAACACATCACCTGTCAAAATGTAAAGAATACTCAAAATTTTTTGTTTATTGTGAATATTGGGGTTGTTTTGCTGTTTTATATGTATTATGATGGGTTTCAGAAAATTGTATCCAAAATTCAATCTTTCAAGGAGGATATCGAAATGAAAGTTTTGTCATTTATTGAAAACGCTTTCTCAGGATTGTTTTTTCTTGTAGGTATTTCTATCAGCCTTTACTCCGTATTCATGAGATACATAGTTGGAGATTCTCAGAGCTGGGCTACAGAAATTTATACCATGCTGCTTGTTTGGGCGATTTTTATCGGCTTTTCGACGGCGTTAAGAGATAACAAGCACATTGCTATTGATCTCTTGTACGATCGTGCCGGCCCTCTGTTCAGAAAAATCTGTGAAATATTCACTTTAGTGCTTGGCATAGCCTTTAGTATTTTCATCATACAGACGGGCGTCGATATGGTATTAACAGCATACGCTCAAGGAATTAAAACGGTGGACGTCGGTTTCCCAATCTGGGTAAATTATTTAATTATGCCTATTGCTGGGACATTGTTATTCATTCGTTTCTGTGAAAAAGCTTACAAATACTTCATAAAAAAAGAAATCTACACAAAGGAACAACCTGATGAATCAACACCTGTAAGAAAAGTAGAATAAAAAATCAATTTTCTTTGGAAGAATTAAAATATTTGGAGGAGGATGTAAATGGAGACTGGTATCGTATTACTGCTATTGTTTTTCTTCGCGTTTCTTCGCGTACCAATTGCGATCAGCCTTGCTTTATCTAGTATTATCGGACTGTGGTTGGTTGATTTTTCAATTGATACCGTGATTCAGAAAATGTTTACAGGAGTAAACAGTACGACCTTAATGGCTATCCCCGGGTTTGTTTTTGCAGGTTTAATCATGGCGAATGGAGGAATTTCCAAGTATTTAATCAGTTGTATTCAGGCATGGATCGGTCATACAAGAGGTGGTTTATCCGTGGTGACAGTCATAACTTGTATGATATTTGCTGCGATTTCCGGATCAAGTCCGGCTACAGCGGCTGCGATCGGTGCCATCATGATCCCTATGATGGTCAAAGCGGGATATGATAAAAAATATTCGATGGGACTAGTAGCTGCTGCAGGAACATTAGGTATCTTGCTTCCTCCCTCCATCCCTCTCATCCTCTATGGTTCAGTATCAGAGCAATCGACGGGGAGGCTATTTTCTGCAGGTATTTTTCCAGGAGTATTACTAGGCTTAGCCTTGATCATTTATGCTGTATTTGTTGCTTACAGAAAAGGATACGGCGGGCTGACGAAAGTTCCCCTAAGAGAAAGATGGATGCCTACACTCAAGGCTACCTGGGGACTGATTATGCCGATTCTAATTCTGGGATCAATCTATACAGGAATAGTAACTCCGACAGAAGCATCCTTTATTTCAGTCTTATATGCCCTTATCATTTCAGTAGTAGTTTACAGGGAACTCTCCTTTAAAAAATTCCAATCTATTTTAATAGAATCTGTAAATACAACAGCTATGATTTTTTTAATCATTGCCGCTGCGCTAGTATTTGGAATGTTTTTAACTACAGAACAGGTGCCACAGCAATTCGCTTCATGGGTTAGTGATAGTGGATTCAATAAATGGACTTTCTTACTTATCGTGAGTATATTGTTTTTTATCCTTGGTATGTTCCTGGAACCAACCGCGATTATTCTTATCACGCTCCCTATATTTTTACCGATAATTGCTGCACTGGATATCGACGTGATTCATTTTGCGATCATTATGGTAGTAAATATGGAGTTGGGAATGATTACCCCGCCTGTTGGTTTGAACTTATTTGTTGTAAGTGGGATAACTGAGGAAAAAGTTGAAAAGGTTATTAGAGGGGTTATCCCTTTCTTTGCTATATTTGTTGTCGTGCTAATTCTTATTGTGATCTTCCCTGATATTTCACTATATCTTACTGATATTCTTTAGGTCTTAGTTATGAATTAAATGATTTAAAATCACTAAAAGAGCACGAGACAAAACTGAATAAAACATATAATAATCCGAATGATTTTGTAGAAATCAGTTCGGATTATTTATGTTAAAGAGAATTCAAACGATCGCTCCGTCAAAATGCTTCGCTTTCCGTGGGCACGGCCTCAGCTTCCTCAGAAAGCAAAGAGCGCTTTCCTGCGGGATCTTCGCCTCGTGCTATTCCCACAGGAGTCTTCGCATTTTGACTACGCTAATATGGTGTTTATCCAAATTGTTCGTTTTCTCCAGCACAGTAGCCCCTAACCGTGGCCAAAATCCTACCGATATTCATAGAATCTCCTCCCTGAATTATGTATTCATACCATTTCAACATTCCCTCCATTAGTCATTGTAAATATTTCCCTATATTTGTCTGTTCCCCTGAGTAAAGCACTTTGTCCATTGCCTATCAATTTATGAACATTTTAGGGGTATAAATGAAAAAGTTCGCGTTACATACAAAAAGCACCCCAGCTGGGATGCTTTAAAATATTTTTTCCAGCTTTTACTCCTCTTCCTGTTTCACCTTCCAGAACAAATCATCCAACGTTTTATCCAGCGCCCAGCAAATCGACAAACACAACTGCAGCGTTGGATTATATTTGCCAAGTTCAATCAACCCAATCGTCTGCCTTGAAACTCCTACCTTTTTAGCCAGCTCCTGCTGGGAAAGGTCGTGTTCCGCCCGGGCCATTTTCAGCTTTTTATTTTTCATAGAATCACCGCTCATCTTCGTCGTCTTCGTCTATTAGTTCTCGTTCATTCATGCGATCGCTATTATGCTTGGCTATGAGTGATGGTACCACGAACAGGCCTAATAAGATAGGAACGTTAATGATAAGGCTGGTGATCAGGATAAGAAAGAAGTAGAAAATGGTTTCTTGTGTGGTTTCCCCATACCTTAGTGAGTTATTGACTGCAAAAAATAACGAGAGTCCTCCGCCGATCATTAGACTGGTAATAAGGTACTTCGTATTCAGCTTGATTTTACTTGATCGATCGTGCATTTCCACTTCGTCTGTAAAAATGCCTAAGTGCGAAGCCCGGGCAAGATAGTAAATGACGCCTCCAATTAAGATCAGCATTTCAAGCCAGGTGTTGTCTATATAAGCTTCCCTTTGAATGGATTTATAGACGAGAGATCCTGCGCAAATGAGGATGATAACGTGGTAGAGCTCTCGGTAGATTTTGTTTTGTAAAGTGGTAACGCGTTCATCCTGGGGCTTCTTTTTCGTAAAAGAAAAATTCATACGTAGCCTCCTTTCCATATTGAAGGGAAATCAACTTTCCTTCTTATTCCATTATATAATATTAACGTCTTTTTGCAATATATATATTACATTTAGGCATATATTTTTATTAAAAAACAAAAAAAGATGACCCCTGCATCTCACAGAGATCATCCAACCGTTTCATATCATCAAACTAAATGACTCAATTCCTTCACTACATTCTCAGGTTTCCCACCAGTCACACCAGCGACCAGATTTTCCGCGGCTTTCATCGCCATCGCTTCACGGGCATCTGCCGTAGCTGAGCCAATATGAGGCGTTGTGACCACGTTATCCATCGTTAATAATGGGTTGCCCGGGTCCACGGGTTCTGTTTCAAATACGTCTAAGGCAGCGCCGCCAATTTCGTTGGCTTCTAAGGCTTGAATAAGCGCGGGCTCGTCGACTACGTTTCCTCTGGACGGGTTAATGAAGATCGCATCTTTCTTCATCATCTTAAATTCCTTTTCCCCGATTAGGTGATGGGTTTCGTCTGTTAAAGGCACCATCGTCAGCACGAAATCGGATTGCTTAAGAACTTGTTCCATTGTTTTCTTTTCTGCTCCATATTTTTCTTCGGCTTCGGGACGGGGGCTGCGGTTATAATAGAGAACGTTCATGTCAAAGCCGAGACTTGCCCGCTTTGCCACCTCTTCGCCTATTCTGCCCATGCCGATAATGCCCAGTGTGGCATGGTGGACGTCTTTTGATAAGAAAAAGGGATCGTCTAGTTTATTCCATTTTCCTTCTTTTACGTAGCGGTCAAGCTGGCTGATTCTTCTTGCGCTCGATAGCATCAGCCCTAAGATTAAATCAGCTACTGTATCATCAAGGACGTAAGGGGTATGAGTCCCGATGATTTCGTGTTCTGCCATAAGGTCTGTATCCAGGGTTTCGTAGCCGACCGCTATATGACTTACTATTTTTAAGTGAGGCGCGTTTTTGATAAAATCTTTATCGACTTTCGCTTTAGGGATGATTAACCCTTCTACATCCTGGATTTCCTCCAGTAAGACGTCTTTAGGGATATTCTCTTCTCCCCGCCACATCTTGTAATCACAATGCGCAGCGATATAGTTTTCTACTTTTTCTGAAACAGGTTTAGCAATGTAAACTTTCGGCTTCATCCGTTCTCCTCCTTTTACCATTCAGCGATGCTTTGGTCTTTATGTCTCCACACCGGATTTTTCCAATTATGGCCTTCTTCCGCACGCTTACGTACATACTCTTCATCGATTTCGATGCCGAGCCCCGGCCCTTTTGGAAAGGCGACGTGCCCTTCTTTATAATCAAAAACGCTCCGGTCTTTTACATAATCGAGCAGGTCGTTTTCTTTATTATAGTGGATGCCGAGGCTCTGCTCCTGAATAAAGGCATTGTGGGAAGTGGCGTCCACCTGCAGGCAGGCCGCTAAAGCAATCGGACCGAGCGGGCAGTGAGGGGCCATGGCTACGTCATAAGCCTCTGCCATGGATGCAATTTTTTTCACTTCTGTAATGCCTCCGGCGTGTGATAGGTCAGGCTGAATGATATCAACAAACCCTTCGGATAAGAGGTTCTTGAAATCCCACCTGGAATACATTCGTTCGCCAGTAGCGATGGGAATATGTGTGTGGGCAGCAATATCTCTTAGGGCTTCATTATTTTCTGAGAGGACAGGCTCCTCGATAAACATCGGACGGTAAGGTTCCAGCTCTTTAGCAAGCAGTTTAGCCAATGGCTTATGCACTCTGCCGTGAAAGTCGATGCCGATGCCGACGTCAGTTCCTACACTTTCCCGAACACTGGCCACTCTCTCTACGGCTTGGTCGATTTTGCTGTAAGTATCTATATACTGCAGTTCTTCAGTACCATTCATTTTAACGGCTGAGAATCCTGTAGAGACGGCTTCCTTAGCGGCTTTACCCACATCTGCAGGTCTGTCCCCGCCAATCCAGGAGTAGACTTTAATCGAATCGCGGCATGAACCACCCATCAGTTCATAAACCGGGGCGTTGTGATATTTCCCTTTAATGTCCCATAAAGCCTGATCAATTCCTGCAATGGCACTCATTAGAATCGGACCGCCGCGATAGAAACCTGATCGATACATCATGTTCCAATGGTCTTCGATTCGAAGGGGGTCTTTACCGATTAAACTTTCCATCAGCTCTTCGACTGCTGCTTTAACGGTATGGGCTCTTCCTTCAATTACAGGCTCTCCCCATCCTGTGATTCCTTCATCGGTTTCAATTTTTAAAAACAACCATCTTGGCGGTACTTGAAAGAGTTCATAGCTTACAATTTTCATGGTTACATTGGCTCCTTTATTAAGAGTAATCTTCTTTTAGTTTAACAGCTTTCTTCTTCAACAACGGAGCAAACAAGGTTAAGAATGCAAGGCTGAGCAGTACTAACGTAATCGGTCTCGTGTAAAAGATGCTGTAATCCCCTTGAGACATAACGAGGGCACGACTAAAATTACTTTCAAGCATAGGCCCTAATATAAATCCTAAAATGACAGGAGAAACAGGGAACTCATATCTTTTCATGAAATATCCAATGATGCCGGCAATGAGCATGACGATCACATCGAAAAAATTATTATTGATTGCGTATGCGCCTACGGTACATAACACGAGGATGATCGGCATAAGTACGGCTTTTGGAATGAGAAGAATTTTTGTAAACAGCCGGATGCCAAGAAGTCCTAATATGAGAATGATGACATTGGCGATCAGCATTCCGCCAAACAGTGTGTAAACGATCGTTCCGTTCGTTTCAAAAAGCATCGGACCGGGCTGAATCCCTTGGACCATCAAAGCCCCTAACAGCACAGCGGTCACCGCGTCCCCGGGGATCCCTAACGTGAGAAGCGGAATCATTGCTCCACCTGTCACACTGTTATTAGCGGCTTCCGGGGCAGCGACTCCTTTTAAGGCTCCCTCTCCAAATTCGCTTTTATCCTTGGAAAATCGTTTCGCTTCGTTGTATGCCACAAAGGCTGTAATATCTCCTCCGGCTCCTGGAATCATGCCGATAAAAGTTCCAATACCAGCGGAGCGTAGGATCGTTAAAATTAACACTCTAAATTCTTCCCACTTCAGCTTCGTCTTTTCAATCACAACTTTTGCCCGCTTTGCTGAAAACAAATCGCCAATCGACGTAAAGCCTTCAGAAGCTGCAAACAATCCGATCATGACAGGAACGAGGTCCACTCCATTTATTAAGTTCTCATTTCCTCCGGTGAACCGGGCAAAACCGCCAACAGGATCCAGTCCTATTGTGGCGACCATAAGGCCAAGTCCCCCGGCAATCAGCCCTTTGACCAATGTTTTCCCGGCAATACTTGAGATGATCGACAGGCCGAATACAGCTAATGCAAAGGATTCCGGAGCACTAAACTTCAGAGCAAACGCTGCCATTTGCGGAGCGATCAAAATCAGGACAATGACACTTAATATCCCGCCAATTGTAGATGAGAGGGTGGAAATGGTTAAAGCTTTATGAGCCTTTCCTTTCTGGGTCAGTGCATATCCATCAATGGCAGTGGCAGCTGAAGAAGGAGTTCCAGGCGTATTAATGAGGATCGCTGTTAACGAACCGCCATAAACGGCTCCAAAATAAACCCCGATTAATAAAAGAATGCCGGCAACCGGGTCCATTCCAAAGGTAACGGGTAAAATAAGAGCCACACCCATAACGGCGGTTAAACCCGGCAAGGATCCTATCGAAATCCCGATCGCTGAACCAATTAAAATCATAAGGACGACCTGCCATTGCAGGGCGTTCATTAAACCTTCCAGTAACATATGAGTTCCCCCCTTTCTCTATTAAAATATAGTCCCAGTGGGCAAAGTTACATTTAACGTCTGGACAAAGAACACATAGATAAACAACAGCGTGCCTATTGGAACGCTCGATAAAATAATCCAGCTTCTTACTTTGGCATAGAACAATAAGCCTACGATGAATAGTAGAGTAGCTACGTAAAAACCGATAAACGGAATCGAAATGATATAAATACTCGTCAAACCTATCGCAATTATGGAGTAGAGGAAAGAGGGTTTACTCTCTCCCTCTTTCTCTTCTCCTTTAAAGCTGCCGGCCATAAGAAAAGCACTGAAAATAAACATTAATAGACAATACACTCTTGGGATAAACGCAGCACTCGTCATCTGAAGTTCAGATGAGGGAAAACTCATAGTTTCGTAGAAGTAAATCGAACAGCCTATGAGTAAAATAACGCCAATCCATAGATTTGGACGATTCATAGATAATCTCCTTTATCGTAAGTCTCCACCTATTCGTTATTACCAAGATCTAGATCAGAAATGATGTCTCCATAAAAATCACTTTCTGTTTGCATAAATTGCTCGAATTCCTCAGAATCTTTAATTTCCAGACCGAGCCCGTTGCTATCCATAAATTCAGTGAACTCATCCTCTTCAGCTCCCTTAAGGAAAGCTTCTTCAAGCTTGTCTGCTACTTCATCCGGCGTGTCTTGAGGAACGACTAAACCTCTCCAAGTTCCAACAGGAGTAGCGTCTACACCTTCTTCTTCAAATGTCGGTACATCCGGCATGATATCGGAGCGGTCTTCAGACATAACCCCTAATGTTTTTAAGTCACCTGATTCCACCTGCGGCAATACTTCTGCCGGGCTGACGGTAACCGCATCGATATGTCCGCCCATAAGAGAAGTAACTGCTGGAGCAGCACCTTCAAAAGGAACGTGGTTCAGTTCAATTCCTGTTTCTTTAGCGAAACTTTCCGCTGCAATATGCCAGATCGAACCTGCCCCTGCATTTCCTACTTGTACTTCACCCGGGTGTTCCTCAGCATACTCTATGAATTCTTCAATAGTGTCATAAGGGGCATCTGCCGGAACGGTAAGAGCGGCAGGATCAAGGTTCACAAGACCGAGTGGTTTAAACTGGTCACTTGATATATTAGAGACGCCTAAGTGCTTCAACATCGTAAGCTCAACAAACACCATACTGACGGTATAACCATCAGGCGCTGCATTGGCTCCTTCAGTCATTCCTGTGGCACCGCTGCCGCCTTCTTTGTTTTCTACCCCGATCGATTCACCTAAATGTTCTTCGGTCGCATCAGCCAGGGCTCTAGCTGTGGAATCCGTGCCCCCGCCAGCCGCAGAAGGCACAATTAAAGTAACTGGCTTCTCAGGAAATGAAGAAGCATCTTCGCTATCACCAGATGAACTTTCCTCTCCACTACAACCGGCTAAGAGTAACAACGTTCCTAAACAAATGACGAAAAAATATTTACTGAAATAGTTCATTTTTGCCCTCCTCATATTTTAAACGCTTTCATTTTTTATATAGTTTTCGAAATAAGACTGACCGACTTCCAACGTTCCATAAACAGCAGCCATCTCCACTTGTTCATCATCTGCCGTGATCAAGTGAGCGGGTTCATTTACATAATTGAGGAGATGGTAAAAAATCTTTCGTAACGGATTGGATCCGCCAATCATAATCCATTCCACCTGTTCTTCCTCCAGCATTTGCTGCAAGGCTTCCATATCATAATAAAGAATGGCGCCGGCATAGTAATTGGCACGTTCATCCGCCGTCAGTTCTGAGAACAACTGCAGCAGCCGGATATGATATAAGCTCCTTGTCACCCCGACTTTGCGAGCGGCCAAATATCCTTTAATCAAATAGTCTGGATTTACTTCTTCTACGAGGTTTTCATGGAGTGAATCCGAGATAATTGTTTGATCTCGAACAGCCTGAAGCATTTCTCCTCCGAGTGTAGAGCGGCAGCTTAACAACTCCTGCTGCTCTCCCACTAAAACGAATTTCGTATGCGATCCCGGCAGTACCATCAGCCCTTTGCCTTGAGGTTTTGCCTGGGTCAGCAAGCCGATGGTTTCTACTTCCTCCCCTCTCATGACGTCGTATTGATTAATCACACTTATATCATCTAATGAAGCAGACACATTGTTCTTCATACCAGGGACGTACAAACATGGAATGTTTAGAAACTCTTCAGCTTCTACCACTTGAACGCCGCCAATGAAATCCTCGATCCTTGCGGGTGAAGGAATGTGAGGAACTTCATGCAACCCTAGATTAGACGTGATCATACCAGCAGCAACTATGTATTTGATATCGCGTTTCGTCAGTGAATGTTGGTTGAGCAGCTGCTGAATGCCTTTCGCTAAATCCTGTTTTAACTTGTTGTTACTGCCATCAATCGCCGTATTTCTCACACCGACTTTTAATTTTATAACATCGACGATCTGTTTATCTTTTTCTTGAACTAATCGAATTCTTGAATTCGTTGTTCCTGAATCGATTAATATAATCAACTTCTCACCACATTCCCTTATGAATTAATGACTTCATCTCTGATCTTAATGAATTGCTCGGCTCTTGCAGTTATTTCTTGAAAATTGCCTTCCTCAATCAGTTGACTGCTGACGAGTGAGCTTCCGATTCCAACAGACTGCCAGTTAGAGCTGAGGTAGTCGGCCACGTTATCGAGCCCCACTCCTCCAACGGCCATCACGTCAACAAATGGCAGCGGACCTTTTACATCCTTGGCAAAATTCTTCCCAACGGAGCGAACCGGAAATACTTTGACCTGCTGCGCTCCATATTCGTAAGCGGTTAAGGCTTCCGTTGGTGTCATAACACCCGGAACCACCGGAATGCCATAGCGATTCCCCATTTCAATCGTTGCTTTACTTAAAGTGGGGGCCAGGAGAAAATCAGCTCCTGCCATAATCGCCGCACGCGCACTTTCCTTATCAAGCACCGTTCCTGCTCCGACGAGTAAATCACTCCTGTGTGCTTTTAATTTTGAGATGATTTCTAAAGCGCCCGGCGTGTTAAGCGTGACCTCAACCACTCGAATTCCACCTTCATACAAACTTTCGACCAGACTCTCTACATGTTCTGTACTCTCAAGCCTTATAATAGCGACAATCTTTTCCTCGTTGATCCGATCCATCGTCTTCATCATTCGAAAACCTCCTTATGTTCCTTATTAAGGAACACTGTTCCAATAATGCCTTAAAAAAATAAGAACAGCTTTTCAATACTTGTTGAAATCATAACGCTACTTGAAAACGCTGTCAATGTTTTTTTATAATCCTAAAGCCTCAGAGATTCGTTTTGAAGCTTTTAACACTTCTTCGGAAAAGAACGCAAGCTTCTCTTCATTCACTCTCATCATTGGTCCCGCGACACTAATTCCTCCGACCACTTCACCTTTATAATTAAAAACAGGAGCAGCCGCACATTTAATACCCTCTTCATGTTCCTCCAGGTCGAAAGAAACCCCTCGCGTTCTAATTTCCTCCAAGTGCTTGTTCATTGAGTCTTGGTCCGTAATCGTATGTTCCGTAAATTTCGTCATCGGACGTTCTGTTAAAACTTCTTCGATTTTTTCCTGTGGTAAAAAGGCTAAAATGGCTTTCCCAACGCCCGTGCAGTGCATAGGAGCCCGCTTTCCAATCCGGGAAAACATACGTATCGTCGCTTCCGACTCTGTTTTATCAATATACACGATCTCTAAATTATCCATTACGACAAGGTGAACCGTTTCTCCCGTGATCTCCGCTAATTGATTGAGGTACGGAGCAGCAATCTGCCGGATATTTAAGTGACTTGAAGCGACTTCGCCAAGCTCAATCAATTTTAACCCGAGCAGATACCTTTCATTCTCATGATCCTGTTTGACGAAACCCTGCTGTAATAAGGAACTGAGAAGACGGTGAATCGTACTTTTTGATACGTCTAAACGATAGGAAAGCTCCGTTACCCCTAAGCCTTTAGGAAAATCCTTTAAAATACTTAAGATGTGTAAAGCTCTGTCCACGGATTGAACAGTCGTTGCTTCTTTCTTTGCCATGTGTATCCCTCCAAAATGCCGTCATGTGATTTGGATTATATCATAATCTTCTAGATTACAACGTCCGTTATTTCAAAAACCGGTACCCCACACCCCAGATCGTTTCAATGTAAGCCGGCTTTGAGGCATCCTCTTCTATTTTCTCCCGGATCCTTCTGACATGAACGGTCACCGTCGTACTATCACCCAGCGCATCAAGCCCCCAGATCCGCTCCATCAAGTCATCTTTACTGAACACTTGATTGGGATGAAGCGCCATGAACTCAAGCAGGTCAAACTCCCGGGCGGTCAGCGTTTTTTCTTCTCCATTAACGAAAACCCGTCGGGAGGCGCTGTCGATGTGCAGACCTCGCACTGTAATATCTTTGTCGTCTTCCTTGCCGACGAGCCGCTGATATCTGGTAAGGTGGGCCTTCACGCGGGCGACGAGTTCATTCGGGCTGAAAGGTTTGACGATATAATCATCGGCTCCAAGGCCGAGACCTCGTACTTTATCAATATCGCTCGTCTTGGCAGTGATCATGAGAATCGGCACTTCTTTTTCTTTTCTTACCTTTTTACAAATCTCAAATCCACTCACTCCCGGCAGCATTAGATCCAGCAGAAGGAGGTCGTAATCTTCCTGCAGTGCTTTTTGCAGACCCTTTTCTCCATCTCCTTCGATATCGACGGCATATCCGTTTATTTCTAAGTAATCGCGTTCAAGCTCGGCAATTTCCCGCTCATCTTCAATGACTAAGATCCGCTTCATTTGCTTCCTCCTCCCATTTCTCCAGGGAAAAGGTAATCGTTGTACCTTTTCCTTCTTCACTATCGGCAGTGACGTCGCCGCCATGCTCTTCGACAATTTTTTTCACAATCGCAAGGCCGAGACCTGAGCCGTTCGCTTTACCGCGCGCAGCATCAGCCTGATAAAACTGTTCAAAAATGTGCGGCAGGTGAGCTTTAGATATGCCCTGTCCGTTATCTTGTATAGTGATTTCAATCCTGCCTCCGCTTTCTTGAAGCGTAACCTGCAGAAGCTTATCTTCCTTGTCCATATGCTTCAAACTGTTTTTGATCAAATTCGTGACGACGCGGTTCAGCTGCTCCCGGTCCGCTTTTACAAAAAAGCTCCGCTTCTCTTCCGCCTGCAGCTCGACTTCCACATCCGCACTGAGCTCCACCTCTTCTAAGTAGTCCAGAAAATAAGCGTACAAATCGACTTTTTCATAATGAAACGGCACGCGCTGCACGTCAAGCTTGGAATATAAAAACAGCTCATCGATCAGGTGATCCATTTCGTCAGCCTTTTTATAAACGGTAGTCGCGTAGCGCTGAAGCTTCTCCGGCGTATCAGCGACACCGTCAACAATCCCTTCTACGTAGCCTTTTATAGAAGTAATCGGTGTTTTCAAATCATGCGATATGCTGGCGATCAGTTCTTTGCGGCTTTCTTCATATTTGTGATGCAGTTCTTCCGCTTCCTGCAGCTTTCTCCTCATCGTTTCAAAGCTTTCCGCCAGCTCCCCGAGTTCATCCCGGCGTTCAGGTTTTATTTGAAAATCAAGCTCCCCATCGGCAATTCTTTTCGCTGCACTTGAAAGCTCCCGCACCGGTTTAATGATCGTTTTGGCCACATAGTACGTTAACAGGCCGTTGGTCACGATGAGGATGATAATGATTCCGATAAAACGGATCTGCGTAAACGTTTCTATTCTGCTTTCGACGTCCAAATCGAAGACGCGGAACATCAAAAGACCTAATAAAATTTCCATCACCAGCAGCCCAATGATCGGCAGCACAATCATGCCGAGATTGGATAAAAGCAGCCGTTTTCGAATCGACACAGTCATTCACCTTCTTTCCCTATCATTTCTCTCTACCATTCTAACCGATAAATCTTAAGAAATTCTTAACAACGAGCGCAGAGATTTAATACATCGTTAAGAATTCAGCAAGCGTTTATTTAGAAAGGCTCTCTATGATAGAGACAGCAAAGGAGTGAAGCACAATGCACTTATCATGGAAATTAATTTTAGGACTGGGCGCCGTCGCGCTCATCCGCCCGCTGCTCAGCAGTCTCGGTATACTCGCCCTCATCGGGCAGCCGGCCGCCAGTCTAGCCGTAACCCTTGTGATCACCATCGTCTGGATCGCAGCCGTTTTATGGAAAAACGTATCCCGGCCAGTGAGCACGCTGTTTTATGCAGGAGTGGCCTACGGCATATTTGCGATCGTCATCAGTGCAGTCATGTCACCAATTGTTACTGGAGAACTGCAGGGACCGCTGACTCATCCGTTTGGGATCGTCAGTGTCCTTGTCACCAATGCAATCTGGGGAACAGCTGCCGGCGTAATCGCTGTCGTATTAAAAAAAGCAATCAACTAAGGAGGAAAAACCAATGAGAGAGAAAATGACGTTTATCTTTATCGCCGGACACTTATGGATTCAGCTCATTATGCTCGGAAGTATTTTATTGCAGACCTTTATGGTGTACCCGAATATATTTCACGACATCCCGCATTCCTTTGAAACCGGCATGGAATTCATGGCCGTCGCAGCGCCGAACACGTACTTCCCGCCGCTTGGGTTCTTCAGTATTTTAACAGGAATTGCCGCCGTTGTACTGGCGTGGCGTTATAAGCGGGTGAAGTGGTGGGTGCTCGCAAGTATGCTGATGATCGTTCTTGAGGGAGCGGCATCAATGATCTTTGAATGGCCGCGAAATGAGATCATGTTTATTGAAGGTGTAAGTGTTCATAGTGTGGAGTTCTTAACGAAGACGGCGCGGGAGTTTCTCGCTGTTCATGGGTTCAGAGTGCTGTGTAATATTGCGGGCTCGGTGCTTATTTTTATCGGCTTTTTGAAATATGTTCGGGAGCGTTGATTGAGCACTTATGAAGATGGGACAAAACTGAATAAAGCATAAAATAATCCGAACGATTCTATTGAAATCAGTTCGGATTATTTGTATTAAAAAGCTCCGTCAAAATACTCCGCTTCCCTCACCGGGTACCAGGTACCGAAATTCACACTTTCGGTACCTGGTACCCTTCTTTGTCAAACTCCTGAATACGCTAGAAAACCACCATCTACTGAAATAGTAGAGCCCGTCACAAAACCAGACATGCTGTCATCTGCGAGCCACAACAACGTACCTAGTAAATCTTCCGGCTTGCCAAATCTGTTCATCGGGGTATGGCTGATGATTTTTTGGGATCTTTCTGTTAACTCCCCCTCGCTATCCAGCAGTAAATTCCGGTTCTGTTCGGTTAAGAAAAATCCTGGCGCAATAGCATTGACGCGAATTCCAGAGTCGGCAAAATGGACAGCTAACCACTGCGTCAGGTTTTCAATCCCTGCTTTCGCTGCGCTATAGGCAGGCACTTTAGTCATGGGAGAAGGAGCGCTCATGGAGGACATATTAATAACAGTGCCTCCGGATCCATCGACCATGTCTTTCATAAATTCTTGTGAAGGAATAAGAGTCCCTAGTATGTTCAAATCAAATACAAACCCAAAGCCTTCTTTCGTTAAATCAAAGAAGCTCTTACACTCATCCTCTGCTTCTTTCCGCTGATAAGTTTCCTCAGTAGTAATCCCTTCAGGGTGGTTCCCTCCAGCTCCATTGATTAAAATTTGGCAGGGCCCCAGCTTTTCATTGACTTCAGCTTTTGCACTTTTCACCTTATCAAGATCCAATACATCACAGGAGATGGCGAGTGCCTCTCCCCCCTCCTTGCGTATATCTTCTTCAACTTCTCTTCCTTTTTCCACAGTTCTATTGAGAATAGCGACTTTAGCACCCTGCCGGCCCAGTTCTCTGGCCATTGCTCCACATAGCACGCCGCTCCCTCCTGTGATTACGACTACTTTTCCTTTTAAATTTTCATTTAATGGCAGCATATTGACTCTCCTTTTCCATTCTCACAAGAGAATCCCAGATTCCTTGAATGTACATAATTCCTAGTGCTCGATCGTACAAACCATATCCAGGCCTGCAGGTTTCATCCCAAATGTGCCGGCCATGATCCGGCCTTACATAACCGGTGAATCCTTGTTTACGATAAGCTTTTACAATTTCATAAATGTCTAGAGAACCATCTTCCGTCCGATGAGAGGTTTCTACAAAATCTCCATTGTCATAACGTTTTAAATTACGGATATGAGCAAAATGAATGCGCGGCCCGAATTTGTGAATCATAGAGGGGATGTCATTTTCCCCGTTTGCTCCTAGTGAACCACTACATAACGTAAGCCCATTATTTGGACTGTCCACCAGGTTAAGAAATCGACTAATATTCCTTTCATTCGTAATGATTCTAGGCAGTCCAAAGACAGACCAAGGTGGATCGTCCGGATGGATCGCCATGCGAATATCCAACTGTTCGGCTAGTGGGATGATTTCATCTAGAAAATATTTTAAATGACTCCAAATCATCTCTTCGGTAACTTCCTGATAGGCGTCAAACAGCTCTGACAGCTTGGCTAATCTTTCTGGTTCCCAGCCAGGTAATGTAAAGCTTTTTTCTTTTAAAATTTGTTGAGCCAGTTCATCTGGTTCTATACCTTCCACTTTTGCCTTCTCATAAAATAACGCTGTTGATCCATCCTCAAGCTCTTTAAATAACTCCGTTCGTATCCAGTCAAAAACAGGCATGAAGTTATAACAGATTACTTTCACGCCGGCTTCTGCTAAGTTCTTCATCGTTTGTTTATAATTTTCAATATAATAATCTCTTGTGGAACGTCCTAATTTAATGTCTTCATGCACGTTCACACTCTCAACAACGTCTATATTGAAACCAGAGGACTCCACCGATTTTTTTACTTTTTCAATTTCATGTAACGTCCACTTTTCGCCCGCTGGTATGTGATGCAGGGCCCATACAATCCCTTTCACCCCAGGGATTTGTTTGATGTGCGAAAGAGGGATATGGTCGTTATCCTCTCCGAACCATCTAAAAACCATTTCCATTAATCGTCACCCCGTTTGATTTGCAAATATTCCATAATATTGTTAAAACAAATATCTTCTACCATCTTCTTAAGCATGGAATGGTCTAAAGGGTATTCTCCATTTTCCACCCAATTGCCAATCACATTACATAGAATCCTTCGAAAATATTCATGCCTCGTAAAGGAGAGGAGGCTTCGTGAATCTGTGAGCATTCCAACAAATGCGGGCAATAGACCGCAATTTGCTAAAGCTTTTAGTTGTTCAACCATTCCATCCCGCTGGTCATTAAACCACCATCCACTTCCAAATTGAACTTTTCCTGGAATTTCACCCTGGAAATTTCCGATCATCGAAGCGATCATGTAATTATCCCGCGGATTTAAATTGTAAACAATCGTCTTCGGAAGAGAATCTGTATAATCTAATGAGTCAAGGAGGGAAGATAAATCCTCCGCATAGGCAAAGTCGGCAATTGAATCGAACCCTGCATTTGCACCGACTTGCTTCAACTTTTTCGTATTATTGTTACGCAATCCGCCTATATGAAGCTGCATGGCCCATCCTTCTTTAGCGTATAGTCTGCCTAATGACTGAAGGACGGCTGTTTTAAACTTAATAACTTCTTCTTCAGTTAACGACTCTCTTCGTCTCCCTTTAGTAAAAATTTCATTTACTTCCTGCATGCTGGCTTTCATATAAAAATTAGAGTCTAATCCGTGATCAGCTAATCGACACCCCTGTTCATGAAAGTAGTCCACTCTTACTTCTAAGCCGTTAATGAAATTCTCATAGGAATTGATTGGGAGTCCGGTCAATTCCTGCAGTTTTTCGATCCATTGTACAAAGGAAGCATTCTCAATATTAAGAGCTCCATCCGGCCGGAATGTGGGCAGCACCATTGCTTTAAAGCTTTCATTTTCCTTGAGCTCTCTATGGTACCTTAGATCATCCAGTGGATCGTCTGTTGTACAAAGACCATGAACATTTGAACGCTTGATTAGTTGTTGAGGTGTAAAATCTTCTGTGCTTAATAATTTATTGCTCTCTTTCCAAATCTCCTCCGCTGTCGCGGGGCTTAAAGGGGTATGGATGTTAAAATAACGCTGTAATTCTAAATGGGTCCAGTGATACAAAGGATTTCCTATAGCATAAGGTATCGTTTCAGCCCACTTATAAAACTTAGCTTTTTCATCAGCATCACCGGTAATGAACTCCTCATCTATTCCCATGGTTCTTAGAGCTCTCCATTTGTAATGGTCTCCATCCAGCCAAACTTCTGTTAGGTTAGAAAATGATTTATTCTCTGCTATCTCTTTTGCCGAAAGGTGACAATGATAATCAAAGATCGGCATATCCTTCGCATACTCATGATATAGTACTTTAGCTGTTTCTGTTTCTAGTAGAAAATTTTCATCCATGAAGGGTTTCATGGGGAGCCCTCCTTTCCAAGTGTTCAAAAACTATTCTTTAATCCATTAGAAGCCCGCCATTAACTTCAATGATTTCGCCAGTCACATAACTAGCAAGAGAAGACGCTAAATATAAGGCCGCACCTGCTACTTCCTCTGGCGTTCCTTCACGGCCGAGAGGTACCTGGCCGGCCATTTTCTCTCTTACATCAGTAGAAGTGTAACGGTCATGAAAAGGCGTGGAGATAATTCCAGGTGCAATTCCATTGACCCTGATATTGTCATCTACTAATTCTTTAGCGAGCCCTCTGGTAAATGTGCTAACGGCTCCCTTAGCAGAAGCATAGGCCACAGCACCTCCCCCTCCTCCATTTCTAGCAGCAAGGGAAGACATATTTATGATACTAGCTTCCTTCTGGCTCTTCAGCAAAGGCAATGAGGCTTGCGTAACGTGAAAGACAGAATGTAGATTAATATCTATTATATTCCTCCAGTCTTCCTCTTCTAAGTCTTCTATTTTTGAACGCGTGACCATAGTGCCGGCATTATTAATCAATACATCTAATCTTCCAAAATGCTCTTGAATTTCCGCTACCATCTTACTGACAGATTCTCTATCCGTTACGTCTCCAGCAACGAGCAGCGCGGAAACTCCTTTTTCTTCTACCATTTTTTTCGTCACTTCAGCTTGTTTGATGTTAGAGTTTCCGTGAACGACCACACTGGCTTCATGTTCAGCGAAAGCAAGCGCAATGGCTCTGCCAATACCGGTGCTGCTGCCCGTAATCCATACAACTTTCCCTTTAAATGAATTCACTTCCTCACCTCTTCAAGTTAGAATAAATTTGGTAAAAACATTGATATTTCTGGTACAAATGTGAGTAATCCTATCAATATAAAGATACATATTATAAAAGGAAATGATTCTTTCACATAATCTTCAATAGATACATTAGTAAGTGAACATACCGTGTACATCGTTACACCGACAGGAGGGGTCATTCCCCCAAACGTTACAATCGTCATCATTAAAATTCCAAAATGGACTGGATCCACACCTATCTGGGTAATAATAGGCAGAAAGATCGGAGTCAAGAGAAGCACCAGTACAGTAGATTCAATAAACATCCCGGCAAAGATAAGAAATATTAAAATTAAAATGAGTAATAAACTGGGGCTGCTTGTCACTCCTAATAGAAATTCAGCCGTACTCTGCGGCAAGCGATCATAAGTAATTAAAAATCCTAAAATAGAAGATGTAGAAATGATTAATAAAATAATCGCATTGTCCGTGACGGATTGGCCGACAGCTTGTTTAAAAGATTTCCAGTCCAGCTCCCTGTACACGAGGAAACCGATAATTAAAGCATAAACCACAGCAAAAGCTCCAGCTTCTGAAGGGGTAAAGACACCAAGACGAATGCCGACCACTAATATGACTGGAAATAATAAAGCCCAAAAGCTCTTACGGAAGGTGGTTAAGACTTCTTTGAAGGAGGCTCTTTTCATTACTTGTTCCTGATCATAACCTCTTTTTTTAGCTATAATATAAGCCGCCACCATGAGTAGAGCCATCATTAATATCCCTGGGATAATCCCAGCAAGAAATAATTCCCCAATCGAGACTTCTCCTACATATCCATACAGAATCAGCCCAATGCTCGGAGGAATCGTTGCCGTTATTAATGAACTTAACGCAATCACCCCTACTGTATATCCTCCTGAATAGCCCCTGGCCATCATTTGCGGACCAAGGATCCTACTTTGCATGGCAGCATCAGCGTTTGCTGAACCTGAGACACCACCCATCACGGTACTCAGAACGATAGACACATGGGCAAGGCTTCCTACTAAGTGTCCTGTAAGGGCCTGGGCAAAAGCCATTAAACGTTTTGTAATCCCAGAAGCATTCATTAAATTACCTGCAAGAATGAAGAAGGGGACGGCTAATAGTGGGAAAGATTGTGTCCCTGCAATCATTCGCTGCGTAGATATCTCCACCGGCAGACCCGGTTCAAAAAAGAAAAAAGTTACGCTTGAAATCCCGATAGCAAAGGCCACCGGCATATTTAAGAAAAGCAAAGCAAAAAATAGTATGGTGACAACAAGCATCTAATCCCCCCTCTCTCTAGCTCTCTGAACCTAAAGAAATTACTTTATCTTTTAGTTTGAAAATAATGCTGATTACCATAAGAAAGCTTGCAACTGGAATAGACACTGTAACGTAGAAATTACTAATGCCAAGGTTTCCGATAGTTCTTGAGGAGTTCTGAACACTTAATTCCCATCCGAAATAAATAAGGAAAAGGAGAAAAGCAGACATAAGAAGAAGCACCAGGATTTCAATGCTGATTCTGATTTTCTCAGGCAATTTGTTAGTGAAAAAATCCACACCAATGTGTCTGCCTTCTCTCAATGCCCGATTAGCACCTAAGAAAATCACCCATACAAACAGCAGGGTAGCGAACTCAACAGACCATGAAATAGGCGACCCCGCCCATCTCATGAGTGCTGCAATAAATACGAAGAACACGACACCTATCATTAATAAGTTAGTTATAAACTCTTCTATATTTACGTAAAGGCTGGAAATCTTTTTAATCATAAAGATCACTCACTACTTTTCTAGGATTTTGTTAATCTCTTCTCTCAAATCTTCGTACCCCTCAAATTTTTGGTAGACGGATTCGGTCTGCTCTTTAAACAAATCTTTATCTACTTCATGAATCTCTACACCTTCATCTTTAATATCCTGTTCAAATTCTTCTAGTGATTCTTCTGTATTATAGGAAGCTTCTTCCCCTGCCTTAGCAGCTTCTTCATAAATAATATCCTGGTAATCTTCAGGAAGCGTAGCCATCCAGTCAGCTCCCGCGACAATACCTGTAATCAACTGGAAGTGGCTTGTTTTTGAAATATGATCAACCACTTCGTAAAGGTTAGCTCCATAAACTGCTGGAAGCTGGGCTTCAGCACCATCAATTACCCCTTGAGAAATTCCAGGGTACACTTCTGACCAGGCCATTCCAGTCGGACTTCCTCCCATAGCTTTAATAGACTCCAGCCAGACTGGCGCTTCTGGCGTACGCAGCTTAAGCCCTTTTAAATCTTCCGGTTTCTCTACCTTTTTGTTAGAAAGAATATGGCGGTCACCTTGATACCAATTAAAAGAAAGAATGTCCAAACTTTCTTGCTCCACTAACTTTTCTTCCAAGTCTTTAAATAGATCCGATTGGACCACTGTATTGGCCTCATCGTAATTATCTACAATATAAGGGGCAGAAAGAATTCCCATCTCTGGCACTAATTCGGCCAGCCGCCCTGAATCAACAAGCACTGCTACGTTAGCCCCAGCTTTAGCTTGTTCAAGGATATCGGAGTCCTCTCCTAAAGAACCGCTCCCCATGATCTCAATATCTACATCCCCATTTGTCTGTTCTTCCACATTTTTTTCAAATTCTTCGATTCCCTGATAAATCGGATCAGATTCCGTAAGAGCCGTTCCCACTTTCAACTTATAAGTGGCTTCCTCGTTTCCATCCTCCCCGTCAGCACTGGATCCGTCACTACAAGCACTTACAATTAAGAGTCCACCTATCATCAACACACTGATTAACTTTTTCATTAACATACGTACGCCTCCTTGAAGATTTTTTTATAACTTATCGCTTTATATAAAGCGCTTTCACAAAGGATTAAAAAAAATTACTTGAAATATTTCATATATTCACTCGTCAGGCTTTCTTGTTCAAAGGTAAGTTTCTTCAGATGTTCCTCCATGAGCTGATCGGCTAAATCCGGGTTTCTGGTTTCAATGGCATAAATAATCGTTTCGTGTTGTTCTAAAATCAATTCCCAATTATAATGAGCGGCCAGACTCAATACTCTAATTCGATTTAGATGAGCATTCATTTGCTGGATTACGGACCAAATTCTCTCTTTTTCACTGCCAACAGCAATCGTGTAGTGAAACTCTTCATCTAATTCAAATAATTTTGTATAGTTCTTTTCTTCCACACTTTGCTTCTGCTTTGCCAAGTTGTCTTTCAATTGAAGCAGGTTCTCCTTCGACAGCACTTCACAGGCAACACGAACCGCAGCTCTTTCTAAATGTTCGCGAATAAACCGAACTTCTTCCACATGTTTTAAATCGATTAAGGACACGAAAGTACCCCTTTGTGGATACACTTCTAATAATTCTTCTTGAGCTAACTTCATAAAAGCTTCCCTGACAGGTGTTCGACTGACTTGCAGCATTTCTGATATTTCTTTTTCAGAAATACTTCTCCCTGGTGCCAGTTCTAATGAAATGATGTTCTCCCTCAGCCAGCTGTATACTTGATTTCTTGTTGAAAAACCGATTCTCTTATCCAAACTATGTTTCAGCATATTTCAACATCCTCCCTCGTACAACTACCATACTAACATGTTAGTATACTTGTATGGTAGTGTTTTTTTAAAAAATTTAGAATACTCTATTTTTATGTCGTATCAATCGCGTTTTTATCACGAAAAAAGACAGTCTTTTTCACCGCGTTCATTTCTAGGCAGGGTGAGCTAGGTGAAGGAGAGTCTTAATCTATCTTAAAGAAATCCCAAGGAGCGACGCCCCTTCCACTCCTGCGGAAGAACGAGGGAGCCGAGATCGCCGAGCGGGGGTTTCGCGAGGAAGCTCGGGCGCTCGTCCGCGGAAAGGGGAGGGGCTTTCCCTCCTGGCGGCAAGAAAAAAGCTTGTGGAGAAACAGGGGTTTCTCCACAAGCTGAAGCCAGCCGCAGCTGCTTTTTACCACTACTATTCAATCTCAACAATCATCTCAATCTCAACCGGCGTATTAAACGGCAGCTCATTCGATGCAATCGCCGAGCGGGCATGCTCTCCTTTTTCTCCAAAGATTTCTTCTAACAATTCAGACGCTCCATTAATAACGTACGGTTGTTCGACAAACCCGGGTGCTGAATTCACAAAGGCCAACAGCTTGACGACCTGCTTGATTCGGCTTAAATCACCGATCTCTGCCTGCAGGACGGCCAGGCAGTTAATCATTGTCTGGCGGGCCGCTTCGTATCCTTGTTCCACAGTCAGGTCACTTCCTAGTTTTCCTTCATACAGCAGGGTGCCGTTGACGCGGCAGTCCTGGCCGGAGGTGTATACTAGGCTGCCGACTGTTTTAGCGGGTACGTATACGGCTCCCGGCTTTGGTGCTTCTGGAATGTGAATGCCTAATTCGTTGATTTTTTCTTTTACGTTTAACATTTTTCGATCACCTCGTAAGCATAGTTTGGGATGCAGAATTAATAAAGCAGCCGCATGTTTCGGAAGTATGCTGCTTGTCTTTCGTCGTCAGTTTTCCGTTTACAAATACATATTCAATGCCTTCAGGATAATTTTTCGGGTCGCCATAAGTAGCTTTATCTTCGATTTCATTGCAATCAAAGATCACCACGTCGGCGGCGTATCCTTCCGTTAAAAGGCCGCGTTTGCCAAGTCCGAACCTTTTAGCTGGAAAAGAAGTCATTTTTCTGACGGCATCTTCTATCGTAAGGATGTTTTCTTGTTTTACATATTTAGAAAAAACTCGCGGAAACGTCCCGTAAAGCCGCGGATGGGGTTTTCCTGTGTAGCACGTTAAACTGTCGGATGCGATTAAAGCATTCTGGTATTGCATGACATGCTTAACGTCTTGTTCATCCATATGGAAAAAAACAATCCCGATATTTCCGTTTTCTTCTATTAATAGATCAAAAGCCTGGTCTGCTGGATCTTTGCCATTTTCTTTGCTGATAGAGGCTACGGAGCTGCCTTCATATTTCTTAAGCTGAGAGGAATGAATGGAGGAAATAATGACACTCTCCCACCCTGTGGAAGCCACAAGGTTATCCCACTCCTCTTGTTCTTCGCTGAGTTCCTGTTTTATTTCTTCTCTCGTGCGAGGATTTTTTAATCTTTCTAAGACGGAAGTTAATCCTCCCTCTAACGCCCAGGGCGGCAGTAAAGTGGTCAGCATCGTCGACCCCGCGGAATAAGGATACACATCACAGGTAACATCCATTCCTCTGCTTCTCGCCTTCTCAATTAATTCCATCGCTTCCTGGATCTTGCCCCAGTTTCTTCTGCCGGCGGCTTTTAAATGACTGACATGAAGAGGGACGTTTGCTTGATCAGCAATCCAGATCACTTCTTGTACAGATGGGATTAAATTGTTGCCTTCGCCTCGAATGTGTGTGGAAAACAGTCCGTTATACTTAGCGACCACCTGACATAATTCGGCCAGCTCTTCTTTCGTAGAGTAGCTTCCGGGAGAATACAAGAGTCCGATCGAAAGACCAATGGCTCCTGCCTTCATTCCTTGTTCGAGAATGTATTTCATCTCTTCCATTTCTTCTTTAGTTGGCGGTCTGTTCTCAAAACCCATTACCGCAATGCGCAATGAACCATGAGCGACATAGGAAGCCACATTTTCTGAGATTAGACTTTGATCGAGCTCATTGAAATAATCACTGATCGTCTGCCATTTCCAATCCTTATTGGCTTTTCCTAACACAGGTTCAACATAGCTCTGCAAATCTACTTTATAGAGCGGATTGACGGGAACCGGGGCTAACCCGCAGTTTCCTACGACTTCTGTCGTGACTCCCTGCTGAAGCTTAATCTCGCTTTCCGGGAAATCAAGAAGCATTAAGTCGGAGTGGCAGTGGCCGTCAATAAAGCCTGGTGATACCATTCTTCCCTTCGCATCGATCATTTCTTTCGCGTCATGCATGCGATCATTTCCGACGTAAGCGACTGTCCCATCCTTTATGCCGACGTTTCCGTAAAACCATGGATTGCCTGTACCATCTACGATTTTGCCATTAGTAATAAACGTATCAAACATGCTTAGCCTCCTTACTGCAGCATTCCTCTGGCTTCGACCTTCACCTTTTCATACTCACCGTTCTCTTTTTTCAAATAGACATAGTTATGAAGATTGATCGTGCTGCAAATATGGTTAGGGATCACCTTGACTTGTTCGCCGATTTTCAGCTCGTGATGATTGGTTAAAATTACCCCATGCTCTTCATTCATGCGGGCGAACTCAGCTTCTGGATAGCTTTGAATAGCCCCAAATCCTTTTAAATTAAGCGGCGCGTGATTGGGCTGCACATCTGTTGCAAACGTTTTACTTCCACCGTCGATGACCGCCCGCTCTTCAGACGGCCGGCTGACAACTGTAGTCACTACCTGCGCCGCACAATCGTCCCATTCACTTACGCCTAACTTCACTTGCATCGAATCGTTAAAGATGTAAGTGCCCGGGCGGATTTCTGTTACACCTTCGACTGCAGCGACCGAAGCTGCGGTTGGAGTGGAGCCTACACTAACGTCTTCTACTTTAATTCCGCTTTCCTTCAGCTGAGCAGCTAAGGCTGCCATCCGTTCCCCTTCCTCTACACCTGCCTTAACGGTGTCGGTCGTCGCTTCCCCCTTATAAACGGGACCTTTAAATGTAAAGATTCCTTGTAAATTCAGCGCCTCCAATGAGGTGATTTGTTCAGCTAATTCAAGGGCATACGGCTCACCCACGCCTGTTCTTGATAACCCTGTATCAATTTCTAACCGCACGTTTAAGGTCTGCTGATGCTTCTGTGCACACGTATTTAAAACCTTTGCCCCTTCTATGCTGTCTACGCCCACAATCAAATTAGACAGCTTTTGATTAAGAGCACAGAGTTTCTCTGCTTTCGCTTCACTGACAACGGGGTAAGCAATGAAAATATCATCAATCCCATACTCAGCCATCACTTCCGCTTCTGAAATTTTGGCAACGGTAATCCCGACCGCTCCTTCCGCTAATTGCAATTTAGCGATACGTGGGATTTTGTGTGTTTTAATGTGAGGTCTTAAATTCACCCCATTTTCTTTGGCTAATTGGCTCATGTTTCTAATGTTTTTCAGTAAAATTTTTTCATCAATTTCGATGTAAGGTGTGTGATCCATGTAAACTCCTCCTATTGTACTTTCTTCTGATCAGGGATAACGGTGGTCCCTTCGTCCAGTCTCGTCCGCTCTTCTTCCAATATTCGAAGTGCCTTTTCTTTTGAGATAGCTTGCGCTGGAGTGACCAGGCTGACGATAATATTAGCAGCTAACGCCACCATAATCGCGGGAAGAATTGGATTCCCCCAAAAGGCGGTCATACTCTCGCTGCTTAAAATAATAAACGAAGTCACCGACCCACCGATTAAACTGGCAATGCCTCCCTGCCAATTCGCACGGCTCCAGAACTTACCTAGCAGTGCAGCGACAAACAATCCGGCCATTACAGTAGATATAAAATTAGAAATGTACGTAATAATGTTGTTCGTAAACAAAGTAAAGAACAACGCAAACAGAAGGGTAAGGACAAGTGAAACTCTTGAATACAACACCATTTTTTCCTTCTCAGGAAGCCTGCCTGTAAAAAGTTCAAACACGTCTCTAAGCAAGATCGTTACAGCGGCAATAAAATCGGAGCTGCCGGAAGACATCGTGGCACTAAGACCTGCAATGAGAACAACCGCTCCAATCCATAACGGAAAGACTTCCGTAGCTAAGTAAGGGAAAGCATACTCTGAATCCATCCCAGGATTTAATATACTGGCTGACATCCCGACAATGGCAGGGAATAAAGAAAATAAGGCAAAAAGAATCCCCGTAATAAGGAAGCCTTTTTTAACCGTCAGGGCATTTTTACTAGAATAGATACGGTGTCGATAAGAAGGCGTGGCCAATACCCCGACAGCAATTACGACAGCCAGCGAGATGGCAGGAATGATGCCAACCTGCTGAAGCCCTAAGAAAGATCCCATTTCTGGAGTGACATTTGCACTTACTTCACTAAATCCTCCAATCGCAACGATGGAGAGCACAGTGAGTAATATAAACCCGACAAATAAAATCACTCCCTGTACAACATCCGTGTAGACAACCGCCAGGTAACCGCCGATTAACGTGTATAAACCAAATCCTAACGCTACAATAACTTTAGAAAGCACAGGATCAATGCCGGTAATCCAGCTTAAGTACAAACTCCCGCCGATAATGTGGGCCCCTAACCAGCCAATACAGGCGACATATAAAATGATCGAAGTTAAACCTTTGACTAACTTATTAGCTCCATAATAAAAACTGAGTTCTTCAGAAAATGTCATAAAATTATACTTCCGAACATCGGCAAACAACAGCAGCAATAGAAACATGCCGACAGATCCGCCTATGCCATAAAGAGCTCCCGCCCATCCATTGGAAAAGCCATAACCTACAGCTCCCATACTGGATCCTGTACCAACTAACGTAGCTAGAGTCGTTCCGATTAATAACGGCGTCGTTAAACCGCGTCCTCCCATCAGGAAGTCTTCCCCGCTCTTCACACTCCGGCTGACGATCACCCCGACAGCCACCATGGCCAAAAGAAATCCAAGAAACACTAAGAAATAGACCAACTGCGCTTCTCCCATTCTGTACCTCTCCTTTAATTCGTTTTCACATAGCCAAACTACATTAAAAACATTCTAGTCATGGAGAAAAATCTTCTTAGAAGCCGTTACCCATTCTGCAAGTTGTTCTTAGGTGTATGTATTATAAGGGATCCTTTTAATGAAGGATCCTGATTCAAATTTTCATTCCGCTCCGTTATCTCTGGCCTTCTCAAGATAGTTGTAAAGCGTATATTTAGAAATATCGAAATGGGAACAAATCGTCTCCCCCGCTTTCTTAATTAAGAAGGCTCCTTTTTTATCCAAATAATGAATGCCTTTCATCTTTTCTTCTTTGGTCATGCGGGCCACAGGTTTACCTACATGTTCCTGCGCCTCTGTGATCAGCATGTCTAACACATCATTGACATTGTTGACGAACACTTCGTTCACTTCGGTGTTAATATCGTCCGTTCGTGTAAACTGCCTGATCGTATTCTCCGCCATGACGAGATCCGTAATGTCTAAATTGATACAAATACAGCCAATCGGCTGCCCCTCCGCGTTTCTTATGTACATCGTCGTAGAACGAAGCATCTTTCCATCCTTCGTCTGGGTCATATAATTGTGCTTATCTCCAGAACTTTCTGTCCCTCTTAAAATTTCCAAACCTAAGTTTGTCCCCGTATCTCCCACCTTTCTTCCTGTAATATGACCATTCTCAATCGCTACAATTAAACCGCTTCCATATTCCTCATGATTGGAAACGTCGAGCAAAACAGTCTCACAGCTGTTGCCAAATTGATTAGCGATTCCTTTAATAAAAGACTTCAAAAAATCCAGTTCTTCGTTAATATGTTCCAAGTTAGTAACCTGCCTTTGTTTAATAGATTTAATTTTTAGAAAATTGTGTAACTAAACTATAAATTTATTCTTACTTTTTGTCAACAAACTTTTTTTTATCCTAACTAAAATTTTGTTTGGATATTAAATTAGTACATAATTGGCTGGAAATTTTGGAAATCACTATTATTGAATGCTGTTCTCTCCCTTGAAACAACAAGAACCCGAAAGCCAGGCCGCTTTTTGCACCTGTTTTTCGGGTTCTAAATACTATAAACTTTTCTCGTTATCCTTTTATACTCCTGAATAAGCAGAAAAACCACCATCTACAGGAATGACGACCCCATTTACAAACCTTGAAGCTTCTTCATTAACTAACCATAGTAAAGTTCCCACGAGCTCTTCTGGTTCTCCAAATCTTCCGTCTGGTGTCTGGTCTAATATTTTATTCGCCCTCTCACTAAATTCTCCATTCTCCTGAATTAATAACCCTCTATTTTGTTCGGTCAGGAAAAAACCTGGAGCTATGGCATTGACGCGTATGCCGACTTTAGAGAAGTGAACAGCGAGCCATTGGGTGAAATTACTGACAGCTGCTTTGGCCCCGCTGTATGCAGGTATTTTCGTAAGCGGCCGAAACGCATTCATGGAAGAGATATTGACGACTACTGCTCCTTTCTGGTCGAGCAGATCCTTACCAAAGACTTGGGAGGGAAGCAGGGTTCCAAGGAAGTTCATGTTGAATGTACCATTGATGGCATCCTTTTCAAGATCGAAAAAGGTGTTTCCCTCTCTAAGGTCATCTTCAGGAAAAAAGTGCTCCTGGGAGGTCGTAGCCTGCGGGTGGTTCCCTCCGGCTCCATTAATAAGAATGGAACAAGGCCCAATGTTTTCCCGAATGTTTGAGAATATCACCCAAATTTGGCTGGAAGGCTATAAATGGCGGCTGCTTCGGGCTAATGGAGTAGACGAAAAAAAGTAAGCATCATACCCTCAAAACAAGTTGATATAAACGAAGGGTTTTATACAGAGGGAGGTTTTCCAAAGCATAAACAAGCATTTCAATTTATCATTGAAAATGAAGATGAACAAATGCGGCTTAAGCTTCGCTTTGGGAATGCACCTCATGTGTTAATGGAAGCAGAAGTGCAAATACTTTTAGATTCATTGAATATAGAAGGTCAAAAGAAAATCTCCCCCAAACTAGACTGGATTAAAAATAAAGTTTTTAACAAGGAAGCAGAACCCATAGTTATTTATGTAGATTAAGTAGTAAAAAGGAGTATTTATAATGAAAAGCACTGGAATGGTACGTAAAATGGATGAGTTAGGACGAGTCGTCCTTCCAATGGAACTAAGAAGAGTATTAGATATTCATGAGAAAGCTCCTCTAGAAATTTTTGTGGATCATGACAAAGTGATCTTGCAAAAATACAAGGCGAATAAAGCTTGTGCCGTAACAGGAGAAATTTCGGATGATAATCAAGAATTTAAAGGCGACATTTGGTTGAGCCCAAGAGGGATGCGTATTCTTGCAGATGAGTTAGATAAAGCTCAGGTTTCCAAATAAGTGTTCTGGGAAGATTTTAAAATAAAAAATCAACATAATTCCAAAAGGGATCATCTGTAAAACAGCTGGTCTCTTTTTTTATTCGTTCCTAATTGAATAAAAAAAGCCTTCAGACATATAAGGTTAATAAAGCTTGTGCGGTCACAGGAGAAATTACAGATGATAACCAAGAGTTTGCAGAAGGCATTTGCTTAAGGCCTACAGGTATGCAGATTCTTTATGATGAATTATCAAAAACTCAGGCTGCAAATTAAAGAGCTTCTAGCAAGCTCTCAGTTGAAGTGAGTAAGGGGAAAGGCCGTAAAAAAAGACTTACTATTTATTAAATAATAAGTCTTTTGTTTTGCTGGTTACTTTGCCTTCTCGCACAGTTAAGGGTGCTTAGAGAAGGTAAGAAAATCAAGTTGACCAGATAATAGGAAAAGTTTCTTTGAGAAAAATCTTATGATTTGCAAACACTTTTGCTGAGTAATAAAGCATCCCATCAATTTCTATGCAATTTCCGCTTTGTCTAGAGAAATGGTGTTGTCCCGGTCTCACTGTAAAAACCACATCTGCACGCTTATTTCCTTTCTCGTCAAGTACTAACCAAGTTAACGTATGAGAGTTGTCAGGTATATTGACCGGCTTAGCTATAAGTTTCGGATCATCTTTAAACTTAATTCCTTCAGCTAATTTTTTAAATTGCTGTGGAATGTCCTCTCTCCAGTCTATAAAAACTCCAAAGGTTTCTTCGTATGACATCAATTCACCCCTCTTTTTTAAAATGTTTTAGCTAAATTATCCATTTGTATTAATTATTAGCAACACACTCTTCATTACTTCGTATGTAAGCTTGAACTTCATTTAAAGACAGACCTAACCTTTTTGCTTCCTTCATGAGATTGATCCACTCTGGGTCTAATGAAGAAAGTTGTATTTCACTCGTAGTACACACAGACTTCTCTCCTTATTTGGAAAAATATAGTTAATAATAGCACAGGAAACAATCATAATTTGTTGATTTTTGTAACCAATTAAAAATATATATGAAACGGTTATTTTTCCCTTGTTATTTGCTACTAAGAAGGTAAAAGCACTAGTACTAGCGAATACTAGTAATATTTAAAGTACTGTACTAGGAAAGTGCTAACAATTTTGAAACAACCTTATTTTTCAATGGAGGAATGCGGCTTCGAGGCATGGAGAGCAAATATCTTTATTGTCATTGTTCAATTCGATAGTTTACCGGGGGATTTATAAGGAATATGAGTAATCATAGAAGGGGGATACTGCCCCAGTGACTAGTCCTAATATGAGGTAAAAAAATAAAATACCTAAACATAAAATACACAGAAATGATTTTCATATATCATTTAATTTCAAATTCAACTTGGAGGATTCCTATGCGAGATAGTCTAATTCATTTTTCGAAGGAAAAAGGGGACCAACACAACCATACGGATGATTTATGCCTTGTTAAGGAAATTCAAAGCTGGATTTTGCAATTTCAGGATGAAAATTTATCTATAACAGCTAGAGAGAAAGCTTTTAACAAAATTATTGATGTAACAAACTTATTGGTCAATTAACCATGCTCCCCTCCTAACAAAAGACCCGAGTTTAGGGCCTTTTGAAGGGCGGTAAAGTTCTTGGATCTATATTTTGTGATCGATAAAAAGCTTCTACATTATTAAGTGTTCAGATAAACTGTTAGTTAAAAGCCCAATATTCTTCCTTGAGAATTTGTTTGGAAGTTCTTCTCTTGAATGGGGAGGAAGAATTTTGAAAGCTTTCATGCTGATCAAGCAAAAAATAATCAATTAGAAACTTGGGTTCTACTAACATCGCTTTTGTTTCTTCCAATAATATTAAACATAGTTTCATGTCTCCTGTTTTTTCCTCCGATAGTGCAATAAGATGTTTCAAATGTGATTGAGTAACTCCCCTAACTACTCCTTCTTTTCTTAACCTTTTAGAGGCCTCAATTGCCATTTTCTTAGAAAAAAATAAGGGGATGACATTACCCTCCATTCGAATATAATTACTTTTCACACCCTGTACGTAACTTGGATCCTTCTCCATAATTGTCCAGAATGGTTCCCCCATGACAGATTCGTCAGGTATCATTTTCTCTATCCATTCATTTCTACTTTTCATAAATATGTTTCTCCTTTCCTATATAAAATAATTGGATGACAGTTCTAAATTTGACTGTTTCTCAGAGCGTCTATGTTGCAATATTTAATAGAGATTATACTGTTCACTTTCTAATAGAAGTAGTGTTCATAATAGGTGTGATACAGACTATTATTTTTCTAGCAAGGAAGGTGAACATGGCGAAAATCAGCCTCCCTACTTCACGCCTTTTGTAATTAGGATAGACAAGTAAACAGGTTATGTAATTGCGTTTTACTGCTTGCCTACTCATAATATGCAAATTTTGATTAAAGAACTCGTATAAATTCAATAGCTGATCCAACTCTTGGCTACATTTAACAGCCTCTTTACTTGTGAATCCCTTTTCCAAAGCTAAATTAATCATTTTCTGTCTTTTTTTATTTATATACTGCAATAGCCTGTCTTCTACCTTGTTCAAAATATAAAATCCTCCTGTTTTCTTGAGATAACATGAGGTTTATTATGGAGGGATTTAGTTTTAATTGAAATAGCTTAGACAATACTAGTCATGACTAGACAAAATCAGATCATAGAAAATTTCTGAAAATACATAGAAGTAATTTTAAAAGAGGAATTCTACCTGAACGGAATAATTAAATTGGCGGTCATCAAATGTAATAAATCATTAAAAACAAAGAAAAATCGACTACGGATAGACCGCTTATTTAAGATGTATAATCAATAAAGGAAGAGCTGCGGTGTTACTGGATATAAGCCATATACAACGCTTCCGCATCATCCCAAATATACTCCTCTAAGAATTCAAGTTGTTCCTCTAGCCATTCTTTAGGAAGTTGAATCGTCCCTTCATAGCTACCTAACGTCACATAAGAAACCGTGGTCTTTCGTACCATTTCAATTCCTCCTTGCCCCTGCATGCTTTCAAGCAGGGGCAATTTTATTTATGAAACTTTGTTTTATGAAAACTCTATCCCTAAAATATGATCACTAGCTTTTTGAACTTTTTGAGATGCTTGGAGAATCAAGGTTTTATCATCCTTTAATTTTTTCAATCAAGATTGAATATAAGAAGCGCTATTATCTATCGTTTGATTTCCAATGCCTGTCACTCCGCAAAGCATCGAAGCTCCTAACTCTGCTATTAATTCCTCTTTACTATAGTTTTCACTTCCGAAACTGATTTTTCCTGTTACTCCATCTCGATCTAACCGATCTTTATGCCCTGTGCTGTGTACTATTTCATGAAACAAGGTGCTGTAATATTCGTGAACGTCTTCGAAATCTTTTTTCGGTGGGACATTGACACGATCTTCAAATGGCATATAATACGCTTGACCACTTTGAAAACTGTAAGATGGACCATTAAAATATTCTTCTTTGATCTTTTCAACTTCTTCGATCGGGTTATGATCCGAAAGTTTCATAGGTTCGTTTCGTCTAAGTTTTCCACTTGAGAGCCGAATTCAAAAACTCGATAGTACCGCAGCAAAGGGACTTTTTTTCTTCTTCCGTTTCTTCATCTTCAATCTATCGACACCGTGCTGTTGTTTGCGCGCGCTAATGTCGTGCTCTCAACATGAGTTATACGACAGGGTATCGTGCATGTCCTGCATATGAGCCGATCCCGTTCGGATTGAGACTGGGGGCACGGCACAATATGGTGGAGTATCTTTTTATGTATGTGCCCAATGTAAAACTCCGCATCTACACGTCTGCCATTATCGTGCGTGTCAAACGAATCACCGTCCCGTGTTATGAACGCATAAAAATGTAGGCTTTCTGTTTCATGGAGTCGACCTATCCCCCGTACAGCCAAATCTAATTTCGTTGTACGGCTTCCGTCTGCATAGGAAAACTGTAAAAACACAAAAAAGACGCACCTCATCGGATGCGCCACGATTAAACCTTTATCCAAGGGGGATATTCATCTTTATTTAAAACGTAAGGCATCTATTGGATGCAACTTTGCTGCCTTATTGGCAGGGAGCAGACCAAATATAATTCCGATCAACACCGAAAACAAAACCCCTATAACTATAACAGGCCAAGATACTATCGGTGGCCAGCCAGCAATAGTAGCTACCAAGTTGGCGCCACCTATCCCCATGAAGATTCCTATTAGCCCTCCTGTTAATGTAAGTATTATTGCTTCAATTAAGAACTGAAGCAATATTTTCTTTCTTGTGGCCCCTAATGCTTTTCTAATCCCAATTTCTGAAGTCCTTTCAGTCACAGATACTAACATAATATTCATAACACCTATCCCACCAACCACGAGGGATATACATGCTATTCCGCCAATAATAAGTGTCATTATGTTTGTAATTGAAGATAATCCCTCTTGCATTTCTTCTAAGTTATATACTTCATAGCTACCTTTGATATTAGTAGATAGTGTACTATTTAAGTATTCAGTCGCTTTTTCTCCACGTTGGGCCACCTTGTATGTTTTGCCTTTCCTACGGCTTGATTGATCCCCCATTTGAATGAGGAGATATCCCCCGGAATTTTCTCATCAAATATATTGTCGGCATGTTCATAGTATTGAGTTTCTTTTTTTGATTATGAACAATTGGAGGGCATTTATGAACATTTCAGCAGTTATATGAACATTCTCAAAAATTTATGAACATTCTCAAAAATTTATGAACATCCCTTCCAATAAAGCACTCATAAATCAACCAATCACCCACAACATCAGCCAGATAATCACACCCCACAGCGGAACAGACAACAGGCATGCGAACAAGCATCCTCTCACAAAATCACTCACTTGCTCATCCAATCAGCTCACCCTCTTCTACCGGAAGCTCCACAAACTTTCCATACTCTTTCTTAAACTGCAGCTGCACATCACCGACCGGACCATTCCGCTGCTTGCCGATGGAATACTCCACCTCGTCCCTTTCATCGCTGTGACGACTGTAGTAATCTTCGCGGTATAAAAAGCCGATCACATCCGCGTCCTGTTCAATATTGCCGGATTCACGAAGATCTGCCATTATCGGTCGCTTGTCCTTGCGCTGTTCGACACCGCGGGAAAGCTGAGATAGGAGGATGACCGGCACGTTGAGTTCAAGGGCCAGCAGTTTGAGCTGGCGCGTGATGGCGCCGATTTCTAAGTCACGGCGTTCGTAGCGGCCGGAGGGGGACATGAGCTGGAGGTAGTCGATGATGATCAGCGGCTTTGTTTCTTCATTCTTTCTCATTGATTCACGTACGCTTGCACGGATGCCTTCGACGGTCTGCTGATGTTCGTGGATATGGAGCTGCCAGCTGGCGACTTCTCCCATGGCGTTGAGGCAGTTTTTGTAATCGTCTGTGGAAAAATTCATCGTGCGCCATTTTTGTCCGTTGATTTCGCCTTGAGCGGAAAGCATGCGCTGCAGCAGGGCTTTCTGTCCCATTTCTAAACTGAACAGGTGGGCGCTGCCTTTCTGCTTACAGTGGTTGGCGGCGAGGTTTAAGGCGAAGGCGGTTTTGCCCATAGACGGACGGCCGGCGAGGATGATGAGGTCGCCGCGCTGGCTGCCGCCGGTCATATCGTCGACTTCTTTGTAGCCGGTCGCAAATCCGGTCATGCCGTCAGCGGGCGGCGAGATTAAATCCTGGGCGATTTCGACTAATGCTTCATAGGTTGTCGTCTCTTTTTCACCGATGCCTTCACCGCGGTAGGCTTCTAAACGGTTTATGAGCGTATCGAGCGATGCTCCGTTTGGATCGCTTATGTAGCGGCTTGCCTCTTCCTTCGTCTTGCGGTTGCGGTAGGCTTCCATGATGAGACGCTGATGCTGTTTTAAGTTCGCTGTTGTTGGAATCGACTGGGCGAGGGCGCTTAAGTAGCTGACGCCTCCGACCTGGTTGATCTGCTGCTTGAGTTCCGTCGTCACTGTCACGAGATTTACGGCTTCCCCCGCTTCATCAATCTTCCGCATCGCCTCGTAAATCATGCGGTGGCGCATGTCGGTAAAATGATCTACCCGCAGCGTGACGTCCTTAATCAGATCCCCTTCTAATAAAATGGTTCCAATGACGGACTGCTCAGCTTCTTTATTCGCAATCATTTTGACACCTTCCTTAACAGTTCATTAAATTTCTCTTCAAACAACCGTTTCGTTTCCTCCGGTACTTTCGCTGCTTCCTCGTCCCACTGCCTCATTTTCTCTAAGTGGTCATTCTTCTTCGGCTCATAAACCGCAATATCCGCAAGCGTCGGTGGAAAAGGGTGGACGACAGCATAATCAAACAGCTTCTCCATCACTGGAATGAACGCCATCCTCTCAAGCTCTGGAACAAATACATCCAGCTTTCGCTTCGTAATCTTAAACTTCCCGCTAAACAATTCCTCCATCGTCTCTAACACTTCTACCGCTTCATCATATTTCATGCATATCGCTCCTTTCTATATTCTTCAATCAAACGCTTCGCTTCCGATTTGCTGTCATCCTTCTCGACTGACGGCTTCTCCTCAAGCCGCTTCACGTCAGCCAGCGTCCTCACGCCCGCTTTCTCCCAGCGCCTTAAGATCCCCTCGCAATATTGAAAAAACAGCTTATTGTGCCTCACCGCAATTTTCATTGCCTCCATGACAAGCTCATCTGTGAGCCGATCACATCAATCCGTCAGCTTCTCAGCCATAAACGGTGTCAGCATGCCGATGTTTTGTTCGTAAAAGGTATGCGGCTGCATACGCGCTCCCCCTACTCTTTCTTTTTTTCTCTTTTCCTTTCTTTTAAATAATACCGCCGTCTCTTCCTTCATACCTTCCTTCACCTCTTCCGTCATCCCTTCCTCCGCAACGTCCGTCTGCTGTTCCTTCACCTGCGAAATCATGTGATACGTAGGAGCCTGGTTTCTCGTTCCAGCTACAAAGGTGATGTAGCCTTTTTCTGCTAATTCTTTACGCGCCCGAAGAAACGAGCTCTCACTTAAGCCCGTCTTCACTAGAATCGCCGACGTCGGCACAGTAAACTCCGACTTCCATCCCGTCTTGTTGTTAAAATGCATCAGCTTGTACCAGAGCAGGGAAGCAGAAACCGTTAACTCGTTTAATTCCACCTCGTCTTGAAACGCAATAATTTCTTTTAAATAATTCATAATGAACGGCCTCCTTCTTGAATTGAGGGCATAAAAAACTCCCTCATATCTATAATCGATAGAAGGAGTCATTTAGGTGTTACCTTTTTTTATTTTTTTTATAAAAACTTTTTGAAACAATAAATTATTTAACTTTCATAGGTTTGACATATAAAAAAACTTAATAACTCCCTATATATGGAAAAATACGACTGCCAGCCTGTAGTATATTTTCCTATATTATAGGAATATTGAACTATGAGTGATAAGAACGACAAGTAAGGCATCCATTCAGCAAAAACTCGATCACTTACATTCTCCATAACAGGGGTACTTTTTGTGAAACTTACAATGAAACGAGGTGTAACCAACAGACTGACAGTTGCCAAAGAAGAAGACTTAGTAGAGAATGCCTTCTTTCTATAGAAATAAAAGCATTCAATTCCTCAAGAAAAAACCCTCCATCACCTGTTTAAGCTGACTCCCTTATTTCACATTCTAAAATCTCTCATACTCTCTATTACGTTCATCGTTATTACTAAAAAAACATTTCAATGGAGGCGTTAATTCAATGAGATATACGATTTTATTCACCCAACTAGATGAAGATGGTATGCGCGGAATCCATATCCTCGATAAAAAGTGTCACTTTACTTTTCTTTATTACACGAATGAAATTCTTGAAATCCCTGATAAAGATATGAGGAACTTCCTTTTAAACGACTGGTTGAACATTATACAGGGAACCTACGATCAATATTTTAATCCAGAATTGATAGAAAGTTTCGCGGAGTACCATATAAACTGAACCTTTTTTATAAAAAAATGGAAGTAGATGCATAGGAAAACGTGTACGTACTAACATTACATTAGTAAAGACGCTGTACCAAAAATGGCACAGCGTCTTTTTATATTCCTTCATATTTCTGCACTGTACAGTCTTTTAGAATGACCCGTCTTCCCTGCACAATCTAAGCTTACTAATAAGGATTCAGTCGGTAAAACCAGAATTTAACAATACATCTTCCTCGAAAATATGCATAAAAAGGGTTCGCTGTTACGTTGGCGGGGTATTAATAGAATGGGATTAGCATTTGCGGAAACAAGTAGGACTGAAACCAAAAGTGAAATATCTTCTTGTTATTAGAGTTCCCTTTTTATAAGACTATTCAGCATTTAACCTTATAAGGGTGTAAGAAAAGTGTCTGTTTGTATTCAAGAATTACAAAGGTGGACTAGGGTTACTACTGAATGAGAAGCATCAAGGGAAGCAAACCAACTAGCTAGAGGATAACTATGGTTTAGTCTAAAGTTGTTTTAATCAGTGAACTTCTCCGCTTATACCTTACGGATGCAATTTAAGTGGAGAGGGAGTTTAGAACTGTCGAGTATTAAAGATTTACAAGAGAAAATAGAAGTACTCAGAACAAAAATGTATAAAACGTATGAAAATAACCCGAATGACCCGCAATTACTCGCTATTTCCCAATCGCTGGATAAGCTTTTAAATGAGTTGGAACGATCGAAGAGGAATGAGAAGAAACCTAAATAATAACCATTGACGGTTATTATTCTGTCATTCTTACTTCTCGAAATAACACGAAGATGTAAAAGGTTTCCAGCAACCTACTTTTAGTCTTTCGTGATGGGTTATTTTTGTATGTCAGCCCAATACTTTTATGATAAAGTATTGGGCTTTTCATTTTGTTGTTTTATTAGTAAGTCCTTAAACTCTTTTGACCACCTTTTGACTCATATCTGAAAAATTGATGGTAAAGACACAAAAAAGCCTGATTCTCCTCACTCGAGAATCAGACTTTTTAAACTTAGCTGTTTACAGGGGTAAGAGGAGATTTATCATTCAATACGTGAATGATATTATCTGCAGCTAATTGTGCCATTTGTAATCTTGTTTTCACACTTGCGCTGCCAATGTGAGGAAGAGTCACTACATTAGGCAAGGAAAGCAAAGGATGATCTGCAGATACAGGTTCTTCTTCAAATACGTCCAGGCCTGCGCCCCATATTTGTTTGTTCACTAACGCTTCGTACAAGGCTTCTTCGTCAACAATCCCTCCTCTAGACGTATTGATGAGGATCGCCTCTTTATTCATTAGTGCTAACTCGTCTTTTCCAATAAAATGATGAACGTGGGGGCTGTACGGGATCATCACACATACAAAATCGGATTCTTTTAATAACTCATGTAATTCACGGTATTGAATGCCGAGTTCTTCTTCTTTTTCAGTTTTTCGAGATCTATTATAGTAGAGAAGATCCATGCCAAATCCTCTCGCCCTTCTGGCAACTGCTTCTCCAATGCGGCCCAGGCCGATAATTCCGAGGGTGGATCCGTGAATTTCCTGGCCGGTTAGTAACATGGGCGACCATGTATCCCAGTTTCCGTTTCTCAAGAAATCTGATGCTTCGACGATACGCCTTGCTGTGCTCATTAGTAAGGTAAACGTTAAATCTGCTGTCGTTTCCGTTAATACCCCGGGTGTATTCGTAACAACGATTCCGCGTTGTTCCGCTGCCCCTATATCTATATTATTAAAACCAACAGCCATGTTGCTGATTACCTTTAAATGAGGGGCTCCTTCTATGACTTCTTCGTCTATTGTATCGGTCAGCAGACAGTAGATACCCTCTACATCCTTTGTTTCTCTCAACAGGACACTTCGCGGTACAGGTGTATCTTCTTCCTCCCACATTTTAATGTCAAAATGCTGTTCAAGACTTTTCACGATTTCATCTGGCAGTTTCCTCGTAATGAATATGGAGCTTTTCACTTATAATCTCCTCTCTATTCTCTAATAAAAATATTAGAGATTCATACTTTTAGCGAAGAACGGTTTTAATGAAGGATATAAATCATTAAAAATGTGATAATGCTTGTTATAAATGCTCACTTCTTCGGTGTTCGGTTTGAAGACACGCTTCGTTTGATTTTCTATAAGATCAGAAGCTTCTTCTAATGTTTTATAATATCCCGCCGAAGTTCCGGCAATCAAACAGGCTCCGTACACTCCTGTTTCTGAAACATCTTTGATTTCAATATCTTTTTCCAGGATATTCGCTTTCACCTGGGCCCACGTTTGATTGGAAGAACCGCCTCCAATGGACGGAAGGCTTTCAAATTGAACATCGTAGGCATCTAACAGAATGTCGTGGATTTGTCTTAAACCGAAAGAACATCCTTCTAAAATAGCTCTCATCATGTCGGCTTTCGTCGTATTAAGTGATATACCTGTAAACGTTCCTCTGGCATCAGGGTCCCATATCGGAGATCGTTCTCCCTGCATATAAGGAAGGAAAAATACACCGTTAGAACCGATGGGGGATTGCTTCGGAAGTTCTTCAAGAATGTCTCTTGAATCAGCTTCTTCTTTAAGAAATTCTTCGTAGAACCATTGAATGGCAGCCCCGGGGAAGGACATGGCACCATGGGATAACCACTGGTTTTTCTTAATGTGACAACGATTTAAAAATCTTCTATCTAAATGGTCGGGTTGCTTTATGCATGCGGTCAGGACATTAGAAGTACCAACCGATTCAAAGACTTCGCCCGGCTGGACGCCTAAAGCTAGAGTTGAACAAGCTGTATCCGCTCCACCCGCTGCCACAGGTATGCCGCTTATGGGGAGTTCAGAGCAAGTTAACTCACCTACAATGGTAAGCGGGTCTACAACTTCAGGGAGTTTCTCCATCTCAATCCCGACATCGGCACAGATTTCTTTTGACCACACATATTTTTCAATATCATACATCCCTGAAAAGGAAGCCTGCGTCCAGTCCATAACGAAAGAACCCGTGAGCTTATTCAATATGTAGGTCGCGAGATTTCCCCATTTATACGTTTGGGCATACAAGGAGGGACGGTGATTCTTAAACCAGAGGTGGGAAGTAATCGAATACATCCCCTGTTCCAGCCTGTTTTTCGTAATCTCATAGATTCTCTCTTCTGTCACTATTTCTTTAATCGATTCAGCTTCTTTTTTGCTTCTTTGATCTAAATACATGATCCCCGGGCACAACGGTTCCCCGTCTTTATTTAGAAAAACAGAAGAGTTACAAAAGGTGGATAAGGAAATCGCATCAACCGTTCCCATTCTTTCAACTTTAGTCATGACCTTCATTAACAATTCTTTTGTCTTAAGCCATATATCTTCTACATCAATTTCCACCCATCCTTTTTGGGGATAGTGGAGGGAATAGGACTGATATTCAATCAGCCCTAACTGCCCATCGTGATTCATGGCTCCTACTTTCATTCCACTCGTTCCTATATCTATTCCGATGACATGTGACATAATCCCCCACCCTAATTAATAGATTCGTTCGTTTAGAGGTTCGCTGGTTGATTAATTAATTCATTGTAGAGTTCAATTGTTTCATTGACAGTACCGTTCTCATGAATAATATTTTTAAACGCTTTCACAATTGCTGTCGGATTCTGGTTGTTCCATACAATTCTTCCAAACGTTATTCCAGCTCCTCCTGCTTCAACAACATCATACACCATTTGGAAATAGTCCTCTACATTGTTTCCAATGTCCCCTCCTGCAACGACTACTTTGCCTGGAGTAGAAGACACTACTTTATGGAAGGAATCCGGATCCCCTGTATATTTAGTTTTAACGATATCAATGCCTAATTCGGCACCCGCCCGCACAGCATAAGCGACATGTCTCCAGTCATTCTTCTCGTCTTCAGGAATCTGATTGCCTCTTGGATAAATGTGGGCGATGGTTGGCAACCCGTTTTTAGAGGCCTGCCCTGAAATGATTCCTAAGTTGCGTAATTGCTCCGGCTGGTCATCTCCCCCTACAATACATCCCATGGAAATGGCATCAGCACCCAGTCGAACCGCTTCATCTACTTCTGTCACCCATGTATCATAGTTAGGCTGCCATGGGGAAAACGTCGAAGCTTTAAGAATTAATCCTGCTTTCCCCGCATGCTTTCTAAAGCACGTATCCGCAATCCCTTTATGCATAGTAATGGCATCAGGTCCGCCTTCCACAATTTCACTAAGCTTTCGATCAATAGGCATTAACTCTTCAAAAATCCCCCGTGCCATCGCCTGATCTACCGCTACTGCCAGCAGCTTGCCGGAATCCTGATTCATTAAACGATTCATTCTAATTTCTTTACCTAATACTCCCATGCTCATACTCTCCTTTAATTGTTTTTTATATATGAATAACGGATTTCATCCCGTTACCATTCCGCACATCCATGATGGCTTGTTGAATATCGTCAAGCTTATAGCCTTTCGTCGTTAATACTTCAGTATTAATCTGTCCCGATGAAATGAGAGACAAAGAGTTATAGTAATCGGACCGCGTAAGCGCAGAAGTTCCGTTTACATTAATTTCGTTATAGTGAATGACATTGGGGTCTATTTCGCCCAGTACGCCTTTCGTAAAGCCCGCAAATAAGTTTAACGTCCCTCCTTTTTTTAATAAGGAGATGCATGAGTTCACTAGAGACGGCACTCCAATTGCCATGATGACTACATCAGCACCTAACTGCTCTGTTTTCTCAAATACGAGATTCTCAAGTGATTCTACTTCTGGATTAACGGCATGATCTGCCCCTGCTAGTAGAGCCTTTTCTCTTCGATGATCAATGGGTTCACTTAAGATCACATGTTTCGCTCCAGCCACTTTGGCCAGCTGAACATGCATTAAACCAATCGGACCGCCTCCAATAATGACGACTGTGTCTCCCATTTTCACGTTCGCTTTGCGCTGCCCATTTAAACAACACGCCAATGGTTCCGTAATGACGGCTTCTTCTAAGGTAACGTTCTCTGGTAATTTAACTAGGTTGCCAGACTTTAAAGCTGATTCTGGGATTCTTACATATTCAGCAAACCCGCCATCAAATTCATAACCAATAGCTGTACGATTCGCACATACGTTTTCTCTATCATTCATGCAGTAATAACACTTACCGCATGGGATCACAGGGATCACACCTACTTTTTCTCCCCTTGAGAATCCGTCGACGTCGATGCCTACTTCTTCAATCGTCCCTACGAGCTCATGCCCAATAATGGATGGTGTGCGCACGCCTTTTGTTTTCTTTCCTTCGTAAATGCGTACATCCGTGCCGCAGACAGCACTAACATTCACCTTCATTAATACTTCTTTACTGCCAATTACGGGTTTCTCTACCTCCTGTAACTGCATATCATTAGGTCCGTGAAAAACAGCTGCTTTCATTACAAAACCATCCTTTCTGACTTCAACCCGCCTGTATTTTGGCGGAGATTTCCTTCATAAATATAAGTAAAAAAAAGAAGATAACTGCCAATATTCTTCTTTCTTTTAAAAACCTAACCAACTGAGCGGCGTCATAATTAATTCTGGGAAAAATATAAAAAGTATTAAGGTGGCAAATGTAATTCCCAGCCACGGTAATGACGCTTTACTTAATTCTTCTAATTTTAATCCTGTAATGTTACAGGCCGCATATAAACAAACGCCAATAGGCGGCGTGATTAAACCAATAGATAGTGAAATCACCATAAAAATAACGAAAAACACGGGATCAATCTCTGCTACCGCAACGGTAGGCATCAAAATCGGAACTAAGATAAAGATAGCTGCTGTTGCATCCATAAACATCCCAACCACTAGTAAAAACACAAACAGTAACAGCATGATGACTAACGAACTCTCACTCACCCCACTAATAAATGCAGCGAGTCGCGTTGGCAGACCATCATATTCAAATACCCACCCCGCAGGCATCGCAGCCACAGCAATAAATAAAATCGTTCCCGTAAGGTTAACGGTTCTATGGAAAATATCAGGAAGCTTCCTAAAAGGCAGCCCTTTATATACAAATATGGAAACGAGTAATGTATATAAAACAGCGATCGCCGCAGCTTCTGTCGGGGTGAAATATCCGCTTAGAATTCCCCCAATTAATATGACGGGTGCTAATAAAGCCGGAAAGGCGCGAATAAATTCTTTTGAAACATTTTTCCACTCGAACTTCTGGTGCGTCCCAAGCCCATGTTTCTTACTATAGAAATAGTTATATATCATAAAAATTACCGCTATGATAACTCCCGGTACAAGACCCCCAATTAATGTCGCGCTGATCGATACACCTGCTGTCGATGCAGCTACGATCATTAAAATACTGGGTGGAATGATGGTAGCTAACATGGACGTAATAAGAGTTAAAGAAGCCGCGTATTTCAAAGGATAATTATCCCGTTTCATTGCATTAATCGTAATTCTGCCGGTACTTGCGATATCGGCTACAGATGAACCTGCCATCCCTGCAAATATAAGACTTGCAAAAATATTAACGTGACCTAATCCTCCAGTGATCCAGCCTACCACACTCTTCGCAAAATCAAATATTCTCTCAGCTATTCCGCCTTCATCCATAATGATTCCTGCAAGGATGAACAAGGGAACAGCTACCATGATAAAGCTGTTCATCGAGCTGTACATGGACTGAATGATAATGCTGACGGGCACTTCAGTAAATAACACAATTGTCGCGACAACAGAGAGTCCGAGAGAAATGGCTATGGGAACTCCTATAAAAACGAGCAGAAAGAACAGGACAAGCAGAAATATAGACATAGCTCAGGGTACCTCCTAAATTAACTCTCGGTTATACAATAAAGATTGAATGACATTGAGGATACCTATAACACCTGCACTCGGAACAGAGAGTCCAATAATCCACATCGGAATCATTACGACAGAACTCATTTCATTCGTAGCCACCTGTTGAAAGATAAACTGAACACCATATATGACCATAAACAAAAAGAATAAGATCGTAGCGATGGAGTAAATCCAAACCGATAGTTTCTGCATGAACTGAGGCAGCACGTTCATAAAGACGGTAACTCTAGCTGATTCTGCCTTTCTAAACCCTATACCGATGCCTAAAAAAATCATCCATACGAATATAAACCGTGTCAGCTCCTCTGTCCAAGGTGCCGGGTGCCCGATCAATCTCCCTATAACCTGCCAGATAACGACTACAAAAATCGAAACAGAGGCCATTATAGCGAGAAAAGAAGTTAGTTTATTAAAACCATGAAAAAGTTTTCTTATGATGGTTGAAAATTTCTTTTCCATTATTTATCCCCTTTTGTTACATAGCGGTCTTTATGTGCTAAAGACCGCATATTTCCACTCCATTTAGTCTTTACCTACAGCCTTCAGAACTTCATTAAAGAATTCTTCATCTTCAATTACTTCTTCAAATGCAGGATACGCCTCCTGGGAAAGCTCAATGAATTGTTGTTGTTGTTCTTCCGTTAATTCGTTGACTTCCATACCTTCTTCCTCAAGCGTTTCAATGATCGATTCCGCTTGTTCGGCATTATAATCGATGGACCAATCCTGCACTTCCTGAGTTGCTTCCTCAAGGACTTGCTTTTGTTCATCACTTAAACTGTCATATTTCTCTTGATTTAAACCAACTAACCAGCCATCTGCCATATGATTGGAAATGGTTAAGTAATCCTGTACTTCATGCATTTTAGCTGAAGAAATAACACCAAGCGGGTTTTCCTGTCCATCAATGGTACCTAATTGAAGCGCATTGTACACTTCGCCAAAATCCATTGGCGTTGTGGCTGTACCCCCGCCTTTGAAAAACTCAACCCATAACGGATTGTTCGGTACTCTTAACTTAAGACCATCTAGATCGGCGGGCTCTTCAATCGGATGTTTAGAGTTGGTAATTTGTCTGAAATCCCGTGCCCAATACCCTAATCCTTGAATATCAAGTTCAGAAACTGAGTCCAGCAGCTCATTGCCTAAGTCACCATTTAGAAAAGAAGTATACTGCTCCTCATCATCAAAGAGGTAGGGAACACTGATAGCACTGAACCTTGGTTCAAAGTTCGCATAAAGTGAAGTCGATAAAACTAACATGTCAAGACTGCCTGCTCCCAGTTGTTTAACAGCTGCGGAAGGATCTCCACCATACAATGTACCATTCGGGTGAACCGAAATTTCAATCGATCCATCACTTTTCTCTTCTACGACCTTCGCGAACTCTTCCGCCGCAACCGTAACATTCGATTCTTCCGGATCTGGTGTAGATAACTTGAAGCTGACTTTTTCATCCCCGCTAGAACCTTCCGCTTCTGAACCTGCCTCCTCACTATTCCCACAAGCTGCCAACACTAGAACAGAAACCACCACGAGTACCCACAATAACTGTTTCTTCAAAAATGACCCTCCCTTGGTAACGCTTTCAATAAAAACTTTTAAAAAAGCGCACCTGATTTTTGAAATTTTCAAATAATTGATGCGTTAAAGGTATCTTATCACACGGTGGTAATTTCCTTCAATATATTTTTAAAAAAATTGAATGTAATTTTCATAATTTGTTTTTTATAGCTTCTTGCCTATGGTAGACTTCCTCGTTTTCTGCAGATTGTTTAAGTAATGATCATACTTTTGGTTGGCAATAGACGCTACTAATATATCAATAATCGTTAATTGAGCAATACGTGAAGAAATAGCATCCGTACGGAAAAGCGTCTCTTTCGAAGCCGTCTGCAGCACAATATCCGATATTTTTGTAATCGGAGACTTCGAAGAGTTTGTAATACAAATCACGGTCGCCCCTGCATCTTTTGCTAATCTCAAAGCATTTAAGACCTCTTTCGTAGCCCCAGTATGTGAGATACCAATCACTACGTCCTTCTCGCCTAATACGCTGGCCGACATCGCCTGAAGAGTGGAATCATTATAAGCAAAAGACTTAATCCCAAGTTTTAATAACTTATGGTGCGCGTCTAAAGCCACCGTACCTGACCCGCCAGAACCATAGAATTCGATAAAGCTTGCGTCCGCAATTACCTCTACCGCCTTATTCAGCTCTTCATTATCACACACCTCAAGCGAATCATATAACGCCTGAATATTCGATTGGAAGATTTTTTTCTTCACCGTTGTCACATCATCATCTTTCTCAATCACTTCATGAATCTGCTGCTGAGGCTGGATAACTTCTCGCGCTAAATGTATCTTCAGATCCTGGAATCCCTTGTAACCAAGCCTCTTACATAGACGAACCACCGAAGACTCACTTGTTTCACTTCGTTCAGCTACCTCTGTAATAGAAAGGTGAATAATTTCTTCCTGATGGTTTTCAATAAACTCTACTATTTTACGTTCAGAACCTCGTAATTTTACAAATGTTGCTTTAAGTCTAGTAGAAAAACCGGGATTTGTATTAACTGATAAATCGTCCATAATCATCCTCCTAATACTCAAGTAATGTACCTTATTTTAATATATTAGAAAACCTGGGGCAATGTATACTCCTGCTTTTGAGTAAATTCCCTAGTGAAATTGTGAAAATTTCCTTCACTAAGACACATAGTAACGTAACGGGGACAAACCTTAAAATTAATAACAACAAAATCAATATATAATTTCATTAAATTGGCGGCTTAATATATTAAACTAAATATCACGATTAAATGGTAATAAACGCAACGCCACTTTCTCTTTTTATAAAACCATATGAAAGAATTTTTTTACCGAACTTCTAAAACCTCATTCTATCAATTCGTCATTCTGTCTTATCAAGAATTTCATAATTTCACGAAAAAAATCAATAATTTCCTTTATATGTAAAAATACGACTGTCAGTCCGTGTACTATTTTTTCATTCCATATGAAAATTTAAGTATGAGTGAAGAATTTGAATTATACGCAAGGAATCAATTCGGCAAACAACTGGCAGCACTCCGTAAAGAAGTAGGTATTACTCAAGAAGAACTGGCCGGTCGAACTGGTGTTGATCCCACATACATCAGTGCAATTGAAAGAGGAACTAGAGCCCCAGGTTTTAATATGGTCACTAAATTGGTTAAAGGACTTAAAATTGGTCACGTAGATCTCTACACCTCGATCGCTAATTGGGAAACTTATTCGAAAAATCATAAGAAATAGGAACCGCGTGAAAGAAACGGGCTGACATATGATAGAAAAGGAGGCATAACAGAAGAGGAGTCATCCTGAGCAGTTTCTATTTCTTAAATTTATCCTCGCACATCCAGTCATCTGCACTTTTTGAACGTTCTACTTCCCCACGAAAACACTTCAAATAGTATAACTCGCTGCAGTTGAACCCCTTACTATGATTATGAAATCTCCTTTCGTAAACACACTCTTATAATCAAATCACTCCCTTCAGATAGCAATATCACCCTATTCCATCCATTTCCTTAACTTACTGCCCAGCCTTATTACCCAACATTCAATCTACAAACATTAAAATAATTATTACTCGGAGGCATTATTTAATGAGATATTACATTTTATTTACCCAATTAGATGAAGACGGCATGCGAGGAATTCATATTCTCGATCGAAAGTGTCATTTTACTTTTCTTTATTATACGAATGAAATTCTGGAGATCCCTGATGAAGACATGAGAAACTTTCTTTTAAACGACTGGTTAAATATTATCAAGGGCGTCTATGATCAATACTTTAATCCAGCATTGATCGAGAGCTTTACAGAGTACCATATAAACTAAACCACTTTCATATAAAAATAAGGCATGAGATTTCCGATTAAAGGAATCTCATGCCTTATTTTTTGCGAATGTTTGCAGCGCAAAGTATAAAACCTGCAACGAGCGCCGTGTACCAAGTACTGAAATTCACACTTGGCACTTCGCTTTTTTACAGCTTTTCGGTACCTGGTACCCTTATGGGTTTCATTTTTTCTATGCTGTAATATTTACTTTATAAGAAAAGCGCACCACCAACAGAAAACAAGTGGTGCTACACTACCCTTTAGTTCGCTAACGTAGCGGGGACAGACCCCTAAATTTTATAAATTTAATAATAAAAAGATCTACACTTTTAAACTCTACATTCTCAAACTTTATCTATTTATAGTATTGGTTCTTTTTTTGGCACTAAGGTATAATATTTGCATTAAATTAATTCGTTGTACGCTACTTAAATAATTATCGGAAAATAGATTTCCTATATTTTTTTCCTTTAGAAAAGAAGTTAGATTAATTAGGCCAGGCGAATAAGCTTCTTTAGCTCTTTCCCAAGATTCGCTGTTCATAACGGCACTCCACTCCCCCCAAGAACCTTGGTTACCTTTAATTATCCCAATCCTTCTACCTGCTTGTCTGTATGTCCACATTATAAAATCAACGAAGCTGTTCACATACCAGGGATAATAAGGTAAGCGCCCATCACTGTGCAATAACCACTTTGTCGGTTTTAATAATGGTTTAGCTGCCTTTTGAAACAATCTACGGTTGAGTTTCCATTTTTGTGGAACTGTAGCACTAATTTTCACTACGTCCTTTGCCATAAATGGTTCGTAACTACGAAATAGGCGACGGTTAGCATGAAGGTTTGGTATATTCATATTCATGGAACTAGGCCAAAGCTCAAACCATTCTTCAAATGATTCGTGCCTGAAACTTTTCACATAATTCAAATGAACTTTTCTACGATTATCTAATTCCACTAAGATTTCAGGAGTAAAAAGAGTAGAACTCAGCGGCCTGCTTGGTGAATAGTTTTTCTTCTTAATTTGAGGGAAGAAAGGAAGTCTTCCTGAGCCACGTAGTTTTTTTATCCGGGCACCCTTTAATAAAGCGTCAGCAAACAAACCACCAAAAACTGCTGAGTAATCATCTAGCTTAGATTTTTTATGAAATCCAAAAGTATGAGCATGGTAATACTGCGCCCCTCCTCCGACCATATCTGAACACGGAGGCATTATTTCTAAATAATGTGTTTTACTTCTGGTTTCCATCTTAAAATTTGCTCCATAAATACTTGCAGCTTTTTTAGCCTTTTCACCTTCTCTATTCATGTTATCTAAAAATATAAAGGCATTCCTATTATAATCACTCAATAATGCCGAAAGAGTACGCGAATCTTCACCACCACTAATAAATTGGGCAATTGAAGGTGCTTCTTTTGTAATAGTATGAACATATCCCATTAAACTTTTTCGTAAATCTTTTGCTGCTATATTTATTGATTCATATATATGATTTTCTTCTGGAATCCAATAAGGTATAGATTTCATTTCAAGAGAGTTCTCATCAACAATATGTTCAGCTGCCGGAACAACTTGACGTAAATTTTCATATAAACTATATGGAAAAGTTACTACCCCATGAATAATAAAATCTACCATAGATACTTTATCAAAATTCTCCTCCTGACCAGAAACCCTCGCTAATACGTCAACATGAGTTGATAGTATTCGATTACTTGAACCTTTATGTGTATAAACTGGAATAAATGACATTAGGTCAGTAATACAAGTAACCTCAGCAGATTCTTTGTTTATAAATAATATTACAAAAGGTCCACTTAAGTCTTCACCCCAATCTATCTTTCCCTCCAACCACCTACTATAAATAGCTTTCGTTCCTATATCACTTGAATCAATTTTTAAAAAATTGTTATCTCTAAAACATAGGACTGGTCCCCCAATAACTACAACAATGTGATGAATAGTTTCATAAGGCTGGAAACCGTTATACAGGTTTTTACTTGCAGCCAAGGAACCCCATTTACCATGAAATTCTTCTACAGTTGGTTCATTATTATAATAAATTGAATGTAATTCATTTTTTAATGTCCCTTTTTTCACCCTTTTTCGTGAATAAATAAAATCACTCATACATTATCTCCGCCCATATTTATCTTTTGATATTATTTCCATTGCATGTTTTGTTGCATAATAATAAGCTTCGTTTCGAAGCAAATGGAGAGAAAGCAATGTTTTATCTTGTTTCTTTCTTTTGTTAAATATTAAACTTAATGATCTCTTAATTGTTGACTTAATATTTCCATCATAAGGAAAAGAAAGCAAAGAAAAAATTAGGTTTTTTTTAATCGTTTTATTATAAATCTCTAATGACATCTCCTCATGCAACTCTTCGTAATTTTCTCCTAAATTAGCATTTAGTAAATCTAAATTGACTTGTTGCTCTCGAGGAGACAGTTGCACATAACCATTCTCTTTATGATGAAATAAAGGATCAAATCTTACCTTCTTATTTTTCTCTAAATTTAAATTTAACGAATAAGAGCGATCTTCTTTTAAACGATAGTTTGATGAGTCAAAATAAAAGTTACCTAAACTATAAAAGATTACTGAGTTATTGTAATATTCGTACCCCTGTGGAACATGTGGATGAGATCCTACGATGACATCAGCTCCTAAATCACAAAAATGCTTATAACGAACCCGCCATTCTTTCTGGGGTATATTATAATGTTCTAATCCAGCATGGGATAAGACTATAACAAAATCACATTCTTCATTTAATACAGAAATTTTCCGGTCTATTTCTTTATGGTTTATCCATGCATAGCCAGGGTGGTCTTCGGCTGAATAATAATCCTTTACACCAAACTGAGCTTCGCAAGCATTAATAAATCCAATTTTCAGATCGTTAACTTCCTTTACTAACGGTTTATAAGCATCATGAAAGTTAATACCAGCCCCAACTGTGTCTATTTTTAAAGAATTGGCCTCGTCTATGGTTGCTTTTAAAGCTGCTATTCCATAGTCCATTATATGATTATTAGCCAAACACATCATGTTAAATCCTTGTTTTTGTAAGCCTTTTATTGTCGATTTACGTTGAAAATGGTGACGACCAGATTTAGGACTTGGAGTACCGTAGCCTTCAATAGGTGCTTCAAAATTACAAATGGAATAGTCAGCATCAGAGATAACCTTAGATATTTCATCTGAGCACACTAACCCATCACTATGTTCATAATTAATTATATCTCCTGTTATAAATAACTTTACCATCTTGGTCATTCCTCCATTAGTTGTAGCTCTGACTTATTCGCAAGGTAATTATAATTAAAAAAATATTAAGTACAGCACCAGATACTCCAAATAACGCAACGGCAATTGTGTCACTTGAAAATATAAAATATCCAATAGCTAACAAACCTGTTCGTGTTACCAGAGTGACAATAGTAAATCTCAGATGAAAAGCTTGAGCTGCCATTACAGGTAATGCTTTTACACTTGGCTGATTAATAAACAAGAAAAACATCCATAGTGCTATCCACCTAGCATATTCACCTGCTGTGACCCAATCTGCACCAAATACGAAACTAAACAGCCATGGACCAAATATAAATACAATTACATAAGGTAAAAATCCTACTACTGCTAAAGCAAAAGTCGCTTTTTTTATCAAATATGTAAGATTTTCACCGTTATGGGATGCTTCAGATATACGTGGATAAAAAACATCTCCTACAGATTTACCAATAAGTTGAGAGGGTATACCTAATACAGTCCTACCAAGAGTATAAAATCCTGCGGAAGCAGGTCCAAAAAAACTTGTTAACAAGAGGATAGGAAGATTTTGTGAAATGGAATTCATAAAAACTTGTGGTGCTCTAAATATTGGAAAATCTTTGTATCTTTTAGTAAGTTCTTTAATAGTATGTGAAGTACTAGTTTCTTGAGTAGTACTCTTATAACTAGACTTTCGGGCAAAAAAAACCATTAACAATGCTTTCATTCCGTTTGTCATAGCTGAAAGAATTATAAGAACAGGAGCGATTGGATGAAAAAAACCAATACCTACTTTACTTCCATTTAATATAATCGCTTGAAAAAAAGTGGCTTTTGCATTAACGCCAAATTGCTTTGTGCGTATAAACCATTGTTCGGTAACCTGTAAAAAACCAGCAAATATTATTACTATGGGAATAAGATACAAATAATTTGATATAATTTCTATTTGAAACATTTTAACAATCTGATCATTTAGAAAAAACAAAATAATACCTACACTCAATGCAACACCTATAGTAATATACAAAGAAAGTAGTATTAATCCTTTTGCATCCTTATCACTTTTAGGGAGAACAATGGCAATTGGATATGTTAATGCCACTATAGGAGCAATAATAGCAACGATAGCCAAGAATGTCCCCATTAACCCATAGGCTTCTGGTCCATATAAACGAGTAATGAAGGGCTGCAACAAAATATTTACGAGTTGAGCAGCAGCTGTTCCTGTAGCCATAATAATAACATTTCGTACAAATGGTTTATTAATAATTTTTTTGAATTTTTGCATCATATCCCCCTACCTCATTTTCTTGCTACTTATATTTTCACTTAATTATTTTTTATAATAATTAAGGTATTAAATATATTGGGGACTTGAGAAGTAACACATTCGCTCCTCCCTCTAAAGCCTATATTATACAAACAATTAAATAAGGAATTTAATAAATTAATAGTTACTTTCATAAGAATATAAAGGTTTTCCTTGTAACTTTTTTAAAAGTCCATTAAGTAAAAACTTATTAAATACAATCGGAGCTATTTTCATCATTTTTATATATAGTTTTATAGCACCAACTGTATTTTTATTTTTTAAATAATTAAACAATACACCTCTATAACGACTGGAATATATTTCTTTCTTTGCATTTTTATATTTCCTATCACAATCCATCAATTGATTATAATAGTACTTAAAAAAAACATCAAAATTCTTTTCATTTTCAATAGAGTTAGCCACATTTGATCGATCGGCTAAGTCGATAAAAACTAATGCTTCTTTTACTAGTCCTATCTTTTCGCCAAGGTTAAAATACCTAAGAATAAACGCTACATCTTGATTCCGTTTTAACCTTTCATCCCAGCCTCCAAATACCTCTACTATATTTTTTTCTATCATAATCATATTTGTATCAATTATATTATTACCGATAAACTGCTCGTAAGTAAGATCGCCTGATCTATATGGGTGAATAGTTCTGTTTCCTACCTTCCATCCACAATAAACAGCTTTATATTCTGGATTACTTTTTAAGTATTTTACTTGCTTTTCTATCTTTAAAGGAAAGAAGTAATCATCATCATCCAAGAAGCATAAATACTTACCGGTAGCGTGCCTAATCCCAGTATTTCTTGCAACACTACCATTTCTATTTTTATTATGCTTAATATATTTAACTCGGGAATCACCCTCGTAATCTTTCATCTTGGCCTCCGTAGTTCTTCTGTAATCCGTATCTGGATTGTTATCATCTACTACAATTACTTCAACATTTTTATAAGTTTGGTTAAGTATAGAGTCAACTGCCCTTGCTATCATGTCCGCTCTTTTGTATGTGGGGATAATAGTACTGACTTTACTTTCTTTTTGCATTATATCACCTCTTTAAAAATTTAAATTAGTTACATACTAAATACAGTTTTATACTTTAAGTTTTGAGTATCACCCTGATAAATCCCCCAAATTGAAGCTAGAAACTTTAAAATGAAGAAAAAAATAATAGCAAGATTAATATAAAACATCAAGTTTTGCAAGCCTCGTTTTTTGGTAAATAAAAAAGGGATAACTGCTATAAGAGCCAACTGACTATATAACGTTAGTCTGTTAACAATAAAGCTATTCAAGGTAAATAAAAAAATACTATACCCAAGTACATAAGTTAATAAGAAAGGATAAATTTTATGGCGATTATTTGGGGCACATGCCCACCCGATGATTGCTAAAAAGACGAAAAATAACACACCTAAACCCGCATCAATAGTAAAATTATAATCTGAATCCAAATATCCTGCGTATTTTTCAGGAGTTATAATTCTAATAAGAGTGGATGATATATTTGAAAAGTACAAAATAATACCTAAAAAGAATAGTATAAATCCGAGCCATATATTTAATCTCAAGTTTTTTATAAAGTAAAAAGGTATAAATATAAAGGCTGTTGTATGAAATAATCCAGCTATAACCACAGTTCCCACATATTTTTTGAAGTCCGTTCTAGTTATGTATCTAAATGAAAACAATAAAATTAATCCAGCAATTGTTTGTCTTACTAAGTTAAAGGAAACAAAAAGAAGGCCAGTTATAATAAAAAGTATAATTACATTTTCATAAGGTATTTCTAGGTTTTTTGCTATTAAATAAAGAAGGTAAAAAATTATACTACCAATAAATAGAGAAAATCCCCAAAAAGGAATATGCAAATAATTAAATAAGTTAATAAGTTGATCATAAAGGAACTCTCTATCTCCAAGGACTCCAGATGAGGTATTGTAATACAACTCGTATTGTAGATAATCTATACCAACATCGTACCGGATGCCATAAATGACAGACAAAGTAACAAAGATTGTAAAATCTATTATTTTTTTTTCTTTTATATTTCTTTTTATAAACGCAAAAATTAAAATGCTTAAAAGTAATATTACATAAAACATATATCCTCTCCACTTTCTTTAAGAATCAAAATAAAATCATTAGCAGTATTTTAACTAATTCTTACATTGGCACGAATTCACATCTCCTATTATTAACTTAAGCGGAGTACTTATTAGTATAAAGATTTCTCATATTATATGTTTAATGAAGTATAATTAATTGATTTCCTTGTAATTTTTTAACCCTTTAATCATATACCTATATGCTTCTAATAGCTTCATATCATTTTTGAATAAGAAATATCTTCTAATAACAAATTGGAGAATTAAAATTTTTGCAAACTTTGGAGATATAGCTCGGAATAAAGCACCTTTATCAATAAAAAACTTTTTATTATAACCATTAAACCAACTAGACTCATGGTTATAAATATTGGCAATTTTTTGGGGGCTAGTATAAATTTTCAATCCCTTTTTCAAACAGTCTGTTATAAAAATGCTATCTTCACCAGAACCATATTTTGTGCCGCCACCAAATAAAAGAGAGAAATGGATATTTTTTTTTAATATTACATCTCTTTTAAAAGCTATTCTCACAGCTCCATATTTGAAGGAATTAAAAAATCTCACCCTATTTCTCTTTAGTTTCTTAAACTTTTCCCCATTATTATCAATAATTTTCACACTAAAGATTATTACGTCAGCTTTAGGATTTTGTTTAAACTCATCAAGTATCTTCTCTTCATAATCATCCTCATAAACCGCATCATCATCAGCCATGACACATACATCAGCATCTGATCGCATGATTGCACTATTCCTACTTTTTCCAACACCGCGTTCATTAAAAGACAACATCCTAATACGATTATTTTCTTTATGAATTTCATTATAACCATAATAATTACTTTGATTTATAATAATTGCATCTGTTGAAATATTCATTTTATTTACTAGAGATGTGTCTTTTTGAAGCATAGTAGAAACTAGTAATTCTAATTTCATTTTTAATTATTCCTCCATAATTTATTGATTGATATTTCTAATAACATACCTTACTTTTCCAGCATTATTTTTTTCAAGTTCATCTACAATGCTCCAATTAATTTCCATTTCTCCTAAATAATCTTTAGCTAATTTTAATACTGCTTCCATTGAATTGGGGTCAAAGTGTTTTGTAGGCAGAACATTAATATTTATACACCCAATATCATTTTGAATTATTTGCATTCCTAACACCCCTTTTGCTGGGCGCGCAATAAATCCTAATCTACTAATTTTTCTTCCTTCTGAAGCAATAATATAATCATCAATTCTTCCAATAATTTTTTTAAAATATGGCGTATTCCATCCACATCCACATTTACTTTCTTCTAGAATCCCTAGATCTCCAGTTCTGTACCTAATAAACGGAGCATCAAAGGAATGTAGATCTGTTACTACGATCTCGCCGCTTTCACCATTTTTAACCTTAAAACCATCTTCGTTTACAACTTCTACGTAACATCTATTATTTAAAATGTGGTAATGATTATTCTTACATTGAATCCCAATCATTCCTACCTCACCTAATCCATATGTCTGGTAAAGTGGGCAACTAAAAGCTTTTTCTATCGTATCTTTCTCTATATCAGAAAGACCCTCACTATCAGTAACAATACCTTGAATATTTGGTGGTCTGCTTTCACTATCTATTAAGTATTGAGAAAGAAATAGCCACGCAGATGGATACCCTGTACCTAAATCAACTTTATAATCTACAAGGGCATTTAGATAATAATTATATGTGCTCTTATTAATATGATACGCTGAAAATTGAAGTTGATTAAAAACTTTTATAAAATACCAAAAGGGAGGTTTAAGATTTTCTGATTTTAATATATTAACTCCAGATATTCTAGCTTTCACACAGTTCTCCTTACCAGCTAATGAATCATACACTGTATCATATATTGCATATTCAAATTGCATACTTTTTCTATCTCTGAAAAACTTTAAAGGTGTGCCTGTAGAGCCGCTAGTACTTGAATGCCACAAAGATCTATATTTTTTCTTATTTATGAAATTATAAATATCCTGCTTCATTTCTGACTTACTAGTCAATGGTATCTTTTCCATTTCGTCGTATGAGTTGATATAGAAACTTTTTGTACTTCTCTGATAATAAGGAATATTATTTTTAGCATAATCGAGAAGTTTATTTATCTTACTAATTTGATCTGTAGAATTGTTGCTAACAAGTGTATTAGATATACAAACGTTTTTAATATATTTTTTGTAGCTCCCTCCTCTTCTGTATATATTTCTTCTAAAACCTTCTATGTTTGCCATTGCTTTTTTAATAAAGAAGGGTGAATTTAAATAAATACTCTTTAGTAATTTACTCATCTCCAAGTATTCCCCTTTAGCCAATAAATTAATTTATTTCCTTATATTACCCATAATCTTATTATTATCTAGTACTCTCTGCCTTTTCCCAAAATGGCTTTGCTTTTCCAGTCATAATGTTATACACTCCTACCCATTGAGCAATAACTGTAATACAATAGTAATAGATTAATGTTAGAATTTTATTATTAGAATTACTAACTACTCTAAGGAGTGCCAAAAGATAAAATAGGAGTTGACTAATTAAAGTAAATATATAAAAAACAGAATCTGTTACCAATAATAAATTAGAAATTAATACAATTAGATGCGAAATCCACAATAAATACCTACATGTTCGATGGCCAAAATAAAAATATGAAAACCATTTATACTTAAATATGTTGAATATTCTTTTATCAGGTAATATTTGTTTTAAAATAATTCTGTTCATCCTTACTTTTCTGCTAAACTCATCATCTATTATTTCTGCAGCTTTTTCATACGCAATTGCTTCATGGTTAGCAATTGCTCTTTTCCCTTGGAGGGCATAAAAAGGAGGCATCGCACTATCATGCGATTGGATAGGGTCAAAATCATAATATTCTGATGTCCTGCATGCATATAACGCCCCATTTCCTGCAGTAATATTTTGTATTCTTCCTTCAATCTCTCGGATTACCATATCACTATCCCAGTAACTGGTTTCTGCTTTACTCACGTCACTAGATTCCTGGTTAACAATAGCTAGTCTTCCAGAAACATAAGCAATTTCTTCAGAAGTAAAGGAGGCCATAAGCTCTTTAACTGAATCTTTTTCCAATATAGAATTAGCATCTGTCATAGCTAAATATTCTGTGGTTACTGTCTTTTGCGCTTCATTTTGAGCATTTGTCTTTCCTTTACGAGCCTTCACCTCATAAAGTCGAATGTTTCGCTCTTGATGAACTTTAATAAAATTTCTTACAATCTCATTGGTTCTATCAGTACTATTATCAGAAGCTATCAAGAATTCCATTTTCTCTTTAGGGTAATTTAGTTCAATGATGTTATTAAGTTTTTCTAAAATAATCTTTTCTTCATTATGTGCGACTACCATAACTGTTACTGTTGGTTGATGAGAATAAGTTTTCTCGAGCTTTCTATTACTATACATTCTACCGATCAATTTTAATGAGACGGGGTACCCGACCATAGCCCACACTATTATGAACCCACTTAGATAAAATAAAACTTTATAGAATAATTCCATCTGTATACTCCCTTACGCTATTCACCATCTATCTTCCTTGCTGGTGTACCGACATATGTTCCAGATTCAGTCAAATCTTTAACGACCACCGCTCCTGCCCCTATCTTACAATTCTTTTGTATGCTTACATTATTACTTACTATACTCCCGATTCCCAGCCATGTATTTTCTTTGACTAGCACTGTGCCCGCTAATTTCACTCCAGGGGAAATATGTACAAAATCCTCAATTGTATTATCATGATCAAGAGAAGCCCCTGTATTAATAATGCAACCTTTTCCTATTTTTGCACCTGAATTTATTATTGTACCAGGCATAACTACCGTTCCAAATTCTATTTCTACTTCAGATCCAATAATTGCACTTGGATGAACTAGTACTGGGACGCTTGTCCCTATTTCCTCTAACTTTTCGAGGAGAATTTCTCTAATTTGATTATTGCCGATGGCTACGAAAACATCATAACCTTCCTTATATTGGGAATAATCTGTAGCTTTACCCACTACCTTTATCCCCAGTATTGATGTGATACTTTCGTCATCATCTAAAAAAGAAATGCTTTCCCATCGATTCATTGCTTTAGCAATGTCAGCAACCACTTTTCCGTGACCACTGGCTCCAATAATTACTAAGTTACTTTTCATCTCAAAGATCCTCTCCCTAATTCCCTTTAAAAGGCTCCATTGTTGCAGCAGTATCCGAGTTTATGCCTTCTTTATTAATCACCTTTTTAAAAGTAAGAAATATGATCTTTACATCACTGAAAAAACTTACATTATCAACATATTTTACATCTAACTTAAATTTTTCATCCCAACTAATACCATTCCTACCACTTACTTGTGCCAACCCAGTTAATCCAGGTCTAACTTCATGACGGCGTTGTTGATGTTCATTATAGAGTTTTAGATATTGAACTAGTAGGGGTCTTGGTCCTACAAGGGACATATCACCGTTAAGAATATTAAAGAGCCCTGGAAGTTCATCTAAAGAACTAGCTCTCAAAAATTTTCCGAACTTCGTCAGTCTTACCTCGTCTGGAAGAAAGTCATCATTTTTATCTTTTTCATCAGTCATTGTCCTAAACTTATACATAATAAATATTTGCCCATTTAATCCTGGTCTCTTTTGTTTGAATAGGATAGGGTGACCGAGTTTCTTTCTAACCATTATTGCCACAGTTAACAGAACTGGACTTAAGACAACTAATGATGTTAATGATAATATAAAATCCAGAGATCTTTTTATATATCTTCTATAGATACCATTTACAAAATGCCCCATCACTCTCACCACAATCCCTTAATAATCTCTACGACTTTATTTATATCACTATCTGTCATCTTCGTATCACTTGGTAAACAAAGACCGTTTTCAAACAAACCTTCTGCTACATTACTGCCCACAAAATCATAGTTTTTAAAGTAAGGCTGTAAATGCATTGGCTTCCAAATTGGTCTAGCTTCAATGTTTTCCTTCTCCAGAGCTTCAATAACATCAATTGGTCTAACTTGCCCATAAAGAGTGACGCTACTTAGCCAATAGTTTGGTTCATCCCATGAGTTCTCAGGCATAAATGCGATCCCATCAAGGTCCCTCAGTTTCTGCTTATAGTAATTATAGATATAATTTTTCTTAATAACTCTCTGATCTAATACTATTAATTGCCCTCTACCTATTCCAGCGGACACATTACTCATTCTGTAGTTATAACCTAATTCACTATGTTCGTAGTGGCGAGCTTGGTCTCTGGATTGCGTTGCCCAAAAGCGAGCCTTTTCAATTCTTTCTCCATCGTTTGAAACGAGCATTCCCCCGCCAGAAGTAGTAATTATTTTATTTCCATTAAATGAATAAACACCATAATCGCCAAAAGTTCCTGTTTGTTTACCTTTATAGTAGCTACCTAATGATTCTGCCGCATCTTCAATTACTTTTACATTATACAGACGACAAATCTTCATAATTTCATCCATGTTTGCTGATAGTCCGTAGAGGTGTACAATAATAACAGCTTTAACATTGGGGTGTTTTTTAAAAGCTTCTTCAAGCGCTTTCGGGGACATATTCCATGTCGATACTTCACTATCTATAAATACAGGCACTGCATTTTGATAAATAATTGGGTTTGCTGTCGCAGAAAAGGTCAAAGTAGGGCAGAACACGATATCCCCATCACCTACACCGATTGCTTTCAATGCTAAATGTATAGCAGCAGTGCCTGAACTTAGTGCTGCTGCATGCTTGCTTCCTACCTTATCTGCTAGCTCTTCTTCAAACTTATTAACGTTCTCTCCTAGAGGTGCAATCCAATTTGTATTAAAGGCTTGCTTCACGTACTCCATTTCAAAGCCTTCATCACTCATATGAGGAGATGATAAAAAGATCTTATCTTGCATTAAAATTACTTCCTTCCTTTAACGACTAAGTCAGTTATGTAAATTGCTTCATATATTTAGTTTCTTAGTACTCAACTGGAAGATTGTATCTTTCCAATAAATTACTAAACAACTAAATTTGATTCTTATGAACACATATTAGTGTCTCCTCCCCATCGAGGAGACACTAATAAATATTTCTTTATCTATTCAATTATTTTAATAAAACTTGCTTAACCTCACTTGAAACTGAAGGTCTTCCTACAGAGTGATACTCAATAAATCTCTTTTTCATCTCTTCAATACTTAAGCAGTTACGTCCATCAATGACGAGAGGATAATTCATAGAATCGAAGACTTTTATTTCAACATTCTTAACTTCATCCCACTCGGTAAGAATTAAAGCAGCGTCACTACCATTGACAGCCTCCTCTACACCATTCGCATACTGAACCTCATCATTAAGAATTCTCTTGGCATTATCCATGGCAATAGGATCATAAGCTACAACTTCAGCGCCCAAATTAATAAGTTCTTCAGTCACAACTAATGAAGCAGCTTCCCGCATATCATCCGTATTTGGTTTAAACGCTAACCCTAACACAGCAATACGCTTGCCTTTCAAGTCAGGTATACGTTCATTAAGCTTCTCTAGTAGAAGACCTTGTTGCTTTTGATTCACTTTGACTACACCTTTTAGTAATTCAAAGTCATACTCTACGTTACCGGCAATTTGGATTAGTGCCTTCGTATCTTTAGGGAAACAAGATCCACCATAACCAATACCAGCATTTAAGAACTTATCGCCAATTCGCTTGTCCATTCCCATGCCGTTCGCTACGTCTTCTACGTTAGCATCTAAACGCTCGCAGATGTTTGAAATTTCATTAATAAAGCTAATTTTCGTCGCAAGAAAGGCGTTCGAAGCATATTTAATCATTTCGGCACTTTTAGTATCTGTTCTAAAAACAGGCACGCCGAATGGCTGGTTAATTTCTTCAATCACATTTGCTGCCTCTTCGCTTTGAGTTCCTACAACGATACGATCTCCATTAAAGGAATCGTGTATAGCTGAACCCTCTTTAAGGAATTCAGGGTTAGAGACTACTTCCACTTTTACATTGGCAACTAGATGATGATCAATAATAGACTGAACGCGATCGTTCGTTCCTACAGGTACTGTACTCTTTGTTACGACGATCGTATTCCTAGAAATATTAGTTGCGATATCTTTAGCTACTTGTTCTACAAACGCTAGGTTGGCTGATCCATCTTCTTTTTCTGGAGTACCTACAGCTATGTAAATCACTTCAGCATTCTTAAAGCCTTCTTCATGCTGTGTCGTAAAGAACAAGCGTTTTTCATTTAGATTTTTAGTCATCATATCAGATAATCCTGGCTCGTAAATAGGGGACACGCCTTGTTGCATTTTCAGCACTTTTTCTTCATCAATATCAATACACGTTACGGTATGACCAATTTCAGATAAGCTTACTCCTGTAACTAAACCAACATACCCAGTACCAACTACGGCTATCGTTCTCATCTATATTCCTCCATCCAGTGTTATTGGCTTACTTTGTTGTCGACAAGTGATTCTAAGAAGACTTCTACATCTGCCCCAATTTCTTCATTTTTCAATGCGAACTCAATCGTTGTTTTAATAAAGCCGAATTTCTCTCCAACGTCATAGCGGCTTCCTGCAAAGTCATAAGCAAAAACACTTTGCAATTCGTTTAATTCCTGTATGGCATCAGTTAATTGAATTTCTCCGCCAGCACCTGTTTTATGCTGCTCTAAAAAATCAAAGATTTCAGGGTTTAATACATATCGTCCCATAATCGCTAAGTTTGAAGGTGCTGTTCCTTGCTTCGGTTTCTCCACAAACCGATTCACTTGATAAAGACGCTCGTTTTTATCCGATGGATCAATGATGCCGTAGCGATGCGTTTGATTGTCATCTACCTGCTGTACGCCAATAATAGAAGAATTAGTTTCTTCATATTGATCAATGAGCTGCTTCAAACAAGGAGTATCTGATTCTACGATGTCATCCCCTAGAAGGACTGCAAATGGTTCATTACCGATAAACTTACGGGCGCTCCAAACGGCATGTCCTAAGCCTTTAGGTTCTTTTTGGCGTATGTAATGAATGTCTACATTTGACGTTTCATTAACCTTTTCTAGTAAATCAAACTTTTCTTTTTTCATTAAGTTATCTTGTAATTCAAAGTTATTATCAAAGTGATCTTCAATGGCACGCTTCCCTTTACCTGTAACTATGATAATGTCTTCAATGCCAGATTGAATCGCTTCTTCAATGATGTATTGAATGGTGGGTTTGTCTACGATCGGCAGCATTTCTTTCGGCATGGCTTTTGTGGCTGGTAAGAATCTAGTTCCTAATCCAGCTGCAGGGATAATTGCTTTTTTTACTTTTGTCATATGAATTCCTCCCAATATGCAGGTTATTTCGTTAATGTCACTTCTTTATTTTCGATTAATTTAAAAACTGTGTTTTTAATATCATCAGGTTCGATATGCTCAAATTCTACATCTATGAAGTTATATAAGCTTTCGATCGGCACATCGTTGTTCTTACCAATATAAATCTTCGGATAAATTTGTTCTGGGTGGACTTCATTATCACCGAGCAGTTCTTCATACATCTTTTCACCGGGGCGTATTCCGTTAAATTCGATGGGAATTTCTTTTTCCGTAAAGCCTGAAAGTGAAATGAGGTTTTTCGCTAAGTCCACAATTTTCACCGGCTCACCCATATCAAGTACGAAAATCTCGCCGCCTCGTGCTAACGCCCCTGCTTGAATAACTAATCGCGAAGCTTCAGGAATCGTCATGAAATACCTGGTCATTTCTGGATGCGTAACTGTCACTGGGCCACCGTTTGCAATTTGTTTCTTAAATAGTGGAATAACACTGCCGCGGCTGCCTAATACGTTTCCGAAACGTACAGCTACGAATCTCGTTTGACTGACTTTGCTTAACGATTGAATGACCATCTCAGCCACTCGTTTTGTTGCCCCCATAACGTTCGTTGGATTTACAGCTTTATCTGAAGAGATCAATACAAAGTTCGGTACACCTGCTGAATCCGCAGCTTCTGCGACATTCTTAGTACCAAACACGTTGTTTTTCACGGCTTCTTTCGGGTTCGCTTCCATTAACGGTACATGCTTATGAGCGGCGGCATGATAGATATAAGAAGGCTGGTACTCATGCATAATTTCAAAGATACGATCACGATCTTGAATGTCTGCAATTACCGTCATAAGTTCAGTTTCTGTATCGAATTGCTTTAACTCCATGTGAATGGTATAAATGCTATTTTCGCCATGTCCTAGTAAAATTAGCTTTTTAGGGCCGAATTTAATGAGCTGTCTGCAAATCTCGGAACCTATGGATCCGCCGGCTCCTGTGACGAGGACGGTTTTTCCATTAATTTCACTTGAAATAGACTGAATATCTAACTCCACAGGTTCGCGACCTAATAAATCTTCAATGGATACATCGCGAATACTGCTGACCGATACATTACCTAACGCAATATCTTCGATCATCGGCAGCGTTTGTACATTTTTAACGACGCCTTTTGCAGTTTGTATAATTTCTTTCATTCTCGATTGTTCTGTCGAAGGCATAGCTATAACAATATGATTAACATGATACTTTTTAGCAACGGCTTCTAAGTCACTCGTCCCTCCTAATACAGGAAGACCAGCTATCGTTAAGTGCTGCATCGTAAAGTCATCATCAATAAAACCGACCAGGTTAGAATTCACTTCATTGGAATTTTTCATTTGCCTGGCCAGCATCTGCCCTGCTGATCCTGCTCCAATAATTAATGTCTGTTTGGCATTTGGATTATTACGAACGAGTTTGGCTTTTTTCCCTTTAGGATTAAGAGTGATTCCGTAGGTCTTATAGTAGCGCCACGCAAACCGCACACCGCCGATAAGTAAGATATGTAGCATCCACGTGATAATCAGCGCTCGTTGATAGATTAGTTCAAAAGCTAATAATTGGACAATTGCTGCCGATACAATAGATAAGGACACAACTACAAGAATTCCTAATAGTTCCTCCATACTGGCATACCGCCATTTTCTTCGATACATTCCAAACATACTTGAGAATAAATGATGAGTCGCAAGTAACGTAAGTGCAGATACAAACATCATTAAATCAAATACAGTATCAGACGGACCTAAGAAAAAGTGCGAGAAGTAAATAGAAAACGAAACAATAGACGAATCAATCAGAATTAAGAGAAGCAATCTTTTTCTAAACGCTGTAGTCAAAGAAAATCACTCTCCTTTCATTTACATAGATTAAAAGATTCCTAAGATTTTTTTCTTTTTCTTTATCGGCTGCGGTGAATCAGCCGCAAGCACTTCACCGTTTACTACATACTCTGCGTTTTCCGCAAACAAATAAACCATGGATGTTCCATAGTTTTCCTTTAGTACGTCGTATGCATCTGTTAGACAAAACCCTCGGCTTGTGGTGTTGTGGGCATCAGATGCAATCAAGTGGGTTAAGTTAGCTTCGATTAATTGGTGGGTGAATTTCTTTATATTTTTGCCAAACCGACCGGTTAAGCTGGCGGCAGTGATTTGTGTATAGGCTCCCTTGCTTACCATGTCGAACAGGAGACTGGGGTGCTGGATGATTTGTCGGTTGCGTTCTGGGTGTACGATGATGGGTTGATAGCCCTCTAGTTGAATATCAAATAAAAGCTGTTTCGCGTATCTCGGGACGGCATCGGAAGGAAACTCGACGAACACGTAGTTCCCTTGATTCGTTAATGGGAGAATCTCATCTGCCCGAAGTCCTTCGATCATATCTCCGTGAATTCTCGTTTCTTGCCCGGGTAAAACTGTGAGCGGTATTTGAGAGATTTCTAGATTACGATTAAGCTCGGCGGTTCTATTTAAGATGTTGTCTTTCACGTTCGTATACTTGCCATTCTGATGGTGTGGGGTCGCAATAATTGTATGTATACCATCTTCAACAGCTGCTTTCGCCATCTCTAAGCTTTCTTCTATTGATTGAGCGCCATCGTCTACTGCAGGTAGAATATGACTGTGGATATCGATCACTAAAACGTTCTCCTCTCTGACGTTCACACTTCGTTCACTTTAATGGATTAGATTGGTACTAGTATAGCAGGTTTTTCCTGTGATTTGAAGGCGGTTCTTGAGAGATTTACACTAACTTTGTAAAATATTAACGAATTAAGGTGACACAACAAGGATTTGCCAATTGTAAATATTTTAAGGACTTTTGGCGTATCCGCTTTCATTCTCCGGATTTTTTCCTAAATCAAAATAACTAAGCCTGAAAATGGATAGGCTTAGTTATTGGCTATTGGCTTACCTATTCTGTTAAAAGATCCCGAGTACTTTCTTTTTCTTCACGTGAAGAGGCGGGTCGCTTGCTAAAGGCTCGTTATCAATGATGTACTGCGCGTTATCAGAGAAATAGTGCATCATCGACTGGCCGTAATGCTTGCGGATGTCGTTGTAGGCTTCCTTCATATGAAAGGCGCGGCCTTTTGCATTGTGTGCATCAGATGCAATCACATGCGTTAAGTTCGCATCGATCAATTGATAAGAAATCTTTTTAGCTGATCTTCCAAATTTACCAGCAAGACTCCCGGCGGTTAGTTGGGAGAAGGCTCCATTTTTCACAAATGAGTATAGGAGATTTGGGTTATCCTGGATTTGTTCGTTTCGCTCAGGGTGCACGATCACCGGCTGATAGCCTTCTACTTGTAAGTTAAATAGCAGGTTACTCGCATATGAGGGGACGTGATCATGAGGAAATTCGACAAAGACGTACATGCTTTCTTCATTAATCGGTAGCATTTCGTCATTTTGTAAATCCTCCACCATTCCGGCATGAATCCGGGTTTCCTGGCCTGGCAGGACGGTAAGTGGAATGTCGTTTTCTTGTAGGATTCGATTCAATTCACTGACCTGGATTAAGATATCGTTCTTGTAGTTATTAAAATGACCGTTCTGATGATGTGGTGTGGCTACTATGGTATCGATTCCTTCCTGAACGGCAGATCTAGCTAATTCAATGCTTTCTTCCATCGTCTGCGCTCCGTCGTCGACACCGGGTAGTATGTGACTGTGTATATCGATCATAAAATCCCTTCCCTTTTCTTAGACTATACCTATTCCCGTTTCGCTAGAATTCTTTTTTGTATATTCCAGGGGTTAATGACCCTTACCACTATTCCTGCCTTCATAAACCAGGGAATTCAAAAAGGGGTCTTTTCCCTCAGTTGATTAAACGTTCACTCGTGCAGCCATAGAGACTTTTGGTTGGTTTCGCAGGATAGGATACCCTCCGCGCTCACCTCTTCACTTTATTCAATTGTCAATGTACGAACCGTCAATCTTTTTTCAAGGAAAAGAATCACTAAGCCTCGAGAAGCTTAGTGATTACGTTCGAGCTTAAAACAACCCGAGCAATTTTTTCTTCTTCACTCGTTCTGGCGGATCACTGGCTAACGCCTGTCCATCAATGACGTATTCGGCATTCTCCATAAAGTAATACACCATCGACTGGCCATACTCTTTTTCCAGCGTATTGTAGGCTTTCTTCATATAATAGGTGCGTTTCTTCGTGTTGTGGGCATCTGATGCGATTAAGTGAGCGAGGTTCGCGTCAATCAATTGCATCGCTGTCTTTTTAGCCGTTCTTCCAAAGTCCCCTGTCACACTTCCAGCAGTGATCTGTGAAAAGGCGCCATTATTAATTAAGGAATATAATATATTAGGACTCTCTTGAATTTTTAAATTACGCTCCGGATGGACAATGATCGGCTGATAGCCTTCCACCTGAAGGTCAAAAAGCAGCCTGCTTGCATAGTGAGGCACATCGTCGTGTGGAAATTCAATGAAAACAAACGTACTGTCTCCATTAATCGATAAGATTTTTTCATTTTTCACATCCTCGATCAGTTCATCTGATATGCGAGGTTCTTGGCCTGGTAATACTTCCAGCGGTATGTTCTTTTGCCGCAGTATGCGATTCAGTTCGCTCACCTGGATAATAATGTCATGTTTAAAATTGCTGTATGTTCCATCGTGATGAGGTGTAGCCACGATTGTGGTGATGCCTTCCTTCACTGCCGCTTCGGCCATTTGAATACTTTCTTCCATTGTCTGTGCTCCGTCATCAACACCCGGCAAGATGTGACTGTGAATATCAATCATTTGATTTCCCCTTCCCTATATTTCCTATCCCTATTTTCATCAGGTTCTCTTTTTTTGTCCTGACTTTTCTCTCTACATTTCTCTCTTACTCGCTGTCTTGCTAAGGTTATTTCTTGTCTTGTTTCTTACGCCATCTGTTGAATTCGAGATATTCACGAAACTGTTCCTTCGTTACTCCTGAATCCATGGCTTCCACGATGAGCTCAATCCAATCCTCGTCGAAAGGAACTTCGTTGTTCTCACCTAAAATGAGATAGTTAACAGAGACGTCTAATTCTAATGCTACCTTCTCTACGAATTGAATAGACGGATTGGATTGAACTCCCCGTTCGATGGAGCTTATGTAAGACTTCGCAAACCCCGTTCGTTCGGCTAACTTGATAATGGACATTCTCTTGCTTTTCCTAAGCGCCTGAATCCGATCCCCAATCACTGGTTTCACCTACTTTACCTGCTCAGCCATCAAAATTTCGTTAATGGAAAATACGTGAGACTTTTTATTTATTAATATACCACAGGACGTACAATAAACCAATATATAGAATAAATGTTTTTTATAAAGAATGCGTTTTCTTTTGAAGTGCTTGATATAGGACTTCTTCGGTATTCGAAATAAATGTAAAGGTCGTTTGTTCATTATAATATGAAATTATTTGCATAGGCAAAAAGACACATTTCTTTGTCGAAATGTGTCTTTTTGTGACATCAAATTATTAAAGAATGGAAAATATCTTCTTGCGTTTTGGACGTTCAGGGGGTTCACTATAAAGTGACTCGCCTTCGATGATGTAATGCGCGTTATCCATTAAACTGTAGGTAACGGCTTGACCAAAATGCTTTTCTATAGTCGTAAAGGCCTGGCTCATATACAGCCCTTTTTGGGTGACTTCGTGCACATCAGAGGCAATCACATGAACTAAATTAGCTTCGATGAGCTGCAGGGAAAGCTTCTTCACTGCTCGGCCATACTTCCCGCAAAGGCTGGCGGCTGTCACTTGCGAGCTGGCCCCGTTTTTTACGAGAGTGTAAAGCAGCTGAGGGTTCTCCTGGATTTCAGGATGACGCTCGGGATGAGCAATTATCGGGCAGTACCCTTCTAGCTGCATCCTAAAGATCAGGTCCGTCGTAAAGTGAGGCACGTGATCTTTCGGCAAATCGAGGAGCACGTACTTATTATGATCATTGATTGTTAAGATGTTTTTGTTGAAGAGGTCTTCAGCCATGTCACCATAAATAGTTGTCTGCTGGCCGGGGATGACCTTAACGTCAATGTCTCTTCGCGCGAAGGCCTTATTCAGCTTCCTCACTCGCTCGATAATATCTTCTTTATCGTTCGTGTGGTCCCCATTTATATGATGAGGTGTGGCTACCAACGTATCGATCCCTTCCGCTAATGCCGCTTCTGCGATCTCTATACTTTCGTCGATGGTCTGTGCGCCATCATCGACTCCCGGGAGAATGTGGCTGTGAATATCAATCATGACTTGTCCCCTCCTGCTACCCTGTATTTTTTTACTTATCGTAGCACCTGGAGGAAGAAAAATTTGTCAAATTGGCGCCCCTTCGTTAGCTTTTTTTGACGAAAAAAAATCACTTGATCAATTGATCAAGTGATTCTAATTATTGCGATTTGTCCGCCACTTATTAAATTCGAGGTATTCACGGAATTGCTCTTTAGAAAGTCCGGAACTCTGCGCTTCCTGGACGAGCTCCAGCCAATCGTCGTCTAAGTGGACTTCTTTCTCAGCTGAATCCCCGTGGAGGAGATAATTCATGGAGACATCGAGTTCTCTGGAAATTTTCTCAAGAAACTGGATCGAGGGGTTGGATTGAAGATTGCGTTCTATTGAGCTTAAATAGGACTTGGCGACCCCTGCGCGTTCGGCGAGTTCTGATAATGATAAATGACGTCTTTTTCGAATCTGTTGGATGCGATCACCGATCATCCTATCACCTTCTTTCAATTATATGACCCCATTGTAGCATAATTTGTCGTTGTGTTCTATTTAAAGCACACATTTTTTGATAGTAGATGTTTCCTATTTTTATAATAGGTTACCCTTACGTGTGGAAATCGTGTACTTTAGTTATAATAATAGTAGTACAAAAAGGTGGTGTTCGGATGAGTGAATTAGTGGCCCGTTTTGAACTGGCATTTAATCAGATTCATCAAATATTAAAGGAAATGAATCATTTTCCAAAAAACGATAACTTCGTGGAGCTGCTGCAGCGTTCGAAGGAGCGCAGCGTCATTAAGGAGCACTTTGATGAGCTCCGGCAGTATGCGAAGCTGCGCAATGCGATTGTGCATGAACGCGTAAGGGATGATTACTACATTGCCTCGCCTCATCTCGAGGTTGTCGAGGAGCTTGAGCTTATTAAACAAACGCTTGACCAACCTCCAAAAGCGCTTGATATCGCGTCTCGGCCGGTGATGTTTTTTTATACGGACTCGGAATTACTTGAGGTGATGAATGCGTTTCGTGAGCATGGGGTCTCGCAGTTTCCGATCTATAACGGCATGGGCGGCCGCTTCCTCGGCCTGCTGACGGATACGGCGATTGTGCGCTGGATGAGCCGTCATGCCGATAATGGCAGCGTGTCTGTTGAAGGAGTAAAGGTACGTGACGTGCTGTCTCACGATATCGCAAAGAATGTGGAGTTTCTGCCTGAGAAAGCGACGGTCTTTCAAGTGGAAGATATCTTTGAAGACAGTCATATGGCCGGCCGGAAATTAAAAGCCGTGATTGTGACAAAAGACGGCGGTTACGACAGCTCGCCTCTGGGTATTGTAACAACGTGGGACTTAATTAAAGTGGACGCTGAAGGAACCCAGGATGAGTGATCAGAAGCGTTCGGTAAAGGACTTTTTTTCTTACGTAAAGGCGGGCTTGCCGGCTAAATGGCTCGTCGCTGTAGCGCTATTGTTAAGCTTGCTTGAAACAGCCGCTAGTTTAGTGGTTCCCTTGTTTACGAGGGATCTTGTCGATCAGCTGGCTGGCGGAGGGTTAAGTACGGGCTTGATCGTGTTTCTGGCGGTGACGTTTTTGGTTCAGACGGTGTCCGGCGGTTTTTCCTACTATATCTTAGCTTATATCGGCGAGCATATCGTTGCGCATATCCGACGGCGGCTGTGGAATCACATCCTGCGTCTGCCTGTCCGTTATTTTGACGAGCATGAGTCGGGCGAGACGATGAGCCGGATTACGCAGGATACGACGACGGTGAAGAACTTGATTACGAATCACCTCGTCTCCTTTGTCACTGGAGTGATTACGATCATCGGGGCGGTTATCATTTTACTGACGATTGATTGGAAAATGACGGTGATCATGCTGTTGTCGGTTCCTGTCGCATTGTTCGTTTTAATGCCCCTCGGCCGAGTGATGTATCGCGTATCGAGAAGGCTGCAGGATGAGATGGCCGATTTCAGCGCCAACTTAGGCCGGGTGCTCAGTGAAATCAGGCTGGTGAAGTCTTCAAATGCTGAAGATGCCGAGAGCCGTAAAGGTGCCGGCGGGATTGGCCAGCTGTTTACATATGGATTAAAAGAAGCGCGCATTCAGGCCGTCATCTCCCCGTTCGTTACGACGATCATTATGGTCGTGCTCGTCGTTTTGATCGGATATGGCGGTGTCCGGGTGGCTTCAGGCGCGCTTAGCGCCGGGTCGCTTGTGGCTGTCATCATTTACGTATTTCAAATTATCGTCCCGTTCAGCCAGATGGCAACGTTCTTTACAGCTTTTCAAAAAGCGATGGGAGCGACGGAACGAATTCAATCTTTGCACGAGATCGATGTGGAGAAGGAAGCAGGTGATAGAATGATTGAAGTCGATAAACTCGCGTTTCGCAATGTATCGTTTGGTTATGCGGGAACGGAGCGTGTCATTTTAAAAGGAGTAAGTTTCGCTGTGCTCCCGGGTGAAACGGTGGCGCTGGTCGGACCGAGCGGTGCTGGGAAAACGACGGTTTTCTCGTTAATTGAAAGGTTCTATGCACCTGTGGAGGGTGAAATTGTAGTCGGAGAGGACCCGCTTCACTCCATTGAACTTGAGGAATGGCGACGGTCGATTGGCTACGTATCCCAGGACAGCCCTGTCATGTCAGGGACGATTCGTGATAACATCTGTTACGGGCTAAAGGGCGACGTGTCTGACTTTCAAATTGGCGCGGCACTGCAGCAGGCGAATGCGATTGAGTTTGTGGCCGATTTAGAAGAAGGCATCCATACGCGCGTCGGTGAACGCGGCATCAAGCTCTCCGGCGGGCAGCGCCAGCGTATTGCCATTGCCCGGGCACTGCTTCGTGATCCTGATGTGCTTTTGCTTGATGAAGCGACGTCGAATCTTGATTCGGAGTCTGAGGCTGCGGTGCAGGAAGCGCTGCGGACGTTAATGGAAGGTCGGACGACGCTTGTGATTGCGCATCGTTTGTCGACGGTGGTGGATGCGGATCAGTTGTTGATGCTTGAGGATGGGATGATTACGGGGCGCGGCCGGCATGAGGAGTTGTATGAAGGGAATGCGCGGTACCGGGAGCTTGTGGATCAGCAGATGCTTTAAATTCTAATTAAGCTCGCGCGTTGTTCATTCTCACGAATCGCTTATCGGTGGATGCTTGCCGCGGGCACTTTTCTAACGTTATATAGAGTAAAGGACTTTAGGAAACGACTCCCTTTCCACGGGCGAATGGTGTGCCTCCTCAGGCTAACGCCTTCCGGGGTCACACCTTATTCGTCTCTCCCGTAGGAGTGTCGCCGTTTCCTAAAGTCCTTTGCGTTAAATAGTGGGTTTAATGGAATCATTGGCCTGCCAACACCTAAAAAAGCACCTCTCTTCTCAAGAGTAGACAGGAAAGGTCTTGGGGTTGACTGAACTAACAGGTTTCCCCCCCTCTACCTCAGCTCAGAGTTTACCTGTATTCATTGAATTATCCTTCAACTAAGGACTGGTAGATGACTTCTTTATGATCTTTCTCAACCATACTGAAGGCAGGGGCATCTCCTTTTGAGTACTCTTTGTCATTGACTGAGTAAATCTTTGTTCCTTTTGGCAGCTTCGATGCATACAAGTTTTGATACCACCACGTGTTCGTTGTTTGTTTTTTTACTTCTCCAATGGGTTCGTTTTTTGTGTAATTATCTTCTTCGATCCACTCTCTGTCGGAAGCATTAGAATAGATCAATCCATCGAGCTTAAGGATGTCGGCATCGGGGTTCTCGCTTAATATCTCTTTTGCGGTAGGATTACCTGCACTTTCATGAGATTGAAAAATCATGGCCAGTGCCACAATTGCCAGGACAGCGGCGATTATAAAAAGGATCACTTTTTTCTTCAAAGAAACCAGCCTCCCTCCATCATTCACCTTCTGCGTCTATCAACTCAAAGGATCGAACCACCTTTAAATAACTATCGAGCAGTTCATCGTACTCTTCTGCTTCAAATGCCAGATCAAACGTGACCTCGTACACTTGACCATCTGCTTCTTTTAAAAACCAATATTCCTCGTACCCGTCAAATTTCACACGTACCCCCGTGGTGAAAATCCCTGTATCAAAATCTTCATCATGAAGATAAGTGACGGAACGGGCATAATCGTGTTGAAAAGGTACGAAATCTTCAAGTTTTCTATGACGAAGCTCGTCTTCCCGATTTCTCGCATTTTGCTCCTGTGCCGCCCGCACCACTAATTCGGAACTATGTAACGAAAAGTGTTCCTTTTCTATGCTTTCTTTATAAAGCGTGTCAAATGTATATCGATACGTATGATACACAGGGAAAGAGTACCTAAAAGTTGCTGCTTCCGGAATCTTAAATGAATACCCGCCCTCAGGGTAAGATCCCTGAAGGTTCTTTTCTGGTTCATAGGATAATCGGTCTGGTTCCTCTAACACAGCATCATCCTTAAATTCATCTTCGTTATACGTTAAGGTATGTAGAGAATTAAGCAATGTTTCAAGCTGCTCTTCCTCTTCTTCACCAGGTACTGAAATCGAAGCTCTTATGTAATCATCTTCCGCTTCCCCAATCAAATTATAATGCAGAGCTCCATTTTCGGACTCACTTTCAATCATGTATGTAAATGGCTTAATATCATATTCGTCTTCTGCCGTATACGTCGTGGTTTCTCCTTGCTGCTCTTCCACAATACTTTCTTTCATGTCTTCTAGATAGTCTCCTGACCCGTCATTTACAATCTTCTTGACTTTCTCTTCAACCTCTTCTTTTTCTTCATCAGATATTTCACCCATCAGCACTTCAGCGTCATTAGCATACTCTTGATTAAATACATATTGATTTTTATTTACAGGTTTCATTTCCATGATCGGCACTTGCTCTTCAAGGATTTCCTGTGTGGTTTCCAGCTCAAATGTATAATCGTCAGCTGAAGGCTTATGCCAAAAAAACATCTGCTCGTCATAGGTTTCAACTTCATAGTCCGACCGCAGTTCAAAGGAATCATCCACCGTGAGTTGATACGAATTAGGGTGAGCCCATCCCCCATCTCCGTACTCTTCAAACTCATAGGTTGTGCCATTTATTTCGTTATATTGAGTCTCTTTTTCTTGGTCGCTGTCGTTGTCGCTTGAGCAGGCGCTTAGTACTAATGTCCCCAGTAAAATTACTGATGTTTTCTTCATATTACTCCCCCTGGTTGCTCGATCTAACTAGTTGTTTCTTTTTTACCTGTCTAAATATACTAGACTTTCTCTTCTATGTAAAATCCTTACATTCTTAGAGTTTATTAGTATTGTTGGTCAGCAAACCTCACGGATTTCCCTCTACCTTCACTTCTATTAGATGCCAACGAGTCTACCCGAAAAGATGAGCATCTCAAGGTTTAAAAGCTTCACAAAATGAAACGAGTTTGGGCCATAACTAAATAAAACATAAAATAATCCGAACGATTCTGGAGAAATCAGTTCGGATTATTTATGTTAATGAGACTCCACACCATCGCTCCGTCAAAACACTCCGCTTTCCGTGGGCACGGCCTCAGCTTTCTCTTGCGCACCGGGTACCAGGTACCGAAATTTTCACTTGGCACTTCGCTCTTTTACAGCTTTTCGGTACCTGGTACCTTTATGCTTCTTCGCTGCAATAGAGTTGCTTGATCGTTCGTTTTTTGCCATCCCTGCTTTAGTTATGTCCCGGCCTCGTTGTACAACTAATGGTATTGATACAAAACTCTTGATAAATGATCAGAAGCCTTGATGATATGCTTTGGAGGAAACAGCCTCTCCTTACGCTCGTTCCAATTTAGAACTTCTGTAATCAGTTCTTCATCAGTGGATGGTCCTGCATTCTTTTGAATCCAGTGGACGGTAGCTAACAACTCCATGCCATAAGGGTTTTCAAAACCTTTAATAATATTACTCACAATTTCAAGACGTTTATGGTTCTCTTCTTTTTGTTCCAAATATTTATGAGCTTTTGCTCCTGCAGAATTGATGAGAGTAATTTCTGAGTCTCTGTTTCGATCTCCATATCCGCGGATAAAATGGCCTTCAAGTCTCTGTAATACAAAGTTGAGGTTTTCTGCATACGGACCAAATTTATTCTTCTGAAAGTTAAGTTTAAGTGGTTCTCCAGCCTCTTGTAAGAAATAAGCGATTTTCTGGATTTCTAACAAAGTAAGACGATAACCAGGTTTCAAGTAATTATGAAGGGAAGCCAACAGAAGAGCTCTTGCTTCTGTCATTCTTGGTCGTTTTGTACCAATTTTCATTCTTTCGGGCCTGGGACTGCCAGCTGGTTCATAAACATGAACTTCAAATGAGCTGTTCGTAAACGTTTCCTCTATAAGTGGTTTTATATCATCCCAATTTAAACCACCATTTCCACAGCCTAATGGCGGAAGAGCAATCGATTGAATATCCAATTCTTCAATGACATGTTTAAGATCCCTTAATCCCTCTGTTATATAATTCATTTTGGATTTTTCTTTCCAATGCTGCTTCGTAGGGAAGTTTATAACATATTTAGGGCCGACTAATTTATTTGTAGGTACGACATGCATCTTCCCCACCTGCACTTCACCGTTATTGCAGGCTTTCTTATACTCATGAAACACTTCGGGGTATGCCTGTTTAAATTGTAAAGCAATGCCTTTCCCCATAACACCGACCGTATTCACTGTATTAATAAGGGCTTCTGATGAATCCTCTAATAAATTACCATTTTTAAACCTAATCACGTTTCTCACCTCCTAGTAGAAAAACTGCGGTCTTACCAATACACTCATATCGTTAGAATGAGCTGATAGTATATCACTCACTATATCTTTCATTCGTTGATTATATACACCTATTCCAAGGAATAGATCTAATTCTACTTGTTGATGGACTAGAAACTCCGCTTGTCTTCGACGTTTGCGATCCGGGTTTTCTTCATTATCAAACCAATATTTACTCGACATCACATTCCAATCCACTTTATCTAAGTCTTCTAGGTCCGTAAAGAATTCTGTCAAAGCAAGAACCGCATGGCCATCTGTAAAGACAAATGGTTTATTATACTTTTGTATGATATCAGTCCTCGTTACAAAATAAATAATATCATCCTGTTTTCCATCATAACTCTCCACACGACCATTTTTTATGGCATACAGCATAGGTGATTTGGGTGCAAAGTAAAAAGGAACATAATCATGAAGCATACCATTAGGTGGCGCTTGCACTGTTGTTGTCGAACGAATATCTTGAATATTTCCGTGAGCAATATCAGCATAATGAATTTTTTAGAAGCAACTCGTGAATATGCCTCTAATGCTCCATTTTGAAGGATTGAGTTAAGGTTTCGATAGTCGGTAATATGATATAAAAGCTTATGCTCCATAAGTTCACTCCATCATAAATAAATCAAGTTAAAGTTCAGTTTACTACCTATATTTTATCATAGTTTATGCTTCTAGCTCTTCATAAAGTTTACCATGCACCGCACCATTACATCTCTCATTCAAAATTGAATTCACCAGTACTGTTAAGAACTTTTATACATTCAATTGACCTTCTACACACGTTACTGCATGCCCTCCAAGCAGGATGCTTCCGTCGTCTTTAAAGCGGACTTCCACCCGGCCATTTCGCCCAATGCAATAACCCTGACTCGCTACGTAGCCCGCTCCATCTGTAAGCTGTAACTGTTTAACCATTGTTGCTACGCAGCCATTCCCGCTTCCGCATACCGGGTCTTCTGGCACGCCTTCACCAGGTGCAAAAGAGCGGACTTCAAATGCAGCGTCTTCATTTTCCGTTGTGCTGCCAAATACAGTCACTCCAGTTACTCCTTCTGGTGTTAAAACCGTAAGCTTCTCCATGTCAGGACGCAGACTACGCACCACGTCTGCATCATCAAGCTGCAGCGTCATCCAGACGGCTCCGAGGTCGATGGTGAGTGCTGCTTTTACACGGTTCGGATCTACACCTAATGCAGTGGTAAGTTGCATTAATTTTTCTGGATCGATGGAGGTTTGCTTCGATTGTGGCAGTGTCATAAACATTTGATCACCATCAGGAATAATGGTCACTAATCCAATTCCGCTTTCCTGTACGAGACGCCCCTCTGTCTTAGGACTCAGTCCGTGTTTTTGTACAGCGTAAGCGGAGCCTAACGTCGGGTGCCCGGCAAACGGCAGTTCATTGTTAGGGGTGAAAATGCGCAGTTTATAGTCGGCTTGTGGATCCGTTGGTTCGCATACAAAAGTGGTTTCAGATAAATTCGTCCAATGCGCAATCGCCTGCATTTCTTTTGATGAGAGGTTATTCCCATCCAGCACCACGGCTACTGGATTGCCCTGGAATGGTGTGGATGTAAACACGTCTACTTGTTGAAACGGTAGTTGTTCGTTCATTATGTATTCCCTCCTATATGCTTACCTATTGTAAATTACTATACTTGATCTCCGTATTTATGTAAAAAAAGAAGAGACGGCCGTATATGTGGCTGGTCTCTTCTTATGGAGATGAGTATCTTTTCATTGAGGCGGCGGCCTCTTATCACGATCACGTGTTTTAGTTACAAAATGGCTTACTTTTTGTTTCTTTGAGATTGTTGATTTTGGCGTTTAACCTCTTGAGCATCAGTTTCAGATGCAAATTCAGTACCAAACGCAGATTGCTGGTTGGCGTTGTTCTGAGCTTGCATGTTTTGAGCGTTTTGTGCGTTTTGTGCGTTTTGAGCATTTGGGGCTTGGGCATTTTGAGCGTCTTGTGCGAGATTTTGCAGTTTCTGAGCAGCTTGTGCTTCTTTTTGAGCCATTTGCTGAGCATTTGGGCTGCCTTGTTGCTGCTGAAGCTGTTCAGCGTTTTGCTGTTCCTGCTGGGCTAGCTGCTTGCTTTCCTGCTGAAGCTTGTTCAACTGCTGGTTCGTATTTTTCTGGTTGTTTTTCATGAGATTTCCCCTTCGTGTTCGATATGTTTAGTGCAGGGCATGATCATATTTCATGCCAGTTGTATTTTGTGACAATAGTTCATTTCTATACAAATTTATTAAAAAGGAATTCTCCCTTATGCTGTCGAAAAAGCTAAGATGTACTTTATATAAGTAGAGAGAAAGTAACTGGAAAAAGCGCTTCCGTTACTTTGACCAAAATAGAATCTTGAAACCTTCGTTATGTGAATACTCTTTTACAAACGCGGTTTTCATAAGGGCACAGCTTGAATAAATGATTTTACCAGTGATCTATTTCGAAAAAGGGTTTGAGGAAACCGCGAGACTCTCCTGCAAGAAATGGGAATATGGTGCAGCCCGAAGAGGCCTACCATTTGCCCATGGAAAGGGAGCTGTTGAAGTCTCTGAAAAACTAAAAGTCAATGAAAGGTAGAATGTAAAAAGCGGCGCTTCATAAGTTTAACGATTCGTTTCACATTAGTTGTAAAAATCGTGCCTTGTATGCTTCCGTTTATTGTTCCTCATTTCAATCTTATATCGTTTTTAGCCAGACAACGTATAAATAGTTCTCTGTTAATGCCACGATAAGCGTTCGGGGATGACGCCTGCGGGAACAGCGCGAGCCGAAGATCCACTTGGTCAAGTGCTCTTCTTGACCAAGTTAGCTGAGGCCGTGCCCGCGGCAAGCATCCACCGAAAAGCGCTTCGTGAGGCTTATTAAGAATAGACAGGACTTTTTCAGTGGTCTCAGTCGTTTCCTCAAACCCTTTACACTCTATAACGCAAAGAATTTTACATCTTTAAAGTTTCTCTTCAAGTTGAGGAATTCTCCCTAAATATTGCATGAAATTATACGACCAGCGGATACTACGAGACGAGGCTGTAAGAGGAAATCGCGTGAACACGTTTTCCACGGGATACGTTTTTAACAATGACACAGCGGGAAAAGATATGTAGAAGCGATCGGATACCAAAAAAACCGATAATGCTGCGTACAAAATTCATACGAAAGGGTGAACAGCTATGGATAAACGCAATCATGACGGAATGAAGGATACAATGGATCACAAATTTATGCCGATGTTCTCATTATCTACTGGAGCAGGGCAGGAAGTGGTGCCGGGTGTTTATTATTATACCAACCAGATTGTAAACCTGTGCTGTATCGGGACCCCTGATGATTGGGTATTAGTGGATGCGGGCATGCCTGAATCCGCTGAACGTATAGTAGAAGCGATTGAAAGAGAATTCGGCCACGGGGCGCGGCCGCGTGCGATTATATTGACTCACGGTCATTTTGACCACGTCGGGTCTCTCGTTGATTTAGTGGATAAATGGAAGGTGCCGGTCTACGCTCATGAAGCAGAACTTCCGTATTTAACCGGAAAGGAAAGCTATCCTGAGCCCGATGGATCTGTTGAAGGCGGTCTTGTCGCTAAAATGTCTCCTAAATTTCCAAATGAACCGATTGATTTAGGAAGTAACGTTGAGCCGCTTCCTGCTGACGGAAACGTGCCTCATCTGCCGGACTGGCAGTGGGTTCATACGCCGGGACATACACCTGGACACATCTCATTGTTCCGTGAGCACGATCGAACGCTGATCGCCGGGGATGCTTTTGTCACCGTCAAACAAGAATCACTATATAAGGTCGTCACCCAGAAAAAAGAAGTGAGCGGACCGCCGAGATATTTGACCACAGACTGGGATTCTGCAAGAGCCTCTGTCGAGAAGCTTGAAGCCTTAAAACCAGCCACAGCCATCACCGGCCACGGACAGCCGCTAATTGGAAAAGAGCTTGCGCAAGGATTAGAAAAGCTCGTCCGCGATTTTGATAAAATCGCTGTTCCGGATTATGGCCGGAATGTGAAACGAAAGTAGTCATCTAGTGATTAATCAGGGACGAATCGACTCTTACTGTCCATTCGTCCCTTTTGTTTCATCTCTTAGAGAATGACACCTGCAAAACTCCCCTGCAGCACTGCTTTCCCCTTCTGATTTTCACAAGAAAAAGAAGCCTCGATCGCTGTCCGTTCGTCTCGTTGTTTTTCAAATTTTTCAATTTTTACGTTACAAATGATCGTGTCAGTCGTAAACACGGGACGCAAAAATTCAAAATTCGCTTGACGCGCGAGGACGTTATGGTCTCCCCCGACTTTTGTCGGAAGCGTTGCCGTTAACAGCCCCTGGACGACGAGTCTCCCCTGTTCATCCGGCGTCATATGGTGTGTGCCTGCATCGCCTGAAACTTTCGTAAATCGTTCTACGTCTTCTTCTGTAAATGTTCGTTCAAATGTGATGGTATCTCCCGCCTGCAAAGCCATTGTTATATCCCCTTTCTAAACATGTTCGATGTGTCCTCCATGGACATATGACTTATATTCAAAGGCTGTGGTACCATATACGCTCTTAAAATGTTTATTTAAATGCGTTAAATCGACAAACCCGCAATCAGCTACGGCTGAATAAATATCCCCGCTTTTCTCAATCATCTGCTTCGCCCTTTCAATTTTTCCATTAAGGTAGTATTGATACGGGGAAATTCCTGCGTGTGCCTTGAATAATCTAATGAACTGGTATTTTGACAAGCCGAGTTCTTGAGAGATTTCCTCCAGTTTCAGCCCTCTTTCCAAGCTGGCGTGAATAATTTCTTTGGCTTTGCTTATGCGTGAGCTTTCACTCGCGTGGGCTGTCGTAAAATTTGTCTGTGTAAGAGTATCTGTAAGAGATAAAAACAGTTCGCTGTACAATGCTTCCTCTTTTTCTCCTAATATTGCCTGCGCAAGATGTACAATCCTCTGTTCCAGCCGTTGGTCATAAACCACCGGTGCAGGAAAACGGACGATGTCTTTTGAGCCAAGTGCCTCCAACAGCATCTCCGGCTTAATATATAACATCACGTAATCTAGGCCGGTCTCATCATGGGCCATCCCGTCATGCGCCTGCTCCGGATTAAATAGCATGACGCCCTGCGGATAGGACAACTGCAAGCTGCCATCAAGATGGTAATGCTGAATGCCGCGGAGAGTGACCCCGATGGCATACTCCTCGTGAGCATGCTTTTTATAAGAAAATTCATGAATACTCGCGGATAACGCGGTAATATCTGCCGATTTTTTATAAGTAAAATTCTCCAATTCAGTCACCTCTCCCCTACATCCACAGCATGACCGCTGAATAAGCTAAAAACAGTGCCATAAGCACATTTGCCGCTTTATTGTACTTGCTTAACATGCTTTTGAAAACCGTACCAAACAGCACCCATGTCGTAAATGCCATGAATCCAATGATGGTAATTATTATAACACTTACGGTTACCGCAGATGCTGAAATATAGTGCGGCAAAATAAAGCTGGGAAGAACCGTCATTGTAAAAACGATCACCTTTGGATTTAAAAATTGCATGAGGAAGCCGGACATAAAGGTCCCCGTCTGCTGGATGGACGATTTTGAGGCATCCATCCTGTAGATTTGATAAGCCAGATAGAGCATATAGGCGCTGCCAAGAATCTGCATCACAATGAGAATTCGAGGGATGATCGCCAGCAGAGCCGCATTCAGCAAAGCCGACAGTGCAAGCTGCAGCCCGAACGCTATCGTGGCGCCATACGTATAATTCATGGCTTTTTTTGTCCCTAAATTGTGCGTCGTGGATAAGATGACAATATTCGTAGGTCCGGGTGTGAAAGTAATGACAAAGCAATACAATAAGAAAGATGTAAAATTCATGGAGGAACTCCTTTCTACGTGTTCTCCAGTCATCTTACATCTGTCTTGGTTTTCGTTATAGTATATTATTGCAGTCTTTAACCAAAGAGTATTCAAGCTGCAATGTTTGTAAAAGCTGCTCGACGTAACCCTTCTTATCTATTCTTCAATCGTTTTGATTACTTCCGCCGGAACACCAGCTACAATCACGTTATCAGGAACATCCTTCGTCACGACGGCCCCTGCCGATACAATCGAGTTCTCCCCCACTGTCACTCCAGGCATAATTGTAGCCGCGATACCAATCCACGCTCTCTTTTTAATCACAATGGGATGGGACACCGTTGCCCGCCTTTGCGAAGGAGAGATGGGATGATTTGTCGTCACAAGATTGGCTTTTGGCGCAATTAACACGTGATCTTCAATTGAGATACCTCCCCGATCCATGAACGTGCAGCCTTGATTGATAAAGACCTCTTTTCCTACACGGATATTCTGCCCAAAGTCTGTGTAAAACGGAGGCAGCATTTCAAAGGTTTCGTCTACTTTCTCTCCGATTAACTGACTGAACAAATCTCTTACTTCGTCCGTGGGGTGATACCCCGTATTTAATTCAGCAATCAGCCGCTGCGCCCGCTCAATCGCTTCTCCCATTTTATTAAACTCGGGATCACTCAGTGAGACGACCTCCCCGGCACGGTCTCTTTCAAAAATATCTTTACTCATAGCTAGATGCTCCCTTTCTGCGTCATTTTTATTACCGTATCACTTAGAGTTAGCTCTAAGTCAAATCGAAGGGAAGCTCAGCACCGGGTACCAGGTACCCTTATGGGGAAACCTCTATTTTATCTTCTTTATGAATATCTTCCGTGCCCGCTTCCAACGCAGTCTCGTAGTACCAGCATTTATGATTGATCAGTTCCATCGTCTTATTTAATTCTGCAAGCTGGGCTTCCACCGTCGCCTTACGTTCCATAAACATGTTATATCTTTGCTGCAGTGTGTCATCTCCATCGCCGCACCAGTCGATAAAACTTTTAATCTCTTTAATCGGCATTCCAGTCGATTTCAGACATTCAATGACTTTTAAAGCTTCGATGTCGGTTTCTTTAAACATTCGTCTTCCGTTCTCTGTCCGTTCCACAAAAGGCAGAAGTCCCTCTTTGTCGTAATAACGCAGCGTATATACGGTTAGATTCAATTCTTTCCCCACTTCACTGATCGAATATGTCTTCATTCTTTATCTCCCCTTTTCACTAGTTAGACCTCGAGTCAGCTCTAGAGTTATGAACGGATCTTAGCACGGCGTCTGCTGAAAGTCAAAGTCCTGAAATCTTCTTTTAAAGAAATAGAATGTCATCGCTTGACCTAGAGTTAACTCTAAGGATTAACATGGTTTTGTAAGGGAAAAAAGAATAGATTTTTCTCTTTAAAACTTTAATTTTTAATGGAGGTTATTAAATGGTAACTGCTAAAGCTAGAGCTGTTGACGGTTCAGACCAACCCTTTCGAGCAGCTGAAATTGAACGACGCGATCTGGATTTACATGATGTATTGATTGAAATTAAATATGCGGGAATCTGCCATTCCGACATCCATACAGCACACGGAGACTGGGGTGAGGTAGATTATCCTCTCGTTCCTGGACACGAGATTGCTGGAATTGTAACGGACGTAGGTTCTGAAGTTACGAAGTATAAGGTCGGCGACCGGGTAGGCGTCGGATGTATGGTCGACTCGTGCGGCGAATGTGAGAACTGTCGTAAAGGGGAAGAACAATACTGCCTTAAAGGAAATGTGCCTACCTATGCGGGTGTAGACAAATATGGCGAACCAACTCAAGGCGGGTATTCTACTCATATCGTCGTAACAGAAGATTTTGTGTTAAGAATTCCTGATAACATTGAACTTGACGTTGCTGCCCCATTACTTTGCGCAGGGATTACGACCTTCTCTCCGCTCAACCATTGGAATGCGGGGCCAGGGAAGAAAGTGGCGGTTGTCGGCATGGGCGGACTTGGCCATATGGCGGTTCAGATTGCCCACGCCATGGGTGCAGAAGTGAGTGTTCTTTCACGAACGTTGAATAAAGAGGAAGATGGCTTACAATTTGGGGCAGAAGGCTATTACGCCACGACGGATCCCGAGACATTTACAAAGCTCGCCGGCTCCTTTGATTTGATCATTAACACGGTAAGTGCGCAGATCGATATGAATGCTTACCTCTCTCTGTTAACGCTGGACGGTACGTTAGTGAATGTCGGGGCGCCGGCAGAGCCATTGTCGATCCATGCGTTCTCTCTTATTCCGCAGCGCCGCTCATTTGCCGGTTCAATGATCGGCGGCATTCGTGAGACGCAGGAAATGTTAGATTTCTGTGCGGAGCATAATACCGTACCGAAAATTGAGGTTATCTCAGCTGATGAAATTGATGAAGCTTATAAGCGTGTATTAGCTTCTGATGTGAAGTATCGTTTTGTTATTGATACGAGCACGATGTAAGGATGAAGGGGATCCTCCCCCTTCATCAACTCACATATCGTAAAGCCCTCAGAAAAACATAAGCTCTTTTTCAACAGTCTTTTATTAAATCAATCGCCTTGTCACGCCCCCAGCTCCTTTACGGCATGATTAATTGAATGTTTGAACAAAAGGAGTTCATTCCTATCAAAAGAATAAAGGGCTTGGTCACTTCGATAAATGTCTAACGCTTTCTCAATGGTTCTGCTTATTTCAGCAGGGAATGCAGTAACTCCCCATTCCCCCGCTTCTTCCTTTGATACGACAGCCCCCTTTTTTACATATAACAAAAATCGCAGCATATTTAACGTACAATAAATGGGATCTTCCTCTATATTTTCAAGGCATTCTTCATAATCACCCATAATGGAAGAGAGGTAGTCGGCTGGAGGAATCTCAGGAAACACCTCAGTAATTGGTGGTCCTGTAAGGCAGATACCCCGCTGATTGATGACGTAAATATGTGCGGCTAGATCAGGATCTCTTTTTATTTTTTTATGTATGAATATGGAGGGGTCTCTTGATAAAGCAGCTCGCCAATGCTCGCTGTAATGAAATTCAAACGGAAAAGGATGAGCATTTTTACGTAATTGTTCTCGAAATAAAAAGCTGATTTCGATGGGGTAAGGATCGTTAGAGTTTTTCAAAAAAAGTTCGGTGAGCTTTATTTTTGCTTCCTTCGTTATTGGATACTGGGTGATGACGAGTAGATCGAGATCGCTGCTGTGGGGGTTGAATCCGCCCATTGACAGTGAGCCGTGCAGGTAAAATCCGAGGGGCTGATCAAGGATGTATGTTGTTTCTTTTACAAGACGCCAAACGAAATTCTTTAGGTTGGAAGGGGCATTGTTCCAGTCATAAGTCATAGAAGCACCACCTCGTCTATTCCGATTTCCCAAAGAAAACACTCTTATCCTCTCTCAAACCAAACGAGCGCTTTCCTCTCAATTTTCCTCACCAGCTCTTCTTTTCCCTTGATGTACGACGCTATATCATAAGGGAACTGCCGGGCCAGCTCCTGTTTTAATTCTCCATACTGCTGTCTTTCATCGGGATGTGTTCTGAGGTAATCCCGAAATGCCAAATGCCGCTTGATCTCACAGCTGCCTTCTTCGTAAAAATGAACATGATGCGAGCGTTGATCGCCGCCTTTTTCAAAATATCTGCGCTGCGGGTTGCCATTCTCCCCCTTAGGCGTGTAGCCCAGCTGCTTCATTTGTTCATTAAATTGATCTACGTTGGAAATGTCTTTGACGACGGGCATGAGGTCAAGAATCGGTTTCGCATGGAGCCCCGGCACAGAAGTGCTGCCAATGTGGTGGATTTCAAGTATTTCAGTCGGGAATACCTCACGCAGCTTTTTCGCTTCTTCTAAAAACATCGTCGGCCATTTTTCCTGATAAGGTTCAACTTCGACTTTTCTCAAAAAAATCACCTTCCGTCCATGTTAAAAAATAAGGTCAACGGGACCTTTCTTCCTTCATGGTGCCACGCATGATAGGTCTTAAATACCTGGTGAATATCGTTCCCAAACTGACCTTCGACTAAATCTCTTACAGCGAGGAAGCTCCGCCAATAATCGAACATTATGCTCGTCAAGCTGCCTTGATAACTGGCATGGCCGAACTCATCCAGGGGATGATCGCCGTACCTGTCGTTAAACATGTCGACCAATTGCGACTCCACCTGTGCGATCTCTTGAAACTCAGACTCACTCAGCATATATTTTCTCGCTAAGTAAGCACACATCCCCTCTTCAAACCAGATGCTGGCCTCCCGCTCTTCATCAAACTCATCAACAAATAAATCAATGTGATGCGTTAACTCATGACCCGCGATGGTAAGTAATTGGTTGAGCGGCAGGTTGTGATAATACGCTTCAATTCTAGCGTTCCTTTTGTCCTCCAGCTGATCAAGGAACAGCTCCTTCCACGCTGAAACTTCAGGAGAAAAGTAAATACTATCTTTATTCGTAAAAGCGGGAATGGGAAGCTCGGAAAATACGCTCGTCGCTGCCTCCTTTGATGTCCACACGAATGCTTTAGGCAGATCATTAAGCGCAAAGTTTTGTTCTAAGTATTTTTGATAGTCGGTGAGTTGATCTTTGAAGTCTTCGATGACGGCTTCGTGTTGTTCATATTCTGTTTTAGTTTCGAACACGTAGATATGTTTCATGAAACGCCGCTCCTTGTAAAAATTATGACTTAAGAATCTCTAATAAATTTCAAGGTTAAACCAGAAAGAATGAGCGATACGGCAACCATTACGGGGATGACAAAAATGATGGCCAAGAGGTTTGTTTTATAATTAATCGGTACAAATATCTCCCATAGTTCCCCCACCATGTTCCATAACACGATAAAGAACACGAGGGTCATAGTAAATCACTTTTTCAAGTAGCTTTCTCATCTTTATCTTCCTTTCAAAAGGGAAGCTCAACTCTTCGATCATAATTTTACCGTTCTCCTATTATTTTGAAAATAGAGGTTTTCGGGTATAGACATATATTCCTACATACGATCGGAAATGGGAGGAGGAAAAGCAGCCTTGAGTAAAAGAAAAAAGAAATATATCGAACTTATCATTGTTTTCGTTCTCTTTTTATTAGTTACCCTTTTTACAAGATTACAAGATTACCTGCTTGTTGCATTAGTCACCTGGTTCTTATTAGAGGTATTGTCTATCGAATTTGCTCATCGGAAGAAGAAAAAGTCCTCAGATAATTATTAAGGTGCTAATCTGAAACTGCTGACACGGCCATATATAATTTTCTTCTCTAGTTTACGAAGAACCATTCTATAGACACAAAAAAGGCAAACAGAGCCGTAATGATGCACAGGTATCCCCTAAACCCTTTCTGGTTTTTCTGGACTTCAATCCATCCTGAGGTCAATGTTGAAATCCCTACAATCAATAACAAATAAGCCATTAATTCGTATCGTTGAAACACTAAAACATAACAAGCTAAGGCTGCACCAATTACAGACAAAACTATTCTGAGGGTATTCAGTACCTTTCTCTTCATCATGTGAATCACCCCAATCCAATGGATTCGCTGCCATACCATGGGGCAGCTCGTGTGTTTATTTCTGAGAAAATGTGGTATGATATAAGTAACAAACCATATAATAAAGAAATGACCACAGCGCGAACTGTGGTCAGATAGATACCCACTCTTCTGATAGGGGATTGGCGTTATCTATTCTGTAGAGAAAAAATAGCCCTTACCCATTTTGCCGAACAGGGGGGCTATTTTTTTGTGCTAAAAATAGCGACAACGACAGCGATTAACGTTATGATCAATGAAGAAAAAGAAATCATAAGCGTTAAAGCCTCGAAGGTTGTCATGGAATCACCCCCTCAGGGGACAACTCCAACCACCCTATCCTTTACCAAAATACGACTGAGTATCTATCCCTATTATACCATAATCATCCATTAACACCTTTAAATCCCCAAATAAAAACTCTTTGTTACCAAAGTTCTTCAGTCTCTTTTCCTCTGCTGGCGTGGTGTTCATCCAGTGGTATGCTCCTCATTTTTTGTGCTGTTCTTTTTCTTATAAATCACGTAAATTACGTTGCCGATCACGATCAATAAAGCCCCCGTCAGTGACCCTAATATAGAAAACGGACCAAGCTTAAATATGAGACTTGCAATCGTCCCCCCAATAAACATCATTAAAGCATACCAACTAAGACGCCATTCAGAAGATAATGCACCTTTCATATGTTCTTGCTCCCTTCTTTGATATCATATATCTAAACATAACAGCCTCTGTACCAGACCCTTAGCTGATCTTTTTCTAACGTAATCTCCCCATCAGTAAAGTATTGTAGTACTTCCCATCAGATAACATTTTGTCTTTTTGTAAAATTCCCTCTACTTTAAATCCGTTGTCTTTATAGATATTGATAGCTTTCTCATTTGTTTCGAGGACATTTAATGTCATTTTAATTATATGATTAGAATCCGCCCAGCTAATCGATTCTTTAAGTAAGTTCTTTCCTATCCCGTATCCCCAAAAGTCCATTAACACACCCACACCAAATTCCACCTTATGCGAACTTCGCTGTAATTCATTTCCTTCGCATCTAGAGAATCCAGCAATCCCCCCATTCACTTCAGCTACTAAAAATAGATGGTTTAGCATGTCTGAGTCCTTTTGAATAATTTCTTTAAAGTTTTCCTCGTTTATGTACGCTTCTCCATGCACTCTATCCATATTTTCAGTTTCACCATCAATTTGTAACCTCACTTCCGACAGTGCTCTAGCATCTCTCAACTCAGCAGACCTTATCGTGTAATGCAGATTACGAACAGCGTAATCTCTTGACGTTAGGATCACTGTAATTACCCCCCTATTATAATTACTATATACTTCACTCTATATTACATATATTGGAGATGATCGTTTTGAAGCCGGATGCTCTTCTTTCTACAGTTCATTTAAGAGAGTACAGTGAGAAGTACAGAAGCCAGTTATCCAACTTTTATCTACCCGAAAGCCAGCTCGAATTCACCAGCTTGCCTTTAGAAAAAATCACTAGTCCCGAAGTGAACAGCTCCACCATCCACGTGCTCATCATGAGTATGAACAAGCCGTCTGGTTATTTTTCCTTGGAAAACGGTGAAAAAGTTAAAAAGTACAGCAGTAATCCAAATGCTAGAGTCTTAACATCTTTTTCAATTGATTCAAGGAAAAGGAATAGCCACACAAGGGTTAAAGCTTCTTCCTGCCTTCGTTAAAGAGGCTCTTCAAGATGTCGATGAAATTGTGCTAGGGGTTAACGAAAGAAATGTGCCAGCAAGAAACTTATATTTAAAAACTGGTTTTGTAGATAAAAATCAAATCTACAATGGACCTAAAGGACCTCAGCACATTCTCCATTTAAAAGTGAAAAAGAATTAGTCCTGCTTACCTATTTCCGAGGCGGATTTTATGAAATCTAGTAAAATACATAAGTAATGCAAAACATAAAACGAGAAGGCCGCTTCCCATAAAAGTAATCGTTAAGATTTCTCCGCCCCTTGTAGCCGCGTTCATCAGGAAGAAACTAATGGTGAGTAAGGCACAGCCGCAAGAAGCGAGGTATAACATGAGCCATTTAGAATAATCCTTTAACAAGCGATAACCGATTAATAAAATTAAATATATACTACTGATCACCATTACCGTTGGGAATACGGGGTGGAATTTCGCAGCGTATACAAAGTAATCCAACTGAGAGATGTGCTCATCACTTCGTACTTCTCCCGAGAGCATTTGGGAAAAAAGAGTCGAATACTCCCATTCCCACGGGTTATCTAATAGAGCACTTCCCTCATACCATGTTACAAAAGTAGAGAAAGCCAGAATGACTAGTAAAATACTAGCCTGTATTAAAAACCAATGCATACAACCACCTCTAGAATTATGTTCACTTACACTACGGTACAACTTCAAAAGGGTTTCATTTTTCATTGATTTTTAAATTTCTCAGGTTGTCATTTCTTCATAATAATGGAGATAAAGAACCTCTCTATACTGAACAGATATTTACCGGGAGCGAGTAACCCTGAGGTTTATTTATTCAAAATGTATGCTTAACTTTTAAGAATTTATGAATTTTAAAGGTATTGAAAACAACATGACTTTTTATTATTTATTAAAGAGGGCCGACCTTGTGTTAGGTCCTACAATACCATCAACCACTAAATGATTTGTTTTTTGAAACTTCTTTACAGCGCTTAATGTCTTAGGTCCAAATAATCCATCCGCAGTTATATGAAGTATTCTCTGTAGAATTTCTACTGATTCCCCTTTACTGCCATAATATAAATTTTCACTAAATAGTGCTTGTACACCCCCATAATTTGCCGCTAATGCAGGGAAAGAGGAAGAAGAGCTTGTAATATAGATGGGAATATTTTCATCAGCCCGCTCATACAACCAGATAACATCTTGGTTGTACATACGAATACAGCCACTGGAGGCAAATGTTCCAATTGAAGAAGGCTTGTTTGTTCCATGCACGCCATAAGTATTTCCGGAAGTATGCCCCCAATCCCCCGGAACTTCAATTCCAAGCCACCTCGCTCCCAGGGGATTACGGGGATCACCGCCTGGAATATTTCCTTTATACCAAGGCCTGTTTTTCACTTTATTTACGAGAGAAAATTTTCCTTCCGGGGTTAAACTTTTTGTACTTCCAGTGGCTACAGGAAATACCTTTTGAAGTCTACCCTTTTCAAAGAAAGCTAGTTGGTTATTACTTTTATTAATAATAATTGCTTCGTTTTCTGCAGCTTCCACAGGTACGGCTATTAATCCTAGACTTAATACTAGAATTCCCATTATCAATCCAATTTTTTTTGCCAAATGGGTCATCTTTTCCCCCCTATTTTTCTAAGATGTATATATCATCTAAGATTTGTCTTTGTTTTGTAACAAAATTGTAACACAAATGAAATATTATTCCCTTGGTAAATTCAGGGTGGCATAGGGGAAACCCCACTAAAAGCGAGCAAATGTTTAAAAACCTTAAGCGGATAGCCTTTCAGGGAAACTTTTGTGTAGAAGAGCCGTTAAATCAAATGAGCTATAAGAAGAACCAAAAGCAAAAGTCATCCAACTTTCTAATAAATAAGAAAGACACGAATCAAAAGCTTCGCTTTTAACTCGTGCCGTTCAATGGGCAACAGTTCCGATTAATTAAATTATAAGATTACTCCGACTAATGAATTTAATGGGGCTCTTGTTCACTCTGCAGCAATTCTGAGTGAAGTGGGTAAAAATGTCGATACCTGATCCCCGTTCTGCTAACGTGGTAACGGACTGGGGGTCAGGTATCTACATAATCTACATATTACTTTCATCCATTTATAGAAAAAGGAACCAAACATTGTTCAAGATCTGCCCCCAATTCATGAAGACTTGAATTCAAGATGAATAACTATACACCCCTCAATTTAACTTCTTTTAAAACAACAGAATTTATCCTCTTTCCCCTCCATATAAATGACATATGGACAAGATAAGAGGTGGAGGGATTGACAAAGCAAAGCTTAATGAAAGGAACAATAATCCTCACTACTGCAGCTTTGATTACAAAGATACTTGGCTTTGCTAACAGTATAATTATGGCGAAACTAATCGGCCCAGAAGGTGTGGGACTTATTATGATGGCACTGCCCATTACAGGTCTTTTGATTACCCTAACGACATTGGGTCTTCCGGTTGCCATATCCAAACTTGTAGCAGAAGCTGAGGTAAATAATGATTACAAAAAAATTAAGAAAATACTCATTGTTTCTTTATGTACCACAAGTTTTCTTGGAGTATTTATTATGCTCGGATCGCTTATAGGAGCAAAATATCTTGCTTCCATATTTTTAACTGATGAACGCGCATTGTACCCGATGTTAGCGGTAATCCCTATTATACCAATTATAGCTGTTTCTTCGGTGATAAAGGGTTATTTTCGCGGAAAACAGAATATGACTCCTTTAGCTTTATCGCAAATCATCGAGCAGATTGTCAGAATAACTTCCATTGTTTTATTGGTGAAATGGTTATTACCCTATGGTGTTGAAATGGCTGCGGCAGGCGTGGTCATATGTGGGATTATAGGTGAAGGAGTATCTTTGCTTTATTTATTGTCTGTCTTTAAATGGTACAAGCGCAAAAAGATTATATTTTATCAATCCGTTCATAAACATTTCGGGAAAGGGAAACAAATTCTTTTTGATCTCCTTCAAACAGGAGTGCCTACAACTGGTAATGGCTTATTACACTCCATTATAGGAGTGTTTCAGCCTTTTCTTATTACGAATTGTTTAATCATAGCTGGTGTTGGAACAGCACTAGCAACAAAACAATTTGGTATCCTTATGGGGTTTGTATTCCCCTTATTAATGTTGCCAGGTTTTATTACACACTCCCTGGCTGTCCCTCTTATACCAGCAATTAGCGAAGCAAATGAAAAGTTTCAGTTGAGCCTAATACAAACACGGATACAACAAGCTATCAGGATTGCTTTAATAGTAGGTGTTCCTTGTACGGTTATTTTGTATATGTTCTCCCACGAACTCACTACAGTTATATATAACTCACCTGAAGCTGCCATTCTCCTTAAAATTATGGCTCCCTTTTATTTCTTGCAGTATTTCCGTATTCCTTTACAATCTGTCCTTATTGGACTAGGAAAAGCAAATATTGTATTTATAAACGACTTAATAGCATCCTTGTTCAAATTAGGAGTTATATTTATGTTAGCTACTCAAAGTACTATGGGGATAATTGGGGTATGTCTTGCCTTTAGTGCAAGTGTGGTGTTAGGAACTTCTCTTCACTTTGTGTCTATACACAAAGCAATTGGAGTTATAATCAAACTAAAGGACTTTATAAAAGTAGCCACTGCAGGTATATTTCTAGGCTTTGCAGCTTTTTATAGCTATGACATTCTACATTCTTTCCAATTAACCAAAGTGATACTTCTTTCCATATCATGCACGATTTCTATGTTTATTTACATGTTTCTTTTAAGGGTGTTCAATATCCTCCCGTTGCAACAAAAATAAGATATGTCAACCCTGTACTAAAATTATATGTCGGTACCTGACCCCCATTCCCAGAAAGGAATATAGCAACTTTAAAGTTCAGGGGGGGTAACTCTACCTCATTTAAATCTATGGCAGATCCTCTTAGTTTCTGCTGTTTGACATATCGGAAAACCTCGATATATAATGTGAACCATGGAACCAATCGATATATTTAAGGCGTTATCAAACGAAACTCGACTTAACATTTTAAAATGGTTGAAGGAGCCTGAGAAGCATTTCCCTAAACAAGGCGCTCACCTGCCAAAGGAGGTTAGTACTGAAGGGGGAGTATGTGTAGGGGATATTCAGGAAAAAGCTAAAACTTCTCAATCTACGGTTTCTCACTACTTGAATATGATGCAGAAAGCTGGGCTGCTTGAATCGGTTCGTTATGGTCAGTGGACGTATTACAGAAGAAATGAAGAAAACATTCATCAAATAGCTGAATATGTAAAGACAGAAATCTAAGTTAAGTGATTTCTGTTTTTTATAAGTCTTTATATCGATTTTTCTAGATATATAAAAATAAAGATATCAGAGGGGAGAGATTTCATGCGTTATTTCTCATATATACTTGCGTTATTAGCCGGGGCAGCCCTGAGCTTTGAAGGGGCGATCTACGGCGAATTAGGAAAAACGATTGGAGAACTGGAAACGAGTTTTTATAACTTTTTTGTTGGTTCTATTATCATCGGAATATTATGGATTTTCTTTGGAAAAGGGAGACTTTCCTATACAGTAGAAGCTCCTAAATGGACATTGCTCGGAGGTGTTTTAGGAGTTCTGTATTTAACATCTATTGTCATTAGTGTTCCATTTGTCGGGGTCGGAATAACGATGGTTGCTGTCATTATTGGACAGTTAGTCATGAGTATGATTATCGAGCATTACGGATGGCTGGGAAGCGCGAGGTCTAGCATCAATAAAGAAAAAATATTTGCTGTCATTTCTATGATTATAGCGCTGATCTTAGTGAATTAAGGAGGTATGGAAATGGGTATATTAATGATTTTATTTACTTTATTTGGGGGTATGACGTTAAGTGCACAATCCGCTGTTAATGGTACATTTAGTCGTAAAGCAGGGACATTTGAAACGACATTTTTAACCTTCTTAACAGGTTCAATGTTTCTAGCTCTATTAATTCTATTTTTTGGACAAGGGAATCTGCTTGCCATTTTCGAGGTGCCTAAATGGCAATTAAGTGCCGTATTTTTAGGTGCATTGTTTTTACTCTTTATTGTTATGGCTGTGCCTAGAATCGGAGTCATTGCCACCAATATTACTGTGATTATCGGGCAGCTTGTCATTGGTATTGTGATTGACCATTTCGGCTGGTTTAATAGTTTAGTTATCCCTTTAGACTGGAAACGTTCGGCTGCCCTCCTGTTTATGCTTATTGCTCTTTATTTTATTTACAAAGGAAATAAAAGGTCGAGAGAACAAACAATTTTAACATAAATATATTAATAAAACGCTGCAGCCGTTGCATTAGGTTGCAGCGTTTCTTCTATTCTTTCACAGAATCCTAGCTTGTATTTCCATTGTTTCTCCCGGTCAAGACTAAGCCCTCTCAACCAAATCGTGTCGATTATAACTAAGTTGCCCAATGACTATCATAGCGCTGCTAATGTCGGTACCTGACCCCCCAATCCGTTACCACGTTAGCCGAACGGGGTCAGGTATCGACATATTACTTTCATCTATCTATAGAAAAAGGAACCAAGCATTGTTCAAGATCCCCCGATAATATAAGAATCGAAATTGAGATAGTATCACCCATCATGGCATCCAATATCAATGAGTCAGTATAATAAATATAGTCATTCGATTAAGTAAAAACTATCAGCAACTTGGATTAATTCTTCTTTAGGAACGCCATCTTCATATGTAATTAATTCATAGTAAACCTTATCTTTTTCCCATTTTAATATCTTTGAATTTTCGTCCTCTCTCTCACCATATTTGCCCTCAAGGTTATCGTTTATCCTTACACTTTCTTCTGTAAAATCAAATGCATTTTGCATCTTTGCAGCACTAAAAGTGGTCTTACCTTTATCTGGACTTATAAAGGTAACAAATAAGAAGTTTTGTTTCTCTCCAGATATGCTTTCCACTTCCACTTGTGTTTTGGATGGGTTAAAGGGAAGGATCCTAGGGATTTCAGGTTTAAAAGACAACTCATTAAGTGCTTCATTTAATTTTGTTTTTTTGTATTCAATAAAGCCACTTGTTGAGTCATTACTGCATCCGATTAAGACCAAAATCATTGCAATGAATAAGAATATATACTTCTGCATAATAACTACTCCTAACTTTTTAAAGCCGATATCACTGTTTTTTTTCGTAGAACAATCCTTAATTGTTCTTTTCTAACTCTTTAACGCGTTCCTCTAAGTTAGCCACCCTTTCGGTTAATTCGCTATTGGAGCTCTTTAGTCTGCTTAAAATTCCTCTGAATATCGTGATAAAAAATAATAGTAGAACTATACATCCTAAAATATATCCTACGATGATTTCCATATGAAGATCTCCTTCCATTTTCCTCTATCTCTTTTACTGAACGAAAAGATAATCACCATGTTAAGCCATTGCCCCAGTTAGTTTAATAAGGTGTTATGCAAAAATGATCATTAACTCTTAATTATTGTAATGTCCTCTTATTTCAGAATACAATATCCAAATAATTGTTTTAAAAAAGAAAAAATATACCAAAAAACAACACTACCGTCCATATAAAGGAAGTATGTATGCTTTTGTTAATACGATTGTTATTTCTTTGTTTTTTGTGCTCAATCGAAAAAATAAATAGGAATATTAAAAAGAGAAAATATATAAGGAAGAAATAAAGGAGTGACCTCCATTGTTCAATCCAGCTCATAATGGGGCCAATAGTTCCACCCACCAAGAACAGAATTACGGATAAAATACCTACTGAGATACTGATTTTGGGCATCAAACTCCAAAAGGATCGTTCAAAAATATTGTTTCTCTTTTTTGCCTCAAACAAAAAAATTAAATAGAAGCAAGATAAAACTGCTGTTACGATACTAAATGTGATGTAAACATTGTTCACGGGGGTCCAACCAGTTGAAGAGCTTACCAGTCTGTTAACAGCAATCAATTCTAAAGTTGCCATCAATATTCCTATAACACCCACTGTCAGGATTTGAAATACTAACCATTTCACTTTCTAAACACCCCCTAGCCATACGCAAAAGTTCTAATAACGTCCTCATTTCTAATCTCCCACCTCTTTTATTGAAGCCCCAGATTCTTGAAGACTCGAATTCGAGACACTTTGTAGTTAATCTTGAACTAACGCACCCGTTCTTCACGTCTCTTTTTTAGTTCCTCGGTCTGCTCAAGAATATTATTGTTGACTTTTCTTATTGCGTCATATTTTGCAAATAAACCAGCAAATAGTAGTACCAAAATCAATAATTCCAATTAGTTTCCTTCTTTCTTTTATGTATTAACATTTTACGAATGTACCCGTTTGTTGAAGATTACTTAATGTTTCTTTTCCTATACTTATCGATAAATTTTAGTATTAAAAATGATGTAACAACTAATAGGATAATCCCAATAAAACTAACCGAAAATCCATTTTCTTGCAGTGTTATAGCATTAAACATATCCGTATCAAAGAGTAACCCTATTAAGTAATACATAAAGTACACAACTAACATTACAACTATAAGACGTAACCAATACAATAATTTCACACCCAACTATATCTAATCAATTTCTAGTTTTTTATTTTGCTTATTGAATTATTCTGCTCCGTTAGCACGATAAGCGATAGCAACTATGCAGCTATCGCCCCCAATAAAGGAAGACTTGATTTCGAGATATTGCAGCAGATTTTCAACTAACGCACCCGTTAATTCGAGATTTTTTTCACAACTTATCCTCTAGATCATCGATTCTTTTTTCAAGTTCTTTTACATTATTATTACTATTCAACACTGTCGTAAAAGCAATAATGCCGAAAGTGAACCCCATGGTTCCAAAAACAAACCCCAAAATTTCGAAAACTTCCACATCATCACCTCCCTATTTTAGATTTTAAGACCATACCTCTTCATTTATTCATTCCTCACCCATTCTGCTCCGTCAGTTAGTTAATGTAATTCCAGGATATTCCTTGCGCTTATGTAATAAAGGGCTAATGCTTATTGAACAATCGCTCCCTTTAATGTAATAACTAAAGATCTTTCTTCATGGTGACAACTTTTATATTTATACCATTTTGTTTATGTACAACCTCTTCATCGTAAACATCATAACCTATGGAGCTATATAAATTTATGTTCTTTGTCCCACTCCTACGAACTTTACATCGAATTGAAGGTAGGCCTTCCTTATTTGCATAATTCTCTATTAATTTTAAGATCTTTTTTGCAATTCCTTTTCCTCGTTCTTTTGGAATAACTGATAAACGATAAAAATATAGGACCTTATTTTTAATGTGAAATCGCACCATACCAACTGGTTTATTTCCTTCATAAGCTATAAGCCCTTTTTCACCTTCCTCAAGGGCCTTAGAAACTGATTGAGCAGTTTCTTCTAAGGCACTCGACGGAGGAATTTCTTGGTTATACTCCATAAATGCCTTAATCATTAATTCATGAATTATTGGACCATCTGTATTGCTTGCGAAATTAATAATCATTTACTCCCCCCTTATTTGTAAGACTTGATACTAAGAGTTACGTCAATTTGAGTCTAAGGCGTGGACCTTTTTCTTCAAAACCCTTTCCTTTATAAAAAGAGACCGTCCTGCTCCACTTTTCCGGATTAGGTGCACCTACTTCAATGATTTTCCAACCGCATTTGGATCCTTGTTCTTTTACAGCTTGAATAAGTTTATCACCTAATCCGTCAGATCTCACATCAGGCCGTACATATAGTTCTTGAATAACACCCATAGAGCCTCGTGCATATAAGGACGTTACTTCTTGAACGGAAATCATTCCGATACATTCTTCTTCTTTAAATGCCAAAAATACTGTGTAAAGGTGATTTTCTTTGTTTAGTAAATCCTCACAAACATCTAACACTTCATTTTTACAGACAGTTCTCTCACTCAATTCTGAAAAAAGTTCTGCTGCCATTTCTGCTACAAGTGGAGCCTCATTCAGATTAGCCTTTTTTATTGATACACACATTTCAATACCTTCTTTTTGTACATGTTAAGTAAACTTATTAAAACAAACGGAAAACCTGTTTTATAAATATCTTGTATTAATCGGTGTCTACAACGAGAGCTTCAGCTCTACGCGCCGATTTTTTCACTCTACCTCCACATAATCATTATAAATAATCAGGGAGATGATATTTATACATCTTTATCGCGTTTGTGTTTGCCTGTAAAGTAGCAATAGTCTTATCATTAGGTTTTGTATAAATCGTAGAGTAATCTTTCTCATCAAATTTTTCTTGAACTGAAAAAGCTAATTTTTCTACATCAAGAGAAAATTCTGCTTGAACTCCAGGTTTATTCCCACGAGCATCTATTCTTACCCACCGATTATACGAACTCAGAAATACTCCATTTAGAGTATGAAGAGAATAGCCCTTATCTGGTGTATCAAAGATCATCAACCTTTGATAACAGAATCCAGTCGGTATTCCTTCCCCCCTTAATAGCGCAGCTAATAAGTTAGATTTTGCATAACATATACCTTCCTTATGTTTTAATACCTCAGCTGCTGTACAAGTAACACGTGTACCTTGAATATCCCAGGAGTGAGAAACTTCATCTCGTACAAATTCAAAAGCCACTTTGACCTTTTCAATTTCTGTCTGCTCATTATTAAATAATACCGTCGCAATATCTTTAATTGAGGGGTGAGAATAATTTACGACCTCTGTTTCTTCTAAATAGTCTGTAATATTTCTAGATTCTGGTATTAGATTCATGTTTTTTAAGTAATCCTCCCTTTTGTTATTTTCGAATTATTATACATAAATATTTATTTTTATACAATAATGTTTAGATTATCTCGAAACTGAGTCTTACACAAACCTGCCCGTTAGCAAAAAAGCGATTGCTCTTATTGAACAATCGCCCCTTTTCAGGAATACTTGAATTCAAGATTATATAAACTTTATGAAGTTGAAGCTTGTAAAATCGTTGAATCCCATTTTAAAAAAGAAGATATCTCTAAATGAACTCAATGATTCTAATAAAATTAATTTTTTTCAAAAGCTAGCTTTATTCCTAAAGAAATGAGTGCAATTCCCGTTATTCGTTCAAAGATCCTTTCAACAAAAGGTTTTTTAAACCACGAACTAATGTAATTAAATGTCGGCGTCTGACCCCCGGTGCGTTACCACTTTAGCAGAGCGGGGGTCAGGTACCGATATTTTAATTGCAATCATTCAAAAATGTCCCAAAAATGATATTGTCTCGAAACTGAGTCTTCAACAATTTTGGCCGTTTTTTAAAGACTCAGTTCCGAGATATATACCCATTAGTTGAACAAGATTCATTGGATAAATCGTAAAGATAGAAAACCTATCATTCACATATCAACAATGAACTTTAAAAGAGCCAAAAAAAGAGCGATATCTATTTCTAGACAATCGCCCTCTTCTATTGAATCACTACAAATTGGTTCCTTGCATTGGATTTCTACTCCCGGTCAAGCCTAAGCTCCTTCAACCAAATCCCGTCGATTATAACCAAAAATGTCGGCGTCTGACCCCCGGTGCGTTACCACTTTAGCAGAGCGGGGGTCAGGTACCGATATTCTTTTGACTTCACATGTCTATTAAGGATGTCTTCCGTGGGAATATGATGTCCCCCGTTTTGCACTCGCAAAGCAACTCGTTCAATATTCTGTTGAACATCTTCTAATCCAAGATAAAACATCGTTATTTCAAAACCATTTTCTCGAGCTGTTTTAATTCTTTGCAGAAATGTCCTTCCTGAAAGTGTCGTTTCTACAGAGAAACTCCTCTTATTTTTAATACAATCTTTGGCTAATTTAATGGCTGACCGGCCTGCTTGGACTCCGGATTAGATTGATCTAAATGTCTTGCAATTCCGTCTGGATCTATATTCGTCTCAATACCAATCTTGTCTATAATTAGATTTCGTATTGTGCTTTTTCCCGCTTTCATTGTTACCTGCAAAAACGTACATTATTGGTTTGTCACTAGAGCTTTTTTTATTTTTCCAGATCTTCTTCAGTATATGGTTTTATCTCACCATTAGGGAATTCTTTGACTAATCCATCTTTTGTAGCATAAACAATGGAGGTATTGTTTACTTTAGCATCTATTTTGGCTCTTTCTCCCGTCATTTTAGCCCATTGATTAACCCAACCATATTTTCTTTTACTTGAGTGTTCGTTGTATTCAAGCATAATAAATCCACCACCTAAATCATCGTTATTCTTATTTGTATTATATCATACGATAAAGCTATACAATTAACCTCCCATTTATCATTAATAAGAGCATATTTTCACACTTTATCGCAAAACTGAGTCTTCCACAAACCCGCCCGTTAGCACAAGAAGCGATAGCCACTGTGCAGCTTTTGCCCCTTTTAATAGAATAAGGTATTGATTTCGAAATACTCCAGGAATGGTTGATTTCTTCTCTAGTTGTGTCCTATTTAAAATAGTTGGGGGTTTTTCTATTGAAAATGTTGCAGGTGATTCTTTATCTTTATGGAATAATATAGTATGACTAAAAACCGGAAAAGAGGAGCGCTGAAAATGTACGAACTAAAAACAAAAGAAAACGACGGGAATGTCATAGAATTCTTAGAAAAAGTTGATAATCCTAAAAAGCGCGATGATGCCTATAAATTGTTAGACATTTTCACAGAAACCACAGGATACAAAGCGAAAATGTGGGGGACAAGTATTATTGGCTTTGGATCCTATCATTACAAATATAAATCTGGCCATGAAGGGGAATTTCTTCTTGTAGGCTTTTCCCCCAGAAAAGCTAGCTTAAGCTTGTATTTTGCGACGGGCGATCCAGATCGTGAGGAGTTGCTGAAAGACTTAGGAAAACATAAAACAGGAAAAGCATGCGTGTATGTCAATAAACTTGAGGACATTGATTTAGAAGTGTTAAAGACTTTAATCAAACAATCTGTTGAGTTTTTACAAAAAACTTACCTTGGCGAGTAAATGGTAAGGAAGGATAAAGCAAATAAGTTGCTAAGTGATAAAGAGTGACGTTTGATATGGTTATGGCAATTGATCATATAGTGGAACTTGGATAAATCCAATAGTCTTAGAGCCATTGTAAACACTCTAACCTTTTTTATTTGGCTTTCAGTAAAATAACATTAGTTTACTCGGTATCTCATCGAGTATTTTTTTCTTTAAGATCGTTTAACTTTCCACTATCCTTCCCGATTCTAAAAATGAAAGAAGGCCACTATTCTTATTGAATAATCGCCCCAATCAGCATAAGACTCGGCTTCGAGATACCTCTTACTTTTCTTTTACTTTAACAGCCGTTAGTTTAAATGTTCCTTATACACATGCTTTAGGTCCCAAAATTACCTAAAAAAATCATTAAAACAATATACATCACTATGCACACAAAAAACACCATAGCAATAGATGAAATAATTAAAGCAATTATTTTTAAAAAACCCTTCTCGCTTTTCAGTGCAGTAATAAAAGAGGCAAGTAAAAGAGAACCCAATAATAAAAATGACCATGGTCCAAGTACCAGATTCAATAGCCATACAATAACCAAAAATACAACTATTGAAGCGACTATTAATAATAAAGAGACTAGAGCCAGATTCTTTTTCAACAATCACCACTCCTCGCTATCATCTATTATGAGGGAACAATAAACAACATTCTAAGCTTCATTGGATAAATCGTAAAGATAGATAACCTGTCATTTAAATATCAACAATGAACTTTAACAGAGCCAAAAAGAAAGAGCGATATCTATTTCTAGACAATCGCTCTCTTCTATTGAATCACTGCAAATTGGCACCTCGCATTGGATTAAAACTCGCGGTCAAGCCTAAGCTCCTTCAACCAAATCCCGTCGATTATAACCAAAGTGGCCAATGACCATCATAGCGATACTGGCCGCTGTGATAATAACAAAAATCAACAGATCAAAATCCTCTAATGGTATTCGCGGGATCCAGCTCTGGATCGCTGTATTTAACAACCATTCGGGTAAGTCTGCTATACCTCCAAAGTAGTTTAGCAAAAAGGAATAGGCAAGATACACGTAAACCATCTTACCTAGTTTAGGTGCCCAGCCGAGGGCTAAAGCCGCTAAACCGGTAAAGAATAAGACAGATGGTAAAAAGTTAAAGCCGGCAGCGAGGAAATCCATCATCCCCATCGTTGTTGTATCTTCCATGGCAGCGATAGCTGTACCTCCAAGACTGCCTGCAGCTAATACAATTCCTGCTACGCCTGCAAAGATGGATAAACTGATACTAGTCCAGTAGAATCGGCTTCGTGTGACTCTAGTGGCGTAAAGCTGACTTAAGTGTGACCGGCTTTCTTCAGCGAAAAGTTTATTGACAATGACAATTGGCAAAATAGAAACGAGGGCAGTCATGACGACCATAATCGTCCCCGTGAATGATTCTTCAATCGAGGCTTCGGAGTTCGCAAACATCTGCTGCACGATTTCATTACTCTCAATAAAGGTCTGCATATCGCCATATATGGAACCATAGGCTGCTCCCATAAGGACAAATGCAATCAGCCAGCTAATCATTACACCTTTGTTTAACTTGATAAACAAACCGTGGACAGACAATAATGATTTCTTGGCTCTTTCCCGTCCTCCTCTTTCTGGAAGATAGCCGGCGCCCATATCGCGTGCTCCTTCCAGGGCAAACGCGATGACGACCATGACCAGACTGAACACCAACGCATAAATAAGCAGCATCCCGTTATTTTCCGTGAAGGGATAGGTTAAATACGTCCATCCTAAAGGATTAACCATGGACAGGTCCACATTTGAGACATCGGTTCCTGCACGAATAATGTAAAGGAGTCCTATGATCCCAAGGGCTGATCCTGTGGCTCCCGAGGAAGCAGGCATAATTTGTGCCATCACCAGCGCAATCCCGGCACCGATCATGCCAGCCATTCCGATCGAAGCACCGAATAAAAGGGAGCCTTCCACTGATATTGTATCCACTCCGAAACTAATCATGACGCCGCTGATCAACAGCGCTAATAATAGATTAATAAAAACAACTTCCATCATGGTGGCAAGAGAGTTTGCCTGGCGTCCAATTTGAAAGGAGCGTATGATTTCAGTCAGTCCAAGATTCTCCTCTTTCCGTGTATGACCTACCACGTGCAAAACTGAAAGGACCATGGCGAATATTCCGCAGAACAGTAACATTTCATGGGAGTACATGGCTCCTAACGTATACGCCTCCGCTGTTTCTACCGGCGTAGGACCTACCATGGCTGTCATCGCAGGGTTTTGTAATGTTTCATACATTCCAATCAGGCCCTGGCCTTTTGCTATTTCTTCAAAAGCTGGAACGTAGGCAGCTGAAAATAAGCCGAGTCCTGCCACCCAGACGATTATTTTTTTCCAATCTCGTTTTAAGTAAAGCAGGAACAGGATGTTCCAGCCTGCAAATTTTTCCTTCATCGTCGTTCATCCCCCTTTCAGACTGTTATCCTTCATAATGTCGCATAAACAAATCCTCAAGAGTCGGCGGCACAGATTCAAATTTGTTGACACCCAGTCTGCTTGCTTCTCTTAAAATATCATCAAGGTATTTTTGATCCGCTGAAAATGTCGCCTGATTATCTTTTTGTTCGAAATCAAATACACCCTCTACATGGGCCATTTCAGACACATCACCTGCTGTTGCTAACGTGATGGTAGAACGCGTCAAGTGGCGTAATTCATCCAGACTGCCCGATTCTACAATTTCCCCCTGGCGAATGATAACGACCCTGTCGGCCAGGCGTTCTACTTCACTCAAAATATGAGACGATAACAGGATGGATTTACCGGTTTCTTTGATTTTTTCAACTTCTTCTTGAAAAATCGCCTCCATCAAAGGATCAAGCCCGGATGTCGGTTCATCGAAAATATACAAATCCGAATCAGCAGCTAATGCTGCAATTAAACCAACCTTTTGACGATTCCCTTTTGAATAGCCCTTGGCTTTTTTCTTAGGATCGAGCTCAAAACGTTTAATTAACTCATCGCGTTTCTGCTTATCTCCGCCACCGTGCAATTTAAGAAATAAATCAATAATTTCCCCGCCTGTCAGGTTCCCCCACAAGGTGACATCTCCCGGCACGTAGGAAATGCGTTTGTGAATTTCAATGCTGTCTTTCCAGACGTCCTTGCCAAAGATTTCAGCCATCCCGGCATCTCGTTTAATAATACCAAGTAAAATCCGCAGAGTCGTAGATTTACCAGCTCCATTAGGGCCGATAAAACCGACCACTTCTCCAGCATTGACCTTAAATGTCACGTCACGTAACGCCTCAAACTTACCGAATGTTTTTTGCAGCCCCTGGATATTTACAATTTCCGGCATAACACAAACACTCCTTTTTCCTTAAAATGTTCTTCTCAGCAGTGCGCTTATTTATAAAAACTCAACTTCAGTATTTCAGCATAACGCTGCCAATCTTTAAGATACTGCTCTCCAAATTCGATCATGTTTTCAAACGTATCGATTTTCTGGATGGCTTTATCACCAAATCCAAACATCGTCCAATTAAGGATTTCAATGGCCTTTTCGACATCGATGTCGTCACGGAATTTGGAGTAATCAATATCTTGATAGATGAGCTTTGTACCCTGCTCATAGATAGCATCAACTTTTTCCTTAATAATATCTTTTACTTCAGGCGATTCTTCCTGGATCGAATTCGTCAGAAAATCAAATACGTGAGGGTATTTTTTGTGAATATACAATTTCTGTATGCCAATATTTTCGAGTCTTTTAAATAGATCTCTTTCACTTAAATCAATTTGTTCATAAAGCTGCTCGATAATTTGTACACTGTATTCGATTAAATATACGTAAAGATCTTTCTTGCTATTAAAATAATTAAACAACGATCCTTTCGAAATTCCTGCTTCTTTTACAATGTCGTTTGTTGACGCTTTATCAAATCCATTTTGAACAAATTCCTTTATGGCCGCGTTAATAATCAGTTCTTTCTTTTCACTTTTTAATTTATGAAAGTTGGAATTAATGACCGGAAATCTCCTTTCGTAGTCACTTTGACCAAAATGGTCATTTTAATCATAGCACTATTGACCACTTTGGTCAAATACTGAAAATAAGCAGGCCTCATGCCTTCAAAGCCTCACGCTCTTCTAATTTTCCTGCAAAATGTTTCGCAGTATGAAAGCTTATAAAGCAGAGTACACCAGTAACTACCAGCATCATAAACGCCCCAACGATGACTGCCAGCTGGATTGACACGAATTCAGCAGCCGCACCTATCGATATCGTGGCGCTAATGATAAAAAATGCCTCAATCAAGCCGTAGATACTCGCTACCCTCCCCATTACATGTACAGGAACACGTTCTTGATAAAAGGTGTGAAACCCTGTATTGGCAAAAGCAAGCGAAAACGCCAGCACAATGAATCCTATCGCCGCCACCGTGAAATGAGTGGAAAAGGCGTATATTATATATCCGAATGAAACGAATAATGACCCCATTCCGATCAAAAAGGAAGTGGTCATTTTATGAGCAAATAATATGTTCACCACAGCCCCTGCTGCGATTCCAAAGCCTGCAATGCTTACGAGAAAGCCATATTCCGTGTCTGATAACTGCAGCACTTCCTTAGAAAAAACTGCCTCTAACGAATCCAGAGCGGCCGCCATCACCATCATAAGACTGAACAGAAAATAAACCGCCATGACATAGGGAAAGTTCCGAGAAAACCGCAGTACGACGGTCCAATCCTGCTTGAGCAGCCCTAATGATAAATGCTCCTGTTTCACAGATGCATCCTCCAGTTTAGGCAGCAGCAGGGTGATCCATCCTGATCCTAAAAAGGTTAAAGCATTCACATAGAGCGCCATGTGCGGAGTGCCGAGCATAAACAGCAGACCGGCTACGGCCGGACCTAGTAAGAAGCCGCCGGAATCCAGGAGACTTCTCAATGAATTAAATCTTTTTCTATTTTCTGAAGGGATCCATTTAGTGATGTAGGTCATCGAGGCAGGTTCAAATATCGAACTTCCCATGTTGATCAGAAATACGACGGCATAGATCAGCCCGACGGAGGATAACGAAGGAAGGATAAAGATCAGCACAGCTCTCATAACATCCAGCCCCGACATCAGATTCCGCTGATTCAGCCGGTCAATGATCGTTCCCGCCCAGAAATTCGTGCACAGCGCAGCAAGTGGTTTTAAAATATAGAGAGCCGCTACAGCTAAAGGCGACCCTGTCATATCTAATACGATTAAGTTGAGGGCGATTAAATAAATCCAATCGCCTATGTTTGATAAGCTGATTCCAAATAGAAAGAGCAACGGTTTTTTCCACGATTCCTTCATACAAAAACCTCCTGCATGATCGATTTTGACAATAAAAAAATCCCACCCCCAAGACATGTCGTCTTGGAGGCGAGATTATCATCGCGGTGCCACCCCAGTTTGTTAATACGTCGCCATATTAACCTTATCAGGTACGCCGGCTCTTCCGCTGGTTATACCCTGGCTCTATAACGGGAGCTCCCGTCACACCATCCCCTTACGCAGGATCCGGTGTGATGCTCTGAGGTTTGGTTCAGTAACTTATTCCTGCCCCTTTTCAGCTGCCGGGGCTCTCTGGAAGGAATAATCGTTAGCCTACTCTTCTCTTCATCGCCGTTTGTTATTTCTCTGTATTATCCATTTACCTGCCAAATTTGTAAACAGCTTTTTATCATTTTTCTCCCTTTGATGGTTGTAACAAATAATCGTCTAACTGATGGAATGTGACTGAAAATCCTTCATGAACCATATCCTTCGATTCTCCAAAGGTTTGAAGTTCTTCTTCGGCGGATGTTACAGGAGCCACAACCGCAGTTACGGTTGTTTTTCCTTCGTCCTCAGTGAACGTGAGGGTATTCAGGGTTTCTTTCGGCCAATTGTCGTTAAAAGGGGCACGTATAATGTTACCTTCCTCATCAGTAAAGAAACTGCTGTAAACAATCTTTTCGGGAACAATAATTTCGCTGTACTTAAACTTAACCCACATCGCCTCTCCGTCAGCAGGTTTTTGAGCGTAATGAAACACACCACCCGCACGGATATCTGATGCAGCAACATGAAACGTCCATCCTTTCGGCCCCCACCATTTCTGTAAATGTTCAGATTCGGTGAATGCCTGAAACACAAGCTCGCGCGGCGCATTAAATCGGTGAGTGATTTTCACTTGATTGGACATTGGGTTTCCTCCCATACGTTTAGTTATCATTCTTTGCTTTCCCTTTCTTGTACATCCTGCAAATAACGATCGAGGCTGTCGAACTTTTCTTCCCACATATCACGGTATTCGTTAAGCCATAAATCTAAATCTTTGAAGGGCTCCTGTCTCAGTTTGTAAATGCGGCGGTTTGCTTCTGCGTTAAACTCTACGATTCCGGCACTCAGTAATACCTTAAGATGTTTGGACGCTTGAGGCTGGCGGATATCAAGCTGCTCCGCAATTTTTCCTACGGTCATCGGCCCTTTGCGCAATAAACCTACAATCTCTAATCTTGTGGACTCGGCAAGAGCGCTAAAGATGTTCGTTTTCATTTCCATATGAGCTCCTACCTTTTTATTTAAGTTGTATTATGCTCTCAATATACCATATAAGGAATATACCAGTAAAGGAATATATTGAAAAATAGTCCGATTACTCAGCATTCATGTAATACACAAGGTTATCCGTCCACTCTTCAAATTCATAGATAAACCCTTTCCGTGTACATTCATATATCATTCCCGCACCCTCAGCTAAGCGGATGGAAGGCGTATTATCTAAATTAATGTGAGCTTCGATCCGGTGAAAACCAAGGTCCTTAAAAGCGATGTTTAGTCCTTCCCTCACCGCTTCTTTTCCATAGCCCTTTCCACAGAATTGGTTATGAATTCTATAGCCTAGAATCCCCCATTGAAATTCATCTCTCATGATCGTGCAAAACTCAACCTTACCAATATGTTTCTGGTCCGATTTTCGAAAAACGCCAAATACATAAGCTTCATCCTGCTCAGCTATTTCTTGATGATTGGCAACTACCTCATTAAATTTTTTCTGAGACCAATCGTTCAAATCGATGCCGTCCCCGTCGTATTTGTACTGGGAAGGGAGTCTGCGGCGAAACCCTTCTCTCCAGCGTTCATAGTCCTCGTTCTGCAGTGGTCTTATGATCAAACGTTCTGTTTCTCTTTGAATGGGTTCGTTCGTTTTCAATATGACATCTCCTCTTCTTTAATATATTTTTCTTATGAACCGTTTCGTTAAAATCATTTTGCCGGTTTGCCATAAGCCATCACACCTTTCATTATGTAGCTCTGAATAAACAACAAAGACGTAAACCGTGTGCTGAAGGTTTACGTCCTTTTGATGGGTAAGTTCCTAATGCTGTTATCTGTGCTGATCGATTAAAATAGGGTTGCCATCTGGATCTTCAATCGTAAGACTTTCAGGTCCTTCACTCGTTTCATCAGCTTCAGACAGAAGGTTAATTCCGTTTTCTTTCAACTGCTTCTGAAGCTCCCGGATATCTGTAAACGAATCAACATTTTCAGCATTTTGATCCCAGCCAGGATTGAAAGTCAGAATGTTTTTCTCAAACATGCCTTGAAAAAGCCCAATCACACAGCTTTCATTTTTCATAATCAGCCAATTTTGTGAAATATCTCCACCAAGAGAGTCAAATCCCAGCTTTTCATAAAAGGCCTTAGATTTGGTGATATCTTTCACCGTTAAACTTACTGAAAATGCACCAAGTTTCAAATGAAGCCCTCCTCGATTATTTGTCGGACCCTACGACTTCGACTGATCTTCCGGAACATTTACTTGAAAAGTAACACCGAACTTGTCCTTCACGATTCCATATAAAGGACTCCAATCCGTCTGTTGAAGAGGCATGACAATTTGACCACCGTTTTCCAAAGCACCAAAGATCTCTCTCGCTCTTTCCTCACCTTCAGGATGAATAGCAAGCTGAATCGTATCACCAGGCTGATGAGGCATCCCCTCAAATGTGTCAGAGAACATAAGATCCGAGTCGCCGACCTTTAAATGAGCATGCATCACGCGATCCTTCATCTCCTCCGGCAGCGGGTGATCAGGATCGGACGGCATATCTCCAAACGTCATGATTCCCACCACTTTTCCATCCAGCGTCTTCTCGTAAAAATGGACCGCTTCTCTCGTGTTACCGTCAAAAATTAAGTAAGGGTTCAAACTCATGGACATCATTTAACAGCTCCCTTGAATAATTTGGACAACCAACTCTATTATATTACATTTAACGAGGGGAAACTGATAAACTTCCGTTTTACTTATTTTATTTGGAAATTGCAGCAAAAGATAACGCCCTAACGTCAGAGGATAGCGACCTAACGATAATTCTGCGAAATCTCGAAAAACGGTATGAGGAAAGCCAAGCCCTGCCATAATTTAAATCCATTCATGTTTATGCTCACGAATGAACTTAATATCGCTTTGATAATGCTCAAGATGTCCTTCCTCTATCATTTTTTGAAAAGCCATATCGTTTTCTTCAGCTTTTCTTTTAATGGTTGCACATAACCCTTCTAATCGCTGCACTACGATGTCCATATAATCTTCTTCAATTTTATTACCATACGATTTAAAAAACAGCGCAATTCTTTCTTTTGTACGATCAGAGTGCTGGGATGAATGATAGTAGACCGGCTTCCCTTTCTCAGAATAAAAAACGCGGCTTAAAGGGACGCATGTGTATAGAGTATAAGCAATGTCCCACATTCTTGGTCCAGGAGCTGCAACATCAAAATCGATAATGCCTATTGGACTTTTATCATTAAAAATAATGTTATAGATGGCGAAATCATTATGACATATTACCTCAAATGGTGGAGGGGTGTGATCTAATGGCTGCCAGCTTTCATCGATTGGGAAGTCACTAACGGCCTCGTGGTAGAGACGGAGCATGTTGGCAATTTCCCTTAAAGATTCATTCGACCACATGTATTCTTTTAAAGGATAATGACCAGCTTCGCCTTCTATATGTGTTAAAATCTCTCTATCTTTTTTATCAATACCTAGAAATCTCGGTGCGTATGGAAAATTCTTCTCCTCTAAGTGTTTTAATAGTTTATGAATGTTCGTGCTGCCTGGTTTTAATTCTCTTCGAACGGTACCGCCTGAGAGGTATACGTTTGAGACATTCCCTCCAGTCAGCTTTTCTTCTTCGTGGTTTGTCATCTGAGGTTTCCTCCATAACAACACTAAGTTTTTAAGAAAAGCGATCACACCTGCACTCATATTCCTTAAAGTTATATTCTCTATGTAATCTGAACTCTTTAAAGTCACTTGTAGCAGATTCATAAAGCTTTACCACAGGTGCAGCATCTTTTTTAGCAAAATCCTTTATTTTCATATCGATGTCACCAGTTAAATCTAACCCTAACCGATATTCGTTCATATGTTCATAGAGTTGATTATGCTCACAAACATCATACGTCACCGCTATAAAAAATCGTGTCATTCCATTACCTCACTTTTTACTCCTGAGGACTCCAGAGCATTCAAACTAAGATTATTCATTTTCAATAGTAACTTCACTGGCCGTTTTATTGTCAATTTCGTTATTTTCACCTTTGTCTATGACCCATATATGGACAATGTGGTCCGTTTGACTAACAAATTTCTCTAACTCCTCAAACCGTTCCACCTCGCCGCTGAACTCCGTCTTATCGTCTATTAAAATTTCATAGGCAGGATAAGAGGCTTCCGGGTCTATATCGTCTTCGCCTACAATAATACTATACTCTTTCACTTCAATAATTGTCCCTTGAAAATCCGCATCGTACGTATTATCATCTTCACGATCACAGCCTGCGGCCAACAACAAGATCACCAGTAGGGTCATGATTACTACTTGTTTTCGCATCATATCTCCTTTAATAAAACGTTCCTGCTAACTCAATTACACCTATGATCACAAAAAGCACCCCAAACAACCTCGTTGTTTTTTTATAAAAATTTGAAGGTCCGCCCGAGGCTTTTGATTTCCAACTTTCCCCTACGACCCACCACGAATATGGTGAGGCGATCCCCAGGGTGCCTAGTAGTAATAAAAAAATACCCAGAAACATGAAAAATCCTCCTCATCATTTTACCTTCAGTATCTTAAAAACGAATCCCTTATTTTAATTTACAGTAACCTTTTCTACCTTCTCATAGAATCAAGCCCAACGACCTGCTGCCAACTAATTTCTAATCTCCAATGTATAATCTGAAACGCCACTCTTCTATTCGAATAGAAAATAAAGTTCTCCCCATCCACCTATACGTTTCACTAAAGGGAACCGTTTCACATTCGTCCGCTAATTCAAGATCATATGAAAAAAGCCAAGTTCCCCAGTTACAATCGAGAAACTTGACTATAAAATAAAATCCGAGTTATTTGGATTCAAAGGCAGTGCTATAAAATTCCCTTAACTCAGCTGCGTTGTCTTTCCACTCCACAGGCTGCCCGTTGACGATCTGTCCAAAAGCATCGAGACATCTATGCCAGCCAGCAGCCACATACATTACCATTTCCTTGTCATCAAAAATATGAGTAAAGACCATCTCGCAGCCTTCTCCTTCTTCTCGCAGTGATATTTGTATCACATCATCCACTTCACGGAATTCAAAAGTATGCGGACTTTCCAATTCAGTTATGATGCCTTCATAAGTCGAACCTTCCCCGTCGTCAAAGCCGATTTTTCCGCCTGGCCTAAGATCCATCTCGCCTGTCGCAAAAGGGTACCATTGCATGAAGGAATCAGGATCCGTAATCACACGAAAAACCTCTTCCGGACTATATTGGAAATTGCGTTCAAATCGTAAAGCATAGCGACCATTTACCTCATGAAATGTTCCATATTTACTCATCTTTCACCCTCCCTATCTATTTTGGTTACTGTTGAATGATTTGAATGAGATTGCCGCACGTATCGTCGAAAACAGCCATCGTGAATTCGCCCATATCTGTCGGCTCCATCGTAAATGTTACGCCGTTTTCCACTAATCGTTCGTACTCTTGACGAATATCTGTAACGCCAAACATGGTAACTGGAATGCCGTCAGCAAACAGCTTCTTTTGATACTCTTTAGCCGCTGGATGGTCATTCGGTTCAAGCAAAAGCTCGGTGCCTCCTTGCTCTTCAGGAGAGACAAGGGTGATCCACCTGAACTCTCCGGTAGGGACATCATGTTTTTTAACAAAACCTAAGGTTTCAGAATAAAACTTCAGTGCCTTATCCTGATCTTCTACAAATATACTGGTTACAATAATTTTCATATCGTTGGCCTCCTTTTTTTTAGTCGTCGATTCTACCCGTATCCATTACTCGATCCACCCTTTCAGTAAGTCTTGAAGGGGCTCATTGTTAAAGATAAGTACTCGATATTTCCCCTTTCGTTTTGAAATGACGAGCCCTGCGTCTTCTAATACAGTCAGGTGTTTGCTAATCGCCTGCCGTGAAATGGAAAGGTCGTGCTTCATAATGAGCCGTGCCGTAAGTTCGTACAACGTGAGCTCATTGCGTTCGGCTAATTCGTCTAAGATCAGCCGCCGGGTCGAGTCGCCGAGGGCTTTAAATATAGCGTCTTTGTTCATATTTTAAGTATATGCAACTCATAGGTTGCTGTCAATGATAAGCAACCTATGAGTTACATGTATGAAAAGCAAAAATTACCTTGCATTACAAGACTCATGGTGCTATGTTTATTGTATATCATGTAATACAAGGTAATTCACAACATAAACCCTTGCATTACAAGTTACTAATAAAAGGAGGCGGCACATGTCTAGCACGCAAATGCTTAAGGGTATTATTGATGGCTGTCTGCTCGCCATTATTAATGAAAATGAAGTCTACGGGTACGAACTGGCCCAGAAACTTGAAGATTACGGCTTTGACTCTTTTAGTGAAGGTACGATTTATCCCTTGCTGCTGCGGATGCAGAAAGAAGGATTCGTCACCTCTACGTTAAAAAAATCGACAGCAGGGCCAAGGAGAAAATATTACTCGTTAACCTCAAAGGGAGAACTTGAATTGGGTCACTTTATTGAAAGGTGGGGCCAGCTGCAATCTAACGTAAACCGTGTGCTGCATTATGAATCTGATCAAAAGGAGATGAATTAATCGGTGAATTATGCTCAGCTATCAACAAAAAGTCAGAAGTTTTTAGAAGACTTACGTGTTTATTTATTTTCCAGTGGTAAAAATTCGGACGAAATTGAAGAAATAACCGAAGAACTTGAAGTGCACTTACGTGAAGCTGAAAAACACGGAAAGCCTATCGAAAAAGTCGTCGGTACTTCACCAAAAGAATATATGGAGATGATTTCTGCTGAAATGGTGATCGCCTATCGAACCTGGTTTAAATACATCTGCTTGATCATTCTCGGCTCTTTTTCGATCACCATTTTTCCTGATTTGATGGAAGGCAGCCTTTCTTATTCTGTTCTGGAACTCGTGGGCCACCTGATTATTGCTGCCCTGTTTATCGCTGCCGTTTTTACAGGATTTAAATATTTGGCTGCCAGCCATGCCTCTTTTAATAAACAAGTGTTCTTATTAGGCGGCATCGCCCTTCTGCCCATCGTTTTGTTTGTCGGCCTCATCTATTTCAATCGAGTCATTGACACACCTATCATTTACTTCGGCCAGCCAGGAAGCCTGGTGATTGGTATCATCGCCACACTCGTTATCCTGGGCGTTTCGATTTGGGCCCAATCCTGGATACTCGTCTTCATCGTTGCGTTAATCACTTTACCCGATTATTTCCTAAGCCTTACTTCGCTTCATCAGGAGACTCAATTTATTATCCAGCCTTTGATCGTGATAGTCGGCTTTGCAGTTTATCTTTGGCTCTCCCATCAAGCAGAAAACAATAATTGAGAGCTGTCGGCGGCTCTCAATTATTGTTTCGGCCCGATAAGTGCCGCTCCGATACCGACTAACCCATACAGCATAAACGATACCGCGTAACCCCATGTCCCAATGGACCAGCCTCCAAGTAACGATCCTATAACCTGACCCACCGCCAGCAGCAGAAATGGAACACCAATCCCTAAGGAAGCATTCGTAATGAATACACGGATTCCCCAGACGAGCAGCACGCCGGTTAAAAAAATATAAGAGCTCCCAAAAATTCCAGCCGCTGCGTAAGATAGCAGCCAATTCCCTGGAGTGATTGATAATATAATTGAAGCCGAAGCAATCGCCAAGCTTCCCAGTCGATAAGCAAACGTCAATCCTTTCTTTTCAATTAAAGACCCGGAAAATCCTCCGAGCACTCCGAATAATCCAATGATGACCCAGAAAAAGGAGAGCTGCCACTGCTGATAATCCCCGGATGCTTCAATGAAAGATCTTGAAAATGTCCAGAAGAGTGCGGTGGAAATGCCGAGGGCAAGCGAAGCTGTGATCAAAGTAGAGGATCCACTCACACCTAGGATAGACAGGTTACCTTTTTTAAACGATAACGTTGAACGCTGCTCGTCTTTAGGAATGGCTTTGAAATTCCAAATGAGAATTAGAAATGTCAAAACTGCATAGATGACATACGTCATCCTCCAATTCTCCGCTAAAAACATCGCCCCAACTCCAGAAAGAGCAATGCCTAAGCTCGTTCCTGAATTGATCCATGTATTCGCCTGCCCCTGCTCCTCTTCTTTTATCCAGAGGGAAATCGCCGCGCCATAAGGAGGTGAGGCGAGGCCCGTGCTTCCTCCGGCGAGTAACACACCTGCCGCAAGCAGCCATACATTTGGAGTGAATCCCATCAGCAGCATTCCGGTGAAAGCGGCCAGACCAGCGGAGAGAATCATCCTTCTTGGTCCTTCTTTTGTAGTCATCACCGTAGAAAGTACAATCGTAAGGCAATAGGCTAAGTAAAACAAAGAAGAAACCGCTCCTGAGATAAAATCTGACATGTTAAGCGATTGATTGATCTCAGGAAGAAGCAGACCGAAACTAAACCTGGCCAGTCCATAAGTCGCAGCAATCATCGTCACGCCTGGTAAAACTAATTTTGAAAATTTCATAGGATCCACCCTCTCTATTTTTATATAGAACGACCTTTCTAATTTGATGGTAAAAAAATTACGATGGATGTTAGACAAGTGTCCTCGCCATCGCAATTGAATGTTCAGTTGCTTTCTCTGCACCAATTAGTGTTGTCATGGATGTCGTTCCTTCCAGCAGTAATGTGAATTGATGAGCTAAATCACTTTCGTTATTTTTTCCTTTCCTTTGAGCCAGCTGCTGAAAGTATTGGAGTAATTTGGATTTGTGACCTCGCGCAATGGTTTCAATTTCATTATCCGTTCCCGCATAATCCTCGATCGCTCGTAAAAACATACATCCCCTGTAGGATTCATCTTTTAACCAGCGGCCATGAGCTTCCACAGCCAGGATGAACGGCGACTCTGAATCCATTTCTACATGTTCATCCAGGTAAGACCAGTAGCGTTCTTCCCGTTGCTTGAGCACTTCCTCAACTAAATTGTCCTTAGAAGAAAAATGGTTGTACAGCGTCATAGTTGCTACATTCGCTTCCGTAATAATCTGCTTTAATCCGACGCCTCGAAATCCATGCTCATAAAATAAACGTTCTGCTACTTGAAGTAGCGTATCTTTTTTGACAGACATATTCTGGCCTCCTTTATCAATTAGGTAGAACGACCTTTCTATTAACAGAATACAATTTCTTTCGTTTACCGTCAACCTTATCATCTGCACGAATGTATATAAAACGCGCTTGAAATGAATACACTTTTCACAGTCATATTTCCCATATACTTACATCAACTAATATAACGATAAAAATTACGGGACGCGGAGGGGATCGTATGGCAAAGAAAGTTCTCGTCTTCGGGGATATCGGAGTAGACGATGTGATTGCCCTTATCTATGCCTATTTTAATGATGATATTGAAGTAGTCGGAATCGTAGCCGATTATGGAAACGTGCCAAGAGATGTGGCGGTCGGAAATGTTCATTATTTATTTGAACACTTTGAAGAGGAAAAGATTATTCCCATCATCGGGGGTGCCGAAGCCCCCATGACCGGCGGTACCCCTACGTTTTATCCGGAGATTCATGGGGAGTATGGATTGGGGCCGATTACGCCGGAGCAGTATGAAGGCGAAACGGAGAACTTTTTTGAAATAGTCGACATCATTAATAATCATCGGGACGAACTCACCATCATAAACATCGGCAGGCTCACCGCGCTGGCCACAATGTTCATTTTATATCGGTCGCTCATGAAAGAAGTGAAGGAATACTATATCATGGGGGGAGCCTTCTGGGTGCCGGGTAACGTAACCGCTGTATCCGAAGCTAACTTTCACGCCGACCCTGTTGCTGTAAAAATTGTACTCACCTACGCTGAGAACGTCAAAATTATTCCACTGAATGTGACCGATCACGCCATCGTAACACCTGAAATGGCCGAGTACATCGGTGCAAGAGAACAAACGACAATCGTGAAAAAACTTTTAGACTACTATTATGAATTTTATAAAAGCAGAAACCCTGACATCAAAGGTAGCCCAGTCCACGACGCGCTCACTATGATGGCTCCGCTGCACCCTGACATGTTTCACTATCGACAGCTGCCCGTGCATATCGACACCACAGCTACGGGGATTCTAAGAGGACAAAGCATTGCCGACATCCGCCCTTATATCGAATTTGAAGAAACGGCCAAGCTGCATGATATCGCCTTTCAATTCGATTATCCGCTGTTTTTCAAAGATTTTATGAGTGTGATGACAGGAGAGAGCTTTTAAGGCAGGCTTCTCTCAATCTAACATCCTCAACGCTCATCTTATAAAACGAGATACTTCCCACAATTTCTTATTTTTGGTAAATTGAAAGATAGATCATCATTAGAAATCTATCATTAGAGAGGTTTTCCCAATGCCTAACATCTTATTGATTTTTATATTACAAATTATTTTAGTGCCAACCTTATCCCTTCGAATCATTTTTGTTGTTAAGAACATGAGCGTGCTTGCTGCTATTTTTGGATTTCTCGAAGCGTTAATCTATGTATTTGGTTTATCCATTGTCCTCAGCGGCGAGCAGAGCATTCCAGAAATGCTTGTCTATGCCTTAGGTTTTGCCGCAGGAATATTTTTAGGAAATTACATCGAAAACAAATTGGCTTTAGGCTATACAACGCTTACGGTTAACTTACTGAACAAGAATACTGAACTGGTCGCCACGCTGCGGAACAACGGGTACGGCGTCACTGTATTTGAAGGAACGGGAAAAGACGGGATCCGTTACCAGCTGCAGATTTTGACGAAAAGAAGCCTGGAGGATAATGTGATGAAGACCATCGAAGAATATGACCCAAATGCCTTTGTGATTTCTTACGAGCCGCGTAAATTCAAAGGAGGCTACCTCTTACGATCGATGAAAAAAACAAAGAGAAAAAAATAAATTAGAAGCCGCGGGTGCTTTCCTACTATGCACCCGCTTCTATTTTATCGAACAGTGTCTATAAGCAGCCATTCTTCTCTTGTTAATTTCATATTGATGGAATCAATCCACTCTCCCTCGAACTCCAGCTCTTTTTCTTCGATACTTTCTACAACGAACCCTGCCTTTTTATAAACATTCTTCGCTCTCGGGTTGAAGTCATACACACTCAAAGTTATTTGATGGAGTGTTGTATTTCTAAAGATGTAATCAATGATACGACGGGTTGCCTCCGTTCCCAACCCGCGGTTTCTTCCTCTGGGTCCGATAAGTATTCTAAAATTCATACTGTGGCGCTTCTCGTCGTATAAATTGATGACCACTTCCCCCACTACGATCTCCTGGGAGGAATCTACAATTGTTAGATCTAAGCGGTCAGCCTGCTCATTTCTAGTATTGTACCAATTGTAAACGGCATCCCTGTCGAATTCCGAGGTGCTTCCGGTCAGTTTGATGACTTCGGGATCCTTTAAACATTCCTCTATATAAGGAAAGTCATCCTGTTTAAAAGGTCTTAGAATAATTTTATCTCCGACGATAACTGGTTTTTCGCTTAAATCTACCATTTTACTCCCCCTCCTTTATAAATGTTTTCTCTACCTTTTTTCCTTTTTGAAAGAATGACGGCTGTGAAAAACAAAACGACTGAAATCATTAGTGCATTTGAAGTACCTATAGGAGTGATAAAGAAACTTAAAAATAACACAAAAAATCCCATAAAGAATAAAAAGGTGCTCATTAAAATTCCTCCTCTTCTTTACAGCTGTCCATTTTTAAATGGATCAGCATGTACCAGATGAACCTCTTTTCTTTTCCGTTTTTTTTGACCATAATAAACATGATGTCAATCATACATAAATGAGGAAAGGCGTGTTCTCATTGTCATTACTGACTTTAGAAAATGTCATGAAACAAGAAGACAACCAGACAGTATTAAAAGATATTAATTTAATGATAAAAGAAAAATCTCAAATTGGAATAAAGATGACGAATAAAGAAAGTACTGTTCTTTTCAAACTTTTATCCGGAGAACTAACGCCTTCCAGCGGCCGTATAAAAAAAGAAACAAGCGGCATAGTAACGGAATTTACTGAAGATGGATTATATGAGAATTTAACCGTCTATACCTATTTAAAAATCTTTAAGAAAATTGCTGGTTTCCAGCAACCTTTGGAAGAGTTTATTGGCATTTTTTCTTTATCCGATGTATGGAATACAAAGATCAGCCGATTATCCCTTGATCAGAAAAGAAGAGTCAGCTTATTTCGAATGTCCTTATTTTCCCCCAAAGTGTTATTAATTCAAAGCCCTTTAAGCAACTCCAATGATGATGGAATCGAACTCTATATCAAAGCATTAGAGCACTTTCAAACAAATCATACCGCTATTTTATTTACCTCTCATTACTTAGAGGAATTATTGTTGGTAAGCGATGAGATTTATCGCTACAATCGATTGATTGGTCTAGAGAAGACTGATCTCTCTAACGAAAGTCCATTAATACCAATGGATAAAAATGACCCAAGTATTAGACCGAATCATGTGTATAAAGTATCGAGTAAGTCTGCAGATAAAACCATTTTCTTCAGCCCGGATGAAATTGATTTTATTGAAAGTATTAACAGTGTAAGTAACATTCGAATAGGAGAAGAATATTTTCCTACTGATTTAACGATGAATGAATTGGAAGACAAGTTAACCCATTTTGGATTCTTTCGCTGCCACCGATCTTATTTAGTCAATTTACAGCGAGTTTCGGAACTAGTGAGCTATTCAAAAAATAGTTATACTTTAATTCTAAAAGGGAATCCTAACGCAAAATTACCACTCTCAAGAAATCGATTAGAAGAAATGAAATCATTAATAGAATTTTAGCGTACATTTGAGGTTGAAATGGATTGATTTCAGCCTCTTTTTGTTACATTTAAGCTTTTAACTGGTACTGTTCAACGGATATTTACGACATTTCTCCTGTTTTTCATTAAAGTAGATCCTAGATGGAAATTCATCACATCATTCATGAAGGAGAGAGGAAACGTGAGAAAAAAATTAATCCAAGTTGAACATTTATCAAAAAAGTTCAAGGATGAAACGGCTTTAAAAAATATAAGTTTTTCAGTTCATGAAGGAGAAATCTTTGGTTTTCTAGGTCCTTCAGGCTCCGGCAAAACGACAACGATTAAAATCTTAACCGGACAGCTGGCCCAATCTTCCGGGCAGGCTTTTGTTTTAGGTCATCCTGTGGAACGAATTGATGAAACAATTTATGAACACTTAGGGATTGTGACGGATAACAGCGGGTTATACGAAAGGTTGTCCGTCTATAATAATTTGAGAGCATTCGCTAAGTTATTGAATGTTGAAAGAAAACGGGTGGACGACCTCCTCCAAAAGGTTGGTCTATTTGAACATAAGAATAAAACGGCCAAAAATTTATCCAAGGGGATGAAACAGCGTTTGATTCTAGCTCGAGCGATGCTGCATCAGCCGAAGGTGCTGTTTTTAGACGAGCCAACCAGCGGGCTGGATCCTGTAACAAGTGAAGCCATTCACGCCTTACTTGAAGAATTAAAGGAAGATGGAACAGCCATATTTCTGACCACTCACAATATGGACGAAGCCGCGAAATTATGCGATCACGTCGCCCTACTGAATGATGGTTTGATTGTAGAACATGATTCACCCAAAGCTTTGGCTCTTAAATACAATCAAGATAAACGTTATCAAATATTACTGAGGGATGAAAAAGAGCTAATTTTGTCCCATTCGACCGAGACCATTGAACAGATTCATCAATGGCTGATTAATGATGAACTTTTAACCATCCATTCATGTGAGCCAAATTTAGAAAAAGTCTTTTTAGAAGTAACCGGGAGGGAATTGGTTTGAAACAATCATTTAGAAAAACAAACGCCGTTCTTCAATTGAGATTAAAACTGATCCTAAGCAATATGAGTATACTTTTCACCCCTATTTTCTCTATAGGATTTGTGATTATTATGGGCAGTCTTATGCCGGATGTAGTAGCCGGGGAGGCAGGAGCACCTTTTTCCACCAGTGGTTTTTTACTAAGCTTCGGCCTGATTTTCAACATTGCTATCGCTGGTATATCCATGAGCAGTTCGCCTATAGCTGAAGAAAAAGAGAAACATACCTTACGTGTATTAATGACATCTTCAGTTAAAGGTGGAGAGTATTTTATCGGCAGTATGATTCCAACATTACTCATCTTACTAACTACTAATATTCTTTTGGTACCGGCAAGCGGCGTGAATTTCGGAGACATCCCGTTACTTACTTATCTTGTTATTACGACCCTTGCCAGCTTAATCAGTATTGTAATTGGATATATTATTGGGATCTATGCGAAGAACCAAGCGCAGGCCTCCCTGGTCAGTACACCGATCTTGCTCATCTTAACATCGACACCTGTACTTCGGGCTTTCAATGAAGATTTAGCTGAAATATTAAACTACACGTATGGCGGGGTCTTAGCCAATTTAGCTGAATCACTATCCTTGAATCATGCGTATCAATGGAATGTAACGGATACAAGCGTTCTCTTAGGTTCGCTTTGTATCTCTTTGGTTATTTTCATTTATATCTATAAGAAAAATGGTCTCGATCAGGCATAAAAAAGCTACACCCATTTCGGAAAAAGACCGTAGATGTTTGTTATCTATGGTCTTTTTCATCTATTTGTTATGGCTTCCCATCTGTTATGGAATTCACAAAATATCCAGTAAACATGAGAATAAAAAAACTAAACAGCATAATGGTATTCAATACAATCAGCCAGTAATTCTTAATCAAACCGGCAAATACAATTCCAGCGGGCGCTATAATAAATATAACCATCCACCATGGACTAGCGACTTGAAATACTACATTTGGAACCCACACCCCTGCACAAATAATTAAGCTGGCTGCAGCCATCATTTTAAAAAGCTTTTCTTTGTTCATTTATAACTCCCTCTGATTCTTTAAATTCCCTTAGTGACAACCTGTTATTTGAGAGAAAATAATTATGTTGTTCGATTTGTATTACCTCTTTATAAGCACTTTATATTCCTACCATTTAATGATTGAAGCGGCTGCTAAAACTCTTATACAAGCTGAGTATGCTTTTAATGACTAAAAGGATCCCTATTAAGAGATGAAGAATTGATCTCTCCATTTCATTAAAACCTGAGATAGAAACAATGATGAAGACTGCCCCGCATATAAGAACAATGGAATAAAATACGATGTTAAATTTTCTAAATGCTTCTGATTCTTTCATGGCCGACACCTTTCTTTCATTGAAAATAATAATAGAACTCCTTATAGAGACAGCTGTTTAATTTGAAGTGATCAAAATTCATTAGATTCTAGCTGCCCCTCTATTAGGAAGTTTACATCAGTTCCTTAGGTATTTGGTAATTTCCTACAAATGTTTTTCCAGAAAATCGAAACATATTTTGGCGGCCATTCTTTGAAAAGAAATCAAACTGCGTGAAAGGCTCCATCTCTAATAATGATAAGGCAAGAGAGTATGACTTGGTATTTAATTAGTAACATGAATTACGAGAGTAAGCATGGCTTTTGAAGTGGTATAATAGAATCAGAATGAGGGGTAAAACTTAATAAGGGGAGATTAATCAATGGATTCATTTTTATTCATTTTAATGTTAGCGGCTTTAGCAGGCATGATATTCTTTGCTGTCTTAGCCTTCGTCAAAGGGAGGGAGAACCGACTTCGTAACTTTGCTAAGTCCGGTGGTTTTCTGTTCGCACTTTTAGCTTTATCCATGATCTTTGGATCAACGGGTGATGATTCTCCCTGGGAAACAATTTTATTAATCTTAATGCTAGCGGCTTTAGCAGGGATGGTCGTTTTTGTTGTCTTGGCCTTCGTGAAAGGTAAGGGGAGCAGGGGCAGAAACTTTGCTAAATCAGGTGGTTTTCTGTTTGCCTTTGTAGTTCTAGCCGTGATTTTAGGATCGATCGCTGAAGAGGCGCCTGTTGCTGATGAGGTTGCAGTTGAAGCCTCAGCAGAAGACAAAGAAGCTGAAGAGCAAGCTCAGAAAGAGAAAGAAGAACAGGAAGCTAAAGAAGCTGAGGAGCAGGCTCAAAAAGAAAAAGAAGAGCAGGAAGATAAAGAAGCTGAGGAGCAGGCTCAGAAAGAGAAAGAAGAGCAGGAAGCTAAGGAAGCTGAGGAGCAGGCTCAGAAAGAGAAAGAAGAGCAGGAAGCTAAGGAAGCTGAGGAGCAGGCTCAGAAAGAGAAAGAAGAGCAGGAAGATAAAGAAGCTGAAGAGCAGGCTCAAAAAGAGAAAGAAGAGCAAGAAGCTAAGGAAGCTGAAGAGCAGGCTCAAAAAGAAGAACAGGAAGCTAAAGAAGCTGAAGAAAACAGCGTAACGGGTCCTCAAGAACAAGCTGTTCGTACGGCTCAAAGCTACCTTGATTACACCGCTTTCTCTAAAACAGGGCTGATCGAGCAATTAGAATATGAAGGATTCAGTCAAGGGGATGCCACATACGCTGTAGACAATATTACGGTGGACTGGAGAGAGCAGGCGGTTATTGCAGCTCAAGACTATATTGATTATACGGCTTTTTCAAGGGAAGGTTTAATCGACCAATTACAGTATGAAGGATACAGCACAGAAGATGCGGCATACGCTGTAGATAATATTACGGTGGACTGGAGAGAACAGGCTGTTATTGCGGCTCAAGACTATCTGGATTATACTTCTTTTTCAAGACAGGGTTTAATCGATCAACTAGTGTATGAGGGGTACAGTACAGAAGACGCCACATACGCTGCAGGCCAGGTTGGTTTGTGATCGATGTGTTTAGGAAGCAGCTGTTTGCTGCTCCCTTTATGTGTACCAGGTACAGACTTTCAATTTTGGTGTACCTGGTACCAAAAAAAGATAGGAAATTAATAAATTTGCTCTTGTATATGTAAGAAAGCAAAGAAAGCTTGCGGGAAAATGTTGTTTTTCCCGCAAGCTTTCTTTTTTAATGGATATTCGGTTCCAGGTACAGGGTTTCTCCTTTTGTGTACCTGGTACTCTTTTAAATTATTGAATATTTATCTTTTTGATAATCTTGATGATCTCTTCGTCATTCCCCGGCTCGATGTATACTTCCTCCGTGTTGTTAATCATGTCTTCCATGTCTTCAAGAACGTCATCATCATCGAGATGATCAGGACGAGGAAAACCGCCGTACCAACGGATCGGCACGTCATACACATTAATTGTACCGTCCCCATTGCCGCTATAGATTACGCCTTCACCATCGACCAGGCGGGAGCCGCGAAGCTTAACGACATCCTCTGGATAGCTCAGACTAATTTCCTCATCAGGATTAAGCGGTGTGCCGGCCGGGATATGCTCCACACTTAATTGTTCAATGTCCTGATGGGATCCTAGCTGCCGCCAGACGCGGGCATATTCGATTTCTTCGGAAGAATATCCATCCAGGGCTTGTTCTTCTTTTTCATATGTATTCTCATCATTTGGTTCTTCTGAAGATGTATCCTCTGAATCTTCCTTCTCCGTATCATTTGAATTATTCTCTTCTGCATCTGAATCGTCGCTTTCCTCGTCTTTTGCTTTATCTTCTTCTGAGGCTGTGTTTTCTTCTTCAGCATCAGCAGGTTCTGCTTCTGATTTTCCGTCCGCTCCGTTTGAACATGCAGCCAGTACTAGTACAAGCAGAAGCAGGGCGAGATAACTTACTTTTGTTCGATTCTTCATTGAATCACTCCTTTATAAGTAGTGTCACTCCCTCACTAATTATTCCAGAATAATCCAATTAAATCAATTCATTTTTACATAATTTACAATTCGTTTTCTCTCTTTTTAAGGTTCTTCTTCATAAGCGAGGCAATATGTCGGTTATCCTCCTGGGAAGAGTTCTCTAACTGCTTAATGACTTTCTCCTGACGCTCCGCGGGATGGTTTTGACTTAGTTTTGCTTTTGCCTCAATCTTAGTCACTTTTATTCGAAAAGCTGTTATTCCTTTACTCATCCCCTCGATAAAACCAGGATCAAGAGCATTTAAATCGTACGTACTGTCGGGGCTTTCATATTTAGCGACCAGCTCATGGAGGGAATCGTAAATCGTTTGACTGTCCTCTATTAATTCCAATTTTCCATATACGTGGGCTGAGACGTAATTCCAAGTAGGCACGGCTTTCTCTGTTTCATACCAGGACGGGGAAATGAAGCAGTGAGGGCCTTGAAAGACGGCAAGCACCTGCTGGTTCTCTGCATCCTTCCACTGCTCATTCGCCCGGGCAAAATGACCATACAGCGCATGTTCTGATTCTTCGTACATGAGGGGAAGATGGGTCGCGCACGGTTCTCCGTTATGCTGTGAAAAAAGAGTGGCAAATCCATTGTCATTGATAAATTCATAGACTTCATCTTCATTCATTTTAAAATGCTTCGGAATGTACATTCAGTCTCCACCTTTCTACTATAGTTTTTTTACCATAATGATGTCCGTCTGCTCTTCGTCTCCCATATAAAACGAATGAGCGCCTGTTTGCACAAAACCCATCTTCTTATAAAACGCGATCGCATTCTCATTCTTTTCCCATACGCCCAGCCAGACCTTCGTTTTATGCTGTTCTACTGCCATTTCGATGGCTAGATTCAGCAGACCTTTCCCAAGCCCGTGCTTTTGAAATTGATCGATGATATAGATCCGCTCAATCTCAAACGAGTCCTCTCCCATTTTCTCCGTCTGAGCCTCGCCGGTATTCACCTTTAAATAGCCGGCCAGCTCTTCTTTTACGTAAATAAAATAGAAGTGCGAATTCTGAGCGGCTATTTCTTTTTCCACTTGATGAATGGTAAAGGCCTTGTTTAAATAGCTCTCCATATTTTCAGGTGAATTTTGATGCTGGAAGGTATTTTTAAAGGTTGTATAGCCGATTTCCTGAAGCTGTGGTACATCGTCGCAGGTACACTTGCGGATTGTAATCGTCATATTTTCGAGCACTCCTTTTTAATAGTTTCGCTTGTTTCCTTTTTTCACAAATTCCCAGTCTTTTTCGATATTGTCTCTGACTCTTTGAAGCATATGGAAAATATCTTCGGCTTCACTTTCAGAAAACCCCTCTAGTGCCACGCTATTGGAGTAATCGTTCTCTCTTTTGATCAAAGGGTACACCTTCTCCCCTTTTTCTGTAGGATAGAGTTTTTTAATTTTCTTGTTGTGTGGATCTTCTCTCTTTTCAATGAATCCGTTCGTTTCCAGCTTCTTGATGGCACGGGCGGCTGTTGTGCGGTCTACTTTGATCATTTCGGCGGCTTTTTCCTGAATGATGCCCGGGTTTTCATAGATGCGTACCAGGTACAGATACTGTCCTTTGGTTAAATCATATTCTTTGAATTCGATATTACTGATGGAATCTAAGGCTCTTGCAATCATCCCTATTTCGCGGAGTATTTCCTTCATAATGGGCTCCTTTGCGTTATTGTTATTCATTATTTTAAGGTTATTTTGTTGCAAATGCAACATTTTTAATTATAAAAAAACGAAGCCCCTTATATTGAGACTCCGTTCAATGTTCTCTTCTATTCTTGATTTACGCTCTCCGATGGTTCTGATTCTGTGCCATCCAGGTAAACGGTCGTGACGTAATACACGTGATCCGCTGCTTCTTTATCTGTGAACGATTTACGTTCATGCGATGAAATACTTGAGACGTGGTCAAAATTTTCACCGTCGTCACTTTTATAGACACGGTACCCGGCGACGCCTTCGACACGGACGGCATGCCATGTCAGAACACTGCCGCTCATGTTGATTTCATCCGGGGGTGTTGATTCTGAATCCGCGTCTGGTTCCTCTGACTCGGCAGGTTCTTCTAATTCGGTATATACGACGAGTCGTTCTTCGTGCGTTCCTTGATCGCGGTTAAAGGTGCCTGTACAAGTGATCAGATTCAAATTTTTTTCATCCGATGGTCCAAAGATGTTCTGGATGGGTGCGTCGGTGTATGGGTAGCTTTCCATCTGCTGGACAGTGTAGGTTCGTTCGTCGCCGACGTCGTTGGATACGATGATTTCGTCGCCTTCTTCGAGCTGGTCGAGATAGAAAAAGACGGCGGGGCCTGATTTGCTGTCGACATGGCCGGCTAGGACGCTGTTTCCTAGTTCGCCGGGTTTGGTGCCTGGTTCGTACCAGCCGACGTTATCGATGTTCTCAGGCACGCCCATCTGACCGTTGTCGAGAATCCCCACTTGTTCGATCGGGGCGTCAACATCAATAGCCGGGATCTTGATGTGTGTCGGTGTGATACCTTCGTCCTGCCGGCTCTGCTGGAATTTTTCAATTTGCTGGTCGTTCAGCAGGGTGAATTCTTCATCTAATGGGACATCTTCTTCCGGCGGCTCGAGTTGTTCGTCAGATTGTGTTTCAGAGGAGAGCTGTCCTCTCTCTAATCCTTCGTTGGTATCGTCCGTCCAGCTGGCGAAGACGTCGGTGCTGTAGATTGCGAGTAAGAGGGCAACAAAGCCCACGATGGTAAAATAGATTCTCCACTTCATTGCCCGTCCCTCCTTTTATTTGCTGGCTGTTTTTCGCTTAAGAAACCCGGCTGCTGTGACAGCAGCTGCTGCGAATGCGATCCACAGCATGGTGGAATTCTGATCAGCTGTACCGCCGAGTCCTGTCTTCGGCATATCAGACGGCATGTCATCAGCTGCAAATTTATCCGGCATCTGTGAAACAATAGCTTCGCTTAAATTCTCCCCGATGCCGAACATGAAACCGTATCCTTCGCGGAAGGAGTCGTAAGCTGCGTCGTAATTGGCTTCGGTATAGTGATCAAAGGTTTGCAGAACTTGTTCTTCGTGCTGCCAGATAGCTTGAGTGGCGTCTTCAGCCGGCATTTTGCCTTCTGTTGCTTCAGAGAGGAATCCTCCGAAGTTTTCAGCAAAAGCTTGAAGACTTTCTTCGGATTGGCTGCGCAGTTGTTCATCTTCTTCAAGGGCAGCCGTGATCACATCGGACTGCGCGTTAATGTGATCCTGCTGCCAGACGCTTTCAAATTGTTCAGCGCCTTCCGTTCCGTAGATCGATTCAATCGCTGCTTTGAAATCTTTAGTGTGCATGTCCTCCGCCCAGGTGACAAAATCATAATCGGCTGCTTGATCGTAGCCCTTTTGCATTTCAAGGGAGGCGAGCGCGAAATGTTCCGCTGCCAGGCTGTTTAAGTTTGAGCGCAGGTCAGCGGCCGGGGTATCGGCTTTACTGTTGTCAAATTTGTCCGGCATTTGGGTTGTGATCGCTGTTGAGAGAGCTTTGCTGATGTCAAACATGCGGTGGAACCCTTCACGATAGGTACCGTACGCTTCTTCGTATTCTTCATTTGTGTAGTGATCGAACGTTTGGATGACGTCCTGTTCATGTGCGGCGATGACTTCCTCAGCCGCTTCTTTTGGCAGGTTATCTTCAGTCGCTGTAGCTAAAAATTCGCTGAATTCTTCAACGAATTCATCAACTTCGGCTTCTGCTTCCTCTCGTAAGGCTGCATCATTTTTCGCGGCTTCTACGAAGTCTGGAGAGTAGTCATTATGGTTAATGAAAATCTCTTCAAACTGAGCCGCTCCTTCTTCGCCGTAGACGGATTCAATTGCCGGTGTCATGTCTTTGGCATTCTCGTCAAGAGCCTGATACGCTTGTTCTGTATCTTCGGCGTCATGGTAATCTTTCATCATTGCGGTCGTGGCTAAGGTGAAGTGTTCAGACAATAGCTGGTCGAGCGTCGTTCTGAGGTCAGCTGCCGGTGTTATTGCTGTGGCTGTAGGTTCCTCGTGATCGTGTGCCATCGCGATGGATGGGGTGAGCAGGGTGACGGCTGTCAGTGTAAGTAATGTGCGTTTGATGGTTTTCTTCATAAGTAGTTCACTCTCCTTTTGATTTTTGGTGTTCCTATGTAGCTAACGTAAGAGATATTAAAGTGGATCACTTTTATTTGAGATTTTTTTGTAGAGAGGTGTTTTGGGTACCAGGTACAGCCTTCTCTATTTTGTGTACCTGGTACCTTTACAATAGTGAAATTTACATTTTAACTACTATTTTTGTTCTAAAATTGATAATTGTAAGGGATTGAGGGTGTGAATGTACCATGTTCGTATGTACCAGGTACAGGTTCTTGATTTCCGCGTACCTGGTACACACACACTGTAACGGCTGGAGGTAGCGACCTAACGCAGGAAAATAACGCCCTAACGATCAGGACAGAGAGGAAAGATGACGATGGGAACGTTGTACAATACATTTGATGAGCTTAAAAAAGAAACAGAACTCGGGCGAGACTACGCCATCGTAAGTGAAATCCATGATTCAAATGTTCTCATTATGGCTATTCATGGCGGCGGTATTGAAGCTGGTTGCTCGGAGCTTGCTGTGGCAACTGCTGAAGACGGACGTTTTTCCTATTATTGCTTTGAAGGGATTCGCCGTAAGGGTAATCAAGAGCTCCACGTGTCTTCGACTCAATTTGATGAACCAGAAGCGCTGCGCATGGCTGCTGCTCACTCGTACTCGCTCGCTTATCATGGATACGAGGAGGCGAAGTGGAAGCATACACTTGTCGGCGGTGCTGATCGCTCCGGACGAAAGAAGGTATGCGAATCATTAATCGCTGCAGGGTTCAGTGCAGAGGTTTTGCCGGATGCCAGTGCAATCGCCGGGGTTGATGCGCGGAATATCGTGAACCGCAATAAAAGAGGCATGGGTGTGCAGCTTGAACTGAGTACGGCACAGCGCGAAGTCTTCTTTGGAACAAATAACAGATTGGAGCGCGGGAAGACGCAGACCGACGAATTCCACCGATATGTTGAAGCAGTATGCAACGGAATACGGTGAAGAGATTTGGTACCAGGTACAGTCATCTCCTGTTGGTGTACCTGGTACCTCAATCATAGCGAAAATTAATATTTCACTATGTAATGGAGTAGGAATTTTGCTGTTTGAGGCCTGCGTGTACCAGGTACAATCTCCCTCTTTTTGCGTACCTGGTACACCCAAGAGAGCCAAAATTTAAAGTTTCCTATTGAAAATGCAAAAAAGCCTGCAGGAAAATAAGATTTTCCTGCAGGCTTTTTTTATTGATGGGTAGTTTGTACCAGGTACAGGTTTTCCCCTTTTGTGTACCTGGTACCAGCTATCATCCTCTATCGTCCTTTACTTCAACTATCCTCTATACTTCTATCATTCTGACTCCCAGCTGCCTTGTCTTCTTGGGTCGCTGGCGCCGTGGATGCTGTCGTTTTCGTAATCGATGACGAGTCCCTGGACGCTTCCGAAGTAGGAGGTGCGGTCCGAGTATTCAACGTTTACGTCTAAATCTTCTTCTGGGTCTTCTAATAACACATAATCATTTTCCACCTGCAGCTTATCTTTATCCAACTCAAGGAAGGTTCTCGGTTCTTCGACAGCCGCTTGGATCGGCTCATTGAATTTCACCGTGCGGACTAACTGCTGAGAGATGATTGGCGTAATTCTCCGACCACCAGAAGCTCCGATTCCAATCACCGGATTCCCGTTTTTAGCCAGGACGGCCGGGGTCGTATAGCTGAATGGACGTTTACCCGGTTCCGGTTTGTTTGGTGAGTTTTTGCTGTTGCTGAAGTTTTTCAATTGATTGTTTAAGAAAAAGCCTTCAACGTACTCGCCGGATCCAAAGAAGTTACTGAGCGTATTCGTGACGGATACCATCATCCCGTCTTGATCGACGACGACGAAATGGGTCGTGTTCTCATGGTCTTCTAAGTCGGCATCGGAATCCAGTTTCGAGCGGTATTCATCGGAAAGCTCAGAACCCTCCACTTTGGATGCGAGGTCCTTAATGTGATCTTCTGAAAGCATTTCTTTCGTTGGAACGTCAGTAAATTCCGGATCTCCTACTTTTTCCAGACGATCCGTGTAACTGACACGGTTAATCATGCCCATCATCATGGCAAAATCAATCGGTTTATCTTTTGTCTCTTCGATTTGAAGCATCTCGGCCATTTCCAGGCTTTGCAGCAGCATAATGCCGCCGGATGGCGGGGGCGGCGCTAATACATCGTAATCGCCGAACTGACCTTCGATCGGTTCTGATGCTTCTACTTTATAAGATTCTAAATCTTCTTCACTGATTTTATCTTCTTTGCCGGTAATTTCTTCAGCCAGTTCGCCTTTATAAAAAGCGTCTGGTCCCTCTTCCTTAATGGCTTTCAGCGTATCCGCCAGCTGCTGCTGCTTTAGGATTTCGCCCGCTTCAATGGGTTCGCCGTCAGGATACATATGATCTAAGTCGGGCATGCGGTACTCGGCATCATTCAGCCGGTTGTGCAGTGTTTCAGAAACGGTCACACCGTTGCTGGCGAAATTAATCGACGGCTCAATGAGCTGCTCCATATCGACCGTTCCGAAATCGTCGTGCACGTCATACATTCCCTGTACAAATCCCGGCACACCGGTACCACTTTCCGGCAGTTCCTCTGACTCGGGCGCAACTTCGCGATAATCATAAATAACAGGAGACTTGTCACTCCCTTTTTCCGGGTGGATCAGCATCGTTCCGCCTCCGCCGATCCCTGAACCGTAGGGCTCCCCGACGCCTAGCACAAAACTTACGGCTATTGCTGCATCAACGGCGTTTCCGCCTTGTTCTAATACTTTCATGCCTACTTCCGTCGCAATCGTACTATCAGATGTTACACCATAAGAGCCAACCTCTTCTTCGTCGGGAGCTGAGTCGTTCAACTTATAATCATCGTCTTTTGCATTTTGTTCATCAATGATCCCGCTCTGCCTTATATTAAGCAGAATAAGAATAATGATAAACAAGCTGATGAGAATGATGTTGAACGTTTTGTTTTTATTCATTGGATTATACCAGGTTGATTAAACAAAGAGCTGCAGTAACGATTAATCCCAACGTAGCATCTGTGGTTGTGCGCTTCTTATGGCGTTTGATTGTTTTTAACACCCATTGGCTAAACGTTAATTTTGATTCCTTCTTGGCTTGTCTATTTTTTCTATAATTTAAAGTTGCTTCCATTTTAAATGCCTCCTCCAATTACACTTGATAAAGTTACGATTCCAAAGGTTACGCCGCTAAGCAGCAATGTGCTTGCTGTAGTCGGCAGTACGCCTTGTTTTTGAATAGTATTGGCGATCAACCCGGGGATTATAACTCCAATCGCCATCATGCCGTCGACGATATCCGGGGTTGAAAATCCCGGGACAGCCATATCAAAGCTGATTTTAAGAATAATGCCCACGGTTAACATCGCCGTAAATTTCCTGCGGCCGTATAAGATGGTGAACTTCGCAATCACCTTCATAACGATTAAATACGTAAGAAAACTGATCATAAAGACGACCGCAATGCTGACCGGGAACGTAAACAGCATGGCGATATAACCCGGCACGACAAGTCCCGCCGGCAGGACGCCTGTTTTCTCGGTATAAAATAAACTAAGAACGATTCCAGCAACTAACGCTAAATATACATCTCCAGTATCAAATACAAACATAATGAATTCCTTTCTATGCCGTTCCTTTTATAATTTTCTTTTGTTCCAATCGAGTGACTAATTCTTCTGCACCGCCATGGATATTGCCAATCCCATAAATCGTTTTAGCAGTTAAGAATGGCTGAAGCACGCGGACAATTTCTTCGGTTTCATAGCCTTCTAGATCAAGAAGATTCCTTACAGGCAGTGCCCCATTCTTATAAGCATCAACAATCGGCCCTGTCGTTTCTCCCATTAAGATTAATGTTTCACAAGGAAGATGCGGCAGCACCTGCTTCGCAAACTGTTCTGTTCGATCGACGCGGTCCTCCCGGCAGTTCATAATGATGACGGGATCCTGTGTCGGATAACTCAACTGCTTAACGCGCTCCCAAATATTCAGAGTGGAGGTCGGATCGTTCGCTGAGAATCCATTGACGAGAAAGCTTGGATTGTGCTGATCACCGATCGGCAGTATCTGCATCGCCCCCGGATCCGGCCAAGCCTCAAGCATTCCCTGCTTCGCAGTCTCATAATCAATACCTAAAATATCCGCAACGGCTAACGCTAAGGCTGCATTTTCCGGGAACACCATGTATTCGAATTTTTTCAAGAAATCTTCAGAAATGAGCGACGTATCACATACATGCACCTTCGTATTCCGTTGTTCAGCCATCTCTTTAAAGTGAGGAACAAACGGACTTTCATTGACGATCAAATCTCCGTCATAAGGGATCGCATCCCCAAATGAATCAGCCACCTCTTCAAGCGTTGGGCCTAACACGTCCATGTGATCCTCCAGCACATTTACAATCAGGCCGATATTCGCCTGGAGCAGCTCGTTTTGGAAAATCACCTGATAATCCGGCTTCACCGCCATGCACTCACTAACAAGCGCATCCGCTTCCAGCTGTACCGTTTTATCCAACACCTTCCGCTGCTCGCCGATGTTCGGGCCTTCCATCCTGCGCTGAATCGGCTCCTCCTGCGCATCAAACCAGTACAGCATCCGCGCATCGGTTCCTGTCGTTTTACCGACCGTCTTGTAGCCCGCCTTCTGCAGAACCCCGGTGATTAACCGTGTCACCGTCGACTTTCCGCGTATGCCATTGACATTGACCCGCACCGGAATGCTTTCTATATTTTTGTTGTTCTTCATCTTCTCCTTAGCACCAAGGAAAAAAGCGATCAAACCTAGAATAATAATGATACTTAGTTCAACTACCATGTTTTACCTCCATAGCAAATGTTCCGACTTTCATGTATTTGGATGAGAGCTTATTAAATAGAAACTTTCATTAATCCGCAGACTAATATACTAGAAGAAAATGTCCTGTAGGTTACACATGGGTTAAAATATATATCATATTTATTACATACAAGATTTAGTTTAAAGGGGTAAAATAGCGCATATCCATCAATATCTATGGTGTTAGTTTCCTTTGTTTCCAAGAAAATTCCACCTATTTATGATTGAAATCCTTAGTAAATGCATTATTCCAATATATTTCGGTTCCGTATGGATCAGATCTGCTGGTTAAAAGGTCCTCATGGGGGTTGAAAAATAATTTTTATCTTTGTGTCTATTTTGTTGTTGGATTGAAATATTTGAGGAAGAATCAGTCTTGAAAGTTAGTAATTGGAAGATATTTTCATAGAGATATCAAGGGGATGTAAGGGGTTTGTGGGTATTTGTGGGAGTGCTCGTAAAAATTCAAAAACACCCATGATTAGCGTTTGGCTAATCATGGGTGTTTTATGGCTGCAGCAGCACCTTGACATACGAACCTTTTCCTTGAATCATTTCATCAAACGTCTCCGGGCCTTCAGAAAGCTGCAGTTTATGTGAAATCATAGCCTCAACGTTCAGCTGGCCGGTGCTCATATAGTGGACCGTCGCATCCCATTCCTTTCCGGGAAAAGGAGAAGAAATCGCATTCCACGAGCCGAGTACGCGCAGTTCATTGCGGACAATGCGTTCAAAGAAATAGCGTTCGATTTGAATATCGGCGTAAGGGATGCCCATGAAAACAACCTCGCCTCCTTTTTTCGGAAGCGCGAAGATCTCAGCAGACGTGACCGGCGACCCGGCAGATTCAATGGCAGTATCAACGCCCCGGCCGCTGGTATGATCCATGATCTGTTCGTGGGCCGGCTGTTGTCTGCCGTTTACAAGCACATCAGCGCCGACGTCTTTAGCGACTTGTAATTTCGTATCATCAATATCAATGGCGTACACTTTCTTGGCACCGAAAATTTTTGCCCATTGGATGGCTAATAATCCAATGCTGCCACAACCCATGACCGCTACTTCTGCGCCTGGTTGCATGTTCGTCCGATAGAAACCGTGAGCGACGACTGCAGAGGGTTCAATTAAAGCAGCTGTTTCAAAGTCTACTTCATCCGGCAGCGGGATGATATTTTCTGCTGGCAGCTTGACGTATTCGGCGTAAGATCCAGGGTGGCGGGCGCCTATAACGGTAAGGTGTTCGCAGCGTGAGAGGTCACCTTTTTGACAGCTTTCGCATGCTCCGCAGTAATAGGCAGGGCAGCCAGCCACCCGATCTCCGGCTTTTAAATGTTGAACGCTCGGACCGACCGCTGCTACTTCACCGGAGAACTCGTGTCCAAAGGTCATGCCTTCAACGTAGGGTCCGAGCTTTTTATAACGAGAGAGATCCGACCCGCAGATCCCTGCCGCCTTTACTTTCACAATGACGTCATCATTCTGTTCAATCGCCGGTTTTTTCGTATCTTCAAAGCGCAGATCCTGCTTACCGTATAAATTGAGGGCTTTCATCAGCTTGCCGTTTCCTGTCGCTTCGCCGTGAAAATTTTATAGATCGCTGCCCCTACAATGATCGTGTTAAAAATCGCCTGGTATTCAAAATAAAAATCACCGATTCCGCGCATGGGTCCTAACATGAAATCTAACAATGCATCAACCATGTGTCTCCCTCATTTCTTTAAACTGGTTTAAGCAGTACTTTAATCGCTTCACCGCTTTTGATGGCTTCGTATGCTTCATTCCACTGGGTGATGTCAAATTCGTGAGTTACTAGTGCTTTCGCGTTGACGCTGCCGTTGTTCATCAACTCAAGCGACGGCTCCCAGTCTGCTGACTTTTGACTGCGGCTGCCGACTACTCGAATTTCTTTTTGAATAATTCTTTCTAAATCGAAGGCTACTTCCGGCTTGGCAAAAATGCCGACCTGGGCGTACTGTCCTTTTTTCCGCAGCAGGTCGAGTCCCTGTTTCGCTGCGGGAGCTGCTCCTGAGCATTCAAAGACGATGTCCGCTCCGTAGCCGTCGGTTAAATGATCGACGAGCTCTTTAATATTTTCTGTCTGCGTATCAACGGCATAATCAAGTCCGATCTCTTTTGCCTTATCAAGGCGTACTTTATCATTCGTTAAGCCTGTAATGATCACCCTCGCACCCCGGCTTTTCGCAACTTGTGCGGTAAATAAGCCGATCGGGCCCGGACCGATCACAACAACGACATCGTCTTTCTCAATCTCAGTTTTCGCTGCCGCATGGTACGTACACGCTAACGGCTCGGTCATCGCGGCGGATTGATCATCAACGTTATCAGGAATATGGTGGACGCTTTCTTTTCGAGCAATTAAATATTTGGCAAAACCACCGTCCTGCTGGGTGCCGAGTCCTTTTCGATGATTGCACAGGTTATAGTCACCCGACTGGCAGTATTCACATTCGCCGCAAATATAGAAGGTTGTTTCAGAAGTGACGCGGTCGCCGGGCTTAAATTCCGTCACGCCTTCGCCCACTTCCACCACTACTCCGGAAAATTCATGTCCTAACGTCACAGGGGCAGCGACACGGTAATGCCCCTCATACGTATGAATGTCTGAGCCGCAGATGCCTGCGTATTTGACTTCGATTTTCACCTGATCGGGCCCGGCTGCTGGAACGTTTCGATCCTGAAGCTCTAAATGACCAAAGCCTAATTCCGTTTTCACTAATGCTTTCATTCGAGTGACCTCCTTACTTAGTTAAATAGAGCAAATACTTTATAAATGATCCAGTTTACGAGATTTCCGCCCTGGTCAATACTAGAAATACGGGCAGATCCTTCTGGCATATCAAAGTCAGCATTGACGGCCATTTCTGTGAAAATCGGGGCCACGTCTGTCGCTAAATAAAGAGAAAGAGCAATCATAACGGTTCCTACAATGACAGAGTGTACGATATTTCCTTTCGCCGCTCCGACGATAAAGGCTACGATAAACGGAATCGTCGCTAAATCCCCGAATGGAAGCAGCGCATTGCCTGGTAAAATTACAGCTAACACGACAGTAACCGGCACGAGAATCAGTGCAGTTGAAATGACAGCCGGATGACCAAGAGCAACTGCCGCATCCAGGCCGATGTAAATTTCTCGTTCACCGAACCGCTTCGATAACCATTCACGTGCAGATTCAGAAACCGGCATTAACCCTTCCATCAAAATCTTAACCATACGCGGCATGAGCACCATAACAGCTGCCATCGCCATACCAATCTCAATGACTTCACCTGCACCATAGCCGGCAAGCAATCCAATCGCTGCTCCTAAGAAAAGCCCGATAAAGATCGATTCGCCAAAAATTCCAAATCGTTTTTGGATCGTATCCGGGTCAGTATTCCAATTTTTAATTCCAGGTACTTTTTGCAGCAGACGAACTAAGAAGATTCCCGGCGCATAGGAAATGGTACTTCCTGTCGCAATCGATACACCCGGCAGCTCATAAAATTCACTGACCATCGGTGCCGTCCAGTCGGCCACTTTCAAGCAGACAATCTGGAATAATACCGCGGCAATTAACCCTTGCACGATACTTCCGGAAACCGCATACACCATCGCTGCCATAAACGTGTAGTGCCAGAAATTCCAAATGTCGACGTTCATCGTTTTTGTAGTCTTCGTTACGAGCATGACAACGTTTACAACTAATCCTAAAGGAATGATAAAGGCAGCAACGACTGACGCCCACGCAATCGACGACGTAGCAGGCCAGCCCACATCAATGACGTTTAACTCCACACCCAGACGGTCGACCATGCCCTGCGCCGCCGGACCTAAGTTGTTCACGAGCAGATCAACGACTAAGAAAATACCAACAAACGCGACGCCAATCGTTAAACCCGAGCGAAACGCTTTCCCCGGTTTCTGCCCGAACAAAAGTCCGAGCAGGAAGATTGCCACGGGTAAAATAACCGTTGCCCCTAAGTCCAAAAATCCTTGAACAATATCTACAAAACCTTGCATGTCATTCATCCTCCCTCAGCTCATTGATTAACCCTTGCTTCCTCTCCTTTTATCTATTTCTTTAATTCTTCTAAAATCTGCTTCTTCGTATCTTCCGTACCAATCCCCGTTAAGAATGAACGTGCATTGATGACCGGGAACGGGTATTCCTTCTTCGTCATCGCAGTAGTGACGAGCAGATCAGCTGTTTCTTCATAGCCGCCCACTTCAGAAATTTTAATTTGAACCAAATCTACCTTTAAATCATTTTCCTTCGCCATATCTTCAATTGCTCCGTTGACCACCGTAGATGTTGCGATTCCTGCTCCACATGCCACCAATACTTGTTTCTTTTTCATTTGAAAAACCTCCTTATAATTTTGCGAAATCCAGTTTCTTTTCGATAAAATCTTTCATTTTCGTTTTGCTGCTTTCCTCCGCGAGATATCTCAGCGTGTCTTCATTTTGGAAAAGCTGCATCAGCTTCTGCAGCAGCGAAAGCTGTGAATGAGCTTCATTCATCGCTAATAAAAAAATGATTTTTACCGGCGTTGTCTCACTGTCATCGCCCATGACTCCAAAATCAACCGGCTCTTTTACAATGCCGACGCTGATCGTTTTATGAAGCACGTGCTCAATATCCGTATGGGGAATCGCTACTGAGAACCCCTCTGTCGGAAGACCCGTAGCAAATTCTGCTTCCCTGTCAATAATCGCCTGGATAAACGAAGGCTTGACCAGCCCTTTGTCGACTAGATTCTGACCCATTTGTGTGAGGACATCTTCTTTTGTGGCCGATTCAATGTCCAGCAGGATGATCGATTCATCAAAGTACAGTTCGTTCACTTTCTTCACCTCTATCTGTTGTCTACTCGTTTGAATAATCTGTTAGTACGTCGTGTATTTCATGGACGGAATTGGCCTCAATCATGCGGTCACGGTCTTTCTTTGAACCAGCAAGCTTCATCAGCTGCATAAGCGCATGAATGTGCTGCTGCTTATCAACTGCGGCAATAACCACGATGAGATTAACCGTATAATCGTCATTAAAAGCCACACCTTTTCTTAACCGCAGCAGGCTCATCCCTACCTCATTGACTCCTTCTTCCGGAGCCGCATGAGGAATCGCCATGTTCGGCCCGATCATAATATAAGGATCGCGGTCGGTGTTTGATACCATGGCCTCCACGTATTCACGGCAGATCTGCCCCGTCTCAAGCAGCGGCCGTGCCGCTTCCTCCACCGCCTGCTCCCATGAAGCACTCGAATGCTTTACTGTAATATGGCGGGGTGAGATCAGTTCGTTGAGGTTCGCATCTCTCGACTTCGACTGCTGCTTTAAGGACGAAGCTTCATCCCGGTGAATATAACGCTCCAGCTCTCTCGTTAATTCATTTTCATTTTCAATGACGGCGTGATTTTTAATAATGTCGAGCAAATGGCTGACGTTAATATCGTTGGCCATATACCCGTGCAGTTCGAGCATCACTTGCTTTCTCAATCGGTACTTCTCTTCCCAGCCGAGGAACGCTTTTGTAATAAACAAGCGTTTGTCCGTTTCTAAAGACGTGGCTGAAAAAACGATATCGTACGCTAAGCCATACGTTAAAAACTCTCGAACGGAGAGCGAATCGAGAAAGACAAACTCAGGAAAGAGCTCCCGCAGTTCGTTGTACATCAGCCGTGAAACAGATACGCCCTGTGGACAAACGACAATTGCCTTCACCTTCTCTTGAATACTGTCGCCCTGCTTCGTCATCCAGCCGCCGATCAGCATCGTAATAAACGTCAGCTCATTTTCAGGAATACCCTGACCGATTCGTTCCTTTAACGGACCCGTCGATCGTTTCACTAAGTGATGCAGCTCTTTAAACTCCTTGCTTAAAGCCTCCTGTACTTCAATCGTTTCCGTCAGTTCGTACTTAATGCGGTAATACGCAGGCTTCACGTGCTGAAGCAGCTTGTTCAGCAGCTGTTCACGATCCTGCAAGTAGATGCATGCACTTTTCTCGAACTGCCTCACCATTTGATCAATCGCCGGAAGTAAATTGGGAACACTATCATTCTCCGAAAGATATTCCGACCAGTACACGTTCGCCGTCAATAAATGCAGCGTCATAAACAGTCGTTCCTGCTCCGGAATTTCTTTTAACTCTTGAAAAATTTCCTCCGTCGCTAAATACTCCTTCGTATCCGATAATTCTTCATACGCTATCGAAAACGAACGAACCTGCTGTCCTTTCTCAATCCGTTTAAGAATGAGACAGAGAATAAACGGCATCGTAGCCAGTTTTTCATCCGTAAACTTAAGGCTGAGCTTCGCTTCCACCTTTTCGATCCGCTTACGAATATCTTCTAATTCTTCCTCCTGTATGCCGGTAATTTCCTTTAACTGCTCCATCCCCCCGCTCAGCTGAATCAATTGATAGGTGACATTGATGAGCAGCTTACGCGTTTGAAACTCTTTTCCTTCTAACAGGTAGCCTGACTTTCTCGCATAACGAATCGATAATTCATAGTCGCCTGCAAATTGCTGCACGTGCTTTAAATCATTCAGCACCGTATTTTTACTCACATGAAGTTCAGAGGTAAAATGACTGAGCGACAGCTCTTCCTCACGGCTTAACAACATCATCAGGATCAAATACACCCGCTGCTCTTCCGTGAAAAAGGATCTTTCCAAAGGAGTGACTTCCTCATCAGCATTCAGCTTCGTAAACACCGACTGATCAATGATGAAATGACCCTGCCGCGTTCGTTCAATGACAGGAAGATTCTTCGACAATAACCAATCATTAATTTTGTTAAAACTGTAGCCAAGCTGACGACGCGAAAGATCGTATTTCTTTTCCAATACCATACTCGTGACCCTTGGATTACTCACTAATTCATCCAAAATCATTTTGCTCCGATCACCCAGCGTCAACGCCAATCCCTCCTTCTGATACAAATCATAGCACCGCCCAGCCCGCTAATGTATACGCTTTCATCACAAATGAGCGGACATTTTATGTACAACACCGTGATTTACATAAAAAATCACAGTCAGGACGCTGATTTGTCAGCATTTTTCGACAATAAAAAACCTCTATTTGGCTGGACCCAAATAGAGGCCGTCTTTACTAAAAAAATCATAACTGAATTGTGATTTATTGAAAACCTTTAAAATATGAAACGTCAACTCAACCTTTTTCGTAAATACAAGTAACATAGATTACGGAGGGATTTATTATCTGGCCGTTTATCATTATCATTGGAAGTATTGTGCTCATGGTGACGATTGTGATGATTCCGATTCAAGTTCGTTATTTAAAAGGCATCAAAGATGAAATGAAAAGAAAAAATACCACGCAAAACGAGTATTATGATCAGATGCCTTTTCAAGAAGAGCTCCTGCACGCCAACACCCAGATCCATCCTTTCTTTATCCCGGCGAACTTCATTGCCTGGCTGTGGTTAAAGATGAGAAAAGAATTGTGAAAAAACCTCAAGGCTGCGATCGATCCTTGAGGTTTTTTCTTATTGCGCATGATAATAATGGAATCTACGGCAATTATGGCAGCCAATAATGGAAGGAGCACTTCTTCTTGTAACTCTTTCGTAGTCATGTAAAAGACATCATGATTATTGAGGGTCTCTTTCATCGAAGAATAAACGAGGGAACGTTTTCGAATCGAGGAAAACGTTTCGCCGGTTACACTTGCTTCTATGGAGAAATCAATTAAACTCGGTTTCTCCTGGGCGATAAATAAATCACGACCTTCTGGATCAGTAACAATAATTGATAGAGTTGGCTTTTTCATAGAAAAAACAGATAAGTAAGGCAGCTATCGATAGTTCGTATAAATTTTTTTAGAAGCTGACCAAACGGACTCCCCCATATTTTAAAAGCTTACTATCTATACGAGCATGTGTTACATTCGTTCACTAAAAAACCTCTATGCCGGATTATGCGACATAGAGGCTTGAAAATCTTATTCGCTGTCATACGCTTGCAGCGCATTCACCGAATGAGCGAGAGCCGATCCTGCTTTTAACGCCGTCGCTACAAAAATGCTTTCAGCCACTTCTTCTTTAGAAGCGCCTTGCTCTTTTGCCCCTTTCGTATGAATATCTATGCAGTACGGACAGCCCGTTGTATGCGCAACAGCAACAGCAATCAGTTCTTTTTCTTTTGCTGAGAGCACTCCGGCTTTCATCGCTTTTTTATCAAAGTCCATGAATCCTTGAAAAGCTTCACCCGAAAGCTCCGTAAATTCTTTGATGCGATTAAAATACTCCGCTTTATAAAGATGATCATTTGAGCCAAAATCGTAAGCATTGAGGGCATTTACTCCGTGCGCTGCGGCAGAACCCGCCTTTAACGCAGTGGCTACAAAGATGCTTTCGCTCATTTCTTCTTTCGTCACATTTTGGTCCTTCGCATTATTGACATGAACGTCAATGCAATAAGGGCAGCCAGTAGTGTGGGCAACAGCGATCGCGATAATTTCCTTAAATTTCGTTGAAAGCTGTCCAGGTGCTACAGCCTTTTGATCAAATGCAACGAAGGCTTTAAACGCTTCCGGTGCCAGGTCACCAAGTTCCGGCAGTCTTGAAAAATATGATTTCTTGTACAGTATGTCATTACTCACAATGAATCCCACCTTTTATTGAATGTAGTGCTTATTTTACTGAATATTTTGTTCAATTGAAAGGAAGGTGACTGACGCATGAGGGTACCAGGTACCGAAAAGCTGAATTTCGGTACCTGGTACCCGGCACTGGTTAATTGCTGATTTGAGTGTCGTCCTGTTGGTTCGTCTGTTCCGTATTATAATTCTCGATAAACGTTTTATCTTCGTCGTTGATCGTATCGACCTGTTTAAATGTTGCCATCGCGATGATCACGAGTCCCAGTAGCATGAAGGACCGTGATTCTTTCCATAGTTTTTTTATCATATAGGGTCTCTCCTTATTTTTCTTTGATTTGCCAGTCGCCGGCTCGGCGGCTGTCGGCAGCTCCGTACATCAATCCTTCTTCCCGGTCGATCACAAGGCTGTGAATAGCACCGTAAAATTGGTCAGAGTTATACGTATCCATTGTATAGCCTTTGGCTTGCAGCTGCTGTATCACTTCATCATCTAAATTGTCCGCGAAGGCTTCTTCCATGATCACCTCCTCTTCTTCGACATAAAAGCGAGGTGCCTCAACAACGTCTTCAAGTGGTTCATCCAGCAGAAGATGACGCGTAAGCACATCAGTAATCATCATCGGAATACGCTTGCCTCCTGGTGTTCCGATCCCCATGACGGGTTGCCCATCTTTAGCGAGAATGGTGGGTGACGTATAGCTTCTTGGACTCTTGCCTGGCTCGGGGGCGTTAACCGATCCAGGGGTTTCGCTGAAGTTCGAGAGCTGGTTGTTTAAGAAATAGCCATCCACGAATTTTCCGGAGCCGAAAAAGTTGCTGAGTGTATTCGTCGTGGAGGCCATATTGCCCTCTTTATCGATGATGACAAAATGGGTCGTGTTGGCATGATCAGCTTCATCAGCCGGACTGTCGTTAATCTCGTAGTCTTCTGATAGATCGCTTAGCGATATGTCTTCGCCAAGTTGGGCGGCGTAAGCATCACTCGTCATCTCGTCTACATTTATCTGGTTAAATTCAGGGTCGCTGATGTTGCTTAACCGATCGTTGTAGCTTCGTTTAATCACTTCTCCTAATAGGTGGATATAATCGTGGTCATTCGCTGCAGCTTTTTCCAACTCAAGATCTTCCACCATATTTAATGACTGAATTAAGGTTGTTCCTCCAAACGGCGGGGGTGCTGTAATGACATCGTATCCGGCGAAGGACCCCGTAGCGGGAGCTGCTGTTTTGACTTCGTATTGGGTTAAGTCCTGCTCGGTGTGGCCAGACGTATTGGCAAGAAAATGCTGTCCGAGCTGATCGTTATAAAAGCTCTCTGCCCCTCCGTCGCGGATGACTTTAAGCGTATCGGCCAACGCTTCCTGTTTGATTTCAACCCCCGGGTTAACGGGTGTGCCGCCTGGATATAGATGAGGAAGGTCGGATATCGGCATGCGATATTGGGCGGCTTTCAATCGACTGTGCAGGCTTTTATCGACGGCAAAGCCTTCTTCCGCAATGTCGATGGCCGGCTGAATGAGTTCGCTCATTTCTAAGTTACCAAGATCTGCGTTTAACGTTTCCATTCCTTTGACAAATCCGGGCAGTCCAACGTTATCCTCCGGCATCTCCCCATTTAACGGGGCATTTTCGTTATAGACGTATGTTGTCGGTTCCCCGTCTGCGGGGTGATAGAGCGTTTCTCCGCCTCCGCCGATGCCCGATCCGTATGGTTCAACGACGCTTAATACGTACGAGACTGTGACCGCTGCATCTGCGGCCGATCCGCCTTTTTCTAAAATTTCCATCCCAGCTTCTACGGCGAGCGGATGCGATGCACTGACGCCATAGCCTTCATCAGTTTTTACAGGCTCACGGTCCGCTTGTGTATCGCTTTGATTAAAGATCGCAAGCTCAGGCGATACACCTTCGACTTTGTAGTAAAACCACATCCCGCCGGCAACGATAACGGATAGGACGGTAATTAAAATTTTATTCTGCACGGCTGCTTTCCTCCTCGGCTGTAATGTGTGAATGATCGACAGGAATGACGGCACGGTTGCCCTCTTTAGTCCAATCAGACTGATCCAGTTCCTTCGTCATTTTTCGCAGTATAGTTGTATTTCGGTAATGATTCTTCTCGGAAAGCGGTGCCGGCTTCGTTTCTTCAATATAGGCAGGCAGCACTTCAAATTGGGCAGACCCGTCTTCTTCTAAATGATACTGAACAATCGCTGATTCCTTTGTCCGCGACCAGCCCTGGTCAAAAATAAAGTTGCCGAGGCTGTAGAAAATCACTGTATCATCGTACTTTTCAATTGGAGCCAAGACGTGCGCATGGGAGCCAAATATTGCATCGGCTCCGGCATCTGCCATCGCATGGGCGAAATCACGCTGCCTTGGCTGAACTGCGTTTTCATACTCTTTGCCCCAGTGGACGTGAACGAAGACGAGATCCGCGTTTTGTTTCGCTTCTTGAATAAGTGGCAGGAAGGTCTGCGGGTCTGCGCCGAGCACGCCGCCTGATGTGTCAGTTGCCAGTGTGCTGTACTCGAGAATGTCGTTAAAGCCTAGGCTAGCGACGGTGATGCCGTTGTAGTCTTCATAATGAATAGCTTCAGCTTCTGAGAGATTCCCTCCTGCTCCGATGACGTCGGTTTCAGATTCGTTAAATGTATTGATCGTATCTCTTAATCCGGTGATACCATAATCGAGGACGTTATTATTGGCAAGGTTTGCCACGGTGAAATTCGCGTTTTCAAGTGCGTCCACAGCATCCGGTTTTGTTTTAAAATTGTATGCTTTTTCAATAGCCACAGCGTCGTCGTTAAGGACGACCGGATGCTCGAAGTTGCCTGCCACGTAATCGGAGCTTTTGAAAAGTTCACGTACGTTATCAAAATGAGCATCGTACGTGTCTCTTTCAGCGACATGCTCCACAAACCGCCCGAACATGATGTCACCGACAACGGAAGCTGTAAAAATCGAATCATCTTTTTCAACAGCAACCGCGGCAGGCTTGAGCAGATAATTGACCGGGTAAATAAGTGCAATGACGACAAGAAACGCGATAAGGGTATGAACGGAAGCACGTTTCTTATGCCATTTGCTATGCTTAAGCAGCGTTTCTTTAAAGTTCAATTTTTTAGCCATAAAATAGTCACCCTATACTAAGAAGTAAGCAAACATAATTAAAAACGTAAGACCGCTGAGCAGCACGGTGCTGAGAACTGTTGGAAAAAGCCCCTGTTTTTGTATCGTGTTTGCGATTAATCCGGGCACGATGACGCCTATGCCCCGCAGTTCATAGATTTCAAACGGCACGACTGGGTAAACGGCATCAAGCAGCAGCTTAATGACGATTCCAGTCGTCAGCATCGCTGCAAATTTTCTACGCCCGTAAAGGATTGTAAAGCGGGCAATGCCATGCTGGACGATAAAATACGTTAAAAAGCTGATCAAAAAAACAGTCAGCATGTACACGGGCTGGTCAAAGCTTAACGCTAAGTAGCCGGGCACGATAAGACCGGCCGGCAAAATACCCGTTTTCTCCGTATAAATTAAGCTCAAAATCACGCCTACAACTAACGATATATACAAATCAGATCCAAACATGGGACGCCTCCTAGCTGATGACTAATTCTTTTTTAGGTTGATGCTTCGTCTTTAATTTTTCAATTAATGGTTCTGCAGCTCCGTGAATGTTACCGACCCCGTAGACCATTTTTTTCTTAAGGTGAGGTTCTAACGCCTCGTAAATCTCTTCGGCCGAGTAGTTTTCCAGATTCATAAGATGCTTCGCCGGAATCTCTCCCGCCTGGTAGGATTCAACAATCGGGTGAGTGACTTCTCCGATCAGGACGAGCCGGTCGGTTTGAATATAAGGAAGCACGTCTCGAGCGAACAGCTCCGTACGTTCGACACGGTCTTCACGGCAGTTCATTAGCACAATTGGCTCTTCATGCGGATAACTCGTCTGTTGAATGCGCCGCCAAATGTTAAGAGTGGAGGCCGCATCGTTGGCAGCAAATCCATTCACAAAGAAACACGGCTCCTCTTCGTCCATAAAAGGAAGAATCCTCATTGCACCGGGGTCAGGCTGGGCCTTCAACATGCCGCGGAGTGCTGTTTCTTCATCAATGTTAAGCGCCTCCGCTGCCGCTAATGCGAGGGAGGCATTGTCCGGGAATACCATATATTCAAATTTTCGTAAGTATTCTTCTGAAATACGTGAATTGTCGGCCATAATGACGCGTGTTCGACGTTTTCTCGCAATTGTTCTAAAGTATGTCGTATACGGTGAATCTGCAAGGATCAAATAGCCGCGGTAAGGAATGGTGGCGGTAAACGCCTCCGCCACCTCATCAAGCGTCGGCCCCATGACATCGAGGTGATCCTCCAGTACATTTACGATAACGCCAACGTTTGCCTGCAGCATATGTTTTTGAAAAGTAATTTGATAATCTGGATTGACCGCCATACATTCACTGACGAGCGCTTCGGCATTTAATTTTTTCGCTTCTGCCACAACAGCCTTCTGCTCACTTATGTTAGGTCCCTCCAGCCGGCGATGTATCGGCTTCTCTTCGCTTGTATTCCAATAAATCATCCGTGCTGACGTTCCCGTCGTCTTACCGACGGTTTTCTTGCCAGCTTCCTTCAACACACCTGTAATCAATCGCGTGACGGTCGATTTCCCTCGTACACCATTCACATTCACCCGGATCGGAATCGATTGAATGCGGCGCTGGTGCCTTTTGATCTCAAAGATGCCGAGACTGAGTGCGATGATGATCATAAGCGGTATAAGTAACATCTGATCCCCTTCCCTCTCTTTTACAAAAAGTGCTATTTATTTCTACACTCAAAAACTATCACATGAATTTGTATGTTTTTTTATAGTTTTGTAAGGGTTGTGTAAATATTTTCAAAACATCGTAAATTCACTTTAGATAGAAGGTAAATAGTCGACGGCCGCGGAGTAATTTCGACAAGATTAAAAGGTATGCGTGGAATTGAGTAAGGATGAGAAATAATAAATATTTCCCCGGAAATAATCGAATATTGCCGGAAAATAAAATCCCCTGCCTCAAAAGGCAGGGGATGGAGATCAGGCTTCTTCATCGCGGTTCTTGCGGCGGAAGATACCTGTTATTTTCTTCGATAGGTCATCGAAATACGTGTAGACGACTGGAATAAGGATGAGCGTAAAGAAACTTGATACAGTTAAACCGAAAATTATTGTAACCGCAAGCGGCTGCTGGGCTTCAGCTCCTTGCCCAATACCAATCGCGAGCGGTACCATTCCTAAGACAGTGGTTAGTGTTGTCATGAGGATAGGCCGCAGACGGTTAGGACCGGCATCTAGGATCGCTTCGGTACGGTCGTACCCTTTCCTTCGTAAAATATTAATGTAGTCAACGAGCACGATAGCGTTGTTGACGACAATACCGGCGAGCATAATAATTCCGACAAAAGCCGGTAAGCTGAAGGGAAGTCCGGTGACGAACAGCCCAGTGGTAATCCCGACGATCGTCGCGGGCAGTGAGAACATGATGATAAACGGGAACAAAAAGTTCTCAAACTGAATGGCCATGACGGCGTAGACGAGGAAGATCGAGAAAATCAACGCGAGGCCTAAGTCTCCAAAGGCTTCTTCCATGTCTTGCGCCTGGCCGCCAATTTCATAAGTGTATCCTTCAGGGAAATTAAGGCTTTCGAGTTCAGCGCGTACGTCTTCTGTTGTGCTGCCGAGATCGCGGTCGACTATTTCTGATTCCACGTTAACCTGCGGCTGCTGATCTTCACGCAGAAGATTCACAGGCCCCTGCACCTGCTGGAGCTCAGCAATTGTAGACAATGGAATGATGCCGCCGCTGGCTGTCTGGACGGACATGCCTTCTAAATCATTGATCGTCTGACGTTCTTCTTCCGGCAAGATCATCTGCACGTCAATTTCTTCACTTGCTTCGCGATATCTTGTCGCAACCTGACCTGTGAAGGAGGTTTGGACCTGCGCAATAATCTCCTGCTCAGTCAGCCCATACTGAGAGGCTTTGTCACGATCGACTTCAATGTTCATCTCGGGACGGCCTTCTTCTGTGGAAGAGGTCGGTTCACTGACTCCTTCGACGTCTTCCATAATATACGTAACCTGCTGGGACAGTTCATCGAGCACTTCATATTCGGGCCCGTTCAGTTGAATCTGGAGCGGTGCCCCTGTCCCGAGTCCAGCGTCGAGTTCCGTCACGGAAATTTCAGCACCCGGGATATCGCCCAGTTCTTCGTCCATCTGCTTCATGACATCCTGAGTTGAGCGTTCCCGCTGGTCTGGGTCGACGAGCTGCAGGGTATATGTGGCACTGTCGGAGCTGCCATTTCCAATATCCCCTCCCATGCCCCCGCCGCCAATGGAAAGGTAACTGACATCGATTTCTTCGCTGAAGTTTTCAAGACGCTGGTCGATGGTCTCCGTCGTGGCTTGTGTACCTTCAAGTGACGTGGCGGCCGGCATTTCGACATCGATTTCGATTTGTCCCTGATCAGACGGCGGGATGAACTCTGTCCCGATACTCGGTATGAGCGCGACGCTGCCCACAATGGCGGCCAGTGTGAGGGCAATTGTTGTCTTGCGCCATTTGAGTACTTTCGAGAGCAGGGTTCGGTATTTGTCGTTTACTTTTTGTAAAAATCGATCGAACCAATATCTGCGTCCACTCGTCTGAAGCGGCTTCGTCAATAGTTTGGACGAGAGCATCGGGATGAGCGTAACGGATACGGCCAGCGCTGTAATCAAGGCGAAGGATATCGTGATTGCGAGCGGTGTAAAGAGCTCGGATGCGATGCCTTCTACGAAAATGATCGGCAGGAATACGACGAGTGTCGTCGTTGCGGAAGCTATAACAGCAGGTGCTAGTTCAGAGGCACCTTTTTTCGCTGCTTCGACCATTGAATACCCGCGCTGCCTGTAGTTGACGATGTTTTCCAATATAACGATCGAGCTGTCGACCATCATTCCGATTCCAAGCGCAAGTCCGCCCATCGTTAGGACGTTCAGCGTTTCGCCAGTGAAATACATAAGCGTAAACGTGGAGATGATCGCAATCGGAATGGAGATGCCTATGACGAGTGTCGCCCGAAAGCTTTTCAGGAAAAGCATAAGGACGATGATCGAGAAAATTCCACCGAGAATAATGTTTAAGACGACACTGTTGATAGACGTCTTAATGAATTCACTTGTATCGAGTACGACTTCTGTATCGGTATTATCGGGCAGATCGCCTTCGACTTCCTCAAGGGCGTCGCGTACGTTATTGGCAGTCTCTACCGTGTTGCCGTCGGTCTTTTTCATAATCGAAAGCGCTACGGATGATTTGCCGCCGACTTCTGATACGCTGTCAGACTCATACTTTTCTTCCACTTCCGCGATTTGATCAAGCGTCACTTGTGCACCGGAAGGAGATTGGATATTCGTTTGTTCAATATCTTCAATGGATTCAAACTCTCCGTCGATCCGGATTTGAATATCCTGGCTGCCTTTTTTCACGGAACCGGCTGAAGCCGCCTGGTTAGAAGCGTTTAATGTCTGAGTAATGGTTTCCGTATCAAGTTCATAGCTTGCCATTTTTGCACGGTCGATCAGAATATCAACCTGGCGAGTACTGCCGCCTTCAATATCGACAGACGCTACACCTTCCTGCCGTTCAAGCTGTGGAATCAACTGGTCTTCAGCGACACGCTGCAGCTGTTCGGGGGAATCGCCCGACAAACCGATCGTCATGATCGGAAGCGCCTGGGGATCAAAACGAAGTACGCTAGGCTCGCCTGCTCCTTCAGGGAGAGCTTCCGTCACCTGGTCGACGTTTTCCCGTACTTCAAGGAGCGTACTGTCGAGATCTGTGCCCATGCTGAACTGCATGAAAACAAGCGAGGCTCCAGCCTGTGACTGAGACTGAAGCACTTCTAAGCCTTCAATGGCACTGACGGACGATTCGACTGGTTGACTGACGAGCCGCTCGACTTCTTGCGGGGCCGCTTCTTCGTAGCTGGTGGAGACGACGGCCACAGGGAGGTCGATTTCAGGGTAAAGGTCGATCGTGAGTGAACGCAGCGAAACAAAGCCGAGCGCTAAGATCGCAGCGACGACCATAATGACGCCGACTGGGCGTTTAACGGATAGGTTGACGAGCTTCACTTAGTCGTCCTCCTTCATGACTTCGACTTTCGCTCCGTCCGTCAGCGTCAGCTGCCCGCTCGTTACAACTTCATCTTCACTTGTTACTTCGCCGGTTATGGCTGAACGATCGGATTGTGATTCTACCACTTCAATGTCGATGCGTTCGACTACCGTTTCTTCCTCTTCCTCATTTAATAGGTAGACATAGGTTTCACCGCTTTGCTCGACGACCGCATTCGTTGGCACAATTAATGCATCTTCCACGACGTTTTCCGGTAAAAGAAAGGAAGCCATCATTCCTGGTTTGATCGTTTCTTCTGCATTATCCACAGATGCTTCGACGGGGTAAAGGTTTGTATCATCAGGGACCGAGGGTACGTAATCGATTGATGCTGTTACGGTCTCATCTAGTGTTGGAATTTCCACTTCGATTTCCTGACCTTCTTCAAAAAGCGATAACTGTTCATCCGTAATAGATGCTGTTATCGTCATCGGATTGAGGCTCATGATCGTGGCGAACGGCTGCTGATTGGAGACTTGATCCCCTTCACTCGCTTCTACGGATGCGATTTCCCCAGATTCTTGCGCGATAACAGGTTCGTTTTCTGATTGTTCACGAGCGTCTTCCAGCTGAATTTGTGCCTGCTCTACACCGAGCTCTGCTTGTTCTACTGCGGATTCGGCCTGGGCGACAGCCTGCTCAGCCTGTTCTACTTGAGCTTCTGCTTCGGCTACAGCTGAAGAGGACATGCCGCCTTGGTCGGACGCTTGATTAAACTGTGATTGAGCTTGATCGGCGCGGTTTTGCGCTTCTTCATAAATGGATTCTGGTACATTTCCTTCATCTGCAAGCTTTTTCGTTTCATCGGCAATTTGCTGAGCCGACTCGTATTGCTCGCGTGCTTGTTCGGTCATCTGACTGGATTCTGAATTGGTAGCCTGACGTGCCACTTCTACTTGATCTTCTGCGGTTTCTACACCTTCAACGGCCTGATCATACTGCGTACGGGCATCATCGAGCTGAGACTGAGCCTGGCGGACGGCAATTTCCTGAAGCTCTACCTGACTCCCCTGGTCAGGCGGGGATACGACGCCGATGGTCTCCCCTTGCTCGATACGGTCTCCCTTGGCTACGTTTAACGTCACCAATTCACCGGCGATGCTCGGAGTGACGGGTGTACCTTCATCTGCGGCTGCTCTCCCTGCTATTTTTCGTTCAATCGTGAAGTCGTCTTGTGTGACTTCGGCAACTTCTACAGGTGTGGTGCGTTCTTCTTCGGGTTCGGTATCTTCGTTGTTGCAGGCGGCGAGAGTCGTGGTTGTGATGAGCAGGAGGCTGAGTAACGTTCGTTTCATATGTAGGTCTTCCTCTCTCTTGTGGTGTGACTGAGTGGTCATAAGTATGGATAATGTTACTAGAATTTGGGGTCTGATGCAAGGTTTTGTCGAAGGTGGATGTGACAGTTGTGTGGAGGTCGTATTAGGGGTACCAGGTACAGAGACAGCGTTTATGTGTACCTGGTACCTGGGTGATGAATTTGTGTACCTGGTACAGTTTTTATTTTTCTTCTATTTTAAGTTTTTGGGTGGTGAACCATTGGCTGTATGGGGTGCTGCCTAGATAATTATGGAATAGTTCTTTTGAAAGGATGGGATCAGATTCGTTGTGGGTGTAATAGTAGTGGGAGGACCAAAGGGGGTTGTTTTCTTCCTCGGGGAGACTGGCACGGCTGGGGTTTAAATGGATGTAGCTGAACGCGTCCATGAAGTAGTATCGGTCCATAATAATTTTGTCATGGTACCGGTCTTGGAATAGATGGCCGTTGTGGTCATATTTTTTGTTGAAGTATTTGGCGTAGTTGAGGTGTAGGAGATGAAGGATTTTCCCCGGGGGAAACTGGGTGGTCTCGAGCAGCAAGTGGATATGGTTGCTCATTAAACAGTAAGCATGAATATTGAAAGGATACTTCTTGCTGACTAGTTTAAGGGTGTCCAGGTATTTCATTCGATCGTACACGTGATGAAAAATGTTTTCTTTGCGGTTTCCTCTCGCTGTAATGTGATACATAGCTCCTGGGTACCAAATTCGTTTAACTCTTGGCATAGAGCACCTCCTTTATTTTTTAATAGTATATCACAGCGCGGTACCTGGTACAGTTTTTTTACTTCTGCGTACCAGGTACCCGACAATTACTGTGCTGTACCTGGTACTCTCTTTCTCTATCTATGTACCTGGTACAAAGATATGGTACACAAGAAAATAGAGAGGAAAAGAAAAATAACCGACGGCCGTTGGGCTGACGGTTATGTATAGGTAATTATTGCATAGTGTGTCCGAGCTGGGCGACGATAAGCTCGAGTTTTTTCACTTCCGGCAGTTCACGGTGCTCCCTGAATTTCTCGTCGAAGTGATTGATCAGAGGCCGGACCGCTTCATCCTCAAGCAGCTCTTTATAAGTGTTGAAGGTGTGCTGGTATTGTCCCATGTAGCGTTTCATTTTCTTATCGAACCCGGATAAATGGTAGGTAGATGAGAAGTCAAAAGCTTTCGCTATGTCGCTGTCGTACGATGGGAATACAGGATTAATGGCGTGCAGCATGGCTGCGGCAAGCGGGAATTGCATCGTTGGATTTCCTTTGTGGTTCTTAATGTTGTACAAGGACTTTGTGATGTGTACGATGTTTGGGCGTTCTTCGTTGCGCTGCTCTTCCATCAATTTGAAGTATTCGTGTTCGAATTCGTTCGTTAAGCTGGGGTTGTCCAGTTTAAAGAAGTGACGGAAAACGAATTGGTAGATCGTGTCGTCCGGTACGTAAGTAATATCAAAGTTATAGTTGAGATAGGCGTATACGTCTACTTTCTCCCTCGGGATTTGGTTGACGACTCTTTCTTCTTCATCGAACAGTAATGGTTTTAGGTCTTCAGCTGTTCTATATTTCATCGGAAATCACCTCTCGTTCCCCTATTCCACACATGGTTGAACGGAAAACTTCTATTTTTAAAAATGTGCAAAATATTTTGGGGCTTTCCTTCTATTCTACCTAATTGTCGGTCCTATTGACAATAAATCGGGGACTTAGTTGTTCAATTTTTCCCAAATTGGCCGATGGTAAGGGAGAAAGGAGTGTGATCTGATGGACGTAGCGGCCGCTTCGATAGCGATGAGCCAGGCGAATGTAAAACAGCAGACGAGTATAGCTGTCATGGATCAAGCGAAGACGAATGCAGAGCAGCAGGGCAGTCAAATGGTGGAGATGCTCTCTGAATCGGTTCCTCATCCTACAAAAGGGAGTCAAATCGATGTAAAAGGGTAAAAGAAAGACTAGGCGGATCATCCGCCTAGTCTTTTTTGAAAGATGGGATGCTGATGAGGCAGGTGGCAAAGCTTATGGCTCTGTTCGGTTCCGGTTTATTTTATCTCGGAATCGCCTTGTTTGTCGTCGAATGGTTTGAACGCCCTGGCTTTCTCGTTCCGTTCCTTACGATGGGCGGACTGTCTGTACTTATCATTGCTGTGTTTCTGCAAGAATCAGAGTTTGATGAGAAAGGAAAAAGCCGCTCCTGAAGCCAGGCGCGGCTTTACATAGCTGGATGGAGGATTATTCTTCTTCGTCCTCTTTCATCGTATCTTCGTTCGATTGATCTTCTTCGTTCATATCTTCTTGATCTTCTTCCATGTTTTCTTCGTCTTCCTGCATGTTCTCTTCGTCTTGGTTTTCTTGTTCTTCCATGTTTTCTTCGTCTTGCGCCGGCTCTTCTTCAGAAGCACAAGCTCCAAGAACAGATACAGCTAGCATGGCGATGAGTAGTTTGAGTAGAGCGTTTTTCATTAGGTATTCCTCCTTGATAGTTAGGTTTACGATTGCTAGTGTGTCCATTTTTATAAATGGATATACATGGAGGACCTGGTATTTTGACGAGGTGATCCGATTTCATGATAATTCGAAACAATCCTTGTTAAAAAAGAAAAAAACCGTTTCTCAAAAGGGGCCGCTGAAAAAAATCGATGAAAGATAGAATTCTAAAAGCGTCCTGTATGGAAATTAAATTCCACACAGGACGCTTTTCTGCTAACTATTAAGAGATCTGCGTCTTCTATTCCTTTATAAGTTTAAACATGAGCTGGAATGAGCCAGACAACGTATAGATGGGTTCTAGAATAATCCCTGTTGATGTCACGAGGAGCGTTCGGTAGTGACGCCTGGTCGATTAAAACCGGCCACGTCCTGTGGCCAACATCGACGCTAGCACGTCCGGTGCATCGCGGGAACAGCGCGAGCCGAAGACCCGCTTGGTCAAGTGAACTTCTTGACCAAATGAGCTGAGGCCGGGCCGCGACAAGCATCCACCGACAAGCAATTTGTGAGGCGACCTCCTCAAAAGGAAGGTTTATCAAACAATTATTTAAGAGCAAACATAATTTCTGCTTCACAAGCCACTTCGCCGTCTACTGTAGCCGTAGCTTTTCCTTTGCCCATCGGCCCTTTAAGGCGAACGATTTCGACTTCAAGTTTGAGTCGGTCGCCAGGCTTCACTTGACGTTTGAAGCGGCATTTATCAATTCCGGTAAAAAAGGCGAGTTTGCCCTGGTTTTCTTCCTTTTTCAGCATGGCCACGGCTCCAGTTTGAGCGAGTGCTTCTGTGATGAGGACACCGGGCATAACCGGGTAGTCCGGAAAATGACCCTGGAAGAATGGTTCGTTCATCGTTACGTTTTTGTAAGCGACCGCACGCTTGCCTTCTTCGATTTCTTCGACTTGATCGATAAGAAGAAATGGATAGCGGTGCGGGATGATTTCTTTAATCTCTTGTATATCTAGCATAAAAAAGCTCCTTTCCGTACAAACTACTCTTATTATAAAGGTATCGACTCATTTGGACAAAATTTTTCCGTAAAAAGGTTTCAAATCTTAAAGCTGAGGAAATCTTATCATTAAAGGAGGTTAGCTTATGCTGTGGACGATAGTAATTGTTATACTTATCATTTGGCTACTCGGTCTTGTACTCGATATTGCTGGCGGCCTCATTAATCTGTTGTTGATTGTGGCAGCGATTATTATCATTATGAAAGTAGTGCGAGGACGAGGAAAACCATAACGACACAAAATGTTACCCAATAAAGACCCGAACCATTCCACTGTGAATTGGTTCGGGTCTTTCTCTGTTACAGTTCATATTCTAAAGGTACTGGTTCGTGTTGTTCCCACAGAAGTCTAAGGCATTCATTTTTGAATGATCGTGAATGATTCGATTTTTCCCCTGTGAAAATTGCTTTTATTTCAGCTTATGAAGTTTGTGTCAGCTCAGCATGCTTATGTTCAGTGATTGACTGCTCACTGTCATCCGTACCTGTTCGCTGGTGCAGCTCTTTAATATGGACGCTTGGACTGAGCCAGAATGTATACCATGAGCCTTCTTTAATAATCGGATCAAGGTCAAACAGTTCAAATTGACAGCATTCTGAAATGTCCTGCAGCTGCGGCTTATTCGGCAGTGCAAAAAGGTTCGAATGAGCGACAAAGAAGCTGTTGAAAGCAGAGGAAAAGGCTTCTCCGTGCTCTGTATCGCTTATTGGCGTAATAACGGATATCAACCCATCTTTCGCTACATAACTGTTTAAGTGATCAAGCAGTCCGGTACGTGAGTCCGGATGAATGTAATGAAAAATGTTGTGAAGTAAAATGACATCCACATTGCCTTCTACCGGTGTCCAGGAATTAATATCCCCCACTTCAAATCGGATATTGGAATAGCCCTGGGACTGCTCCCGTGCTTGAATGATTACGTTTTTATTAATATCTACGCCGATCATTTCAACATCCGGATGATCATCGGCTAGTTTTCTTAAATAACCTCCGTGGCCGCAGCCTAAATCGACGATGCTTTTGACATTGCGGTCGCGGATCATCTTTTTAATTTTCTTTATTGCGAAGTGTTCGAGTAAGGCGGACGTCTCGGCAACGACCTCTCCATGCATCTCATGATCAAAGCGCGCTCGCTTCTGAGATCTCATGTACTCTGGATAGTTCAGTAAAGTCGGCATGTGCAGCTCCATGATTTCTTTTAACAAGGCTTTGACTCCAGGGGAAGCATTGTTGCCTATGATCGAAGCGCAGCGTTTTTTTGACGTGCGAAAAGTTTGGTTCGGCCGGCGCTTCATATGTTTCACGGCCACACCAACGCGCACCCATGAGCTGATTAAATCCGCCGGATACCCTGTTTCTTCACTGACTGATTCAACCGTTCGTGCTTTTTTAAAATAATCGAATAATTGCAGTTCAGATCCGACATACGCGTGCCAGACCGGTAAAAACGATTCATTTTTTTTCATCCATTTGCGTGCCTGCATAGCATTTACCCATTCATTCATCCATTACACCTTCCCTTTTTGTTCAAATCTCCACGGATAATCTTCCGCTTCGCTAAATAACTTTTGATTCTGCTTATGATCACTGATTTGTTTCGAACGGACGGGAAGGAGACTCCCCTGTATCGCACGGTCAACTAGTGAAAAATTCCATCGTCCAAGACCTGAGATGTTAAGCATTTGTTTGACATGAAGCTGGTCGTCATCGTAAATTCGCTGCACAGCCCGCATGCGCAGTTTTCGCCACCACGGGTTTGGAAATGAATAGACGAGTGCAGACATGTGGCTTAATGTTAATAAAAATGAAACACGCGGTTTACGCACGTCTTCATAATAATGAAGCTTCTCATGATACGGTTTGCCCTCCTCTTTACACCAGGCGAGCAGCTCACCGAGGACATCAGCATCTTGAATAGCAAGATTCATTCCCTCTCCAGCCATCGGATGCACTGTATGTGCGGCATCACCGATTAAAGCAAGGTTGCCTGAATAGTAGCGGTCGACGTGGTACGTAAAGGGAATCATCAGCTGAATCTGACGCCAGTCATCCAGTGATTTTACCGTTTCGGCAAGCTCCGGTTCCAACTCGGCGTATGCTCGATAGAGATGCTGCAGTCCTTTTTCTTTTATTTTTTTAAATTCACCGGCTTTAATTAAATAAACGGTACGTACTTCATTGTCGGGCAAAGGAAACAATCCGAGAAAACTGCCAGTCGTTGTTATGATTTTCCCTTTAGTAAACGTCTCCGGGCGCGGAATAGTAACAGTTAGAAAATGGTGATTGTAATCCATCCGCTTCACGCTGACGTTCATCGCGTCTCGCGTCGGGGAGGTACGTCCTTCAGCTCCAATGTATACTTGCGCTTCAATGTGAAAAATCTTTTTTTGATGACGAACTTGCGCCATTCCGCCTTCAAAACCTAGAAAACGAGCGCCGGGGAGATAATGGAAAAACTCTTCATAATCCTTCCCTTTTTCTCGTAAAATATCTTTTGTCCTTTCATGCGGCACCATGAGGGCATGATCATAGAAGCTCGCTACTCGGCTGTAGTTTAATTCGGTAAGCTGGAGCGGCTCTGGTAAGTCATTTGGCCGGCTGTTAATTTCGTGAAACCGAAGCTGATCAATAACATGACCACTGGCTTCAATTTCTTCAAGCACACCGAGACGGTCAAGAATCGCGAGCGTTTTCGGCTGAAGCAGTTCTCCTTTATAAGCGTTCGATTTTGTTTTAAGCTGTTCTGCGATCGTTACATGAACGCCGCGGCTCGCCAATTTTGCAGCGAGAGCAAGCCCGCCTACTCCTCCTCCGGCGATAAATACTTCTGTTTTCAACGTGGCTTTCCCTCCCCCGTGGTCCTTTTTCTATTACTGAATAGTTCCACAAAATGAGGGGTTGAAAACCTTTTGATAGATTGATCGGTTTTTCCTCAACAAAAAAGCACGGGCCCATTAATAAGCTCGTGCATTCATAAACCAGCTTGTCCCTTCATATATAAAAGAAAAGACAACCTTTATTCTGTTTCACCTGTTACGATGTTAATAATGTGCTGCCAGGTTGACCAGCTAAGCGCGTCCAGGGGATCTCCGTCCCCGATGATGCCATAGCCGATCATAAGACCCAGAGCAAGCGCAGCAGCACTGAGTACGAGAACAAGCAGAATTCGAAGCCAAATCGGAATGAGACGTCGACGAGTACTTTTCGCCCGCTTTTCCTTAGGCTTCTTATCTTTCTTCGGTTGTAGTCTAAGTTGTTTCTTCTTTACGTTCTTTTCCTCTGTAGCCATGAAATGCTTCTCCTTACCCTTAAGATCTTAGTTGATTCACAAGTCCCATCATTTCATCTCCAGTTGAGATGGAGCGGGAGTTAAATTCATAAGCACGCTGTGCATTTTGCATGTCGGTCATTTGCTTTGCCAGATCCACATTTGATGATTCCAGTGTGCCTGATGCCACTTGTGCCTCTGTACCGGCCAGAATGCCTTCAGCTTCAGCTTCTTCTGGAATACGGAACCGATTTCCTCCGGCAGCTTCAAGCATACGTGGTCGAACCGCTTCGACAACACCAAGCTGACCTTCCGCTTCCTGCACGCCATCGCGTGTTACCATAATCGCTCCATCTTCCCGCACGCTGATCTCTTCCATATTATCTATAAATGTTAACGGCGCTTCATTGTCATCAAGCACAGGACGGCCATTAGAATTTGTAAGCATCACTTGTCCATTTTCCATAGGACTTAAGTAAAAATTCCCCGCTCGCGTGTACTGGGTTTCAAGGCCCGCTTCTGTTTCTACTTGCAATTGAAACAGATGATTGTCTTCTCGTAAAGCAATATCTAATCCCCGTCCAGTTTCTTCCATTACCCCTTGAGTAAGATCAATATTCGTATGTGCTAATTTTGCTCCTGAACCAACACGGATGCCCTCTGGCGTTAAACGATTCACTTCAGCTTCTTCATCCGACTGATTGTTGATTTGCTGTGAGAGCAGGGAAGCGAAGTCAGCTTGTCTGCTTTTATAACCTGGTGTCCTTGTGTTGGCCATATTGTGGCCGATTAAATCAAGCTTATGATGAAGCTGTCCCATTGTATTGGAAGCTTGCAGCATTGATAGATTCATAGTCGACTCCTCCTACCCTAGTTTACCTACTTCATTGACCGTTTTCTGCATACTTTGATCATAGGCCTTTAATGCCCGCTGGTTCATTTCAAACGTGCGGTATGTATTCATCATTTCAGTCATTGTTCGAGATGGATCCACATTTGAACCTTCGACATGATTTTGTCTCACTTCAAAATTCACGCCGTCGACGTCACGTGCATTTTCCACTGGATCTGCTTCCTCCCCTGGGATAAAAAGGCCGTCGCCTTCTTTGACCATATCTGCTGAATTAGCAGCATACGCTAACCCAAGCTGAACATTTTCATCTCCCATTTCAAGGATGCCGTTTTCTTGAACCGTGAATTCCATTCCATCTGTTTGAATGGGCTCCCCGTCACTGTCCAGTACATAGTAGCCCTGGTTCGTCGTAAGAAACCCTTCGCCATCTACAGTAAAATTACCGTTACGGGTTTGACGAACCTCACCGTCACTATTTTGCACATTAAAAAAAAGAAAGCCTTCATCGTCCGGTAAATTGCCATTTAAGAGAGCCAGGTCTGTCGTATTCCCTGTCTCCCTTAAATCGCCCTGAGAAAAATCAGGTACGGCCTCCTGCATATAAACGCCAGTGTTTAGAGTTCCGAGTTCTTTCTGCGTGGGAAGGGTCAAGCCTCCATTGCTCGTCGGAATCGTTTCTCCGCCCATCTGCTGCAGCAATAACTCTGGAAAAGCTCTCATTGTACCTTGATCCGCCTTATAACCTGGCGTATCTGAGTTCGCTATGTTGTTTGATAGGGTTTCCTGCATGCGCTGGTTGGCTATCATTCCTGAAGCCGCCGTATTGAATCCTCTCAGCAAGACGATCGCTCCTTTTAACCGATTTTATTACGTGTAATTTTGTCGATGTTATCAAGCATAATGCCTGTACCTTTTGCCACACAATCCATTGGATCTTCCGCTACAAAAACAGGAACCTTCAATTCCTCTGCTAACAGCTGGTCGATTCCATGCAAAAGCGCGCCTCCACCTGTCATAATGACTCCACGGTCAATAATGTCCGCAGAAAGCTCAGGCGGTGTGCGCTCAAGAACTTGCTTGGCTGCTTGTATAATCGTTTGTATCGGTTCACGAAGCGCTGCTTCAATCTCTTCAGAATTAACAGTAATCGTGCGCGGTAAACCAGAGACCATATCGCGGCCGCGGATTTCAATCTCTTCTTTGCGGGACCCTTTAAATACCGTGGCCACTTCTACTTTAATGTTCTCTGCTGTACGCTCACCAATCAGAAGTTTGTACTTTTTCTTAATGTAATGCAAAATTTCGCTATCGAATTTATCTCCGGCCATTTTTATGGATGAAGCGGTTACGATATCTCCCATCGAAAGTACGGCAACATCTGTCGTTCCGCCACCGATATCAACAACCATATTCCCGCTTGGCTGGAAAATATCCATGCCCGCTCCAATTGCTGCTACTTTAGGCTCTTCCTCAAGATAGACTTTTTTCCCTCCGGATTTCTCCGCCGCTTCACGAATCGCTTTCTGCTCCACTTTCGTGATGTTCGTCGGGCAGCAGATCAGCATACGCGGCTTCGACAGAAATCCTTTTACATTTGTTTTTTGAATAAAGTGACGCAGCATTGCTTCCGTGACATCAAAATCAGCAATAACCCCGTCTTTTAACGGACGTAAAGCCTCAATATTTCCAGGCGTACGCCCCACCATACGACGAGCCGCTTCGCCAACCTCAAGAACTTTGCCGCTATTACGATCCATAGCTACAACAGACGGCTCATTTAATACGATCCCTTTTCCTTTTACGTGTATAAGTACGTTGGCTGTACCTAAATCAATTCCAATATCTCGCGCAAACATCTTGAGTAGATCCTCCCTATTTATCAGAAAAACTATCCGGATTGTTAGAATGTAAAGAAATGCACATCTAATTCTATATTCTATCACAAAGTTACATCATTCGTCTTATCTCTCAAGAAAAAAGTTCCATTTTGAAGGGTGAAAATTGAACCGGGAGGAAAAACCTATTAATGAGTAGGCTCTGCAGGTGTATCTTTTCCGATCGTACGGTATTTCATACGTGTAGCTTCCCCACCACGTAAATGCCGGATCTCCTTATGGTGGTCGAGGATTTTCTTCACTTCTTTCGCAAGAGGAGCGTTAATTTCCGGAAGTCGTTCTGTTAAATCCTTATGCACTGTACTTTTTGATACACCAAACTCTTTTGCAATTACGCGTACCGTCTTTTTTGTCTCAACAATGTACTCACCAGTCTTGATCGTTCGCTCTTTGATGTAGTCATGCACATCTCTCGCCTCCTGATATTGACTATCCAAGGGGGTGGGGTGAGACGGGATAGGGTTTTAGCGTCTATGTTGGTAGTGAAGCTCTCGTTGTATCACCCTGGATGGTACCGATTCTTCGGTTATGTTCATTCTATTATTACAACCGCGGAGTTATGCGCTAAATTGTGTACCTGGTACCGATATGATGTTTTGGTGTACCTGGTACCGGGGTGGGGATTTAGTGTACCTGGTACTGAAATGTGACTTCTGCGTACCTGGTACCGAGAGAAAAAAGAGAAAAACGAAAAAATGGAGGCCGCATCAGCCTCCATTTTTAGCACGTGGGTATTGCTATGGTGTTTCTATTTGCTATTTACGATTGTGTTGTTGAACGAGATGAAGAGCTATCTTCGTCTAAAGATGGATCTTCAGTGTCAACAGTGCTGTCTGTGTTTTCTGCGTCATCACTTTCACCTGCATCGTCAGACTCAGTGCTTTCACCGTCACCTTCAGGAGCTTCGTCCTGTTCTGGTGCTAGTTCAAAATCTGATTCTGATGGTTCTTCTTCAGGTGTTGGCTCATCTTCCGCAGCTTCTTCAGAATCTTCGGATCCATCAGATCCATCTTCTGTAGTAGCTTCTGCAGCTTCAATTGAACCTACAGCTTGACCAAAGAATTGCTCCGGATTGACAGGCTGCTCATCTTTTCTTACTTCAAAGTGTACGTGTACGCCACTTGCTTGTCCGAAAGAATTTTGTCCTGCTTGCCCAAGTACATCGCCTTGTTTCACTTCGTCACCAGATTGGATAGCGACTTCACCTAAACTGGAGTAAACCGTCGTTACCTCATTGTCGTGCGTTAATTCAACGACATTTCCATAAAGTGGATCTTCTTTAACTTCTGTTACGGTTCCAGATAGAGCTGCTGTAACGTCAAATGTCTCACCATCACTTGTTGCGACATCGATTCCTTTGCTCTGGTAGTACTTATTGTTGTAAAGGACTAGTGCACTTTCTTGTTCTTCATCTGTTGCTTCGTAGTCAAAATACTTCGTGACGATTGCTGCTTCTAAGTCGCTGGCTACCGGCATTTCCAAATTCTCATCGTGCCCTGTAACTGGTACGGCTTCCTCACCATTCTCGTTCACAAAAACATCATCTTCTACCTGGTTGCCTTCATTCAACTGCTCAGCTACATCATTAGAACTTTGCTGATACCAAAAGACTCCCACCAACACCAACGCGGCTACCGCTAAATATAAAGCGGGATACAGCCACTTCTTGCGCATTAAGCGTTTAAACTTTAATTTAGTCACGCTTTTCTTTCCTTCCTCTCTCATGTTCATCACCTCAAGAGTCATTCTGAACGCTTTTTTGGAAATATATACATGACTACAAAAATTTTTATTGGGGACTGGGGTTTTGAATGGGTGTCAATGTAGGTGTGTACCTGGTACAGAGAGAGAAAAATTGCGTACCTGGTACCACAACAAAGCCGCCTCCTTGGGCGGCTTTGCTGGGTTTTAGTGTACTTTCGGGTGTACCTGGTACGAAATATCAAAGTACGTGTACCAGGTACCCTCTTTCCTCTTCTTCGTACCTGGTACCTTTAAAGGTACCATAAATTAATTTTTACGATATGGTGGCGGTTTGTTTTGTTACTGGTGTGATTTCAGTATTTTGATAGTAGTGCTGGATGATTTCTTTGTAGGTTTTTCCTGCTTCAGCCATGCCGTTGGCGCCGTACTGGCTCATGCCCACTCCATGTCCGTATCCTCTTGTCGTAAAGATGATATGATCTTCTTTTTGTTCAATGGTAAAATCACTGGATTGCAAGTTTAATTTCTCACGAATCTCTCTGCCCGTAAACTTCTGTTCCCCGACGGAAAGTTCTGCTACTCGGCCTCCTGGTGTTTTTGCTAGATTTATATTCTCTAACCCATTGGCAATCTTTACGTTCAGTGCTGTTTCAATTTCTGAAATAGGTACAACTTTTTGATCAAAAAATTTAGGGGAATCTTGATCCCATGGACTTTCTACACTTTTTAAATAAGGGATCTCTTTCTCCCAATAGTCTTCAGAGTTTTCCGTATATCCGTTACTTGTTGAGAAGAAGGCTGCCGTAATGGGCTCTTCTTCATAAGTAATAATCTCACCCGCCGTCTCCTTTACGGCTTGGTTGATCCGGCCCATATTTTTCGTATAGTGTTCCTTCCATTGATCACGAAGCTCATCATCATTTTTGTACACTTGATGCTGGGTCGTGTCGGTGACATCGGCTTGTTCGGAAAAAGGTTCCCCATCTGTTAACTGTTGAGTAATGTACGTCCGTGCTGCTAACGCCTGAGCCTTTAGTGCTTCTAATTCAAAATTAGCAGGCATTTCAGATGCGACAACGCGTGCGACGTAATCTTCAAGTGGCACTTCTTCCACTTTTTCACTAGTACTCCTCATAACATTAATGGAAAATGGGGAAAGACTCGCTGGGATGTCTACCGTTGATGTTTCGTTGGTTGTCGTTTCTTGAACAGTCGATGTGTCGTTTTTTCCGATGAATGGGGCGACGATGAGTGCTGGAATAAGAAGAATGCCCATAAACATACTTATTATAGTAATGATCCCAATGCGATGCTTTCGGTTCATATCTCGTCCTCCTGAATCAATAGTAGACCTCTCTACTAAAAATATATCCATCAAGAGGTGTTGATAGAACTAAAAAAACAATCCTCATCTTAGAAAGATGAGGATTGCATTCATTATAAATAAATTATAAGGTCGATACTGATTCGCTAGGTTCAACTTCTTCTAGATAAGATTCATTTTCGTTAATACGTTCAATGTCTGCACCAAGCTGCTGCAGCTTCTCTGCAAAATCAACGTACCCTCTGTCCAAGTGCTTCAATTCGGTAACTCGTGTATACCCATCTGCCACGAGACCTGCCAATATCAATGCGGCTCCTGCACGGAGGTCTGTTGCCTGCACTTCTGCACCTTGTAAATCAGAAGGTCCTTCAATAATTACACTGCGGCCTTCAATTTTCATTTTCGCGTTCATGCGACGGAATTCTTCGACATGCATGAAACGATTTTCAAATACCGTTTCTGTTATGACGCTTGTTCCGCTTGCGTTAAGCATAAGTGCCATCATTTGTGACTGCATATCTGTAGGAAAACCCGGGTGCGGCATCGTTTTAATGTCGGTAGCTTTCAGGCGGGAAGGTCCGATTACTCGTAACCCTTCTTCCTCTTCTTGAATAGTAACACCCATTTCTTCCATCTTAGCTACAACAGATCGTAAGTGCTCGTGCATAGCACCTTGAACTAATACATTTCCACCAGTGATTGCTGCTGCTACCATAAAGGTACCTGCTTCAATTCTGTCAGGAATAATATGGTGAGTGGTGCCGTAAAGCTTATCGACACCTTCAATTTTAATGGTTTCTGTACCTGCACCAACAATGCGGGCACCCATTTTATTTAAGTAGTTAGCGAGATCTACAATCTCTGGTTCTTTCGCACAATTTTCAAGAATAGTTTTGCCTTCTGCTAGAGCAGCTGCCATAATAATATTTTCTGTAGCTCCGACACTTGGTACATCAAAATAAATCTTTGCACCTTGTAAGCGGCCTTTTACATTCGCTTCAATTGTGCCATTGCCTACCGTAATTTCAGCGCCCATTGCTTCAAAACCTTTAAGGTGTTGATCCAGTGGACGTGAACCAATTGCACAGCCGCCTGGCAGAGCAACTTTTGCGTGTCCATACCGGGCCAAAAGTGGTCCCAATACAAGCACAGAAGCCCTCATCTTGCGTACATATTCTATAGGTGCTTCTGTTTTTAAATCATTGGATGCATCCACAGTAACGGTTCTTCCGTTCATGTGAACATCTGCATTCAAATGGCGGATAACTTCATTAATCGTGTATACATCAGCTAATGCTGGTACATCATGTAACACACTTTTTCCTTCACTTGCGATTATACTTGCTGCGATGACAGGCAGTACGGCATTCTTTGCACCTTCAGCTCTCACAGTGCCTTTAAGCTGCCTTCCACCACGGACGATGATTTTTTCCAAGGTTCATTCTCCTCCGCGTCCATATTCATTATTATTAATATTCAGCAGTTAGTATAGGTGTGCCAAATGTAACGGTTGTCCGATTGCCCAAATTCCTTACAGCGCATTGGACATTCATGGAACCGCTGGGTAAATCAATGGCTTGACCCCATCTTGATGTGTAGCCGGATCTGCTGCTCCAGCTTTCTTCAGTTGCTGCTTCGATCGTTGCTATATTGAATGCTTTTTTGAATTTTTGATAGAATAAAACTTCATCAATAATACCACTATATTCACTTTTAATAAATGAGTAATTAGTGACATTCTTCGTGAATATTTGTTTTTTTACCCTATCTGTGTAATATTCCATAATTTGTGGTGCTAGTGGTGTTGTACCCTCGGACGTTACCGTATAAACTACCTCAATTGAATTGTTTTCGTTTTTTGGCACGAGCACGGTAAAGGTTTCGACAATAGTAGCGTTTTTGTGTCCGTCGTGATATTTATATTTAGTTGCTTCAGGATTATTTTCCTGGCTCATTTGTAGTACGTCTAAATAGTCAGCTATGCGTTGTTGAGTACGTTCAAGTTCTGTTCTATCTAGTTCTTCTTTTAATGTTATATTCAATTCTTTAACATTGAGCTGTTCATCCTCAGCAAAGGCTGTCAGTTCTATTAATGGAGAAACGTTACTCCAACCCTCAGCCGTTCCCTGAGGATAAACACCTGAACCGATTGCTATCACTGCAACTAAACTTAAAATAAGTAGTTTCATATGGATCTCTCCCGTTTCTCCTTGTTTAGTTACAAGTGTGAACAGGTTCAATTAGATTCATACGAAACAATACGTGACACGATTAGACATTGGTGGATAGTGTAAGCTTTTTCTTGAGAACAATATTCAACTAGAATAAATAACTAATACTGCTTGACCATCTTATTAGATCTAAGAAAAAATTACTTACTGAGGTAGCGATGGCTATTGTAATAAGTATCATTAATACCCGAATCTCGAAAATGCGTCCTTTTCTAAAGAAAGCATCCAGATTCACTGCTTGTAACACCTTCCACGTAATAATGATAAAAATAATGTGGGAGGTCATACTCATTAAGGCTTCTTCAACGAAATATTGATCCACTTGTTCCACCTCGCTTACATCAACCTATAATACGCACATACTCAAGAATCACATGATATAGGTTTATTGTCAATAGTTTAAATAGCATGAGTGCGTTTAAAATATGACAATTTCGTGAATTATCATTAGCCGTCAGGAAATGTCATAAAAATAATTTCCCGCGCAATATTATTTATTTCCCGGGGAATACTGACAGCGTCGTCGAATGAAGGTGATTGGTGATGTAAAGGTGTCGAAGATGACACTGAAGTATTCTTTGTTGATCAATGGCTGTTGGTTCAGCATTTACTTTATGCTGTGCGCTTGGTACCAGGTACCACTACCCTCTCTCTGCGATAGAGCTAACACCATTGCTGCACTCTTTTTTGAGCAATGACTTTTGGGTCTGCTCTTACTATGTGCTGTGCGCTGGTACTATAAAAAAACTGCTTTCAAGGAAAGCAGTTTTTTAAAAGTTATTGTTTTTTACGTCTAAACGGTTAATGGCTCGTTTCAGCGCTAGTTCTGCCCTTCGGAAGTCGATATCCGATTGTTTGTTGGCCATACGCTGCTCAGCGCGTTCTTTCGCGCGGCGGGCACGATCGATATCGATATCTGAAGGCTTCTCTGCTGATTGCGCCAGGATAGTTACTTGATCTGGGCGAACTTCGAGAAATCCGCCGCTTACGGCGATGCGTTCGGAGCTGCCCTCTTGTTTGAGGCGTACCGAGCTAATGGTTAATGGAGCTACCATGGGGATGTGTCCAGGCAGGATACCAAGCTCCCCGCTTTCCGCCTTACAGCTAACCATTTCATAGGCGTCTTCTAAAACCGGGCCATCAGGAGTGACAACACTCACCGTTAGTGTTTTCATAGATATTCCTCCTAAGGCAGATCATAAGCGCCGGTGTCAGATGCTCTTATGAAAAGAACACCTGAGTGACACTTGCAATGATATGCTTATTGCATTTCTTTTGCTTTTTCGACGACTTCTTCGATGCGGCCGACTAGGCGGAAAGCATCTTCTGGGATGTCATCGTACTTACCTTCAAGAATCTCTTTAAATCCTTTAACTGTTTCTTGTACTGGAACATAAGAACCTTTTTGACCAGTAAACTGTTCAGCCACGTGGAAGTTTTGAGATAGGAAGAATTGTACACGACGTGCACGGGCAACGGTCAGCTTATCTTCATCAGACAGCTCATCCATACCCAAAATAGCAATGATATCTTGTAGTTCTTTATAGCGCTGCAGCGTTTGCTGTACTTCACGAGCCACTTTGTAGTGTTCGTCTCCTACGATATCTGCATCAAGCGCGCGGGATGTTGATGCAAGCGGGTCCACGGCAGGGTAGATCCCTTGCTCAGATAGTTTACGCTCAAGGTTTGTTGTTGCGTCTAAGTGGGCGAACGTTGTCGCTGGTGCAGGGTCAGTGTAGTCATCGGCAGGTACATAAATCGCCTGGATGGATGTTACTGATCCTTTATCCGTTGAAGTGATACGTTCTTGAAGCTGACCCATCTCTGTAGCAAGTGTTGGCTGGTAACCTACGGCTGATGGCATACGGCCAAGCAGTGCTGATACCTCTAGACCACCCTGCGTGAAACGGAAGATGTTATCGATAAAGAATAGAACGTCCTGTCCCTGCTCATCACGGAAGTATTCCGCCATGGTAAGACCAGTCAGGGCTACACGCATACGCGCTCCAGGTGGTTCGTTCATCTGACCGAACACCATCGCTGTTTTAGAGATTACGCCAGAGTCTTTCATTTCGTAGTAAAGGTCGTTACCTTCACGTGTACGTTCACCAACACCGGCGAATACGGAGATACCGCCGTGCTCTTGAGCGATGTTGTTAATTAACTCCTGAATAAGTACGGTTTTACCTACTCCGGCACCACCGAACAAACCAATTTTACCACCTTTTACATACGGTGCCAGCAAATCTACTACTTTAATTCCTGTTTCAAGAATTTCTGTTTCAGTTGCCAGGTTTTCAAAAGTCGGTGCCAGGCGGTGAATCGGATCACGACGCACATCGCCAGGGATTGGATCGTCAAGGTCAATTTTGTCACCGAGTACGCTGAATACTCGTCCTAGGGTTACGTCACCTACAGGTACGGAAATTGGCCCGCCTGTATCGATTACGTCTGTACCACGCTGCACACCTTCAGTGGATGACATGGCAACGGTACGTACAGAGTTGTCACCGAGGTGAAGGGCAACTTCTAGTGTAAGATCAACGTTTGTTTCGTTTTCAGATTTTGCTACGTAGCTTACGTGCAAAGCGTTATTAATGTCAGGGAGCTGACCGTCGTCGAAGGCTACGTCAACAACGGGACCCATGATTTGGGTTACGCGTCCTTTACTCATCGATTTCCCTCCTTACTTACTGTTCGAGTCCAAGAAACCTATTCGAGGGCAGCTGCACCACCGACGATTTCGGTAATTTCTTGGGTAATGGCTGCTTGGCGGGCACGGTTGTAAGAGAGTGAAAGGTCACCAATAAGTTCATCGGCGTTATCCGTTGCACTCTTCATAGCCGTCATACGGGCAGCGTGCTCACTTGCTTTACCATCGAGAAGAGCTCCGTAGATCAAGCTTTCTGCGTACTGAGGAAGAAGAACTTCAAGGATCTCCTCTTCATCCGGCTCGTATTCATAAGAGCTTGTACTTGCTTTGCCTTCTGGATTTAAATTTGTTAACGGAAGTACCTTTTTCTCAGTTACTTCTTGAGTAATGGCACTTACGTAATGGTTGTAATAAATATACAGCTGATCGATCTCACCGTCTGTGAAAAGTTGAACCGTTTCAGAAGCGATATCTTTAATATCGGCAAAGTCCGGCTGGTCACCGATTCCGGTGATATCTTTATCGACTGGCATATTACGTTTGCGGAAAAAGTCGCGTCCGATTCGGCCCATTGTAATCAGTGTGTACTCTTCTGCTGAATTATGGTGCTGACGAATTTGCTGATACACTTTTCGCAAAACACTACTGTTGTAGGCTCCGGCTAGTCCACGATCCGAAGTGATAACTAAATATCCCGTTCGTTTAACGTCACGTGCTTCCAGCATTGGGTGACTTGCATCACCGCCGCCTGCAGCTATACTTGCAACGACTTCCTGGATCTTTTCGCTGTAAGGAACAAAATATCTAGCATTTTGTTCGGCTTTGTTCAGCTTAGATGCGGATACCATTTCCATAGCTTTCGTAATCTGTTTCGTCTTTTTCGTTGAATTAATCCGACCTTTAATATCTCTAAGGGATGCCACGCTGTTTCACCACCCTTTCTAGCTATTTTACGCATCGCTTGCGGGCCGTTACTTATTCAGATACGACAAACGTTTTGCTGAATGCTTCAACAGCTTCATTCATATCTTCTTCTGCTCCCAGCTTACCTGATTGACGAATTTCAGAAAGAAGTTCTTTACGGTTATTGTCTAACCATGTATGGAATTCACTTTCGAAACGAGTCACATCTTCTACTGGAATTTCATCCAGATATCCTCTTGTCAGTGCATAGATAATCATAACTTGCTTTTCTACAGACAGCGGCTGGTGAAGGCCTTGTTTTAGTACTTCAACCGTACGTGCCCCGCGGTTAAGCTTCGCTTGTGTTGATTTATCTAAGTCTGATCCGAACTGAGCAAATGCTTCCAGCTCACGATATGACGCTAAGTCCAGACGCAGTGTACCTGCAACCTTCTTCATCGCTTTAATCTGTGCAGAACCACCTACACGAGATACGGATAGACCGGCGTTAATCGCTGGACGTACTCCTGAGAAGAAAAGATCAGATTGTAAGAAAATCTGTCCATCGGTAATGGAGATTACGTTTGTTGGAATATATGCTGAGATGTCCCCGGCTTGTGTTTCAACGAAAGGCAGTGCTGTTAAGGATCCTCCACCTTTTGCATCACTTAGCTTAGCAGCGCGCTCAAGCAGACGGGAGTGCAAGTAGAATACATCCCCTGGGAAGGCTTCACGGCCCGGCGGACGACGTAATAGCAAGGAAAGCTCACGGTAAGCAGCTGCCTGCTTCGATAGGTCATCATATACGACGAGTACGTGTTTGCCGTTGTACATAAAATCTTCACCAAGTGTAACACCTGCATATGGTGCCAGGTAAAGAAGCGGTGCAGGTTGAGAAGCACTCGCTGTAACCACGATTGTATAATCAAGAGCACCATGACGACGAAGTGTTTCAACTGTACCACGTACCGTTGATTCTTTTTGTCCAATGGCTACATAAATACACACCATGTCCTGGTCGTGCTGATTCAAAATAGTATCAACTGCTACAGATGTTTTACCTGTTTGACGGTCACCGATGATCAACTCACGCTGTCCACGGCCGATTGGCACAAGGGCGTCAATCGCTTTAATTCCTGTTTGAAGCGGCTCATCTACGGATTTACGATCCATAACTCCTGGTGCAGGAGATTCAATCGGACGAGTTCGGGTTGTTTCGATTGGACCTTGTCCATCAACTGGCTGTCCAAGCGGGTTCACGACGCGGCCCAGCATTTCCTCACCTGTAGGAATCTGCATGATACGGCCGGTACGACGAACTTCGTCACCTTCTTTAATATCTGTATATGGTCCAAGAATGACAAGACCAACGTTACTTTCTTCTAAGTTCTGTGCCAATCCCATGACACCGTTAGAAAATTCAACAAGCTCCCCGGCCATGACATTATCAAGACCATGAGCACGTGCGATACCGTCACCAACTTCGATAACTGTACCTACATCGTTGACTTCAATATCTGATTCGTAGTTTTCAATTTGCTGCTTAATCAGCGCACTGATTTCTTCAGCTTTGATGCTCATGCCATTTCACCCCTATCATCTATTATTCGGAGAAACTAACTGACGTTCGATACGGTTAAGCTTCCCACTGACAGAACCATCAAAAATGCGATTTCCGACTCGAAGGCGGATGCCTCCAAGAATCTTTTTATCGACGACATTTGTCAGGTTTAGAGATTGTTTGCCTACCTTAGGTGCAAACGTTTCTGAAATCCGTTGTTTTTCAACTTCAGAAAGTGGATTTACAGAGTACACAGTGGCATCTGCAATTCCTTTAATATCGTTCATTTTCAGAATGAAGTGATCCGTCATATCCAAAATAATCTCTTCACGATGACGGTCGATTAACAGCATCAGGGTGTTGAGCGTTTCTTTCGAAAAACCTTGCAAAGAATCGATCAATAGCTGTTTCTTTTGACTCGCCGCTAAACGTGGATGTTTAAGGAACTTCATAAGTCCCTTATTCTTCTGGAAAATTTCACGTAATGCACGTAATTCTGTTTCGATTTGTTCTAATTTTGTTCTTTCTTGTCCGAGTTGAAAAAGAGCGTTAGAATAGCGTTTTGCAACGATTATCTCACTCATTGCTCTTCTCCTGCCTCGTTGATGTATTGATTAATAAGAGCCTGCTGATCCTTTTCAGACAGTTCTTTTTCAATCACTTTCGATGCAATCATGACAGACATAGATGCCACTTGATCTTTAAGGACCTGAACAGCTTTATCACGCTCTTGTTCAATTTCCTGACGAGCAGAAACCTTAATGCGTTCTGCTTCTCTTTTAGCGGAATCAACAATATCACGCTCTTGCTGTGCAGCCGTTTTGCGAGCTTCTTCCATAATGCTCTGCGCGTCTTGACGCGTCTTTTTCAACTCTTCCGCGGCTTCACGCTGCTGCATCGCAGCTTCTTCACGGCTTTTTTCAGCAGTTTCTATTTCATTGGCGATATAATCTTCACGGTCTTTCATCATGCCCATTAATGGTCCCCATGCGAATTTCTTTAAAAGCACGAGTAAAATGATAAAGAACGCCAGCTGAGCGATCATATCCCCTACAGCAAATCCTGAGGCTCCCAGGACTAAGTTCGTCGTCAAACCTTGCACAGTAGTCACTCCTTTCTACACTAAGAAAAGCGATGAGGGGCGGTTTAGGCCTGCCTCATAAAAAGAGGCGTCTTTTACGACACCAGTAAAAATGCCAGATCACAGAAAAACCATCATACCAAAGTTTTTCCTGTTATTAACTTGGATAGTACCTATTAGAAGACATAAAGGAAAGGCGAAGATTCACGAACTATGAACTTCGCCGCCGTTTTAACTTTACTGACCCATTACGATAAATGCGATAACAACACCGATGATTGGAACTGCCTCAACTAGTGCAACACCAATGAACATTGTTGTTTGAAGTGCACTGCGCAATTCTGGTTGACGCGCAATCCCTTCTACTGTACGACTTACGATAAGACCGTTACCAATACCTGCACCAAGTGCTGCTAAACCTACTGCAATTGCAGCTGCTAATAGACCCATAATTAAAATCCTCCTCATATTTTGTAAAAAAAGTTTTTTTATGTTTTTATGTTAATGGTCTTCGCTCACCTTGTGAGACATGTAAACCATCGTCAACATAACGAAAATAAATGCCTGGATGAAACCAATAAATGTACTAAAGCCCATCCATGCCACCATTGGAAGCGCTGCTCCAATAGCTCCTAAAAAGCTCGTTGTAGCAAGGCCTACTAATAAAGATAGTAGAATTTCACCTGCGTAAATGTTTCCGTAAAGACGGAGACCAAGCGTTAGAGTGTTTGAAAACTCTTCAATGATCTTAAAGGGTAATAAGAACGGCAGGGGCTGGACAAATGTCTTCCTGTATTCTTTACCACCTCGTAGTTTAATCCCATAATAGTGGGTTAACACGATCACCATGACAGCTAATGTCATCGTAATACCTGGATCTGCTGTTGGTGATTTCCACCATAAATCATGTCCTACAACTCCATTGGTAACGACCCCGAGCATATTCGAAACAAATATGTAGCCAAAAAGGGTAAGACCTAAAGGCAGGAAGAGCCGGCCTGTGCGCCAATCCATATTTGAACCTATAATGCCTTTTATAAAGTCAATGAGCCATTCCATGAAGTTTTGAAAACCTTTTGGGTTACGCTGCATGTTTCTGGTTGCTGCAACCCCTAGAATGAATACAATTAATGAAGCAACAAACATCATTAATAAGTTGGATAAGTTGAAATCCAGCCATGGAATCCCAAATGCATCCTCCCACATCGGTGCTTCGTGATTCAATCTGTTCACCTCTCTTCCATCATGCTAATCTGTTGCTCTGTTGAACAGGTAATCTATAACAATGACAAAATAGGCTGCCATTAAGCCCAATACTACAGAAATTAAGTGGAAATATTCTTCAAACTGAAGGGCGATTACAACGGCTAATGCGCCGGATGCAAGTCGCGTAAACGTTCCAATCCCTTTGGTGCTCATGCTTTTTGCTGAAAATTCACCTAACTTTTGAATCTTCCGCTGCATCAGCCAGAGATTGTAAAAACTAAGGATGCTTCCTAAAAGAAGCCCGAGGAAAACCGGTTGCCATGGGGTGAGGCCCCAACCTAAAACGAGAACTGCCAGAAGGTAGAACATCCATTTTCGCTGACGGGCTATCATCTGCTGATAATCTTCCAAATTAATCGTCTCCCGTGTACGCTCGTACTAAATGAATCGTTCCGTATGTACCTGCTCCTACCCCGAGAAATATCCCCAGGATTAAGAATAGTGGACTTGTGGAAAATTGGCTGTCCACCCACTTCCCCAGAAAAACACCGACAAGCGGCCCACCTGCTAATTGAGATACAATTGCACTTGTAAGTGACAGGGATCGAAATGGAAATTGTGAGTGCTTCAATTCAACACCTCTTTTATATATGTAAAAAAGGATGCGTTTTTACATGAAAACCTTATCATTCCACACTATGTAAGAATACAATAGGGGTCATATCATGTCAATGCGTTTGTGAGCAAAAGTACAAAAGTCCGACACGCATTTATCATAATTTTGTCACATTTTATAATTAAAAAGGAACAGCCTTTTTTCCAGGCTGCCCCTTATTTTACAATTGAATAGGAAATGGATAACTGTACGTTTTACCGTCAATTTCTAAAGTGACTACTGCTAAGTATGGGCCGGCGTAGTCATCGCTCATTTTCAGCTTTATTTCTCCTTCATTTAATCCTTCCACTGGTTCATCGAGATCGAGCAACTGCCCTTGATGAAGCATTGTTCCCGCTCGATAAAGGTCGATGGATAAATGATCCACCGGCTCCGTTATATTAAAACGATAAGCTAAATCAGCGTCGGATTCCCAATCTTTGTACAGCTCTAATCCGGATATCTTTTCGTAATTCGAGGTATCTATCATAAATAAGTAAGGAATATGGTACTGCTCTCCTCCTCCTTCAACCGTAACATATCCTTCTTGAACCCCTTCTTTCATAAATGATTTATTCAAATGAACTTCCATGGAAAGTTCTTTTTCCTCTCCAGGTGATAATTGAAACGAAGACGGAATCGTCCAGCCGATCCCTGGCTGTTTTTCGGGCAGCTTTATATGATAGGTTTCCGCAGTGTCTTTCTTATTTTGAAAATTGAGCTTTACTGTTTTACGAAAAAGGTCTTCTTCAATCCTTCCAAAGTTGAGAGTGCCAGGATCAATCCAGAGTTCCGGCTGAATCGCCACTTCCGTATCTACGTATCCTGCCCCCTGCTCAGTTGGCGGTAAGGGGCCGTCTTTCTGCTGCAAAAGATCAGCTGAACTCATGAGAGATTGTTTAATATCTAAAGGTGTCCATTCCGGGTAAGCTTCTTTTAACAAGGCAGCCACTCCCGCAATATGCGGTGCGGCCATACTCGTTCCTTGTAAAGCTTGATAACCGCCCGGCACCGTGCTGACTACGTTTACTCCGGGCGCTAAAATATCCGGCTTAACACTCCACGATGAAGTGACGGGTCCGCGTGAGCTGAATGGCGCAATCCCCTGCTCTGCTTCTTCGGTTATAGTATCTACCCATTGATCTTCAGCGAGTCCCTTTTCTAACAGCCATTCTCCTTCACCTTTCGAAACTGCTGCCACTGGAATAGGAAGGTTAAGTCCTTCAATTGAGCCATGAAGCGGGGCATTCGTATTATTTATGATTACTAAGGCTTCTGCTCCCTTTTGATAGGCATGCTGAGCTTTTTCGGCAAAACTTGTGCCTTCCCGTCTCATGAGAACAATCTTCCCCGTCGCTCCTTCAATTTGATCCCCTTCCATTACAATCAAAGGATATTTTTTAGAGAGATCCCATGGTTTTGAACCTTGTAAGATTCTTATGGGAATTTGCCTGTCTTCTCCTGAAATCGTGAGCATCGATTGTTCAGTCGGCAGAGAAGAAGCTCCTACCGTAATCGCATTTTCTGATGTTGCCGGGGACCCAATTGTCCACGTATCCGGTCCAGCGTTACCAGCTGCGACGATAACTGTAGTTCCAAGCTCAATCGCCCGCTCCACCGCTTTGGTCGTCGGCCAATCCGGACCGTTAACATCATTCCCAAGTGATAGATTAATGATATCCATCCCGGCTTCTACAGCTTCTTCAATCGCAGCAATCACTTGCACTGATGTCCCCATGCCTCCCGGACCTAACGCGCGATACGCATACAAATCGACATTCGGAGCCACACCTTTCATCTCCCCATCTGCTCCAATGATGCCTGCCACGTGCGTACCGTGTAAGGTAGCCCCATCTTCCGTCGTTTCCATCGGATCGTCGTCAAAATCAACTAAATCAAAACCGCCCTGGTAGTTCACCTCTAGATCAGGGTGTGTATAATCGACTCCTGTATCAATCACACCCACCTTTACTCCTTTCCCTGTATAAGGAGTGTCAGGCCTTACGACATCAGTCGTAAGCGGCTGTGAAGGTTCTGTCAACACTTCTTCCTGCGTGGTGTAAGTCTGGACTGGAAACTGGTTCGCCACTTCTTTTAGCCGCGCTATTTTTTCAAGCTCAGCCGGCGTTCCTTTTACAGCCACCCCGTTAAAAATCGTTTCATATTCAGCAACGATTTCAAGCCGGGGCAGTCGTGCCTCTACATGATTTTTAAATGTAGAGACTGGAGTGTCTTTCAGCTCAAGAATAATTGTTATTTCTTCGTCGGGTTCAGGTTGGCTGAAACCGGTTAAAAGTGTGAGGGTCATGAGAATCGCGGCGATTTTGAGCGGCATAGCAATGAGGCTCCTTTTTACAGTAGTTTGTGTTATTGGAAAGGAGTTATGCGAAGTTTTACAGATGGAGCCTTTCACTTCATCAATAAAAAAACAGCCTCTTGGTTAAAGAGCCTGTTTTTTTCGGCTTGTAGAGAAACCTTATAGAGTGTAAAGGGTTTGAGGAAACGACTCCTTTTCCGCGGGCGAATGGTGTGCCTCATCGGGCTTTATCAGCCCTCCGGGGTCACACCTTATTCCCATTTCCCGCAGGAGTCTCATCGTTTCCTCAAACCCTTTTTCGAAATAGATCATGGCCATTCACCTTACGAAGATTTCAGTATTCGTTTTTGGTCAAAGGAACGAAAAAATGCCGACTCCTGCGGGATGAGCAGATAGGAGAAGCCCAGGGTTGGTTTTCCGTATTGCCCCGCGGAAAGCGGCGCTTTTTCCTGTTCCTTCATACTTATAGAAGTACATCTTTTTCGACAGACTAAGCCTCTTGGTTAAAGAGCCTTTTTTTATTCTGTTTCAAAGGGGGCCGGCTTATCTGCTCTCTCTTTGAAAAAGTAGCGGATCGATTCAGCTATGCGAGCGGAAGCCTGACCATCGCCGTAAGGATTAGAAGCTTTTGCCATGGACTTATGCTTTTCTTCATTTGATAAAAGTTCATGAGCCAGGTTAAAGATGTGATCTTCGTTTGTACCCGCCAGCTTCAAGGTGCCTGCGTCAATACCTTCAGGCCGTTCGGTTGTATCACGCAGGACAAGGACAGGTACACCAAGAGATGGAGCTTCTTCTTGAACGCCTCCTGAATCCGTTAAAATCAGGTGGGCGCGGGCTGCGAAATTGTGAAAATCAATAACATCAAGCGGTTCGATCAATTTAATGCGATCGTCTTCCCCTAAAATTTCATCCGCCACTTCTCGAACTGCCGGATTTAAGTGTACAGGATAAACGACTTCTACGTCCTCATGTGCCACAACGAGACGCTTAATCGCGCGGAACATTTGCTGCATGTTGCGGCCGAGATTCTCGCGTCGATGGGCTGTCATAAGCACAAGACGCGTATTTTCGCCGACGGATCGCAGTACTTCTGAAGTGTAGTTTTCATCAACTGTCGTTTTTAACGCATCAATCGCCGTATTACCCGTTACAAAAATGTGCTCACCCGGTTTATTTTCAGCTAGCAGATTATCACGGGATTTGTTCGTCGGCGCGAAATGCAGATCAGCCATGACCCCTGTTAACTGACGGTTCATCTCTTCGGGAAAAGGAGAATATTTATCCCACGTACGTAAGCCCGCTTCGACGTGTCCTACCGGGATTTGATTGTAGTAGGCGGCAAGAGAAGCAGCAAACGTTGTCGTTGTATCCCCGTGAACGAGCACAATATCCGGTTTTGTTTCTTTCATGACGCCGTCAAGTCCCGTAAGTGCTCGTGTAGTGACTTGGGCCAGCGTTTGACGATCCTTCATAATGTTTAAATCATAATCCGGTTCAATGCTGAAAATCTTCAACACTTGATCAAGCATTTGTCTATGCTGAGCGGTCACTGTGACGATGGGTTCAAATTGCTCTGACCTTTTTTTCAATTCTAAAACGAGCGGGGCCATCTTAATGGCTTCAGGTCTTGTACCGAATATGGTCATGACTTTAATCATGGAAGTCTCCTTACTTCGTGCCAAATAGACGGTCGCCGGCGTCGCCGAGACCTGGTTCGATGTAGCCTTTTTCATTTAATCTGTCGTCCATTGCAGCGAGGTAAATGTCGACGTCAGGATGAGCTTCCTGCACAGCTTCCACCCCTTCAGGTGCAGCTACGAGACACATGAGACGAATTTGTCGTGCGCCGCGTTTTTTAATGGAATTGATCGCTTCGTTGGCGGAACCTCCGGTGGCAAGCATAGGATCGATGACGATCAGTTCACGTTCTTCAATATCGCTTGGAAGCTTCACATAATATTCAACGGGCTGAAGGGTTTCAGGATCACGATAAAGTCCGACGTGACCGACTTTTGCAGCTGGTATAAGCTGGATAATTCCATCTACCATACCCAGTCCTGCGCGTAGAATAGGAATTAGACCAATCTTTTTACCTGTTAGTACTTGGGCTTGGGCGTTCGAGACCACAGGGGTATCAATTTCAACTTGTTCGAGCGGAAGGTCGCGCGTGATTTCAAAAGCCATCAAAGCAGCTACTTCGTCTACGAGCTGGCGGAAATCCTTTGTGCCTGTTTCATTCTTCCGTATGTACGTGAGCTTGTGTTGAATTAATGGATGGTCCAAAACATATACTTTTCCCATGTCAGTCACTCCTTTTAATAGTTTGCATCCCGATAATTGTACAGAAAAAGTCGATAAAGAGCAAGGGATGGTGGTGAAGATCCTGCCGGTACCAGGTACGCCGAGACAAAACAGCGGTACCAGGTACCAATTATTATTTCGGCGTACCTGGTACCGACCTTCTTTCTCCAGTAGAAAAAAAGCCCACCTATTTACAGGTAGACTTTTAACGTTCATTATGGGGTGCTTGGCATAAGTGATTGGTATAGTGGGAAACGGGAAGTGAGTTCACTTACACGTTCCGCTGCTTCTTTTAGTTTTTCATCGTTGTCATGGTTTTTTAGTGTGAAAGCAATCAATTTACCGATTTCTTTCATTTCATCCTCTTTAAAACCACGGCTTGTTACAGCAGCAGTACCAATACGAATGCCGCTCGTCGTAAATGGTCCTTCTGGGTCAAATGGAATCGTATTTTTGTTCGTTGTAATCCCTACAGCATCTAGTGCTTTTTCAGCAACTTTTCCTGTTAAACCGACTTCACGCAAATCAAGCAGCAGCAGATGGTTGTCCGTTCCGCCTGAAACGATACGTACGCCGTTTTCAGTCAGTGTTTCACCAAGCTGCTTCGAGTTTTTAATGATTTGGCGGGAGTACTGTTTGAACTCTGGCTGAAGTGCTTCTTTAAAAGAAACAGCTTTCGAAGCAATAATGTGCATTAAAGGACCGCCCTGCATGCCTGGGAATACGGTTTTGTCAATTTTCTTCGCGAATTGTTCTTCACATAAAATCATTCCGCCGCGTGGTCCGCGCAACGTTTTATGAGTGGTAGTTGTCACAAATTGAGCATGTGGAACCGGGTTTGGATGAAGACCAGATGCTACCAGACCGGCGATGTGAGCCATATCTACCATAAGATAAGCATCCACTGCATCTGCAATTTCTCTAAATTTAGCAAAGTCAATCTCACGTGGATACGCACTTGCACCTGCTACGATCAGCTTAGGATTTACTTCTTTTGCTTTTTCTAAAACAGCATCGTAATCAATGCGTTCGTCTTTTTCGTCAACGCCGTATTCTTCAAAATTGTAGAGTGTTCCACTGAAGTTTACCGGACTTCCATGGGTAAGGTGTCCCCCGTGGCTCAGGTTCATTCCCAGCACCGTGTCACCTGGCTCTAGAATCGTAAAGTAAACAGCCATGTTCGCTTGTGCACCGGAGTGAGGCTGTACGTTTACGTGCTCAGCGCCAAAGAGTTCTTTCGCACGATCTCTCGCTAAGTTTTCTGCTACGTCTACGTGCTCACAGCCTCCGTAGTAACGGCGGCCCGGATAGCCTTCCGCGTATTTGTTCGTTAGTACAGAACCCATCGCTTCCATTACTGCTTCTGACACAAAGTTCTCCGAGGCAATTAGTTCGATATTGTTCTGCTGACGATTCTTTTCATCCATTACCGCATTGTACAGTTCTTCATCTGAACGTTTTACATGTTCCATTTGTAAAAAATCCCCTCTCTCCGATTCCTTGTTAGCGTTCATAAATAGCTCGTGCGCCGCCAACGAGCGGCGGGCGTGTTCGAGCAACCGTGACGTGGGCGTGGCCAATTGACTTTTGTTCGATACGAAGCGGTACGGCGACGCGTTTTAAATGCATCCCGATTAAAGTATCTCCAATGTCGACGCCGCCTTGGGCTTGAACGGTTTCTACAAGCACAGGGTCGTCCATGTGTTTAAAAGCATAAGATGCCATGGATCCTCCTGCGTCTGAGACAGGGATCGCTGTCACCTCTGTGTACCCGTTAGCTTGTTGAACTTCCCGTTCGACAACGAGCGAGCGGTTTAAATGCTCGCAGCATTGAAAAGCGAGATCGGCACCTGATTGTTTTGAGAACTTGCGCCATTCTTCAAACAACACTTCTGCGATCGCTTCACTTCCTGATGTTCCTATTCTTTCACCTGCTATTTCACTGGTGGAGCAACCAACGACAAATAATCCGTTTCTCATATGACCGGTTTCCAGGAGCTGCCGAGCAACATTAGCTGTATCCTGCTGAATCGCCTTTACATCTGCCATTTGGGCCATCTCCTTTATTTGCTGAAATGTTGATTTCTCACTCGTTACACTTATCTATACATTCTATTACTTATTCTCGTATTCGGCAATCTTATTTATGCGATTTTTGTGTCTTCCTGCTTCAAATTCAGCCTGGACCCATGTTTTCGCGATTTCGCGAGCAAGCCCGGGGCCAATGACACGTTCTCCCATGCAGAGCATGTTGGAGTCATTGTGTTCACGTGTCACTTTTGCCGTGAACAGATCATGAACGAGTGCAGCACGAATGCCTTTAACTTTGTTTGCCGAGATCGACATACCAATACCTGTCCCACAAATCAGAATGCCTTTATCAAACTCCCCGCTCGCTACTCGTTCTGCTGCCGGGAGGGCATAATCGGGATAGTCAACGGATCCTTCACAATCGCATCCTAAATCTACATATTCGATACCCAACTCTTCTAAAACTTCTGCTACTTCACGGCGCAGGTTAACCCCGCCATGATCAGAAGCGATAATGACTTTCATGCTGGTCACACTCTCCTCTATCCAATATTCCATTCGTCAATTTTATAGTGACAGGTATAACGCAAGCTGTCAATCGAATAAAGGGCAGTTAAAAGGGTTTCATTGGGTGTATTAAAAAAAAGGAGAAACTTCCTATTTAAAAGAGGGGGATATGAGAAGGTCCTATTCAAAACAATGAACAGGACATTTCAGTGGATTTATGAATCTTTCTCGTTTTCTAATTTTTCTACTAGCAGATGAATCGTTTTCTCTAATTCTTCTCGCGTTTCCCGGTAGACTTGTACACTTTGGCCGTACGGATCTGTAATGTTTAGATTTGGCAGCTTATCCTCCGCTTGCTGAATCGCTTGAATCTCTTCATTTAATTCTTTTAGTAAATGCTGCTCAAGTTCCACTTCATTTAAGTTCTCATCGGCTTGGCTGAGCACCCACGCTCGTTTTTCTTCAAATTGAGCATATAAATCTGTTAAGTGTCTCCATTGATCTTCATCGATAAGAACATATTCTTTTAGTGTAAAAAATTTATGCTGAAGATCTGGATATTGTAAGGCTAACGTTTGTTTATGGCTCTCTGTCATGCAGAGTACAATATGTGACCAGTTTAGCAGCTCAAGGGATACCGGCGTTGATGTATTATCGAAGTGTAATCCGATTTCCTCCAGTACCTCGACCGTGTTAGGTCCCACAGGTTGATTTACATCAGCGAAGATCCCAGCGGATTTTACATTATTTTTATTATCTTTTGCTTTCATAATCGCTTCTGCCATTGGACTGCGGCACGTATTCCCTGTACAAATAAACAGTACATTCATCGGTGATCCTCCCCTTAACATCATCTTTTACCATTTTAACACAGGTTTTTATATTAAAATATGGTATAGAATCCAAGGGCGCACAAAATGCTGCCGCCGAGGATTTCGCTATAAGCACCTACGTAGCTTGTCGCACGTCTGCCGACGAGGAAACCAAGCCAAGTTAACCCCGTGCTCATCATGCCAAAGGAGAAGATAGATACGATCGGGTTCATATTGTGTAAACCGAGACTAAATCCAACTGGAAAGCTGTCTATACTTACACTAAAGGCAAAAACCCACAACCCGAAACCTGCCATCGAATGAGCAGGGGAATGTTTTTCCGTAAAAGAGGCAAATAAGGTATAGAGGCCTAAAGTCAAAAGTAAAAACCCTCCTGCCAGTGAGGCCCATTCACTTACATTAACGAAAAGCCATTTTCCTAAAAGAATGCCGAGACCAGGCATCACCATATGTAACAATCCTACGAGCAAACCAGCGATTCCTATATATTTTAAACGAACAGATTGCATTCCCATCCCTAATGAAATGGAAAATGCATCCATACCTAATGCAATCGATAAGAGAATAATGGACGTCAGATTTTCTAATTCCACGAAAAAAGCCCCCTCCTTGGACATGCTACTGTAAAGTATGCAAAGGAGATGGGGCGTATGATTAGTACTGTATAATTTTCTGTGTCGCAGCCTTGCGCAGGCGGTTCATAATCGCCACTCCAACACCGTGTTCTGGAAAAGACTCACATAAGATGAGGTCAACGTCTGCTTTTTTGTAATATCTTAACGCGCGGTAAAGTTCTCCCGCGACTTCCTTCAATTGTTTACGGGAGCCACAAGACGTGACATACTCATGATTTAATTGACCGGAAAGCTCCCGGCTGGCAATAACAGCCACTCGCTGCCCTTTTGCTTTCATAGATTCAAGTTGATGCCGAAAAAACTCATCATCCCCTTCCACTAACCAAAGCGGGGCTTCTGGAGCATAATGTGTGTATTTCATCCCTGGAGACTTTGGCTGGTCTTCCGCTTGATCCGCTAAAGCCGGGTCCATTACAATATTGGGGATAAATGTTTCTAAATCTTCTTTAGTTACGCCGCCTGGCCGAAGGATAATCGGGACTTCTGTCGTACAATCCAGAACCGTCGACTCCACCCCGACACCTGTTGGTCCTCCATCCACAATTCCTGCAATCCTGCCATCTAAGTCTTGCTGTACGTGAGCCGCGTCCGTCGGGCTCGGACGGCCAGAACGATTGGCACTTGGAGCGGCTAGTGGCAAACCCGTTTCTTTAAGAAGAGCCAGTGCGATCGGATCGCTCGGCATACGAATAGCGACAGTGTCTAAACCTGCTGTCACATTACGGGCTGCCTTATGATTACTTGGTAACACAAGTGTTAAAGGTCCCGGCCAGAACTGATCCATCAGCTTGTCTGCTATTTCTGAAATATGCGTCACCAGCTGTTCCACTTGAGAACGATCGCCGACGTGGACAATGAGCGGATTGTCTGCTGGCCTTCCTTTCGCTTCAAAAATACGCTGAACGGCTGTTTCGCTCGTAGCGTCAGCCCCTAAGCCATATACGGTTTCCGTAGGAAAAGCAACGACCTGTTGATCCCTCAACAGAGCCGCTGCTTCTTCAATTACATGATGCTGTTCATTTATTGTGGTTGTGCGCTGCCATCGTTTCGTTTGCATTGTCATGCCTGATTGCTCCTTTAATCAACGCGTTTCTCATTCATATCTCTATCTATTATGAAGAATTGAGTGTTAATTCGCAAATCCAGACATTACTCACAGGATATCCTCAACTTACCCACAACTTTATCCACATATCCATAAGATAAAAGCCATCCCTACGTTCGTTGAAATTTTATATATCCACAAGTTATCCACTAAATAATACCCGACTGTGAATAACTCGGTTAGTTATCAACAATTCACACGATACGTCCACAATTGTTCTTTTCCGTCTTTCAATTCAAATTGTTGATGGAGAAGTAACGTGTCCAATTCTTTCGAATGACTTTTCACTTGAATCTCTTGAATGTTTTCTTTTTGAATATACTGCTGGATCAATTCAAACACGTAGAGAATGCCTGTTTTGGAGACATCCCCGTCAACTTGTAAATTCCTTAATCGTTTAACTCCATTGCCTTGCTCACTTAAAATAAATCGCCCGACTTCCGTACGATCTTTTTTAATAGCGTACTGGCTTTCCTCACCAGCTTGAACTTTTTCAATATACATAGGCACCCACCTTTCTTCTACTACTCTATGAAATGAGGGCGCCTATTATGCTAGGTTATCCACTTATTCCAAATCTTCACGAGGAAAAATTCCACTTCCTTCTCTTCTTCTTCGTCTTCTTCTACTTCTTCACTGACGTCCTCTTCTTCGGCTACACTTGTACCATTAGAAAAGTCTAAGAAGCATAGAGGCGGGAAGAGTACACACCACCAGTTGTCCCCTTCTCCTTCACCAAGCGTAATTAATATCGCTTCGTATTCACCAGCTGGATAAACGTAAGAGCCGTAAAGCTTTGTGGGAAACTGCACGTTTGAATCGTAATCAACCGTATAAGTTTGCTCAGCGCCTGAGCGTTGGATAGTTTCTTCTACAATCTTATCTATTTCATCGATGCGTTGTTGAATTAACAAGCGCGCAGCTTCGATCGACGTTAAGGATTCTACCCATTCTGTAATCTCAGCATTCACTTCATCACGTACTTCACGCTTTAACTGCTGGGCCTTAGGATCATTGTTATCAGCGAGAATTCTAAGCCGAATCGCTTCATCCGGAATCACTTGATATTCCGCTCCGTCTGCCTTTTCTTCTGTAGCTCCGAAAATTAGGGTGGTCCAGCACACTGTGGATAATATAAGAATAATAATGACATTTTTCATAAAAAATTCCCTCCCTGTTGATAACTATTGTGGTCAGGGGGGAATAGATTTAAACCTATGAATCTAATATTGCGAAAATCATCCGCTCTTTCTTATTAATGTCTCTTTCAATGGACACTTGATAGTTTGCTAGCTGGCTGTGGATCAACTGCTTGACGGCTTCTCCTTGTTGATGTCCAATTTCGAAAGCGATCATTCTTGGTTTCTGCGCGCGGCGAGCGATTTGTTGAATAATCGTTTGATAGGCCGCAAGCCCACCGTTATCAGCAAATAGCGCAAGGGCGGGATCGAAATTTTTCACCGTGTCATCAAGTGTTTCGTCGTGAGCGATGTATGGTGGGTTGGACACGAGGACGTCGATAGTTTCATCCCGAAGCGGTTCAAGAAAATCTCCACAAAACCATTCGATACGGGCTTCGTGACTATCCGCATTTACCTTGGCCGTTTGCAATGCTTCCTTAGACAGATCCGTCGCAAGCGTGCGGCGGTCTGTTTCCAGTTGTAAAGTAATCGCTATAATTCCACTGCCTGTGCCGATATCAGCTATCGTTTGATCACCTGGCTGAAGGCGCTGGCGGACACCTTCGATTAGCTCTTCCGTTTCAGGACGGGGAATAAGAACGTGTTCGTTTACATTGAAGACGCGACCGTAAAAATGAGCTTCGCCAATCAAATGCTGCACTGGAATACCGGTTTGCGCATGCTGCTTGACGTACGAAGTGAAGCGATCTAGCTGCTCTTTAGGAAAAGGATCCCGTTCATAAGCCATCAGCATCGCCGTGTTGAGCTCAAATAAATCTTCCAGCAGCAGATCAGCAACACGCGGCTCTCGATTATGCTGTTTCAAAAAAAGAGAAGCCCAGCGCCGGGCTTCCTCAATCGTTGTCTGTTTCATGTTATTCACCAATCGACTCTAGTTTTTTCGTCTGCTCTTCAATCAGCAGAGCATCGAGGATCTGATCTAAATTCCCTTGCAAAATTTGATCAAGTTTTTGCAGTGTCAAACCAATACGGTGATCGGTTACACGCGTTTGCGGGAAATTGTACGTTCGAATGCGCTCAGAACGATCGCCCGTTCCAACGGCAGACTTACGGTTTTCATCGTATTTTGCCTGTTCTTCCTGCTGAAATTTATCATAAACCCGGGCACGAAGCACTTTCATCGCTTTTTCTTTGTTTTTGATTTGTGATTTCTCATCCTGACAAGAAACCACAATTCCCGTTGGCTCATGCGTCAGACGCACAGCAGACATCGTCGTGTTTACACTTTGACCACCAGGGCCGCTGGATGCGAATGTGTCCACACGTATGTCTTTTTCATGGATTTCGACTTCGACTTCTTCCGTTTCCGGTAATACAGCAACCGTAGCCGTCGAAGTATGAATACGTCCGCCTGATTCCGTTTCCGGTACACGCTGGACGCGGTGAGCGCCGTTTTCGAACTTCATTTTAGAATAGGCACGGTCACCTGAAATCATGAAAATAATTTCTTTGTAGCCGCCAACTTCATTTGGTGTCGATTCAATGACTTCCGTTTTCCATCCCTGAGACTCCGCATAACGGGCATACATACGGTACAAATCACCGGCAAACAACGACGCTTCGTCTCCGCCTGCTGCTCCGCGGATCTCCATAATTACGTTCTTATCATCATTTGGATCGCTAGGAAGCATTAAAATTTTCAAACGCTCTTCCAGTTCCGACTTCCGGTCGGAAAGCTCGCTGATTTCCTCTTTGACCATTTCCTCCATATCATCATCCATACTGTCGCCAAGCATGGCTTTTGCGTCATCAAGCTGCTCGGTGACTTCTTTATACTCACGATAAGCCGTCACTGTATCCTCTAAGCCTGACTGCTCTTTCGAATATTCTCGCAGCTTGTTCGTATCTGATATCACTTCTGGATCACTTAAAAGCTCATTGAGTTTTTCATAGCGATCTTCTAAGGTTTGTAAACGTTCGATCAATGGTATGCACCTCTTTCTCCATAACAGTACAATTATATTATAGAGAGGTTGCGGTTACAACCACATCCGTTTAATAGCTGTTATTGTGCGTTTACTTTTACAGTAACATTGTAATCAGGAACGGCATTACTTATTTTTTCAGCGACTTTCTCGCTCCATTGCTCATGTTCTTCTTTTGTTAATTGTTCCTCTACTCTCACTGTTACCCACGCATTGTCTTGTTCTAAAATAATACGCTCCACATTCACACCTTCAATGGTAAGAGCGGCTTCACGCATTTGATCACGAATTTCTTTCTCGCCCCACGTATCACCAACGCGCTCAATCGAACGCGGATTCGTCGGGGTCGTAGACGGATCATCTTCTAATCCCATATTCATAATATCCTGACGGTTCGTGTGACCTTGAGATTCCTCCAGATTTTGTCCGCATCCTACGATGAAAAGAAGAAAAAGAATAGCTGCCCATCGAAACATAAATTCACCTCTTCTCTTTTTTTCTAGTTTGACCGAGAAGAGGATGATTATGCTTTAGATCTTTATGATTTTCGTGCGATCGGCAGTGTACAGCAGCGAAAGGAACCGCCAGATTTTATAATTTCTGATAAATCCACTTCCACGACAATAAAACCAGCATCCTTAAGCTGTTGATTGACGTTTGGATTTTGTGGAAGGCTGATTACCAGCTGCTCTCCAATAGATAAAACGTTGGTCCCCATTTGAAACTGCTCTTTTTCATCAACTTCAATGCAGTGAAAAGTCTCCTTTAACAACTGAACATCCTGCTGCTCAAAAGCAGGTGAGTGTATGAGAGCCGTATGCTCATTAACAATGTTGAACGCACAATCTAAATGCAGAATATCGTCACGCAGTTTTAATGGGATGACTTCATATTCAGGAAGCGCTTTTTGCAAATGTTCAACGGCTGCCATACTCGTCCGATCACTTATTCCGACATAAATGGTGCCATGATTAATAATAACGTCTCCGCCTTCAATCGAAGGGCCAAAAAGTCTCGTGAACGTGACGTCTTCTCTTTCCAGAAAATCAAGCAGCGGCTTAACCTCTTCCTGGCGAACATCACTGGCAAGAGAGGAAACAAACATTTGATCTCCTATACAGAACCCTATATCTCTCGTGAAAACTTGTTCATTAAGCTGAGGGCTTGTTGGTAAGTAGTCGACTTGAATATTGTGGCTTTGAAGGACTTTTACAAAATGTGTATGTTGTTTCACCGCTAAATCAATATCTATATTTTCGTTGGCGAAATGCTTCTGTGTTTCATTAATAATTTCAGTGATCTTCATATGTTCAGGTTTACTAACCAGCACCTTCTTCAGAGCGTCATATTCATTTCGACATCCCTTTGACTGATTTGAATTCGCGTTCTTCGTCTGCATGTTGATTCCTCCATCGACCGAATTGTGTATTTCTTATATTTTCACATAAACGGACATACTCTAAACATAAATCGTAAATCTTACTGTTATTTCTAATTTCAAGGCTTTCCTGCGCACACTGGGTGCAAAGTTCAATCGACGAATCAATGGCCCAGCTGTTCTCTGTTTTATCGTTTACTTCTACAGCATAAACATAAGCATCAGAACACTCTTTCAACAGTCGCGCCTCTTTTAATCGTTCGTTCGATGAGGTCATGAGTATTCCCCTTTTTTATTGATTATACTATATAAATTCCTTTTTCTGGGCTTCAAAAACAGAGACGAGCACATTGGAAGCACGACGCTGCCGTTTAATCTCCCCCATTATTAGAAATTAAATTACTATAGTAAAAACCCGCTTCACTTTAATAAGCAAACGGGTTTTTGAGATCTATTTATAGCTTTCAGCATGAGCCTTCACTTGCTCTTGCCTGGGTTTATTAGGAACTTCGTGATGGTGACGGCAGCGCGGCTCGTACGATTCAGAAGCACCTACTAAAATAATCGGATCATTATAGGATGCAGGCTCTCCATTGATCAAACGCTGCGTTCGACTGGCAGGTGAACCACAGACGGGACAAATTGCATTCAGTTTCGTAACACTTTCGCTTAACGCCATGAGCTCCGGAACTTTCCCGAATGGCTCTCCACGAAAATCAGTGTCAAGTCCGGCGACAATAACGCGGATTCCTCGATCCGCCAAACATTCGACGACTTCTACAATATTGTCATCAAAAAACTGTACTTCATCAATCCCTACAATATCCACATCATCGCCAACTTCCGGAAGAATCGCGAGGGATTCACTAACTGGACGAGCCAGTACAGAAGTTCCGTTATGAGAGACAATGGAATCTTCCTTATAACGATTGTCAATTGCCGGTTTAAATACGCGAACGGACAAATTTCCATATGTAGCTCTACGTACACGACGAATGAGTTCCTCCGATTTCCCACTGAACATACTTCCACAGATGACTTCAACCCAACCACTTTGCTTCATTACATACACGTTCACTGCCGCTCCCTTCTCCTACTTACACGTCATTAAAAAAGCTCTCCCTTTGGCGAACGTTACAGCTGATCGCCTCAGGACAGCTTTTAAAATTCATTCTGTTTTATTTATTGCCGAAGCGAAGGTTTCCTAACCATTCACTTATTTAGTATTCTCCAGCGGCCAGACACTCGCGCCATAAGTAATCTCCCTCCATCGGCAAAGAACACCCGATTGCGGCAGCTTGCTTATGCGTGTCGTGTCTCCCAGGCCGCTTCCGCTTTTCTTACTGTCCAGCTCCGTCTCGCAGGACCTAGTGACATAAGCAACCCGGCTACGTGAAGAAAGAACACTTCACTTCGCCGGTTTGCTTATGCGTACGCTCCTGAACACTCGCCTGCGCTTTTCTTACTGTCCAGCTGCAAGGGGCAGGTCTTCGCGTCGTAAGCAATCCCATTACGTGGCATAGACAGCCACTGCATGGTTTTGCTTACGCGTGTCAGGCCTAAACCGCCCCTTTCCACTTTTCTTTTTACTAACAAAAAACAGGCAAACGGTTTGATATTTGCCTGTTTTTGCTCAAAATTATCAATGTTCACCTTAGAAGGTGTCCATTCATTATTATGAAAGGTTATATTTTTTCTTAAAGCGATCAACACGGCCGCCAGCTTTGTCAGCTTTCTGTTTGCCTGTGTAGAACGGATGAGACTCTGAACTAATTTCAACACGGATCAATGGGTATGTGTTGCCATCTTCCCACTCGATCGTTTCGTCAGATGATTGTGTAGATCCGCTTATAAACTTGAAATCAGAACTTGTGTCTAGAAATACCACTTTACGGTATTCTGGATGAATTCCCTCTTTCATGTTCTTCCACTCCTTTTTGCCCTGAATCCTTTTGAAACAGAGTTATTGTAAGAGCCTTCGAAGGTTAGTCGTTACACCTTTTACTAAAACTCACATAGAAAGATTATATCAGCACTAGATTGTCAATGCAACAGCCTAATTGCATTATTATTTTCTAGCTCCTGCTTTTGCTGGCTTGCCCTGCTTCCCTTGCATATCCTGATCCATAAGCTCGAAAAATTCTTCATTGGTCTTCGAAGCACGCAGTCTGCGTAAGAAACGATCGGAGAAATCATGGGCGTCAGACATCGTTTTGCGGATGGCCCACACTTTATCCAGTTCGGCTTTCGGAAGAAGCAGTTCTTCTTTTCGTGTTCCGGAACGAACGATATCGATCGCCGGGAAGATGCGGCGTTCCGCTAAGCTGCGGTCCAGATGGAGCTCCATGTTACCTGTTCCTTTAAATTCTTCATAAATAACATCGTCCATGCGTGAACCCGTATCAACGAGCGCCGTCGCTAAAATCGTTAAGCTCCCGCCTTCTTCAATATTACGCGCTGCACCGAAGAAACGTTTGGGGCGGTGAAAGGCTGCTGGATCAATACCGCCAGAAAGTGTACGCCCACTTGGCGGGATTACTAAGTTGTAAGCTCTGGCAAGACGGGTAATGCTGTCCATTAACACGATAACGTCACGCTTATGTTCAACCAGGCGCATCGCTCGTTCCAGAACGAGCTCTGCTACTTTAATATGGTTCTCTGGCACCTCGTCAAATGTTGAACTGACCACATCTACATCCGGCGCAACAGATCGTTCGATGTCTGTTACTTCCTCTGGACGTTCATCGACAAGTAAAATAATTAATTTTGCCTCTGGATGATTGGTGGTTATGCTGTTCGCCATTTGTTTTAAAAGCATCGTCTTTCCTGCTTTAGGTGGAGCGACGATTAAGCCACGCTGCCCGTAACCAACTGGCGCCATGATATCCATAATCCGCGTAGAAAGCTTTTTGCTTTCTGTCTCCAGCGTCATTTTACGATCGGGATAAAGAGGAGTTAAAGCTGGAAAGTGAACACGTTCCTTTGCTGTTTCCGGATTTTCCCCGTTTACAGCATCCACGTGAAGCAAACCGTAATAGCGTTCGTTTTCCTTAGGAGGGCGAACTTTCCCGGAAACTTTGTCGCCGTTTCTTAAATCAAATCTACGAATTTGAGAAGCTGAAATATAAATATCTTCGGCACTTGGTGAATAGTTAATTGGGCGTAAGAACCCAAATCCTTCTGACGGAATAATCTCTAGGATCCCGTCCATAAATAAGAAGCCATCCTTCTCTGCCTGCGCTTTTAAAATTGCGAAAATCAACTCTCGTTTTGTTAGCTTCGCATAATAGGAAACTTTGAATTGCTTAGCTAAAGAGTAGAGTTTTTTCAAGGTCATCGTTTCTAAACTTGAAATTGTTACTTCTGACACATAATCACCACTTTAATTTATTTTTGACCTGTAGATATTGTATACCCGAGCGTGCCTTCAATCATCGATCCTGTTGACAATCTTATGTTTGGATGAATACGTGAAGATGGGTTGGAAGGTAAATGAAGTCTGCAGAGGTTACGATTTATTTATCTTTTAAGAAACAATATACATTGTACAACTTGTTAGGATAAGGATTCAAGAATTTTATCAGGCAGGTGAATTCAGGAGTAATTTATGTGGCGGTATCATGACGGTATAGCAGAGCGGTACCAGGTACACAATCGCCTCATATGATGCATTGATGCTTAATTGGATTTGTGTACCTGGTACCGAATGCTCTCACTACATTCATTGCTGATACCGTTATGCTCTCACGATATGCTGTGCTATTGCTGCTTTTCCTCTATTTCCGCTGTTGCTGTAACGGTACCAGGTACACAATCGTCTCATAAGATTCATTGAGCCTTATTTGGTTTTGTGTATCTGGTACCGAAGTGCTCTCACTACATTCTGTGCTAATACCACAGTATATAAAATTAAGAGTTTTGGAATTGTTCAACTTCTTCTTCAGACATTTCCTCATACCAGATGTTGGCGCCGAGTTCGATTAGCTTGTTCGTGATGTTTTCATATCCTCTTTCGATATGGTCGACACCTGTGATTTCAGTGATCCCTTTTGCCATCAAACCAGCAATGACAAGTGCAGCGCCAGCTCGTAAGTCAGAAGCTTTCACTTTAGCTCCTTCCAGCTGAGATGGTCCGGCAACGATCGCCGATCCTCCTTCAACTTTAATCGAAGCGTTCATTCGCCGTAATTCATCAATGTGTTTAAAGCGGGCTTGATAAATGGTGTCGGTTACGACTCCTGTGCCGCCTGCCTTTGTCAGAAGCGTTGTAAACGGCTGCTGCAGGTCCGTTGGGAACCCTGGGTAGACGAGCGTTTTAATATCGACGCTCTTTAAGGCTTTTCCTGGTTTGACATAGAGCTGGTCATCATTTTCTTCAATCGTGACGCCCATTTCTCTAAGCTTCGCCAATAAGGATTCAAGGTGTTGAGGAATAACATTATCAATAATCATCTCTTCGCCTTGAGCTGCAGCCATAATGGTGTATGTTCCTGCTTCAATACGGTCTGGAATGATCGTATGCAGGCAGCCGTTTAATTCTTCTACACCTTCGATACGGATGACGTCTGTACCGGCACCCTTGATCTTAGCACCCATACTAGCCAGCAACGTAGCCACGTCAATGATCTCCGGCTCTTTCGCAGCATTTTCAATCACTGTTTTGCCTTTGGCTTTTACAGCAGCCAGCATGATGTTAATGGTAGCTCCCACACTGACCACGTCTAAATAAATGCGAGCTCCACGAAGCTCATTGGCTCTTAAATAGATCGCACCTTGCTCGTTTGTTACTTCAGCACCTAATGCTTCAAAGCCTTTAATATGCTGATCAATGGGTCTTGGGCCTAAGTGACAACCGCCCGGCAGACCAATTACGGCCTTTTTAAAGCGTCCAAGCATGGCTCCCATAAAGTAATAGGAAGCTCTTAACTTCTTCACCCGGCCATTCGGAAGCGGCATCGAGATCATTTCTGATGGATCAATTTCTAAAGTTTGTCCATCTTTACGCACGGTACCGCCTATTTCTTCCAATAAATCTGATAAGGTATGAACATCAGAAATATTAGGAAGCCCTTCAATGGTTACTTTTGAATTCGCCAAAATCGCTGCAGGAAGTAAAGCTACAGCACTGTTCTTTGCTCCACTTACGCGGACCTGGCCGCGCAAGCGAGTTCCACCTTCTACTAAAAGTTTTTTCATGAGTAACTCCTCACTTTAAGGTAAAGATTCTGACCTTAGTGTATGCATGTTTTTCCAATTGACTCGTTACTTTTGATTATTCCAGTCATTTAAGAATTTTTCAATACCCTGATCAGTGAGCGGATGCTTAACAATTTGTTCAAATAGCTTGAATGGAACAGTGGCGATATGGGCTCCATTTAATGCGGATTCTGTAAGGTGCATAGGGTGTCGGATTGATGCTGCAATGATCTCAGATTCAATCCCGTGGCGGTCGAATATCTCTGCAATTTGAGCAATTAGCTCCACCCCGTTTTGGCCAATATCGTCCAAACGACCTAAGAATGGAGAGACGTAAGAGGCACCGGCACGTGCTGCAAGAAGGGCCTGGTTAGCTGTGAAAATCAGCGTTACGTTTGTTTTAATATTTAAATCGCTTAATGCTTTAACAGCTTTTAAACCTTCCAGTGTCATCGGCACTTTAATCGTAATGTTTGGAGCGATCGCCGCGAGCTCTTTTGCTTCCTGAAGCATTCCTTCTGCGTCCAGTGAAATCACTTCCGCACTTACCGACCCTTCCGTTACTTCACTTGTAATTTCACGCAGTCGATCGTGAAAAGATACTCCTTCCTTAGCTACTAAACTTGGGTTCGTTGTTACTCCGTCCAGAAGACCGAGTGCATTCGCTTCTTTTATCTCTGAAATATTGGCTGAATCAATGAAAAATTTCATATTTAACCCTCTCCCTGAATTAGATTTTGTCGAATGATGGCGTTTTCATACATGTGGAAAAGGAAACCGCTACATCGTAACGGCTTCCTTTTCGATCCTTATGCTTTTTGAGAAGAACCAAATTCACGCATTTTTCCAATAACTGTTTCCTTGATCGCGTCGCGGCCAGGTCCAAGATATTTACGTGGATCATATTGCTCAGGCTGTTCAGCCAGTACTTGACGTACAGCTTTACCTTGAGAAATTTGGTTTTCTGTGTTTACGTTTATTTTTGCTGTACCGAAAGAAATAGCTTTCTTAATATCAGCTGTAGGGATTCCTGTTCCACCATGAAGAACAAGCGGCTTGTCCACAATTCCCATAATTTCTTCCATGCGGTCGAATCCTAGATTCGGCTCCCCTTTGTAAGGGCCGTGTACAGAACCTAGTGCCGGGGCAAATACGTCAACATTTGTTTCGTCAACGAGCTGCTTACACTCAGATGGAATTGCGTATGCTGCTTCTGCATCATCAACGATCAGGTCATCTTCCTGCCCGCCTACACGTCCAAGTTCTGCTTCAACAGAAACTCCGTGGATGTGTGCAAGTTCTACCACTTTTTTAGTTACAGCAATGTTCTCTTCTAGAGGATCGTGGGATGCGTCGATCATTACAGAAGTGAATCCAGCATGAATTGCTTCCGCACACTTCTGGAAGCTGGAACCGTGATCTAAGTGAATCGCTACAGGAACAGTCGTACCGTAGGACTCCATAAGAGATTTAACCATGGCTACGACTACGTTAAATCCTCCCATATAACGTCCAGCACCTTCAGATACCCCAAGGATAACTGGCGATTGTTCTTCTTCAGCAGCCTGAAGAATCGCTTGAGCGTACTCTAAGTTGTTTAGGTTAAACTGTCCTACTCCGTAGCGTTCTTCCTTAGCTTTTTCTAGCATTTCTTTCATTGAAACTAACGGCATGAAAGATCCTCCTTTAAAAATGTATCTTATCTATTACCAACATATCATTGTACGTTTTTAACAAAAATATGTCATGTAAGCTGATGTACAGTATTAGAATACCAATACCCTAAAGAAGGTGCAACAGCAATCAAAATAGATAACGCTTACATGCCAAAAAAAGATTATAGTTTCTCTTTAGAAATGGATTTTGCTACTAAATCACGCATCATATGGATATCAAATGGTTTTGATATTATCTCTTTTACAAAGAAATAATCCGTATCTTCTTCTATTGAAGCCGGGGAGAGCCCTGTCATTATTAACACAGGCTGATGAAGGTTTTGATCATGCAAATACTGGAGCACTTCTCCGCCGCTCATCAACGGTAGTTTATAATCCATTAAGATAAGATCTGGATGATGTTCAATAACTTGTTCACATGCTTGCTTTCCTGTTTTTGCTGTGATGATTTCATAGCCGTCGCCTTTCAGCAATTCCTCAAGCAACAGGCGTATGCCTGGTTGATCGTCTACTACGAGCACTTTGTTTCCCATCTTTTTTTCACTACCTTTCCACAGAAACATGCATCTCCTATACTCATTAAGGCTTTTAGGCTATATTTCTACATACTCCTGCCGTAATCCTTCATTTTTTGAAAAAAAGTGATAGGATTAAAAATAATCCTCATCGATCAAGTAGTAAATACTCCTAAAAACTTGGTTATTCTTTGCTTTCCTTCCAAAATTCGAGAAAATATTATTTTGTAACATTTTGAGGTAATCCCTCGAATTAAGTATAAATATTCATTTCATTTTATTTTTATGAAATACAAAAACTGCCTTAAAAGTTCTTACCTGAAACGGAAGAACTCCCAAGACAGTCTTTGATTACTTCGTATTCATTACAGCTCCGATAAAGCCATGGAACAGCTGCTGTGGACGTTCTGGACGAGATTTAAATTCTGGGTGGAATTGGCTGGCAACAAACCATGGGTGATCTTCGACTTCGATGATCTCTACCAGTCGTCCATCCGGGCTCGTGCCGGAGAAAATAAATCCGTTTTCTTCCATTTGTTCACGGTAATGGTTGTTAAACTCAAAACGGTGGCGATGGCGTTCGTACACGACTTCCTCTCCGTATGCTTCCATTGCTTTTGTTCCGTGCTTCAAGCGAGAAGGGTAAATCCCAAGGCGCAGCGTTCCACCAAGGTCAGAAACATCTTTTTGTTCTGGAAGCAGATCAATGATCGGGTGAGGTGTAGCTGGGTTAATCTCGGCTGAGTGGGCACCTGTAAGCCCGAGTTCATGACGAGCAAACTCTACCGTTGCCAACTGCATCCCTAGACAAATACCAAGGAAAGGTACTTTTTGTTCACGGGCGTAACGTATCGCTTGAATTTTCCCTTCAATCGCACGATCTCCAAATCCTCCAGGAACAAGGATGCCATCCACATCTGATAAATGCTCTGCAACGTTTTCAGCCGTGACTTCTTCAGAATTCACCCATTTAATTTGAACATCGGCATCATAGCTGTAGCCCGCATGCTTCAATGCTTCTACAACGGATATATAGGCGTCCGGCAGTTCCACGTATTTACCAACAAGGCCGATGGTTGCTTTATCTTGTAAGTTTTTTACGCGATTGACGAGCTTGTTCCACTCGGTCATATCCGCAGGCTCGGTTTCCATGCCAAAATGGTTACACGTCAATTCATCAAGCTTTTGCTGCTGCAGCGTAAGCGGCACATCATACAACGTATCTGCGTCTCCCGCTTCAATAACAGCTCCTTTATTAATATCGCAGAAAAGGGCTATTTTCTCTTTCATATCTTCGGAAATTTCCATCTCAGTACGCAGAACGATAACATCAGGCTGAATCCCTAATGAACGAAGCTCTTTTACACTGTGCTGTGTAGGTTTTGTCTTCATTTCCCCTGCAGCTTTTAAATAAGGCACAAGTGTACAGTGTAAATACATTACGTGCTCACGTCCGATGTCGCTCTTAATTTGGCGGATGGCTTCCAGGAATGGCAAGGATTCAATATCCCCCACTGTGCCGCCAATTTCAGTGATCACCACATCCGCATTCGTCTCATGCCCTGCACGGAATACGCGGTCTTTGATTTCATTGGTAATATGAGGAATAACTTGAACCGTGCCGCCAAGGTAGTCCCCGCGGCGTTCTTTCTTAATCACATTGGAATAGACTTTCCCTGTTGTCACGTTACTGAATTTATTTAAATTAATATCAATAAAACGCTCGTAGTGACCTAAATCCAAGTCCGTTTCCGCCCCATCATCCGTTACGAAAACTTCACCGTGTTGATAGGGACTCATCGTCCCTGGGTCGACGTTAATGTATGGGTCGAACTTTTGAATCGTTACTTTAAGACCTCGGTTTTTTAGCAAGCGACCCAGCGATGCTGCTGTGATCCCTTTTCCTAAAGACGAGACTACGCCGCCTGTTACGAAAATATATTTAGTTGCCATGGAGTATCCCTCTTTCTATTGATTTCATTTGGTTGGCTTTTCGATCTATTGAAAAAGACATACCTATAGTATGTGTCAGAGAAAAACAAAAAACGCTCCCCACGAAAGGGGAGCGTTATTAACGTTCAAAAAATTAAAGAGCCCAAATAAAATAATACTCATTCGGCATTTGAAAGTCAACCTTAGGATTCATCTTCCTCGTCTTCATCACCAATGAAGCTGACATCATTTTGAACGACCTCTTCTTCCTCTTCGTCGAGATCATCTTCATCATAGTCACCTTCAAAAGCACTATCGTCGTCAAGATCAAGATCTTCATCTGTCAATTCAATCTCATCCAGTTCGCTTTCTTCTTCATCATCGTAACCTTCTACACCAACCTCGTCCTCAAGCAGTTTGGAAGGCTTCTTCTTTTTCTTTTTCTTCTTACGCTTCTGCGGCAGAGCGGCGATTTCTTCTTCCAGTTGTTCAACTGGGTACCAGTTTTTTAATCCCCAGCGGTTTGTACCTATGGTCATAAAACTGCCATCCAGGTTTAAATCCGTATAGAATTGCGCAATATATTGTTCCTTCTGAGATTCACTGAAGTTTTTAAGATTAGCGATTTGTTCAAAAATATCATTAAAGTCTTTCGCTTCTCTTTCATCCTCTAAAATGATCGTAGCCAGTCTAATCATGGAAATTTCTTCAATCTGCTCTTTGCTTAATTCTTTAATCGTCACGATCCTAGCACTCCTTTAATCATTCAAATGCAAGCGTACAGGCATACGAATGACATATAATCATACCCCTCATTATATGGTTAGCTTTAACAAAAATCAATCTTTCTATATGGAATAGACGATCTTATTTGGTGGTGGTACAATTTTAGCGTAAAATAATAGCAAGGATGCGCATAAAGGAGAGTCAAATCATGCTTAATAAAGCACACCCTTTTAATTGGATTGCTACCATCATTCTAATCATTGCTGTTTGTATTTGGCTTTACATGAGTTTTGGTTATATTTATGAAGAACATTTAACCGAGGCGACACTTGAAGAGAAAAGCCACGATGATAACGGGTACTATGTGACGATCGACGGCGAAGAGATTGTCGTTGAAGACGAGAGCCTATGGATGGTTCTTGAAGAAGATGAAGATTACGAAGTCACTTATGAGTGGTACGGGCAGAAACAACCGTATATGGTAGATATTAATCAAGCACACGATGATGATTCCGTCGGCGGCGGGCATTAATAGAAAAAACGAGCTTCCTTTGGAGGCTCGTTTTTTACATCTATTTCGCTCTATCTTTGGAAAGGAAGTGAATTCCCAAGCTTTTTTCTTTCCGCCAGGAGTGGAAAGGTCCTCCCTCCTTTGTAACAGAAGAAGTAACAGGTTTATTAGGTAGAATAAAGGGTTTTAGGAAACGACTCCCTTTTCATAGGCGATTGGTGTGCCTCCTCAGGCTTACGCCTTCCGGGGTCACACCTTATTCGTATTTCCCATAAAAGTCTCGCCGTTTCCTAAAACCCTTTAACGATAATTGATCACTAAAAACACTTACTAAAGCTGTGCCCTTATAAGAAAGAGGGTTTATAGGAGGGCATCCATTCTACCTTAGTTCACAAAAGTCTATTTGGTAAAAGGAACGGAAAAAGTGCCGACTCCTGCGGGACGAGCAGACAGGAGTGGCCCCGGAGGTCGCAGACCGAGGAGACTTTCCGTCTTGCCCCGCGGAAAGCGGCGCTTTTTCCTGTTCCTTTTCTTCAGACAAAAATGAAGGAAACTACCATATGATCATCTCTATAAGCTGACGCTGCCCATAAAGTAAAGCGTGGCAAAGCTTACATATTGCGGCGGTATTGACCGCCTACTTCATACAACGCATTCGTAATTTGGCCGAGGCTGGCGACTTTTACCGTTTCCATTAATTCAGCAAAAATATTTCCTCCGCCGCTAGCGACTTGCTGCAGTCGTTTCAGAGCAGCGTCGGCCTCTGTTTCATTCGTTCGCTGGAAACTGCGCAGCTCTGTGATTTGGTGCTCTTTCTCTTCTTTAGAAGCGCGGGCAAGCTCCATAGAGTCGATTTCCTCTTCCGATGGCGGGTTTGGATTCAAGTACGTATTGACTCCGATAATCGGCAGTTCTCCTGAATGCTTCTTACCTTCGTAATATAAAGATTCCTCTTGGATTTTTCCGCGCTGGTACTGGCGCTCCATCGCGCCTAATACGCCGCCGCGATCGTTGATACGTTCGAATTCCTGCAGGACAGCTTCTTCCACAAGATCTGTCAGCTCACGAATAATATAGGACCCTTGCAAAGAGTTCTCGTTTTTCGTTAATCCGAATTCTTTACTAATGATCATCTGAATCGCCATCGCACGTCGCACCGACTCCTGCGTCGGCGTAGTGATCGCCTCATCGTAAGAATTGGTATGAAGGGAATTACAATTATCCTGAATCGCGATAAGGGCCTGTAGTGTCGTACGAATGTCATTAAAATCAATTTCCTGGGCATGCAGAGAACGCCCTGATGTCTGAATGTGGTATTTCAGCTTCTGGCTTCGCTCATTCGCTCCGTATTTATCTTTCATAACGATGGCCCAAATACGGCGTGCTACGCGTCCAAGCACAGTATACTCCGGATCCAGCCCATTGGAGAAGAAAAAGGACAAGTTTGGCGCGAACTTATTAATGTCCATTCCGCGGCTTAAATAATATTCCACATACGTAAAGCCATTTGCAAGCGTGAAGGCCAGCTGGGTGATCGGATTCGCACCGGCTTCGGCAATGTGGTAGCCGGAAATCGAAACGGAATAATAGTTACGCACTTCATGATCGATAAAATACTGCTGAATATCCCCCATCATGCGCAAAGCAAATTCAGTGGAGAAAATACACGTATTCTGTCCCTGATCTTCTTTTAAAATATCCGCCTGCACCGTTCCCCGGACTACTTTAATGGTGTCTTCTTTAATTTGAACCGCTTCTTCTTCATTTGGTTCACGACCATTGTCATCTTTAAATTTGTTTAACTGCTGGTCGATCGCTGTATTGAAAAACATGGCTAAAATAATGGGAGCCGGCCCGTTAATCGTCATGGAAACGGACGTGGTCGGGTCCACGAGATCGAAGCCTGAATACAGTTTTTTCATATCTTTCAGTGTACAAATGTTTACGCCGCTTTCACCGACTTTTCCGTAAATATCCGGTCGTTCATCAGGATCTTCACCATAAAGCGTTACCGAGTCAAAAGCCGTACTTAAACGTTTGGCGTCATCACCTTCAGACAAATAGTGGAATCGACGGTTCGTGCGTTCAGGCGTTCCTTCGCCAGCAAACTGACGCTTCGGATCCTCTCCCTTTCGTTTGAATGGAAAAACACCTGTCGTAAATGGAAAAGCTCCGGGAACGTTTTCCTGCATCAGCCACAATAAACGATCTCCCCAGTCGTGATAGTTCGGAAGCGCAACCTTGGGAATTTTAAGTCCAGAGATACTTTCTGTCGTAATGTCCATCGTAATATCTTTTTCCCGTACTTTAAACGTGTACGTATCGCCGCTGTAACGCTCGTGCAGATCGTCCCAGTCGTTTAAAAGAGTCGTCGCTTCACGATCCAGCTTCTCTTCATAGTCTTCGATTAACCGCTGAATACTTTCTTTTTGCTGCTCATCGTCAAGCAGCGCTACCGTACCTTTTAATTGATACAGTTTACGCGCCTGCTCGGCTTGATCATCCGCATGCTTATGATAGTCGCGCACAGCTAACGAAATATCACGCAAATATTGTTTGCGTTCATTAGGAATGATGACATTTTGTTTCTCCACTTTATCCACGCGCTCAAGGGTCGTTCCATCCTGCCAGTTATAGTCGTCATTCAGCTTATCAACGATGCCGGCAAACAGGGTGTTCGTGCCCGGATCGTTAAACTGACTGGCAATCGTTCCGTACACAGGAAATTTGGACGCATCTTCATGAAACAGCATATGACTGCGCTCATACTGTTTACGTACTTGATTTAACGCATCCTCCGACCCTTTTTGTTCAAATTTATTAATCACAATAAAGTCAGCAAAATCAATCATATCGATCTTCTCAAGCTGAGATGGTGCTCCAAATTCAGCTGTCATCACGTACATAGAAAGGTCAGTGATGTCCGTAATTGCAGCGTCACCCTGGCCAATTCCGCTCGTTTCTATGATAATAAAGTCCATTCCCGCTGCTTTCATCACTTGAATCGATTCTTCTACAGCTGAGGACAACTCCGAGCGGGCTTCCCTTGTGGCTAATGAACGCATGTAGACGCGAGGGTTAAAAATCGCATTCATCCGAATACGATCGCCAAGCAGAGCCCCGCCTGTTTTCTTTTTCGTGGGATCGACCGACAGAATTCCTATTTTCTTCTCAGGAAGTTCGTTCACAAACCGGCGAATCAGCTCATCCGTCAGCGAGCTTTTACCAGCCCCGCCTGTTCCTGTAATACCGAGTACTGGAATTTTCTTTTCAACCGATTGTTCGACAACGCTTTCAAAAGTGGCGACAGCTTCCCGCTCTTCCTTCGGCGTATTCTCGACATACGTAATGAACCGGGCAATTGATTGATGATCGCCTTTTGTTAAATCCGAAACCGCTTCTTCTATATTGTTTAACGGCGGAAGAAAATCACATTCTTCCATCATTACGTTGATCATGCCTTGCAATCCGTGTTCACGTCCATCCTCTGGAGAAAAGACACGAGCTACCCCGTAATCGTGAAGTTCTTTAATTTCACGCGGGATGATAACACCGCCTCCTCCTCCATAGACGCGGATGTGCCCTGCTCCTTTTTCACGAAGCAGGTCCACCATGTATTTAAAATATTCAACATGACCGCCTTGATAGGATGAAATGGCGATTCCCTGTACATCTTCCTGAATAGCTGCGTTCACGACCTCTTCTACTGAGCGATTGTGTCCAAGGTGGATCACTTCTGCTCCTGTAAATTGAAGGATGCGGCGCATAATATTAATTGAAGCATCGTGTCCGTCAAATAAGCTTGATGCCGTCACAAAGCGAATCGGGTGCTTTGACTGATAGACCGTTGGCTTTTCCATACAACGTCCTCCCCTTTAAGTTAATTCTTTTTCTTCTACCTGCAAGCCTTGAAGCAGCAGCTTAATCTGTTCTTCAGTATACGTCTCTAATGTAAAGGTCCTCTGCAAGATCCAGCGCCTGAAGCCCCACATTTGTCCTTGTACGAAAATGTTATTAGCAATCAGCGCCACCTGCTCTTCGGCAATGGAAAATGGAAGGCTGTTCTTAATCACTTTTTCAAGCATGGCGACCATATCGCGCTCCTTCTGCAGCACGTAATCCTGGGCATCTTTCGACAATGACTTTACTTCCTGATACATCACGAGCACTTCCCCCTGCATGTCATTCATCAGATGAAAATAGGCACGAATCGCAAGAATGAGATTCGCGACGCTCTTTTCATCTTGATTTATGGACGCTTCCATCCGCTCCTTTACTCGTTCATAAATTGAATCACAGACGAGAAACAGGACATCTTCTTTTTTTCGGATGTATTCATAAAGCGTTCCAATACTGAATCCTGAAGCCTTCGCGATTTCTCGAGTCGTCGTTTTATGAAAGCCTTTCTCTGTAAAAAGCGTAACTGCGCCTTTCACCATTTGCTGACGTCTTTTTTCTACGAGAGCTTCATCTTTGATTGTCGAAGGTACTTGGTTTTTCTCCATTAGGAATCACCCTTCCATTCTCCGTACCAGTCCTTGGCCAGTTGATAAGGATCGGCTTCTGGGTTACGCAGCTGCTCCTTCTTTTCGTAATCAGAATCGATGGTGCTTTGTACGTCGCGCCAGATTTCTTCTCGAATTAATTCATACACTTCAAGCTCCAGCTGCTTTAACCGTCGTTCTTCTCCCTGCTTCGTTTCGTATAAATATTCTTGATGCTGCTCCATGCCGTTCCATAACTCATCCATTCCCTCGTTTTCGGTAGAAATCGTTTTGATGATGAGCGGGTGCCACCCTTTTGGTTGGGCGATCATCATATATTCTTCCAGCGTTGCCTTTAAGCGGACGACTCCTGGAAGGTCGGCTTTATTAATAATAAAAAGATCAGCAATCTCCATAATTCCAGCTTTGAATATCTGCAGCACATCTCCACTGTTCGGTGTAAGAACAAGACCTGTTGTATCCACGACCTTCATAATATCCAGCTCAGACTGACCGACTCCCACAGTTTCCACTAACACGACATCGAATCCATAGGCATCACACACCCGTATCGCATCTTTTGTCGCACGAGCCAACCCGCCTAAACTGCCGCGTGTCGCCATGCTGCGAATAAAAATCCCGGGATCGAGAAAATGCTGGTTCATTCTCGTTCGGTCACCGAGCAGCGATCCTCCGCTAAAAGGACTGGTTGGATCCACCGCGATTACAGCTACGGTTAAATCCTGCGCGCGCAAGTGAGTGAGCAGCCGATTAATAAGCGAACTTTTTCCAGCCCCGGGGGAACCGGTAATACCAATATGATGAGCTTTTTTCCGAACAGAAAAAATATCGCTCATCAAGTTCAGCTTTTCAGGATCATCATTTTCAATTAAAGTAATGGCACGAGCGAGGGCCCGCATGTCTTGCTGCTGGATTTTTTCTGCTAATGAATGCATGACCGGGCCTCCTCTCGTTTATTTCGTTAACATCCGCCCTATAACAAGACGCTGGATTTCATTCGTTCCTTCATAAATTTGAGTGATTTTGGCATCACGCATGTAACGCTCCACTGGATAATCTTTCGTATAGCCATAGCCGCCGTGGACTTGAACGGCTTCCACTGTAATACGCATCGCCGCATCCCCGGCATAGAGCTTCGCCATTGCGGAGGCTTTAGCGTACGGTTTCCCTTCTGATTCTAAGTAAGCAGCCTGGTAGGTTAACAGTCTGGCAGCTTCAATTTCAGTAGCCATATCCGCCAGTTTAAATGAAATCCCCTGATGCTGAGCGATTGGTTTGCCAAACTGTTCACGCTCTTTCGCATAGTTTACAGATTCATCGAGTGCACCTTGAGCAATGCCTAAGGCTTGAGCTGCAATCCCATTTCGACCACCGTCAAGCGTCATCATCGCGATTTTAAACCCTTGCCCTTCTTCTCCGAGCAAATTCTCTTTTGGTATGCGGCAGTCTTCAAAAATAAGCTCCGTGGTTGGAGAAGAACGAATGCCTAATTTCTTTTCTTTTTTACCAAAAGTAAACCCTGGCGTACCCTTTTCAACAATAAAAGCACTGATTCCGCGGTTTCCTGCATCTGGATCTGTTTTCGCAAATACAACATAAAGATCGCCTACACCGCCATTTGTAATCCATACTTTACTGCCGTTTAGCACGTAGTCATCTCCGTCACGTTTTGCCTGTGTACGCATGGAAGAAACGTCGCTTCCTGCCCCTGGCTCTGATAAAGCATACGCGCCCAGTTTTTCCCCGCTTGCTAGCTGCGCAAGGAACGTCTTTTTCTGTTCCTCAGTACCGAATTTATAAATCGGCCAGCTGGCTAACGAGATGTGCGCGGATAATGTTACCCCCGTTGACGCACACACTCGTGACAGTTCCTCAACGGCAATGACGTAGCTGACGAAATCGGAACCAATCCCTCCGTACTCTTCCGGCCACGGGATGCCGGTAAGCCCCAGCTCTGCCATTTTATCGAAAATGTCACGGTCAAAACGTTCCTCTTCATCACGTTCAGCTGCGGTCGGCTCGACTTCATTTTTAGCAAAGTCACGTACCATTTTCCGCAGCATGACCTGTTCTTCTGTTAATGAGAAATCCATAATTTCTTCCCCCTAGTTCTTCGTTAGATGATTGCTGATTACTATTCGCTGAATTTCACTTGTGCCTTCATAGATTTGGCATACTTTCGCATCGCGGAACAATCGTTCCACGGCATAATCTTCCGTATATCCATAGCCTCCATGAACTTGAACTGCTTCAATGGAGGCATCCATCGCCGCTTGAGAGGCGAACAGCTTAGCCATTGACGCTTCTTTTCCGCATGGCTTACCGGCTCCCTGGAGAGAAGCCGCTTGATAGACTAATAGTTTTGCTGCCTCAACGTTAGTTGCCATGTCTGCGAGCTTAAAGGAAATGCCTTGATGCTGAGCAATCGGCTTTCCAAACTGGTCCCGTTCTTTGGCATAAGCCACTGCGTGTTCAAGAGCCGCCTCAGCGATTCCAAGGGACTGAGCTGCGATCCCAATCCGGCCGGTGTTTAAATTAGCAAGAGCAATTCTAAAACCTTCTCCTTCAGTACCGAGCAGCTGTGAAGCCGGCACCTGACACTGATCAAAGCTTAACGAAACCGTGCTCGATCCGTGCATGCCCATCTTCTTCTCAGCTTTTCCAACCGTAAATCCAGGTGTATCTTTTTCAATAATAAAAGCACTGACGCCCCTTCCGCGTTTCTCATCGCGATTCGTGCGGGCGAATACGATAAACGTATCCGCAGCGCCTCCGTTTGTTATAAATATTTTTTCTCCATTTATTATATAGTGATCGTTCTTTTTCTCCGCTCTTGTCTTTAGACTACCTGCATCCGACCCTGCGCTCGGTTCCGTCAGCGCAAAAGCTCCTAAATATTCCCCAGAAGCCAGCTTTGGAATATATTTTTGTTTTTGTTCTTCCGTTCCAAAGTAAAGAATCGGGTTCGTTCCTACGGAAGTATGAACAGATAAAATGACGCCCAGCGTTGCGCTGACTTTTGAGATTTCGTGGATCGCCATTACATAGGACGTGTAGTCCATTTCCGCACCGCCATACTGTTCCGGTATAGGAATCCCCATTAAACCGAGTTCTCCCATCCGTCGTACAAGTTCAACCGGAAACCGGTCCTCCCGCTCCATCTGCGCAATGGCAGGCGCCACTTCTTTATCGGCAAAATCACGAACCATTTTTTGCAGCATGATTTGTTCGTCCGTAAACTGTAGGTTCATCTTGCTTCTCTCCCTCACCTGTTATTCGTAGCTGTAGAATCCACGGCCGGACTTCCTGCCGAGCCAGCCAGCTTTCACGTACTGCCTCAGAAGCGGACACGGACGGTATTTACTGTCCCCAAACCCTTCATGAAGAACTTCCATGATCGATAAACACGTATCTAATCCAATAAAGTCGGCCAGCGTAAGCGGCCCCATTGGATGATTCATTCCAAGCTTCATGACGGTATCGACATCTTCTACTGAAGAAACGCCTTCATATACGGTATAAATTGCTTCATTAATCATCGGCATTAAGATCCGGTTAGATACGAAACCAGGAAAATCATTTACTTCCACTGGCGTTTTGTTCAGTTTCTCCGTCATTTGTTCAATCGCTTCGTATGTTTCATCGCTCGTCTGCAGCGCACGAATAATTTCAACGAGCTTCATGACCGGCACCGGGTTCATAAAGTGCATGCCAATCACTTGTGAAGGACGCTTCGTTACAGCTGCAATTTCCGTAATTGGCAGAGAAGACGTGTTCGACGCTAAAATCGCATGCTCAGGCGCAGCCTCATCTAAGTTTTGAAAGACTTTCGTTTTGACTTCCATCTTTTCAACGACAGCTTCGATAATGAGATCACAGTCTGAAGCGGCGCGAAGGTCCGTCGTTCCTTCTAAATTTTCAAGCGCCTGCTTTTTTTCATTTTCGGTCATTTTTTCTTTTTCTACAGCTTTTGTAAGCCGTTTTTTTATGCCTTCTAAACCTTTTTGTAAAGCGTCATCGTTTAAGTCATTTAGTTTAACGCGGAGACCGGCTTGAGCAAAAACCTGCGCAATACCAGCACCCATCTGCCCGGCCCCGATCACCATCACTTGATTAATCATCATTACTCGTGACCTCCTGCTACTTCGATAAGTACAGCATCTCCCTGCCCTCCGCCTGAACAGATCGAAGCAATGCCTAACCCGCCGCCGCGGCGTTTTAATTCATGAGCAAGTGTCAGGATAATACGGGCACCGCTTGCCCCTATGGGGTGGCCTAATGCAACCGCACCTCCGTTGACGTTTACTTTTTCAGTATCAAGTCCAGCAATCTTTCCACTTGCGAGTGAAACAGCTGCAAAAGCTTCATTCACTTCAAAAAGGTCGACATCATCAATTGAGATTCCTGTTTTTTTCAATAGTTTGTTAATGACTAGTCCCGGCGTCTGCGGAAAATCCTGCGCTTCTACAGCAATTTCTTCATGAGCAATAATCGTTGCCAGCGAGTTCACCCCAAGTTCAGACGCTTTCTCATCTGACATAAGCAGCATTGCTGCAGCTCCATCGTTCACCCCGGGCGCGTTTCCGGCCGTGATCGTTCCTTGAGGATCAAAAACAGGTTTTAGTTTCGCCAAAGCTTCGACCGTGGTATTGCTGCGCGGGGCTTCATCGTTTTCAATAACAACCGGGTCCCCTTTACGCTGCGGCACTTCGACAGGGACAATCTCTTCTGCTAATTTTCCTTCATTAATCGCTGAGCTGGCTCTCTGGTGACTTTGATAAGACCATTCATCCTGAGCTTCACGCGTTAATTCGAGTTCAGATGCTGTGCGGTTTCCGTAATTGCCCATATGCACATCCTCAAAAGCACAGGTTAATCCGTCATGCACCATCATGTCTTTGACTGGTGCATCACCCATACGCAAACCCCAGCGGGCTTTCGGCATAAAATATGGCGCATTGCTCATGCTCTCCATTCCACCCGCGACGATAATTTCTTCTTCGCCAAGGCGGATAAACTGATCGGCCATTGTCACACTTCTCATGCCGGACGCACATACTTTGTTTACCGTTTCTGTTTTCACGTCCCACGGAATTCCTGCTTCACGTGAAGCCTGGCGGGATGGCAGTTGGCCTTGCCCTCCTTGTAAAACTGTCCCCATAATGACCTCATTTACATCTTCTGCTTGAACGTTAGCTCTTTTTAACGTTTCTTTAATTGCAATTCCGCCCAGCTGGGCTGCCGTTAATGGCGCTAAGCCACCGCCGAATTTTCCAAATGGTGTTCTCGCTCCTGCTACAATAACTGTTTTACGCATCTTATAGTTCCTCCTTTATATTTGATAACGCTTTCATTTTATGGCGATTGAACGCTCGCTCAATTCACTCTCATAAGGAAAGTGTACAAAAATTTCTGTACACTTTCCACCATTTTTTTCTAATCCTTATTTGGTTTTCGCGGGCAAATTGTATAATTCGCGGCTATTTAGCTAAAAACGCGGCTAAATAATTTTTTTCGCGGCAAATCTCAGATTTTCGCGGCAAAAGCTGATTAAGCTGTTTTCTCTACTTTTTCAGGAAACATGGATTTCGCTAAAATTTCAGCAATATCCATTGTGCTCACTTCATCTTCTACTTCTTTCGCTTTCGTGCCATCAGACAGCATCGTTAAGCAGAATGGACATCCGCTGGAGATCATCGTAGGCTCTACTTCTAATGCCTGTTCCGTACGTGCTACGTTCATCCGGTTTCCTGATTTTTCTTCCATCCACATCATGCCGCCGCCAGCACCACAACACATACCATTCGAGCGATTGCGCTTCATCTCAACTACCTTAACACCTGGAATCATTTCAAGGACATCACGCGGCGGCTGATATACTTCATTGTAGCGGCCAAGGTAACAGCTGTCGTGATACGTAATCGTTTCGTTCACTTCGGCCTCAGGCTTCAAACGGCCATCCTTCAACCACTCTGCCAGCATTTCCGTGTGATGATAGACTTCAGCTTCAAAACCTAAATCAGGGTATTCATTTTTGAAAATGTTATACGCGTGTGGATCAATCGTAATGATCTTCTTCACATCGTTTTTCTCAAATTCTTTAATATTCTTCTCCGCAAGCTCCTGGAATAAAAACTCATTTCCCATACGGCGCGCGGTATCGCCGGAGTTCTGTTCTTTATTTCCTAAAATCGCAAACTTGATGCCTGCTGCGTTCATCAGCTTCGCAAACGCCATGGCAATTTTTTGACTGCGGTTATCATACGATCCCATGGAACTTACCCAGAACAAGTAGTCAAACTCTTCGCCTGATTTCTTCAACTCTTTCACAGTAGGAATGTGAACATCTTCTTCTCCATCGCGCCAGTTTTCTCGATCTTTCTTAGACAGGCCCCATGGATTACCTTGACGCTCGATATTCATAATGGCCCGCTGGCCATCTGGATCCATTTTTCCTTCTGTCAGGACAAGGTAACGGCGCAAGTCTACAATTTTGTCCACGTGTTCATTCATAACGGGACAAGCATCCTCACAGTTACGGCATGTGGTACATGCCCATAGCTCTTCTTCGGTAATGACATCACCAATGAGGCTCTTATTATGGACCGCATCCATGCTGGCCGCTGCTTCCTCCGACCCGTGCGTTTGTGCCATTTGAGCCAGCGTATTTCCTTCTGTATTCGAGAATGCATAAGCCGGTACCCAAGGCGCCTGGCCGGTTACAGCTGCTCCTTTTTCCGTTAAGTGATCACGCAGTTTAATGATCAAATCCATCGGTGACAGCATTTTTCCTGAACCAGAGGCTGGACATACATTCGTACACCTTCCGCATTCTACACAAGCATAAAAGTCAATCATTTGCAGCTGGTTGAAATCTTCTATTTTACCAACCCCAAATGATACATCCTCTTCATCTGCTTCTTCATCAATTTCGAAATCGATTGTTTTTAATTTTCCAGGAGGGTCCTGTCTGCTTAAAAACGTGTTAACTGGTGCAGCAATTAAGTGTGCATGCTTAGATTGCGGGACATACACAAGAAATGTAAGTAAAATTAACGTGTGAATCCACCACATAATAAAGAATACAGCAGCAGCTGCTGCAGGAGGCATCCATCCGAAAGCGCTTGCAATTGAACTCGCAACAGGTTCTGTCCAAGTCGGCTCATGCCCATGCCAGATAATGCCCATCCCGTTTCCTATAAGAACAGATGCCATTAGTCCGCCAATGAATAGTAAGACTAATCCCACTTTAAACCCACGCTTAAGTCGGACAAGTTTTTCCACATAGCGTCGATAAAATGCCCATATAACGGCAACAATAATAGTAAGCGTTACAATCTCCTGAAAAAATGTAAACCCAGGATAGAACGGCCCAAGCGGCAGATGTGAATCCGGAGCCAGTCCTTTCCAAATAAAATCAATTGCTCCAAATTGCACAAGAATAAAACCGTAGAAAAACATAACGTGAATAATACCTGACTTCTTATCTTTTAAAAGTTTCTTTTGACCGAATACATTGACCCATACTTTATTGAGCCGGTCTTTCATTTCACCATCAAATTCGAATTTACGACCCAGTTTAATGTATGCGATACGAGTTCGCACAACACGAACAAATAAGTATAAACCGTAAGCTGTAACCCCAAGAAATAGGATCCAATTGGCGATTAACAACGGATTCATATGTTCTCCCCCTCTTCGTTGTTAGACCAGAAACTGCTAATTTTCTGAATCTTATAGCTTTACTATAAATTATGAATGAGCATTCAGTCAACAAGTTTCCGAAATTTTTCATGTTCAATAATGTCCTTAATAGGGAATACTTACTAAGTAAACTTGGAAGGAGGCCCCCAATGATTTTGCCAACGATCGTTACAGCCATTGTTCTTATCGTATTTCTAACCATCATTGATTTTAAATTAGGAAGAAAAGACCATTTAGCAAAACAGCGTTTCCTTCCATTTGAAATTACGACGGGAAATTATCAATTATACAAAAACGGTTCCCCATTGTATGAAGACTTATGTCAGGATATCGCGAACGCCAAACATCATGTGGATGTATTTTTTTATGTTATCAATGTGGATAAAGCAGGACGAAAACTGCTGGATTCTTTAAAAAAGAAAGCAAACGAAGGAGCCGAAGTACGATTGCTTGGAGACCGGCTTGGAAGCTACCAAATTAACAAAAAGGTTCGTAAAGAACTCAGAGACGCCGGTGTTCAATTTCAATTTGCTGAGACACCGCGTTTCCCCTACTTTTTTTATAGAGTAAACCGCCGCAACCACCGGAAAATTGCTGTCATCGATGGAAAAATCGGATACGTAGGCGGTTATAATGTAGGAAGGATCTACTTAGGTGAAAGTTCTTATTTTCAAGATTGGCGTGATTACCATTTGCGCGTGACGGGACCTGTCGTGAATGACCTGCATAAAACATTCCTCGATGACTGGGGGTTAGCTACGAAAGAAATGGACCAGCCATTCATTCGGAGCCGGGAAGAAGAACATACCGTTCGTATACGCGCTACAGATGGCGGCGAACTCGAAGACGATTTTTTCGAGATGATACAAAACGCCAAACTTGAGATTCTCATAGGAACACCATATTTTATACCTACTGAAATGCTGATGGCAGCTTTAAAAGAAGCCATTGATCGCGGAGTAAATATTCACATAATGATTCCAATGAAGCCTGACCATCCACTCGTGAAAGAAGCGGGACTTCCGTTTATGTATGAATTATTCCGGCATGGTGCCAACGTAAGCTTTTTCGACGGGGGATTTTACCATGCTAAAGTAATGATGGTGGATCGCACCTTCGCGTACTTAGGTACAGCCAATTTCGACCGCCGCAGTATGTTTTTGAATAAGGAAGTCAACATGTATATTTATGAAGATGAATTTGTAGAAGACTTACGAAAAGCTTATTTAAATGATGTAAAAGAAGCAAGAATCCTGGATGAAGAATGGATCGCCAAACGTTCGCTTGCCATTCGTATTAATGAACAGATCGCAAAGTTTTTCCGCCCGCTTCTTTAATTTAATATGGAAGTTATCATTGGTGATACCCACCCAATAAATTTAAATCCTAAATAAATGCCTACAATTCCTGCAATTCCGGCTAATGCTGGCGGAGCAGGAATTGGGAGTTTAAATACGGCAAATATGGCACCTACAATGAACCCCGCTAGTAGTGCTAAACCCACTTCTTTCATTGGTCATTCCTCCTTATTTTTACTATACCCAACTACTTATTTTAGATGAACAGAAAAAACCGCTTCAACTATTTTATGCTGAAGCGGTTTTTGTTATGGTTTTATTCATTTGACTTTAATGCTTATGCGTGTCGTGTCTATCAGGCCGCTTACGCTTTTCTACTGTCCAGCTGCTGCGGCCAGACACTCGCGTCATAAGCAATCTACCTGCGTGAAGAAAGTTCGCTTCACTTCGGCATCTTGCTTATGCGTGTCGTGTCTATCAGGCCGCTTACGCTTTTCTACCTACATTTTCTCTGGGGCGGAGACACCGATGAGGTGCAGGGCATTTTGTAGTGTGGTGCGTACGGCTTTCATTAACGCTACACGTGCTATGGTACGTTCTTGATTGTCTGGATCGAGTACTTTTTCAGCGTTGTAAAAGCTGTGTAAGTTCGATGCTAAATCAAATGCGTACTGTGTCACTCGGTGCGGTGTGCGTTTTTCAGCTGCATCTGATACGATCTGCGGAAATTCGCCTAAGCGTTTGAGTAAGTCTTCTTCTTTTTCAGAACTCAGATGGCTTCCCTCAAATTGACCGGCTGCTAAACCTTTTTCTACCGCCTGGCTCACCATTGTACAGATACGAGCGTGGGCATATTGCACATAGTAGACAGGGTTTTCATTCGATTCCGACCGGGCTAAATCCATGTCAAAGTCCAGGTGAGAGTCGCATGAACGCATGGAGAAGAAATAGCGCATGGCATCTATTCCTACCTCTTCCATAAGTTCACGTAACGTTACGGCTTTGCCTGTTCGTTTACTCATCTTGACTTTTTCGCCGTCTTGAAACAGATTCACCATTTGAATAATTTCAACTTCCAGCGTGTCTTTGCTGTAACCCAGGGCCTGGATAGCCGCTCTCATTCGAGGAATGTAACCATGATGATCGGCTCCCCAAATATTAATTAATGTATCAAATCCACGGTCGAGCTTATTTTTGTGATAAGCAATATCCGGTGTTAAATACGTATAGGTTCCATCATTTTTAATTAAAACGCGGTCTTTATCGTCACCGAATTTAGTCGTTTCAAACCAGGTCGCATCGTCTTTGGCATAGACGTAGTTTTTATCCTTTAATACTTGCAGGGCATCTTTGATTTGATCGCCTTCATAAAGCGATATTTCAGAAAACCATTCATCAAACGGTACTCGAAACTCTTCTAAATCATGTTTAATTTTATCTAATTCAAACTTCAGGCCGTATGAACGGAAAAATTCCTGCCGCTCCTCTTCTGGAGTGTCGACCCACTTGTCGCCATCCTCCTCAGCCAGCTTCTCGCCAAGTTCGATAATATCCTTGCCGTGATAACCGTCTTCAGGCATGTTCCATTCTTCACCAAGAGCCTGCATGTATCGAGCTTCTACAGAAAGAGCTAAATTGGCCATTTGGTTTCCAGCATCGTTGATGTAATATTCACGTGACACATCGTAGCCTGCCGCGTCCAGTACATTACATAGAGAATCGCCAACGGCCGCTCCACGGGCATGTCCAAGGTGAAGAGTGCCTGTTGGATTAGCGGAAACGAACTCTACTTGAATTTTATGACCGTTACCAACATTTGTACGCCCGTAAGCCTCTCCAGCCTCCAGAATAGAGGGCACGAGGTCAGTTAAGTACTGGTTGTTCATATAAAAATTAATGAAGCCAGGTCCCGCAATTTCAATCTTTTCAATCGATGCTTTCGAATGATCAAACTGCTCCACTAGTTCTGTCGCAATTTGACGCGGATTCTTCTTCGCCACACGCGCCAGCTGCATCGCCATGTTTGTGGCATAATCACCGTGAGACTTATCCTTCGGCTGTTCCAGCACAACATCCGGCATTTCTTCGTCGGCTGCTAATCCCGCTTCCTTAACCGCACGGACGATTTCATCTTTAAGCTTTTGTTCCGTCTGTTCTACAATATTCATTCGCTTTCCTCCTCAAAAAGTAACGTCAACCGATGACGCTGCGTCACTTCATGATTCAGCGTCATTTGATAGCTAATAAATAAACGTCCACGATCTCCCTCCGCCATTGAACGGTATTCGATCTGATCGGTGAAAGTTTTCATATGAAAATCACCATATGTATGGTGATAAATATTTTCCGTCTCTAACTTTTTCTGAAAGACCTGCCGCATATCTACGCCGCCTGTTCGCTTAATACTCACATGCCCCGGCTTTACCGTTACCATCGTATGAATCGGTTCCCCTTCTTCCGGGGTCTCTGTAAACTTAAGCACTTCCGTTTCTCCACGCGAGAAAAATTGGCCAGGCTCCGATAGCGTCATTTCTTCTTTACGTTCAGCATCGCGGATCTCTGTAACGAGCTTAACGCGCACATCTTTAGCTGTCATTCTATCGCTCCTTGTTTAAGCGTACATCCTTAACCTTTATATTATAAGAATTCACAACCGAAAACTCAAGTCCTGTCTAGTTTAAGAGAGCGTTTACCTGATCATTTACCGACTGTATTTCCCCTATATAGGAAGGAACGGTTGCTACTGCATAGATGACAATAACCCCTGCCGTTATCGCAGCAAACCACTTTCGAGGAACTTGTTCTTTAAAGGGCTGGGTTTCTTTAAAAACGGTAAATAAAATCAGCGGAAATAATAACGAAATGACGATTAAATCCTGCTGCCAGTGACGCTCCACTTCTTGAATAGCTGATTGTAAAAGTAACACTTCTGCAGCATTTTCTGAAAAACTGAGATGTCCTACTTCGTTTTCTGCTATTCCTTCTTTAATAGCAACCGAAGCCCCTTCGCTTTCATACGAATAACCAGAAGGATTCCAATCATTATTTATCGTTATAAAAAGCAGTGCTGCCATAATAATCGCATAAACGGATGTGAAGACAATGATTCTTTTATTCATTCTAAGCATATCTCCTTTATTCCAAGCTTCTTCTACAAAAAGAAAAATCCGTTACATACGAGTAACGGATGAATTCTATTCTATCATCTATTTCACAAAACCTAAAAGCATTTCCCTGATGAATTTACTAGCCGCGATGGCTGTCTGTTCAGTGGGGTCATATGCAGGGGCGACCTCAACAAGATCACATCCTACGACATTTACTTCTGAACGGGCAATTGCATGAATGGATGCGAGCAGTTCCTTTGATGAGATCCCTCCCGCTTCAGCCGTTCCCGTACCCGGTGCATAAGCAGGATCAAGTACATCAATGTCGATGGTGACATATACATTCTCACCTGCAAGATCAGGTAAAACACGCTTCAGCGGTTCGAGCACTTCATAACGAAACATGTGCATCCCACTTTCTTTTGCGTACTGAAATTCTTCACGCATGCCGGAACGAATACCGAAAGAGTAAATATTTTCAGGCCCAACCAGTCCGCACGCTTTACGGATCGGAGTGGAATGGGAAAGGACTTCTCCCTCGTACTCCTCCCTTAAGTCGGCATGGGCATCTATATGGATAACCTTCAGGTTCGACAGCGTTTCGTGAAACGCCTTAATGACCGGCCAGCTGACGAGATGCTCTCCACCAAGTCCGATCGGAAACTTTCCTTTTTTCAAAAGATCCTGCATATACTCCTCAATGATATCGAGGCTTTTCTGCGCGTTTCCAAATGGAAACATAAGATCGCCGGCGTCGTGGTAGGCTACTTCTTCAAGATGACGGTCAATATATGGGCTGTATTCTTCAAGTCCGATGGAAGCTTCACGGATGCGGTTAGGGCCAAAGCGTGAGCCGGGTCGGAAGCTGACGGTGTAGTCCATGGGCATGCCGTAGATGACGGCCTGTGCTTCTTCTTCGGTGGCGCGGCTCATGATGAATACTTTACCTGAATAGGATTCGTCGAAATAATGGGGCATTGGTTTAACCTCCTTTACTGGGTGCTGTGCTCGGGGTACCAGGTACCGATTACTCTTTATTGAGTACAGAACGCTTTTTAGTCTAATCGGTACCTGGTACCCAATTGGCTTTCTACTCATCATTGAAAGTGTACCCATTGACTCTCCGCCATAATTAATAGGGAAGCCAATTGCTCTTCTTCTATATTGAGAGGGTCCCCACTGCTATTCTGTCAGCTCTTTCACAAACTTTGGCAGCACAAATGAGGCGCCGTGGAGTTCATTTGTATAGTATTTGGTGTTGATGTCTGTAAAGCGAGCTGCCGGAATCTGCTGAGGATCGTAAATTTTACTTCCCATAGTGAATGTCCATAAGCCGCTTGGATACGTTGGGATGTTAGCTGTGTATAATTTTGTGATAGGAAAAGTTTCTTTTACATCTGCACACACCTGACGGATAAGATCCGCTTTAAACCATGGGTTGTCCGTCTGAGCGACAAAGATGCCATCCTCTTTGAGAGCTTTCGATATTCCCTCATAAAACCCTTTCGTAAATAGATTAACAGCCGGGCCGACGGGCTCTGTAGAATCAACCATGATCACATCATATTCTCGTTCGCTCTTAGCGATGTGCATGAAACCGTCGTCTACTTGAACATCTACTCTCGGATCGTCTAACGTCCCTGCGATGGAAGGCAAATACTGTTTCGAATATTCAATGACTTTGCCGTCGATTTCGGCGAGGACCGCTTTTTCAACACTTTCATGCTTTAACACTTCACGAATCACACCACCGTCTCCCCCGCCAACGACTAAAATTTTCTTCGGACTGGGGTGAGTAAATAACGGTACATGGGCGAGCATTTCATGATAGACAAATTCATCTTTTTCCGTCGTCATCACCATATCATCAAGGACGAGCATATTGCCCCATTCCTCAGTTTCCAACATTTCTAACTCTTGAAAATCTGTTTTTTCTTTATGCAAAGACCGGTTTACTTTGGCTGTAATTCCAAAGTTGTCAGTTTGTTTTTCTGTAAACCATGTACTCATTTGTGATTCTCCTTTCACTTCCTGTAAACAATCAAATTATAGAGCAATCTGCGGAAAAAGCAAGAGAATGTTTAATTTACTCCTCTTTTTCCCATAATAATAGCAATTATAACAGGTGGGAGATTAGGAGAATGCTATTATTTATTCGTTTATCATGGAAGTGGGTGCGCCGCAGTTTTAAAGCGTTTTTCACGTTAGGAATTTTGGGAGTTATTGCTGTTCTTGGACTGCTCGCTTACGCCATTGTGCTTGGTCCTCCATCGCTGTCCACTGCACAAAACACCACCTATTATTTAGCCGATGGCGAAGTAATGGAGGGTTATGATGTCGGGGCAAGCAGACAGTGGATCAGCTTAGATGAGATGCCGGAGGAAGTGATCGATGCGACCCTGGCCATTGAGGATCATCGTTTTTATAATCATTATGGTTTTGATTTTAAACGAGTGGCTTCAGCCGCGTTAACGGATTTAAAAGCTATGAGAATGGTCGAAGGCGCGAGCACGATTACGCAGCAGTATGCCCGCAACCTCTACTTATCTCATGAAAAGACGTGGACAAGAAAATTAAAGGAAGCCTTTTACGCGATCAGGCTGGAGATTTTCTATGATAAAGATGAAATATTAGAAGGGTATCTCAACACGATTTACTATGGCCACGGCGCTTATGGCATCGAATCGGCCAGTCGTTACTTTTTTAATAAAAATGCAGGAGACTTAACATTGGCAGAAGCTACGATGCTTGCAGGTGTACCTAAAGGGCCGAGTTACTACTCCCCACTCGCTGACAAGGATAATGCGGAATCGCGGCAGGAGCGAATTTTATCGCGCATGAATGACCTGGAGTTCATTACAAACTCGGAGAAAAATGAAGCTGTTACCGCTTCCCTCGACTATTATGACCATTCTGCCGAAGAAGCTAAGGCGGTCGGCCCATATTTTCAAGATGAAGTTGTCCGCGAGGCTGCACGTTTGCTCGATATAGAAGTAGAAGCCGTCGAGTCCGGGGGCTTCCATATTTATACTACGCTCAATCCGGATCATCAAAACGAGCTTGAAGCAGCGTTAGACGAAGAGTTCAATGGTGCTGCGGAGATTGAAACAGCTGCGGTCGTAATGGATAATAATACAGGGGCTGTCACTGCAATGGCCGGCGGAAGGGATTACAGCGCGAGCTCATTCAACCGCGTCACGCAGTCGAAGCGTATGGTCGGCAGTACCATTAAACCATTTTTGTATTATGCGGCATTAAACAATGGCTATTCTCCATTAACGATGCAGGAAAGCAAGCCGACTACATTTGAGCTGGAAGATGGCGATGTTTATTCGCCCAGCAATTATAATAGTTACTACGCCAACGATGACATCACGATGGCCCAGGCGCTTGCTTTATCAGATAACATATACGCTGTAAAAACTCATCTCGATATTGGACCGAAGACATTTATAGATACGCTGCGTGATTTTGGCTTTAATGAAGACCTTCCTGCCGTTCCGTCTCTTGCACTCGGAACAGCTTCAATTTCTCTTTACGATATGGTTAACGGATATTCGAAGCTAACAGGCGGTTCACCAAAAATTCAAAAGCATACCATTTCAAAAATTACGGATCACAGAGAGAATGTTTTATACGAATATGAAGAACCTGAGTCCGTCGAAGGAAAAAAACTAGATAAAGAAGCAGCTTTTTCGGTGACTCACATGATGACCGGGATCTTTGATTCTGCATTAAACGGATATATGAACGTTACCGGTTCCAGTATTGCCGACCAACTGTCACGAACGTACGGCGGTAAGTCAGGTACAACCGATTCGGACAGCTGGATGATCGGCTTCAGCCCTCAATATGTGATGGGTGTATGGAGCGGTTACGATGATAATCGGAAAATGACACAGCCGAGAGATCAGCAGTATTCTAAAGAGCTATGGGCGAATACGATGGAACGAATCCACGAGGACCTGCCCGTGGCGGCCTTTACACCGCCCGGAGACCTAAAAGGAGTCTATATTAACCCTGAATCCGGGAAGCTTTCCGGCCCAGCTTGTCCTGAAGAACGCCTCGTATATGTAAAGAAAAAAGATGTACCAAAAGAGACCTGCGAAGAAGAAGATTCCGATATTAAAGAAATCGAAGAAGAACTGGAAAAAGACCCATGGTACCGCAGCATTGTAGACTGGTTTCAGTAGAATCGGCTTTTCTGTACCAGGTACCGACGACATCAACTTCTGTACCTGGTACCGAGAGAAAAAAGAAAAAAACTAAAAAAAGACAAAGAAAACGACCGGCACTGACCGGTCGCTTTCTTTGTCCTAGCATACATGTATAACCCATGTGTTATTAAATATATTATTCTCGCTGCGCATTAGTCAAGATTCGTCATGCCAAAAGTTATTGAACATTTTGTGAACAAAATGACAAATGCTTACACAATCGCGATGTCCGCAATATCATCGAGTAAAAATTCCACTGGATCCTTTGCCCGCAAATCTAACGCCTTGATTTTACGAGCACGTTTATCGACGGCAGTTATCTTCACACGCCAGCTTTCATAATCAAACCCATTGTGTACACTAAGGTCCACAGTTAACTGATCATGTACCGCTCTCTGCAGGATGAAGTCAATTTCAACAGCTTTTTGCTCATCAAGCATTCCTTTTTCGACGCGTTCATCCTCCTTCCAAACTTTTTTAATCATCTCGACGTGCTCAGGTAACATCAGTGAGGTCCACTTAATCGTTCCTCGATCTCGACTATCCATTTTTGACTCTCCTTTTACCGCGAACGTTTGTTCTTATAATAGCACATACGTTCTCTTTTTACACTGGTATTTTACGGAAACCGCTCCTTCATAAAAAATCCCCCTCCATGAATGGAGAAGGATGGTTAATCAAAATCACATTATTGAGCGCCGAGGCTGTCTTTCAGTTCTTGGGCTGTATTTTCCCAAAGTTCCGGTTTAAATTCACGTAAATATTCGCCTAGAATATGCCTTGATTTTTCATCCATATGATCGACGACAAATTTTCCTTTTAGTGATTTATCCATATGGTTCACGTGTTCTGGAAGCAGCTTATAGCCGCGGCGGATCTCACGGTCTACGACAATTTCACTTCCGGCCACACCGTAAAAGCAAGGGTTTCCTTCCCGATAGTCGACCGTCACCCATACAATCCAGTAAAGCTTGCCGTTCGGCACTTCTGAACGATCTGTTAAAAAGCGAATGCGTTTCTCTACCGCACTTCTTGCATGAAGAGCACCCATATCCATAAACGCTTCTTCTTCATTTGGATCTACAATGACCGGAGTCATATTTTCAAGACTAATCGATCCAACACCATAGCCCCCGTGGCCATCAGTGGAATCATCTTTTATGATTGTGAATTGATTTTTCTTTTTATCGCTGCCTTCTTCTTGCTTATTATTTTTAAATTGATCAAATTCCTTCATTGGTACCTGGATCCTCCTTTTAGCTGGCTGTTGCTCCTATTCTAACATAGGGTCCGCCCCAATTTCAGAGCACAGGCCTTTGCAAGAAATGAATTTTTTTTAGAAAAAAGGAAGGAATTCGAGATTTTTTGACGAAGTAAAACGTTAAGGGATATATTTATAGGATAAAAGGGGAGAACGTTATGCCGATCGTAACAGTCCAAATGCTTGAAGGGCGTACCGATGAACAGAAAAAGGCGTTAGTAGAAAGTGTGACTAGCTCCGTTACAGAAACCACGGGCGCTCGTAAAGAAGCAGTGACGGTAGTGATTGAAGAAATGAAAAAACAACACTATGGGGTCGGCGGCAAACGCCTCATTGATTAGGCCGGAAGCTCTCAAGCGCACAGCGCTTGGGAGCTTTTTCTGATCGGTTAATCAAACGTTTGTTTAACGTCCATGCTGCCTGAAATAGGAACCATCTTTAACCAAAGCCGGAAATGCACTGATCCATTTTCATGAAAATACATAACAAAAAAAGATATACTGGCGAACAGTATACCTTCTAATGATTCTGGCGGATATTTTCAATAAATTCCCATCCTTCTTCAATATCTTCAACTGTGTAGTTTTGCTTGCTTTTCACTGAAAATACTTTTTCTGAAATCTCTTCCTTAGGAAGATGTTCAAAGAAAAGCATGGTCGAGACAAGTTCTAAGAAACGAGAGCTTTTTTCGTTCATCTCATCGATACGGCGGTTTAACGACGGCAGTTCCGTATGGTAACGCTCCATAAATTCTTTCCCCGAATCAGTAACTTCATAGCGGTACTGGTAGTAATTCTTCTTTTCTTCTTTCGTTTCACTTATAAATCCAAGATTACACATTTCTTCAATACGAAGAGTTAATTCTTCAGAATAAGGACCGTAAAAATGAAATTGGTAACGCTCCTCAAAAGGCACGTCACATTTTTTCAGGATATAAATCATTTTTTGCAGCCTTTTTCTTCCTACAATTGCGTCAGAGCTTGAGAAGAACTGCATCAGCTTGGCATGGTTCTCCAACATAGCATCCCCACTCCCTATCCATACAAAATTTCCATAATTCGTTTCTTCGTTTTACTGCGATTGGACATCCCTTCAAGCAAGTCCTGAGGGATGTATAACTTGTGATCCGTTCGTTTCTTCCCTGAGATTGACTCCACAATCTCAGATAACCTTGAAAGTTCCTTCAATTCCTGATTTGGCTGCAGAAGGTGAATCGGCAGACGCTCCCCTTCTTCACCAGGCCGGTAAAAATCGTACGGCAAATCCGAGCTGGAATCAACCACCAAATAGTAATCCGGGTTAATCCCCGCCTTTTGGAAAAGCTTATAGAGTTCCATCCATTCCGACATTTGCAAATTTGGATTAAATTCAATGTATTTAAATAAGCGGCGGTTCACAAACCGATCACACAAATCTGATAAAATTTCGTCGTCTTCCTGCATCCACATTTGGAAATAGTAAAGCGCAATTGACTCATCAAGCCCTAAATATTCACTAAGTGTCGGCTCCCCTTTAAAGAAAGACAAGAAATGAGTAGGCTCCAGTTTAAAGCGATACCCCTCCTCATACAGCTCCTTGGCCCGATGAAGGATTTTAGATAAAATCACTTCTGCACTTCGCGTCACCGGATGAAAATAAACTTGCCAGTACATTTGATAACGACTCATTATGTAATCCTCAACCGCATGCATGCCGCTTTCTTTAACGACGACTTGATCTTCCATCGGACGCATCACACGCAAAATCCGTTCCATATCAAAATGACCATAACTTACTCCTGTAAAATACGCATCACGCTGCAGGTAATCCATACGGTCCGCATCGATCTGACTTGAAATCAAACTAACCACCAGCTTATTTTGATACGTTTTGTTAATCACATCCGCTACTTGCTTAGGAAAATTTTTATCAACTTTCGAAAGGACTTCATTCACCTTTGTATCCCCGAGTAAAATCGCCTGTGTAAAATCCTCATGGTCCAGCTTGAACACTTTTTCAAATGAATGCGAAAAAGGCCCGTGCCCTAAATCATGCAGCAGCGCAGCAGCCAAACAAAGCAGGCGTTCGTTCTCATCCCAATTCGGGCGATCTTTAAAGTTTGAGATAATACGCCTCACAATTTCATACACTCCGAGCGAATGGTTAAACCGGCTGTGCTCCGCCCCATGAAACGTCAAATAACACGTCCCCAGCTGGCGAATCCTGCGAAGACGCTGAAACTCTGGTGTACCAATCAAATCCCATATCACTTGATCCCGCACATGAATATATCGATGAACAGGATCCTTAAATACTTTCTCTTCACTTAATTGCTCATCACGATAAGCCATCAGACGATCCTTCCCTCACGACATTTCTTCCTATTATATACCTTTGGTAGCAGGTACACAAAGACAAAATCTCGTTCATTGCTGAAAATGTGTATTGGTACCGCGCACTGTTTTTGTGTTTCAGCTTTGCGAAAATGAAAGCACTGGGTACCAGGTACACAAAAGCAAAATTAGTTCAATGATGGATATTAGTATTTGTGTACTGGTACCCCCTTTGCTCTCACCATTCTATATGTGCTGCCCCATTATGCTCTTTCCCTACTCTACAGCTTTTACACCATTACTGCTGTCCACTTTTTCTGTTATAATAGTGCTGCTATGAAAAAGGAGAAAATTTTTATGTCAAAGCAATTATTACATCCAGCGGTTTACCGCTTTATTGACCAAAGCAATATGGGGCCGACTTTCTCAGCGCTGCAGTCCTTCGCTATTGATGACGCACTGGCCATTTCTGTCGGTGAGCATGAATCCCCAACGACTGCGCGCCTTTGGGTCCATCACGACACGGTGGTCCTCGGCATCCCGGACGCTCGCCTCCCCCATATTGCTGAAGCGATCGATTACTTAAAAGAGCAAGGCTATCAAGTCGTCGTCCGCAACTCAGGCGGCCTCGCCGTCGTACTCGACGAAGGCGTACTGAACCTATCACTTATTTTTCCAGACGCCAAAGAAGTTAACATTCACGACGGCTATGAAGCGATGGTCAAATTCATTCAGCACTTGTTCGCTGACCTCACTGACCAGATTGAAGCTTACGAAATCACCCAGTCATACTGCCCCGGGACTTATGATTTAAGTATAGGGGGTAAAAAGTTTGCAGGGATATCCCAGCGCCGTGTGAAACGAGGATCCGCGGTTCAAATTTATTTAGACGTTACCGGAAGCGGAGCCGAACGTGCTGCACTGCTGAAGAACTTTTACAAGGCCGGCCTCAATGAGGAGCCCACACGCTTTCAATATCCAGATATAGACCCATCGGTCATGGCTTCACTCAACGAACTGCTTGGCGCAGATTTAACAGTGGAAGATGTGAGAAACCGTATTCTTTATCAGTTAAATAAATGGTCAGATCGTCTCGTAGCGAATTCATTAGAAGGTGAAGAAATTGAAACGTTCACGAAGCGTTTTGAACAGATGATTATCCGCAATAATAAAGCACTGGAGCAGATTCAAGACTAAGCTCCAGTGCTTTTTTATTTAAGGTACCAGGTACCTGCGGTTGGTATTGCTGCTATAGAGATTGAGCTGCTGTAATAATAGCAAGCTTGTATACATCATCTGAATTACAGCCGCGAGATAAATCATTCACTGGCTGGTTCAAACCTTGAAGGATAGGTCCTACTGCGTCAAAATTCCCTAAGCGCTGGGCAATTTTGTACCCGATGTTTCCCGCTTCAAGACTTGGGAAGATAAACGTGTTCGCTTCCCCTCTTAGTGGCGAATCCGGTGCTTTTTTCTGAGCTACAGAAGGAACGAATGCTGCATCAAACTGGAATTCTCCGTCAATTAAAAGTTCTCCATTTTGCTGCTTTGCCAATTCTACAGCTTCGTTTACTTTTTCTGTTTCAGGTGATTTCGCTGAACCTTTTGTAGAAAAGCTCAGCATCGCTACTTTTGGATCGATGTCAAACAGCGCAGCGGTGTCCGCACTTGCTAACGCGATCTCTGCCAGGTCCTGACTGTCCGGTGAAATGTTGATGGCACAATCCGCAAATACATACTTTTCTTCATCCCTAACCATGATAAAGACGCCGGATGTCTTTTTGATTCCCGGCTTCGTCTTAATGATTTGCAGGGCCGGGCGAACCGTATCTGCTGTAGAGTGAGCCGCTCCACTTACAAGTCCATCAGCTTTGTTCATATAAACGAGCATTGTTCCGAAATAGTTGCCGCCTTGCAGAATTTCGCGAGCCTGCTCCTCCGTTGCTTTTCCTTTACGTCGTTCTACGAAGCTTGCCACCATCTCGTCAAAAGCTTCATAGCTGGCTGGATCCAGAATCTCGGATGTGGAAATGTCTACTCCTACTTCAGCTGCTTTCTGTTCTACTTCACCTTTATTTCCAACTAGTACAGGTTTCACAAAACCTTCTGCCCCAAGTTTGCTTACTGCAGTCAGAATTCGTTCATCTAAAGCTTCAGGAAAGACGACTTTCTTGCTTTCACCACTCATTTTGGCTTTCAATGTATCAAATAGGTTACTCATCTTTTAACCCTCCAATTTATTTTCTGTACTATATAATAAGACCTTTTGTGTTTAATTAAAAGTATTTCGAAACGAATTTTTCATATTAAGCGATTACATATTATCTTTACCCTATTTTTTTGTTCACAATACTTTCAAATTAGCTGAAATGATAATTTACGTTGAATTGTGTTATATTGAATAAGATGAAAATACTATAACAATTCACATAAAAGGAGCGATCCTATCATGCCTGAAGCAGTAGTTACAATGGATGGATGGTATTGCTTGCACGATTTCCGCACCGTCGACTGGACAGCTTGGAAACAAGCGAGCAATGAAGAACGTGAACAAGCCATTCATGAATTTCAAGGATTTATTGAAAAATGGGAAACGACTGAAAAGAGCAAACAAGGAAGTCACGCTCTTTACACGATTGTTGGACAAAAGGCAGATCTCGTCATGATGATTCTCCGCCCTACCATGGAAGAATTGAATGAGATTGAAACAGCGTTTAATAAATCGAAGCTGGCTGAGTATACGACAAAAGCTTACTCCTATGTTTCTGTAGTGGAACTTTCCAACTATATGGGAAATGCGGATGAAAACGACCCTGAAATCCAGGGCCGCTTAAAACCCATTCTGCCAAAATGGAACCATATCTGTTTCTACCCCATGGACAAACGACGCCAGGGTAATGATAACTGGTACGTTCTTGAAAAAGACGAGCGTGCGAAGCTTATGTATGCCCATGGTATGACTGGCCGTCAGTATGCCGGCAAGATCCGTCAAATCATTACAGGCTCCATCGGGTTTGACGACTGGGAATGGGGAGTTACTTTGTTCGCGCATGATATGCTTCAATTTAAGAAACTCGTCTATGAAATGCGCTTTGATGAAGTAACGTCACGCTACGGTGATTTTGGTTCATTCTACGTAGGCAACCTTCTGAAAACAGATGAAATCCCACAATTTTTACACGTATAAGTTCGACCACAATCCTCGCCGGCATAAGCCGCGGGGATCTTTTTTATGAACAATTCAACTAAAAATAAGAACGTTCTCCCTTATAATCTCCCCTTCAATTTTTATTCATATCTTAGGCAGGCTTATTCATATAGTGATAGAGAGTCAGTTTGCGAAGTGGGGTGCCGACATGGCTGTCGTACCATTCAACGAAGAGGATGTTAAGCTGCTGGCACGTTTAATGAGAGCCGAGGCAGAAGGAGATGGAAAGCAAGGGATGCTGATGGTAGGGAATACCGGGGTGAACAGGGTGCGTGCGGACTGTTTAGATTTTAAAGACATTCGCAACATCCGCAATATGGTCTTTCAAAGTCCCGGTGGGTTTGAGGCGACGCAAAAGGGTTATTTTTATCAACGGGCGAGACAGAGGGATATTAATTTGGCACGGCGAGTGATCAACGGCGAGCGGTTTTCTCCTGCGACAAATACGCTGTGGTTCTTTATGCCGCAGGGAGAATGTCCAGCTACATGGTTTGGACAGCCGAATGTAGGGCGTTTTAAGTCTCATTGTTTCTTTGCCCCGACCCGTGCTGATTGCCCTACTGTTTATTAAAAATAAGAAGGAGTGATTGTTTTGGTTAAGAAGCACCAAGGAATGCAGGGGATGCAGGGGATGAATGCAGGAATGCCTTACTATCCGGGCCATCCATATATGTACCAATATGCAATGGCGAGTGCCAATGGATCAAATGGTTATTACAGTACAAACGCAAACAACGGCAATAATGGGAATAATAACAATAATGGAAATGGCATGAACGGAATGCAAGTCCCCTATATGTCTAACGGGAACAATAACAATAACGGACCTACTAATGGAAATAACAACGGGAATGGGATGCTCCCTGTAGAAGAATCCTACATTGAAAATATTCTGCGATTAAACCGGGGTAAAGAAGCTACAGTATATATGACATTTGAAAACAACGAGGAATGGAATGCGAAAGTTTTCAAAGGAATTATTGAAGCTGCTGGACGTGATCATATTATATTAAGTGACCCTCAAACCGGTAAACGCTACATTCTGCTTATGGTTTATCTGGATTACATTACATTTGATGAAGAAATCAATTACAGCTATCCCTACAATGGTGGAAATAACGGATTGACCAACTATTCTCCCCGTTAACTTTCGCTTACTATTGCAGAAAGGGGTGATCTAATGAGACATCCCTATGAACCGCTCGTCCGCTTACAGGTTGCTTCACTTTGTATTGCTATTTTACTTGCTGTTGTTGCTATTTTCCATTTAGATAACCAGTGGCTCATCCTGTTTATGTTCTATATTTTATCCATAAGCTTACTTGTTGAAGGTTTAATTGAATATAAAAAGCAGCAACTTGCTTCTTGTGTAAGCCAGTTGCTGCGTGCAGTTATCATCCTTCTATTTACAACGATCCTCTTCTTTTAGAAATGCTTCATAACAGCATAACCGAGCAAAATCCAGCCCACGAGAAAGGATAATCCACCGAGCGGCGTAATCATGGCAAACGTTTTGATTCCAGATGGAGCATAAATGTATAAGCTTCCTGAAAATAAAATAATCCCAATGAAGAAAAACCAACCCGCTCCGGTCAACAATCCCGTCTGGATTTTGCTCATTAATAACCCGGTAACGAATAAAGCCATCGTATGAAACATTTGATAATTAACAGCTTTCTCCCACTGACTTAATCCTTTGGCTGAAACTTTCCCTTCTAAACCATGGGCCCCAAATGCACCAAGTGCTACGGCTAGAAATCCATTCAGCGCTCCTAATAGTAAAAATATCTTCAATGTATGTCACCCCTTAAAAATCAAAAATCGACTTTCCATTTGCATCGTCATGTTCTTCTGACGGTTTATCAGTTGATGAAGACTTTTGGACAGGTTGATCGCTTCCCATCATCTTTCTGATCTCTTCTACAGTAGGTTCTTGAACTGAGCTTTTCTGACTAGCTAAAGATGAAGCAGATGATGCGCTTCCTTCATCAAGCACGAGATCAGCCATTAGCTTCACTGCTCGCACATGTTCACGCACCCGGGAATCGTCTCCGTGGTTTAACATCGCTTCTTGTATCTCACTCGACATTTTTTTGAGTATCGTTTGATTTGAAATTGCCATTTCATGAGACTCCTTTTATCCTTAATTAACTTATCCGCACTTATCATAACATGATTTACAAATTAACGGCTATCCTGCATGTACATGAGGCTGAGATAAAACGGAACAAGGCATAATATAATCCGAACGATATTTTAAAATCAGTTCGGATTATTTATGTGCCCATAAATGATTCTTACTATCGCTCCGTCAAAACACTTCGCTTTCCGTGGGCTCGACTTCATCTTCCTCTCAAACCGGGTACCAGGTACCGAAATTCACACTTAGCACTTCGCTCTTTTACAGCTTTTCGGTACCTGGTACCCTTTATGCTTCCAGATAAAATCCCCACGAAACAACGGAAGCACCAACCAGCATAAACACTCCCGCAGCTGCACCGTTTGAAGAGCAAAAATGACTCATCAAAAAAAGCTGCCTCACTAAAAGGCAGCTTCGCTTTTAAATAAAACCTAAAGCGTTCAAGAAAATAAGAACAATTAGTATTGGTGCCACAAATTTAATAATGGCGTACCATACATTACCTACTGCAGAGCCAGTGAAATCAGTAGCTTCCAATGCTTGCTGCTTCGTAAAATACCAGCCGACAAATAAAGCCATCGTTAAGCCGCCCAGCGGTAATAGAACGTTAGAGGCTACATAGTCCATAGAATCTAAAATCCCATTATCTCCAATCGGTGTTACCCCTGACCAAATACCAAAGCCAAGAGAAACAATAATACCCAGCGCAAACATAATAGCGCCCATAAGTAAACTCGTAAAGCGGCGGGACCAATTAAAGACACGCATAAAGTACGCCGTCGGCACTTCTAAAATTGAAACCGAAGACGAAAGCGCCGCTAGGACAAGAGCGAAGAAAAATACAAGCCCGACAACTCCGCCAAATGGCAGCTGTTCAAAAATACTAGGTAACGTAATAAATACGAGCGGCGGTCCGGAAGACGGGTCAATGCCAAAGGCGAAGACTGCTGGGAAAATAACGATCCCTGAAATAATCGCAAAGAACGAGTCCATTAAGCCGATTCCCATCGTCGCCCCAGGAAGCTTATGCTCTTTTGAAAGGTAGCTTCCGTACGTCAGCATCGCCCCCATACCTAAGCTTAGGGAGAAAAAGGCCTGGCCCAGTGCTGCAATGTAAATCGAAGGTTCGCTGAAAGCTGACCAGTCTGGTGAGAACAAGAACCTCAACCCTTCTGAAGCCCCTTCTAACGAAATACTATAAAATGCAAGAAAAATTAATATGATAGCAAGGACTGGCATAAATATTTTATTAGCCGCTTCAATACCTTTTTTAACACCACTGACTACAATAAAAATCGTTAAAGCCATAAATAATGCTACCCAAAACAAGGGCTGCCAGGAATCAGAAATAAACATGCCGAATGCACCTTCATATCCGCCTGCAGGCTGAGTAGCAAAATTACCTGTAATGTAATTTGTAAAGTAATAAATAGACCATCCTGCCACTACACTGTAAAAACCTAAAATTAAAAAAGCACTTAATACACCGAAGAATCCAGTTAAAAACCACGGAGTTCCTGGTGCCAGTTTTTTATATGAACCTACAACGTCACTTTGAGCTTTACGTCCAATGCTGACTTCAGTCAGCAGAAGAGGTACAGCAATTAAAATCACGAATAAGAGATATAAAATTAAAAAGGCGCCTCCTCCATTGTTACCTGCTACAAAAGAGAAACGCCATATGTTTCCTAAACCGACGGCTGATCCCATTGCAGCAAGCATGAAGCCAAGCTTCGTGCCCCACTTCTCTCTTTCCATCAATATTTCATCTCCCTTCAATCTAGTTCTAAATATTCATCAGCATACCACACTTTTTATGTAGAGAATATATAAAATCTGATATTTCAATATATTTACAGATTACGACGTTTTTTCTTTGTCAAACCAGCATGATCCGCTAATTTACGCTCATACTGTAGACAAGCGGTGCCCGTTGTTCGTAAAACCGTTTGAGAGGGCATCTCTTTTCCCTTAAATCCGTACACTTTACATCCTCTTGGAAATTGAGGGTTCCACGTCGTATGAAAATGCTGACACGTAAAACAATTGACTTCAGTCATTTTCCCACCTCTTCCGTGACGAAGCAGTATGATAAAATCATAGCACAGGTGCGCTGGCACCACTAGGGGGTTATTATATGAATAAATGGTTTGCAGCAGGAAGCGATCACCCCTTCATTATGTTTGGAATAAGTCATTTGGTGATGCTCTTTCTATTCGGTTTAGGGGTGATCCTTCTCCTTCTTAATAAAAAACATCTCGTAAAAGGCAGCAAGGCCCATAAAATCGTTAGATGGATGCTGCTAGTTTCACTTCTTCTTTCCGAGGCAAGTTATCAGTACTGGGCCTATGCTCACGGTTTGTTTACAACTTATGAGTATCTTCCGCTTCATCTATGTGGTATTGCCTCTCTTATCGGTATGATTTCACTGCTTACTTATAATAAAAAAATGATCCAGATCAACTTTTTCATCGGTATTCTTCCAGCAGTCATCGCGTTAATTACGCCTGAGATCCCTCATGGGTATGAACATTTTCGATATTGGAAATTTTTCATCCACCATATGGCAATTCCGTGGACGGGGTTGTTTCTCGTCGTCACGACGTCTGCCCCTATTCATTTCAAAGTGATGTGTGAAACGTATTGTTACCTCGTCGTTTATGCCTTAGCTGCCGGTATTTTCAATTCAATTTTTCATACCAATTATTTATTTTTAACCGAGCCCCCAGCATCGTTCCCAGCTCTTAAGCTTCTCGATATTGGGCTTGGCTATCAAGTGAATTTAGGTCTTCTTGTCTTTGGCGTTTTCTATCTATTACTTGTATTCTATAGATGGACCCAATCGAGAAGAAGGAGTGAAAACTATGGAATTTAAGGAAATGAAAGAGTTTCAGCTATTTACTGAGATGTTAAGCCGCTGCTATCCAATGATGGAAATGACAGAAAATGAGGATATAAAAGAGGCGACGAAGCACCGAGAACGGATGAACCAATACGAAACCGTTTCTCACTTCGGCTATTATGATGAAGAGAATCTGAAGTCGGGTTACATTCATTATATGTTTCCTATGAACGTGTATGGACAAACTCTGCCTTCCACTGGTGTAGGAACCTTAGCAGTTGACCTCCCTTACAAAAAGCAGGGGATTGCCAAAAAAATGATTAAGCACGCCATTGAAAAGTCAAAGAATGAAGGCTTCGCTCTCATTCAGCTTTACCCTTTTCGTCCGGATTTTTACCGTAAAATGGGTTTTGGCTTTGGTCCGCAGCTCAATGTTTTCCGCATTTCCCCTTATCAAGTGCCCTATTACCTTGAAGCAGAAGCGGTTGTTCCCCTGGGAGAAAATGATACCGAAGAGATCAAACGCTGCTATCACAACTGGGCAGAAGATACACATGGCGCGTGCGATAAACAAGATTATGAATTCCGTCATATCGGCTTTACTCATACGCATACGGTCGGATACCGGGTAAACGGACAGCTTCAAGGATACGTCGTTTATGAAATGAAGCACCAGCACGACTTTACCCATGAGTTGAAAATACTTGATTGGTTCGCGAATACCAATGCAGCCATTCAAGCTTTCTTAAACTTCCTTCATCAGCAAAAGGACCAGGTGAGCACGATTATCTTTCCGACATTTGATGATGACTTTGCTTTTTTACTCAATGATCCAAGGCATGACGCCAATCGTTTAATTCACCGTATTTATCACCAAACCCACGAAAGAGGTACAGGTTTAATGTACCGTATCCTCAATGTTCCATTGTTCATGGAATATATCAGAGATTATTCTTTTGGTTCTCAAACTGTTGCGATAAACTTTGAAGTTACTGATTCTCTTATGGACAAGCAAGAAACATACGCCTATCAATTTAAACACGGCAGACCTGAACGACAAGAGGAACCTCTATCTCATGGGGTGACGTTATCTTTAGCTATTGCTGATCTTTCCTCTCTATTGATGGGCTGTATTACCTTACAAAAACTTCTTGCCTACAATAAGGCGGAAGCTTCTGGAAGTGAAGATGAGATTAAAAAAGCGATCAATCTTTTTAAGGAACCTAATAAGCCTGTAAGCTGGACTTTTTTCTAAACCAATAAAAACTTCCTTTTCTAGATGCAGAAAAGGGAGTTTTATCTACAGGTTTTTTTACCTTGTGTAAAAATTCCTGGCGTTAGGTAGATTAAAGGGTTGGAGAAACAGCTCCCTTTCCATGGGCGAATGGTCTGCCTCCTCGGGCTATACGCCCTCCGGGGTCACACCTTATTCGTATCCACCATAGGAGTGTCGCCGTTTCTCCAACCCTTTTTCGATAAAAGATCACTAGAAAAATTTGCGGATATGTCTTGCCCTTATGGAATCAGAGATGTTGGCAGACCATCCATTATACGATGGTACCGTAAGCCGATTATTATAAAAGCGGATGGAAAAGAAGGAGCCGCGCTCTCCCATGTTTACATCGCCCAAGCTTTTTTAACATGACTCCCTTTTCTAAAGGTACAGAAAAGGGAGTCTATTTTACATATCATTCGAGTTTTGGTTTTCTAACCGGGTCAGCCTGGCTTCGAGCAGTTCATATTCTTCACGCGTCACAAAGCCAAGCTCTTTCACATGATCCTGCATGCGCGCCTGTGCTTGTTCATTCCATTCATTATTCTTCTCTTCCCCTTTTGACATCCAGGAATTCAGCATTTCTCTGGCTTCTGATGGAGAAACCTCCCCCTTACTAACCATTTCATTTAATACTTTTTCAAATTTCTCCTTACCGCTGATGGCCGCTCCTAACCCTAAATAAAAACCTTTTCGTAATAAACTCATCATAACTCCTCCTCGCTATTGTCTTATGTTTTTGATCATACGAAAATGTTTGATTCCTATAATGAAGAAACTCACCCCTCCAATAGAGGTCACAACCCATCCTAACGTCATATAGGAGGCGTCTCCCGTTTGAAGCATGTATATTAATCCACCAGTTCCTCCGATAAGTAAGAGAAATGAAAGCCAGGAATAAAAGAGGTAAAACTGATGAAATAACCGCCGCTGCTGATTTTTCGACTTCCATTCCCGTTCTTTATCGCCATCTTCCAAGTACTCTATTAAGGCTCTCGGCAATGACATTAACGGTTTAGCGGTATCTTTGGCTACATCTCTATAAAGAGAAAATGTAGAATTCTCTCCTATCATCCATTTTTTGATCACAGGCCTCCCCCACTCGACTAGATCAACTTGAGGGTAAACGGAAGTGAGCACACCTACGATGATAGAAGTCGCTCTTCCCAAAAAAGCGTAATCTGCCGGCAGCTGGATCGGCTGTTCTTTAATGAACTCCTGCATATCTTCTAAAATCTCATTCATTAAATGCGCATCGAGTTTGTCAAAATCGCCATCTAAATACATATTCGTCGTTTGCTTGATCATTTTTTTAACTTTCTCTGTATCGGCATTAGGCAATAAGAAGTCCATATCCCACAATGCATCAATTACTCGATCATAGTCATCGAGGATGAATCCCTGAACCATCATACGAATGGAATTGGCGTCACGCTGCTTCACCTCTCCGACCATGCCAAAGTCGATGATAACGACTGTTCCGTCCGGTTTGAGCAATAGATTTCCAGGATGAGGATCCGAGTGAAACATTCCCGCAAATAAAAATTGTTCCACACATAAATCAAATAATACCTTAGCGATTCTCTCTCGATTAATTTGATGACGATTAATAAATGCTAAATCAGTAATTTTCGCACCCTCAATCCATTCCATGACGAGCACACGTTTCGTGGATAAATCACTGTAATAGTCCGGTATATATACATCTTCAAAGTCTTTAAACCTTTTTTTAAAATGATTCCCGTTATTTAATTCCATCGAAAAATCAAGTTCATTTGTGATCACAGCCACTACTTCTCTGTATAGCGCAGGTAAATCTGCTTTTTTACCATACTTCGTAAATCTTGATAGAATAAAAAACACGATGCGCAGCGCTTTAAAATCCATTTGAAAGATTTCTTTCACACGATAACGCTGTACTTTAACAGCTACAGGCGTTCCATCTTGCAGCTCTGCTTTATAAACTTCGCCTATGGAAGCCGAAGCAATCGACTTTTCATCAATATAACGCAGGTGGTTATCAAGAGGAACACCCCAGTCCTCTTCAATTGTCTGTTTAGAATAGGCAAAAGGAACCGGCTCTACTCGGTCGACTAAACCTTCTAACTCCCGAATAAATGATTGGGGCAGTAAATCTCCCCGAGAACTGAGGAACTGTCCAAACTTAATGAGCAGCCCTCCTAAACGGATTGCATTTCTTCTATATTCCCCGGCCTGCTTTCTGAGCAGGACTTCCCACTTCTGCTTTGTTTCCTGATCCCAAATTCGATTTGTATTTTTGAACCAAAGAATCTGCATAAGAAACTTAACGGACATCCACACAATGATGGTGATTCGATAAATCGATATGTATTTCAGCCTGTGATTCACCACGATCTCCCCCATCTGTACACACACATTAACCATTACCCTGCGCTTCTTATTATTAATCAGTATTTCTTAAAGAAAATCCTGACATTCCTGCGTGTTCATTAAGTCACGCAGGAAAAGTAATCCTTCATTGCTAAAGGCAGTAGAAATAATTTTTTATCATTTCTATAAAGGTTTATCCTGCCATTTGACCTATGAATAATAGAACAATAATAATCACTAATGTAAAAGACACATACAAAAGTCAACACTTAGCCAGAAATCCATATAATCTTCTACCAACCACCATAAGTAGTCATTTATGTCTATTAAACAGGCATAAAGTTCGACAAACTAATTTACCCTCCAACTTAAAAATCCTTCCAATTTACTATTCGAAATATTTTGAATATTTAGCGCAAACGTCTTATAATGGAAATTGCGGGTCACGAAACAATTCCACATTAGGAGGTATTCATGCACATGAAAAAACAAATGACTGCATTACTTTCAGTCAGTGCACTTACGCTGTCGTTGTTCTCCCCTGCAGCAGCTACAGATGTCAGTGCAAGCTCAACGTATGAAAACTGGAATACGGAACGTTATACAGATCGCATCGATATTGATGGACAGCTTCAGAAGCAATCAGAGCAGGAAGGTTTTGAGCAGGAAGCGAATCAAAAGGTGAAGGAAAGTGCTGAGGAGACGAACTTAAATGAGGATGAATCTTCTTCAGACTCAGAGAGCGGCGGTAATGCAACAAGTACTACATACAGTGAAGGAGAAACAAAACTATTTTTAGACCGTGACTTAGCTTTTAAAGAGTTTACTCTCCAAAGTGTTGGGGAGCATTCTGAAGTTTGGGTGGCAAATGATTTATCTTTTGAAGAGGGAGATCCTCGCGATCCTCATGTTGTTACTCAGGCTCAAGCTGATACAATGGCTGAAGAATTCGACAGTAATATGTATCCCGTAGCTACTGATTTCTTTGGAATGCCTGACGAATTGGATGGAAGTAACTCTCCCCTGCCAGAAATGGTCGGACTTCCTGAAGGGTATTACGAAGGTGACGGCGACAAGGTAATGATCATGGTGGATAATGTTAAGGATGAGAACTACTACGATCCGGAATATCCTTTCTTCGTTGCCGGTTTCTTCTGGCAGACATTAGAAAACTATATAGACCGTAATATGATTACGATTGATTCAAGAGATTGGGATACACGACTGGAGAGCACTTTCTTTGGAACAACGATCCACGAGCTTCAGCACTTGATTCATGCTGACAACGATGGTGATGAAACGAGCTGGTTAAACGAAGGAATGTCTACCTTCTCTGAATACCTTGGCGGCTACGGCATGTCCGAAGGATCGATTAATTTCTTTTTGGATCACCCAGAGAACTCTTTGACTAACTGGGACGAGCATGTTGATGCAGAAACAGGGCCTGAAACGATTGCTGACTATGGGTTAGTTCAGCTGTTTACGCTTTATAACTACGAAAGATTCGGACAGGAGTTCATCCGTTACGTAGCAACAGATGAGTTGAACAGTATTGGAAGCTTTGAAGAAGCTTACAAAGAGTTTGATCTTGGCGTCACATTTAACGAAGTCTATCAGGACTTCACCTCTGCTTTAGTATTGGATGATAACAAATACAAAGGCGGAAAATACGGCTTTGAAAACATCGACCTCCGGGACCTGCCAACTGGAGATGGTGAAACACGCGGCATGACCGTTGACTTTGAAAAAGCGAAAGACTTTGAAAAAGAAGGTGTACCTGCCTGGGGTACCGACTTTAAAGAATTCAACATTGAGCCTGGTCAAAAAGTAGAAGACTTCAGCTTTAACGGCATAGACTTCATGCCTATTCAATGGGAAGCAACGGACGACCCGCTGGGAAGCGGTGAGCAGGTATTGTTTGGCGGCTCCGGAGACGAAGCCGACAACAAATTGATCTTCGAAGCCGACCTTACCGGTTTAAGTGAAGCAACATTGAATTTCGATCACTACGCTGATATTGAAGAGCAATGGGACTTCGGGGTGGTACAGGTTTCTACCGATAATGGTGAAACATGGACTTCTTTAGAAAACGAAAATACCCGCTCTGACGTGGTTGAGGAAGGTTATCCTAAGATTAAAGAAAACGTCCCTGGATTCACAGGAACATTTGAAGGCTACGAAAATGAAACGTTCAACCTCTCTGAATATGCCGGCGAAGAAGTGCTGGTCTCTTTCCGCTACCTGACAGACTGGGGAACAACTAATGAGGGATGGTTTGTTGATAATATCACGATCCCTGAAGCTAACGTTGCACTTAATGGTAACAGTAATATTGAAGAGGACTTTGTCAACGAAAATGAGTTGAAAGAAAACTATGTCAACTATGGCGTTACTTTTATTAAAGAAAATAAAGGCGGCAAGCATAAAGTAATTGAAGTGGATCCATTTAACGTTACGGAAGAAGACGCTTTAAACATTAAGAAAGCCTTCCGCCCTGGAAAAACGTATATGACCACTTACTATGCAGCGCCTCAGGATGAACTAAATCCTGCACCGTTTGAATATGAGATTGAGTATAAAGAAAAAGGACCTAAAAAAGATAAACCGGGGAAAGGTAAAGGAAAAGATAAGCCTGGGAAAGGAAAAGGGCCGAAATAATATCTAAAGCAAGCCAACCAGCCCCCCGCACTGGTTGGCTTTTTCTATGAATCTCTTTACTCCCCTCCCCTCTTGTGGCATGCTTTTATCAAAAGGCAGGAAAGGTGATCTATATGCAGATCCAAGAATTAGAAGTTCGACAATTACATACTGTGGCCGAGTGGCTTCATGGAATGAACGAGCAGGATAAGCATTATGTTGCTTGGTTAGCCTCTGATCCGAATGAAATATTTGAACAAATATGGACACTGACGCAGTTTCATGAGCCGCTCGCTTACGTCGCGTGGGAAGATGATAAGATTATCGGATTTATTGGCATTCTACCTTTTTTCGAACAAAAGCTCTGCCGTCTCCTTGGTCCTTTTTCAGTAAAAAGCGGCACAGATGTTTTTGAAGGGCTGTGGGAAAAAGCTTCTTTAACGATCCAACTGCATTTTGATGCTGTAAAAGTAGCCTGCTTTAAGGCGAATCAGGATCTTGTCGCTTTTGCCGAGCGCCACCAATTTCATTTATACAACAGAGAAAAAACGATGGCCCTCCACCACTCCCGCTTTTCTCCTTCTTCAGAGAAGGCTGAAAAGATTGAAGAGATTCAAGAATATGAGCACGCAGCCCTCCATGAGCTTCATCCGTCGGGTGCTTACTATACGACAAATGAAATGATAGAACTGGCTGATAAAGAATCCAATAAGCTATGGGGTTACAAGAATGCAGGTACACTGGAAGGGTACCTTTACTTTGAATTGGTTTCACCTGATGAAGGTGAAATTTGCTTTGTGAATGTTCATCCTGATGCACGCGGGCGAGGAATTGGCTCCGCACTGATGGAGCATGCGCTTCAATATGCGTTTTATGTGTTTGACGCTGAAATTGTAACGATCTCAGTGCGGATAAATAATGATTCGGCCGCTCAATTATATGAACGATTAGGATTCGTGGAAATTCACACCATTTTTGCTTATGAAAAAGAAGTTGGCGCAGAAACAAATAACACTTTATTGCATTAAAGAACCAGAGTAAATAAACTTCTGGTTCTTTTTTATACAGTAGATTGGTTTGATCGTAAAAAGGGAAACATTCACTAGTCATGAAGGAGGCTAAAGTTATGAAACAACATATCGAACGAGTGGTACGTCAGATCAATGACCATTCGACCATTAAGGAAATCCGTCCCGTGAGTGGAGGTGATATTAATGAAGCTTTTTACGTAGCGACTGAAAACAACACCTATTTTATAAAAGGCAACCAAAATGTACCAGATCATTTTTTCAAAGCAGAAGCGACGGGTTTGGAAGCGATACGCAAGACGGAAACGGTGGCGGTCCCCAAAGTATATTATTATGATGAACCGACCGATGGGGAAATCGGAATGCTGGCACTTGAGTGGATTGAGGGAATGGAATCGGCTCAATCATCTGACCTTCTTGGAGAGAAATTAGCCAGAATGCATCAGCATACTTCCAACCAATACGGCTTTGGGGAACCCACATTTGTCGGTGAACTCAATCAACCAAACGGCTGGAACGAAAGCTGGGTTGAGTACTATCGAGAGAATCGCCTGCGGCACCAATATAATCTTGCGCTGAAAAATGGACGACTAGGCAGTCAAAGACGGGAAAAGCTTGAAAAACTAATCAACCAGCTTGAAAGATTTATTCCTGCGTCTCCTTCTGCTTCTCTTTTACATGGTGATTTGTGGGGTGGAAATTACTTAGCAGGTGCTGAGGGTGAACCTTATTTAATCGACCCTTCGATCTTATATGGCGACCCTGCTTTTGAAATTGCCTTTACGGAACTGTTCGGGGGCTTTTCCAGCTCATTTTATGCAGCCTATGAGCAGAATTCTCCTTTACGAAGCGATTATGAAGATGTAAAACCTGTTTATCAATTGTTCTATTTACTCGTGCACTTAAATCTATTTGGAGAAAGCTACGGACCGGGTGTAGATCGTATTTTGAAAAAATACATCGGTTGAGAGAAGGATTTTCCTGCACTATAGAGAATTGTAAAGGAAACTAAATTTTTCTATTGGATTTTCAACCTATCCGTATTAAAATAAATAACGCTGTATATTTATTCTTATATTATTCATAGACAGGAGAGCTCTTTATGAAAGCAAGAGATTTTAGTGCTTTTTCTCACTTGAAGTTTATTATTCCATCTATATTAGGCATCATTTTATTCATGATTCCTTTTTACGATGATGGCAGTGTTACAATATTAATCGCTATTCTTGCGGGATGGCTTCAAGAGGAATTAGCTGGTGTATTATCTTTTATTATGATGTTTATTATTTCGATTACAGCCATCCTTACTGTATTCGTTAAATTGATAGGACCAGATAAGTTAAACGGCACCCCATTCTTTAAATCGTTATTTAATGTGCCAGCCGTCTGGGTCATTACACGTGTACTTGGTATGATCTTCGCCATTATGGTCTACTTTCAAGTCGGCCCTGAAGCCATTACTTCTGATGTAACAGGCGGCCTGCTGTTAGACGACTTACTCCACGTATTGTTTGCTGTTTTCCTTTTTGCTGGTTTATTTTTACCATTATTACTTAACTTTGGACTTTTAGAGTTATTTGGTGTTTTATTGACAAAAGTTATGCGTCCTTTATTTCGACTGCCAGGCCGTTCTTCTATTGACTCCTTAGCTTCGTGGTTAGGAGACGGAACGATTGGTGTCCTGCTTACGAGTAAACAGTATGAAGAGGGATATTATACAAAACGAGAAGCTGCCGTGATCGGGACAACTTTCTCAGTTGTTTCCATCACCTTCAGTATCGTTGTTATTGAAGAGGTTGACCTCGGCCATATGTTTATTCCGTTTTATTTAACTGTGGCTATAGCCGGTTTCATCGCTGCCCTGATCATGCCTAGAATTCCACCGCTGTCACGTAAAGCCGATACTTATGTTACGGACGAAGCAGACGATATAGATGAAAAAATACCTGAAGAACACAGCACCTTCTCTTATGCATACGCGCAGGCTGTTCAACGGGGAAGCAAAGCAAAAGGTCCTGGTAACTTCTTTAAAGAAGGCGGACAGAATATATTAGATATGTGGATGGGTGTCGCACCCATCGTTATGGCGTTAGGAACGATTGCGCTCGTTATCGCAGAATTTACGCCAGTATTTACTTGGCTCGGGTATCCATTTATTCCGTTACTTGAACTTCTGCAAGTTCCACAGGCGCAGGCGGCTTCTGAAACCATTCTCGTTGGTTTTGCGGATATGTTTTTACCAGCCATTATCGGCTCTGGTATAGAAAGTGAAATGACCCGCTTTATTATCGCCAGTCTCTCTGTCACTCAGCTTATTTACATGTCTGAAGTCGGTGGATTGCTGCTCGGTTCTAAAGTTCCGGTTAACTTGAAGGATTTATTCATTATCTTCCTTCTGCGTACGATTATCACGTTACCAGTAATCGCACTAATCGCTCATATCATCTTTTAAAAAACGACTAGGATAAAACTGAATAAAGCATAAAAAATCCGAACGATGCTGTAGACCTCCGTTCGGATTTTTTTATATTAGTCCTATCTAATCTTAATAAGCCTCACGAATCGCTTTTCGGTGGATGCTTGCCGCGGGAGCGTCCTCAGCTAACTTGTCAAGAAGTTCACTTGACTAAGTGGATCTTCGGCTCGCGCTGTTCCCGAAACGCACCGGACGTGCGGCCTCAGGACGTGGCCGGTTTTAATCGACCAGGCGTCACCACCGAACGATGCTCATGGCGTCAACAGAGATCAATTTAAAACCCATACGTCTGTTCAAATAGCTACTCCTAAAAACCATCTATACGTTGTCTGGCTAAAGAACGATATAAGTTTGAAACCAAAAATAGTGAACTGAAGCATAGACACGGATATGAGGTGCGATGGCTATTTTCACAGCTAATGTGAAACGAATCGTTAAACTTATGCAGGAATAGAAGGCGCAAATCTCTTAAAGTTAGAAGAAAAGCCGCGACTTCACTTGTACTTGTTCTTAGTAACCCTTTCCTCTTCGTAACGCAAGGAATTCACTTTCAAGATGTGTTTCTCTAAAAGCTAACAACTCTCTAAATAGAAACGGTTGTTTTTTAGGATAAATGCTCTTTAAAAACCTCTGCAATCCGACGGGTCGATTGAGGATTTTGTCCTGTGATGAAATTATGATCAACAACAACATGCTCTGCCTCAGGACCTCCTGATTCATAGCTTGCGCCTGCTTCATTTAATTCATCCTCCAGCAAAAAGGGAACAACGTCTGCCAATCCTGTGCCTTGCTCTTCTTCATTGGAATAACCGGTTATTTTTATGCCTTTTACAATAGAAGAGTCGTTTACATCTTTATTTCCAACAAAAGCGGCTGGCCCGTGGCAGATCGCACCAATAAGTTTTTCATTTTGTTTAAAATGATCAACCAGTGCGGAGATCTCGTTATTATTGGGAAAATCAAGCATCGCTCCGTGCCCTCCGCAAAAGAAAATGGCATCGAAATCATCTGGATTGATATCTGTTAATTTTGCCGTGTCATGAATTGGTTCCATAACGCCATCCCACACTCTTGGAAGTTCATTGCTGTAACTGTTTGGGTCAATTGGAATTTTCCCACCTTTTACACTTGCCCCTGTTACTTCAAATCCTGCATGCGTCCACTCCGTTGCCGGCTCCACAAACTCCGAGAGCCATAAACCCGTCTGCTGATCACCGATTTTATCTACATTCGTCGCTACCATTAGTATTTTTTTCATAAAAAAATACCTCCCTTCATTTCTGCTTATTCTCTCACAAGAATAGCTTTTTCAAACGCCGGGAGGTACTTCTTTATTAATTTGTTCGATATCGATCGTGATTATTGATTTCTGACAGCTGCTTTCTTAATAAAGCAGCGCGGCATTCAATAAGAGGCTGAGTGAGTGCTCGGATAGTACTTGTAGATAACAAGTAAACGATAAACCCTGACATTACAAAGTATAGGGTGAAATCGAGAACATTATTGATTTGTACCCAGCCTTGCTGTCTGAACAGCTGAACGATGAATCCATGCAGTAAATAAACATACAACGTTTGTCCTCCTAATGGAGTGAAGCTATAGTGTTTATTTGGGATCCAAGCCATCACGCTCGCTGTCATCAAAGCTCCAATGACATATACTCCGAGGCGAAGCAACCCGCCTAATTCAGGTTCTCCCATCGTGGCATACGATTTAGAACCTAGAAGCCAGTCCGAGTTAAATTCTGGAGCAAAAGCGATAATGACAGCAAGTGTCACCATAAATGCAAGACTCGCTGCTCTTGTACCAAATCCTCTCCATTTCTTCACGGTATCCTTCGTTAACCAATATCCCGCTAAGAAAAACGGAAAGAACACAAATGTTCTTGATAAACTAAATGTTTGATCAATACTATCTGCATATCCGACGAGCACTCCAATGGCAACAGCGGCAGTTATTCCAATCCACGGTGAAACCTTACTAAACCAGATCAGAAGGATGTGCCAGCAGAACAAACTAAACAAGAACCATAGAGACCAGTGCGGATAAAACGGAGCGTTTAACCACCCATCTTTACCGATAAAGAGAAAGTACGCTGTAAACACAAACTGAAAAATAAGGTACGGCAAAATCAGCTTTTTAGCTAAATTAACTATATAATCTTTATTTCCAGACCCCTTAGCAAAGAATCCGGCTAAAAATATAAACGCCGGCATGTGGAACGTGTAAATCCACGTATATATTGTATACATTTCGCGTGATCCATCTGTCGTTGGCTGAACTAAATGACCAAACACAACGAGAAAGATCAGTATCAATTTCGCATTATCAAAAATCGCATCCCGTTTCATGTCTTTTCACCCTCTAATTTTCTATACTTCATACTTACACTCTTTTTTAGTTTTTAAAACCTGTCCTATACGTTTTTAACATATTTGACGTCGGAATGACCAATTTATCACAATGGTTTAACGAAAATGTAATGAATATGTCACGGGGGTAACAATTTTGGTATTAAACCGTAACGCTGTCCCGCTACATACAAAAAAACGAGCCTGTTAGGGCTCGTTTAGCGGCTGAAAAAACTAGGTAAAGCCTATCCATATGTTCTTTTATTGAGAAGGGTTGGTGAAACGGCGAGCCTCCTGTGGGAGAGAGATGAATATGGTGGGTCCCCGGATGGCTAAAAACCCCAAGGAAGCACACCATTCGCCCACGGAAAGGGTGCTGTTGAGGCCACTGAAAAAGTCCTGTCTAATCTTAAAGAGCCTCACGAATCGCTTTTCGGTGGATGCTTGCCGCGGGCACGCCTTCAGCTAACTTGGTCAAGAAGATCACTTGACCAAGTGGATCTTCGGCTCGCGCTGTTCCCGCGACGCACCGGACGTGCTAGTGTCGATGTAGGCCACAGGACGTGGCCGGTTTTAATCGACCAGGCGAACACCCTAAAGCTCATCGTGACACCAACAATGATCCATCTAAAACCCATTCGTATGTTCAAATATCTACTTCTAAAACCCATCTATACGTTGTCTGTCTAAATCACAGCTAATGTGTAACGAATCGTTAAACTTATGAAAGAATAGAAGGCTCAAATCTCTTAATAGTTAGAAGAAAAGCGTCCTGTGTGGAAATTAAATTCCATACAGGACGCTTTTTTAATTCTATCTTTCATCAACCTTTAGTTTTTCAGTGTCCTCAGCTGTTTCCCTAATGCACGAGTATAGAAGTACTTCTTATTCAAACTCAATGGCCCAGCTTCCATTTCGGAAAATGGGTTCAAACGTGCCATCATGTGTTTCACCGTCAATGTCCAGCTCAGCAGACCCCATCATAAAGTCCTCATGAACTAAACTATCGTTCACTCCTTGCTGATCCATTTGCTGCTTCGTCATCGTAGATCCGCCTTTTACGTTGGTCGGATAAGCTTTTCCTAAAGCTAAATGACAAGAAGCATTTTCATCATACAGCGTGTTGAAGAAAATATGACCCGATTGAGAGATCGGTGACTCGTTTGGTACAATCGCTACTTCACCGAGACGTTTCGCTCCGTCATCTGACTCTAACAAGTGCTTCAACGTTTCTTTTCCTGATTCTGCCGTATATTCCACGACTTTTCCATTTTCAAAAGTTAATGTGAAGTTTTCAATTAGATTTCCGCCATAGCTGAGCGGCTTCGTGCTGCTCACTGTACCTTGCACGCCATATTTATGCGGCATCGTAAACACTTCTTCTGTAGGCATATTCGGATTGAACTCTACGCCCTGCTCGGATGTTGTAGAGCCGCCATGCCAGATATGATCTTTTACAAGATCAATGGATAAATCCGTTCCCGGTGCTTTATAATGCAGCTTCTTATACTGCTTGGCATTTAAGTATTCTCTAGCCTGACGCAGTTTTTCATTGTGCTCGTCCCATGCTTTAATCGGGTCACGTTGATCGATTCGGGTAATGTGGAAGATTTGTTCCCACAATTTCTTTTGGGCATTTGCAGTAGTATCCTCCGGGAAAACCTTCTCTGCCCATGAAGCTTGAGGATAAGCTACAATCGACCAGGTAACTTTATCATTCATAATATACTCGCGGTAATTCGTTAATGCTTCTCCGCTTGCTTTATTGGCTTTTGCAATACGGTCAGAATCGACGCCTTTCAGCAAGTCTGGATTAGGACCATATACAGTAAGAAGGGAGTATCCTTCCTTCACCATTCCTTCAAGGGCCTCAACTTTCCATTTCGGAAAATTCTCTAACACACTCAGCGGCGCATTTTTCATTTTCATATAGCTTAAAATCTCATCGCTCCACTCGACGTGGACGTTTTTAGCGCCTCTTCCATAAGCTTTCGCTGTAATAATCCGAACAAGATCAGCTGCTTCAATGGGGGCATTAATAAGCAGCCCCTGGTCTGCCTGAAGGTTTACACCTTTATTTAATGCGAGTTCTGCGTATTTTTCTAAACGATTTTGATGTGTTGTCATCTTAATCCCTCCATATCAGTCTTTTACATTTTTAAAACGGTCGATAGCTTGGTTACGCATGGTTTTATGATCAACGATGGGCTCCGGGTAGTCCTCACCGATGATGCAGTTTGACTGCTCCTGTTGATTTGCTGACATTTTACCTGGCTCATGGATGTATTTTTTCTCGACATTCTCAAGCTCTGGCAGCCACTGTTTAATAAAGCGGCCGTGAGGATCAAAGCGTTCGGACTGCCGTGTAGGATTGAATACTCGAAAATAAGGAACAGGATCTGTCCCTGTAGAAGCAGCCCATTGCCAGCCTCCAATATTTGAAGCTGGATCGTAGTCGATGAGTCTTTCTTTAAAATAACGTTCACCAAGCCGCCAATCAAGAAGCAGATCTTTTGTTAAAAAAGAGGCTACAGCCATCCGCAGACGGTTGTGCATCCACCCCGTTTCATTCAGCTGTCTCATGGCTGCGTCGATTAGTGGAAAACCTGTCTCCCCCTGCTTCCAACGCTCCAGGGCTTCATCATCTTTATTCCAACCAATACCTCGGTATTTTTCTACCATTTCTTTATCGTGCGCATTCGGATAGAAATGATAGATCATGTTATAAAAATCTCGCCATGCGATTTCTTGAATGTAAGTATCAATGCCTTGCTGACCTTTTCGGCCATCCGTCTCATTCTCCACTTTATAATAAATGGTGCGCGGTGATACCGCCCCTGTTTTCAAGAAACGAGACATGAGGCTCGTTCCATCAACCGCGGGAAAATCCCGCTCTTTATGATAGTCGTAAATGGCTTCATCTAAAAACCAGTCTAATCGTTGAAGAGCAGCTTGTTCGCCTATGTCATTTCCGCCATATTCAAATTGTTCCTTAATTAATGACCATTTATTCTGACCTTTCTTAAATCGATCTCGAACGTCCACACCGTGATGCTTTATTTTCTTATAATCGACGGTTCTTACATCTGGCTTGTCCAGCTGCTGCCATTTTTTATAATAGGGAGAATACACTTTATAGTAACTGCCATCCGGTTTGTAGACATCTTTTGCTGAATGGATGTGATGATCAATGGCCGAGTACACCCTGGTATCTTGCTCTTTAAACCAATTGATCATATAATCGTCTCGTTCTTTACCAAATCCTGCCTCATCATAGTTGAAATAGATAGAATCGATATCGTCCATCTGGTTGAACAGCTGCTTAAAAGCTGTGTCCACTTCTCCATATAAAAAATGAAGCGGGGCACCTAATTGGCTGGAAGCTTCGTCTAAGGAATGTACCGTTTGGAAAAAGTAATCATGCCTAACGGTAAACTCTTCTATTAATTTTGGATGTATATGAAAAATGAATAATAATTGATCGTTTTCACCTGTATCCTGCACTGCCTGGGAGAGAGCCGTCTGATCATTCAGCCTTAAGTCTCTCCTAAACCATACAACTTTTGTTCCCATCCTGTATCCCTCGCTTCCACGATGACCCTGTTGTCCATAGTACCCGTATATGTAGAAGAATAATCGTAAAAGAGGATGATAAAAACATCGAGCTCTCTATATGAAGAGAACTCGATGCTCCTAATGAATTATACTTCGAACTGTCTGTTTAAGTTAGCCATTTCAATCGCAGCTGTTGCCGCTTCCCAGCCTTTGTTTCCAGCTTTTGTTCCTGCACGTTCAATAGCTTGTTCAATCGTATCAGTTGTGATGACACCGAAAATAACTGGTATCCCGCTTTGCATGGATGCTTGTGAAACGCCTTTCGCTGCTTCTCCACATACGTAATCAAAGTGGGGTGTTGAACCGCGGATTACCGCACCAAGCGTAATCACAGCATCATATTTTCCAGAACCGGCCATTTTGTTCGCAACCATTGGAATCTCGTAAGCACCCGGGACGTAAGCTGCTTCTACGTCATCTAAATCTACACCATGACGTTTTAACGCATCTACGGCACCTTCGTAAAGTCTTCCTGTAATAAAATCATTAAAGCGTCCCACAACGATTCCTACTTTTAATCCGCTTCCTACTAAATTGCCTTCTAATACGTTAACCAATCTAATCGCTCCCTTTTATTGAACTAATCTTCTGCTCGACAGTCGGACATCTTCCAAACCCGCCGAAGTTTCCTGCTAATAGTGAAATAAATGCCCCATCTTGGATTGTTTTGTTTTCAGGTAAAGTTCGTTTTCTTTTCTGGATGGCATTTGAATCGCTACCCGTTCGACGACTTCGAGTCCATAGCCGCTCAACCCTGAGATTTTCTTCGGATTGTTTGTAAGCAGTTTAATCTCTGAAATACCTAATTCTCTTAGAATTTGAGCGCCTACCCCGTAATCACGCAAATCCGGACCAAACCCTAATTTTTCGTTTGCCTCTACAGTATCTAATCCTTCCTCTTGAAGCTTGTAAGCAAACATTTTATTAAGCAGGCCGATGCCTCGCCCTTCCTGACGCATGTATAACAGCACGCCGCTTCCGTTTTCTGCGATCTGTCGCAGCGCATTATGCAATTGGGGGCCGCAGTCACATCGGTAAGACCCAAATACGTCGCCTGTTAAACATTCCGAATGCACCCTTACAAGCGTAGGCTCACCCGGTTTGATATCGCCCTTTATTAAAGCAATATGATCCTTATGATCAATATCGTTCGTATAAGCAACTGCCCGGAAATCACCGTACTCTGTAGGAAGTTGAATTTCAACTTCTCTCTTTACATGGTCTTCATGGCGGTGACGATATTGAATTAAATCCGCGATTGTAATCATAGGGATATCAAATTCATCCGCCATTTCCCGTAAATCAGGCACACGTGCCATTGTGCCGTCATCTTTAATAATTTCACAAATAACACCTGCTGGTTTAGCTCCTGCCAGGACAGCTAAATCAACTGCAGCCTCAGTATGACCTGCACGACGCAGCACGCCTCCCTCTTTCGCAATTAATGGGAAAATGTGACCTGGCTTTTGAAAATCTCCTGCCGCCACATCCGGGTTTAACAGTTCACGAATTGTTAACGCACGTTCATCTGCTGAAATGCCCGTCGTTGTTTGTTTATGATCGATGCTTACCGTAAAAGCCGTTTGATTCGGATCCGTATTCGTTCCTACCATTGGGAGCAGTTCAAGATGTTCCGCTAATTCCCCTGTAATAGGTGTGCAGACGAGACCACGCGCGCGGGTAATCATAAAGTTTATCATTTCAGGGGTCGCGTACTCAGCAAGTCCTATTAAGTCGCCTTCATTTTCACGATCTTCATCATCACAAACAATTACCATTTTACCTTGTTTCAAATGCTCTATCGCTTTTTCAATTGAATCAAACATGCTTTTGCCCCTTCCATTAAGCAAATCCATTCTCATTTAAAAATTCTTTTGTCATCTGCGACTTTTCACTCGGTTCATCTTTTCCTAAGAAGTGAGCGACATATTTCCCAATCATATCGCACTCGATATTGACGCGGTCTCCCGGCCCTTTATTTCCCAGCACCGTATGCTCCATCGTGTGAGGGATGAGCGAAATGGTGACTCGGTTTTCCTTCACACCAAACACGGTCAAGCTCGTACCGTCCACGGCAATCGATCCTTTATATACGAAATATTTAACAAGTTCTTCTGGTAATTCAATTTCATAATAGACGGCATTTGACTCCGGTGATTTGCTGACAATTTGCCCTGTCCCATCAATATGACCTGAGACGAGGTGCCCGCCAAATCGTCCGCCTGCAGCCATTGCACGCTCCAAATTTACTGGACTCCCTTGCTGCAGTTCATGCAGGTTCGTTGCACGGAATGTTTCAGGCATGACATCAAATTCAACGCTTTGCTCAGTGTAGCTTGTAACCGTTAAGCACACACCATTAATTGAAATGCTGTCACCTAAATTGACATCATTTAATATATCTTTCGCTTTAATACTTATTTCCATAGCTTCCGTTTTTGTTTTAATTCCTTTAATGGAACCAATCTCTTCTACAATACCTGTAAACATGGTTTACCCCTCCTTCTTCACAGAGATGATTTTCAAGTCTTCACCGACTCGTTCACTTGAAACAAACTCAAACTGATCCACATTTTTCAACTGGCTGATGCCTTTTCCAGCAACCGAAGTCAGCGCTTCTTTACCACCTATCAGTTTCGGGGCCATATAGGTAATGACTTCATTTACGTGTCCCGCACGTACGAATGCGTCGGCCACGGTTGCTCCGCCTTCTATAAGTAACGAAGTTATTTTTTTCTCGCCGAGATATTGTAAAACAGCTTCTACCTCTACTTCTCGTGTATCTAATGGAATAACTTGCACGTGAGCGTAACTTTCTAACGCTGTTCTCTGAGCTGTGTCTGCCTTAATACCTGTAAAAATCCACGTTGGTGCTGTCGGGTCTTGAACAAGCTGAGCAGATTGCGGCATGCGAAGATGAGTATCGAGCACAATTCGCACCGGGTGTCTGCCTCCACCTTCAATGCGAGTGGTCAGCTTCGGATTATCCATCATCACTGTGTTGATCCCAACTAAAATCGCTGCTGACTGATGCCGGTAACGATGTCCATCGGCCCTCGCTTCTTTTCCAGTGATCCACTGACTCTCTCCTGTAGAAGTAGCAATTTTGCCATCCATACTAATAGCTGATTTCAAGCGTACGTAAGGGAGCTTCGTTTGAATAAAATGAAAGAAAGCCCGGTTAAGCTGATCAGCTTCCTCTCGTAAAACCGCCGTTTTCACTTCTATACCTGCAGCTTCCATCATTTGGATGCCTCTTCCGCTTACCTTAGGATTCGGATCATGAGAAGCAATGATCGCTCGTTTAATCCCTGCCTCTATAACGGCTTGAGCACATGGAGGTGTCTGTCCAAAGTGGCTGCACGGCTCAAGCGTTACATAAATATCAGCTCCATGCGCCTTTTCTCCAGCCATTTTAAGAGCATGAACTTCCGCATGAGGTTCTCCTGCTTTCACATGCACGCCGAGACCTGCCACCTGGTTATCCTTGACGACAATGGCGGCAACGGAGGGATTGGGAGTGGTCTGACCCACGGTCCCTTTCGCCATTTCAACGGCCATTTTCATATAGTGTTGATCACGATCCATCTGCTCACCCCAGTTCATACAAAAAACCCTGAAGAAGACATACTTCCCCAGGGTTTAGTTTCTACATTTTTTAAAATGCACAAAGCTGCGCCTAATAAAGGATACAATTGCAGAATTTCAACTGTACCTATGGCGTTCTTCATTCCTTCTCCCATCCAGACTCTCACTGTCGGCTTTGGATTATGCACCAAATCAGGGGGAAACGCATAGCTGCTGCTTCCCCGTCGCGGGCTCGGAACGTATGATTCATTACGTTCATTACCGCCGGCTGGGATTTTCACCCGACCCCGAAGGACTTATTATTTTGTTGTATTACTATTAATATAATGGAAATTCGATAATATCGCAATCCATTTGTTTTCCATCAGTCACGACAGCTCAGTTTAGCTCATTGAAGGATAAGATTTATTTATCCTCGCTTAATCCTCACTACTACATTCCCTCATAAAGTTCCATCAAATGGACGTTCAGTCCTATCGAGAGATCAATGAGATCATCAAAGGATAACTCTGGTTCTAGATCGCCTTTCTCTATCTTCTCTAATGTTTCTTGACCAAGCCCAGTTTTTTCCCCTAATTGCTCAAGGCTGAGGTTCTTCTTATTACGTATAATTTGCACATTTCTCCCGAATTGAACACGTGCCACTTTAATATGTTCACTCATCTCTTTAGACGTGTAGCTCTCTTCGCGGGAGTCTATCCGCTCTTCTTTCACAGTAAACATTCTCCTTATCTTTTCATTTTTAAATATACTATACTATACAATAAAATGGGGAGGTCATAGATATGAGGGAAATTATTTTAGGAATTACGGCTTCCATGTTTTTTGCCGTTACGTTTATTCTAAACCGTTCAATGGAGCTGGACGGCGGCAGCTGGCTGTGGAGCTCATCGCTGCGCTTCTTTTTCATGCTCCCTTTTCTCATCCTCATTGTGTATATAAGAGGAAGCGGAAAACAAGTTATTCATGAAATGCTCAGCCGTCCTATGCCGTGGTTGATTTGGAGCACCATTGGCTTCGGTCTGTTTTACGCTCCACTTACATATGCTGCTTCCTACGGCCCGGGATGGCTGGTAGCGGGAACATGGCAAATGACGATTGTGGCAGGTACTTTGCTCGCTCCTTTGTTTTTTGTAACGAAGCCGACGAATCATGGTCCAATCCATGTAAGAAATAAAATTGAGATCAGGGCTCTATCCATCTCCATGTTTATTCTTCTCGGTGTGATGCTCATTCAACTGCCACAGGCTGGTCAATTGAATGCAGCTCAGATTGCAGCAGGCGTGCTCCCGGTGGTCATTGCCGCCTTCGCCTATCCGTTAGGAAACCGCAAAATGATGGAGCTTTGCGGAGGCCGTTTGGATACTTTCCAGCGGGTGCTTGGGATGACGGTCGCAAGTCTGCCCTTATGGATCTTGCTCAGTGTTTATGGATTGGTTACTGTAGGGCCTCCTTCTTCTGAACAGCTCCTGCAGACATTTATCGTCGGCGTCTGTTCCGGGGTTATAGCTACCACATTATTTTTTATCGCAACCGACCGCGTGCGAACACATCAAGGAAGATTGGCTGCTGTTGAAGCCACCCAGTCTACTCAGGTTCTTTTTGTTATGCTTGGAGAAGTTCTTCTGCTTTCTTCTCCGCTTCCAAGCGGGATAGCTGCTCTCGGCCTGTTGATTATTATTGTAGGCATGCTGCTGCACAGCTATTTCACGAAAAAAGCAAACTCCCAAAAGCAGCCTTCCTTATTAAGAGAGAAAGGATTATGATTGGAGAATCATAATCCTTTCTAAACCACGGTTAAGCAAAATGGCCGCCGATTTTTTTGCTGCGCTCCGGCGTAATCCCGGCTTTCGTAAAGCTGCTTGCTCGTAATATTGCCGTGGACCCATATTTATCTCTAATTTCATCCATAACAATGCCGACATCTTTTTTCTTCGGTCGGTCGTCAAATAGTGTAAGCTGCGTAGCTATGTCATCATCGAGATTCGTCAACGTCACGCTCGTTCGGCGAATCTTACTTTCTCCATCGTAAAATGTACGGAACAGACGCATACATAAATGAAACATATCCATCGTAATGTTCGTCGGCAGATCCATTGACATGGACCGGCTGAAGCCGCCTCCTGTTTCACTCGAATATGAGACCGACAGATGAACCGTTCGTCCTGCCTGCTTATCTCTGCGCGCACGCCGGCACGCTTCCTCGCACAAATCGAGGATGACAGTCGGCAGCTCCTCCCCGCTATAATCACGCAATAATGTTACGCCGTGCCCGTAACCTTTTTGTGCCGTTTTTGTAAAATCACCGATCACCGGGCTTAAATCAACGCCCCAGGCGTGCCAATGCAGCTGTTCCCCCATAATGCCGTAATGTTTTTTCAAATATTTAACCGGGTGTTTTGCCAGCTGTCCAAGCGTTACAATCCCCATGCGGTTTAAATTGCGCATCATCCGCTTGCCGATTCCCCAAATATCTTCAATCGGCACAGGCCACAGCAACCGTTCGACATCTTCATACCTGCACTCTGCGACTCCGTCCTCTGCTTTTTTGGAATGAATATCCATAACGACTTTAGCTAAAAATTTATTATCCCCAATTCCGATTACACACTCGATGCCGAACTGATCGCGGATGTTGTCCTGAATCATACGGGCGATGTCATAAGGAGAACCGTAAAGCTTTTCTAACCCATCAATCGTCACCCATAACTCATCTACGGAATACACATGTACGGCTTCCGGAGGCACATAATTCATAATCATTTTTGTGATTTCCACCGATACTTCCAGGTAATCTCCCATATGAGCCTGTGCAATGACAAGATGAGGGTCATCAGGCAATTCAAAAAAACGACTGACATTGCTGATGCCATGCTTTTTCTTCAAAGCCGGCGATGCGGCTAATACGATGCTTCCGCTTCGACTCGGATCTCCCACGACAGCTAAAAGAGCTGTTCTCGGATCAAGGCCGCGCCTCGTGCATTCCACACTTGCATAAAAAGAACGCATATCAATACACAGGACGTCATGCCGAGGATAACTTGAATAATCCATTTCTACCACTCCAAATTACGAACGTTTGTTCTTATTATAACCAGTTGATTTCCTTTTGAACAGTGGCGATTTTATCCATTGCTCAAAAGGGGACTTATATCTTTACTGAATGAGAAGCGTACAATTCACCGCTGAACTCCCTTCTTCAAAAAATCTTCAGTAAATTTATTGCCAACCTTTATGAAATCGTTTAATATGTAAATCAGCGAAAACGTTTGCATAAATTAAAACGTATTTATTTATAACTTTTATGAGAACGATTCCAATCTATATACTAAAAAGGAGAGTAAATCACATGTCAAAGTTAAAGCAGTTACCGATTTTTTCGTTTGATTTCTGGCAAAAGTTCGGAAAAGCCTTAATGGTCGTTGTTGCTGTAATGCCTGCAGCAGGTATTATGATTTCATTAGGGAAGGCTTTGGATATGGTTGTTACAGATCTGTCATTTATGCAAGCGATTGCACGAATTATGGAGGGTATTGGCTGGGCGATTATAAATAATTTACATATCTTGTTCGCTGTTGCTATTGGCGGTTCATGGGCTAAAGAACGAGCAGGCGGAGCATTCGCTGCCCTTCTTGCTTTTATTTTCATTAACCGGATAACCGGGGCAATTTTTGGGGTCAGCTCAGATAAGTTAGCTGAAGAGAGTCCGACGGTCCAGTCTCTTGTTGGAAATGAAATGGTCGTTGGTGATTATTTCATTAACGTCCTTGGGGCCCCTGCTCTCAATATGGGGGTATTCGTCGGTATTATATCCGGTTTCCTCGGAGCCAGCTTATTTAATAAATATTATGCATTTAATAAGCTTCCAGAAGCTTTAGGTTTCTTTAATGGAAAACGCTTTGTACCATTTGCCGTGATGGCAGGGTCAGTAATTGTTTCTTTACTGCTCGCTTTCATTTGGCCGCCGATTCAAACTGGCCTTAACAACTTCGGAGAATGGATTGCTACTTCAAGAAACACCGCACCTGTTATTGCTCCCTTCATTTTCGGAGCTGTGGAACGATTAATGCTTCCGTTTGGCTTACACCATATGCTGACGGTACCTATTAATTATACAGAGCTTGGCGGAACATACATTATGCAAACCGGCCAGAATGCAGGAGAAGCGGTTGCTGGTCAGGATCCTCTTTGGCTTGCCTGGGCTACTGACCTTTATAACCTGATGGCTCAAGGCGATATGGGAGGTTATCAGGAACTTGAAGAAGACGTAACTCCTGCTCGTTTTAAAGCAGGACAGGTTATTATTTCTACTGCTTCTTTAATCGGAATTGCGCTTGCCATGTATTTAAATGTAGATAAAGATAAGAAACACAAATATAAGTCTATTTTCCTTTCAGCTGGTTTAGCAGTATTTTTAACAGGAGTTACGGAGCCGATAGAATTCATGTTCATGTTCGCTGCTCCCCTGCTTTACGTAGCTTATGCCATTACGACCGGATTAGCTTTTGCAATGGTTGATTTAATTGACCTCCGTGTTCACGCTTTTGGCATTATTGAACTTCTTACGAGGACGCCTTTAATGATCAATGCCGGTATTGGCCGCGACTTAATAAACTTTGTGATCACATGTCTTGTCTTCTTTGGTTTAAACTTCGGAATGGCTCATTTAATGATTCGAAAGTTGAAACTGCCTACACCAGGTCGAAAAGGCAACTATATCGAAGATGCTGTCCCTCCAGAAGGCAATACAGCTGCCGGGAATGAAAATGAAGATGAGAACTCTCAAGCGAATAAAGTCATTGCTATGCTTGGCGGAAGTGATAATATTGAAGAAGTAGATGCATGCATGACGCGGCTGCGTGTTACGGTTAACAATTTGGAGCTTGTAGCTGATGAAGCGGAATGGAAACGTGACGGAGCCATGGGACTTGTCGTGAAAGACCGCGGTGTTCAAGCGATCTACGGTCCAAAAGCCGACGTGTTAAAATCTGATATACAAACGAAGTTAGGAGCGTAAGTTATGAAGCTGTTAACGCTTAACGTTCACGCCTGGCAGGAAGAGAATCAACTAAAAAAAATCAGCCAGCTCGCCGAAGCCATCCATAAAAAACGTTACGATGCCGTTGCTCTTCAAGAGGTGAGTCAGCATATGGACTCTCCTCTTGCTTACGGTACGATTCGAGAAGATAATTATGGGTTACTTCTGCTTCAACACTTAGAAAACCTCGGTAGTACAGATTACGAGCTTCATTGGGACGTATCTCATTTTGGTTATGATGTGTATGAAGAGGGTATTGCATTATTAACACGTCATCCCGTTAAAGAAACAGAACAGTTTTACATTACTTCATCGGAATCGATCGCTTTTTGGAAATCGAGAAAAATTGTCGGTGCAACACTTCTTATAACCGGGACTCCTCACACTCTCTACTCCTGCCATTTAGGCTGGTGGGGAGATGCGGACGAACCTTACGGCAACCAAGTCGATCGCTTAACCAAACAAATCGCCCATCCCTGCTTTCTATTAGGAGATTTTAATGCAGCTGACAATGTAGAAGGTGAAGGTTATGATTATATCCTTCAAAAAGGATTTATCGATACGCATCAAGAAGCTGGCAGACAAAATGGGAAGAGTACAATTAAAGGTAAAATTGCTGGATGGGATGACAATCTAGCAGATTTAAAAATCGATCATATTTTTACAAATGAAAAGGTAAACGTTTATCAATCATCTGTAGTATTCGATGGAAAGAATGGGCCTGTCATTTCTGACCATTATGGATTAGAGATCGAATATGATCGAAATTAAAGGATAAAAGTGAGGTTTTACTTGTGGAAAAAGTTTGGTGGAAAGAAGCCGTTGGCTATCAAGTGTACCCGCAAAGTTTCCAGGATTCAAACGGAGATGGAATTGGGGATATTCAAGGAATGATTGAACGTCTGGACTACTTAAAAGATCTCGGCATTGATTTTATATGGATCTGTCCCATGTATAAATCTCCAAAAGATGATAATGGCTACGATATTTCAGATTACCAGGATATTTTAGAAGAATTCGGTACGATCGAGGATTTTGACCAGCTTCTTAAAGAAGTGCATAAACGCGGCATGAAGCTGATCATTGACCTGGTGCTTAATCATACGAGTGATGAACACCCGTGGTTTATTGAATCACGCTCCTCTAAGAACAATCCAAAACGGGATTGGTACATTTGGCGTGATGGCAAAAATGGTCGGGAACCAAATAACTGGGAAAGTATTTTTGAAGGCTCAGCCTGGGAGTACGATGAGAAAACTGAACAGTATTACCTTCACATTTTCTCTAAGAAACAGCCTGACTTAAACTGGGAAAACAAAGAGGTTCGAGATGCTTTATACGATACAGTGAAATGGTGGCTTAATAAAGGTATTGACGGCTTTCGTATCGATGCTATCAGCCACATTAAAAAACGAGAAAATCTTCCCGATCTGCCTAACCCTGAAGGAAAAGCTTATGTTTCTTCATTTGAAATGCATATGAACCAGGAAGGCATTCATGATTTTTTGCAGGAATTTAAAGATGAAACGTACGGTAAATATGATGCCCTGTCAGTTGGTGAAGCGAATGGAGTCAGTGCAGAAGAAGCTGACCGGTGGGTTGGTAAAAACGGAAAAATGGATATGATTTTCCAATTTGAACATTTAGATTTATGGGATCAAGATGCAGACCAGCCGTTAGACGTCCCCGCTTTAAAGTATACGTTGACGCGTTGGCAAAAGGCCCTTGAAGGAGACGGTTGGAACGCTCTGTTTCTTGAAAACCATGATAAAGCACGTATCGTTTCTACTTGGGGAAATGACACGAAATATTGGTATGAAAGTGCAACAGCTATGGCTGCCATGTACTTTTTAATGCAAGGAACCCCCTTTATTTATCAAGGGCAGGAAATCGGCATGACGAATATCGGTTTTTCTTCCATAGAAGATTACGATGACGTTCAAGCTAAAAACTTTTATAAGGTCAAAAAAGCGGACGGCTGGTCACATAACGAGATTATGAACGTGCTGGGGAGCACTTCTCGAGACAACAGCCGGACCCCTATGCAGTGGAGCGATCAACCTCAAGCAGGATTTACAACAGGGCAACCGTGGCTGAAAGTAAATTCGAATTATAAAGAAATTAACGTCGCTCGTCAGCTTAAAGAAGACGACTCCATCCTGTCCTTCTATAAGCAGTTAATCAGATTGAAAAAGAACTATGAGATTTTCACATATGGACCATACGAATTGCTTATGCCTGAGGATACGCAAGTCTATGCCTATACACGCTCGTATGAAGGGCAAACCGCACTCATTATTACGAACCTTACCGCAGAGGATGCAACGTTTGAAAGTGAACACATTTTACACAAAAACGACCTCATTCTAGCCAACAGCAGCGCACCTGAAGATAACACACAGAAACTCGACCTTGCCCCATTTGAGGCTCGTGTTTACCTATTTTAAATGAACGAACCCACGCCCAGGCGTGGGTTTTCTTATTGTATCCTTGTCTCCGCTTGAAGCTCAAGCTCTACATTTCCCGCAATGGCTTTAGAGATCATACAGCTGCTTTCCGCTTGTTTTACTAACTGATCAAGCCGCTTAAGCTGCTTCTCTCCTGCTTCCTTTGTCAGGAACACCTTTGGCTTATGAATAATCTTCTGATACGTAAAGATACCGTTCGTTACGTCAACAATTCCTTCAGAGTCCATCTCCATATGGGCTAATGGTAAACGGGCGCGCTCAATCATAGCAGCTAAACTAATAATATAACAAGTCGCTGCAGCGCCTAACAGCATTTCGTCAGGATTGGTTCCTATATTTGGTCCATCCATTTCTTTTGGAATCGATATTTTCGTTTTTAATTGATCTGATTCAATATAACCAACTTCATTCCGGCCGCCTGGCCAGTCTGCTTTTAAATGAAAATGATGTAAAGCCATGTTCATCACTCCTTTGACTTTAATTTTATACGATGTATAAAAGGAGGGGAAACGATGTGTTTAAAGTTACTCGCGCTCGTTTTCCCAATCTTTTTTGAAGCGAGCCATTTTCATTTGCAATTTTTCAACCATTTCAAGTACCCGTTCATAATCCTCATTATCCACGTTTTCCTCATCCATTGTCGAGACCACTTGATTAAGCATGTTGATGCGGTTTTTTACGTAGCGAAATTGGTCTTCACGATTGTCAGCAGCTTTCCCCACCGTTACCCCTCCTTCTTTTCTTTCTACTATAACAAAATGTCTGCCATCTGAGCGATTCAGAACAAAAGCGTAAGCGCAATAGCAGAGACGAAACGTTTAAGCCTTCCACAGGGCGGATTACTTATGAAGCGAGCATCTGGCCGACAGAGCTGGATGTTGCTATTTATACAACTCGTCCTTTTATATTTTCTAGACAATAAAAACTGCAGGTCTCCCTGCAGTTCGTTACTCTTTTTTAGTTTTCTTTTTACCCGATAAGAACCACCCTGCTACAGCAATTCCTACTAATATCGTATAGAATGAAACCTTCCACACTGTAGAATGAGCAAAGTGCTCATCAAGAATTTGAATATTCGGGTGAGCCAAAGTGGAAACGACAAGTTTCACACCAACCCAGCCTACAATAACAAAAGCTGCTATTTCCAGACCAGGACGTGAGTGTAACAAATTAACAAACACGTTCGCAGCAAAACGCATAATGATAATACCGATCATTCCACCTGCTAAAATAACGGCAAACTGTCCGCCATCCAGGCTTCCGACATCCGGTAGAGGAGTTTCAGGTAAAACAATAGCAAGAGCTACAGCAGCTAAAATCGAATCAACAGCAAAAGCCAAGTCAGCTAGCTCCACTTTCACTACTGTCATCCAGAAGCTCGAACCTGCCGCTTTTTCTTCTACATGTTCACCCGGCTCGTCTTCTACCAAGTTCTTTGTTCGCCATTTATCGTATAAATGTTTTCCTGAAATAAAGAGTAAGTAAGCTGCTCCTATCGCTTGTACTTGCCATACGTCAACAAGGAAGGAAATGACAAATAAGGAAGCAAACCTAAGAACAAAAGCACCCATCAAACCATAAAATAAAGCCTTTTTACGCTGCTCTTCCGGCAGATGTTTTACCATAATAGCTAATACAAGTGCGTTATCTGCTGCCAGAATCCCTTCTAAACCAACGAGCACGATTAATACCCAGCCGTACTCGATTAATAATTGAGCATCCATCTTTATTCTCTCCTTTTCCTACAAAAAAATGACCTCCACCGCGAAGGTAAAGATCATAAAAAAACAGACCTTTACCCTTGGGTGGGTAAAGGTCTCGCTAACAACGTCCGTTGCCAATAAAGCCGGGGATCTCTCCCGTAATGACGACTTTATTGTCCAGCTACTCCCCTTTAGGAATTGCTATATTCTACTAATATCATAGCATGGGATCGCGCATTGTCAATTCTTTTTTCAACCTTCCCCATCCTCATTATGCGTTTCATTCGGTGAACTATACACTTTTTGTTAGGATTCTTCTGCATGAAGCTTTGCAATTTCTACAATAACTTGAGTCGCTTTTACCATATTATCGAGTGATATGTATTCATATTTACCGTGAAAGTTTTCTCCCCCTGTAAACAGGTTTGGTGTCGGCAGTCCCATATAGGAAAGTTGAGAGCCGTCGGTTCCCCCCCTTATCGGTTGTACAATAGGAGTTATATTAAGATTTTCCATTGCCTGATAAGCTATATCGACGATCTCTTTCACAGGCTCGATTTTATCACGCATGTTGTAATACTGATCTTCCATCTCCAGCTTTACTCGATCTTTTCCATAGCGGTCCTGGAGCTGCTTTGTCATTTGCTGAAGGAGTGCTTTCTTATCTTCAAACTTTTCCTTATTATGATCTCTTACTAAGTAAAGCAATTCAGCCTTTTCAACGTCTCCCTGAAAGGAAACAAGATGGAAAAAGCCCTCATATTCTTCAGTATATTCCGGGGCTTCCTCTTTAGGAAGCTGCTCAATTAATTCCATAGCCATCTTGGAAGCATGAAGCATTTTTCCTTTAGCTGTGCCAGGATGAACATTATTTCCGTAAAAAGTAAGCTTGGCCCCTGCTGCATTGAAACTTTCGTACTGTAGTTCTCCTAGAGGTCCTCCGTCTACGGTATAGGCGAAAGAGGCGCCAAAACGGTCGACATTAAATTTATGAGGACCGCGTCCTATCTCTTCATCCGGCGTGAAAGCAACACGAATCTTTCCGTGCTTAATTTCAGGATGCTGAATAAGATAATTCATAGCGGTCATTATTTCTGTCACCCCTGCTTTATTATCCGCTCCGAGAAGGGTTGTTCCGTCCGTCGTAATCAAGGTATGGCCTTTATATGTAGCAAGCTCTTGAAAATCTTGAGGAGATAATGTGACTCCATCGTTTAAACGAAGTTCACCTCCATCGTAATCCTTATGAATAAGAGGAGTTACGCCTTTTCCAGTAAAGTCTGTAGCTGTATCAATATGAGCTAAAAACCCAATAACCGGTATATCCTTGTCTATATTCGAAGGAAGTGTAGCCATCACATAAGCATGATCATCTATCGTTACATCTTGCATCCCTATATCTTTCAGCTCTTTAACGAGTTGGCGGGCCAGCACCCACTGACCTTCTGTAGAGGGAGTGGTTTCATTATCCATACTTGATTGGGTGTCAAATTGAACATAATTCGTAAACCTTTTCATTAACTCTTCCTGCACTATGCTCATCCTTTTTCATTTATTATAACGGTTTTTTTAACTTTAATTAAAACGTTCGATCTCCTACACAATTGAATAACTTATAGTATACTAAACATACGATATTGAAATTTTTGCATATTCATTTCTCCATTAGGGTATGGAATGGTTATAATCGATATAGTTGAAGGTGTGGTTATATGATACATAAACGTTGGTTTCAAGTACTAATTACAGGTATATTACTTTCCTTGCTCATTTTACTTTTACACGAGATTCAATTCTTCTTTGCTCCTTTTCTTACGTATGCTGGAGCAATTGCTTTTCCATTAATAGGAGGAGGTATACTGTTTTATATTTCGCGGCCTCTCATGCATTTTATTGAACACTATAAGGTTCCTCGGCTGCTGGCAATCTTTATTGTGTTCATTATCTATCTTCTTGCTGGATTTTTTATAGTTCAATTTATTGCTCCCATCGCGCAAGAGCAGTTTACTCGACTTGTTGATAATATTCCACGCATGAGTGATATGATTGGTGAAACAATCACATATTGGCAGCAAAACCAAGACATTATTCCAAGTCAATTTAACGATTCTCTTAATAAGGTTGTAGAAACCCTGCAAAGCTCATTAGATGCAGCTCCTAGCGTGATTATAGATGTTATTAGTCAGCTCGTGGGATTTGTGTTTGGTTTAGTGCTGATTCCATTTTTCTTATTCTTCATGCTGAAAGACGGACATAAACTTGTTCCATTCTTAACGCAATTCATGAACAAACGTGTGGCCGCAAGCTTTGATAAGCTGACAAAATCACTTGACCATACACTGAATTCTTTTATAATTGGTCAGCTTACAGTTAGTGTGTTTGTAGGGTTAATGCTGCTGGTTGGCTACCTTATTATCGGGCTTGATTATTCTCTCACTTTAGCCCTGTTTGCCATGATTATGAACGTCATCCCATTTGTCGGTCCATTTCTAGCCGTCATTCCAGCTATGCTTGTCGGATTGTTTCAGGATCCAATTATGGCGGTTTACGTAGCCATTATCATGTTTGTTGCTCAACAATTAGAAAGTAATCTTGTTTCACCCAATGTTATGGGGAAGGCATTAAGTATTCACCCATTAACCATTATTACCGTCATTCTAGCAGCAGGAAGCTTAGCTGGTTTCCTCGGTCTGCTATTCGCCATTCCAGCGTACGCCGTTATTAAAACTATCATCAGTCATTTCTATAACGAGTGGCTGGAGCGAAAAGCAGCACGCGAATAACGAAACAACCCGCTATGAAGCATAGCGGGTTTATCTTTTGAAACTTTATTGGTACACAATGTGTACCTGGTACCGATTGCAAGAAAGTGAGGAACACCATATGACATCACCTTCCAATAAACTGTGGACGTGGCCATTTATTTTTCTTATTTTAGCGAACTTGTTTACATTTATGAGTTTTCAAATGCTTCTTCCTAACTTACCGCCTTATATTGAGTCAATCGGGGGAAACGAGCTGCAAATCGGACTTGTCACAACGATGTTTTCGATTGCAGCGATTTTAATTCGTCCCTTTATCGGCCATTTATTGATGACGTCCGCACGAAAGGCATTAGTATTAGCAGGAGCTATTTCGCTATTAGCTATAACACTACTCTATCCAATCACACAAGTCGTCGTACTAGTACTGATCATACGGTTTGCCCATGGAATTGCCTGGGGCTGGTCTACGACTGCTAACGGCACAGCCGCAGTGGATCTTGTACCTCGAAGAAGAGTAGGAGAAGGAATGGGCTATTTTGGACTCTCTATAACAATCGGAATGATAATGGCCCCAAGCTTCGGCATCTACCTTTTTCAAAAATACTCGTTTGATTTACTTGTGTGGATCTCTGCAGGGTTAGGTATCATTGCCATTGGATTATTTGCTTTAACAAGCTTTGTTACCCCTGACAGCGTGTATGACAATAGAGTAATTAAGCCACGCTTCTCATTTTTGGGTTCACTTGTAGAAAAGAAAAGCGGCTATCCTGCACTCGTTACTTTTTTAACGACGTTTGGATATGGTTCCATTGTCACATACATTGTTATATTCGGAGTTGAACAAGGACTTGATGGCGTATTTTTATTTTATTTCTTTAATGCTTTGTTAGCTACCATTTCCCGCCCTATTACAGGGAAATACTTCGATAAACAAGGTCCCTGGAAACTTATTATTATTTGTTCAGCTATCTCTTTTGTAGCGATGTGGGTGTTATCATTAGCTGATTCAAACCTAGACCTTATGATCGCCGGTGCGCTCTTTGGTGCGGGCTATGGATCCATGATGCCTGCCTTCCAAGCCTGGGTGATTTCAAAAACAACTGTAGATCGTAGTGGAATTGCCAACGGAATGTTCTACTCCTCCATTGACCTCGGAATCGGGTTAAGTGCTTTAATCCTGGGCTTTATATATGCATTTGTAGAGACGGCAATGTTATTTAAAATTTCAAGCTTTCTTTTTATTATCGTTATCATTTTAACATGGCTTGACCTTCGCAAACAGACGGAACCATGGCAGGGAACCTGACCAAACCAAAAGGCCGGCCTTTAAAAGGACGGCCTCTTACTATTAGTGGGTTACTCTTCTCCACCCATTTCTTCAATTTCTTGTTCTAGTTTATCCAGGATTTCTCCATCTACAGTAGAAACTTCTTCTCTGTAGAAGTCACGGACGGGCTCTGCTTTTTCACGGAAAGCATCACGTTGCTCTTCATCAAGCTCTATGATTTCAGTAGCATTTTCGTCATCATTTTTAATTGTTTCCAACCATTCTTCATTTTGAGCATCCTGCTCATCAAACGCCCACTCCTGCATTTCTTGAGTTGTTTCATCCAGCATTTCCTGCATCTCTTCAGGAAGCTCATTATACCAATCTGTATTTACTGTGGTCATTGCTACATAGTTGTTATGGTTTGAGATTGTCATATAATCCTGTACTTCGTGGAATGAGGCATCACCAATGAAGAAGATTGGATTCTCTTGCCCTTCAACAGTACCACGATCAAGTGAAGTATAAAGTTCAGACCAGCTCATTGGAGTCGGATCTGCTCCATATGCTTCATAGGATTCCAGGATAAGCGGGGAATCCTGTGTACGCATTTTAAAACCTTCAAAATCAGCGGGTTCAGAGATTTCACTGCTCGATGTCCACTGCATAGCACCTTCTGTCCAGAAAGAAAGTGGAGTAATACTATGTTCTTCATATTTCTCACGTAAATCTGTGTTTAATGCTTCACTCTCATTTAATATATTCTGTGTAGCTTCTACACTATCAGGGAATAGGAAATGTAAGGCAAAGATTTGTCCTTCGTTTACCATATTACCTGTGAAACCTGGAGACATAACAGCCATTTCAACTGTACCGCTTTCCAGCTGTTCTACTTGGTCTGTTTCACTGCCCAGTCCACCAAACTCGTACACTTCAATGTTTACTTGACCGTCAGATTTTTCATCCATACGATCAGCAAACTCCTGTGCATACTCATACTGCACTTGACCTTCTACTTCCTCAGTAACAAATTTCCAATTGTAGCTTTCTTCTCCTCCGTCACCGCCGCTCCCTTCATCATTTTGACCACAAGCAGCTAGTGTTAAACTAAGCGTTGACGCTGCGACTAAACCTAACATTTTCTTTTTGTTTAAAATGTTAATGACCTCCCAATAGTTTTTTTATTTATTCTTTCACTCAAAAGTTCCTTATAGGAGAATGAGGGAAAGTTCTTCAAAGTAAATAAGTAAAACAGAAATGATTACCATCATTACAATATAAGGCGGCGTCCCTTTTATAACTTCTAAATATGGCTTGTTAAAGACTGCACTCGCCGTAAATATATCAACTCCAAATGGCGGGGTTGCTGACCCTAAAGCCGCCTGGAAAGTAATGACCACACCTAGATGAACGGGGTCTACGCCAGCCTGCATAGCTGCCGGATAGAAAATAGGAGTGAGTACTAAAATGACAACGATTGGATCGACGAACATACAACCGATAAAGAAGAAAATCGTTACCATGATGAGCACGTATAAAGCAGTAGGGTTTGATCCTAATACAGTGTCAGTAATCATTTGTGGGATTCTCGCGAATGAAATGACCCACGTGAAGGCTTGTCCGCCTGCCACAAGCACGAATACGGCTGAGGTTACTAATCCAGTTGATTTCGCAATCTCAGGAAGTTGCTTGATATGAATGGAACGATAGATTATGACCTCCAGGATAAACGCATAAAGAACGGACATTCCAGCCGCTTCCGTCGGGCTGAACAACCCTGTATAGATCCCGCCGATAATAATAAAAGGGAAACCTAATGGTAAAAGAGCTTTCCTAGTAAACCTAAGTCGTTCACTCCACGTGGCTTTAGTGGCTAAAGGAATATCGGCTATTTTGGCATATATAATACTAAAAATAGCAAAACTTAAAAACACAATGATTCCGGGAATAATTCCGGCTATAAATAAATCTCCTACAGATGTACCTGAAACAAGCCCGTACATAATCATTCCTATGCTTGGGGGCACAAGCAGCGCTACGTCACTTGAGTTAATAATTAAGGCCATAGCTGTTGAATCTTTATAGCCTATCTTAAGTAATCTTTCACGCATTGGCTTACCAATCGCTACTACAGTGGCTTGTGTGGAACCTGAAATAGCTCCAAACAGCGTACAAGATGCTGCCGTCGTAACGGCATATCCACCTCGTATATGTCCAATAAAAGATCCTATAAAATCCAGTAAACGCCTGGAAGTTTTACCAGCTGTCATAATGTCAGCCGCGAAAATAAATAGTGGAACGGCTAATAACACGTAAGCTTCAATTCCTGTTGAGAATTGCTTCATTAAAATCATCGGGTCCATCGTTGGAAAGTAAAAGAAAACTACGATGATTGGAGCTACCATTAGCGGAATCATCATCGGAAAATTCAATAACAGAAGGACCACCATGATCGTTAGTAGAGTTGCGACCATATCGTTATCCTTTCTACGAGTGTTTTAGTTACTTGCATAATCTTTTTATAGATGAGCAGCTTCGTCAATTTCCGTCTTTTCTTGGTCATTGTAATCTTTTGCGTCTGTTCCTAAATATACGTCCTCACGTTTTACAATGTTAATTATCATATTTCTTAAAAACTGAATCCCACCGAGGAAAAACCCTAGAGGAATAGCGATGTAAATGATGTAAGCCGGCATCTGAAGAGCCGAGGTAACTGTTCCTGAATTGCGCACATTCAGCACGTACAAATAGGAATAGTAGGCTAAGACGAATAGTACAATCGCTACAAGGAAAGGAATAATGGTTGAAACGACTTTCCTCACTTTAAACGGAGCCAAATCGTAGAAGGCTGACATACTAATATGTCTTCCTTTGCGCGCAGCATAACTGATCCCCATAAAGGTAGCCACAATTACCGCAATTTGACTCACTTCATTCGCAAACGAAAGTGAATAACTGAATATTGCACGGCTTAAGGCATTGCCGACTACCATAAGTGCGATGATAATAACCGCATAGCCAAGAATAAATTCCTCAATTTTAAGGACAACTTTGTCTAGTATCCTGAAAAATTTCAAATGTTTGTGTCCTCCTCTGATGAGCATTTTGTATGAAATTTAGCCCAGTTACTATAAATAATACCGAACAAACAACGAACGTACAAATAGAGTTATACAGTATAATCTGTATTCATAATTTATTTTGTACTATGAGAACAACTTTACCAACAATTTCTTACTTAAAGGTCCGTATAGCTTACAAAAGATTCAAAATACTCGAGATTCACTAAAAACTACCTCATTTTTTGTGAGAATGGACCTATTAAAACGCTTACTTTTCAATAAAATGGTAAACTAATGACTCTCCTACCCTTTTATATCCGATTCTTGTATAAATAGAATTTGAAGGTAAATTTGATAAATCCGTGTACAGTGCACAAAATTGATAGCCGTCATTTAATAAATTTTCACTCATTGCTGTAACTGCTTCTGTGGCATAACCTCTTCTTTTAAATAGGTCAGGTGTGAAGACGCCGTTAATCGTAGCTCCATTAGGCGTACTTCTAGCTCGGCTAACCATTGAGACACTTTGTCCATTTACAACATAAATGTACGTTTTGTCCTCTCGAATCAAGTCCTCCACTATTTGTTCTACCCTCTGTAATTGGTGAAGCTCATTAGTTTCTTTGAAATATTGTTTAAACCAGCCAACAAGCCAATCTGCATCCTTTGGACAAGCTAAATGCAAGTCTCCTCTTTTTTGTGTCACGGCGTTGACCGCAGTAAGTTCATACACTCCTTGCTCCATGTGTAATTTCGGCTTCCTGCCCGCTATTTTCTCCCAATGATGAATAAAAGAGCGTACGATCGAAGCTTCACCTATAACTCCAGGAACTTCAAAACCCTCTTTATAAAGATAGTCAGCTAAATGTGAAATGATTAGTATTGGATCCACAGCTATAGAGGGCAGAATCCAGAGGTGAGGAGGTGTACGAAGCGTCGAATAAACAATCTCTCCCCTCTCGTTATATAAAGAGAGCATGATTATATCATTTGACTGATTTGTATTATTTATAATGCCGAGAGCAAGATTGTTTTCTGCTTCCTTTTTTAATAAAAGAGGTGCTATAAGTTGTGCAAACTCATTCATTGAGCGATGCTGTGTAACGTTCATCATTTCCCCCTCTCTACTGCTTGATTGATATATAGTTTACCACATAGTAGTCAGAATTTTCACTCTATTGTATATAATTTTTGTTTCCTCTACAATGGAAAAAAAGGAGTGAGCGTTCATGACTAAACAAGAAATTCAAGATGAAATCGCAGCATTAAAGGCTGATTATATTCGCATTCAAAGTGATTTAGAAAAGCTTGACGCCGCAGGTGGGAATGTGGAGAATGCGGAAAAACAATTGGCACAGATGGAAGGTGAACTTAAGGTTCTAAGAAAACAACTGGGTGAAGCAAATGGTTAAAGGATCAAAAAAAGCATCACTATTGTGATTGATTTCAGCTTGTAGAGAAACCCCGTGTTTTCCTACAAGCTTTTTTTGTGCGCCTGTGTGGACAAATGCCACTCGCTTTCCGTGGACGAACGCCCGAGTCTCCTCGTGAAAACCCCATTGCGGGTTCTCGGATCGCCAGTTCCTTCACTTTCTCTTTTCCACGCAAACGTCAGTTGTTTTGCATCTGCAAAGCTCCGATCAAACTTCTTTTTTCATGCGGTAAATCCATAAAATGAAAGAAATCAGTAAAAATCAGACTGTTGAGACACCTTGGGTTTCTTGTAGGTGTACCTGGTACCGAATTGACGGAGCGATGATAAACCTCTTTCTTGGCATACAAATAATCCGAACTGATTTTCAATAAAATCGTTCGGATTATATTTGGCCTTATTCAGTTTTGCCTCAGTCTCATTCTTCTTCCTCTTGCTCCGCGGAAAGCGGCGCTTTTTGTTTCTGCAGACAAAATGGAAGAGACTGAGCAATCACCATTGTGATTGTTTTTTTACTTCTCGGGTCGGTTTCCGTTTCGTTGTTTTTCAAGCTTTTCTTGGATTTTCTCATGTTCTTTAATAGGAGGTGTAAGCGAAACGACAATATCTCCATTCTCTACTTTTACGCCATTTTTATGACTAAAGAACTCTACCTTATTCGTTGGTTTCTTAACAAACACAAGCATGGCTTTCTCATCTTTTTTATTTAGATAGTCTTTATACGTAAATTGAGGCGTAATCGTCGTTTTTCTAAATACATAACCATTCTCCACTCGTTGGTTTAACTCTTCCCAAGTAGCGTACTCTCCGATGAAAATCCTTCCCCCAATTGTATGCACGAGATCTTCCAGCTTATCCCCTTCATCTTTATCTAAACTAAGCTGAAACAAGTTTGTACGTCCAAATTCAGGAACAAATGTAGTACAAACAAGTGCATTATAAGAATCGTATTCTGTAGCAGCAATCATATATTCATATGGTGTTATTTCAAGGTGGTATTCAGTTTGTTCCGAAAGAATTTCTCCGTGATACGTTTTTAATCCTTTCGAGCGTGCTTCAGCTAACCTTTCCCAAGAAGCATCACTAATAAGCACAGGAACTTTTAAATCTTCTAATGCTTTTGCTAAATTCGTTGTAAATGCATTTCCTCCGGTAATCAGCACACCAGGAGGTCCCTCCATGGATAAACCAAGCTTTTTCGCCAGCCATCCAATGGAAAACCCATGTGCTACAACTGTTGTAAAGACAAGCGCAAATGTTAATGAAAGGAGAATCGATGCATCTTCAAAGCCCGCTTCCAATAGAACACTAGCAAAATAGCTGGCCACCGTCAGCGCAACGATTCCTCGAGGAGCTATCCAGCTGACGAGCACCTTTTCGGGAGTCGTTAAATCGGTTCTCCACGTGGAAACCAGGATAGATAACGGACGTACAATAAATAGCATTAATAAAACAAAACCAATAATTTCTATATTAAATATTTCTACTAGAGTGTCCCTATTTAACGACGCGGTTAACATTACAAAAATCGTTGATATGAACAAAAGTGAAATGTTTTCTTTGAAATGCCTCATATCTGAAATCGAAGAAATGTGCATGTTGGCCATCGTCATCCCCATAGCTGTTACAGATAAGAGTCCTGTCTCGTGTGTAATTTCGTCTGCAATGGTGAAACATGCAATAACGGTGGCAAACACGACCGGGGATTTTAAAAATTCCGGTACATAGCCTGTTTCAAACATCCACCCTACACCTTTACCAAGTCCGTACCCCAAAATCACAGCAAAGATGGAGGCTAAAAAGAAGGTAAGAAGGGCAGATGGTGTACCATTGTTTCCTATTAAGAATTCTATAATTTCAAAAGCAAATACAGCTAATAACGCTCCAATAGGATCAATAATGATGCCTTCCCATTTTAGAATTTTAGCTGGGCGAGGTTTAAGTTTAGCTTGCCTTAATAAAGGTAAGATTACTGTTGGTCCGGTTACGATAAATAAACCGCCAATCACAAAGGCAACAGCCCATGATAATCCAGCTACGTAGTGAGCCGCTAACGCCCCGAAAATCCAGCTGATAAATGCTCCTACCGTAACGATGCGAAATACCGGCCTTCCAAGCCCGCGTACTTCTTTAAAATCTAAATTTAAGCTGCCCTCGAATAAGATTACTGCAACAGCTAAAGATATAATCGGGCTGTATAATTCTCCGAAATTTTGTTCAGGATCTATCCATCCAAAAATAGGACCTACCAGAAGCCCGGCAATAGACATGATCACGATCGCTGGTAATCGGAATCGCCAGGCCACCCATTGGGCGCCTACTCCTAATAATCCAATAAGCATGAGTTGAAACAATAGTGAATCAAACATATAGAAGTCTCCTTAACTTAAGTGTCACTAACGATTTCATCATAATCACTTATTGTATAGACACTTACTCGGTATGTAAATAAAACTGTTCTAATTTCTAATTGTGAATTATTTATGATCTTTCCAGAATGTACTATACAGTTTATTTAAATTTTTTAAAATATTCCGTTGACATAATTTTTTGACATTGATACGATTACGCCTGTGACAAATTCGAAATTCTAATTATTCAAGGTTCCTCCTCTTTGTGAGGAACTTTTTTACGTATCAATACCATTACAAACTTTAAGGAGTATGACATATGCAAAAGAAAGACATCGTCTTTATAGGTTTTATGCTTTTTGCTTTATTTTTTGGGGCTGGCAACTTAATTTATCCTGTAGCCCTGGGCATAGAAGCAGGCACGTCTTATTGGCCTGCCATCATCGGTTTTGTTTTAACTGGTGTTGGTCTTCCCATTATAACTGTAGCTGCTATCTCGCTTGTAAGAAATGGTGCGGTTGAATTAGCGGGACGTGTACATCCTCTTTTTGGGCTGGTATTCACCTCCGTTATCTATTTAGCCATTGGTCCCTTCTTCGGCATTCCTCGTGCAGCAAACGTTGGGTTTGAAACAGGAATTGCCCCATGGATTGGAGGAGTAAGCAATGCAGGACTGCTTATATTTACAATTATCTTTTTTACTTTAGTATTCCTTACAAGCTTAAACCCTTCAAAATTAGTGGACCGGGTTGGGCAGTTTTTAACTCCAGCTCTTTTCTTAGCGATATTCGCTCTTGTTATCGGCAGTTTCTTTTTGTTAAATGGTGACGTCCAGCCCGCTCAAGATAAATACAGTTCTCAACCGTTTTCTACTGGATTTATAGAAGGGTATTTAACCATGGACGCGATTGCTTCTTTAGCATTTGGCATTATAGTAGTCACTTCCTTCCGGGATCGTGGTTTAACCAATTCCCGTGAAATTACTTTTCGCACCGTCCAAGCGGGACTTGTTACAGCAGTTGGGTTAACTTCGGTTTACGTTTCCATCGGATGGATTGGCGTGAAGATGGCTACAGAAGGCGACTACACAAATGGCAGTGCAGTATTGGCAGGTGCGGCTAATCTCATGTACGGAACCCCGGGCACACTACTGCTAGGAATTATTGTCCTTCTTGCTTGCTTTACAACTTGTGTAGGACTAACCGTTGCATGTGGTCAGTTTTTCTCTAAACGTTTTAAAAAACTATCCTATAAAATCGTGATTTCTGTAATTACCATCACAAGTCTTTTAGTCTCTAACTTAGGATTGAATGAAATTATTGCATACTCCGTCCCGGTTCTTGTTTTCTTATATCCAATCGCTATTGTATTAGTAGCATTAACATTTATCGGAAAATCATTTAACCACTCTTCTTACGTTTATCGAGGAGCCGTTTTACTAACTGCAATCGTAAGTTTATACGATGGACTTATCGAATTCGGTTTTTCTATGAATTTTGCTGAGCCTATAATTTCATCGCTTCCTTTCTACGACTTCAGCCTCAGCTGGATCGTTCCTGCCGTTATCGGCGGATTGATTGGCGGGCTTATAGCGTATGCAAAAGCACCAAAAGCAACGCATGACTATCAAAATTAAACGATATAAAGAAGGGATGTCTAAGAGGGCACCCCTTCTTTATATCCTATATTTAATGATCGATTAACGTAACGCTGACTTTAACTTCCGAGTACTGTCCTCCCCCACGATATACACCTTGCAGAGGACTGACATCTGCATAATCGCGTCCTGTTCCAATGCGGATATGGTTTTCCAGAGCTTCAACGTTATTTGTCGGATCCAGTCCTACCCATCCAATACCAGGAATCATGACTTCCACCCACGCGTGAGTGGCAGCATCACCTATGAGTGCTGAATCTTCTCCAACATAAAGATATCCACTTACATATCTCGCTGGGATCCCTTTTTCTCTTAGAACTCCAATCATGATGTGCGCGTAATCCTGACAGACCCCTGCTTTTAAGGGCCAAGATTCATGAGCTTTTGTCCCGACTTGAGTAACTAACGTATCGTAGGCAATCGATTGATTCAAATAAGCCATTAAATCAATAGAAAATTTAATAGGATCCTCAGCATTGCCGATAGCCGATGTAATTTCATCTACCTGCTCTTTATACAAAAAAGTGTACTGCGTTTCATTTAAATAAGGTAAATAATGCTCATGAAAAAGTTCCGAATGAAAGATTTCTCTCATTTCGTCTGTATACTTCAACAAATGAATAAACGGACTTTTTTGAATGCTGACAGTAGAGATGGTTTTAACAGTTAAATCTCTATGTTTATGAGCTATAAAAAAAGATTCTACATGGTTTCCCCATAGATCAACATGGTCTTTCGTTAACGAAGCGGGTGTAATCTCCGTTCGATAAGAAAGCAATCTCTGACACTCATCAGTACGAGGCTTTAGACGAACTGTATTCATGCTTTGGTCAACATCGTTGTCATATTTAAAAAAGTTCGTATGCTCGATTTGATACTTCATCGTATTTCTCCCCTTCTTACCCTTTCAATGACTGGCGTGAACAGGCTCTACTAAATAGTAGGTTTCTGAAAAGGTACGGCTGACCCTATGACAGTAATTCTGGAAAGTATCTAAGAATATCATAAGTTCTTCCGTACTCATATTCACAATATCTGTTCGGCTGATTTCTTCTTGAATCCCTGCTAACAGCTTAAAAAGATCTTCCGAGTAATGTGAAATCTTACCTGATTCTAGATTATGAATGGCACTCAGAATATGATCCACACAATAACGAATCGAACGTGGAAAATTTTGGTTTTCAATTAGAAAGGTAAGTACATCTTTTGGATTCATGGTTGGCGGATGCTCTTTAATGTAGGAGTCGTAGGCATTTACGATTTGTAAAGCAGTCAGCCAATAATAATAATTCTCCGTGTCCGTGCAATTTTTTTCTTTTAACGTCTTTTCACAAATTACATTTAATATGCGCGCCGTTTTTTCTGCTCTTTCGATCCATTTACCAATTTTAATAAAAGTATATGACGTACCTCTCGTCATCGTTGATTCAATAATCCCTTGGGAAGTCATCGACATGTGAATGATATCTTTCAGGTGGTTTTGAGTCGCTTGAGGAGTCATAGGCTGATCCTGCTGGGCGTTTTTATCTAAATAAAACCAATTGATTAACTGCCAAAGACCATCTGGAATATGATCTCTAGTCGCTTTTGCATTTTCGCGCGCATATACGATGCTGTTTTGCAATGAATTGGGATTCGCAGGACTTAAGGTAATGTATTGTATGACCGTGTCACGGTTTAATCTGGCATACCTTTCATAGTATTCCTCTTTGGAAGCACATATTTCTAAAATTTCCTCCCAATCTCGATCCATCACTCGTTGATCGGATGATTCTAACATATGAATAAGCTGAGTACTCAGTATCCTGGCATTATTTTCAGAGCGTTCCATGTTCCTGGACATCCAATAGAGTGAATCTGCTACTCGGCTAAGCATGGTTCATTCCTCCTTCTGCTAAAACCCAGGTATCCTTTCCGCCTCCTCCTTGAGAAGAGTTAACGACTAATGAGCCTTTGTTTAAAGCAACTCGCGATAATCCTCCCGGCAAAACATGTGGCTCTGCACCGTTCATAACAAACACACGTAGATCCACATGGCAAGGATAAAATTCCCCTTTTTGATAAGCGGGCGCCCGTGAAAGCTTGATCGTTGGCTGAGCGATGTATTGACTTGGAGTTTCAATAATTTTTCTTCTGAATACGCTGCGTTCTTCCTCTGTAGAATGAGGACCAATTAACATGTCATACCCGCCTGAAGCTCCTACGTTTTTTATCACAAGCTCTTCTATATGTTCAAGTACATAATCGAGCTGCTCTGGATCTCTTAAGAAATAGGTTTCTACGTTTTTAATAATAGGCTCTTCATTTAAATAATAACGGATCATATCTGGAACATAAGCGTACATCGCTTTATCATCTGCTACACCGTTGCCAATGCCGTTAAGTATGGCAACGTTGCCTTTTCTATAAGCTCTTAATAGACCACTTACACCTAAAGCAGAATCTGGACGAAACGCTTCGGGATCTAAGAAGTCATCATCAATTCTACGATAAATTATGTCTACTTGCTTCAATCCGCGAATCGTCTTCATATAAACAATATCGTCTTTGACAACCAAGTCCCGTCCCTCTACTAATTCAATCCCCATCTGCTGTGCTAAAAAGACGTGATCGTAATAAGCAGAATTATACATCCCCGGGGTTAATAATACGGCGCACGGCTGGGCTGTCCGATTTGGTGGGGCATGGCTGATAAGAGCGCCGTGAAGATCTTTAAATTGATGTTCGAGCGTACGAATCGAATGCTGAAAAAACAGCTCAGGATATACTTGTCTCATTACATACCGGTTTTGAAACACGTAGGACATGCCGGAAGGGTTTCTTAAATTATCCTCCAATACACGATATTCGCCATTTTCATCACGAATTAAATCAATTCCAGCTAAAAAGATGTGATTTTTTAATGGGATTTCTAAACCGGATACCTGCTTTTTATAGTAATTAGGATTGTCGTTAACCAGATCTTCCGGGATAATACCGTCTTTTATGATTTCCTGCTCATGGTAAATATCATCCAGGAAAAGATTAAGGGCTTCCATACGCTGCTGCATTCCTTTTTCAATCTTCATCCACTGTTCATTTGTAATAATAATTGGAACAAAATCAAATGGCATCGTTCGCTCTGTACCGCCTGCATCATTGTAAACTGTAAAAGTAATGCCTTGTCTTAAGAAGCTTAACTGAGCTGTTTCGTGCTTTTCTCTCAATTCCTCATTAGATATCTGTCGAATTAGTTGATAAAAAGAATCATAATGCGGTTTCGGATTACCCGATTGGTCTACCATTTCATCAAAAAAACTACCTGACTGATAATTTTTCAACACAGCTTCCCGCCTCCCATTGCGTTACCTTATGTAGAAAACTATACCCTATAAACCGAGCGAATAGTCGAAAAATTTTAAAATTAATTTACTATACCCCTCAAATTTATACATAAAAAAAGCCGGATATGATAGACTTTTTATGGTGGCTTCCTTCACACTTTTCTAATGAAAAAAACAGGAATAACACGTTTTCAGAAGAAAGACAGAAATCCTTACACAGCTGTCGTTTTAAAAAATTCTCTATCTAACTCTGCCTATAAAATGCAAAAAACCTAAGATTTTTTGTACGCCCGTACAGCCGCACGCCTGAGTCTCCTCGTGAAAACCCTACTGCGAGGTCTCGAATCGCATGTTTTTCCTCAGGAGATTCCTGGTATTTGACCTCCCTTCATCGAAAAAGATTCTCCTGCACCTGACTCACCTTGGTTAAGTGAAGGGCAATCTTTTTCATGTATAGGATTTACGTGTTTTAAGTCCTCCAGCCAACGATATAAGGTTACTTTAGGAATATGATACTTTACGCATAAAGAATAAATGATGGAGTCTTCCCTCGTATAAGCATTCACATTTAAATTCTTTGGAGTAATATTGATTGGACATAAAAAGCTCCCCTTAAGGCAACAGATTTTTTATTTTTAATCTGTTTACCATATGGAGAGCATTTCACTTACTCGACAGCCTTAAAATCCGTTTCCTTAAAACTCTGATTTTAAGTTATGATGGAATAGTAATAACGATTTTGCCTGTAGCATGATGAGTTTCACTTAATTCATGAGCTTCCCTTAGCCCTTGTTCAGTTAAAGGAAAGCGATGCCCCACTTTAGATTTCATTTCACCCTTCACCATAAGGTTAGCTAATTGAGCCAGTTTTTCACCATCGGGCTCTAACCAAACGAATCCAGCCTTCACGTCCTGTTTATCAGCCAGCTGTTCAGCCGGTGGTTGAACAATTGATGCTAATCGTCCTCCCTGCTTTAATACCCCAAAACTTTTTTCCTGAACTTCTCCTCCTAAAGTATCCAGGACGATATCAAACTCTTCCAGCACCTCAGAAAAATCTTCTTCTTGGTAATTAATAAAGCGATCGACGCCCAGTTGTTCTACCCATTCCTTATTTTTACCACTCGCTGTAGTTGCCACATAAGCTCCAAAGGATTTAGCAATTTGAACGGCGTAATGCCCTACCCCTCCAGAACCTGCATGGATCAGGACTTTATCTCCTTCTTGAATTTCAGCAAAATCCACCAGACACTGTCTTGCTGTTAAACCAGCTAAAGGGACAGCCGCTGCTTGTTCATAGGAAATGCTTTCCGGAAGATGAGACAGCACGTGTTCATCGACTGCAGCATATTCAGCGTACGTTCCAAACCTTGAAAGTTCAGGACGAGCAAACACTCGATCACCCGCTTTAAATTTTTGCACATCTCCACCTGCTTCTTTCACAACACCAGCTGCATCCCAGCCAAGTGTAATAGGAAAGTCAAAATCGAGCATTTCTTTTAAATATCCTTCTCTAAGTTTCCAATCAATTGGATTTATAGAAGTTGCGTGTAATTCTACTAAAACTTGATTACTTTTTATTTCGGGAGTCGGAACCTCTTTCTCTATAAGTTGATTCCTACCCCCATATTGTTCTATGACAATGGCTTTCACTGGACACACTCCTCTTTTGAGAATCTCTAGATAATTTTCCCCTATTCAATCATTTAAAACATGATAAGATAGGAAAAGAATTTGAAAAGGATGATCGCAAAATGATAGAAAAAGCGCAGCGTTTATTAGAAGAATATTATGGCTTCACTTCTTTTCGAACGGGTCAGAAAGAAGCTATTGAATGCGTATTAAACCAAAATAATACATTAGCCGTTATGCCCACAGGCGGCGGGAAATCTTTATGTTATCAGATACCTGGTATGACATTGGATGGCACGGCTATTATCATTTCTCCTCTTATCTCATTAATGAAAGACCAAGTGGATGCGTTAACGTCTTACGGTATTCCCGCGACTTATATTAATAGTTCCTTATCTTTTGAAGAGCAGCGTGAAAGAATGAGCAGTATGAGACAAGGCCGTTTTAAGTTTGTTTACGTAGCCCCTGAACGGTTTGATTCTTCGTCCTTTCTTTCAACTATAAAACAAATCAAACTTTCCCTGGTTGCTTTTGACGAAGCTCACTGTATTTCTCAATGGGGACACGATTTTAGACCAAGCTATCGATCAATTGTTCAAACGCTTGACCAAATCCCAAATATCCCTCTCGTCATGGGGCTGACAGCTACCGCAACTCAGGAAGTCATTGAAGATATTAAGCAGTTGATTCATGTAAGTGATGAAGCTGTAGTAAATACCGGCTTTGCTCGAGAGAACCTGTCTTTTCGTATTATTAAAGGAAGAGACAAACGAGATTTTCTTCTCGAATATTTAGAACAAAGAGCAAATGAAGCCGGCATCATTTATACAGCTACTCGAAAAGATGCCGACCATTTACAAAACTTCTTCGAGAAAAAAGGATATTCTATTGGAAAATATCATGCGGGCATGTCAGAACAGCAGCGAAAGCAGGTCCAAAGTGATTTTGTTCAAGATGAAATCACGACAATTGTGGCTACGAATGCCTTTGGAATGGGGATCGATAAATCGAACGTCCGCTATGTTATTCATTATTCTATGCCAATGAATCTGGAATCTTACTATCAAGAAGCAGGTCGTGCAGGACGTGATGGAGAACCAGGAGATTGTGTGCTTCTATATTCTGGCCAAGATATTCACTTACAGCGTTTCTTAATTGACCAATCCATGATGGACGAAGATAAAAAGCGTGATGAATACCGCAAACTACAGTCCATGATTAATTACTGTCACACTCACATGTGTTTACAGCAATATATTCTAGATTATTTTGATGATCCTAACCACCACGACCCATGTGAGAAGTGCTCCAACTGTTTACATGAGGGAGAAGAAAAAGATATGACGAGGGAAGCTCAAATGGTACTTTCCTGTGTCAAACGAATGGGTGAACGTTTTGGAGCTGGCTTAACAGCTAAGGTTTTAAAAGGCTCGTCTGATCAGAAAGTCAAACAATTTAGATTTCACACGCTTTCTACTTACGGGATCTTGTCTCACTATACAGAAAAAAACTTAACACAGTTTATTAATTTCTTGATTTCTGAAGGCTTACTCAGCCCCGGCCAAGGACGCTATCCAACTCTGCAATTAACAGAGTCATCCGTCGGTGTATTAAAAGGAGAACGTTCGGTTACGATGTTAGTGGAAACGACTACATCTGATGTAGAGACGAACTACGATGTCGAGAAATTTGAGGAACTTCGTGCTATGCGAAAATCAATTGCTGATGACGCAGGACTTCCACCTTACGTTATTTTCTCTGATGCCACTCTTAAGGAATTAACAATCTACTTGCCTAAGAACCGTGAAGAAATGCTTCGCATTAAAGGGATTGGAGAACAGAAATTTTCTCAGTATGGTGAGGACTTTTTAGAGGTTTTATCGAAATGGGCTGAAACCGCAGATAAAAGACCCTCTCCTCCTGCTCGGGGCAGCTTTATGCAAAAGACAGCCCGAAAGCCAACAGAAGGAGCTAGTCACGAGGAAACTTTTAACATGTGGAAAGATCAAAAATTATCGATTGAGGAAATTGCCGAGCAACGCGCCATGAGTGTACAAACCATTGAAAATCATATTTTCCGCTGCATGAAAGAAGGAGCAGAAGTGGATTGGGGAGAATGGTTTACAGATGAACAAGAGGAAGTCACCTTAATGGCTCACAGCCAATTAGACGAAAAAAGACTTAAACCATTAAAAGAAAGCCTTCCTGACGATTACTCCTACAGGGCAATTAAAGCCGTCCTTATAAAACATGGATATATGAATTAAAACTGGGACTTTTCTGACTCTCGGAGGCTTGTAGAGAAAACTTAGTTTTCTCTTTCTCTCTTTTTTCGTCGACCGTGTAAACATTTCTTACTTAGGAGGAGTAAAGGGTTTTAGGAAACGACTCCCTTTCCATGGGTGAATGGTGTGCCTCCTCAGGCTATGCCTTCCGGGGTCACACCTAATTCGTATCTCCCATAGGAGTGTCGCCGTTTCCTAAAACCCTTTTTCGATAATCGATCACTATAAAAAGTAAGAACTAGGTTTTATTCTTCAACCAGATCTCATACTTCTATGATTCTTAAAATCCTAAAACCATTTTGCCTCCTGCCAGGAGATGAGCCGCAAGATACCTTGTCTACATCCATCTGAGTTATTTCAAAAGCCTGCCGATACTTTTCTGAGTCTCGGCTTTTTCTTTATAGAGTAAAAAACTTTATACTATAAATTAGGAGGCGATGAGAATGAAACGTGAAGATGTAAAGAAACTTGACCAATTGGATGGACTTCATCAGTATAAAGAAGAATTTTACACTCAACCAGGTACATATTACATGGACGGCAACTCTCTCGGGCTGTTGTCTAAACGAGCAGAACAAACTCTCCTTACCTCTCTAAACGATTGGAAGCAGCATGGCATTGAGGGCTGGACGGACGGCAAACAACCGTGGTATTACATGTCAGAAAAAATTGGAGAACTAACAGCTCCTTTAATTGGTGCAAAAGCGCATGAAGTGATTAACACCGGCTCAATCACAACAAACATCCATCAATTATTAGCTACTTTCTACAAGCCCAAAGGAAGTAGAACAAAAATCTTGGCAGATGAGCTGAATTTCCCGTCCGACATTTATGCGATAAAAAGTCAACTTGAATTTCATCATTCAAACCCTGAAGACCACCTGATTCAAATTACCAGTGAAGACGGCTGCACGATACGAGAAGAAGACATTATTGAAGCGATGAATAATGATATCGCTTTACTTTTATTACCTTCCGTACTCTATCGCAGCGGGCAGCTATTGGATATCGGAAGGATTACAAAGGCTGCTCATAAATATAATATTATCGTCGGATTCGACTTAGCTCACTCCATTGGCGCCCTGCCCCATAAACTTCACGAGTGGAACGTTGATTTCGCCGTTTGGTGTACGTACAAGTATTTAAACAGCGGACCTGGAGGGGTCGGCGGTTTATTTGTACATGAAAAGCATTCCGGCCGTAAACCTGGGCTTGCTGGATGGTTCAGTTCTAGTAAAGATAAGCAATTCGATATGGATCATGAGTTAACCCCTGCGGATACAGCTGGTGCTTTCCAAATAGGAACACCTCACATTTTAAGCTCCGCCCCCCTTCTCGGTTCATTAGAAATTTTTCAAGAAGCTGGAATTAAAAAGATTAGACATAAGTCATTACAGCTTACTGAACTGCTAATGGATTTAATAGAGGAGCATTTATCCTCCTATGATTTTCATATAGCAAATCCGATTGATAATCATCGACGAGGGGGCCATGTCAGCCTTGTTCATCCTGAAGCAGCGAGCATATGTAAGGCTTTAAAACATCAAGGGGTTATTCCAGACTTCCGTGCCCCAAATGTCATTCGACTTGCTCCTATTGCGCTCTACGTTTCGTTTGAAGATGTTTATGATGTGGTATTGAAGTTAAAGGATATAATGGAGAATAAGAAGCATCAGCAATACTCAAATCAACGAGGTACTATTGCGTAAGGAGGATTTCTATGAAGCTAATTGATATATCTATGTCTCTCAATGCAAAGACCCCTCCATGGCCCGGCGATCAACCTTACTCGTATAAGCTCACGTGGGGAATGGAAGAAACGGGTTCAGTGAATGTAGGTCAGTTTCAATCCAGTAATCATATAGGCACCCATGTGGATGCACCTTTTCACTATGATAATGATGGTTCCACGATAGGAGAATTACCTATTGAGCGATTCATCGGGGAAACACTTGTGGTGAATATGGAAGGAAAAAGCAAGATTGAAGCAAGCGACCTTGAACCATTTCAATTTGAAGCCGTCGACAAGGTATTATTTCGTACATTAAGCTGGGAAGATCGTTTAGCGTTCCCTCACGAGTACACAGTAATTGCAGAAGATGTCGCTCCTTTTTTAAACGAACGCGGTATTAATTTAATTGGGATGGATACTCCTTCTGTAGACCCGGAAACGAGTAAAGAATTACCCGCTCACCAATCTCTTAACCAAGCAGATATTCTTATTCTCGAGGGATTAGAATTAGGACATGTCGCTCCTGGTATTTATGAACTTATGGCGTTTCCTCTTAAAATGGATGAAGCAGACGGGAGTCCGGTGCGAGCTGTATTAAGACAAAAATAAAAAAGAGTTAGGGCGGACGGTTCCGCACCTAACTCTTTTCTCTTATTTCTTCTTCGTAATGTTTTGTTCCATGGCCATTTGTCTAGCCACTCGAGGTGCGAGCCAAACGACGGGCAGCAGAATAAGTGAGACTGGTACGGCTGTAACTACTATGAAATTCTGCAACTGCGTAATTCCGCTGTCTCCTGTCACCAATAGAATAGCAGCAATGGACCCCATAATGATTGACCAGAAAATCCGAAGCCATCTCTTTGGATTCCCTTCTCCCATCACAGCCATAGCGATTGTATAAGACATAGAGTCACTTGTCGTTACTACAAATAAAATCGTTAATAGTAAAAATAACGGTGAAATAACAGCAGCAAGCGGGAATTGATCCGTGATGGCGAACATAGCTGCATGGTTACCCGCTTCATTTAAAGCAGTAGATACAGATCCAGGGTTGCTTAGTTCAAAAAAGATCCCTGACCCGCCCAGGATGGTAAACCAAAACGTAGAAATAATGGGAGCAAATATAGATACCGCCACAATAATTTCTCGAATCGTTCGACCTCTGGAAATACGGCTGACTAAAATGGCCATCATTGGTCCATATCCAATAAACCACCCCCAGAAGAATACGGTCCATAGTGACAGCCACTCTCCATCCCCTCGGAATGTACTCATTGGAATGAATTGATCCACATAATAACCAAAAGAGGACACGAAGTGGTTCATAATAAACCCGCCCGGCCCAAAGATTAAGATAAAGGCCATTAACCCGATCGCAATACGTACATTAAAGCTGCTTAAAAATTGTATCCCTTTATAAAGACCAGTAACTGCAGAAATCGTTGAGATTAATACGACAGCGAAAATAATAGTAAACTGCGTACTTAGATTGTCTGGAATACCAAAGACGCTCTGCAGCCCATAGCTTGCCTGCAAACCAAGGAATCCGATAGGTCCAATCGTTCCTGCAGCTACAGCGATAATTGAAAAAGCATCCACCAGGGTACCGAACCAGCTATTACGAATTTTTTCTCCGAATATCGGATATAACAGCGTTCTCGGCTTCATCGGCATTCCTTTTTCATAGTGACCATACATCATAACAACTGCACTAATCGTTCCTAAAATCGCCCACGCCAGGAATCCCCAGTGCATAAAGCTTTGAGATAAAGCAGGGTTAATCGCTGCTTCTGTACCAGCTTCGATTCCTAGGTCAGATAAATAAGGAGGAACCGTTAGAAAATGATACATCGGTTCAGCTGCGGCCCAAAAAACCCCTCCGCCAGCTAGCAATGTAGCCATGATGATAGACAACCATTTATACAAACTTAACTCAGGCTGTTCAGCTGCCCCCATTTTAATTTTTCCATACTTCGAGAAAGCCAGCCACAACCCAACAAAGAATGTAGCTAACATTAATAGCTGCCAAAAAGCACCGAAGTAAGTAGCTGACCACGCGAAAGTTGTACTCACAAATCTTTCAATCCAATTGATATTTATGAGAGCGAATATAACAAAAAGAACTAACGCCCCTCCACTTATTATAAAGACAGGCCAGTCAATACGACCCGATTGATTTTTATTCATTTTCAAACTCCTCATCCATATTTTTTTACACAAACATCAACTTTATCACTCTGTGTAACTTTATGTAAAGAAATAACCCGGTAAACAAAAAGACTATAGCCCATTAGCTATAGTCTTCCGTATGTCTGACGCACTTTATTCATTTTTTGCTTTTGCCCATTACATCTTCTCGCCCTTTATGTCTTTCTTGACAATCTTTACAAAGCGTCGTTTTCGCTTCTTGTCTCGACGTTAAAATTACACCGCAGCTGCTGCACTTACCAAAATTATTAGGATTGGATTGGAAGCCGGGAAGTTCACTTTCTGGACCTGGCATATAGTTTCCTCCTTAAAGTTCTCTACTTTACTTATACCCTATTTTGAACGGTTCAATCCTGTGAAATGAGTTTTGCTGCCATTAATCCTGATAAAGTTACTCCTAACGTTCCTGCGCCCGGAAAGACTGTATCACCACACTGATAGAGGCGGGGGATACCAGTTCTGACAGAATAACTATTTAACCAGCTGAATCTTCCAGTCGGAGCGTATCCTCCTACTTTTCCACCCTGGCGTTTAAGCCATTTTTCAAACGTAACCGGCGTCCCAGGAAGTACAAGGTCCAGACCTTCAGCAAACCCTGGAAAATAATGATTGACGATATTAATTAAACGGTCGGTCATCAGCTGCTTATTTGTTTCATAATTTTCTCTCCTCCACCATTGTGCTATATCAGTATGAGTAGATAATGTTAATGATCGCAAGCCTTCTGGCGCCATAAACGAATCTTCCGGACGTGATAACGATAATAAGAACTGGCCTCCCTCATGAAGACCTTTTGGATTTGCCGGGTCAATAAACTGGTGATACAAACTCTCCGTGTTTGCGAAAACCTCTTTTTTTACACCAGCATGAATGATGAAAGCTCCCCAGGATTCCCGGCTTTGTTCCTTAACTTTACGTACGGAACATTGATCAGCTAAATGAGGAGATAATGTGTCATGCAGGTTATGAACGGAATTATTTAAGATCACTTTCCGGCTTCTAAACACCTTCCCCCGTTTTGATAACAAGTTAAATACGTTCCCCGCTTGGCTGACCTCATAAATCGGATGTCTCATAAACACCTCATTTCCATGCCGCTTCATAAAGTCCGCCAGCTGCTCAGCAATCGTAGCTAAACCGCCTTTCACGGCATATGCGCCTTTATGAAAGGTTTGAAGCGCAGCATAACCAAGAAACGCAGGACACCTTTCTACATTCGTCTGTACACTATCCATAAGTTCTCCATTTAAAAAAGTAACAAATAATGAGTGCTGATCAAGACCAAACTTCTGCAGACGACGGTAGATGGTTTGTGTTAAGAATGGCATCATTTTAATGGAGGAGATGTTTATTAAAGGAAACACCCCTGCCCAGTCCTTTGCCGTGCGCGGCGGAAAGATGGGTAATTGATGGACCAGCCGATCCACCATAGCTCCTACTTGAAACACTTCATCATAAAAAGCTTTTACCTTCTCTTTTACATCTGGAAACTGACGATCGATCTCTCCATACCATTGATGACGATCACGGTAATAGTGTATGGTGCGATCAGGCAGATGAATATCCATAATTGGGTTGAGCAAGGTCATGGGAGGAGGCTCTAGACCTAACGTTTGGTAAAGCGAATGAAAAACACCTTCTTCCTCAAATCCCATACCTAACGTTGCCCCTGATTGAAAGCGATAGCCGCCACGTTCGTATTTACCTGCACTTCCGCCTAATTCGTTGGAGGCTTCAAATAAAACCACCTTATATCCCTTATTCGTTAACTGAGCCCCGGCCGCCAGCCCGCCAAAACCTGCTCCTACGATTGCTGTATCATATGTGTCCATTGCTTTCTCCCTCATTTCTCTTCACTTTATACCCTTTTTAAAGAAAAGTTAAAGGATTGAATCGGCTTTTGGCAGGTGGATCTATACGTTTTATACGAGCCGCGCAACAAAAAAGCGCCGACCTAATCGACGCTTTCCCCCTCTTATTCAGCAAAGTTTAAAGCCCAGCTGCCATTACGCATGACCGGCTCTTTCGTTCCATCTTCAAGTACTCCATCAATCGCAAGCTCAGCTGATCCCATCATAAAATCAACGTGGCTTAAGCTATGATTTACTCCGTTTTTATCTAGCTCCTTTTCGCTCATATCAGACCCACCCTCTACATTATTAGGATAAGCTTTGCCGAGCGCCAAATGGCAGGAGGCATTTTCATCATAAAGCGTATTGTAGAAAATTAAGCCAGATTGAGAGATAGGCGATTCATGCGGCACTAATGCCAGCTCCCCTAAATGTTTCGATCCCTCATCTGTTTCTAATAAGTGCTTTAATGTTTCCCCGCCTTCTTCAGCTTTGTAGTCTACAACCTTTCCGTTTTTGAAAGTGATCGTGAACTGATCGATTACATTCCCTCCGTAGTTCAGCGGTTTCGTACTGGACACATGTCCGTTTACTCCATACTTGTGAGGGGCTGTAAACACTTCTTCTGTTGGCATATTAGGGTTAAAAGCAATCTTTTCTTTTTCCGTCTTTGCCGATCCGCCTTTCCAAATATGTCCCTTCGGAAGTTCAACTTCTAAATCTGTGCCAGGAGCTGAATAAACAAGTTTCTTGTACTGCTTACGGTTTAAAAATTCACGTGCCTGACGTAATGTCTCATTATGCTTCTCCCACGCTTCTACTGGATCCTGTTGGTCCACACGTACAATACGGAAAATCTGCTCCCACAGCTGCTCTACAGCTTGATCTTCTGAAAGATCGGGGAAGATCTTCTGCGCCCATGCTGGAATAGGAATACTTATAATTGACCACTGAATACGGTCATTCATTGTATAATTTCTAAAGTTAGACATTGCTTCCGCACGTGCCTTGTTGGCAGAGGCTACTTTTCCTGCATCAATTCCTTTTAATAAATCAGGATCAGTGGAGCGAATAGATAAGACAGCTGCTCCCTCTTCGCCAAAATAATCAAACATTTTACGCTGCCATTCTGGTACCTCTTTGAGAACTTCGACGTCAGCATGTTCATAACGCAGGCGCGAAAGTTCATCATCCGACCATACGATGTACACATCTTTTGCACCCATTTCATAAGCTTTACGTGCAACCACACGAGTAAAAGGTGCTCCGTCTACATTTGAATTGATCATTAGCCGTTGATCTTTTTGAAGATTAACACCTGTTTTGAGTGCAAGCTCTGCATATTTCTCTAACTTTTCCTGCCTTGGAAATTCCATGTGAAAGATCTCCCCTTGTTTTCAATTTAGTCTCGAGCTGACTGATGCATTATGTATCCGCTATCAATTATTCCATAATCAGACGTCGAATACAAAAAGAAACCTGAGCAGTCTGAGCCCAGGTTCCACATTTATTGATTCTCAATCGACTCGACAAGCAGAGATAACTCTTCCCATCGTTCCATCTTTTGTTCGAGTTTCTTGTCAAGCTCCAGCTTTTCAGCTGATAGTTCTTCTACTTTACTGTAGTCCGACGCTGCCTCAGCCATTCTACCATCCATTTCCTTAATCTCATTCTCTAACTTTGCAATATCATCTTCAATTGTTTCCCACTCTTGCTTTTCTCTATAGGAAAGCTTTCGTTTTCGATTCGAGCGGCGAGTTTTTTCTTGCTCAGACGTTTCCACCTTTTTTGCAGCCTGATCCTCTTTGTTTTGTTGATGCTGCTGCAAATATTCTGAGTAGTTGCCGTAATAGCGCTTCACATTTCCTGTTCCGTTAAAAACAATTAATTTGTCTACTACACGATCTAAGAAATAACGATCATGCGATACGGTAATCACGACCCCAGGAAACTGGTCCAAGTAATCTTCTAACACGCTTAACGTTTCTGTATCGAGATCATTCGTTGGCTCATCTAAGAACAATACATTTGGTTCCTTCATAAGGACACGGAGTAAATAAAGACGGCGACGCTCTCCCCCGGATAGTCGGCGGATATAAGTCCACTGCTTAGAGCGAGGAAAAAGAAAACGTTCAAGCATCTGCTCCGCTGTAATTTCGGTTCCTTCAGCTGTAGAAATAACTTCAGCTACTTCTTTGATATACTCAATCACTTTAAGTGATCCGTCTATTTCTTCATGGTCTTGAGTATAATACCCGATCTTCACGGTCGAACCAATGTCTACTTCTCCACTATCAGGCTTTAAACGTTCAGCCATAATATTAAGCAGCGTCGTTTTACCTGAACCGTTCGGCCCTATTATGCCAATTCGTTCTTCAGGAACAACTAAATAGCTAAACTGATCAATGAGCGGCTGGCCGGCGAATGTATGAGAAATATTTTTCAATTCCAGGACTTGCTTACCTAAACGAGTAGAGCCTATCGCCATATCTACATCCTGCTTATCCGTTGCAAAGCTTTCCTCCTGCATCGCTTCGACTCTCTGCTTTCTGGCTTTTTGTTTCGTCGTTCTCGCTTTTGCACCTCGCTTCAGCCATGCTAGTTCACGGCGCAGTGCATTTTGGTGCTTTTCTTCTGCTTGACGCTCCCATTCTTCTCGCTCAGCCTTTTTTTCTAAGAAGGTTTCATAGTTTCCTTCATACGTGTAAAGTGTGCCTCGATCCAGCTCATAAATTACGTTTGTCACTCGATTTAGAAAGTAGCGATCGTGTGTCACAACCATTAAAGCACCTTTAAATTGAGCCAGATAGCCTTCCAGCCACTCAATTGTTTCATTATCTAAATGGTTTGTCGGTTCGTCCAACAACAGAAGATCGGCTGGCTGAATCAACGCTTTCGCAATTGCCACCCGCTTCTTCTGGCCTCCAGACAGTTCACCTACCTTTTTGTCAAAAGCTTCAATACCCAGCTTCGTTAAAATCGTCTTGGCGGTCGTATTTGCTTCCCAGGCATCATGTTCATCCATTTGCTGCTGCATATTCAACATCTGTTCCTGCAGCTTAGTATTTTCCGGATCCAAAGATAGTTGCTGCAGCACCTGTTCATACGCGCGAATCGTTGCCATTACTTTGGACTGGCCGTAATAGATCTGTTCCAATACAGTTAAATCAGCATCCAGTACAGGTTCCTGAGGCAAATATTCCAGCGTAAAATCTTTCGCATGCTGCTTACTTCCCGCATCTGCTGTTTCAAGATCAGCAATAATTTTCATCAACGTTGATTTCCCGGTACCATTGACTCCAATTAAACCAATTCTCTGCCCATTCGTTATTGTAAAAGATATATCGTCAAACAACGTTTGATCACCGTACGTTTTACTAACGTTTTCTACTGATAAAATACTCATCGTGCTCACCCTTCTTCATCACAATCTATATTTACTTTATCATATCGATGATTACGACCCTATCAAAAAAGCTGCGCTGTAAGAAAGGGGCAGCGCAGCTTCGTTTAAAAATTATGATTCTTTCTGAGACGTTTGATCTCGACGCCAATACTCCATACCCTCTACTCCTGGAAGATGGTCTTGGTAAAATACTGGATCCTTTCCTTTTTTCCGTTGACTTCTGTAATCTTTTAACGCAGCATAGGCCACTTTAGACAGCATAAAAATAGCAAACAAGTTAATTAAAGCCATAATACCCATCGTTAAATCGGCAAGAGACCATACGAGACCAAATTCAGCAACCGCACCAAACATAACCATACCTAACACAGCTACTCTGTAAATTAGGATATTAGCTGAGCTTTTTTTAATGAATTCAATGTTCGTTTCTCCATAATAGTAATTTCCAATAATCGAACTGAAAGCAAATAAGAAAATAGCAACCGCAATAAAAATGGCCGCCCAAACACCTAACTCAGTTTCAAATGCCAATTGAGTAATTTGAATGCCTTCAAGATCTGTATTCGTGTATTGATTAGAAAACAGAATTATAATAGCAGTGGCACTACAAATCATCAGCGTATCTGTAAATACGCCTAACGTTTGAATTAATCCTTGTTTAACAGGGTGGGTGACTTCAGATGTAGCAGCAGCATTAGGTGCACTACCCATCCCCGCTTCATTAGAAAAAAGCCCCCGCTGTATACCTATTAAAATCATTCCGCCAAATGTACCGCCTGCAAATTCTCTAAAGCCGAAGGCACTTTGGAAAATAAGGGAAAACATCTCTGGTACTTGAGCAATATTATCGAAGAAAACTACGAGCGCTAAGATAATATAAAAAACAGCCATTACCGGAATAATAACCTGTGTTACTTGAGCAATTCGTTTCAAACCGCCAAAGATAACGAGAGCTACAATTACTGTTAAGAGAATCCCCATCCCCCATTTACCTATGTTAAACGACTCTTCGAATGCCAGACGAATCGTATTGGATTGTACGGAACTGAATACGAGCCCATACGTAAACGTGATCGTAATCGCAAATATAATTCCCAGCTTTCGGTTTTTCAGACCCTTTTCCATATAATAGGCAGGTCCGCCGCGGTACTGATTTTTCTCAGGCACTTTATAGATTTGTGCCAAAGTACTTTCAATAAAGCTGGAAGCTCCTCCTAGAACAGCAACCATCCACATCCAAAAGACCGCCCCAGGTCCGCCAACAGAGATCGCTGCAGCTACACCAGCTAAATTACCTGTCCCAACTCGAGAAGCGGTGCTAATCGTAAACGCTTGAAAGGGAGATGTCCCTTTCTTTCCTTTTGCAGAAACTGCCCGCTTATCAAATAAGACGCGAAACATTTCCGGTATGTACGTAAATTGTGCAAACTTTAATCGAATACTGAAGAACAAGCCCAAACCTAGTAATACAGCAACAAGCAAGTACTCCCATATAATTTGGTTCAGAAAACCAATTACACTTTCCACTGCATCCACCTCCACCTATTGAAAAAATTTACAATCAACCTTCCATTCCCACTCTCATAAGAATTGAAACGAAAACTTTTACATATAAAACTTACTTTACCAAGAAAACCGTGGTCTGAAAATACAAATCCCATAAATATAGGTACATAGTCTCCTTAGGTTTTCAAAACTTCTATTTTCCTAAGAGTATGGACGTAAAGGGAGAAGAGAGCTCCCAAAAGGGTTTACGGCACATTTCTGCGCACCACTAAAAAACTCCGACGAAGCTGAATGGTGGTTCCGCTTCATCGGAGTTTTTCGTCTGTTTTATTAAACGGGTTTCTCCAATAATAACTGAAAAAACAGCCCGTATTCCTTCTTACTTCCAAGGCAGGTCGGTTCCGAACATTTCGGCTAATTCTTTTGATTCCTTTCTTCTCGCTTTACGATGTTCATGGCGTTTTTGCGCGCCTTCGTGAAGCCATTTTTCCTCATCCGATTCAGGATACACACCAGGTACCGGGGCGGGTTGATTATTTTCATCGACTGCGACCATAGACAAGAAGGCGGTCGTACATAGTTTCCGTTCGCCGGTAAGTAGGTTTTCAGTAACTGCTTTAACAAAAACTTCCATAGACGTATTATGTGTCCATGTAACAAATGCCTCCAAACAAATGGTGTCCCCTTCAAACACGGGATGAAGAAAGTCGACCGAGTCAGTAGAAGCTGTAACAACAGGTTTTCGGCAATGGCGAACAGAAGCAATCGCTGCTACATCGTCTATATAGGCCATAAGTTTACCACCAAACAGCGTTCCATGACTATTCGTATCGGGCGGCAGAACGTGTGAATTTTTAACTGCTAATGAATCTATACAAGGCTTGGCGTCCATTGTTATTCCTCTCTTTCCTATGGAATCGTTCCCTGTCTATTATACCATTATTGTCTATCTTCCATCCTTTTAAAGAGCCGGATTTCGAAGGTGGCACCTGCTCCCTCATTATTTGCAGCTTTAATCGTACCTCCGCTTCGTTCAATGATAGCACGTGAGATTGCTAAGCCTAACCCAGTTTCCCCTTCTTTCCCTTTGATAAATCTTTGAAACAATTGAGGCAGCAATTCTTCTGCTATTCCTTCCCCATTATCAATCACTTGAATGGATAGGCTGTCATTTATGATGCTTGTCTTAATAATGACTCTGCTTTTGGCATGTCGAACTGCGTTTCCGATAATGTTAATGAACGCTTGAAGAACTCTTTCGCGGTCAACAAAACTATAAAATTCACCTTCACCGCTGTACTGAAGATCTACACCTTTTTCATTCGCTAAAGGAAAAAGCCGATCCTTTGCCTGTATGGCCACTTCTGCTACATTGACGGTTTCTGGATGATATACGTCTTCACTACTGTCGAGCTTTGCAAGTAAAATCATTTCGTTAACGATTTTTTTCAGGCGTTCTGTTTCACTTACCATCACGTCTAATCCCCGATCGGCATCCTCCCCTTTAAAGATACCTTCACGAATCCCTTCAGCGTAGCCTTGAATTGACATCAGCGGCGTTTTTAATTCATGCGAAGCGTTTTGAAAGAACTGTTTTTGTGAGGTAATATACCGTTCCAATTCTTCGGCCATATGACGGACACTTCGTTCTACTTCTTTAATTTCTCCACTTGATTTTACTGGCTTTACCTGGTCAAATTTTCGCTTCTCTATCTTCTTCACTTCTTGCTGCAGATGACTTAAAGGCGTAACCAAACGATTCGTCATAAAATAACTGACCGCTAAAGCGAGAAGTAATCCAATAATAATCACACGTATCATACGCTGAGCAAATGCGTTTTGCACCAATTGTAAATCATCAAGAGGTGTAACCATGACAAGGATTCGCTGAGAACTGTCTGGAGCTACCCGGATGTTATAGGCTACATAGCTTTCGCCCTGGCTCTCCCAAACCTCTTCTTCAACTAGTTCTTGTTCGTACCGATCCAGCCAGTCTACTGCTGTTTCAGCAGGAAGTGTACTAAATAGTACTTCTTCACGATTTAGGTCAAAGAGAAGCAGCGGATAGTTCTGATCTTGAACGAGTTGTGTCAGTTGAGGCAGCCGGACAGATGCGTCCTGTTCTTCTGTAATTTGCTTCAGCAGTTGAGCGCGTTCTTCTAACTGTTTTCGTTCATCCTGGATTAGCATGTCCATAATTAAAGAATAGACAAAGAAAACGGTAATTGTCATAACGATAAGAATGACGGCTGCAAATGCTGCATTTAATTGATATTGAAGCTTCATGAGGAATCACGGCTGCTACGGAGGCGGTATCCGTGCCCCCATACCGTTTCTAGCGGCAGGTCTTTCATTTTTTTTCGTATCCGTTTAACAAGATCATCAACCGCTCGATCGCTTCCGAAATAGTCTTCTCCCCACACCTTTAAAAGTAGCTCTTCGCGACTGTAGGCTCTATTTTCCTGCTGAGCCAAAATCTTTAATAAATCGTATTCCTTGGTGGTCACTTCCACTTTTTTTCCATGAAAGTAAGCATTGCGTTCTGTTTCATTTAAAGATAAAGCTCCGGATTTAATGATTTCAGGTTCAGACTCATGGGCTTCCGGCTGCATCGCTGCCCACCTTTTCAACTGCCGCTTCACACGAGCAACTAATTCCCTCGGACTGAAAGGCTTCGTTAAATAATCATCTCCACCTAACTCCAGCCCTAGAATTTTATCCACTTCTTCATCTTTTGCAGATATTATGATAATCGGCACTTCAGATGTTTGACGAATTCTTTTACAAAACTCATACCCGTCGATCCCTGGAAGCATAATGTCGAGAACCCATAAATCAGGTGGCGACTGCTGAAAATATTCCCAAGCTTTTTCAGCTGTGCCCAGTGCTTCGACTTCGTATCCTTCTTTATCTAAGTAAGCTGTTACTATATTTCTTATATTTGGATCGTCTTCTACTACTCCAATTGTACGCTTCATAAGATTCCTCCTTACTACTAGGATTCTATAACCATTTTCACATATTTTACAACAAACAGTGTGTATTACACACTTTTTCCATAATTACTCCGAAGTCATGCCATAACTTTTGACTAGAATAAGAATTGTACAGAGGAAACCCATTGATTCATGCCACTGATCAGCTGATGAGAAAGGGGTCATTGATCACACATGATTGAAGAAGAAAAAGCAATAAAAAGAAGACGTAAACGCTCAGGTTTCGCTTATGGTGTATTAGGTGCTATTGTGGCTGCGTTTTTAATCACGGCAGTGTTTCAGTGGAAAGGAATTACCATTAATGTTGAAACAAACGAACCCTCTGCACAAGCTAATGAATTAAACCTTGGTGAAGACCAAAGTGAAGTAACGCAAGCCATTAATAAGACATCGAAAGCCGTTGTTGGAATCAGCAACAGCCAAGACGGCGTACAGGGCAGCCAAGAAGCCGGCACTGGATCTGGGGTCATCTACAAAAAAGATGGCGGCCAAGCTTTTGTTGCAACTAACCATCACGTTATTGAAAATGCCTCCTCCCTTGAAGTGATATTACATGATGGTACAAAAGTAGACGCCGAACTTAAAGGAAGTGACCCCTTTACAGATCTAGCCGTTTTACAAATAGATGGCGGCCATGTGGACAAGGTTGCTGAGCTAGGATCAGCCAAAGACGTTGAGGTTGGTCAAACAGCCATAGCGATCGGTAACCCTCTCGGCATGGAATTCGCTGGATCAGCCACGCAAGGGATTATTAGCGGCATAAATCGAAACATACCAGTGGATATCAACGGGGACCAGCAGCCAGACTGGGAAACTGAAGTTATCCAAACCGACGCTGCTATAAATCCCGGCAATAGTGGGGGTGCGCTGATCAATCTTCAGGGCGAAGTCATAGGGATTAATTCTATGAAAATTGCCCAAGCAGAAGTAGAAGGCATCGGTTTCTCCATACCTATGGACATTGCCAAACCTATCATCGATGACCTCGAGGCAACTGGAGAAGTAGAACGCCCTTATATGGGCATTGAACTACGGGACGTCAGCCAGATTCCTAGTTCCGTTCTTGAAGGGGAATTGAATTTACCGAACGACGTACAGCAGGGTGTACTTGTCGGTAGTGTGGAAGAAGGCTCTCCAGCAGCTGATGCGGGTCTTGAGAAATACGATGTCATAACTAAAATTGACGACGAAGAAGTTGACTCACTTATGAGCCTTCGCCAGTACCTCTACAGAGATGTAGAGCCTGGAGATACCATTAATGTCACCGTTTATCGAAATGGTGAACAAACGGAAGCTTCGCTCAAGCTTTCCTCCCAATAGTTTTAAATATAGCCTCTCTTTTATCAAGTGTCCTAAAGCTACGGCTTTTAGGACACTCTTTTTTTATAAAAAAGCAGTTTTTTCAGCCTTTTTTGGTACCAGGTACGCCCAATAGCCGAACGCGTACCTGGTACCAAAACTTATTTTTCTTTTTTCTCTGAGCACCTGGTACAGAATGGTAAAGTTTGTGTACCTGGTACATTAAAGGGTGCATAAAAGTAAAAGCTGCCTCTTTAAGAGACAGCTTTTTATAGTATCGGTGATAACAGGCGGGCAATGGCTTCTTTAAATCGAATCCATAACGAACGCTTCTTATATAGTTTATATGTTAATTCCGTAGAATCTATAATATCTTCATGAAAACGATCCGCTAATTCATGGGCAATATCAGGATGATACAAGAAAGCATTGACTTCAAAATTCAAGCGGAAACTGCGAACATCAATGTTGGCGGTTCCTACTGAAGCGATGTTTCCATCTACGACAATCGATTTTGCGTGAAGAAATCCCTTCTGATAAACATAAACCGTTGCTCCTGCATTTAACATATCCCCGATATTGGAGAACGTTGCCCAATAGACAAATGGGTGATCCGGCATTTTCGGAATCATAATTCGTACATCCACTCCTGATAAGACGGCAATTCGCAATGCATCTAGCAAACTATCATCAGGAATGAAGTAAGGGGTCTGAATGTAAATATAATCCTTTGCCGAAAGAATCATTTTAATATATCCATGCTTAATTTGTTCCCATTCAGAATCTGGACCACTGGAAACAATCTGCATGGCCACATCCCCCTGGCCTTCAGATTGATAATAACGCTCATGGTAATGAATATCCTTACGAGAGGCTTGATTCCAGTCGAGAATAAAACGAGTCTGCATATTATGGACGGCCCCGCCTTTTACCCTTAGGTGAGTGTCCCTCCAATAACCAAACCTCTTATTAAACCCTAAGTATTCATCACCTATATTAAAGCCGCCGATGTATCCAATTTCACCATCAATGATCGCAAGTTTGCGGTGATTACGGTAATTAATTTTCATATTGAGCTTCGGAATCAGCGGTGGAAAAAAGGATTCTACCATCCCGCCTGCTTCTTCAATCTTCTTGATAAACTTACGGCTTAATGAACGAGAGCCCATGTCGTCATACAGCAATTTAACTTCTACATCCTCTTGGGCTTTGCGGATCAGAACTTCTGCCAGTCGTTCTCCTAATTGATCGTCACGTACAATATAGTACAGGAGGTGAACGTGGTCTGTCGCTCCTTCAATGTCTTCCAGCAGCGCGTGGAACTTTTTTTGTCCATCAGTAAACACTTCCACCTCATTATCCTGAGTAAGTAAAGCATCATTGTTCTTTAAATGCATATAGATTAGGTCTTCGTATTGAACGATATCTTCATGTTGAACGCGTAAGCTTCGATCTTTAATGGCTCTCAGCTGATCCTGGACAGCTGTAAGAAGCCCTAAGCGGCTTTTTTTATCCCATATGAAAATTTCTTTATGACTAAGTCGTCTTCCAAAAACTAAGTATAAGAAGAATCCTGCCACTGGAATGAATAAAAGCACCATTAACCAGGCCCATGTGGAACTAGCATCTCTTCGCTCAAGGAAAATGATCGCGAGCGCCAATAGTACGTTCAATATAATGATCGTACTAAATATATATGGTATTATATTCAACTCGAGACACCTTCCTTTTCTTAACAACTACTACATTCTCATCATAGCATACCCTCAAAAATTAGGAAAAAGCGATACTTGTTATTCTTGTTTCTATAAAAAAAGAAGGCCCTTATGACCTTCTCTTATGATTCAAGTAATATTCCTTTCCCTGCAAGCTCCTTCTTCGCTTCATCCAGAGCTTCTTTCTGATGAGCTCCTATCGTGTGAGTATGCACTCCCCCAGTTAACTCAGACAAATAGCTTGATTCTGTCTCTTGAAGACGTTCGATCAGCCTCATGACATCCCTGCGATTTGAGATCCCTAGATTCGCTGTTAAATCTCCGTAAACGGGATGCTCTACTATAACATCAATAACATGAACACCGTGATCAACAAGTATGTTCAGCTCTTCAGCTGTTTGATCAGGTCGATGTTGACATACAATGACTTCACGAAAAGGAAAGTCATTGGTGGATTTACTCAAGTACACATATCCTTGGCTAGTGGCAATAATTGGTTCACCACTTGCTTTTAATAAGGAAATATCACCGACAATCACTTGTCTCGTGACCTTCATTTTCTCGGCCAAAGAATGCCCTTTTATTGGTTCTTTACTTTGCTTTAAATAAGCTGATATTTGATCTCTGCGATCCTCAGCTTTGAGCTTTGATTGAGACATGCTCTTTACTCCTTCGTACATTTTTGATTCCACTATCTTACCATAGTTGATAAAAAAAGAAAGAGACTTACATCATGTTGTATCCGCTAAGCTTCCATTTTTCAATAGAGAAGGTGGAAGTGCCTAGAGAGGTAAACAAAATATCGTCGTCCTCAGTCTGCGGGAAAATTCTGCTCGTAAATACTTCCTTTCCTCCATTTACGAATATCTCAATTGAAGAATGATCAATGAACAGGTGCAGTTCTTTTAAGTCCTCTTGCAATACGGTCCGCCGAAATTCTGTTTGACTTTTATCCTCAAAATGAGGGCGAGATAAAGTGAGTACGCCATCGCTTTTCTTATAACTAAACGATACATAGTGGAATATTTCCAATGCAAACTGATCTTCTACTTCTTCAAATTCTATACGCAGCTCTACTGGTTTCCCTTCCACGCCTCTAACAGCTTTTTGATCATTCGTAATTGTAATTTCTGAATGCAGCAATACCGCTTCTCTCATTTCTGCCAGTTCAGAAACAGGCTGCTGTAGGATTTGACTGCCGTTCCACTCTAATACCCGCGGAATGGTAAGAGCATGTATCCACTTTCGAGAAACGGTTGGGTGAGACTGTTCATTTTGATCAGGAACGCCCATCCAGCCGTATAATATGCGTCTTCCTTTTTCGTCGAGGAACGTTTGAGGGGCATAGAATTCGAACCCTCGATCCAGTTCGTGAAAAGCTCCATGCTCGAGTGTGCAATCTTCAGCTGTCAATTGACCTGCAAAATAACCACTTTGGTACGTATTATTGTATTTCATGCCGTCTGGATCTAACCCTTGAGGAGAAACTATTAGAATATCCTTATCATGAAGCTCAAATAAATCAGGGCATTCCCACATGTACCCAAAATCCCCAAGTCTATTTTCATTCGATCCTGCAACAGGACCGAGAAGCTCCCAATCTAATAAATTACTCGATCTATAGAGAAGCACCTTTCCCTGCTCGTGTTGATTCTGCGCACCGACTACCAGGTACCATTTTCCTCCTCTTTTCCACACTTTTGGATCACGAAAATTACTGGTATACCCTTCTGGCACATGGATGACCGGACCTTTCTTCTCAAAATGAATCCCATCTTTAGATGTGGCTACACACTGGTATTCCTCCTGTTCCCCGTCTTCATTAAATACATTTCCTGTGTAAAATAAATAGAGTTGATCTTCATGAATGAGCGCACTGCCTGAATAACAGCCATCTTTGTCATACCATTCAGATGGAGCAAGCGCTATCCGCTCGTGTCTCCAATTAACAAAGTCTTCCGATATGTAATGTCCCCAAAACTTCTCTCCGTGATCAGTCTTAAATGGCATCCACTGGTAAAATAAATGGTACTCCCCCCTCCATTGCACCAATCCATTAGGATCATTCAATAAACCTACAGGCGGCATATGGTGAAAAGAAAGCCTGTAAGGATCACCTTCTACTTGTGCTCGATGTTTTTCCACTTCCATAGCTGCTGCTTCTCTTAATTGTTCATCACTATTACTCAATGCTTCTCCTCCTTTATTATAATAATTACTCCTATTCTAAAAGAACCTAACGCGCTCATACGTTAGGTCCTTTGAGTCTAATTATTTAGTTTGAAGAGTAATCACAGTGGTTTCCCCGGCATCTGCTGCATCACTATAAGAGGCATCAAATTGGTCAACGATGTCATCATAGTTTGTGACCACAACGGGAGTAATTGTACTTTTTGCTTTTTCGTTTACTAAATCTGTGTCAAATGTAATCAAAGCATCTCCAGCTTTAACCGTATCACCGGTAGTGACGTGGCCTTCGAAGCCTTCCCCTTCCATAGCTACGGTTTCAAGACCGATGTGTACAAGGACTTCAACACCTGATTTCGTTTTAATACCTACCGCGTGATTTGTAGGGAAAAGCTGAACAACTTCTCCGTCTACAGGACTTACAACTTTCCCATTGCTCGGTTCAATAGCAATGCCGTCTCCCATCATACGCTGACTAAAAACTGGGTCTGGTACTTCATCAAGGGAAACGACCTTCCCGCTTAATGGAGCTACGATATTCTCCTCGACACTCTTTTTACCAAAAAGTTTCTTTAACATGTGTATCCTCTTCCTTTCAATGGATTTCATTTATTCAAAGTTCAATGATACCATTCAAGTTCCCTTATTCGATATCAGTAAACCTTATCATATGTAGGGCTGGAGATCTCATCCAGCCCTCTTATAGTCGATTTAAAGCCTGCTCTAAGTCTTTCCAAACATCTTCCCACGCTTCTAATCCAACTGATAAGCGTACCATAGAATCATTGACTCCCATTTTCTCTCGTTCACTAGGAGGAATGGTCGAATGAGTCATGGTGGCAGGGTGTTGAATTAACGTCTCAGCGTCTCCAAGACTAACAGCAATTTTTACTAAGTTCAAATGATTCATTACGCTCATCGCGTCTTTTTTTGAGCCTTCTATCGTAAATGTAACGACCCCTCCGCCTTCAGTCATTTGCTTCATAGCAATGGATTGATCTGGATGAGAAGCATCGGTCGGGTAAAACACTTCTCGGATACGGTGATGCTGCTTTAATTGGGCAGCGATTCGTTTGGCGTTGTAACAATGACGTTCCATACGAACATGAAGGGTTTTTAACCCTCTCAATAATAACCAAGCATCAAAAGGGGCCATCGTCCCTCCCCCATCTTTACGAACCGTCTTAGCTACTTCATCCATAAATGACTGCTTCCCAACAGCTACACCGCCGATGACATCTCCATGTCCGTTTAAATACTTCGTGGCACTATGAACAACTACATCACATCCATGTTGTAAAGGCTGCTGTAAATAAGGAGAGGCAAACGTATTATCTACAACTACAGGTAAGTTATATTCGTGAGCCAAATCGGCAATCATTTTCAGATCAATAATCCTCATCGTAGGATTAATAGGCGTTTCGATAAAAATGCATGAAGTTTCAGGCTGGATTCGATCAGCAATCTCCTGCGCATCTCTCATATCCAAAAAATCATGAGTGATATTATATTTTTCCTTTAATAAACTTAACAAACCGTACGTGCAGCCATAGATTCCGTTGGAGCAAAGAATATGACTTCCTGCTTTTGTAAGCGATGTAAGTATAGCCGAAGTTGCCGCCATCCCTGAAGCAAAGGCCAGCCCTTTTTCTCCCCCTTCAGCAGAAGCTATCCTTTCTTCTAAAGCTTGTACCGTTGGATTGCCTAAACGAGAATAAATATACCCTTGGTCTTCACCTGCAAACCTTCTCTCACCATCTTCGGCGGTCGGAAATGAAAAGGTAGAGGTTTGATAAATAGGCAACGACAAGCTTCCATAAAATTCAGTGTGTTGATCTTTTCCATGAATATACAATGTTTCTGGTTGTTCCTTCACTTTTAATTCCTCCTTCCTCTACAACCTATGCAATTTTCTATATGTGTACGCTTGATTCCTAATATAAAAAAAGAGACTAGGCCATAAGTAAAGCCATGATGTCAAAAAACAAATATTCGTAAACACACAGATCATGATTGTAGTCAAAAGGCGAAGACTCCTGTGGGAATAGCGATAGTCGAGGATCACGCAGTAGAGTGCTCTTTGCTTTCCGAGGAATCTGAGGCCGTGCCCACGGAAAGCGAAGCGTTTTGACGGAGCGGTGGTGTAAAGTTTCATTAACATAAAAAATCCGAACTGATTTCTCCAGAATCGTTCGGATTTTTTATGTTTTATGCAGTTATGTCCCAGTCTCTTCAGCTTGTAGAGAAACCTTAAAGAATGTAAAGGCTTTGAGGAATAGATCACTGGCAAAATCGTTTACTCATCCTGTTTCCTTATCTTGCAAAAGAGCCTTCACATTACATAAGTTTTCAAGATTCCACTTTGGTCGAAGGAACGAAAAAAGTATCGACTCCTGCGAGACGAGCAGGCAGGAGACTTTTCGTCCTGCCCCACGGAAAGCGGGATCTTGGGACCTTTTTAGAAGAGCTGCGTAAACTTCTTTCAAGAAGTATACTCCAATTTAGACTGCTCATTCCCTCTCAGCTTTCTTCCGTGCAGCCAAACGTATAAAAAGATCGCTGAAAAGACAAAGAAAGAACTATAAAAATAAAGGGAGGACAATCCAATTCCTGTTGCTGCGATCCCTACTACGTAAGAACCCAGTCCAACCCCAATATCAAATATCGTGAAGAAAGTGGCCGTGGCTGAACCTGCTCGTTCTGGCACTTTTTGCAGTGCGATGGTTTGCATACTAGGCACCATCGTTCCCCACCCTAATCCAATTAATCCTCCTGCAATCAGCAGCATAATCGAGGTCGTGGACACGCTTAATACAATTAAGCCAATTCCAAACGTAATTATGGAAGGAATAACGATTACATTCTCACCGTAACGATCGAACCACCGGCCTGTAAAAGGTCTTGAGAGTAATAAAACGACAGCATACACAACAAAAAAGAAACTGGATGCTTGTTCAAGTCCCAATCCTTTTGCGTACACTGATACAAACGATAATACTCCAGCGTAGGCTAATGCGACAATTGCTCCAGTAATGGCAATAGGAATAACCGATTTTTCAAATAACCCTTCCATCTTAGGAACTACACTTTTCTGTTCAAAGTGAGATGCTCGATCAAGTTTCGGAACTTTAATTGTCGTTCCTGTTAGAAAAGCAATAACTGCTGCTGCTATACATGTCATAAACATAACTGGATAACTAAAGGATTGTATAAGCGTTAACCCAAGAAAAGGACCAACGACCATAGCGAAATTCATGGACATTGCAAAATACCCCATACCTTCACCTTTTCGCTGATTTGGAATAACGTCCGCGGCTAATGTACCTAAGGCAGTGGTGCCCATCCCAAACCCTATTCCATGTAAAAAACGTATGAGCAGAATCATGACAAGAGATTCTGTTGTCATATAAAGAATAGAACTGATACCAAAAATACTTAAGGCAATAATTAAAACCGGCATGCGTCCTGAAGTCTCTACCCACTGTCCGGTAAAAGGCCGAATTAAAATAGCAGCTAACAGGAAGATCGTGATGACTAGACCTGCCGCACCTTCTCCCGCTTGAATATCATCCATAATATACACAGGCATTGTTACAAACATTAAATAAAACACAAGAAAAACGAAAAAATTACTAATCCACACATTAATAAAACTCCATGTCCACAGCTTCGCACGAGCGGCCATCACTCTCCCCCCTTTATTTTACGTAGCACGTTCGATAAGGTCTTCACATGTTCATCTAGTTCCTTTTTCCGCTGCTCTCCAAGTTCTTGAAGCAGCACTTCTTCTGCTTCTTTGATCAGCGCCTTCCATCTTTCATAATGAAATTCCCCGCTTGATGACAACTTTATATTGTTCGTCCGTTTATCAGAACTCGCGTATTTCTCGATAAAACCCAAATCTAAAAGACGTGAGATTGTCCGGGACAAAGGAGGTGCCTCAACATTTAAACGTTCTTTTAATTCCGTCTGTGTCATCAATCCATGTTCATGAAGCTGAAAAATAACAGCCCAGTGTGACATGAAAATCTCTTCATCCTTAAGTGCCTCATTTAAATAATAATTGACTTCCCGTGACAGCTGTAATATGTGGTGAAACACTAATGACATTTTTCCCTCTCCAATCAAATAGTTACCTAGGTAATGATTAATAAAAAAAAGATGCCTGCCTGCGCAAGCACATAATTTAATATAACAGTTATGGTGAAAAATTGCTAACTATATACCTCTTCCATTTGTAAATGAGGGTTATACAACTGCTCTGTCCAGGCAATAGCCTGCCCGTAGATCTCTAATAATTCACTTAAACTAAGGTCCATTTTTTCAAGAATAGGTTCCAGACGTTCAAATTCCGCATGCTCAACTGCCACTGCGATGTCAAGGATTAATCGATGCATATTGTCTTCCCCATTCAACGCTTCGTGAATAGCTGTATCTAACGGCAGGGTATTCATCACTTCCTCAGAGGAACACTGCATTATTACATTCACAGCGGATAATAAACCGGTGAGAAAATATTGTTCTCCTAAGCGATTGTGCCCCATACTAATTCCAATTTGTTCGCACATTTTTGCTCTTTGTAAACTCGATTTCATTGTTTCTTGAGATGCAGGAGCCGGACTCTCTTCCTCCACTGTAAACACATACATCCATTTCTTTAAAGGTTCCACCCCAAACAACTGAACAGCTTGTTTAATCGATTGCACAGGCTTTGACAGCGAAGAAGAAAAATTAATTAAACGGAGAAGCTTATAGGTAAGAGCTAAATCCCTTTCAAAGATTTGAATAACTCGATCTAAATTAATGTCTTCCTCTTCAACAGATAGCTCTTTGATAATTGGAAAATAAGACGAACGATAAAGAGGAATGTCCACAGCGGAAACAATGACAGGACGGCTAATGTAATACCCTTGAAACAACTCAAAGCCTTCCCTCATGCATTGATTAAACTCTTCAGCCGTTTCTACCTTTTCGGCTAACAGCGTAATATTTTTATCTTGAGCGATTTTCCCAATTTCTGTCCGAATCGTCTTTGATGATTGACGGATATCTATTTTTATAATATCTACATATGTAAGAAGTTCTTGAATATTCCTTTGCTCAATACTCATAACATCATCTAGTGCTATAGAAAACCCTTTTTCTTTTAATTCACGGCAAACTTTAATTAAATCACCATTCCAATTCACATCTTCTAAGATCTCCACGACTAATTTGCCTGGATCGAAATATTCCGGCACCTTATCCATTAACAATTCTTCTGTAAAATTAATAAAGCAAGGGTGATTTTGAGATAATCGTTCAAGACCAATTGTTAAAAAGCTGTTAATTAAAACTTCACGTGTCGCTTTATTACCATCAGTCTGAGGGAATGTATTTTCTTTACTATTTCTATATAAAAGTTCATAACCATAAACATTCTTATGCTCATCAACAATTGGCTGCCTGGCAACAAATACCTCCACTCAACATCCCCCCTTAAATAGATGGCTTTTTTATTAGTATACTACATCAAAAATCAGAAGTTAATTTCACTTACATGAATTTCCTCCTATAGGACAAACTGAAAAAAAGCAATTATTAGGAGGTTATTTATGGATAAAAAATTGGATTGGACTCACCCAGAACCTTTATGGACTAAAGAGGCTTCTCTTCCTTCTTTCGACCAGTTAACCGACTCACTAGATACAGAAGTCGCTGTCATCGGCGGCGGTATTACCGGGATAACAACAGCCTACTTACTAGCAAAGGAAGGAAAAAGCGTTACAATTCTTGAGGCCGATCGTATTCTAAATGGTACAAGTGGTCACACGACTGCAAAAGTTACAGCTCAACATGGATTAATCTATCATGAACTAATAAATCACTTCGGAGAAGATCACGCGGCCTTATATTATAAAGCACAACTGGACGCCTTAACTTCAATGCAAGCAACCATAAACGAATTAAATGCTTCTTGTGAATGGTCTAAGCAGAATGCTTATCTTTATGCCACTACAAAGGAAGGGGCAAAAAAGTTAGAAAGGGAACGGGAAGCCTATGAGCGTTTAAATATTCCTCAAGCCTCTGATTCAGCATTACCTTTTGACAGCGATGCGACAGCCGTATTGTCCATGGCTGATCAGGCTCAATTTCATCCTCTTCTCTATTTATCGACGCTCTTAGAGGAATTCTTAAACCTAGGAGGAACCGTTTACGAAAACACCACAGCTGTAAAAGTAAACGAAGGCGAACAAATTGAAATAAGTACGAACCAGGAGGCCACTCTTTCTTGTGACCAATTAGTTATTTGCACCCACTTTCCTTTTTATGATGGAAGAGGGTTGTACTTCAGCAGAATGTACGCCGAACGCTCATATGTGATAGCCATTGAACCGAAAAAAGATTGGCAGGGCGGCATGTACTTATCGATTGATGACCCCAAACGCTCCATCCGTTCAGCTAACTATCAAGGTAAGGACATTCTCCTTATAGGAGGGGAGAGCCACCGGACGGGTGAAGGAGGAGAAAGTTTATTTCATTACAATGCCCTCGAAGAGTTTGCTGAGCGTACGTTTGGAATTAGAGCAAAACTTTTTCAATGGTCGGCCCAGGATTTAACTACCTTAGACAAGGTACCTTATATCGGTCCGATTCGTAAAAATGACAAGCGTGTTTTTCTAGCCACCGGTTTTAGGAAATGGGGAATGACCAACAGTAGAGTCGCGGGTGACCTTATAACCGACTATGTCATGGGACGTGACTCCCTTTACAAGACACTGTTTACTCCGTCACGATTTAAAGCTGACCCAAGCATGAAGGAATTTCTAAAAAATAATTCTAACGTAGCCGCTCACCTTATGGAAGGTAAGATCGAACTCGTCGGCACTCGCCCTGAAGCCTTATTAAAAGGTGAAGGGGCAGTCATTCAGTGGAAAGGTGAGCGCGCAGGAGCTTACAAGGACGACAACGGTGAACTTCATGTATTAGATACAACCTGTACTCATATGGGTTGTGAAGTGGAATGGAACAGTGCCGAACACAGCTGGGACTGTCCGTGTCATGGATCACGTTTCTCGTTCGATGGAGAAGTTATGGAAGGACCCGCTAAGAAGCCTCTAAAGAAAATTGCTTACAGTGATACAGATGAAGTCCGTCACATCCCTTATGAGGACGAAAATGATGAAGAACCGACTGATCAACCGTAAAGGCGCATGCTCATGCGCCTTTTTCCATTTTAAAACAAATCCCTTTCCATCTATGCTTTAGTTGGCTAAAATAGCAGTAGCAATTAAGAGAAAGGAATTTGGCTTATGCTCGAAGAAAATAAATTAGGGGTTCTATATACAACAGGAGCATATGTATTATGGGGATTTCTTCCGATTTATTGGAAGCTTATGCAGCATATCCCCCCATTTGAGATTCTAGCTCATCGTATCATATGGTCAGCTGTTTTCATGACCTTGATTATTATTTTGTTAAGGAAAAGACATCAATTCATTGCAGAGGCGAAACAAGTTTGGAAGAAAAAGCGAAGTTTAATTGGAATTTCTTTAGCTTCCATCATGATTAGTCTTAACTGGCTTACTTACATATGGGGAGTAAACAATGAGCATGTCGTCGAAGCAAGTCTTGGCTACTACATTAATCCACTCGTCAGCATTTTGCTTGGGATGATTGTACTGAAGGAAACTTTCAGCCGGCCTCAGTGGATTGCTTTCGCTTTAGCAGGCAGCGGGGTCGTTTATATGACGGTTCACTTCGGTTCTGTTCCCTGGATCGCTTTATTGTTAGCCTTTAGTTTCGGCACCTACGGATTACTGAAAAAATTAGTACCGCTAAATGCCATGTTTGGCCTCATGATCGAAACGTTAATTGTTTCTCCAATTGCTCTCATTTACTTAATAGGTGTACAGAAAACTTATGAACAAGTCGATTGGGTTTCATGGAATACGGTGCTCGTTTTCGGCGCCGGGGTGGCCACAGCTATCCCGCTTCTGTTATTTGCAGCTGGAGCCAAGCGTATTCCTCTATCAATGGTCGGTTTTTTGCAGTATATCGCCCCCACGATTATGCTTATCTTAGGTGTTTTTCTTTACGGGGAACCTTTCACAAAAGTGCACGCTGTCTCGTTCACCCTTATTTGGATGGGGTTAGCTGTATACACCTTTTCACGTATGAAACGATTAAGGAAATATGAAGCTCGTGCCAGTTAACGATGGAAAGATTTTCGATGTGCCTACAGAGAATGGCACTGCGGCAGATACTTCACTAACCCGCTCTTCTCATTCAATGCAATAGAACAAAGCTGTATAAAGGATAAAAACATCCGAACGATTCTGTAAAAATCTGTTCGGATGTTTTTATGTTAAAGAAAATTTACACACCGCTCCGCCAGAAAAAGTAAGTCATAAATTTCATCCTGAATTACTGAACAAGTCTTCATAACAGCATGCATCATTCAACTCATTACAGCTCCCGCTACATCTATGCCTGAAATAAATGCACTCTCAAAACGCGTCCGTCCAGAGGGATCATTTGGTCTTAGAAATGCATCACCTGCTGCAAACACAGTGTCTGTCACTGCCTCATACGATCGAGAATGTGTAGCGGCCGCCTGGGCATAACGCCATCTTTTTAATTGTTCAGATACTGTTTCATCAAATGAAAGGTACCCGCCTGTACGTTCTTTCATACGTTCTAACACGTCACTATCTCCATAATGTTCTGTTGACCAGTCGGCTGTCATATATACGCTGACTACAACGTCTTTCGAAATTCCTTTTTTAAAGTGATCGACAATCCGCTCCACACCAGCTGGAAGCTGGTTATCTATGTGCCCTGACGCGGGTAAGGTCGTAGGTTTTTCAAAATGAAATATCCCGACGCAGGTGGGTTGAAAGGTTATCCTTTCTAATGCCTCTGTTCCAAGTCCACTTTTTTGTAAAAGGGCTCCAGCTTGAGGAACGGGAGCAGTTATAATGATTTTCTTACTTCGCCACGTCGACGAATCCTCGGCTGTAATTGTGAATCCGCCATCGTCTTCCCTCCATTTTTCCACTGTTGTATGGGTTCTTACATATAAACCATCCGCCAGGTGTTTAGCTAAGCCATTCATTCCGTCTATCGCTGTATAGCGAGGATAATCTACTCCAAACCAATGTTTAATCCAACCATTTTTCAGCCATTGCTCAACTTCTTGTTGCAGCTCAGAAGTGCGAACTGTGAAAAATTGAGCACCATGATCAGCTTTCCCCTCGGCCACTCGTCTCGTTGCTAACCGGCCCCCTACACTTCTTCCTTTATCAACAATCAGGACATTTTCTCCCGCCGATTGCAACTTCCGGGCAGCTGTTAATCCTGTTAAACCTGCTCCAATAATGGTAATATCATAGTCCTTCATTACACGGCCCCCTTTTTAATTTCTTCAGGAACATTCCCTTTTTAACGGAAAAGAACACCTTATAATCTTTCATTCACAGGGTTTGCAGGAACATAGTGCTTATAGAAATGATGGAGACTCAATTTCTAGTTTCATATTTAATCCTTCATACAAACCTGCTATGGTTATAATAATGGACATAAAACTATAAAACAGGAATGAATCACTTTCATTCCCACATTAACTAAATAGTCATAAGACGAGGGATAACTTTACTACGGAAAAAATGAAGGAGCTTTCAAGATGGAAGATAAAAAAATAAATATCATACAACAAGCAATTAAACTATTTGCCAAAAAAGGATTCAGCACAACTTCTGTGCAAGAGATCGCTAATGAATGCAGTATCTCTAAGGGAGCTTTTTACCTTCATTTCAAATCGAAAGATGAATTACTGCTCGCTATCTTTACTCATTATTCTAAGGAAATCGAACAAAAAACCGCTGCTATTGAATCGATGGATTTAGACCCCCGGACTAAATTTGTAAAACAGCTGACGGTTACTTATCAGGAAATCATTAAACACCGTGACTTTATTATTATGCAAATTCGGGAACAAGCCATCCCTTTCAACGAGGACATTGAATCCTTTCTTCAACAGATGCGCTTTCACTCTTACTTATTCTACAAAAGAAGTCTTCTGGCCATATATGGAAAAAAGATTGATCATTCGATATGGGAAGTGACACTGTTAATGCAGGGTATGTTTAAAGCATACATGGATCTCATTATTATCGAAGAGGTTGAATTTGATATTGAAAATTTGTGTAAGGCGATTTTAAAACGAACAGACTACCTGGTTGAAGGCTTTAACCGCAACGACGATCAACCAATCATAACTGATCAATTAATGAATGAAATCATTCCTGAAGATTTTTATTACAACCAGCTCGACACCATAGTGCACACATTAGAAGAAATAAAGGAAAAGGCATCGGGTGATATTGAAGTGACGATTGCAGTACTTCTAGAAGAAATTCAGAAACCTTCTGCTCGGCATGCGGTTATAAAAGGGATGCTCTCTAACTTAGAGGAAGAAGAATCCTTTAAAGGAATCACAGGTCAAATCCGAACTTTTTTTCAACTATAAAAAGGAGACCTCTTTTTTCCAAAAGGAGGTCTCTCGTATTATTCATCTTCCACAATTTCATCTAATACAAAGTAGACGGACTCTACCCCTTCCTGCGCCACAAGACAGGCCACCCCCAGCGTTGTCGTCCAAAAAGAATCAGGGATATACGGATTCTTTAAACCGGCTGGCTGAAAAAGGGCTCGATAAATTCGATTCAAATGCCTTTCTGTTTCGTTAGGATCAGTCTCCTTCTCCCCTCTGGCGATGAGAAATACATAGCGCATAGATTGGAACAGATTATCACCCGGCATAAACGTATACTCTTTGAACAACTTAAGCTGCTTCTCAGCATCCTCTTTCATGCCTGTCTTTACAGCTAAATCATCTAAATGCTCATAAAGATGACGATAAATTTGCTGAAAGATTCTACGTTTCTCGTCCTGCATCACTTTATCGGTATAAATGTCCTGTAATTTAGCAAACGCTGTCTCTTTAGTCCAAGTCATAGATTTCCCCTCTTTCATTTAGTACTCAAGACCAAAACTCTTTGCTTCATGCTCCACTGATCCATACAGTTCAGGCATGTGTTGGGATTGCTGCTTAAGCAGCTTTGGCAAATGGGGAACCACTTTATTCCACACCATTGGGTTTGCAGCCATCGCCTGGAACAAAGATTCTTCCTGTGACGTAAGCGCTCTGCGAGATTGAATATAGTCTAATGTTAAACGGTAGCCTGGACCTAAATTTTCATCCCTTTGCTTTTGAAAATGCTTGATGAGCTCGCGCCACGAGCCACCGTTATCCCAAGCCTCAATCGCTTCTGCTAAAAGGAAAGACTGCATCAGGGCATCATTCATTCCTAAACCAGTACTCGGATCTTTACTATGAGCTGCATCACCTACTAACGCCCATCCGTTTCCTCCAGCCTCTCTAAAAAAGTTAGGCATACCTGTAGTACCAATGATTTTGCCTTGAAGCGATGCTTGCTCTAACCGCCTTTCCATTCCGTAAAACTGCCGGTAAATTTCTTCGAATCTTTCAGGGTGTTTCGCTATCTCAGAGAACTCATAGGGAAATACTTCTAAACCTAAGCAGTCCACCCCCGGCTCCATAGGAAATAAAAAACCAATTCTTCCTTTATCCAGGAATATTTCTGTTGTTGGTTCCACTAGAGGCTGCACATGATGATAATATCCATAAAACACAGGACGGATAGGAGATTGTTCGTTATATTTTTGGGCACCCGTTTGTTTAGCGATAAATGAATTTTTACCATCTGCTCCTACGACAAGGGAGGCTTTAAATTCGTGAACCTTACCTTTTTTATCTTGTGCTTTAACACCTTGGACGCGACCCTGGTTTTTGAGAATATCGTTAACTTGATATCCTTCCTTCAATTCGACGGTGGGATAGGACAGTGCCTTTTTCACTAACACATGGTCAAATTGTTCTCTTCTTGGAATCAGGGTATACGATGCACGAGGCCCTTCTATAAAGCTATTTCCTATGTAAGTACGCATACGGTTTATTTTCCGCAAGCCTGAAGCTTCTACCTGTTCTAATACACCAAGCTTTTTGACATATTCAAGGTGCGAAAGATGATGAGTTGAAAGCGTATCACTAGGAAAAACTGCTTTGTCTAACAATAAGACCTTCTTCCCTATCCTTCCTAATAAGATCGCAAGGCTTGCCCCAGCAACGCGAGCCCCGACTATAATTACATCTGCATTTGAATTCATACGTTGCGCACACCCTTATCATTGTTATCTTCAGCGTAACGTTTTTACTTCATTATTTCTATAAAAAAAGCTCCCGTCTGGGAGCTTTTCTGACTAATATTTAATTTCTTCTTCTACTTCGTGATTCTGATCTAAAATGATTAGACGGCTCGGCTTATTTTCTTGAGCCATTTCTTTAGCTTTTTCTACAGCTGTGTCTCGCTCATCATATTCGTCCGTTGGAGCGATATCTTCAATTTTTACAATCCAGCCTGTTACGTCTTTATTTGGCGCTACACTATATTCCTTCATGTTTGATTCTCTCCTTTTTTTCTTGGTCTCTATAAGTACTTTCCCAACGCCTATACCTTTCAAACGTAGGAATGGATTTTCACAAATAGTTTGACATTATGTACAGCTCATTCTATAATTCGTAACATACCTTTAATGCAACGATTAATTAAATAACTCTTATCTAGAGTGGCAGAGGGACTAGGCCCTGTGACGCCCGGCAACCTTCAAGGAACGACTTGAAAAGGTGCTAATTCCTACAGATCATACCGATCTGACAGATAAGAGGAGGAACCTAACGAACCGCCCTCTTCTTATTTCAGAAGAGGGCTTTTTTATATGCCGTCAATTTAGTAAGGAGGGCAACGCGCATGTCCATAAAATACGTGATGAACCAACATGCTCATACAAAGGTTTCGATTGGAAACTTTACTTTAGAGTCTGGAGATACACTTCAAGACGTGGAGTTAGCTTATGAACGCTGCGGTCCTGAGCATGCTCCAGTTGTTCTTATTTGTCATGCCCTAACAGGAAATCAACATACCGTAGGTTCTTCAGAGAGCCCAGGCTGGTGGAAAGGTCTGGTTGGGGATGGCTGTGCTATTGATACGACTGCGTATCAAGTCATCACCTTCAATGTACTAGGGGGGTGTCACGGTTCCACAGGTCCCACAAGCGTTAATCCGGAAACGCAAGTACCGTATCGTCTGAATTTCCCCAAAATAACGATTCGAGACATCGTGCGTTCCCAATATGAAGCCTTAAAAACACTAGATATCCACGAAGTTCATGCCGTAGTCGGCGGGTCTTTAGGGGGAATGCAGACTCTTGAATGGGGTCTTCTCTATCCTAAATTCATGAAACAGCTTTACGCCCTTGCCGCCACACCTTACTTAAGTGATTACGGCATAGCCTTTAATCATATTGGAGCAAGGGCAATTCAGGATGACCCTGCTTTTTTAAACGGAAACTATGATAAGAATGAACAGCTACATGGATTCGAAATTGCGCGGATGGCTGGCATGGTCACCTATCGGAGCGGAAAGCTGTTTCAGAAACGATTTGACCGCCACCAAAGTGAATCTTTTTACGACATTCAATCTTATATGAATTATCAAGGTGAGAAAATTAAAGAACGATTTGATGCCAACAGCTATCTTTATTTACTAGAAGCGATGAACCACCATGATATCAGTCAAAGCCGCGGCACTCTTCAAGAGGCTGCCGCCCAATATCAGGTTCCGCTTTTTACAGTGAGTTTCGAGCACGACTTACTCTATCCAAAAGAACTCATTCAACCCTTTAGTCAGTTAGCCGCAAACAGTGAGCATCTGCACGTCCAAACTGATTATGGGCACGATGGATTTTTAGTCGAATTCAATCAGTGGGGATCATGGCTTTCTCATAAACTAAACGAAGGAGCAGTGAATCAACATGACAATTAAAGCAGCCATCCTAGGCTTCGGCACCGTGGGCCAGGGGATTTATGAAATATTACAAACTAAACGCAGGCAGCTTCATAAGCTGATTGGTGACAAAGTAGAAGTAACAAGCATACTCGTCCACAATGTTCATAAAGAAAGGTTTTTACCTGATAATGTTATAGTCACCGACCGTTTTGACGACGTATTAAATCAAAAGCCGGATGTTATATTTGAAGCTACCGTCGGGATAGAACCAAGTTATTCCTATTTAAAACAAGCCATTGACCAACATATTCATGTCGTTACTGCCAACAAGGTGATGTTTGCCGCCTGCGGCCACAAGCTAATACAGCGCGCAGAGCAAAGGATCGGTGTTGGCTATGAAGCTACTACAGCCGCAGGTATTCCCATTATCGGCACTTTGACCACCCTCCTGCAAACGAATAATATTACGAAAGTACAGGGAATATTAAACGGCACGAGCAATTATATTTTGACAGCTATGCAAGATCAAAATAAAACGTTTTCTGAAGCGCTTCAGGAAGCTCAAACAAAAGGCTATGCTGAAGCGGACCCTACGAACGATATAGAGGGACATGACGCTTTTTATAAATTAATGATTTTAAGCCAATTGCTTTACGAAAAGCAGCCAGATTGGTCAGCGGTTTCATTAACAGGAATATCAAACCTTAACGAAACCGATTTAATATCTGCTGAGGAGAAAGGCGAAAAAATCCGCCATGTAGCTACTCTAGAGCTAGTAGATGGAGAATTAAAAGGGACGGTCGAGCCGCTTTTTCTTCCACCTTCACACGGACTATTCGGAATAGAAGGCGTAGACAACGCCATTAGCGTAACAGGAGACTTAGTTGGGTCTGTTACCTTAAGGGGGCCGGGGGCCGGCCAATTACCAACCGCTAGTGCCATGATTGAAGACTTTGTACAGATTTGGCAGACAACGCCTGCAAAACAATTCATATAAGACATCAAAAGCCTAAGCATTTCTTAAAGTAATCCTGATTCAGGAAAACGTAAGAAGCGCTTAGGCTTTTTAAATTTATTCGTCGATCCATGAACTGCGGATCTCAGCATAACGTGGTCTCATCATATCTTCTAAGTCGGTTTTAGAAATGAAAATACGATCCGACTCTGCTCCTGCCTTCTCTTGTTCTTGAGGAGTTAAATGGACTTCTATCCGATTCCCTTTAAGAGCAAGATTACGAAAATTCTCTTCTGCTGTAGATTCATCAAAACTTCCTTTTACTTTTTCATTAGCCAGCTTTGTTAATGTTTCTAAATACTGCCCATCTTCAGTGAAAATGTGATTAAGATCTAATCGCTTGCCGTTTGATTTATCAAAATTCAAAACCGTTTGCGATTCCTGAGAAACATCCTTATCCATCTCCATTACTTCTGTAAACTTAACAACAAAAACTTGCTCGTCCTCAAACAGCACATCATAGCTCACGGCTAAGCTATGCTTTTGATTGTTGTTTCGATTCACTTTAGCTTCATAACTTTCTTTTTTAAACGTATCTTTTAATTGATTTACATAATCAATAATGGATTGATTAATTTGATCGTTTGGTGTTTGAGGAAATTCAATAGAATACTGATACTCCTCGATATCTTTCATCTCTTTTTCACTCGTAACCGAGTAAGGCTCCTGTTTATTTGCACTGGAATCTTGATCGTCATTAGCATCTGCAATCATAAATGAACAAGCCGTCAGTAATATTACACTAAGGATTGATAAATATATATTAAATGAATTCATTTCTATTCCCTCATCATTCTCTATCTATTCACATTCATCACATAGTGTAACACAAATGTAATAATAGATTAATACATTTGTTATAAAGAATTTATTTTTTTATATTTTCGTTCTTACTTCCCATAGTTCTGGGAAAAAACGGTGGTCTAAAACTTTCTTCAAATAGCCCACCCCTGAAGAACCACCTGTCCCAACCTTGTGACCTATAATCCGCTCCACTGTTTTCATATGACGAAACCTCCATTGTTGGAGCCAGTCTTCAATATCTACGAGCTTCTCTGCCAATTGATACAAATCCCAATAATCGTCTACGTTTTTATAAACTTTAGCCCAGGCTGCTTCAACCGAAGGGTCGGCTTCATATACCTTCGTATAATCCCGCTCCAACAGCTGTGGGTTAATAGAAAAACCAGCTTCCATTAACTTCTCAATTGCTGCGTCATATATACTGGGCGATTCGTAGGCTTCCTTCAACTGTTTGTGCAGTTCAGGATCCTTTTCATAAATTTTTAACACGTGAGGCGTTTTATATCCTAATGCAAACTCAACCATGCGATATTGATAAGACTGGAACCCGGAAGCCTGCCCCAGCTTATCCCTAAACTGAATATATTCAGCAGGTGTTAATGTAGACAACACATCCCACCCATGAATGATTTGCGTTTGGATGTTCGATACCCTTGACAGCATCTTAAACGCTTCTTGCATTTCCCCTTTACGAATCGATTCAACAGCCGCCCATAATTCATGAAGAATAAGCTTCATCCATAATTCGCTTACTTGATGAATAATAATAAACAACATTTCATCGTGATGATCTGATAAACGTTTCTGGGCAGCCAATAATTGATCAAGGCCCAAGTATTCTCCGTACGTCATTCTTTCTTTAAAATCTGTATGAACATGTTCATTTCCTTTTGATTCTTGTTCTGACATTTCACTCACCTCGCTTAGGATAAGATGCCTCGATCTGGAATATGAGAAACAGTAATTGGTAAAAATTCTGCATAAACAAGCCCCTCATACATAATAAGTGTACCGAACCAAGGGTGCTCGACGTGAACATGCACCCTGTACGCTTCTTCCTCTTCATCGTAATGTTCATATAAGGAAGTAGTAGGGGCAGAGAACGTCCACTTATTCTTTACGTTCATTTCCCTGGATTGCAGCAAAAGCCCGCCTTCTTTAGACACATCTACATCCAATACTGAAGTTATAGAAGCTGTCTTTCCTAAACTGTCAACAATCGCTTGCTTTTCTTCATCATAATGCATCGCTGCATCAAAACCTCTAATCGCGTATGGAAAAAAGAACCGCCGTACGTAACTGATGGCTTCCTTCCCTTGTTCATCGACGTAAGAATAGTTTTCTAATGTGAAAGGGACATCCTTACCTCGTTCTGCAAAGATTAAATGGTCTTTAGCTCCAATATTTAAAAAAGGGCGCAGCCATAAAGGGGTGCCTCGAATTTCTGTCATTCTGCCCTGGCCTAAAATCATGACTTTTTGACTGCTGGTCATTCCAAACTTTTTTTGTAATTCCGGATGTAAATCATGAAATTTATCACCGAGTGCACGATGAAAGATTGATTTCATTATAAGTCCTCCTTGGTGAATCCTCATACTCTATCCTTATGTAACTCAGGGCTTGTTTTAAGAGCCCTGTTTTTAATTGGTTTGTATCACATGACCTCTTCAGCAAATTGGCTAATTGAATATCCTTTTTGCTGCTTCATCAGCCAACCTTTTTTCTCCAACTGATTGAAAAGTCGTTGAATATGTTTTTCAGGCCAATCCGCCAGCATCCCAAACCAACGTGTCTCATGAAGATGCAGTCTTCTAAGCTTGTTTGTTGATTTTCCTGCTAATACTTGTACAAGCGTGTGAGCTGGGTAGTCTGTACCGTAGTAATGGACTAAATCCAAAACATGCTGGACAGAATGATAGTCCAAAGCCCGTCCTTTTACCGTAATAATAATATCATCATCCTGGTAAGCGACTTCATTTAAACGTTCCTTTAACTCATGGAGCAATTTTTCTAAAGCCATGTCCATGTCTTCTGGCAGATTCTCAAGCCACACCTCCACTTGTTTTACCATGGTCACGTCGGCAAGCTGGATGTGAGAGAGCCAAATGAGATTGGATTCAAATGAGTCAATGGGCAGATTGGATTGAGAAAGTTTTTTGTGCATTTCAAGCAGCGGGTAAGCATCTAACAATGGTTCGTCAACTTTGTAACGTTCAATTTGCTCTGCCAGCTGTAAAGCTTCAGCCAACGCAGGTAAATATGGATGAAATCTTTCCTTCAGAAAAGAAAGCTGACGTAATTGATAAAGTAAATCCGTGTTCTGATCAGCCACTTCATTAAATTGTTTGTGTACAGTGTCTACACGTTTACGAACTTTAAGAACATCGAATTCTTCTTCAAGAAGAACTTCATTTCCTTCAGTGAAGTAGTAAAATCGACTATCACACGCTTCGCATGCACATTGAATCATGGATTGATTGGAGATGAACCGTAGTTCTTTATTATGGGGACAGCTGCTGTATCTGTCATTGACCCACAACTGTGGAAGCGTTCTAAAGGGACGCATCACAATATCAACACGATTTCGCCATAAGGATACATCTTCTGGATATTTCAATAAAGAAAGCAAAGCAGATTGATTCATCGTCTCAATTGAAGAAATCGTATGTTTCTTTTCATGCATTAATTCTACAATCGGGTGTCTATGGAAACCCTTCGTCATTTGCTCCAGCCATTCATCCCTTGATTTTAAACTAATCGCTGCCACAAATATATAATCATCAATAACTTGGCGAATATGCCGCTCCAATTGTTCAGATGACAGCCTTGTAATATCCGTTTCATATCTGTACTCTGCCTTTAAAGGCAGGCCGTGCTCAGCAGAATAATTTTTCCATAAAAAGAATTCAGGCTTAAGCAAATGGGGATGCAGTGTATCATCCTTTGAAAAAGAAACAGGAAGTAAAGCATCTCCGTTTATATTTAAAAAAGTTTGAACCATCCTCACATTTATTTTCTTTTCAGCGACATATTCAGAGATCGCTTCATTTACTCGGGAAAGAATACCTCTTTCGAATTTGTGACCAATTGAACGAATCTGTTTGTTTTTCTTACCTATTGGAGTAAGAATAATGTACGGATAACGTTCATCGTGGTACGTTAGACTAGCTGGAAGTCCCATAGTGATTCCCCTTTATGATGGAAGGATATACTACTATTATAGAAAAAGTATGAAAACATACCAATGATTATTGAAGAAATGGGCTTACGAAGTTAAAATTTCCACTGAATACCCAATAAATAACCCTGTTTCTACAACCCCGGGTAAGGCTTTTACTTCATATTCTATATTATGATTTATTTTTTGAAATTTAACGTCGAATATAACATTTCCTGATTCCGTGATGACAGGCCCGTCTTTAGATACGGCCATTCTTAATTGAACGGATGCCACGTGGAAGGATTTTATCAGCTCTGTCTCAACTAAATGAATGGCGCGTGGATCCACTTCTATAGGAACGGATGTTTTTTCCCCCAGCTTTTTTACGAACTTTCTGCTATCCACTAGAATGTAAGTAAGCGGAGAACTGGCCATCACTAACTTTTCAGCAAGAAGCGCCCCGCCTCGTCCTTTTATTAAGTTCCTCTCCCCGTCTACCTCATCTGCCCCATCAAATCCCCAGTCAGGTCTTTCATCTGTTAATGTAGTAGTCGAAACTCCAAAATAAGCGCAATTTAATGCTGCCTCTTTAGATGTAGGAATAGCTTTGACGTCCATGGCCTCTTTTCTTACTCGCAGGCCGATAGCTTTAAGTGCTAATAAAGATGTTGAACCTGATCCCACGCCAATAATATCTCCGTTTGAAACTTTTTCGCTTAAGGTTTTTGCTGCTTTTTCCTTCTCTTGCTGATTATCGATCTCTCCAGACCAGCTCAGCGTATTATACAAAGGATTTTCCCATTTCATAGCCATCGCCCCTTCTTCTTGGTATTCCCCAAATAGAAGAAAACAAGCGCTCTATTCATCGAACAATCATCTCATACATAAGATTCAATAAGCCGATAATCTAAAAGCCCCTATAGAGAAGGTGAATACATGCAGAAACTTTATGTAAAGTTAATCATTTTTTATCTTGTATTATTTCTGGGATTGTTGTTTGTGATGTTAGAGAAATAGCCTCCACCTTTGACGGGGAGGCTATTGGATTAAATTATGTTTAAACGCATAAATCACGGCTTGTGTCCGATCATGAACATCTAACTTCCCTAAAATATTGCTAACATGTACTTTCACCGTCTTTAAAGCAATAAATAATTCTTCAGAAATTTCTTGGTTCGTTTTCCCTTCTGACATAAGCATTAGTATTTCTTTTTCCCGAGTGGTCAACTGGTCATGCAGGGGAGTATGCTTTGAGGTACGCATTTTATTCATAATTTTCCCTGTCACTTCTGGCTCAAGAATAGACTGCCCAGCATACGTTTCCCTTATCGCTTTAGCAATTTCTTCTGCTTTTGAAGTTTTTAACATATAGCTGGTTGCTCCCGCTTCTAAAGCTGGGTACACTTTTTCGTCATCAAGAAAGCTGGTAACAATAATAATTTTAGCATCCGCCCATTGTTCGATGATTTTCTTAGTAGCTTCAATTCCATCCATTTCCTTCATAACAAGATCCATCAAAATAATATCCGGACGATGCTTTAACGCTAAGTCCACGGCATCTGTACCATCATTAGCTTCCGCGATGACATTAATGTCCTTTTGTGAAGAAAGATAAGCCGACACACCAATTCGAACCATTTCATGATCATCCGCAAAAAGTACTGTAATCAAGACATTTCCCCTCCTCTAGATAAAATAGGTACTTTTACTTCCAGTCTTGTTCCTTGTCCCTCTAAGCTGATTACTTTGAATACTCCCCCAACCTCGATCGTTCTTTCCCTCATATTTTGCAAACCATAGGAACTCGTTTTTGACTCTTCGACTTTAAACCCAATTCCGTCATCCACTACTCTTAAAATAATATGGTGATCGCGCTCAATTAACATCACATGAAGAGAGTTTGCTTTGGCATGTCTTAATGTGTTGGAAACCGCTTCTTGCAAAATCCGAAACAGCTGATCCTCGATGCCTTTATCCAGGGATAATGGTTCTACTGTCCATTCAACTTCCATAGGAACTTTTTGTGTCAGCTCAGCTAGAAGCTCCTCTGAGCCTTCTGATAATGTTTTCCCTTTTAGGGCTACAGGACGCAAGTGGAGAAGTAATGCTCTCATCTCAAGCTGAGATTGATGAATCATATTTTCTACCATCGATAATTGATGCTTCAGCTCAGCTTCCTTCTCAAGTTTACGATTTTCATTAATTGCAGACATGAGCATAGAGGCTGCAAATAACTGCTGGCTGACAGAGTCATGAAGCTCCCTTGCTAAGCGGTTTCTTTCTTGGATCACTACTTCTTGAAGACTCTTCTCTCGCTCCTGCGCACGCTCGGAAGCCAGCCGTTGAGCCATTTCTGCTTGCGAGGAGAATTTCCCTTCAATTTTTTTCATTTTCTCTTCTATGATCGACAATTCTTTGTGCTCTTGACTTTCATATACAAGTGACTGACCCTTCACAATTTCTTCAAGCTGGTGTTCAATATAATGGAGCTTTCGACGCGTTAACCAGGCTTGACCCCCGCCAATAAATGCCCCCGTCGATACAGACAAAAGCAAGATAAATACTACATACGGGAGATCCAGCACTTTTCTCGTCCATAACTCTTCCCAGTTCTGCAAAGGAAAAGCCACTAAAGTCAGGCTTAAAATAATACAAGCTAAGAGAACGCACGTAATAATACTGCCGAACAGCTGTCTTTTCCACGTAATCATATGCGTTTCACCTCAATATCACCAGACCCTAAGGAGGTCACAATTTTCACTCGAGGCTTGCGCAATACATAATCAGATGTTTGATAACTAACAGTCTGATTAATTAATTTTGTGTTTCGATATTGGAAAATGGTCGATCGACCCAGAATTGCACTATGCTGAATCGATACTTCTACTTCATAGGGAACGTAGATATATAGGTTGCCGACGAAATGTCTAATGGAGATCACGGCTTCATCATTAGGTAAAACCGTATTACTCAAATCGACGATCCGCTCGCCGAATCCTCCGTGAATATTAATATCCTGCCACTTATACGCACGGTCAGGTGTTGAATCATCTCCAAAGAACTTCTGACGAAGGACTGGTTCTCCTCCACTACTCTCCATTTCTTCGTAAATGACAGGTTCTATACGCTCAGGAGCATTTTTCGAGCGGTAATAATGCCTTATCGCTAGGACGAGAGCGGCAATGATGAGAAAGCGTACAGCCATCATATTTATAATAGTGGCAAATAAGCTTATCGCTCCAATCCAGAAAATTACCTTGGCCCAAAGCTTTTTGTAACTTTTCCAGCCAAAATAAATGAGTAACCCTGAAAACACAACTGAAACAATTAATCCACCATTGAAGAATGCGACTTCTAAAACAAGAAGAATCGCTCCGATAAGAAGTATAATATTCACTGTATCTGTAGACATTCGTCTTAACATAGCGATTCCCCTTTCCGTTCGCCTTGTCTTTCTTCTATGTAAAAAGGCGCAGTACACTGCGCCTTCTATCATATCATGATTAAGATTGAGCCGGAATATTCTCTTTATCCTTCATATCCTTCTCAAGCTGTGCTACTTTGCTGTCAAACGTATTTCGATAGTATGAGCTATTGACCTTGTACTCTAAGTCTTCAATATAACGATCCATTTCCGCAAATTTGGAATAGGGCTTGTCCGCCGTATCTACTATCACCTGGTTCATTCGATGATGGGCCCGTGCAATATTCTCTCTCCCCATCAGTTCCATACGCTTTAAGTGCATGTCTTTTAGCTTGTGTTTCATTTCTTCATATTTTTGTTCTAATACTTCCAATTGTTCGATCGATTCTATGCGGGAATTTTTCAAGCGTTCAGCACGCGCCTCATACTCTTGCTGCTCTTTCACTGCGAATTCATACATCGCTTCTTCCCCAGCTTTTTGAGCGACTTCAGCTTGATGCTTCCGTTTTTCGCTCATATCCTGAGCACTTTGGTACTCCCGAGCAAATTCATCTCTTAATTGGTACTGACGCTCCACGAGTTTGCGAACCTTTTCCGTTTCCTTTTCACTTTCACGCAGGTACTGATTCAGCATCGCAATCGGATTCTTTTTCTCCTTTTGATCCAGAGCCTCATGAAAATCTGCTGAAATGGTATCCTTCAATCGTGTAAATAAATTAGCCATCCTTGATCTCTCCTTTTAAGATTTGTTTAATTCTGACCACTGTTTTTCAAAGTTAATAAATGGGTCATCTGATTGTGTTACCGCTGGTTCTTCTTTTGGGCTTGTCCAATTTTTAACGATAAGGTAAATCGCATAAGCTGCTGCTAATCCGATGACAGCATAGATATTAGATACCGCAACACTCAAAATGATTAACCCTAGAATAACCCAGCCAATTTTGCCGGCAGTTGAATTGCTCTTCATAAATTGCTTAAAGACGATATAAAGCAGCCAAACACTTACACCTAAAAGAATCATAGGTCCAAGGTTAGCAAGCAAAACAGCTGCAGCTACTAACGCGGCAAGGAAAAGTAAAAATTTTTTCATTACCAAAACTCCCTCCTTCTTTAGAACTTACATTCATCTTACCGCCAAATCTAATAAACCATAATGAGCCTGGGATATATTTTCTTGTAAGACTTGAGACGTATTTGTACCTGGTACCGGGAGATAAAAAATTTGATCGGAGCTTTGCAGATGTAAAAGAACTCAGTTTTGCGTGTAAAAGAGAAAGTTAAGGAACAGGCGATGATGATGGCTGCCTGCCACAACATGAAAAAGGCTGCCCTCCATCTAACAAAGGTGAGCTAGGTGAAAGAGAGTCATTTCTACCTTAAAGAAATCCCAAGGGGCTTTCGCTCCTGACGGCAAGAAAAAAGCTTGTGGAGAAACAGGGGTTTCTCCACAAGCTGAAAAGCCTGAAATCAGAAAATCTGATTTCAGGCTTTGGGTCATTTAATAATTTTCAATTCAGTAGGGGTTTTTGTTAGTGTTTCACAGCCTTCTCTGGTGACGAGGACATCTTCTTCTAACCGTACTCCGCCTAAGCTTGGGTTATAAATCCCTGGTTCTATTGTATAAGTCATCCCTGCTTTTAGCACCCCATCATTTAAGTGACTCATGGACGGGAATTCATGAACATTAATCCCGAGCCCGTGACCAATACGATGAGGGAAGAGCTTGCCGTAGCCTGCCTTATCAATCACATCTCTCGCAGCCTGGTCAAGATCTCCTATACGAGTGCCTGGTTTACTTAACGCTAATGATGAATGCAGGGCTTCCCTTACCTTTTCATACATTTGCCGCTGTTCTTCCGACACCGATTGAAAAGCAAAGGTCCTTGTAATATCTGACGTATACCCTTTCCAAACGACGCCAAGGTCGAACAGCACAAAATCTCCAGGTTTTAACTTTCGGTCTCCTGGATTTCCGTGAGGCTGTCCCGATTTTTCTCCAAAAAGCACCATCGTCGAAAAAGACATCTCAGCGACACCTTTTTTCTTCAACTCATACTCAATTCGGGCTAACACTTCCATTTCCATGATACCTTCTTCTAATGCTTCAACCCCAACTTGCACTCCGTAGTCTGCCAGTTCAGCTGCTTCTCGCATAATGCTGATTTCATGTTCATCTTTCACGACTCTCATCTCGTTCAACTGATCTTCGACGTCAATTACTTGCGGCTGATCCAGGACCTGAAGCAGCGATTCACTTCTGCCAAAAGTTAAAACTTGCTTTTCTATGCCTGCTTTTTGAACAGGGGGTATACTTTTTTCTTTTATGCTTTTTTTCACTAGAGCCCACGGGTCCTCGTGATCGGCATACCCAATCACTCCAAACGTCCATCCTGCTTCTCGGATTTGCCCGGCTTCCATTCCCGGCAAGACTACAACAGGCTCACTGTCAGGAAACACAAGTAACCCTAGTAACCGTTCATGGGGATCCGTTAAAAAACCTGTTAAATAAAAAACATTCTCTGGCGAATTTATAAACGCCGCATCAATCGAGTGTTGTTTTAAATATGTAGAAAAATCGATTAATCTTCGTTCCATGTGTCGATCGCCCCTTCCTTCTACATTTAATCATATAGGAAAAGTTAACTCTTTCCAAACCAGCAGGAATTATGAACCTTTTCCGACATTTTGTCAGGTTGATTTCTTTTCGAAATGACTTTCTGTATAATGACTGAAGAATCTATAGTTATGGAGGTTATTCCTTTGGATCGTACGCGATTTTTTGTAAGAGTGTCCGCAATTTACGCATTAATTGGAGCGTTTATGGGTTCGCACATGGCAGGAGGCGGCGGCTATCAACTAAGTGCTATTCATGCTCACATTTTAGTCGTTGGATGGCTTTCACTATTTGCTTTCGCTATTTTTTATAAAGTGTTCGCCATTCCAAAAGCGTCAAAGCTTGCCAGCTTTCATGTATGGAGCTCTTTTATTGGAGTATTCGGACTTACTGTTGGAATGTGGCTATATTATACCGACCCTTTTGGAGGGCTAGGTATCTTTAATACGATCTTTTTTATTGCGGGAGGCACCATTTTACTTTTTGCTTTTATTAGTTTCGCCATTCTTGTTTTTGTCCAAGGAAAACATATTTCAGAAGCTTAAAAAAGGAGCCGGACCTACTCCAAGGTCCTGGCTTCCTTCTATGGGTAAAAACGAACTAGCTTGTCATCTTCACCTTCTGGATTTCCTCTTCCATCCGTGTTATTCGTTATGAAATATAGTTCCTCATTAACCAATTCAACATCTCGCAGTCTTCCGTAATCACTAGTTACAACTTCTGTCTCATTTCCCTCTGTATCAAGATTCATTAAAGCTTCTCCATTTAAAGCAGCAACGTACAATTCGTCCTTATATACAACCATTCCGGATGGAGCCCACGTATCATTACCTGTTTGAAAAAGAGGATCCTGATACCCATCTTGTGATTCGTCTCCCACTATTTCAGGCCATCCGTAATTTGCGCCAGGATCAATCTTGTTCACTTCATCGTGGTTGGTAGGTCCGTGCTCCGTGGCAAACAATGTACTATCTTCAGTCCAATCCAAGCCCTGGGGATTACGGTGCCCCATACTGTAAATATAAGAATTATCTATTGGATTACCCTCAGGAATATTCCCATCTAAATCCATACGAAGAATCTTCCCCGCTAAACTCTCTTCATCTTGAGCAAGCTGCTCATTTTGAGCATCCCCAGTCGTCACGTAAAGGTTCTCATCTGGTCCAATCTCGATTCTGCCTCCGTTATGAAAGTTATTGCCCGGAATATTTTCTAATAGACTTTTCTCTTCACGCCATTCGCCTTCTGCGTAACGAAGCTGTATTACTCGGTTCTTAATTTCTCCTGCTTCTTCGTAAGTATGATAAGCAAAAGCTAGCTGATTATTCTCAAAGTCCGGGTCCAGCTTTAAGCCAAGCAGCCCCCCTTCACCAATTTGAGAGATCTCTTTATCTGTTGATACTTGTTCTCTTTGAACTTGGTCATCGCTTGAGATTCGCGCTATAGTACCTCCACGTTCACTGATTAGAAATAATCCATCATATTCTTCCATATCCCAAGGAGATTTAAGATTTGAAGCTACTTCATAAAATTTTTCATCGTTTTCCATCTCATCCTGCTCGTTCTCTTCGGGCTGAGTTTCATTTCCGCCCCCATTCTCACCAGCCTGACAAGCTGCAAGTAAAATGAAGAGCATCACCCATGTGATTCTACTCATCCGTTTCCCCCCAGTTTTCAACTTACTAGTATTGTACAAGTTTCTCGGAAGACAAACAAAAAAACCGGCCACTAAAGGACCAGTTTTAACCGGATTGGGCAGCCAATACAATTAACTTTTCCTGAAGATCATCAAAGGGATCTCCAATCAAAAGCCGTTAATTCCCTGCCCCTCAGCCCATCAAAAACCCCTTCCTAATAACTCTATCGGAAGGGGAGTAAAATAAGTATTCGAGTTTACCATTATGCATTAGACTGCTTTTCTCTCATTGCAGATTGTTTTTTCTTTATGTCCACCTTCGTTAAGATAGACACCACTAAAGCTACAATAAATAATACACCAAAATAGATCATACTATTCGCGTAACTGCCCGTTAAGTCATTCATGATTGCAGCGAATTGAGGACCGGCTAAGCCAGCAGCCGCCCACGCTGTAAGAATGTAACCATGAATAGCGCCCAGTTCTTTTGTACCAAATAAGTCACCAATAAATGCAGGCAGAGTGGCAAATCCTCCTCCATAACAAGTGTAAATAATTCCAAAGAACACGACAAATAGAGTAACAGAGGTTGTGATAGGCAACAGCATAAACAATGGAATTTGCAAGGCGAAAAAGATAATATATGTGTTGGATCGACCTATATAATCAGAAGCAGAAGCCCAACCAATTCGTCCAAGCCCGTTAAACACTCCCATGACACCAACAAGAGTTGCGGCAGCTCCGGCGCTCATTCCTACACTATTTTCAGCAAGCGGCTTAGCTGCCGAAATTACGGCAATTCCACATGTGATGTTAATAAACAACATAATCCATAAATAGTAAAATCGCTTCGTCTTTAAAGATTCTTTTGCTCTAATATTCGCTAGATCTTGTGATTTCACATCTTTTTCTTCATCTGGATTGTAGCCTTTAGGCGTCCAGCCTTCAGGCGGTCGTGATAAGTATAAGGACGACAATATCATTATTGCAAAATAGCTAACTCCTAATATAAAAAATGTCATAGCTATTCCTACTGAACCAATTAACCAATCCATGACCGGACTTGCTATTGCAGCAGCAAACCCAAAACCCATGATGGCCATACCTGTAGCTAATCCTCTTCGGTCTGGAAACCATTTTACTAATGTGGAGACAGGAGCAATATATCCTACACCCAGACCTATCCCACCTAAAACTCCATAAAAGAAATATAAAGCCCATAAAGATTCCAGCTGAATGGCAAATCCGGAACCAAACACACCAACTCCAAAGAATATAGCTGCGGTAATACCAGCTACTCGCGGCCCATATTTTTCAACAAACCAACCTAAAAATGCTGCCGATAACCCTAAAAATAGAATGGCTAAGCTGAATGTCAACTGAACTTGTTGTGAAGTCCAGCCAAACTCTTCACCCAGGGGGCCGGTGAAGTTACTCCACGCATAGACAGAGCCAATTGAAATATGTATTCCAACTGCACCTAACGCAATCAGCCACCGATTTTTCACTTTTCGTTCTGACATAAGCTATCCTCCTATATTTTTTACTATTCTGTAAAGAGATAACCTAAATGTCTCACGTTCAAACTTTTACTCCCTCACAAATTTGACAAAAATAAATAGGAACCTCTCACTTTTAGTGAGAACTTCCTGTTCCAGAGCATTCTTTCGACATAATCAAATTTTATTTCCCAGGAAATGATTTATTTCTCAATATTATAATTCTGCCATTCTACTGGCAATAATTTTTGATAGGTTGGTTGAAGAAATCTGTCATCAACCAGTTGGATTACCCCATGATCTTCCTCTGACCTAATAAGACGTCCTCCTGCTTGCAGCACTTTATTCATCCCTGGATATACATAGGCATAATTGTAGCCATTTTTACCGCGGTTAGTAAAATAGTTCTTTATCAGCTCTTTTTCAAAACTTCGAGGGGCTAAACCGATTCCAACTACGGCTACTCCATTCAGACGATTCCCTCTTAAGTCAACGCCTTCTGAGAACACGCCGCCAAGAACTGCAAAACCTATGAGTGATCCCCCAGGAACAAATTGAGCTAAGAAGTCGTCTCTTCTTTCTTCTGTCATCCCAAATTCTTGTTCTACAGCATCTACATCTTCAAACTTCTGAAAAGCCTGGTAAACCATATTCATGTATTGATAAGAAGGGAAGAAAAACAAGTGATTTCCCTCCTGATTCTTTACTTGCTTATATAGAAGTTCTGCTAGTTTATCTGCGTTATTTTCTCTATCTTTAAAACGAGTAGATATAGGTGCAATTGTTACTTTAATTTGATCTGCATTATATGGAGAGGGAAGTTTTAAAATGTAGTCATCTTCTTGTCCACCCAGCATCTCCTTATAATAAGCAAAGGGTGATAAAGTGGCTGAAAAATATATGCTGGACCGAAACATTTCCGTGACCTTTCTTAACACGAATGATGGATCTACACAATATAGTTTTAAAGCATCTTTAGATGTAATAATCTTGTAGTGTTCATCTAATAAACTGAAAATTTTCACAAAATTTTGGCTTGAAAAATAGCATTCCAGGAGGGTTTCGGTATCTTCCCCATCTTGGTCTTCCCTTAAAACTTCTTCAGCCCGCTCGATAAATCGTTCTAAGTTCTCTTCAAGCTCTCCAGGAATTTCTGTAATTATTGTTTCATCTTCACTATTTAAGCTTTGTAAATCTTTTCGTACGGCTTGAGCAGATTGTGCTAATTTATGATTCAGTTCTCCCCACTCTTCTTCTACTTGCCAATACGAATTGCGCACAATTGTCGCTGAATACATTTCCCGCGCCCGTTCGACTAAGTTATGGGCTTCATCAATTAAAAGTGCCGTTTTCTTTTTATGCTCCGGCATAAGCCGTTTTAACGCTACTCTTGGATCAAAAACATAGTTATAATCACCAATAATAACGTCGACGACATCTGTTAAATCTAAAGAGAATTCAAATGGACAGACACGATGCTTACGAGCATACTTTTCGACTACGGGCCTGGTAATTTGTGTTTCGTTTTTTAATACGTCTATAACCGCTCCATTGATACGGTCGTAATACCCATCAGCGAATTCACAATAATCGGGCTGACAGATCGTTTCTTCTTTAAAACATATTTTATCTTTCGCAGTGAGTGTAACCGACCGCAATCGTAATCCGCTCTTTTCCATTAAAGCTAACCCTTCCTCTGCGGTCAGTCTCGTAACTGTTTTTGCTGTTAAATAAAAGATACGTTCCTGCTTTCCTTCTTCCATTGATTTTATAGCCGGAAAAAGGGTTGAAATTGTTTTACCAATTCCTGTAGGAGCTTGTGCAAATAAATTTCTTTTTTCTTGAGAAGTGCGATAAACGGCTCCAGCTAAATGTCTCTGCCCATTACGATAGCGTGGAAAAGGGAATTTTAAATCGGGAATAGATGTCTCTTTTTCATTCTTAATATGCGTTAGCACTTTAGCATAGGAGACGTATTCTAGTATTGTTTCTTCCATAAATTTTCCCAGATGGCTGATGGAAAAATTATATAAAAATCGCTTCTTTTCTTTTGTGCGTTTTTGCACATATGTGAGCTGCACCTTTATTTCTTCTAAATCTTCATTTTTGGCATAAATATAAGCATACCCCTTCGCCTGTGCCCAATAGACGGGATAGCTCGCCTCCGTAATGTCTTCAAGATCTTGAGCCGTCGATTTTATTTCATCAATAATTTTTCCTTCTGAAGTCGTTAGTACCCCGTCACAACGTCCGTGGATCTTTACATTTATATCTTCTGTTGTATAATCCCATTTCAAAAAAACTTCACTTTCATCTTTATCCGCGTATTCTTTTTGAACCGATTGGTGAATCGCTGTACCTTCAAGCATAGAGGCATTTGATCGAAACCGATCGTCTATACTGCCCCTTCTATACACATATTCCATTAATTCACGTACAGAAATACTTACTTTTCCTGACATGAACGAGCCCCCCCTTATGTATTTCTTTTAACCTCTTACCGTCACCTCTAAATCAAGAATTTCGAATGTCTATTTTATAGTTTTAAGTGCTATAATATAGGTTACAAGGTATTTATTACAATTTTAATGAATTATTTTAAATAAGTGATTGCCGTCTTTATAAATCACTTGTTTTTATCCCTAAATATGGGTTCTATCCATATACTAATCATAACTCATAATACTACAACAGGTGTGATCATAAATGAAAAAAGCAAAGTGGCTGTTTCTCCTCTCCTTCTCCATTATATTTCTTGCTCTTATTGTATTTACATTTGTTACAAATCCTATAGACAATAGTCAAAACGACTCCGAAACAGTGAATGAGACAAATGAGGAGAATGAGAGCAATATCAGAGAGGAAAATGAGGACCAAGAAGAAGAGGAAACCTCTGAGGATGAAAATACCGATGCTCCTGAAGAGAAAGAAGGCACGGTGAGTGACGAACTTCGAGAAGTATTCTCTGGAGTCATCGAGAATGCACGTAATCTTTTTATTCGAGATGATTTAGAAGTAGTAGCTATGGGCGATTCTCTTACTCAAGGAGTGGGAGATGGTACAGAAAACGGTGGATATGTTGGTATTCTTGAAGATAACATTAACGAAAATAATGAAACAGCCAACTTTACAATTGATAATTATGGAAAACGCGGAGATCGTACAGATCAACTGCTCACTAGAATGAAATCTGATGAAATTTCTTCTTCGGTTGAAAAAGCAGACTTAGTGCTGATCACAATCGGGGCAAATAATGTGGTACAAGTGATAGAAGATCATTTCACGAGTCTAAGCTACGACGATTTCTCTCCAGCCCGTGAGCGGTATCGCGATGAATTAAATGAGATTTTAACCGAAGTTGAACGTGCGAATCCTGATGCTTCCATTTATCTCATTGGATTATATAATCCTTTCAATCAATATTTCGAAAATATTCCAGCTCTTGCCCAAATTATGAATGAATGGAACACAGTTAGTGAAGAAGTAATAGAGGAATACCCAACCGCATCATTTATCCCTATTAATGATGTGTTTGAAGGAAATGAAAGTGAACTTTTATGGGAAGAAGATCATTTCCACCCTAATGAGGAAGGCTATAAACAAATGGCCAAACGCGTGTTAGAATATATTAGAGATGAAATAGAGGAATAATACAGGTGGAGTGCATTTATGCTAAAGCGTATGTTTTTAAAAAATCGATGGAAAACGTCTTTTTTTATACTTGCGATTATTAATGTTGCTATTATTGCGTGGATATTATCCTTGGTTCTCCTGCCAAGTTCATATACGCTCGTTAACGTGGATAGAGAAAAACAGGATTCTCAAGCAGAGTTTACGGTTGTCTCTACGAAAGAGAATTTAGAGCAGTTAGCGAATGAGTATTTAAGTGAAATTTCGACTCAAACCGTGTTTGATTACTCGATATCCCTCGATCGAAACGTTACGTTAGCAGGGAATATTCGAGCTTTTGAACAAACTATACCTATTAAGGTTGAGCTCAACCCCGTTGTTCAGGAAAATGGAGATTTAGTGTTAGAACAGGAGCGGATATCGCTCGGCCAGCTTCCACTTCCAAATAAAAAAGTTATGGAGTTCGTTGCTGAAAATTATCAATTCCCAGAATGGGTTACGGTCAATCCCAACGATGAGAACATTTATGTTGCTGTGACTCAAATGGAAACGGAGAGTAACATTGATATTGAAGTAGACCGATTCAACCTTAATTCTAATCAATTAGCTTTTAAGATTTCGTTTCCAGAACGATCGTTTAGCTTTGCAGAAGCTTTAGTGGAGGATGAATTATCAGAAGAAAACCCTCCAAATTAACTGGATAGGGATGCTTGCTTTGCTTTTAAGCATAGTATTTCTGTAAGAATAAGCAGTTATGATAAACTTTTGAATAGAGAATAACAAAGGAAGTGACTTCATGCGTGTCGTTGACAACATTGCTGACCTAATAGGCGATACACCACTTGTGAAACTAAATCAGTTAGCTCCAAAAGGCGGGGCTGATATTTACTTGAAATTAGAAAAATACAATCCTAGCGGAAGCGTAAAAGACCGCGCTGCGTATAATATGATTGTACAAGCAGAAAATGATGGTCATTTAAAAGAAGGCTCAACGATTATCGAGCCAACCAGCGGCAATACGGGGATAGGAATTGCTATGAATGCTGCCGCAAGGGGATATAGATCCATCCTAGTTATGCCTGATACTATGACACAAGAACGGATTAACTTATTAAAAGCTTATGGTGCTGAAATCGTATTAACCCCAGGCGATGAAAAAATGCCCGGTGCTATTACCAAGGCCAAAGAACTTGTAGAAGAAGTAGAGGGTGCTTTCATGCCCATGCAGTTTGAAAATGCCGCCAACCCTGATGCACACCGTCATACCACTGCTTCAGAAATTATAGAAGCAATGAACGAGCTGGGTAAACCTCTATCAGCTTTTGTCTCAACAGCTGGTACTGGTGGGACGGTTACCGGAACAGGGGAAGAACTAAAAAAATATTATAAACAACTGACGGTACATGTAGCAGAACCAGCAGGTTCTCCTGTTCTTTCAGGAGGGAAACCTGGAAAACACAAGCTAGTTGGGACGAGCCCGGGATTTATTCCTTCTATTTTGAACCAAGAAGTCTATGATGAAATTTTACAAGTTACCGATGAGGATGCTTATGATATTACGCGTCGTTTAGCTCACGAGGAAGGCTTACTTTTAGGTACATCTTCCGGTGCTGCCTGCTGGGCAGGTATAGAAGCAGCTAAGAAGAAACAGCCTGGTGAAGTAGTGGTCATCATTGCACCAGACACAGGAGAACGTTACCTTTCTGGTGACCTTTTCCGTCAATAAATTCACACAAAAACCGCGTGTTTTCACGCGGTTTTATTATAGACGATAGAGATCTCTAAAGCGTAAATGCCACCCTAAATGGTAAGACAACACGCGGCAGCCAATGATTAAAATAAATAAGATGTAATATTGAAAGTCGCTTTGTACGTCAACCACTCCGATGCCCACCATCAACCCAGACAGCATAGCCCAAACAGCATAAATCTCCTGATGAAGAACCATTGGTTTACGCTGTGCCAGAACATCTCTAGTTACTCCACCCCCCACTCCTGTTAATATAGCAGCAAATATAATGCCTCCTAATGGAAAGTCATGCGCTACTGCAAACACAGCCCCTTGCAGCGCAAAAGCTGATAAACCAATCGCGTCTAAATAGATATTCCAACGATCCCAAAACATAACCCAGCTTTTAGGGAAGACATAAACAATACTTATCGTTATAAGAGCAACGTAAAGTAAATAACCCTGCTCCCACACATGTACAACGGGGACATCCAAAGCCATATTTCTTATAATCCCACCTGCAAAGGCAGTAGCTATTCCCAAAATAAAGGTACCAAATATATCGTATCTTTCACTAAGAGCCACGATGGCCCCGCTAAAAGCAAAAGCACTCACAGCAATTATATCCAATATTTCTAAAGACATACAAAATCCCCTATCTATACCTTGGTGAAAACCGTAAACTTCTCCAACCGGATTTATCATAGCAGAAATTTCTCTTATTGATTAGCATTTAACAAATGTATACTAAATAAAATGACGGACAAACCCTTCTATAACACCTAATATAATAACTTAAAAAAAGGAGTATATTTTTTGAAATAGGGAATATAAAATCATGGACTCGTTTTTGTTGCAAACTGCCACAAGGATACTAAGAGCAGGACTGCGAATATGTTAAGTAGGACAATAGACATATTGGGTGTGATAATAATGAGAGACTGGCTCATTCAGCTTAGAAAAGAAAGAAAACTTACACAGCAGCAAATTGCAGAGGGCGCTCATATTGATCGTGCCTATTATGCTCAAATAGAGAGCGGAACTCGAAATCCAAGCATGGCAGTAGCTTCACAAATTGCCAGCTTCTTAAACATTAATACCTTTCTTTTTTTCTCAGAACATCTTAGTGAACCTTTCACGCTAGCGCTGAGAAACTCCCCCATTATCGTCGCTCATTGTGATTTGGATTTAAGGTATACCTGGATGTTTAACCCCCACCCTGACTTCAAATCAGAAGTCGTCATCGGTAAAAGAGATGATGAACTCGATCACAATGAAGGAACCATCGGCCTAATGAAAATAAAGCGAAAAGTGATTGAGACACAACAGTCGATTAGAGAAAACGTTTCTTTCCCATTATCAGACGGTCTCATTACTTATGATGTTTTCGCACAGCCTATATATAATGATGTGAATAAACTGATTGGCGTAGCTACAGTTTCGACTGAACTTCTAACTTAGAGTAAGGGGGTCCTCCCAATGAATTTAGAGCACCTTCCTCTTCGCATTCTCATGATTACTTATCGAAGAGCGGTAGAATTAGATTTGGATAAGGAATTCATACAGTGGATTCGTAAAGAGATCCTTGAAAGAGAGAGCGAAAAAGAGGAACGCAGCAAAAAAGCGAACTTATAATGTTCGCTTTTTTATTTGTATATCAAACTTCATTTCATGAAATTGACAATTTTTAAATTCTGTCGTATTATTATCTTGAATTCGAGATTATTACTAAATAGGGAGGGGTTACCATGCAAATTAAAGGAATACACCATGTCTCCGCTATAACAGCCAATGCAAAAAAGAATTATGATTTTTATACAAATGTACTAGGTATGCGTCTAGTGAAAAAGACGGTCAACCAAGACGATACTTCAATGTACCACCTCTTTTACGCTGATGAAAAAGGAAACCCTGGCACGGACCTTACATTCTTTGAAATACCGAGAGCTGGAAATACTTATCCCGGCACTCACAGTATTTCTACCACGTCATTAAGGGTTAAAAATGATGAAACATTACGTTTCTGGCAAGAACGGTTCAAGCAATTAAACGTAGAGCAAGACCCTATTAAAGAGTATGCTAATCGAAAAACGTTATCGTTCAGGGATCCAGAAGGACAGAGGCTTATGCTTGTCTCTGATGAAAATAACAAAGGTGTAGCTGCAGGTCAGTCCTGGGAGAAAAGTGGCCTCCCAACGAACCGTGGGATTACTGGACTAGGACCCGTTCACTTAACTGTCGCCAACCTTGCTCCTACGAAACAGGTTCTTACTGAAATATTGGGCTTTAGAGAAGTTGGTCGATTCGACAACAAACTCGTACTTGAAACAGGCGAAGGCGGCACAGGAGCGGAAGTTCATATTGAGGAACGCACGGATTTATCCCGTGAACGACCCGGACGTGGCAGCGTCCATCACGTAGCATTTCGCGTCGAAGATGAACAAGAACTGGAGCAATGGAAGTTAATTATCCAAAAAGCAGGTTTTCCAAATTCCGGCCTTGTGGATCGCTTTTATTTCAAATCCCTTTACTTTAGAGAACCTAATCACATTCTATTCGAACTTGCTACGGACGGCCCTGGTTTTGCGACTGATGAAGACATGGATCATTTAGGAGAAAGTCTTGCCCTTCCACCTTTTCTAGAAGACCGACGTAAGGAAATTGAACAAAGTTTAACACCATTAGACACTGACGAATCATAAATAAAACCTACGGCCTCTCAGCCGTAGGTTTCTTTATTACTCGTCTAAACGATCTTTCAACCAATTGATTAGTCCGCCTTTCTCCATCATTTCCAACTGTCTAGAAGAGAGTGCATGTTCTACTTGTATGCTTTGATTCTTACCTTTAAGTTCTACTTCAAATCCATTCTTACTGTGGATTTTCTTGCGGAGATCTTTAAATAAAAGCGTATCTCCCTGGTCGATTTTTTCATAATCTTCTTCTTTAGAAAAGGTCAGTGGCAAGATTCCAAAATTAACTAAGTTCTGCCAATGAATCCTAGCAAAATCTTTCACAATCGCTATTCTTAATCCCATATACCTGGGAGCTAAGGCGGCATGTTCCCGGCTGGAGCCTTGACCGTAGTTTGTACCTCCTACGATCACATGGCCTCCCTCTTCTTTTTGTTTCATCGCCCGGTCATAATAGGTATCATCCACAATTTCAAAAGTAAACTTACTGATTTCTGGGAGGTTGCTTCGATAAGGAAGGACTCTTGCTCCTCCGGCTAAAATTTCATCCGTAGAAATGTCATCCCCTACTTTTAACAAGATAGACAATTCCATATCATTAGGAAGTTCATCCATCTTAGGAATTGAGGCAATATTAGGTCCTTTTACTAGTTCCACTTGTTCAGCTTCTTCTTGAGGCAGTGGAGCATCAAGAAGGTCCGTATCAATCGTAGGTTGTTCTAATTCTTGAACCTTAGGATAATCAAATCCGGCATTTCTTGGGTCAGTAATTTTACCTGTTAACGCTGAAACGGCAGCCGTTTCAGGGCTGCATAGAAACACACTGTCCTCTTTTGTACCGGAGCGGCCCGGGAAGTTTCTCGGTGTTGTCCGCAGGCTGTTTCTTCCTGAGGCCGGTGCCTGTCCCATTCCTATACAACCATTACATCCCGCTTGGTGCAATCGTGCACCTGCTTGAAGAAAATTAGCGATGTGACCTTGTTGGGAAAGGTCGATGAGCATTTGCCTGGAAGTTGGATTCAAATCAAATGATAAACCATTTGCAATATTTCTACCTTCGACGATCTTTGATGCAATGGCAAAATCTCGATAGCCTGGATTTGCTGAAGAGCCAATGTAGGACTGGTAAATATCTTCGCCCTCTACTTCTCTTACCAGAACAACGTTACCAGGACTTGACGGCTTGGCAATCATTGGTTCCAAACTGGATAAATCGAGCTCATCATGACGATCATACGCAGCACCTTCATCTACCGTTAACTCTTTCCACTCATCTTCCCGTCCCTGAAGCTTCATGTATTTTCTAGTTTCTTCATCTGAAGGAAATACCGTAGCTGTAGCTCCTAATTCAGCTCCCATATTCGCAATAACATGTCGGTCCATCGCTGACAAATTCTTTAAACCTGGGCCGTAATATTCAAAAATGTGATTAACGCCACCTTTAACTCCATGGCGGCGAAGCATCTCTAATATAGCATCCTTGGCACTTACCCACTCAGGAAACTCTCCGGTAACCTTCACCCCCCAAATTTTAGGCATCTTTACATAGAAAGGCTCGCCAGCGATTGCCATTGCTACATCAATTCCTCCGGCACCCATAGCAAGCATCCCCATACATCCGTTCGCACACGTATGACTGTCAGATCCAAGCAAGGTTTGTCCCGGCTTAGCTAACCTCTGCATATGAACGGGGTGACTTACTCCATTTCCTGGACGACTAAAGTAAAGTCCAAATTTCTTAGCCGCACTTTCTAAAAACAAATGGTCATCAGGGTTTTTGCTGTCCTCTTGTATTAAATTATGATCTACATACTGTGCGGAGGCTTCTGTCTTGGCACGATCAATACCCATCGCTTCAAGTTCAAGCATAACCATCGTTCCTGTCGCATCTTGCGTTAACGTTTGATCAATTTTTAAGCCTATTTCCGAACCTGGAGTCATTTCTCCTTTGACTAAATGATCCTTAATTAACTTTTGCGTAACATTATATCCCATCTTTTTTTCCTCCCTCTTTACTTCATACAGGCAATAAAGCGTTTCTATACCATTTATACCCTTTTTTTGGGGAGTTTACTCATAACCCAATTAAGGTATAATTGGTAAATAGCGTCATTTACTAGACTTGTTTATCAATTTTTGTAAAGATAAACCTCTTTTTTAAATTAAAACCTGTGAAAGTTGGTCCTTTTTAACCCCTCTTAAGCTATGAAAAAAGACCGACTTGGGAAACTAGGGAATATAGTTGAAAAAAATTCATCGAACGTGTATTCTGAAAATAGATTTGAAAGCAATCAAATCGACAGTTGATCAACTAGGTGTGTGAATAATGGAATATGGTAAAGCGCTTCGATTTCATCGAGTTAAGCAAGGTTTAACTCAGAACCAGCTTGCTGATGGCATCATTTCGGCAGCCTATCTTTCAAAGATCGAAAACGATCAGACGGTTCCAGCCATTGAAGTACTCGAATTGCTTTACGAGAGGCTTGGTATTGATTTTAATGAATCAAATTTCAACCACCCTTCTATGGAAAAATTGAGGGAGTGGTATGAAGCTATCGTTTTCAAGCAGAAAGATGATGCAAAAAGGTTAAGAGATGAACTCCTTAAGCAGAAAAGCACTCTGGAAAATCATCAATTGTATATATTCTATGAATTATTTCGCATTCGCTATCTTTTGTTAGAAAACGAGGTAGAGAAGGCTTATGAAACATGGGAAAATTTAAAACAGCTTAAAGATACTTTTGATGAAGAAATGGAGTTCTATTACCATCTCATAACGGGCCTAGTAAAGTATTATAAAGGTGACTTTAACGATGCTTTCCAAGAACTTATGGAAGCAAAAAATTATAGTACATCTATTGAAGTTGAAAAATGGGAAGCTAGCGATCTATACTACTTGCTTTCTTTAAGTTCGAGTCAAGCTAACCATATATCGCCATCGATATATTATGTGGAACACGCTTTAGAGCTTTATCAATCTTATTATGATCTATCAAAAAGTGCTGACTGTCATATTATTTTGGGAATAAATTTTAGCAGACTTCGTAATTATGCAAAGTCAATGGAAAATTATCATCTAGCTAGAAAAATCGCACTTCAAATTAACGATTACGATAAACTAAAGTTAGTTTATAGTAATCTAGGCGTTCTAGAAGCTAGATTAGGAAACCATAAAGCTTCTATAAAAAATTATGAAAAAAGTTTTGAATATACAATTGATTTGGACACTCCTCTTAATCAATATGATTTATTTAATTGCATTCATGGTTTAATTACCGAACATTATAAACTCGGTGACTATAAAGGATGCGCATCCTGGATAGAAAAAGGATCTGCACACTTAGAATCTTATCCATCGAAACCTCATGAATTACATTTTACTTTTTACAAAATGTTAATAAATGATTCTCCCGGTCTTATGGAATTCATTGAAGGTGAAGTGATTCCTTACTTTAAACAGCGGAATAATCATAATCATATTATTCGATACTCACTGTTTTTATCTGATTTATTGGAGAAACAGAGAATGTATAAAAAATCTACATCTTACCTTAGGTTAGCAATTCAATTGTTAAATAAACATTCTAATTTAGGAGGGATACTTTTATGAAGAAACTCTTAGCTGTGTTAGGAGTAGTAGCATTATTAGCTTCTGCTGCAGGGCCGGTAGTTTACGATACTGCTGATGATAATTATCCAAAACCCTTAGTGGTTGAACAAGTTTAAGTTAGTTTGTTTTAATTGTTAGTTTTACTTTAGTGTTTTAATGAACACTCCCCTAATCCTATACCTATAAATTTCTTAGTCCTTACCCCTGTGGTAAGGATATTTTTTATTCTAAAAGAAAAGCGTTGAACAGCTTTATCACTGAACAACGCATTTTCTTTCCTTATGCAACTTTTCCTCCGTATTCTTTCCAGGCACTGAATCCGCCTTTAAGGTTCAGCACATCTTTAAATCCGCAGGCTTGCAGTACGCTTGTTGCAATTGCTGAGCGAACACCGGATTGACAATGGACAATTGGAGTCTTTCCTTCTGGTATTTCATCTAAACGGTCTGGCAGTGTGCCAAGCATAACATGGAGAGCTCCTTCCATATGCTCTTCATCCCACTCTGATTGATTTCGTACATCAACGATAATATAATCTTCATGGTCTTTGAATCTCTCAGCTAACTGGTCGGCTGTTATGCTTTCATACGTTTCTAAATTTTCTTTTTGATTTACGTCATACTTGTTTATAAATCCGACTAGGCGGTCCAGCCCGATGGATTGTAAAGCTATTTGAATACCTTCCAGTTCTGACTCATCGCTAATTAAAATAATGTCTTGGTCATAATTAATTAACCACCCGGCCCAGTTTGCAAATGCTTTATTAAATGGCAGGTTTATCGTTCCTTCTACGTGACCTTTTGCGAAATCTTCCTTCGACCTAGTATCTATAACTGCATTTCCTTTTTCTAAAGCTTTTTGGATTTGTTCTATATTCATTTTTTCTACTGATTGATGGTCTTCTAACAAACCTGGACCTTCTTTGTTTAACTTTTTCATCATCGCAAAATACTTAGGAGGTTCTGGCTGCCCTTTTAATAGCTCGTCGATAAATGAAGCTTCTTCATCATAAGATAGAGCCCAGTTATTAAGTTTTTCGTAACCAACCGTAGAGGATGGCACGGCTCCCAGTGATTTACCGCAGGCGCTCCCTGCTCCGTGACCAGGCCATACTTGGACAAAATCAGGAAGTTCTTTAAATCGTTGCAAGGACTTATACATGTCTTTAGCCCCTGCTTCTGAGCTTCCGGATGCCCCAGCTGCTTTCTCTAATAAGTCAGGACGCCCTACGTCACCAACAAACACGAAATCTCCTGTGAAAATTCCCATCGGCACGCTCGATCCGCCGCCTTCGTCGGTTAATAGATAAGATAAACTCTCCGGGGTATGACCAGGAGTATGAAGAACGTCTAGTTTAACGTTTCCTACATAAAACTGATCTCCACCCTTTATCCATTGGTGTGAATACTCTTTAGCAAATCCATATTTCCAATCATCATCTCCTTCATCTGACAGATAGAGCTTTCCTCCTGTTTGTTCTGCAAGCTCTCTTGATCCAGAGAGATAATCAGCGTGAATGTGGGTTTCGGTAATACTTGTTATTTCAAAGTCTTCTTTTTTTGCGGTAGTCAAGTAAGGAGTTATATCTCTTGCAGGATCAATAACTAATGCTTCTCCCGTCTTTTGGCAGCCGACCATATAAGACATTTGCGCCAGGTTTTCATCAAAGAATGACTTAAAAAACATGTGTGATCCCTCCGTAATAAATTTCGTTTACATATAGAATTATATACCCATATGGGTATATTGTAAACATATACAATTTCTTTTATTAATACCCTATTCATAAGTTGTTACCACTTAAACATTTCATCAAAAAAACCGCACCCAGGATGGGTACGGATTAAATTTATTTATCGAAAAATTCGCGTAATGCCTCAACAGGCGGTTTACCTATAGGTGTAAATAGAAGTTCAGCATTGCTGACATAATTGATCTCAGAGGCGTCGATGGCTTCATAATCCAATCCCTCAGTGGCATCTTCTACTAAATATTGAACTTGGTTCATCATACCAAGTACTTGGCGATTATCTGTTTTGGTATAGACGATTGGTTCGGCGTTTTCTAAGAGTTCATTAATAATTTCTTCCTCGACTTTAACGAGCTGTAATAATTGCTTAAGTGAGCCTTTAATGACGCTGTTCAAGTTTTCAAATTGTTGTTTTCGCAATCCAAATAAAATAAGGTTAATCCCCGTTTGATTATTCATAATAATTAAGCATTTTCTACGATTGACTGTAATCAAGTTCGCATGCCACTTATAGATAGCAGGAATCTCCTTATACTGCTCAGGTGTTTCTAGTTCTTTATTAATTTCTTTCGTTAGTTTTTGCGTTGCTCCAATGACAAACATGACGTTCCACCTCTTGTTGATTTCTTTCCCCTAGTGTAACAGTTCCTAATGATTTCACATACTCATATCCATTTTTTATCTTACACAAAAAGCAGCCAATGATTACAAATTATCGGCTCAGACTGTCGAAAAGGCTTAGAGGGGTTTATTATAAGATTATAGGTGGGATTAGTATGAAGAAAAGGAAAAAAAGCGCCGCTTTCCCCGAGTCCACTAAAAAAATCCATTTTAACTAAAAAGGTGTTAAAGGTTGTAGTTGAATCTCACGAATCGCTTGTCGGTGGATGCTTGCCGCGGGCACGGCCTCACTAACTTGGTCAAGAAGTTCACTTGACCAAGTGGATCTTCGGCTCGCGCTGTTCCCGCGACACACCGGACGTGCTAGTGTCGATGTTGGCCACAGGACGTGGCCGGTTTTAATCGACCAGGCGTCACCACCGAACGCTCATCGTGGCGTCAACAGAGATCAATCTAAAACCCATTCCTATATTACAACGGGAAGGGCGATTTCACAGCCAATTGAACGAATCGTTAAACTTATGAAGGAAGCAAAGGCACAAATATCTTTAAAGTTAGAAGAAAAACGGTCTGTGCAGAAATTAATTTCTGCACAGACCGCTTTTTAAAATTTCACCTTTCATAGACCTCAGTTTTTCAGCGGGCTCCTTTCTGAGGGACAAGACGGAAAATCTCCTCGGCTCGCAGGAGTCGGCACTTTTTCCGTTCCTTTTATCAAAGTGGAATCGTGAAGTGTATGCCAAGCTGCAAACTCTGTTTTCATAAGGACACAGCTTGATTAAGTGGTTTTTCCAGTGATCTATCTCGAAAAAGGGTTTTAGGAAACGGCGAGACTCCCATGGGAGATACGAATAAGGTGTGACCCCGGAGGGCTATAAAGCCCGAGGAGGCACACCATTCGCCCATGGAAAGGGAGTAATTTCCTAAAACCCTTTTCTCTTTCTAATGCGAGAAGTGTTTACATTGTCGAGGTAAAAGAGAAAATTAAGGTTTCTCTCCAAGCTGAGCCGATGATTACAAATCATCGGCTGTTATTTTGTCCGCCTGGCAAAATCAACAAATTGGAACTTATCTGGTCTGTGTCTGGACTCTGTAAATTGAAATAATGTCGCGTCTGCAAGGTAGACATAGCTTCGTATGACTACGACTTGAGCATGCTCTTCTACATCTAAATACTTTTGATCTTCTGATGTTACTTGTTCTACGACAATTTCCTTTTTAGCAAAGCTGATATCTAACCCCAATTCGTTTTCAATATATTCATATATAGAGCCTTCAGCAATTGATTTCGTCAAATTGGGCACTATGTCTTCTCTGATGTAGTCTTTATCTAGTATGACACGCTCCCCATTAATTTCTCTAGATCTGGATATTTTCCAAATCTTTACGTTCGTCTCACAATTTAACCTGGAGCGCAATCGGTTATCAGCGGTTTCTACAAATACTTCGTGCACATATGTTTTAAAGTTTTGACCAAGCTGATCGGATAATTCTTTAAAACTTGTAAGTCCGGAAACAGGAAATTCAAACTTATTTTGATCTAATACTACCGATCCCTTTCCTCTCACTTTTTGGATATATCCATTTTGAGATAAAAGGTTTAACGATTTACGTATCGTTTCTCTTGAGGTAGAAAATTGTTGGGAGAGATCATGTTCAGAAGGCAATGTATCCCCAGCCATGAACTCCCCTTGCTGAATCATCTGAACTAAGTCGTTGTAGATAACAAGATATTTATTTTTCATGTTCACATCACCGCTACTATCCTATCATTTCGCATTAAAATGGTAAACAATGGATTCATATGGACGCAGCTTCACCTGACGATAGTCCAAAGATGGCTGTTCGTAGTTGTTGATTAAGACTTCTGGCTCACCTTTAATTTTTAAGTTATGCGGCAGTTCAAAAATGGTTTCTTCACCATAGAAATTGTTTACTACAAGAAGTGTTTCATCATTCCACTGTCTCGTATATGCGAATACCTGCTCGTCCTTTTGATCGATCCACTGGTAATCTCCATGAGTAATGATGTCATGTGTTTTACGAAGTTCGTTTAACTTTTGATAATGAGTAAAAATGGAGTTTTCTTCTCTCATCACTTTCCCTGCATTCACTTGAGGATAATTTTCCGCTACAGGAATCCAAGGTGTACCTGTTGTAAATCCAGCCGCTTGTTCATTATTCCACTGAACTGGAGTACGCGAGTTATCACGTGACTTCTGCTTTAATATTTCTAAAATCTCTGCCTCGTCTAACCCTTTTTCCTTAAGCAGCTTAAAGGCATTCAATGATTCAATATCTCTATACTGGGAAATCGATTCAAATTTAGGATTTGTCATACCAAACTCTTCCCCTTGATAAATATAAGGGGTTCCTTGCATCATGTGAATGGTCGTTGCCAGCATTTTTCCGGATTCTTCCGGGTAATTTACATCATCTCCGAATCTTGACAGAACCCGCGGCTGATCATGATTGCACCAGAATAACGCATTCCAACCACTGCCTTTATTCATCTTTTCCTGCCACGTGGAGAGAATTTGTTTGAGCTGCTGAAAATCAAACGGCGCTTTCGTCCATTTTTCTCCGTTTGGATAGTCAACCTTTAAATGATGGAAATTGAACGTCATACTTAGTTCCTTACGTTCTGGAGCCGTGTAACGAATGCAATGTTCAATTGTAGTTGATGACATTTCTCCTACAGTCATTAAGTCGTAAGGCGTAAAAACTTCACGATTCATTTCCTTCATATATTCATGAACCTTTGGACCGTCCGTGTAGAACTTACGTCCGTCTCCTGGAGCAGCGCTTCCGTCATCGTTTGGAAAGTCTTGATCTTTCGAGATTAAGTTAATGACATCCAGACGGAAACCATCAACACCTTTTTCTCCCCAGAAGCGCATCATCTCATAAAGTCTCTCTCTTACTTCTTTGTTCTCCCAGTTGAGGTCGGCTTGAGTCACATCAAATAAGTGTAAATAATATTGACCGGTCTCCTCATCATACTCCCATGCATTCCCTCCAAATTTGGACTGCCAGTTGTTTGGCGGTCCGCCATCGACTGGATCTTTCCAAATATAATAATCACGGTAAGGATTATCTTTTGATTTCTTTGCTTCTTGAAACCATTCATGTTCCGTAGACGTGTGATTAATAACAATATCCATAATCAACTTCATTCCGCGTTTATGTGTTTCCTCAAGAAGCCTTTCAAAATCTTGCATTGTTCCATATTCATCGTGAATATCATAATAATCACTAATATCATATCCGTTATCATTCTGCGGGGATTTGTACATTGGTGTGAGCCAAAGAACATCAACCCCGAGTGTTTTAAGGTAGTCTAATTTTTCAATGATACCCTGGATATCGCCCACACCATTTCCTGTTGTATCATTAAAGCTTTTAGGATATATCTGATAAACGACAGCTTTTTTCCACCATGGTTGTGCGGTCATATGAGCTTCCTCCATTTCAATTGATTCTTACACGTCACGTTTACGTTTTGCATATAGATAAGTGGCTATAATCGGCAGAACGATAACGATCACCATTCCAATAATAAAGTCAAACCAGTACTGCGTGACAATGGAGAATATTCCGGGTACACCACCGACACCAATTGAGTTAGCCAGTACACCTTGAGAAGAAATATAAAGACCGGCGATTGCTGAAGAAGAAATTGCAATCACAAATGGGTATTTAAATCGTAAATTCACCCCGAATAAAGCAGGCTCCGTTACCCCTAGCCAAGCAGAAATACCTGAGGATAACCCTAAACCTTTGAGTTTTTCATCACGTGAAGCAAGCATTATGGCAAAGGCTGCAGAACCTTGGGCAATGTTTGATAGTGCCAGCATTGGCCACAGGAACGTTGTATTTGTGCTTCCAATTAATTGAATATCTACAGCTAAGAAGGTATGGTGCATACCTGTAATTACCATTACTCCATACAAACCACCATATATTAAACCACCAAGAGCTGCAGCTGCATCGAAAATTCCAACTAGTCCGTCTGTAATAAAATTACCAATTGCGAATGTTACAGGTCCTATTAGTATGAACGTTAAGAAACCAGTCACAAGCAAAGCAACAGGGGCGACAACTAATAGCTGAATCGCATCTGGCGTACGTTTCTGCATGAAGAGCTCTATCTTCGTCATTACCCAGGCAGCTACAAGTACAGGTAGTACCTGGCCTTGATAACCGATTTTGTCAATTTCCAAACCAAATAAATTCCATACCGGCACGGATCCTTCTTCTACCGCATCACCATAAGACCATGCACTCAGTAAATCCGGGTGGACAAGAGCAAGTCCCAACACAATACCGAGAAGCGGATTACCACCAAACCTTTTAACAGCCGACCACCCGATTAAACCGGGCAAAAAAGCAAAGGCGGTATTTGCAATAATGAAAATCATATTCGCTATGCCTTCCCATTGAGGATAGACATCAATAATAGATTCTTCATCAAAAAAGATCCCAGGACCCGTTAATATGTTGTTAATCCCTAACAGCAGACCGGCTGTAACGATGGCAGGTAAAATAGGAATAAAAATATCAGCTAACGTTTTTATGCCTCGTTGAAGCGGATTCATTTTCTTGGCAGAAGCTTCTTTCACTTCTTCTTTAGAAGACTCGCCAATTCCTGCGATAGCAACTAATTCTTTATATACTTTATCTACCGTCCCTTGCCCAATTACGATTTGAAACTGGCCATTTGTAGAAAAGGACCCTTTCACGGCTTCAATATCATTTAACTTTTGATCATCTACAATACCTTCATCATTTAACGCTAACCGAAGACGTGTGACACAGTGAGTAGCAGCATTAATGTTTTCTTTGCCGCCAATCGCCTCGAGTATCAACTCGGCTTGTTTTTTATGATTCATGATCTTCCCTCCTCGATTTACTAGCAATGTACGCTTATTAGTACGGTTGTCCCAGCTGCAGCTTTCGTCTCTACATTTTCTTCAACAATTGGTGCTATCTTACTCTCAGCTTTCTTGATAAGTCCGCCACCATCAGTTTTCTGCAAAAGCAGGCTCGTACGCTTTCTTTATGTCAACGATTTCTCCCTTGACCGGGACAACCACCTCCACTGTTTTCTCTCTATATTCAAAAAGTTTCTTTCACTTGATGACTTCCTCTTAAACGCTTACATTCGACTGACTTGTATATACAAAATTCACTTATGATTATAATTTGTATATACAAGTTTTGCAAGCGTTTTTATAAAAGGATTTTTTTATTATTTATAGATTCCCTGATGTGAAAGATTTACACTAGTTTGTTTCCTTTAAAGTGAGCCCCTTGTATGGTATAAATATTTAGTGTAACGAAATACCTGTGGAAGAAGGGGTTGCTATCCTTAGTCAAGAGCAAAGAGCCACACGTAACGTTTGGATAATGTGGTTCGCAAACTTTTTTATCGCGGGCAGTATTACAATGGTATTGCCTTTTTTATCGCTGTATATAGATGATCTAGGGGGATTTTTCTAGTTCGTACGTCCAGACCTGGTCGGGATGGGTGTTCGGTATTACATTTGTAACTGCTTTTCTATTTTCTCCTATCTGGGGGAAAATAGGAGACCGTTATGGAAGAAAAAATATATTAATTATTTCCTCTACCGGGTTAGCCTTATCCGTATTACTTATGGGGTTTGCTTCATCCGTGTGGGAACTATTTTTCTTACGTTTTTTTATGGGAATTTTTACTGGCTTTATTCCAATGTCACAAGCTTTAATTGCTACTCAAACACCTAAACATATGGCGGGGCGTGTACTTGGAACGCTGCAGACAGGAAGTATTACAGGAACGCTTCTTGGTCCAATGATTGGAGGAGTTATCGCGGATTCCATTGGTTATGGCATGACTTTTCAATTTGTATCGATCTTCGTCTTTATTTCAGCGTTTATTGTTTTCTTCGGAATTCAAGAACAACAAATTGATAAAGAAGAAGATGAAAAATCAAGCTATACATCAAAAGAAGTCATAGCTCACATCGTTCAGAACCCTGTACTGCTTGTCGTTATGGTCATTTCACTGTTTATCCAAGTAGCCCATTTTAGCATTCAACCCATTCTTTCCTTGTACGTAGAAGATTTACATGGTCCGGAAAACTTAGCTCTTTTTTCGGGGATTGCTTTTTCTGCTGCAGGTTTGGGGAACTTGATGATGGCTAGACGCTGGGGAACCATTGCTGATCAACAAGGCTATATAAGAATCCTCATTTTTTTATTATTTATGGCAGGTCTTGTCTACTTCCCAGCAGCTTTCGTAACAAACATTTGGCAATTAGTGATTTTACGTTTCCTTCTCGGTATATCTATCGGAGGAATCATCCCTGTCCGAACCGCTTACATCCGCCAGCAAGCCCCCGTCGCTATGCAGGGAGAAGTGCTTGGTTATAACACAAGCTTACGCTTCCTCGGTAACATTATCGGTCCTGCCCTGGGAGGGATGCTTTCTGGGTGGTATGGTTTCTCGTCAGTCTTTTTTGTAACAAGTGCACTTCTTGTTCTATGCGGTATTGTTTTATTGATCGCTGTTCGTAGAGATACAAGTATAAGTGTAAAAGCATCTTCTACCTAACCAGGATCCCTTGTGTTAAGATAAGTGTATATACAGAACATAAGGGGTGGGGAATGGAATGAATAAAGCTTTGATTGTAATTGATTACACCTATGATTTTGTAGCAGCTGATGGAGCGCTGACTTGCGGCGATCCAGGTCAGAGCATTGAAACCAAGATCATTCAGTTAACGAAAGAATTTATCAAACAGGAAGATTATATTGTATTTGCTGTGGACGTTCATGAAAAAGATGATCCTTATCATCCAGAAACAGAGCTTTTTCCCCCACATAATATCCGTGGAAGTCACGGCAGAGGTCTTTACGGTGAACTAGCTAATATTTATAACGAGCATCAGTTAAAAGAAAACCTATTTTATATGGATAAAACAAGATATAGTGCTTTTAGCGGTACACAATTAGACATGAAATTACGTGAGCGAGGAATTACCGAACTGCACTTAGTGGGAGTGTGCACCGATATTTGTGTTCTGCACACAGCTGTTGAAGCTTACAATCTTGGTTATCAAGTCGTCGTTCATAAAAATGGTGTAGCCAGCTTTAATCAAACAGGGCATGAATGGGCGCTTGAACACTTTAAGAATGTACTTGGAGCTTCAGTACAATAGATTTTTAGCGCACCGCGTGAACCAACGGTGCGTTTTTATTTTGTTCAAAAAACTTCCATTTGCTATTCTTGAAAAAATCGAATATGATGATATATGGACATTTATGTGTTTATATATAAGCAGGAATTTATATAGGAGGAATCACCCATGAGCTCACAAGATTATCGAGTTCTTTTGTACTACAAGTATGTTGATCTGCCTGACTATGAAGAATATTGCCAAAACCATTTAAAATACTGTAAAGATTTAGACCTGCGCGGTCGAATTATTGTATCTCCCGAAGGCATAAACGGCACTGTATCTGGTACTGTTGAACAAGTAGAACAATACATGGATTACGTGCGTTCAGATAAACGTTTTGCTGACATCCATTTTAAAATTGATGAGCATGAAGGACATGCATTCAAGAAAATGCACTGCCGCGTTAAACCTGAACTTGTTAATTGGAGCATCGAAGAAGACGATATCGATCCTAAAGATTTCGGCGGAAAACATTTGAAGCCAAAAGAATTCTACGAAATGCTTAAAGATGAAGATACTATCGTCATCGATGGTCGAAACGAGTATGAATACCGCATCGGTCACTTCCGTAACGCGATTCAACCAGGTGTGGATCACTCTCGTGAGTTCCCTGAGTGGATTGCTGAAAACGCCGATCAGTGGAAAGATAAGAAAGTTCTTACCTATTGTACAGGCGGTATTCGTTGTGAGAAGTTAACAGGTATTCTGATGAAAAATGGTGTAGAAGATGTGTATCAGCTTGAAGGCGGTATTACCACTTACGGAAAAGATCCCGAAGTTAAAGGGGAACTTTTTGATGGTAAAATGTATGTGTTTGATGAGCGCATAGCCGTTCCTGTCAATCAAGTTGAAGAGAATATAGTCGCTGAATGCGAACATTGCGGTAAAAAAGAAGATCGCATGATCAATTGCAGCAATCCGATTTGTAACCGTCAATATGTATGCTGTGAAGAGTGTGAGATCGAGCAGCATGCTGCTTGTACAACAGAATGTAAAGAGCATCCAGAAAACCGTTGGGATGCTGAACGACAAAAACAAATTGATAAATATGACCGAATCTCCGGTTAATTCAGAAACTCGCTTAAGCTTGGGGCTTAAGCGAGTTTTTCATTTCTTATTTTTCGATCATCAAATGCATAGTCTAAGGCAACTAACAGTAGAGCAAAGATCCATTGTGACCACAGGTGCATCGCGACGCTTACAATTAATTCATCCACGATATAGACTGTGAACCAAGTAAATAGAATGTCAATTCCTACTCTAATGTTGAGGTGGGCTTTTTTTCCACTTATAATTTGAGCCTTAATGAGCTTCGCTAATACTTCGAATAGAAAACCTAGTGTAATCACGAGTAATCCAAAGAAAACAAGCGAGCGATTGGATTCATAAGTGACTCCTAAAAGTTGAAACAACCCTACCATCCCTAAGAAGAATACACCGAGGATGATAAATAAGCCTAATAAAACGAGAAAAGACAAAATAACAATCACAACGAGCTTGGTTTTTCGGTCTAATTCATTAAACGGCTTCTTTTTAGACATATCGTTTAACCTTTTCCTTCCCTTACAGAGGACATCCTCTCCATGTATACATACCCCTCTATGGCTGTCAGCCCTTTCTCAGTAAAATAAATACCAGACTGGTCGTCAACTCCATATCCGACTTCCACTTTCAATTTCCGTACGATTTGTCTTAAATGAGACTGATCCTGCCACCTTAAATAATGAGCGGATAAAACGATATTTTCTATTAAACCAAGCCCTTCCTTAATTAAGATTACTCCTTCAGCATTATCCTTAGCAGAAATCGCACATGCTTTCGGAGCAATAAGCGCTCCGGCTGAGTATCCAGCAATTGGAACCCCTTGTCTGTGCAGATCTCTAATAATTGGAGCAAGATCGGTATCGACAATATTCCGCTGGTATTTTACTGTATCGCCTCCGCCAATCATTACGGCACCAGCCGATTTAAGTGTGTTCAGCTCGTCTTCGGAATAATGTTCCTTTATCGAAATATAGGAAAAGGAAGCATAAGGCGAATAATATAAAATCGGCTCTGTGTAAGCAGAAGCATACTTTTTAATTGCTACCCCTTCTCTTGGTGAAAAAAGTAAGACAATGGGCCCTTCTTCTTTGAAATGAGCAAAACTCTTTGCAAGCAGGGTCGGCATAGGGGGACCGCTCCCGAGAAGAAACAAATGAGTGTTCCTCATGGATTCCCTCCTTTACTTTAGCTGTGATACTTGCGATAAGCCGCGTGATAGGTGGAACCAATTCCTTTATTAAAGTCGAGCGCGTATTTAATGGCAGTAGTGACAAACGCTTTTGCAGTTCTAACAGCTTCCTCTACCGGCTTTCCCTTAGCAAGTTCTGCTGCTATCGCAGCAGAATACGTACAGCCCGCTCCACTCGTATGAATAGTAGGGAAACGTTCAGATTGGAGATAAACCATTTCTTCTCCATCATAGAGAATATCGATAGCTGGGTATTTTTTTAGAGAACCACCTTTCACTAATACGTACTGTGCGCCCGTCCCATAAAGTTCACGGGCGGCCTTCTCCATAGCTGATGGTGAATCAGGAGTTGGTACGTTCAAAAGACGTGCCGCTTCTTCTAAATTAGGCGTGATAATCGTTGCTGTCGGCAGCAGGTGTTTCCTTAACGCTTCGATCGCTTCATCCTGTAGAAGCTGAGACCCCATTTTACCAATCATCACAGGATCGACCACCACATTCTTTATTCCATAGTATGAGATCAGCTCGCTTGTTCGATCTATGATTTCTTCTGTAAATAACATACCCGTTTTAAGCGCTTGCGGTTCTACATGTTCAAAAGAGGCGTGTATTTGAGCTTCTATGGCTTTGAGGGGCTGAGTGAATATTCCTTGTTCTGTTGTTGAGTTATTAGCTACAATGGCTGTAACAGCGCTCATTCCGTAAACGTCTAATTCTTGAAACGTTTTGAGATCAGCCTGAATGCCTGCACTCCCCTGGGCCGCGGAACCAGCGATAGTTAATACTCGTGATATACTCATACATAAATCTCCGTTCTCTATTGTTTAGCTGAATTGTACCAAATTTTGTTACCTTTCGGCTATTGATGTGAACGAGGCAGAGGAGCTTTTTCTATGAATCCTTTTACGGAAAGGGTGTTAAAGACGATTCGTTCGATTCCGTCAGGTTCGGTTATGACGTACGGTCAAGTAGCACGTGAGGCCGGCAATCCTCGCGCCGCCAGACAAGTGGCTCGTATACTTCATTCGATGAGCCAAAAACACTCTCTTCCCTGGCATCGAGTGATTAATGCAAAAGGAGAAATCGCTGTTAAAGATGACGAAACGGCATTAGAACAGCAGTTGGATCTTGAAGATGAAGGGGTCGTCGTTATAAACAAAAAAGTGAATTTACAAGAATTCCAATGGAGGATATAGAATGTTTGAGGTTAGAAACTACCCGGAGATGTCATGGTCTTTGTCACGACACAAGACCATGCTGACCTGCTTAAGAAAATATGCTTATGATTATTACGCTTCCCACAACGGCTGGCTTCACAACGCTGATTCACTTGCCCGCCAGACCTATCGTTTAAAGAAAATTACGAACTTAGAAATGCATTTCGGAAGCGTGGTGCACGATTTAATCTATCAAATTATCCAACGAGTTCTGAAAAATCAAGAGATTCCTAGTGAAGAGTCTGTAATAGATGAAATTCGCCATCAACTCAATCGCAGCTTTATTGAATCTACAAAGAAAGAGCATTTATGGCAGCACCGGCCTAAGCATTACACGATGCTGCATGAGATTTATTACAGTCAGACGAACCAACTGCCAAAAGGGAAAACTGATAAAATTACGGATCGGCTTCACACGACCGTAAGCAACTTCTTTGCCAGCCGTTCGTTTTCTGATGTACTTAACAAAAGTGAGATGCGGTTCATGGAGTCAGAGAAGTTTCGATACATGAAAGTCAACGGAGTAAAAATTTTCGTTGTCATGGACTTGCTATATAAAGATTTAACACAAGGAAAGTGGATTATTGTCGATTGGAAAACAGGAAAATCCTCGGAAGAAGATCGTAATCAACTGGCTCTTTATGCTTTGTATTTGCAGCAAAAGCATAACATTGACTCCCGCGATGACATCGTAATTCGAAACGAATATTTACTAGACGGAATTCATATTGATCATCAGCTGAAGGAACAAGATTTAGTCAACGTCCAGCGTTTGTACGGAATAAGCTTAGAGCAAATGCAGAGCTTACTAATCAATGCAGATGAGAACATCCCTAAACCGATTGAGCAGTTTTCGATGCAGGAAGATCCACGTATATGTGCACGCTGTAACTACCAAGAGTTATGCTTCCCTTCCACACCCTAATGTTTAAGACGATTATGAATCGGATACATATTAGGTGGATGCAGATTTATTCGAAGGGAGTTTTGTGAGTTATGAAAGTACTAGTAGCAGGAGCTAATGGAAACACAGGACGTTTACTCATACAAAATTTGAAAGAAGACGGCCATGAACCTTATGGTATGGTACGTAAAGAGGAACAAAAAAGTACAATTGAAAACCTGGGCGGAACTCCAGTCCTGGCAGACCTAACGAAGGATGTGGGTCATGCAATTAAAGGGATGGATGCTGTTATTTTCGCAGCTGGTTCAGGCTCAAGTACAGGCCCTGAGCAGACAAAAGCAGTAGACCGAGACGGTGCGATTAATCTAATTAAACACACTGAGAATCTCGGTATTAAGAAGTTTGTTATGTTAAGTGCAATGAATGCAGATGACTCAAGCGAAGCTTCAGGAAACTTTAAAGTTTATCTAGATATGAAACGAGAAGCTGATGAATATTTACGAGGTACTGAGCTCGACTATACGATCGTTCGTCCCGGTGCCTTAACGGATGATGAAGGAACCACAAAAATTAAAGTGGGAGAAAAAGTGGAACGAGGCGAAGTTCCACGTGCGGATGTAGCGAAAACAATGATAACATGTATGCAATATCAGAATGCTTATCACAAAACATTTGAGATGATCTCTGGCGATACGCAAATTGAAGAGGCATTAAAGACATTATAAAGAATACCAAAACACGGGTAAAACCACACCCGTGTTTTTTAGTGATCTCGCACCTCTTTTTTTATGAAAAATATGGAAAAATACCCAAATTTATTACTCTATTCAAAGATAGTTTGATATAATGCAAGTTAGTTTCAATTCTTAAAAGATCGAGACGATCAGTTTTTTGTTGATGAAGAGGTGAAAGTTTTGAAGGGCCAATTAATTAAACAGCATCGTAAGTTTAAAAACATGACATTAGAAGAGTTAGCATATGGAATTTGCTCAGTTTCATATCTTAGCAAAATTGAACATAACACAATGACCGCGAGTAATGAGATTTATCATCTTTTGGGCGAAAGATTAAATATTCGATTAGAAAACCTAAATGAAGAGTTCGATGAAGAGATTTATAAGGAGATCCTTAACTGGCATGAAGCTATCCAACTAAAGGATTTTTCTCTAATGGATGAACTACAGAAACAATGTACACTCTACCTTCATAAAAATCAAAACATTGATTTAACCAATTTATACAAGGTCGTGCGCTCCAGATACCAATTGACAAAAGATTATAAGCCCCTGTCTAGTAAAATCACAAAAGAGCTTCGTGACGTGCTGCCTCAATCTTCAAATGAATATCATTTTCTTTATTATAAAACGATAGGTATTCATCATTTCTTGAATATGGAATACAAAAAAACCATTCATTATTTTCAATGTGCTGAAAAAATGATGGAAAAGCTTCCCCAATACGATAGTGAGCTTCACTATCACTTTTCCCTCACATATACACGCCTCCGAAGATATGTTGAATCTAATTACTACGCTAATCTTGCTTTAGAAGAATACCAGAAATCGCTTACCTACTCTAAAATTACCGACTGTTATATGATGCTTGCAATTAACTATAACTTCTTAGAAGTCCACGATGTAGCTGAGCGTCTATTCCACAAATTATTAAAAGGCTCTAAAGAATACCTAAGTGTCATTGATGAAGGAAGGATCTACCACAACCTTGGATACATTTATAACAATAAAAAGGAGTATGAACTCGCTGTTGACCATTTACTCTTTGCCTTAAAGTTAAAAGAAAGAGAAAACCTATCAATTGTAAGTACTTTATATTTGCTTGCTGAAACGTATCTTCACCTTGAAGACAAAGAGTCCGGACGAGACTACTTATCCAGAGGTGAAAAAGTAGCCAACAAACAACAAGATAAAAAGTACCAACACAAATTTTACGTTCTAAGGAACAAAATGAATCAAACGATGAATGAGGATACATTTATTGATACGTTAGAGAAGACCATTATTCCTGATGCCCTGTCACTCAATGAATATAATGATCACAAAAATTATTTAGAATTGTTAGCAGAACTCTACTATGATCGCAGAATGTATAAAAAATGTTCGATGCTGTTTATAGAAGCCAGCCGCTATAAATCAAAGGAAATTTAAAACACTCTTAAAAAAAAACGATCGGCTCTAGGCCGATCATCTTTTTATATTCGCACAATGTTTTTCTGCCAGTTTTTAAATTCTAATTCATCGAATTTATTCGCCATTCGTTCTTCATCGATATAAAATAAAGCTTCATCGAGGGAACAATTAACATCCGCTTCGCAGTAAATTTGAGCAAGCTTCCTTGATAAATGCAGCATTTCAAGATCCTTTTCAATCTTAGTACGCTGACCTTTCGTAAGTTGCTCTATATTTTCTAAAATCCCTTCAATCGTTTTGTGTTCCATCAATAACTTTAACGCTGTTTTTTCACCAATGCCACGAACACCTGGATAATTATCACTGCTATCTCCCATCAATGCCTTTAAATCGACCATTTGTTGAGGGGTAATCCCTTTTTCTTCGTAAAAGGAATCTTCGCGATATTCAGCATAATTCCCATATCCTTTTTTTAATAAAATAACGGATACGTTAGGCTTCAACAGCTGCAGCATATCTTGATCTCCCGTTAAAATAAACACTTGAGAATGCTCACTATACCCTTGGCTTAGCGTGCCCATACAGTCATCAGCCTCATATCCAATGGTGCCTATGTTCGGGATATTCAATGACTCCACTACTTCTTTAGCTAGATCAAATTGAGGAATTAGTTCTTCGGGAGGCGCCCCGCGATTCGCTTTATAGTCTGGGAAAAGGTCATTTCTAAAAGTCTTGCTCCCCATATCCCAGCAGCAGACCACATGCGTAGGCTGATAAGTATCGATTGCAGTAAATAGGTGCTTCATCATTCCATAGACGCCATTCGTAGGTATCCCTTTGCTATTCACCATATAATAATTGCTTATAGCTGTGGCGTAAAATGCTCTAAATAACAGCGCCATTCCATCTACAAGCATAATGCGATTCGTTGTCGTCATCATAAATTCTATCCTTTCTATCATAAATATGAATCTATTATAACAAATTTCATAGTCGACGCGAGCCTTTGTCACCACCAATATTATCTAATAATTGACAAAATTCAGATACAGTGATACTTTCGAATTAAGTGCAGATTTTCTTTTTGGTGAAATTTGTAAGCGTTTGCACTTAAAAGATTATTTCGGGAGGAATCTAATATATGGTCTACGCATTTCCAAACACAGAAGGATCAGTGGTACAATTTAAGGACAGATACGACAACTTTATTGACGGAAAATGGACAGCCCCCGTTAAAGGACAATACTTTGATAACGTTTCACCTGTAACAGGTAAAAACTTCTGCCAGGTGGCTCGTTCTACAGAAGAAGACGTTGAACTTGCTATTGATGCCGCCCACAAAGCGAAAGATGCGTGGGGTAAGACGTCCGTAACAGAAAGATCATTAATCTTAAATCGAATTGCTGACCGCATGGAGGAAAATCTGGAGCAGCTGGCAGTTGCGGAAACATGGGAAAATGGAAAAGCTGTACGAGAAACATTAAATGCTGATATCCCTTTAGCTATCGATCACTTCCGCTACTTTGCTTCCGTTATCCGGTCGGAGGAAGGTACGATTGGAGAAATTGATAACGATACAGTTGCTTACCACTTTAAAGAGCCGCTAGGTGTAGTAGGTCAGATTATTCCTTGGAATTTCCCTATACTTATGGCAACTTGGAAGGTCGCACCTGCTCTTGCCGCTGGAAATGCCATTGTACTAAAACCTGCAGAACAAACTCCAGCATCTATTCTTTACTTACTCGAACTGATTGAAGACTTACTTCCAGCCGGCGTTTTAAATATAGTAAACGGGTTCGGCTTAGAAGCTGGTAAGCCACTTGCCCAGAACCCTCGTATTAATAAAGTAGCTTTTACTGGAGAAACTACAACAGGTCGAATGATTATGCAATATGCATCGCAAAACATTATCCCTGTTACTTTGGAACTTGGAGGGAAATCCCCAAACATTTTCTTTGAAGACGTGATGGCGGAAGATGATGACTTCTTAGATAAAACAATTGAAGGTATGGTTATGTTTGCCTTAAACCAGGGTGAAGTCTGTACATGTCCATCCCGGGCTCTTATTCATGAATCCATTTACGACAAGTTTATGGAAAGAGTCATTGAACGTGTTAAGGCAATCAAAACAGGTAACCCATTAGATCCTGAAGTGATGATGGGAGCTCAAGCTTCCTCAGAACAGCTGGATAAAATCCTTTCTTACTTAAATATTGGTAAAGAAGAAGGAGCTGAATGCTTGGTTGGAGGCGAACGTAATCAAATGGACGGCGACTTCGCTGATGGATATTATGTACAGCCTACGATGTTTAAAGGAAATAACCAGATGAGAATTTTCCAGGAGGAGATATTTGGTCCAGTCTTGTCTGTTACTACTTTTAAAGACCATGAAGAAGCTATGAACATTGCTAATGATACGTTATATGGACTTGGTGCAGGTGTGTGGACGCGGGACATGAATACCGCTTACCGCTTCGGGCGCGGCATCGAAGCTGGGCGGGTCTGGACAAACTGCTATCACTCTTACCCGGCGCATGCAGCATTTGGTGGTTACAAAATGTCCGGTGTGGGTCGTGAAAACCATAAGATGATGCTGGATCATTATCAACAAACGAAAAACCTGCTTGTCAGCTACAGCCCGCAGAAACTTGGATTCTTTTAAAATTAAAGAGCGACATTGAAAGAGAGGGGGATTTGCTCCCCCCTCTCTTTCAATGGTTCTAAAATTAAACGGAGGTGAATAGCTGATGGTTGAGCGTGTTATTGCAACTGACGCTGCCCTCGAACTTTTGTCCACCCTTAAGGAAAAGCACGGACCTCTTATGTTTCATCAATCTGGTGGCTGCTGTGATGGGAGTTCTCCTATGTGTTATCAGCAGGGAGACTTGCTCATTGGAAGTCAGGATGTAAAATTAGGCGAAATTGGAGAGACACCTTTTTATATGAATAAAAAGCAATACGATTATTGGAAACACACTCAATTAATCATTGATGTGGTTGATGGACGAGGCGGGATGTTTTCGTTAGAAGGAGTAGAGGGAAAACGGTTCTTGTCACGATCGCGTGCTTTCACGGATGAAGAATATAAGCAATTGAAAGCGGAAGGTGCCTTCTAGACAAAGATTGCTCATTACCTGTGCAGGGTTAGCTAGGTGATGGGCAATCTTTTTCGGTTTGGGGCGGGCGAATACCTCGAGACTCCTGCGGAAAGCGAGTGATATTAAAGGCCGATGAAAGATAGAATTAAAATAGCGTCCTGTGTGGAATTTAATCTCCACACAGGACCCTTTTCTTCTAACTATTAAGAGATTTGCGCCTTCTATCCCTTCATAAGTTTAACGATTCAATTCACACTAGCTGGGATTTAGCCAGACCATGTATAGAAAGGCGTGGTATTCTCTTAATTATAGGGAAGTGTCCTTCTCATCAATTAATCGCTCTATGTCTTCAATTACTCCCTCTAGTTCTTGAAGACCGGCAGCAGGAGTTGATAAGAAAACACTTTCTAAACGTTCATTTATACGATCGGGCTTAATATTCATCAAATCTAAGCTCTGTTTTTGCCACTTATATGCGGGGTGGTGAACATACATACAGTTGAGTCCAAATAAGAGTCCCATCACCTTTTCCTGGGTCCCCGTTAATAAACTATAAAACATCAGCCAATCTTCTCGATCCAGCAGGGTGTGGCGATGCTTCCATCTCGGTCCAAAATCTAAATGGGCATTGATCATATTGCTGCTTAGAGATTCAGGATAAACAAGCACTTTTGCTTTAAGTCCATCCAGGACTTCCTCGCCGTATAACGGAATACCATAGTGAATAGAAGCCGCGATACTCTGATCTTCTATATCAATTCGGAATTCTTTCGTTACTCGTTGAATTTTCTTAAGTATCGTCTCTGTCAAAAAGCTGCTGATCTCAATTTTAGCTCCATCCACTTCATACGATTCGGACCATTCTTCTTCTTCATATTCGTGAAAATCAATGATGCTGCCGTTCAGTTCGTTGATGACGGACTTACGATCTTCATCACCAGGAGACTCACTCCAACATATATTCAACTCAATATCAGAGTATTCATCTTCCCACTCCCTGGATAAGGAGCCAGCAATGTAAATCGCTTCAACTTTTGAATTGGCTTTATAAGCATTAGCCACCTTAACAGCTGTCTCTTTTAGGATCATTGCCTCTCTCCAAACTTTTATATTCTATCGATGTCGTTCTTTTTTACTAATACTCTTACACCTTACCAAATTTTTACCAAAATTTCTATATGTCAACCTTTTTTATCTATTTTCGTTTTATGGTTTTTCTAAAGGCAAGCTTCCTCTCTCTTACTTCACAATCATTAGCGGAAAACACCTTTAACATTGGTTCATTGTTTTGACTGGTAGCACCAATATAAGTAGTGGCGCCAAAATCATCTCTTAATCTAATTAATGCAAGATGATGAAGCTCCCTGCCTCTATATTGTCCACGGAACTTTGGGCGTAATCCGAAATAAAACAGCCGCCCTTCTTCCTTTGTCCCTTGTTCTATATGAGGCATAATCACCCCGATCGGTTCTTCATTTTCAAAGGCAGTCATACACGTCTTTTTATAGCTTGGCCCAATTTCTTTTTTAACACTTTTCATTTGTTCTTCCATGTGCAATGGTGAGTCACTACTTAGTGAACCGCTCATTGACTCTTTCCATACATCCAGAAAAGCAGCCTCAGTCTGTGTTTCTAAATCTCTTAACTTTATCGAACTTGAGCGACCTTCAAGTTGTATAAGATTTTTATGTACATAAACAGTAGTTTCTTCCCATTGGTAGCCTTTTTCTAAGAGCACATCTTCAACTTGTTTAGTTTGAAACTTACTCAACAAAACAGTATAGTGTTCTACCTCATCATAGTTTACTTCCAACTCCTCTAAGAGCACTCTCATCCTCACATGATCAAGGCTCTCCGCTTCTTCGACAGTAACAAAATTCTCCCCTTCTACAATTTTTACTTCCTTGTACATTTTCTTCCCCCCCTTTACATTTACTTTATCATGGTTCGGCCATTTTAAAGCTGATTATTTTATAAGCATTGAATTCACCGTTACAATGAAAAGACCTTCACATAAAGGAGAGGACAATATTGAACAGTGAAATACATTTAGTGAAAAGACCAGAAGCTGCCCCGACGCATGAACACTTAAAAATAGTTGAACAAAGTAATCCAAAGCCTGATAAAGGAGAAGTATTGTTAAAAACTCTATATGTCTCCGTTGACCCGTACATGCGAGGCCGCATGAGTAATGCTAAATCGTATATTGAACCATTCCAATTAAATGAGCCCATATCCGGTGGTGCGATTGCTCAAGTGATAGAATCACGCTCTGAGCAATTTAATGAAGGGGAGATCGTAACAGGATCCCTGGAATGGAAAGAATACTCGGCCGCAAATGAAAAATCTATAAGAAAAGTCGATCCCTCGCTAGGCCCAGTCACTACCTCTTTAGGAATTCTTGGGATGCCTGGCTTGACTGCCTACTTTGGCCTTATGGATATTGGAGCGCCTAAGGAAGGTGAAACACTGGTGGTATCCGGCGCAGCAGGTGCCGTTGGCTCAGCTGTTGTCCAAATCGGAAAAATTCACGGATGCCGGGTTGTGGGTATTGCAGGCACCCAGGAGAAGACACGTTATCTTACAGACGAATTAGGGGTCGATCTCGTTATTAATTATAAAAGCCAGAATGTCGCTCAAGCATTAGAGGAGGCTTGCCCTAATGGCGTTGATATTTATTTCGACAACGTAGGCGGAGATATTTCTGACGCTGTTTATCCATTACTCAATAAATTCGCGCGCATTGTGCAGTGTGGAGCCATCTCCTCTTACAATACGCCGAATGATCAAGGACCAAGAATTCATATGCAGCTCATCAAATCAAGTGCTCTTATAAAAGGGTTTACAGTCGGAGATTATCAAGAACGCTTTAATGAGGGATTCCAACACCTTTCTAAATGGCTGCAAGACGGAAAGCTAACGTATGAAGAAACAATTGTCGAAGGGTTCAATCAAATTCCAGATGCTTTCTTCGGCCTCTTCAAAGGGGAAAACTTAGGGAAGCAACTTGTGAAAGTAGCAGATCCAGAATAAACAAAAAGCGCAGGGGGCCTCTCCCCTACGCTTTTTCTACAGTAATACCAATTTCATTTAAAGCTTGTTTTAAATTCGCCCTCGTTTTAACTTGAGTAAAATTAACCCCTCTTTCTACAACAGAACGGGCAATTTCCGGACGGATGCCTGTAAGTGTAGTGTCCACACCTACTAATTCCAGCGAATGACTCACTTGGAAAAGAAAGTGGGCTACCGTAGCGTCAATTTCTGGAACGCCGGATATATCAATAAGTAAGTATTGAAGCTGATATTTTGCACTTTTCTCCAATGATTTTTCCATGATAAGCTGAGCACGATCTGGATCCAGTTCGCCAATGACTGGCAGCACAGCTACACGATCTGCAATAGGGACTACAGGAACAGATAATTGAGTTAATTTATCTTGTGCTTTCTCGTAGGCCTCATTATTATGCCGGATATAAATTTGACTAAATTGAAAAATAACTTGGTCTAATAACGGGTTTATAAATTTGTTAACATCTAAAACTGTGATGGCTGCAAACTGGTTTTCCTGCAGCTCTTCATCAAACGTTTTCCAAATCAGCGTTCGATAATATCCCATTGTGGCAATGGTTTCATTAAGAGGAACCCCTTTTTCCACTGCTTTTTCGCCAATTTCATTCGCCCAGTTCGTGACTTTCTCTTTCACTTCTTCATAATTTTCGAACAGCGATTCCCCAAGCAGTTGAAAAAAATAAGAACGCCACTCTCTAATTTGTTCCCGCGTTAAATCGGATTGATTTATACTTGATTCATAGGAATCTTGTTCATAATTCTCAATTTCTAAAGTAAGCTCATGTCTGAATTCAATAATACGGTTTCCAATATACTTTAATTCTTCTTTCATAAGTAAAGAATCTCCTTCGTTCTTTTTTTATATTATAAGTATTTTACATAATCATTGTAAAAAAATCAGTCATACCTTGGCTGATCATATTGACCAAACCACTCATAACGTCTGCTAGAGAACCATTTATATAAACGTACGCCCCATACTTTCATACCGGGGAAGTATAATATCAAACCAGGCATGAAGAAAAGAGGGAGCTGCAGCAAAATAAACCGGATTGAACGAAACCCTTCAAGTACTTTTCCTTGATCGGTTAAAAGATGAATCTCTTCAAGCAGCGGCCGTCCCTCCAAGTAAGGATACCGCCCGTTTTCATATACTTCTTGAGCGGAAACCCATTTCATACTAGCTGTCCAATCGAAGCGTTGAACCCACTTCTTAACATAATAGCAAAAAGGACATTGCGCATCGTAAAAAACGATATGTTTCATCTTTTGACCTCCTTACACTATCTCGACTTTAATCCACCCCCGTACTCCGTTGATCATCCATACCTCTTCACAAGTATGCAATTCACTTTTATAAATCTTTTTTTCTTTTATCTTTCTTTCTGAGAGCAATAATTCCCGTAACGTCCCTCTTAATAAACCTGAACTTACGGGCGGGGTGAAATATTCTCCACCTTGCTTGACGACTACATTAGCCATCGTAAACTCGGTCAATTCTTCCTTTGAATTCCATAACAACACGGAAAAGGCACCTTCCTGCTTGTGAACTTCGTATACAGCACGATGTGTCGTTTTATGGTATAAGAAAGGATCACTTTCGTCCACAGGTTTTTTCGCAAGCGCACAGATGACCCGTTCGGGAGGTGGTTGGATGGATTGCACCTCCCCCTCCACTTTTCCGCTTTCATCGAGGAGCAGCCTGACTTTAAAAAGGCCGCGTGGATTATCTTCCCGCCATTTATTAAGGATGTTATAAACGAATTTTTCATCATAACGAAAATTAAAATAATGAGCAGATTGTTTAAGACGCTCCATGTGATAAGAAAGAAGCGGATATTCTTTCCCTTCTAATTTCAAAGATTCCAATAATTGGAATTCCGGACGCTTCTCTACCAGCAATTGTGCTTTTGCCTTTATCTCTTCATATTCATTCATGGGGGTTGAGTCCCACGTTACGCCTCCTCCTGTACCGTAAGAAGCTTCGTTCCTATCCAGCATCACGGTTCTTATCGGAACATTAAACACAGCTTCTCCCAGCGGGGTCATAAATCCGACGGCTCCACAGTATACATCGCGGGGTGAGGTTTCTAAATCAGCTATGTATTCCATTGTTCTTACCTTTGGAGCCCCAGTAATCGAACCGCATGGAAACAATGCTTTAAAAATATTCCACATCGACTGATGATCTTCCAGTACAGCTTCAATCGTAGATGTCATTTGATGGACAGTAGGATACGTTTCAATCTCAAACAACTTAGGAACGCGAACGGATCCGGAGACAGCTACCTTTCCTATATCGTTCCTTAATAAATCTACAATCATAACGTTCTCGGCTCTCTCTTTCTCTGACTGCAGGAGAAACTGCTTTTGTTTTTCGTCTTCTTGCACCGTGCAGCCTCTTCGCGCTGTTCCTTTCATAGGTTTAGTTTTAATTTTTTTTCCCTTTTTACGAAAGAACAATTCAGGAGAAGCAGATACTACCCGGCGCCCATTACCAAAGTTTAAATAAGCACTGTACCCGGATTTTTGGTTATTGGTAAGCTGCTTATAAAATGAGAGATCGTCCCCATTAAAAGAAGCCCGAAGCTTTGTTGTATGATTAATTTGATACGTATCCCCGCGTTTAATCGCCCTTTTTATTTGGTTGATTCCTGTAGTATAGCTTTCTAAGTCACCTTCCATCTTCCATTTCGTAACTGTATATTCAGTCTCCCTGATCGCTGACTCTTCAGTCACCGGCTTTTCAAATACTCCGAACCAGGCAAGCGGCCACTTCGCTCCACTATTCACTTTATAAGAAGAGTCAAAAGCTGGTGCCGCTTCATAGGAAACGTATCCTGCAACATAACAACCTTCTGACAGAGCTTGTTCAACTTTTGTGAAAACACCTTCTACTTCATCTATTTTATGAGCCTCAACTACAAAAATAGGGTGAGAAAACTGTTGAGTTTGAATCTCTCCATTATCTTCTTCAAATTCAAACATCATGTGAACGTTACTCATACTGTCGTCCCCTTTGCTTTTTGGTTCATGAACTCAACCGCATGGTTGTAGACATTTTCCAACATTTCAAAACCATACTCCGTTAAAATAGCTTCCGGGTGAAATTGAAGTCCTTCAATAGGATATAAGTGATGGCGTACTGCCATTACTACTGAATCTTCGGACATCGCACTAATTTCTAAACAAACGGGCATGTCATCTAGAGGTGTGTGCAGGGAGTGATAACGCGTCACTTGAACGGGAGTTGCCAACTGTTGAAACACTGTTTTTCCGTCGTGAGTAATTTTAGTAACTTTTCCATGCATGGGCTGTGTACCTTCTTCTGTTCTCCCGCCGAAATGTTCGACAATTAATTGATGCCCCAAACAAACCCCTAATATGGGTACAGAACCTGCAAAATGTTGAAGTGCCTTTTTACAAATACCTGTCTCCCCTGGACACCCGGGTCCAGGAGAAAGAACGAGAAGGGTCGGCTTTTGTAAAATCAATTGTGCTAAGGTAATTTCATCGTTTCGAAATACAACAACATTACTTTCCAATTGTTTAAAATATTGAACTAAGTTATACGTAAAAGAATCATAGTTATCAATTATTACGATCATAGTTAACACCTTCGTTTTAATAATTATGCCGATTCCTATTATATCTATCCTTCCCTTACTTTTCACGCTAGATCTTTTTTCCTATTACATCCAGTACAACTATAATTTCACTTGAATGTATCTAATATTTTGATAAATCAGTTAAATATATTGAAAGACTTTCAAATAACATAGTATAATGAACTGTGTGTAAGCGTATACAAAAATAATTTACACATACAAAATTATAGGAGGGGTTAATATGAGTGCGATCTGGCTGGCTGTAGCTGGAGGTATCATATTCATACTAGGTTATAAGTACTACTCAAAATTTATCGCAGAGAAAATTTATCGATTAGATCCTAATTATACAACTCCTGCCCATCAATATAAGGATGGCGTAGATTTTGTTCCTACAAATAAATTTGTATTGTGGGGACACCACTTTACCTCGGTGGCCGGTGCGGCTCCGATTGTAGGACCTGCTATTGCAGTATACTGGGGCTGGCTTCCTGCACTCCTATGGGTCTTGCTCGGTACGGTTTTTGCAGCTGGTGTTCATGACTTTGGGACACTTGTTTTATCCGTCCGTAATAAAGGTCAATCCGTCGGTACTCTGGCAAATAAATTAATCGGCCAACGAGCTAAAATACTGTTCTTATTCATTATCTTACTTCTCGTCCTCATGGTAAACGCTGTTTTTGCCTGGGTTATTGCTAACTTGTTTATTTCATTTCCTGCTAGTGTTCTATCCGTGTTTATTCAGATTCCTCTTGCGATTTGGATTGGCTATAGTGTCTACAAACGTAAGAAGAGTATGCTTCTCCCTTCCATTGTAGCATTAGGTGTTATGTATCTAGCCGCTATTGTTGCAAGCTATGTACCCGCCCTGCAAATTGATTTAGTCCGTTATTTCGGTGGTGAAAACGCTTCAGGAATATTTGGTTTAAATGCCACAGCTTCAGCATTCTTTGTATGGATTATTGTGCTGATGGTTTATGTATATATTGCTTCTACCCTGCCCGTTTGGAAGCTGCTCCAGCCTCGTGATTATATTAACTCTCACCAATTAATTGTAGGTTTAGGACTGCTTTATTTAGGTTTATTATTTACAAACCCAGAAATTACTGCACCCGTAAGCAACAGCTCTGCAGATACTTCGTGGTTCCCGCTTCTTTTCATTACCATTGCGTGCGGCGCCATTTCCGGGTTCCATGGTCTCGTTGCTTCTGGTACGTCATCTAAGCAGTTAAATAAAGAAACGGATGCTCGATTTGTTGGTTATTTAGGTGCTGTTGGAGAAGGGGCATTAGCTTTAATCGCAATCATTGCCGTCATCACCTTCTTCCCTAGTACTGCCGAATTCTCTGCCACATACAGCGGATTCACAGCTGCAAACGGCGAAGGATTAGGCGTATTTATCCAGGGTGCAGGAGCACTAGCTGCCGGCTTAGGTATCCCTGCCTCAGTAGCATCAACAATTGTTTCTGTAATTGTTGTCAGCTTTGCAGCAACGACACTCGATTCATCTGTACGTCTCATGCGCTATATTATTGCTGAGCTTGGTACAGAATATAAAGTAACTCCATTAACAAAGACTCACGTTGCTACTACAGTCGCTGTTGTATCTAGTGCCGCTCTTACTCTTATCCCAGAAGGTCCAAATGGATTTGGTTCCGGCGGATACTTGCTGTGGCCGTTATTTGGTACTTCCAATCAATTGCTGGCTGGAATCAGTTTACTGTTAATCGCGATCTGGCTGAAACGTCAAGGCAGAAATTATTGGCCGGCCGTGATTCCAATGGCTTTCCTAATGTTTATGACCCTTTATGCCATGTTCCTTCAAGTTATGACGGAGTGGGCACCATGGGCCAACCAAAGTGACTGGCTGCTCTTCACGTTCGGGGCAATTATATTCGTATTTGCTTTGTGGATTATGTTCACAGCTGCTTCTGCTTTAATGGGCAGCAATAAAGATCGTATAGAAAAAAGTGCCTAAAAGTATTAAGAGAGTCGCGCATTAAATGTGCGGCTTTCTCTATTTACCTTGTTCTAATTCTTATGTGATAAGAAAGGAGCACGTTGTTATGGTAGAGGTTGTGATTATACGTCCTGAAAAAGAAATAGGCATGGGTTGTTGTGGAGGCGTATGCGGGGAGGGATTCATTGAAATGAAAGACGAATTTAATCATCATGATGAAGACCGTCAGCGAATGGGTGAGTTGTACAGAGCGCTAAGTAACCAATTTGGTAATCAGATTGAGATTACGTATGTAGACCCAAGAAATTTGTTTGCTATTGCCCTTTACTTTATAAAACAATTAAAATACCGGCACATTACTTTGATAGAGGCGGCTGAGAACTTAATTCGTCATATTAAGTACAATGCCGTTTTCGTGAATGGCAAATATTCTGAAGGTACTAAGGATTGTGATACACTTATTAAACAAATGTTAATTCTCGCTCCATAACGAACCTTTTTTAAAGAGGTGAATGAAATGTCTGAACGTAAATTTTCATTAAAACGACTATTTCAATTCTATGATGAAGTTCTAAGCCTCCCCCATAAGAATGAAGTAGCTCGAGAATTAAGAGATGAAGATGATCTTTTTCTTCTGCTCATCTACTCTGACATGCTTGGCATTCCTAATCCAGCCTTTTATTACACGTTAGAGCTTTATCCTTTTATTATTGAAAGGTTCCATGACTGGCACTTACGTATGGGTATGGAGAAATCACCATTGGATGGAATCAGGTGCTGCTAAGGAAGGAGTGACAAGTATGACTGACTTATCATCAAATAAAATTCTATTTGTCGGCGGTAAGGGCGGTGTAGGCAAATCAACTTCTTCTGCCGCTTTAGCTGTTGCCTATGCAAGAGCTGGGCACAAAACATTAGTCGTCTCCACTGACCCCGCCCATAATTTAGGAGATATTTTTCATAAAAAAATAAAACACGAAAAAACCGTGTTGGAAGAAAACTTATGGGGGATTGAAGTTGATCCTTCAAGAGAATCTAAGCGTTATATTCAAGGCGTAAAGGATAACTTGCAGGGATTGGTAAAATCTCGTATGGTCGAAGAAGTTCACAGGCAGATAGATATGGCCAGCGCTTCCCCGGGAGCGGATGAAGCTGCATTATTTGACCGGCTGATTTCCATTATTTTAGAAGAGGCCGATCAATTTGATAAAATCGTATTTGACACCGCCCCTACAGGCCACACCATTCGACTGCTGACGCTCCCGGAACTAATGAGTGTCTGGATCGACGGAATGCTTGAAAGAAGGCAGAAAATCACAGACAATTATACTCAGCTGCTGAATGATGGAGAACCTGTCGATGACCCCATTTATGATGTGTTACGAAAAAGGAAAGAAAAGTTCGCCGCTGTTCGCGATATCATTTTAGATCCTCAACAGACGGGATTCATTTTTGTACTTATCCCTGAACGTCTCCCGATTTTAGAGACACAGCAAGCGATTAAACAACTCGATCAGCACCACCTGAACATTAAAACGTTAATTGTCAATAAGGTGCTCCCTGAACATGCGGATGGCGTTTTCTTAGAAAAACGCAGAAAACAAGAAAGAAATTATTTAGATGAAATTGATCGAGTCTTTAAAAAGCAGCGGCTTATTAACGTACCTCTTTTTGAAGAGGATGTTTCCGACATGGACAAGCTGTCCATTTTTGCAGACCATTTAAGCAATTTAATGAAGGAGGAGACGCAATAATGAAAGCCATCAACCACTCAAATTATGAAGGCCTAAACGGATTATCCTATGAAGAAATGGACCTCCCCCCTGTGGAACCAAATACCGTGAGGGTGAAATTGAAAACAGCCGGAATGAACCGTAGAGATGTAGCCGTTACAAGCCGGCACAAAACGGATCAGCCACCGCTTATTTTAGGATCTGATGGAGCTGGTATTGTTGATGAGGTCGGAGCTGAAGTCGAACATGTTCAAAAAGGCGAAGAGGTCATTATAAACCCTGGTCTAGGGTGGAAACAAAACAGTGATGCTCCCCCTGCAAGCTTTGAAATTGTGGGCATGCCAGATCATGGCACATTCGCAGAGTACATTACGATTCCAGCTGATAACGTAGAACCGAAACCATCTCATCTAAACTGGGAAGAAGCAGGTGTACTATCTCTTGCTGCCCTTACTGCTTATCGAGTGTTGTTCACTCGTGCAAAAATTAAACAAGGTGATACCGTCATGCTGCCCGGCATCGGAAGCGGCGTACTTACATTTGCCTTAAAGTTTGCCAAAGCTGCAGGAGCACGTGTAATCGTCACCTCTCGAAGTGAGGAAAAACTAGAAAAAGCAAAAGAGCTAGGAGCAGACGAGGCGATTTTAACCCAATCGGACTGGAATGAAAAGTTAAAAGACGAGCAAGTCGATGTACTGGTTGAAAGTATTGGACGTGCTACTTTTGATAAATCATTACAAATCATTCGTAAAGGTGGGACAATTGTTACCTTTGGAGCGACTACAGAAGATGAGGTCGCAATTGATATTAGGAAGTTTTTCTACGGTCAATACAATCTCCTGGGCTCAACTATGGGAAGTGGCGAAGAATTTAAAGCGTTACTTCAGTTTATTGAACAGCATGACATTAAGCCTGAAGTCGACCGCATGTTTGAGCTTTCTGAATACAAGGAAGCTTTTGCATACCTCCGCGACTCCAAGAATTTTGGAAAAATCGGTTTCACTATCAGTTAAACTGAACCCTATGACGAGTCACGTCATAGGGTTTTTCATCACCTCTCGCACTTACTCATAAATCTTCTAAATTTCTCTTCATAAACCATTGCCAACCCAGGCTTTAAATTATAATATTAGTAGTATTGACATTGTGAATCGGTAAAGGAGAGCTAAAGGAGGGTTCTGCAGTGAGGTTATTAATTGTCGATGACGATGAAGCGATGAGAGAAATGATGAAGGATTTATGTGAAAGAGATGGTTTAACTGCGGACACTGCCGTGGATGGAAGAGATGGTTTATACTTATTTAACAAAAATCACTATGATATCTTAATCGTTGATTATCATATGCCTATTATGGATGGGTTGGAGCTGGTCAAACAAGTACGCTATGAAAATCAACAAATTCCCATTCTTGTCTTAACAGAAGATGATCGTTATGAAACGGCAGATGAGTTCCTCCAGGAAGGAGCGACAGACTTTGCTTTAAAGCCTATTAAAGCTCTTGATATCATCTCTCGCATTCACCTCCACATTCAAATTGTAAACATGAGAAACCGATTAAAAATTGAAGAAGATGTGTACACGGCTAAAGGTATAAGTAAAGGTACACTTGATTCCATTGCCGCTTACTTGAAGCAGCATCACACACCTAAATCAGTGGATGAGATCTCTTCAAGTGTTGGTTTGGCCTACCCGACTGTGTACCGTTATCTTATGCATTTGCTAGAGGATGGAAAAGTGAAACAAGTCGTCCGTCACCAAAAGATCGGGCGCCCTAAGAAGTTATATGAATGGTATACTCATTAAAAAATCGCCCGCTGTCAGGGTGATTTTTTAATAGGAAAGTTTTTTAGACATTTTATAAACAATTATGAGTCATTACGAACATTTTCTCTTATCATGATTTACTACTTGAACAAGTAGTGTCGAAATCCCCCTCTTAACACCTCTAAAACCCCCTCCCCTTTCCCAATAACATTTCATATGAAACCATGTTATCATAAAATTGTAACAATTTAGACATTACATAATTTTTTGCCCGGGCTCTTATGTAATCAACAAAAGGAGGACATTGAATGAAAAAGCAATGGAAGTGGATAGGATACATCCTATTATTAGCGCTTGCTTTATCCACAGCTCTCGGAAGCGCCGTAAGTGCCGATTCTAAAGAATCTCCGGTTGACGATTACTTAATTGGTTTTAAAAATGATGTTCAATCAAATTCCGTTAATCAATTAGGCGGCGAAGTTGAACATCAGTATAAACATATGAATGTAGTGAAAGCAAAACTTCCTGAACAGGCGGTTGACGCACTTTCAAACAATCCTAATGTAGACTTTGTAGAAAAAGACCAGGAAGCAAAAGCTTTGGCACAAACGACTCCAGAAGGCATTGAACAAATTAATGCTGATGATGTTCAAGACAGTGGGAATACTGGTTCCGGTGTAAAAGTAGCCGTATTGGATTCTGGAATTGAAGCTGCCCATGAAGATTTAAATGTTGCAGGCGGCGAAAGCTTTATTAGTGAAGAACCAGACCCATTTAACGATCAAAATGGTCATGGTACCCATGTTGCCGGTACAGTAGCTGGTGTTGATAATGACCTTGGCGTTCTTGGTGTAGCCCCTGAAACTGATCTTTATGCTGTTAAAGTACTTAATGGAGAAGGAAGCGGTTCTTACAGCGCTATCGCTGAAGGAATCGAATGGGCTATTGACAATGATATGGATGTTATTAATATGAGTCTTGGAGGACCAATCGGATCTTCAGCGCTTGAAGAAGCGGTCGATAACGCAGATGATAGTGGTGTCCTTGTTGTGGCTGCAGCAGGTAACGAAGGATCATTTGGTCCCTTCAACACGATTGGATACCCTGCAAAATATGATTCAGCTATGGCTGTCGGGGCTGTAGATAGTGACAATAATGTCGCTTCTTTCTCCAGCCGTGGAGAGGAATTAGAAGTTATGGCTCCAGGAGTAGATGTATTAAGTTCTATTCCTGAAAACTCTTATGATGAGTTTAACGGTACATCCATGGCCAGCCCTCATGTAGCTGGTGTGGCAGCTCTCGTTCTTGCTGACGATTCAAGCTTAAGTAATGATGAGGTTCGCACAGTATTAAACGAAACCGCTACTCCGCTTGGCGATTCCTTTGACTATGGTAATGGACTCGTCAATGCGGAGGCAGCTGTTCAATAAATTACCCCCCTTTTTATCCCTGAAAATTTTTTCCAGTAACCTTTAATGGTTACTGGTCTTTTTTTTAAGTGGCAGTGTTATGATAAATAGAATACAAGTTGGAGAAAGAGAGGGACAAAAATGCTGAACTTTTATAAGCGCATGTCTTCTGAGATTTATGACATTGACAAACCTATTGGTCATTCATTTGGGGATGTGGAGTTTTACAAAGAATGTTTGGATGGGGTCTCAGGACCTATTCTAGAACCTGCTGTAGGGACAGGAAGAATACTAATTCCATTACTTGAAGCAGGATTAGATGTGGAAGGATTCGATCTATCAGATGAAATGCTGGCCATATGTCGTAAAAATTGTGAAGAACATAACTTTTCGCCTCGCTTACACCAGGGGAGAATGGAGAGTTTTCCTACGGAGCGAAAATATGATGCGATCATAATCCCCACAGGCACCTTCTTACTCCTGCACAAGCGCAATGAATCCATTCAATCCCTGGAAGAATGTCACTCACACTTAAACAAAGAAGGTAAGCTCATTCTTGATGTCTTTGTTCCAAAAGAATTCTCTATAGGAAGAATTTCTACAAAAACATGGCATTTAGATAATGGAGATATCATTACTTTGGAAGACAAGCTGGTTGAGGTTGATTTCATTAATCAATACACGATTTCTCACAACCGCTATGAACGCTGGAGAGAAGGAAAGCTCGTTGAAACTGAATTGGAACAGTTCCCACTTCGATGGTATGGGGTAGAAGAGTTTCGCCTCCTCCTAAACAGCCTTGGCTTCGAAGACATCACTATATCTAGTGATTACTCCCGTTACAAGTCGCCTGCTCCATCCACTGAGATCATTACTTTTGAAGCTACAGCCGTGCATACATAAAAAGAGGGTGAACTTAAGTTCACCCTCTTTTTTATCTGCGTCGAAAAAATTCAAAAAACTCTATAAATGCTTGAAACATTGCCATGGACTGAAATGTGATAAGGCTCAACGCTGTTAACGAGAAAAACCCAATAAATAGAAATCGAGCAGCATGGATTCCATGTAACCAAGCCATATTAATTCCTCCTTATGGATACACCCTCTTCTAGCGGATATACCTATTCTACTCTTCTTTTGGTAAATTTCAAGCATTTTATTTGTCGAGCGACGTTAGTCAATTTCTTGATACCTATGGAACCAAGGCCGTGCACGTTCAAGCTGGCCAGCTAACTGAAACAGCGTGGCTTCATCTCCAAAACGTCCCATAAAATGAGAACCAATTGGCAAGTGATGGTCTCCCCAATATAAGGGAACACTCATCGCCGGCTGCCCGGTTACATTAGCTATTGGAGTTAAATGAGCATAATTTGCTGATACTTGTAATATCTCATCGACTGTTTTTTCATTTCCATCGTACTTCCCAAGTGGTAAAGGAGGCTTTAAATTAACGGGATGAAGTAATACATCATATTTTCTAAAGAAGTGATGAACTTTTACACTCTCATCAAATAGAAACTGCCGGGCTTCTTCATATTCAAAAACCGTATATTGACTACTCTTGTCGATAAGAGTATGCAACAATTTCTCCAAAGAATGCGAGTCAGCTTTTCTACCGTTTAAGCGGGCTGCATTCTTTACTGCTACCGCGCCGCCTACTACCCATACGGTCACATAAGCCTCCATAAATCGGTGTATATCAAATTCTGGATAAGCAATTTCTACTTCATGCCCCAGCTCTTCACATAATTTCGCTGTTGATTCAACCGCTTTTTGAACTTCCGGTTCGATGTTCATCACATCCCCAAAATCAGCCATATATGCGATTCGCAAAGGTTTGGGGTCCGTTTCTACGAATCTTTCAAACGGGGCATCTTGGTTTGGCGTGGAGAACGAATCACCAACTTGCGGTCCTTCCAAAACGTTTAATAAAGCAGCACTATCCCTGACGGAGCGAGTTAGTGAATGGTGAACAGCGACACTATTAATACGCATAGATAAAGGAGTTCTGCCGCGCGTCGGCTTCATGCCAAACACACCGCAGCATGAAGCTGGAATTCGGATAGAACCTCCCCCATCACTTGCGTGTGCAAAAGGGATCATCCCAGAAGCTACGGCCGCTGCTGCACCTCCGCTGGATCCGCCTGGTGAAAAGTCAGCGTTCCAAGGATTTTTGGCAAACCCTAAAAAACCTGACTCCGTCGCTGGTGTAAACCCAAACTCCGGGGTGTTCGTTTTCCCAATAATCGTCAATCCTGCACGTTTATAGCGTTTTACTACTTCATCGTCCCACGAAGCTGTATACCCTTCCATAACTTTGGATCCATAAGTGAGAGGCGTCCCTTTCACTGCGTTTAAATCTTTGATTAAAAAAGGAAAGCCTCCGAACCGCCCCGCACCTGGTTTAAATTCTTTTGGGAGATCTTCATAAATAGTATGAACCACTGCATTTAGACGATGATTACGTTCCGTTATCTTTTGTTGATAATAGTTCGTCAGCTCACTAAGTTTAACCTCTTTCTTTTGAAGAAGTGCGAGCTGAGCTAATCCATCAAGTTTCCGAAGTTCATTGAGCATTACATCTTCACTTCCTTTAAAAAGATCATGCTACGTAACTTATTTCTTTATTTTTTCTTGGATGGCTTCCATAGCTCCTAGATATCTTATTGTTTCTTTGTGGTACGTTTCTAAAGACTCTTGGTCCGCGACAGCTTTCATGAAGTTCTCTACCTGGAGGCTGTATTGATCTCCTTGTTCAACAAACTCTTTAACGCCTTGCTCATTTTCTACGGTTATTTTTCCTACATGATTCTTTTTATCAGGTCGGTAGGCATCTTGAACCTTAATGACTCCTTCTGCCCCAATTACTTCATACGTGTTTCTTCCCGCAGCATCAAAACTACAGTCTACCTGAACAACCACCCCATTTTCTAATAACAATGAAGCAGAGGAAGTGGTATCCACGTGATAATCTTCATCTAACTTAGCCGTCGCTGTTACACGCCTCACCTCTTGATCGATAAGGTGAAGGGCAGAATGGATTCCATAACACCCAACGTCCCAGAGCGCTCCTCCCCCTTTATCAGCATCAAGCCGAATGTTGTAATTTGACCGGTCAAATGAAAAAGAAAAACTTGCCCGAACTAAACTAACATCTCCAATCACGCCTGAATCTATCAGTTCTTTTACTTTTTGGTGCTGCGGGTGAAACTGATACATAAATGCTTCAAGAAAATATACACCGTTTCGATTGCATGCTTCGATCATTTCCTTAACATCAGATTGACGGAGAGCTGCAGGCTTTTCACAAAGAACATGCTTTCCCGCTTCCGCCGCTTTAATCGACCATTCTTTATGTAAGTGGTTAGGTAAAGGGATGTAAACAGCCTCTATGTTAGGATCCGCTAAAAGAGATTCATAGCTTTCATACGTATAAGGAATCTTAAACTGGTCTGCAAACTCTCTTGCTTTACCACTCTGGCTTGCAATAGCAAAAACCTCAGCCCCTTCTGTTCGTTGGATCGCTGGAATTAGAGTTTTCTTTGCTATACTGGCAGCACTCAATATGCCCCATTTCATCAATATCTTCCTCCCTGCTAGCATTTCATAAAATTATAACATTCCTTTTTAAAATTTGTTATTAATCACCTTATTTCAACACGGACAATGGAACAAGTTGTATAGTTTTATTTAACATCGTTCTATCTTTAGTCAGAACTTTTAACCTTCGAGCCTATAAAACTCATTGTTTTTATTTCAACCTACCCAAAATGCTCGGTTTATTTCGTGTCCAACCGGGAAAGTTATAAGCAAAGCGTTAGGAGATGATAATAGTGAATGGCACGTCACTTCGTTCCTCCCCTGTCTTTATTGCAATCGTGTGCATAGGTCCAATGACCTTCTTTTACACAAGCGGTTTTTTCATCGAAAATTTAATCCGCAGTTTGATCGCTTTTTTAATTGTTCCGCTTGCTATTCTCTTCGCGAATACCCGGCACTTTTGGTTTTTGCATTCCCTCCGATGGATGGTTTATTTTAGTCATAAGCTTCTTTTAAGTATAATTATTTTTACAGTTGGAGTTCTTCTGAGCTATGAGCTCTTAAACCTAATGCCTACTTCTATTGGTTTTATCATTCATGCGTTCATCTTGACTATTAGCTCTATGATTTACTGGGCGCCTTTACTCGTAAACTGTCCTTTTCGCAAACCTAGAGAGTATGCGGATAAAGTTGCTTATTTTACAGTCACTTGTTCCCTGTTTTTTATCTACCACCAAGGGACTTTTCTTTACTACGACAGCTCCCCTACTCTTGGCTTCATGATTGCCGGGTTAACGGTAATGCTCATCACCTTGCTCTACTTATTTATTGCGTGGTATCAATCGGAAGAGCAGATCGATCGTCCGACGGTAGAAGGACATATCCGTTCCATTCCAACTGAAAAAAACTCATAAAAAAGGACAGAAGTCTATGGAGGCCGCTGAAAAAGTTCCTTCTAACCTAAAGAGCTTCACGAATCGCTTTTCGGTGGATGCTTGCCGCGGTCACGGCCTCAGCTGACTTGGTCAAGAAGATCACTTGACCAAGTGGATCTTCGGCTCGCGCTGTTCCCGTGACGCACCGGACGTGCAAGTGTCGATGTTGGCCACAGGACGTGGCCGGTTTTAATCGACCAGGCGTCACCCCGAACGCTCAGCGTGGCACCAACAGAGATCCATTTAAAACCCATTCGTATGTTCAAATTTCTGCAGGAATAGAAGGCGCAGATCTCTTAATAGTTAGCAGAAAAGCGTCCTGTGTGGAAATTAAATTCCACACAGGACGCTTTTCTAAATCTATCTTTTATCGACCTTAAGTTTTTCAGTGGCCTCCGTCTAAGTCTGTCTTTTTTATGAGTTTAGCCTCTTGGAGTCATGAACATTTGAGTCCAATACGTGCCGTATCGATCGCCGCTCTCTTCTACATAACCGACTCCAATATGAGTGAAGTCTTCTTTCATTATGTTTTCGCGGTGACCAGGGCTGTTCATCCATCCTTCAACGACTTGCTCAGGACTGCGTTGTCCCGCAGCAATATTCTCACCTGCTGACCAATAGGTAAAGTCATACTGATCCATCATTTCAAAAGGAGAGCCGTAGGTAGGGGATGTATGATCAAAGTAATCATTATCCGCCATATCTTGGGATTTAAGACGAGCTAAATCACTTAATCGACCGTACATTTCCAGCGGGTCCAGATCCTCTTTGGCACGTTCTTCATTGACTAACTCCACCACTTCTTTTTCAAATTGAGAAGGGTCTTCATCCTCTAAAGAACTTTCCGAGGTGTCTTCTTGCTCATCTTGAATATTTTCTTCCTCTTTCAGCTGTTCATTCAGCTCTCTTTGTTTCGGCTGCCCATCTTCATTTGCTGGGAGCTCTTGAGGATTAAATAAACTTTTCAAGTTAGACTCGAATTCTTCCACCGTCACATCTTTTTCGGCTAACCAATCCTTTATTTGCATCGACCATTTATCGAACGTCGCTGTGCCCTCATTTTCTTTCTTCCACATTTGCTCAGCTAATGCGGGAGTGGCAACAGATACCATAAACAACACACCAATAAAGACAAGTACATATTTTTTAAGCATACAAGTCCACTCCTTCATGCTTGGTACCATTCAGTATTTCATTTCCACTGATTGACGTCTAGAGGATTTCCATTCATTTTATGATAAAAACTTATGGTACTGCCACCAATTATTTCTACTATTCCCTTTCGACCCTGTATCTAAAACAATTACAGGCTTGAGAACTAAATAAAAACATAAAATCATCCGAACGATTCTGTTGAAATCAGTTCGGATGATTCATGTTTAAAAGAATTTACAGAGTGAATACTTCACGACAGTCTCAGCTAAGACCTCTTTCCTGAGGAGACTTCGTATTTTGACTATTCTAATGATAAAGAGATTCGTTTAGCGGTACCGCAGTTTGCCTTTGATGACTTCACCTTTCTTTAAATGAAAATCATGGTCACGTGCAATTTTCTTTAATCTTTTTTCTTCCACAGGATTAACAAGAGATATCACGACTCCTGAAGAGGAACCAACTCTTGCTGTTCTGCCTGCCCGGTGAACATACGCTGAAAAGTCTTTAGGAACATCAAAGTTAACAATGCAGGTAATATCCGGGATATCAATTCCCCTTGCCGCTACATCCGTCGCAAGGAGCAGATTATACTCCCCGTTACGATATCCTCTTAAAGCTTTCGCACGCTGTTCTTTTTTAGCATCACTATGAAGAACTTCAAGCTCAATTCCTTTAAATCGAAGCTTTTCTGCATATACGTTTAAATTGCCAATATCGCGCATAAACGCTAGTCCTTTAAAATGATCCGTGTGTGCTAATTTTCTTAATACTTCCACCTTTTCACGATCTTCACAAGGTATATACAAATGCTCGACTTCCGGTTTCTGTGCTTCTTCCTTAACCCGTACAATTTCCGGCGACTTCATAAATTCGGAAGCTGTCTTCTCTACCTCTTCAGGCAAAGTTGCGGAATACAACAAGATCTGGCGTTCTTTCAAGGTGCTTTTAATAATATTTTGCACCATTTTTATGTGCTCTGGTACGAGAAGCTGGTCCGCCTCATCTAAAACGATCGTTTTAATTTCATGAGCCTTTAATTTTTTCTTTTGCATCAGCTCGTACACCCGTCCCGGGGTCCCAATAACAAGCTGAGGTTTCTTCTTTAATTTTTCGATTTGACGTTTTACATTTGCTCCGCCAATTAGCGTCGCACTTTGAACTCCACTGTCTTTCGACCAAGTTTGTACTTCTTGATGAATCTGCATGACAAGTTCATGAGAAGAGGCGAGGATAAGTACCTGGGTGTGTTTTTTCTTAGTATCAATGCTTTGTAGCATGGGCAGCAGATAAGCAAGGGTCTTCCCGCTTCCCGTAGGTGCTTCTGCAATGACATCTCTGCCCTTCAGCACGTAAGGAATACTTTCATTTTGAATCGTGGTCGGCTGGGAGAATTGCGATTGCTTCCAAGCTGTTTTAGCAAATGGCAGCATTTCTTGCAGCCATGCAGGTGTATTGTTGTTAGTCATTATTTTTAATCTCCTTCTCGTAAGGTGACGATTAATAAAAAAGAGGTCCCCTTTCAAAGCGAGACCTGTTTCCGCACATTACCGTTCTTTTATTATAACATTTCTCTTTCAGTAGTTGCCACTGTCACTCTCTTGCTCTATAAACTCTTTTAAGAGATGTAAATGATTTTCATCTTCTTTTTTAATAATTTTCTTAATCAGTGGCTGAGCCAGCTTGTTGCGAATCCCTTTCGTAAACAATTCTCCTACAAATTCAACCTTCGTCCCCTCTGTCGTTTCTACGAAGGTGTAGTGGTATCGGAGATCGAGTCCGTTCTGTTCACTGCTTGCAGTATAGGATTTATTTTGCTCGAAATCGGTAATTTCTATCGTAGAGGCTGCCTTTCTCCCTCGAATTTCCCGCACTTCTCTAAATTGATAGCCTTTACGTACAGGGCCATCTGTTAAAGGTTTAACTTCGACAACCGCATCCATGATTTTAGGACTTTTTGTAAAGTCTGTTGCGATTTGAAAAACTTCTTCTAACGGTTTCTTAATAATTACTGATCTTTCAAGGAAAGACATAACATTTCCTCCAATCATCGAATTTACTCTCTAACTAATTCGTCACGATTAAACAAACTCCTCTTCTTTTCAAGGCGCAAACCCATAAAAAGAAAGGATAAAGATGAGTAATGAAACGTAGCCGCACCCCGCAATCGTAATCACGATTGCTCCTTTAATAACGAAAAGGTTTTTTAAATCCGGCTTCCACTTATAAAGTTTATAAAACAAGAAGAGGATCGTTGGGATTATAAAAGCATAACCAAAAATGAGCACCCACTCAAAGAGAGCTGAAAAACCGCCTTCCATAGGACGATCATATAGCTGGTAACTGGCAGATATATAAAACAATCCTGTCATAAATACCATCGATAGCGAGATAAAGTAAAAGTAAGCTGAGTACTTCAGCTTTGGCCTCTCCCTATTAAACAAACTAAACAATCCTATGAGCATTAAAGCTAGTAGTAGAATTTTTAACAACTCGTTCACTCCTGTTACTAAATATGGAAAACATCTCCTATCAGGCTATCATAATGACTACAGGAGTAAAGAGACGTAAAGCAGCCAAGGGACGATACGTCCCTTGGCTGCTTTATCTAAAACATACCTGGACTCAGCATCTCAGGAATATAGAATGCTACTCCAGGAATAAATGAAATAACGGCTAATACGACTAAAACAATAGCTATATAAGGCATTACAGCGCCAAATGATCGTTCGATTGGCAGCTTGCCAATTTTCGCAGCTAGAAGCAGACATAATCCATAAGGAGGCGTCACTAACCCAATTGCTAATGTCATGATCGTAATAATGCCTAATAGAAGAGGGTCCACTCCGAAGCTCTCAGCTACGGGTAAGATGACAGGCACAAATAAAATCATTGCTGGAATTGCATCCATAAAGGCGCCCACAAAAAGGAAGAAAGCAATGATAATCAGTAGAAAAATCCACTTACTATCTACCGAACTAGCAAAAAACTGCTCTGTCCACGAAGCAAGTTGATAGTAACTCATCAACTCACCAAGGGCATTTGCTGCTGCAAGTGCGAATAAAGACAAGGAGCTTAACGTAAGCGTATCTACTAAAATCTTAGAAAAATGCTTAATTTTTAATGTCTTATAATAAAACATTCCAATTATTATTGTGTATATTGAGGCAAAAGCTGCTGCTTCTGTAGCAGTGAATATCCCCGATACAACACCGCCGATTAGAATAATCGGCGTAAATAAAGCCGGTATGACATCAAGAAATTGTTTTATAAAATTACGGAAAGAAGCTCGTTGATATACTGGATAATTTCGTTTCTTAGCCAATATATAAATCAATACCATCATTCCCCCGCCAATCAACACTCCTGGAATAATTCCTACAAGAAACAATGCTCCTACTGAAACATTTGTTAATCCTGCAAAAATAATCATGGGAATACTCGGCGGAATAATGACCCCTATAGTGGATGAAGCTGCCGTTACTCCGACAGCAGTGGCATTATCATACCCTTGTTTCTTCATATTAGGGATTAGAATTTTTCCTACACCAGCCGTGTCTGCCTGTGCCGCTCCTGATATACCGGCAAATAACATGGATACTAGAATGTTGGCATGAGCCAATCCCCCTCTTATATGTCCTACAACCGAAAGAGCAAAATCTATTAATTTTTGAGAAATCTGTCCGCTGTTCATTAGGTTAGCTGCCAATATAAACAGCGGTACAGATAATAGAACAAAGGAGTCTAAACCGTTTAACATTTTCACAGGCATTAAAGCTTCGGGGGTGTATGGAATATTCATAAATCCCAGCAAAGCTACGATTCCTATAACAAAGGCGATAGGGATCCCTAATATCATTAATAAAATAAACAGCCCCACCAATACCAGACCAATCATCAGGCAGACTCCTCTCTATTAAATGTTTTCACGTTGTTAAGCATATGAGCAATTGTATAAATGACCATCGTTCCTGCCATGGTTGGTATAGAAAGCCATACATATCCCATCTTCATTTCAGGGAGTGATTCCCACCTAAAGTTCCAAAAACTATTTACCACCATTATGCCTAAAATAAATAGCGTTACAGTAAATAGCAATAAGATGCTGTCATTAAACAAATATAGTGACTTCTTCTTTTTTCCTTTCAGCTTATTAAGGAGCAAATCAAACTGAAAATGATCTCTCTTATTAAGCATTACGGCCGCTCCCATAAAAACCGACCAAATAAATGAGTAGGTCGCTACTTCTTCGGTCCAAATCGCAGAGACCCCCATGAATCTAGTCAGTACTTGTATCACAATGGTGACAAAAAATACGATGAGGAACAGTATTCCTACAGCTAGTTGAGTACGTTCCAGTAGTTTAATAAACACCCTGCTCTCCTCCTTAAAAGCGTCCATTTGTTACAATCATGGTGAATCTTTTAAATCCTTTATTTCTGTTAGAAGTTTAACAGCACCAGGTCCAATATCCTCTGCCAATTTTTCTTGATAAGGTTCTGCTAATTCGATGAACGGTTCACGGTCGATTTCATTTACTTCAGCCCCTTCATCAATGGCTAACTCTTTGTACTCTTCTTCTTGTTCCATGTCTACTCTGCGTTCTTCTTCTACAGCTGCTTCTGCTGCTTGTAATACAATCTCCTGCTGTTCTTCGGTGTATTCATCAAACTTATTTCCGTTCATGAGCAAGAAACGTGTGGTGTAATCATGTGCAGTTTCAGTAATATATTTTCCGTTTTTTGTCTTATGGTGGTTTTGCTGAACAAAGTAAGGATATGAGTTTTCAGATGAATCCACGATCCCTTGCTGCAGACCTTGATACAGTTCACCCCAAGAAACATTCGTTGGAACGGCTCCTGCGGCTTCCCAGTATTCAGCAATGGCTCCGGAAGTTTGGGTACGGTACTTCATTCCTTTTAAATCATCTATCGACTCTAAAGGTTTTCCACCATAGTAATGACGAACACCTGCGCTCCAATATCCCATCATTTTAAAATCACCGTCTGATTTTTCTTGAATGGACTGTGCTACTTCTTCCCCTACTTCACCGTCAACCACTTGTTCCCAATGCTCATAATCCTCGAAAATGTAAGGCATTGCGAATAAGTCTATTTCTCTAATTCCTGTTTGAGACATAAATCCTGGAGAAACGAGCACAAGATCCGCTCCTCCGAGCTTAAGCTTCTCTACTAATTCTGATTCACTAGTACCTAGAGTACCTGCATGAACCTCTACTTCTATATCCCCGTTTGATTCTTTTTCGGCCACACGCTTAAACTCTTTCATGCCGAATTGGTACGGATTCTCAGGAGAAGTCTGATTATGAGCAGCAATAATCTTAATCTTTCCATCGTCATCATCCGGACCTCCTGCAGCATGACTGCAGCCACTAAGAACGAGCAAAGCCAAGATAATGACCAGCCAAACCGTTTTTTTCATGTAAACTCCCTCCTCCACTTGTTGAACACGCTTTCATAAAAAGGAAAACTTAATGGTTTTTTGAATATAACGTTCAGCTTCTATCGTTAACCTTTGATAATCTTCATCCGATGTTAATTGATCTGCTGCTACAAGCTGACTCCCTATACCGACAGCCTGCACTCCGGCATTAAAGTACTCCTCTAGGTTATCTAAGTGAATACCTCCTGTAGCCATAATCGGGATTTGCGGCAGCGGACCACGTATATTCTTAATATAGTCTGGTCCCATTGAGCCCGCAGGAAAAACTTTAACCATCTTCGCTCCTGCTTCAAATGCTGTTAACACTTCAGTAGGTGTCAGAGCTCCGCAGACAAAAGGTATGCCGTAGCGGTTAGCCATTTGGATGGCGCTCTTATTTAAAGTTGGGGAGACGAGAAACTGTGCACCAGCCCCAATAACAGATTTTGCTGTTTCTGGATCTAACACAGTTCCTGCGCCTACCAAAATATCAAGACTGCTATTTCTCACTTTTCTTATTAATGCTTCAACACCTGGTGTTTCAGCTGTTATTTCAATGATCTTTATGCCACCCTCGTAAAGAGATTCGGCAATAGGGAGTATATTATCTTCGTTTGCCTTTCGTATTACAGGAATGATTCTGGCTTGCTCTAATTGATGCATAGCTATATTCCTCCTATTCAAGATTTGCGTGACGGTTCGTCATTTCATCATTGTTTGTCTTCTTTGATTGATTAACAGCATAAATAATCACAGCATCCAAAAGTAAATGAAGAGATTGGTCGAATTGATTACCAAGAGGCTGAATCGTCTCAGGCTCTTCAGGGAGCCTCTTCTTCGTAGCAGCTTGAACTACGAGCACATGGTCACTAACTTCTCCCAGCCGTGATTCAGCATTCGTAGTGACAGCTGTGATTACCGCACCTTGACCCTTAGCTTTTTCTGCAAATTGACAAATTGATCCTGTGGAACCCGAACCTGAGATCGCTAGTAATAAATCTCCTTCATGAATACTCGGAGTGATCGTTTCACCTGTAACATACACTTCATATCCTGCATGCATCAACCTCATGGCAAAAGCTTTACCCATTAATCCAGAGCGTCCTTCTCCTGTAACAAAAATTCTTTCCGCGTTTTCAATCGATTGAGCTGCTTTTACCGCTTGGTCCTCGTCTACATTAGCAAGCACTTGACTCACTTCATAACTAACTGTGTGTATTGTTTGTTTCATACGAAAGGATAACCTCCTTCATTTGTTTAGCTGCTTGTCTACGGTATTTCTCTTTAGTAATAGCACTGCCTACAATTACGGTGTCCGGTTGGTGTGAAATAATGGCAGGTAATGACTGAAGGTTAATCCCACCCGCAACCGCAACTTCTAATTGAGGGGAGTCCTTTATAAGTTCAAATAAAGTATGGTCCAGTGCCCCGTTTTGCTGCATGTCTTTGCCAAAGTGAAGACTTACCAGGTCAATTCCTAAGGAACTGAGCTGTTCTACTCTTTTCGGATCCTTTACGTTTAGCAGATCGACCATAACGCGACCGTTATATTCCTTTGCTTTATGAATCATATCTACGATGGTTTGATCTGCAGAAAAAGCCATCACGGTCGTAATATCTGCCCCTGCTTCAAATGCCTGTACAGCTTCGTGCGATCCTGCATCACACGTTTTCATATCGGCTACGATTGTGGCGTTCGGATATTGGTTTCTAACCTTGCGTACGATCTCCATTCCATACTCTTTAATCACACCCGTTCCGACTTCAATCCAATCTACGTACCCGTTTGTTTCACTTAAAATCGTCAAACATTCTTCTTCCGACAACCGGTCAAGCGCAATTTGAAGATTCATATTCTCACCTCTCGATTAATTCCTTTTCTCCAAGCTTTATTAATACACTCTCAAGTTCGGGTAAGCCTTCATTATCTCCTGTAACACTGACGACCATTGACCCGATAACATTAGCCATTTGCAGGATTCGCTCAAGCGGCCACTGCTGCAGCAATCCATAAACAAAACCTGCGTCAAATCCGTCTCCTGCTCCTACTGTATCGACTACTTTACTTGGAGGGATCGCATCCGCTTGTATGGTTTCTCCTTGATGATATGCCACAGCTCCATTTTCCCCTTTTTTTATAGCAATGGTTGAAATGCCGTAGGATTTACAGATTTCTATCACTTTTTTAGTATCATGAGTATCAAATAAGAGCTCAGCTTCTTCATCACCGGTGAGCAGTACATCGACATAATCTAACAGCTCGGTTAGGCTGGACTTTGCTTGTTGTTTACTCCAGAGCTTCAAACGGATATTAGGGTCCAGAGAAACTATAGCCCCTGCATTTTTCGCCAAAGCAGCAGCTTTCTTTAACAGCGGGATATTCTTACTAGGATCTATCGCTGCAAATACGCCGCTAATATGAAGCAGTTTACAGTCAGTAAATGTTTGTTCGGTAAAAGAAGCTTCCGTTAATGCTTTTGTAGGGGAATTCTCTCGATAATAAAAGGTCTTTCCGCTTCCGTCCTCGTTGATTTCTTTAAAATTTAATGAAGTAGGATAGCCGTCCAACAAATTCACATTCGTTACGTCGATACCTTCTCCACGTGCAAAATTACGAACAAATTTACCAAATTCATCGTTTCCTAGTCTGCTGATCCACTCCGTCTTCAACCCAAGACGAGCACACCCAATTGCAAAATTGAATTCTGCTCCGCCTGCTTTGCGCTCAAATGATGTCGCAAAACGCATTGGCCCATGATGGGAAGGATTGAATGTTACCATTGCATCCCCGATCGTTATTACATCTCTATCCATTATTGATCTCCCCCTTTAACTGCTACAGAAGCACGTGGAATTAATTGAGGTTCAAACCGGTCATCAGGGCGGTCATCTTCTGGCTGTTTTTTATGAATTTTATCAAGCAAGACCTCAGCTGCTTTTTTCCCCATTTGAAAGGTCGGCTGCGCTACCGTTGTTAATGGCGGATTGTAAAAATCAGCGTAGGGGACGTCATCAATCCCAATTATAGAAAGGTCTTCAGGAATCGAAAGCTTAGTTTCTTTAACAAATGTTAAAACCTCTCTTAACACTCGATCATTTCCCGCTAATATCGCCTCTGGAGGATTGTCCTTTTGCCACATTTCTAAAAGAGTATCCTTCACTTCATGAGGCTCCACGCTCTTCACATATTCTTCAATAACATCCAATTCGAGAGAATGGTGGGCTTTTCTGAATCCTTCTATCCTTTCAACTCGCGGCGAGACATTATCCGCTATTGAAGCAGTGATCATAGCAATTCTTCGCCAGCCTTTCTCATAAAAGTGATTGACTGCCAGCACAGCAGCTTTCTCGTTTTTCAGCATTACTGAGGAAACAGGTATGTCTGTTACTGGCCGGTCTAAGAATACAACCGGGTATTTTTCGGCAAGCATTCTTTTATATAAATCTCGATTATTTCCTGTTGGAAAAATGATTAGCCCGTCAACTTGCTTAGCTCTTAACATTTCAATGTACTTTTTTTCTTTTGCAGGATCATCATCAGCGTTACAAATAATCGTGTGAAAGTCCGAAGAGTGGCACACATCTTCGATGGCTCTGCTCACTTCCGTAGAAAAAGTGTGCAGAATATTTGCCACAATGACACCGATCGTTTTTGTCGATTTCTGTTTTAGGCTTCTTGCTACAATATTAGGCTGATAGCCAAGTTCTTTGATAGCTTCTTCAATTCTAAGTTTCGTCTTCTCCCCCATATAGTCATAGCGTTTATTTAAATACTGAGAAACGGTACTTTTGGAAACGTTTGCTTGCTTAGCTACATCTGCCATTGTCACAGTTTTCATAATTACTACCCCAAATCATTACAAACTTTATACTAAATCGGTTTAGTAAATCGATTTAGTTTAGTATAAATATAATGAAAGCGTTTTACAACCTTTTTCGAACAAAAAATAATAGAAATCTTTTATAATGAAAAATAATTCACTTTAAAAAGGAGCTGTTTTTATGAAAAAAACTCTCGATCACATAGGTGTGGCTGTGCGTCAAATTGATGAAGCCGTTGACTTTTATATTCATGTTTTAGGAGCCACTATGATCGACCGTTACCGCAGCGAAGCCCCAGGTGTGGAAAGTGAAATTGCAATCTTAGACGTTGAAGGTGACCGCACCGAACTATTATGTCCGACCAATAATACAACTTCCCCTATCGCCCGCTTTATTAAGCAAAAAGGCAAGGGAGTACATCATATTGCCTACCGGGTAGACGATTTAGATGCTGCTATTAGTGAAGTGAAAGAACAAGGCATTCGAGTCATGGAGGATACGCGTCGGACGAATAAACACGGCAGACGATTAATATATTTAAACCCCGCGGATACAGAGGGTACCATAATTGAATACTGCGACTACCCAAACGGCTAGAAGGTATCCTTCTAGCTTTTTTACTATTCAAATGCATACTATTCCCCCTCTTCACTCAAGCTAATGAAGTAGAAGAGCTATGGAAGAGGTGGCAACATGGACTTTATATCAATCATTCCTTTTATTGTTGTAATTATTGCCGCAATTTGGACAAAACAGGTGATCCCCAGTTTATTATTTGGAGTAATTGTCGCTGGATACCTTGTTGATCCCCACTGGCTTAATGGAATGATCAAAACGCTGCAGTTCATAATGGAAGGATTATCGGATGAAAGCAACTTAAAAATTATTATTTTCTTATACGCTTTTTCTGCATTAATTGGCCTTGTGCGAATGTCAGGAGGTATTAAAGGTTTTGTCAAAGCTGCCACAGAACGAATTGAAAATAAACGTGGAGCTTTTATTTTGACATGGGTTTCTTCCGTAGGTACTTTTGCTGCTCCAAGCTTTCGAATTGTTACAATCGGCCCCGTCATGAAGGCTATGCGCAAGAAAATTCCGATGGCTAAACAAGAGCTCGCTTTCGTTATTGAAACCACTGCTACTCCACTAGTTGTGTTAATTCCTGTTGCTACAGCATTTGTCGGGTACATGACCTCAGTGGTTGATTTATCCTTACACCAAGCTGATGCGACAGGAGATGCTTATACCCTTTTCCTTCAAAGTATTCCCTTTAACTTTTTTGCCTTTGCTATGCTGATTCTTGGATTTTATTTGAGTTTTTTCCATAAGAGTAAAAAGTCAGCGAATGATAAAGAAAAAACACCCGAAGAAAAACAAGAGGAAGAAGACGATCAATGGGAGGACTGCCACCCTGCCGTAATGCGCGATCTGCCTGCTAAACCATGGAACTTAATCATTCCTCTCTTTAGTGTCATTGCCCTGACCTTCATCTTTATGTATGCAGTAGGGGTAGAAAATGGCAAGTCTGGTTTTGGGGCTTTAATTAATGATGGTGTATTAGACGCCATGGTTTTAGCGGTTGTCGTCACCATCGTTTGGTTTGTCGTCTATTTAAAGTTCAAAAAAGAACATTTAAAACGCATGATGGATGGTTTAATAGACGGTGGAAACGACATGATGAACGTTATTCTTTTACTTGCAATGGTGTGGGGGTTAAGTAAAGGAACTGAAGCCCTTGAGTTTGCGGATACCATCTCTAAGTGGTTCGATTGGATCCCCGGAAACTTTGTAGCTGTCGTGATTTTTGTCGTTGGATGTGGGTTATCTTATTTCATTGGCTCAGCCTGGGGCACGTGGGGGATTCTTATGCCGGTTGCCCTATCCATTGCTGTTACAGCCGGAGGCTCACTTCCTATTACGATCGGTGCCGTATTCGCAAGCGGCACATTCGGTGCTTTTTCCTCTCCTTTAAGCGATGACACGAATACATCTGCAGGCATTTTAAATTTAAATACGATAGAGTATGCAAAATTTAAGTTAAAGCCTGCATTAATTGCTGCGGGTGTTGCTGCCGCAGGATATCTCTTATTATCTTTCTTTGTTTAGGATTTTGTACACCCTCTTAATTCGTCTGTACCCCTCGTATAATCTAATAAGCTTTCACATCCAGGAGTTTTGACCGATATAAACCTTAGAGCTTACTTGCAGACGAAAACCTCATGTAAATGATTGGAGGGTGAACGATGAAGTTATTATTAGAAAATTGTAAGAAGCCGCTAGTCATGGTGGCAGCGGTTCTTCTAATTGGAGCAATGCTTGCAATATCCCCAACACCTATTGAAATTGAGGCGACAAGCTGGAAGCATGAGCTGGCCCAAGAGAATGCAGAAGACGCCAAATATCCAGGAGAAATTGTAGACGGTGTGTATAAGACCTTAAGAAAAAAGGCACGAGGCCCTCTTTCTATCTCTGAAGCACTCATGACGATCAATACGATGAGTAAGGTCGATGTGATGGACAGTTACTTAGATCATTACGGAAAAAAGGTCTCACCTGCAGAAAGCCGCCGTATCATCTACCAAATCTACGGTATTGATTTGGAGGCTGTGTCTGATCTGGGAGCAGGCAATGCTAACGGTTACCCGGAGGAAATTGTGAAAGGTGTCAAAAAAAGTGCTTCATTCACCCAAAGTGAATGAAGAGTATCTCATGAACCTTTCAAAAATAGAAGTAATGGATTTATATATGCAATCATTTGGACAAAAGATTTCTGGGCCAGACATAAGGTCTCTAATCAATGGAATCTTCGGGATTAATTTAGATGGCATTGCTGGTTTGGAAAGTTCAGGCGTATCACTCTTTTCTAAAGAACAATGGATCTCTCAATATGAACGTGATCTTTTCGTTGTTCATACTGGAGTAACTGACGTAGATGTCTGGGTGTATCCCACTGCCTACTTTACGGAGCAAACCAGCTTAACAGAACTGCCTGGGGAGCTTCAAGAAAAACTTAAGATTCTCGGGTTTACTTATAATGAAGGGGTAAAAGCCTTTTATTACAGTCACCCAAACGGAGAGTCTGTATCAGACGACTTTAAAGGACAGACGCTTGGGACCATCATTGCTTTCGTTCATACTTATTATGAAGAGATTTAATAAAGCATACTACTACGCGAAAAAAGCAAAGCTAAATCAGCTTTGCTCAACTTGTGGAGAAACCCCTGTTTTTCCGCAAGCTTTTTTGCCGCCAGGAGCGAAGACCCCTTCCCTTTCCGCGGACGAGCGCCCGAGCTTCCTCGCGAAACCCACGCTCGGTGATCTCGGCTCACTCGTTCTTCCGCAGGAGTGGAAGGGGCCCCGCTCCTTAGATTTTCTATTAATTCTGGCAGGCAACTGTCACCAGCACTTGTGCGAAAACACTTTCCTATCCCGATAAGCGACAATAAATCAGCTTTGCTCTTTTTCGATAAATGACCACTAAACCAGTGACGTTTAAGAGTTACTTTTCCAAAGGTTCCGAGAGTATGGCTTTAAATATAAAAGGAAAGGATTGCCTGCTTCTGCGGGACGTGAATCCTCCCAGGTCGCAGTAACCGAGGAAGTTTTCCGTCTTGCATTGCGGTAAGCAGCGCTTTATCTTATTTCTTTTCTCCATACTATAAGAACCAAACTATAAACTTATATTCCCCCCTTTTGCCACAGCCTGGAGATCAGAGCTAAATCAGCTCTGATCTTTTTGTTTGGTAAAAAGTCGAATCATAGATCAATTTGCAAAAAATTATCAGTAATTGTAAAACGATTAAAACAGGGTTTTTAATTTTTTTGTAGAAACCATTAAGTATAAGGTTACGGCTCTCAAATTAATTACAAAACAGGAAGGTGAATAAAATGCTTAAAAGAGGTATGTTTAAGAACGCTTTATACAAGTGGATGCCGCACAAAGAACAATATATTTGCGAAAGAAAGCTAATAAGGGTGATCAAGCGTTTAAAGATTGAAGACTTTAATTTTAATTGGGATCGCAGCAGCTGCTTTATTGAATTTCATTATCAAGATACACCTTACAGGTTGGAACATTCTATTGAGAAAGCCAAAGAAAGAGGTATTATTTTAAGGAATGGATTGGATTGTTTAACAGAATTAACCTTATCCCTTGAAGATCTTTGTGAAATTATTGATAGAGGAACTTATAATTTCGAAACATGGATATCTGGTATGAAACAGTCTACTCCAACCCAAGAAGTCCCTGAATTTCAAGAAGAGTTTCATATAAGATATAAGTCCTCAGGGAAACACACTCACCCCGAATTAAAAAGGCATGAGGAATTTACACCCTTTCCGCCTGAATCTTCCTCTCTAAAAGAATTTGAACCGGAGAAAATAAAAGAGCAGGTTAACGAACGCACTCAACTTAAATAAAGAAGATATTCAGGAGCATAAGCTGTAGAAAAACACGCGTTTATTCGAGGCCACTGACTTTGAAAAGTAGAAATTTAATAAGGCGGTCTGTGTGGAATTTATTTTCCCTGCAGACCGCTTTTCGTTTAATTTCAAGTGAGTCAGTGGCCTCGGTTTTTCTCCAACTTTTTTACAGGAAATGAATCCATTACTTTTTTCCTGATATATTGCGGCCTTTCCATGTCGTTTGCTTAAACAAAAAAGTCTTCAAGAGCGAATATATAAATACAACAACAAAAAAGGTAAAATGCAAAGGAAAAAGAAGAGCATCATACCAGCGGAAATTCCCAATATCCTGAAGGACCCGGTAAAGCCAGCAAGCAAGGAGAAGATAACCACCTACACCCCACCAGCCTATTTTAGGCGCATTTATAAGGTAAGAAATAATAGATGTAATCCAAACAATATTCGCTGCAGTCATCCACGGCGATGCGGTTTTCGCTCCTGAGGCAAAACTTTTCGACCATCCATCTATAACTACTTTCAGGCTGGCTTCATACATACGCATATTGACGACCCTTTTGCCACTAAACGCATACGTTTTAACACCTTTTGATTCAGCGCGTCTTGCCAGCGCAAGGTGTTCCACAATTTCACTGCGAATGGCGTGATGACCTTCCAATTCCCAATAGGTGTTAGCATTAATGAGTAAGCAAGGACCGAATCCTCCTCTTGTACCTATTTGATCTCTAAAGATCGTGGTAATTCCTGATGAAGCAAATACCACTAAATGAAAAACAGAGGATAACTTTTCCCAAAAAGATTTCATGTAATGATAGGGATGAACCGTAATTAAAACGTCATCTCCCTTTGTTTCTAAGTATTGAATGAGCTTATTCGGACCGCCGGGAGAGAACCACGTATCCGCATCAAGAAATATTAAAGAATTACCTTCAGCTTCTTTAGCAGCGTTATAGCACGCCCACGACTTTCCCATCCAATCTTCAGGCAAAGGAGGATTGCTTATGACCTTTACTCCATAGGCTTCGGCAGTCTCTCGCGTTCGATCCTCCGATTGATCATCCACTACGATCACTTCTCTATCTTCATTTTCCTCGTCAAGAATGGATGAAAGCAGCCGCTTCAAGTTTTTTTCTTCATTTCGGGCAGGGATAATAATTGAATACGACCCTGTGGTTTTCTGTTTTTGAATAGGAAAAGAAACCCTCTTCCCAAAAAGTAAAAGCGTAACTGTAACAGCCGCAATCATAAACCACATCTCGATTCACCTCATACTTTTTCAGTTTTATCACAAAATCTATGTATTTGATATGCATGTACCCTTTTTTCTGCTCCCCAACGCAAAAAACATTCAAAGGTGCAGTTCTGATTACATTGTCAGGTTAAGGGGTAAACGTAAAATAAAAAAGAGGGATGTCCATGTTTACTCATATTGTTGCAAGATCACTTCGCCTTTTACCCAATCAGGAAAAAAAATCCCCTATGGTACCTCACCAAGAAGTAAAAGGAATTAAAGAAATCATGATCGAAACAAGCATAAAAGACACATACATTTCCTGCTATTATCCGTTAGAACCTTCTGATAAGAAACTTCCCGCATATATGAACTTTCACGGTGGAGCTTTTATTATGAACGATAAAGAAATGGATGATCCCTACTGCCGGCAGCTAGCAAACCACATTGGCAGTGTCGTAGTAAATGTTGATTACGCCAAGGCCCCGGAGCATTCTTTTCCAGACCCTGTTGAGCAGGCTTATGAACTCATTCTATGGCTCAGAGCAAATGCCGGCTCTCTCGGCATCGATGCTGAAAGAATAGCTGTGGGCGGGCAAAGTTCAGGAGCTAACATAGCAGCTGCTCTCTGCTTATTATTAAAAGAGCGACGGGCACCTCAACCTGCCCTTCAGGTACTTTGCTATCCGCTGCTCGATTTCGTCACTCCCCATGCAGACAAACCAGAGCCCGACCCGAGGCGAGCGAAATTCCCCCAGGTGGCAAACTTTTTAAACAAATGTTATGTGCCAGACCCAAAAAAAGCTGAGCATCCTTTCGCATCGCCCGTATGTGCTGAAAATGTAGAAGGGGTAGCCAATGCGCTAATCGTTGTTGGAAAGTGTGATGCTTTTAACCCAGAGGCGGGAAGATATGCAGAGAAATTAAAGAAGGCAGGCGTACCAGTCCGTCATGAAGAGTTTAAAAACTGCTCCCATGCCTTTACACATTTAGGACCGAAACAAAAGGCTGAAGAAGCCTGGATGTTGATTGAAGAGGAATTAAGAAATGCTTTTGGGTGGGTCCGAACTTAAACAAACGTCCAATCAACTTATAAAAAAGCAGGCAGCCCGCCAATAACGTTAACTGGGGTATACCTGCTTTTTATAGATTACCGGTGTTAGCCTATTAAAATCTAGTATAACCTTTGTAGTGCTTCTTTATTGAAGGGTAATAAATCATCGGCTCTGCCATCATCCACTTTCTTTACCCACTCAGGATCCATTAATAAAGAACGTCCAATAGCTACCAGGTCAAACTCCTCTTCCTCAAGCTTTTTAATAAGGCCATCTAAACTGGTTGTGTCAGCACCGGAGAAGCTTGTAAATTCTCCATCAAGTCCAACGGATCCGACAGAAATTACAGGCTTGCCCGTTAGTTTCTTTGTCCAACCTGCTAGATTCAAATCAGAACCTTCGAATTCCGGTTCCCAAAATCGACGGGTAGAACAGTGGAAAATATCTACCCCTGCTTCTACTAGAGGCTGCAGGAACCGCTCCAATTCATCCGGCGTTTCAGCAAGCTTAGCTTTGAATTCATTCATTTTCCATTGGGAAAATCGGAAAATAATTGGGAAATCAGGCCCTACTTCCCGTCGGCACGCTTCGATCACTTCAACTGCAAATTGAGTTCGTCCAACGATGTCTCCTCCATAACGATCTTTACGCTGATTTGTTTTTTCCCAGAAGAACTGATCAATTAAATAACCATGCGCTCCGTGAATTTCAATCCCGTCGAAACCGAGTCGTTTTGCATCAGCTGCTCCTTGAGCGTAAGCTTCCACCAGTTTAACAACCTCTTCCTCGGTCATTGACTCAGTTACTTTTTCTCCATCCAAGTTCAGGCCAGATGGTCCAACAGGCAATGCTTCTGGATTTGGAAGATCTCCCTTTTCACGGGTCATCCCCACATGCCAAAGCTGTGGGACAATTTTTCCGCCAGCTTTATGAACTTGATCTACCACATTGGCCCATCCATTCAATGAGTCTTCTCCATAAAAAACTGGAATACTAGCACCTGATACAGAAGCCGGGTGATTAATCCCTGTTCCTTCAGTAACAATCAAGCCTACTCCGTTTTCAGCTCGACGCCGGTAATAGGCTGCTACATCATCTCCGGGAATCCCTTCAGGGGAGAATCCACGGGTCATTGGTGCCATTACTGTGCGATTTGGCAGTTTTATTTTTTTATTCGTAAATGTTTGAAATAATGGTTCAGTAGATCTATTTGTATTACTCATTTTACGTCCCCCTCTGTACTAGTTCAATATGAATTATTTCAAATACCCTCGAGGAAAAAAAGATATCTGTTTATCCATTGTTTTCATTCATCATAAAAAAACCTTAGTAAAAGGACGTTTCCTCGTCCTTTTACTAAGGGTGTTAGTCACCAGCTTATACCTTTTCTTCCCAATTTTTCTTCTCTTCCTCTTTCATCATATCCTCTGCTTCTTGAGGATACGCTGTACGGAAAGCATGATGATCGGCTTCAATGACTTCTACCATCTTATCAATCATATTCTGTGGATCATACTGCTGGTCAAGAATCTGCTCGGTTTCTGCAATCGATTCTCTAGGCGTAAAGTTTTTATTTTCGTCGTACCATTTATGTTTCTCCTCAAACATCCGATCATTAAAGCCGGTTTCGAACGGTCCGGGGTTAATCGTAGCTACCTGCACACCAAATTCTTCAAGCTCGGCTTTCATCGTTTTCGCAATCGCTTCAATCGCATGCTTTGAAGAGACATAGGCGCCCAAGTAAGGCATACCAACGATGCCAACAATTGAGCTTAGAAAAATAATTTTGCCTTGTTTCTTATTTACAAATTTCTTCGCAGCAATCTGAGCATTTTCAAGCGTACTAAATACATTTGTTTCATAAACGTCTCGAACACGGTCGACTGGAATTTCAGCAATCGGGCCGCCCTCGCCTATAGCTGCATTAGCTACAAAGACATCATAGTCGTACTCGTCAATCAATTGTTGGTCACGCTTGCTCTTAATATCTAATTTAATGACTTCTAATTCAACACCCTCTGCCGAAGCCGCTTCACGTAAACTTGTAATTTGTGAAATAATTTCAACAGCCGCAATCACACGGTGGCCTTTTTTCGCTAAGCCGATCGCTGTTCCTTTGCCTAAACCTGTGCCTGCGCCGGTTATAAAAATCGTTTTGCTCATTCCTTTTTCCTCCTCAAAAAATAGCAGCGTATTAAAGAGATTACCCTCCACCGTTTTTTCTAAAACTTCCCAATAGAATAGACCCTATTGAAAAATGAACAGGCTCCTTGAACAAAAAGTACCTGCTTCCTAAAAGGAACAGGTACTTCTCTCCTCAAGTGCCGCAAAACGTTCGATACGGCTGACCGGATGGCTCGGGTAATTCAGCGTATTCGTCTTGCTCAGGTGAATACGCATAGGGATCTGATAGTACATTCATCAACCGTTCCATCACACTGTAATCTTCTTTTGCTACGGCAGCTTCAAGTGCTTCCTCTACGCGATGATTACGAGGAATAACCGCTGGATTCGATTTTTTCATCAATTGAGAAACCTCACCTTTTGAGGCATCCTGACGACTTAATCTCGCCTGCCACTGATTATACCAATTACTAAACTCAGTCGTGCCTTTCATTGGCGTGTTTTCAGGTTTATCTAAAGTTAAAGCACGAAATGTGTTTGTAAAGTCAGCACGATGCTTTTCCATAATACGAAGAAGGTCTTCAATTAAAGGTTCGTCCTGTTCTTCTTCATTATGAATACCTAACTTATCTCTCATCCCTTCCATCCAGTGATCATGATAGAGCTTCTCATACTTCGAATGGGCTTCTACGGCCAGCTCTACCGCTTTTTCTTGTTCTTCATGAAGCAGCGGCAATAGAGCTTCTGCAAAGCGAGCAAGGTTCCATTGCCCAATCGGCGGCTGGTTTTGATAAGCGTATCGGCCCTGCACATCAATGGAACTGAATACCGTTTTCGGATCATATTCATCCATAAAAGCACACGGGCCATAATCAATGGTTTCACCACTGATCGTCATATTATCCGTATTCATCACCCCATGGATAAAGCCGACAAGCTCCCATTTTGCAATCAGTGAAGCTTGACGCTTAACCACTTCTTCAAATAGAGCAAGATAGCGCTCCTCATTATCTTCAATATCAGGATAATGGCGATGAATTGCATAATCAGCAAGCGTGCGAAGCTCTTCTACACTCCCCCACCTTGCCACATATTCAAAAGTACCTATACGAAGATGGCTGGCAGCCACACGAGTCAAAACGGCCCCAGGCAGCTCGGTTTCACGCCTCACAGACTCTCCAGTTGTTACTACTGAGAGACTCCGATTCGTAGGAATACGAAGGCCATGCATGGCTTCACTAATGATATATTCACGCAGCATCGGTCCCAGGGATGCTCGGCCATCGCCCCCGCGAGAATACGGTGTTCTCCCTGACCCCTTAAGCTGAATATCAAAACGTTCACCAGAGGGCGTAATCTGTTCGCCAATCAGCACTGCACGTCCATCCCCCAGCATCGTAAAATTTCCAAATTGATGGCCGGCATATGCCTGAGCAATCGGCCGTGCACCTTCTGGCACCTCATTTCCAGCGAGCATGTTTACTCCTTCTTGACTTTGCAGATGCGTTGCATTCAACCCTAAAGATTCGGCCAATGAGTGATTAAAAATGACTAAATTTGGTGAATCTACAGGGGATGGATCAATACTTTCAAAAAATGTCTCTGAAAGACGAGAATAGCTGTTATCATAATTCCAACCTATTTCTTTATTCTTTATCATCTTATCTCCTTTGTTTGGTTTGTCATGTGATACCCACTTCTATTCTTCTACAAAAATCAATATATCATCGCACAGTAAGGAAAAAATTATCTGTTGCGATTAACTTCCATATAGAACACTTACACCCCTTGTTAAAAGGAAATTGTTCTTCTATTGTTATTTACCCCTATAGAAGTATTTTATAACTAAATTACAGAGACACAAAAACGGGCCCAATCTGTCCGCTCAGATCTGCCCGCTCTATTAAACCGTTCAACTAATTTTTGTCTGCATACTCCCTATTTACTACTTCCATACGGGATGCTGCATCCTTCGCCTGATTGCAAGCATTTTCAATATCATTACCTTTACTAAGTACCACTGCCATGCGGCGGCCTAACTTGGCAGAAGGCTTTCCAAATAAGCGTAACTGAGTGTGTGGAACTTCTAAAGCTTTTTCAACACCGGATATTTGATAGTCCCTGGACTCAATCATTGACTTGACTGCGTAGCTTGCACCTGCAGATACAAGCTCTACATCTTCAATCGGTAATCCTAAAATCGCTCGCACATGAAGCGCGAATTCTGATAAATCCTGTGTTACTAATGTTACCATGCCTGTATCGTGCGGTCTTGGAGACACTTCACTAAAGTAAACCCCGTCTGAAGTAATAAAGAGTTCTACTCCAAAGACCCCGTAACCACCAATCTCATCGGTAACTTCTTTCGCAATTGACTCTGCTTGTTTTATGTGTTCCTCACTCATTACATGAGGCTGCCATGATTGGATATAATCTCCGTCCTGTTGAAGATGACCAATCGGAGGGCAATAAAATGTACCCGTTGAAGACCGAACTGTTAACAGCGTAATTTCCGAATCAAAATGAACAAACTCTTCTACAATTACGCGGGTGTTGTTTCCCCGTCCACTGTTAATGGCTTCCTCCCAAGAACGCTCCATATCTGCTTCTGTTCGACATAGGCTTTGCCCCTTTCCCGAAGAACTCATAATTGGTTTAATTACACAAGGGGTACCAATGGTCGCAACTGCCTCTTTTAGTTCATCCAGTGAGTTGGCAAACTCGTATTTAGCTGTCGGAAGTTGTAATTTTTCACTTGCCAGACGTCGGATACCTTCACGATCCATCGTCAGTTGGGTGGCGTAAGCAGTCGGGATGACATTATATCCTTCCTGCTCTAATTCCAGCAGTGTTGCTGTCGCAATGGCCTCTATTTCAGGAACTATTAAATCTGGTTTCTCCTGTTCGATCACCGCGCGTAATTTTTCACCGTCGAGCATATCAGTCACGTGAAAACGATGAGCCACCTGCATGGCAGGTGCTCCATCATAACGATCAACGGCTATAGTTTCTATCCCTAGTCGTTGAGCCTCTAAAACTACTTCTTTTCCTAGTTCTCCTGCTCCTAATAACATTATTGTTTTAGCATAATTCTGATTCGGTGCTCCAAACACGATGTAACCCCTCCTGAACGTTTTGCTTTACAGTTATTCTAGCGTCATACCTTAAGAAAAATCAAGGGTTCATGGGTGAAATCACGAACATTTTCTAAATTTTATCACACATTGTTCATGTTATTTCATTTTAAAAATGAATGGCAGGGATGCCAGGTCACTCGTGAAAATCCGAATCATCCTTCCACATTTTCATCGTCTCTGCCATCTCCCAAAATAAGTATTCAAATTTACTCGTATGAAGAAAAATTTCTTCAAGGTGAGCTTTTTCCCGTTCTGGCTTATCATCAGCAAGCTGGTTCATAAGCTGTTTCATATTTTCAGCAAGGTCAGTAAATTCATCTGATGCATACATCTTAATCCAATCCCCGTAGAACTCATGTTCACTAGCTCCCTCTTTTTGATTCAATGTTAAGCCTATTTCATTATAGCTCCACGCACAGGCTAGTACACAGGCTGCAACCTCCGCTTCTGACCCCTGCTGCGCCTTGTTCAGCATGTAACTTGTGTAGGCTAGAAGCGTAGAAGAGGGTTGTGTGTGTTCCAGTTCTTCTCGGCCAATTCCAATTCTTTCTGCATATCTTCGATGAAGTTCCATTTCCTCATTCAATGTAGAATGCAGCATCTCCGCAAACATCGTCATCGTTTTTAATTGATTTGCTTTTACACTTCCTAAAGCAAAAACCCGGCAATAATCAATTAAATATAAATAATCCTGTTTCATGAAGAACTTAAACTTTTCAAGTTCTAAGCTTCCATCACCAATACCTTTCACAAAAGGGTGTTCGAGATACTGATCCCATATCGGCTTAGCTTTTTCGTAAAGTCTATCAGTAAACATTATGTTTCATCCTTTCTTTCTAAATGTTGAAACCAGTCAAATAAAAAAGCAATCATCGTTTTCGTAAATCGCAGAAGCTGTTTCCTTTCAAGTGATTCATTAACAGCATGGGCTTGATCTAGTGTGCCCGGCCCGTATAAAACTGTTGGAATGCCTGCTTCTGATAACCATCCTCCATCTGTTACAGTCGGAGACATTGAATAGCTTACCGGGACGTCATGTATAAAATGATGAGCTTCAGCTAACCTTTGAACCCCGTTATGACTAGTGTCTACTGAAAAGGCAGGAAAGATTTCCCCCTTCTCCTCAATCATTGACGAGCCACCCCAAGAAAATTGAGGGGGATGGTCCTTTAACCAGGGATCGGCTTTTGCTGCATAAGTGATGTAATCTTCAATTTCACGGATCACTTCCTCATAATGTTCTTCAGGATAATAATGCACCGTAATCCATAGTCTGCATCGATCTGCTACGAATGCAGGGTGCCGTCCTCCTTCAATAACGGCTGGGTTGATCGTGTTTGAACCCGGGGGAAAACCGGGACTAGATTTAGTTATCGCCCAGTGCTTTTCAAGATCCTGCAAAGTATTAATCACTTTCATCATTTTTTCAATCGCACTCGCCCCATGCAGTCCCCCGCCAGCGTGGGTCATAGAACGTCTGCTTGCATCATGAAACGTGTGAGGACTTTCAACGGTTATCCATCCTGTAATTACGCCTCCCTGCCCTTGAATATTACAATCACTTGTATCTACGACCACAGCTAAATCAGCCTGATAGCCTCTTTCGCAACAAGACTTAGTCCCGGCTTCTCCCACTTCCTCGCCAACGACAGATTGGAAATAAATATTTCCATTAGGTTCAATTCCCCTTTCGTGAAGCAGCTTCATAGCAAACAGAACCCCGGCCATCCCACCTTTCATATCGGCTACTCCGCGTCCAAATACTTTATCTTTCGTCACTTTACATTCAAACGGGTCATACGCCCAGTTCTCATTCTTTTCGATAGCTGCTACATCAAGATGGCCATTGATGATGAGACTTTTGGCTTGACTCTCCTGTCTGCCCCTCTTCGTACCTACCACGATTGGATCTCCAGGGTAAAGGTCCCAGGAATCAATCGTAAAATCGAGTTCTTTCAATTGATGAACGACATACTCTTGTGCACTCTCAGCATTTCGCGCAGGTGGACTTAAAGTTGGATATGCTACCAAATCAGTTAATAATCGCAGCAGCTCGTCTTCCCTTCTGTTCACTTCCTGCAGTAATTGTGATAACTCATTATTCATATAAAAACTCCTTTTTTCACGAAAAAAGCCCGCTCCTGAAAAGAAGGAGCGAGCTTTTTCATAAGAATTTCAAATGGTATGTAGAGTGACTGCCCGCTTCACTTCCCTACGCTAGTATGATCTAGATCAGGTTATAAGAGTCAAAGCTTCCTGCTTTTCTCAGCCGAGTTGCGGCTCCCCTAGTGAAGAATTTGAATTATTTTATTAGTCATTATTAGAACACATTCCTGCCAAAATAACAAGAAGGCTTATCGCACAGTTAACTCCCCGATCACCTAAACTCTTATCTGTCTAATAATTTATCTGACTTCGCATAAGAAACCTTACAAAAAGAAAAACTACAGATTAAGCATTTCCATTATTTCAATGAAATGAAAATGAAGTGCAACTTACCACATTTAACAACAAGAACACTACTTAAACTGGAGGGATAGAAGTGGGTAAGAAATCAAGAATTGTGATGACCGCTGCACTCTGTATTGTTGTCTTTATTTTCAATTTCTTAATGGTCAACGTTGCCTCCGCCCCTTCCCTCCCGGATACTGCTCATAAACCAGCAAACGGAAGCTATCAAATGGTTAACCAGCCGCTTGAGAAACAAACGGATGATGACTATACGTTTGTCTGGATGTCAGATACGCAGTATTACTCAAAACGGAATCCGCACATTTATAAAGCCATGGTGAACTGGATTGCAGAGAAGAAAAACGAACTTTCCATCCCTTATGTCATTCATACTGGCGATATCGTCCACAATTGGGACGATGAAACTCAATGGAAGCATGCCGCTGACTCAATGAATGTACTGGAAAATGAAGACATACCATATGGAATGTTGGCAGGTAACCATGATATCGATTTAAAAAACAAAGACTATAGTACATTTTCGAAGTATTTTGGACAATCCCAATTTGAGAATCACTCTTACTATGGTGGTTCGTATAAAAACAATCGAGGACACTATGATATATTAAACGTTAATGGCAATAATTTTATTATGATATACATGAGCTGGGGAATTGACCAAGAAGAAATTGACTGGGTCAATAAAGTATTACAGAAATACCCGGAGCATACAGCTTTTCTTAACCTCCATCAATATTTATTACCAAATGGAAAACGGAGCCGACTCGGGGAAAAACTATTTGAACAAGTTATTACACCTAATGAAAATGTAGCTGTTACTCTCAGTGGTCACTATTACGGTACAGCCTCAAGGGTCGACACGATTGATGATAATGGTGACGGCATGCCAGACCGCAGCGTTCACCAACTATTTGCTAATTATCAAGGAGGACCGGATGGCGGCCAAGGATATATGCGCTTACTGCATGTAAGTCCAGAAGAAAACAAAATTTATGTGAAGACCTATTCCCCCTACATGGATAACTATAATTATTACGATACTGAAGACTATCCAGGGAAGGATGAATTTGTAATTGAACTTCCACTGAATGAAAGTAATGATCCAACATAATAAATCTGCGATATACCTGAATTACGCATACAATCATCCGAACGATTCTATTGAAATCCGTTCGGTTGATTAATGTTCAAGAAAGAACTTTCACCATCACTCCTTCAAAATACTTAGCTTTCCGCAATTCAATTTTTTCGGTTTTTGACACAATAATTTAATTAGGTACAGCCTCATTATGTTCTACCTAAATAGGTGACGGGAAGTTCATTTTCATTCACTACCTTATGAAAGGAAACATGATAAGCCCGAGCGTTAGGACGCGAACTTACAATTCTCTTTATTTCCTGATCAATATAATGTATAGCTGCCCCATCATCTGCTGCAATGCCAGGCTGTAGTTTTCCTTCATGAACTAATGTAGTGTAGGACGGACGCCTCTCAGGTTCACCGTCGTAATGAGGACAGTTACTCCCTTTTAATAACCCTAAACATGATAGAGGTTCAAGCCCATCTCCATAGGAGTCCGTAACCCCTTCTTCAAACCAGCAAATCGAACCTGCGCTTACACCCGACAGGATAATTCCTTGATTCCACGCATTTTTTAAAATGGAATCCAACCCCCATTCCTTCCAAAGCACTAAAAGATTTTTTGTATTGCCCCCTCCTACATAAATAATATCCTTATCTAAAATAAATCCTTTTAAGTCACGGGTTGGTGGTTTAAACAACGATAAATGGGAGGGGATGCAATGTTGTTTTTCAAAAGTACGATAAAATCTCTTAATGAAATCGTCTGAATCACCGCTTGCTGTCGGGATAAAGCAGATCTTAGGTTTACGCTTATTCGCCTGCTCGAGTATGTATTGGTCTAATAATATATTATCAGACTCCGTTAGGAATCCTCCCCCACCAAGAGCAATAATTTGTTTCATGACTATACACCCCTTTAGCTCGTATATTCACTCTTTCAAACAATACCCGAATTTGCTGATTCCTTTCCATACTACCATGAATTTTCTTACATCCACTTCTTTCTATTCGAAAAATAAACAGTACTTTAGGATTACTTGCGAGTCCTTCAACTGTTTAAATCATTTCAATCAGACCGATCGCCACTTCTATTGATGTAAGACTTTTAATTTATATAAGTTTAGTAAATAAATATATAACTTATTTGTATTTAACCTGCTTTTATCCAACATATAAAATGTAAGAATATTACGAAAAAGGAGGATTCTTTTATTGAAAGGCATAAAACGATTTCCAATCTCAGTAATTCTTCTTCTATTAGCCTCTACAATAGCTTCTCCCCCCTATGTAGGCGCTGCTGAATTTAAAAACCAGGACTCTTCGGTTACAGGATATGGTGGAGCCGTGGCCTCAGAAGATCCAGATGCCTCAGCTGCCGGGATGGAGATTCTTGAAAAGGGCGGAAACGCCGTTGATGCTGCAGTTGCAGTCGCAGCAGCTCAGGGAGTAACCCGACCATTTTCCGGCGGTATTGGAGGCGGTGGTATGATGCTTATTCATATGGAGGATGAAGAAGAACCCGTCGCTATCGACAGTCGTTCGATTTCACCACAGTCTTTTCACGAGGAAACATTTATGGATAATGAGACTGGGTTGATTGCGCCTTCAGCTCAACGCATCTCAAGCGGCGCTGCGTTTTCTGTACCTGGAACCGTAAAAAATTGGGAAGAAGCTTTAGATTCCTTTGGCACGATGACCCTTCAAGAAGTTTTGGCCCCGGCCATAAGGATAGCTGAAGAAGGCTTTGAAGTGGATGCTAATTTTGCGAGAGAAGTTGAAGAAAATGTGGAGCGATTCAGGTTATTTTCTTCGACACGAGAACTGTTTTTAGATGAAGCAAACAATCCCCCTGCACCAGGGGATATTTTAACGAACGAAGACTTGGCTGATACATACCGTACGATCGGAGAAGGCGGCAGTACAGCGTTCTATGAAGGACAGCTGGCAGATGAGATTATTAACACCATCAATAGCCCTCCTCTTGTAGAGAATCCTGATTTCTCCGCAGTTAGTTCCCTTTGGGAAGAAGAGAAGGTCATTGAAGGTGATATTACGTCAGAAGATCTAGCAGATTACACAACGAAAACATACCAAGCGACAAAATCCGATTATGGAGAGTTTGACATCTATGGTGTGCCCCCGTCTTCAAGCGGTGGTATTACGATTGGAGAAACATTTAATATTTTAGACCAATACGATCTTAGCAATTTGTCAAAAACGGAAGCCTATCATTACTTCATGGAAGCTACACGCCTTTCTATTGCAGACCGCCGTGAATATATAGGGGACCCTGACATGGCTGAGGTTCCAACAAAAGGAATGCTTTCAAATGGATTTGCTGAAGAAAGAAATTACAAGATCGAAGATGATAGAGCTTCTCACGGTCAGATCGCACCGGGAAATCCATGGCCATACGAAGAAAACCCGAAACGCAAGCCAGAGAAACCCGTGCAGAAAACAGCTTTCTCCTATAACTTCGATGGAGAAGATGGGAGTGCTTGGAATAAGGAAAAGTTTCACCGACTCGATACAGGTCCGCAGAGCAGTCCAGATGATTCCTCTCTTACCCTTAAGAATAATACAGGAAAACTTTCTTTAAATGAAAGAAAAGACGGAAGAGGCAGTGCCTACGGGCGTGCTACAGCTAACATGAATACCTTTGAAAATCCTGAATTAAAAATGTCTTTCAGAGCTTCTGAAATTGGTAACGACCAGCGGCTACGGCTTTGGCTTCAAGGGGATGTCTGGAGGTCTGGGAGTTCTATTCCTGAGAACGGATACGGACTTGAAATAAATACAGAAACAGAAGAGATTGTTCTGCTTCGATCGAAAAATTCCAGCTTCTCCACATTAGATCGTTTTGATTTCCCTCTTACTACAGATTGGCACAACCTGCGTTTTGTAGTAGACGAAGACCAACTAAAAGTCGGGATTTGGAAAAAAAATGAAGAGGAGCCTGAAGAGTGGCTTGCCGTTCACTCTATGTCAGAAAACGACCAACTTTCTTATTCAGAAGGAAAACTATTGATAAGTGGTATTAACTTTGAACCAGACTCTGAGATTGATTTCTTTTTAGATAATGCAGCCGTTGAGGAATGGGACGATGGAGAGGAACCCGTAGAACCAGCAGAAGCTGAGACTCAAACGTTTAATTCATCATCTTCAAACACCTCCACTACAATTGAAGAGGAAGAAGCATATATTGAGCAAGAACAAGAACGATTAGCAGAAGATCGAGAACAAAGCGTAGAAGCAGATGAGTCTACTATCCATGCCTCTGTCTCAGATCGTGATGGAAACATAGCAAGCTATACAACCACGATTGTTTCTATAGGAGGCAACGGCATGGTTGTACCAGAACATGGTTTCTTATTAAACAATGCGCTCTACGGACGTATTCCGACAGAGGATGCTTCACACCCTAACTATCCGAAGCCGGGTATGCGTTCATTAAGCAGTATGTCCCCGACTTTAGTAATGAATGAAGGAAAACCTGTGCTGACACTTGGAGCACCGGGAAGTGACACAATACTCACAACCGTTTCACAAATAATGATAAGTTATTTAGACTTTGACATGACTCTCCCTGAAGCTTTTGCAGAACCGAGAGTCAGTCAGCGTAACAATTTTAACAGCAGAGCTGAATACGAAGAGAATTACTGGAATGACGAGTTTGATTCAATGAAAAATGTCTGGGAAACAATGGGCCATCGGTTCTCCGCAGTAACTGCCGAGCAGGGAATTGGTGCTGCTACCGGTATAGCCTTTCACAATAACGGAAAGGTAACTCCTACTGCCGAAGAAGTAAGACGCGGAGGAGGAAGTGCAGTCGTTGAATCAAATAAACCGATTAAGCCTGGCAAAGGGCCTCCTGGCGATATTCCTGGTAAAGGTCCTGGAAATGGGCCGCCGGAAGAAACACCTGGTAATGGACCACCAGAAGACCTTCCCGCAAAAAAATTTCAAAAGTAAAATAACCACAGTTGCATCTAGCATGATGCAACTGTGGTTTTGTTTACACTTCCACCATTTCCAGTATAGAAAGAGCTTCTTCCGTGACTTGGCGCTCATTCTCTTTATGCCAAATCAAGGAGATCGAGCTGAATAAATGGATATCTTTTAAATCCAGCCCAACGATATTACGGTCATCTAGTAATTCAATCATATCTTCCGGCAGGATTGTGATTCCAATATTCTCTTTCATTAAATTGGCAAGTGTTAAAATTTCGGGACCTGCGCCTATCGTTTTTGGGACAAAACCTGCTGAAAGACAAGCATGTTCCACTAACGAATATAGCGCTGGTGAATGTTCGGGATCAAAATGAAAAAACGTTTCCTCTGCACAACTCTCTAATGCCACGGATCCAAATGAAGCATAAGGATGCGTACTGGAGACGGCAAGCTTTATCTGGCTCCTTTTAAATTCTTTCCACTGTAATGGAGGTTGTATAGTTTCTTTAATGTCAATCGGGGTACGAATGAAAGCCAGATGATACTCCCCATTTTGAACCAATTTGGCTGCATGAACCGAAGTGGTTTCTTTAATAAAAAAACTAAGCTTAGGAAACCTTGTTTTTAACTCTTTGAGCAAAAACGGAACAATGTGACTCGCTGCTGAAGGTACCGTTGCTATTTTAATTGTCATTTGAGCGGCAGCTCCGTTTTGTCGTAGTTCATTGACGCTGTTTTGAATGCTGTTAAAAGGAGGAGCAAGCTGCTGATAGAGAAACTCGCCTTCCCTCGTTAAAGAAACTTTTCTCGTCGAACGTTTTAACAGTTTTACATTCAGTTCTTTTTCTAATATGGAGATCTGCCGGCTCAGTCCTGGTTGGGATATATGTAAAGCTGCAGCAGCCTTGCTGAAATTTAAATGATACGCAAGACTTAAAAAATATTGCAAGGACAAATAATTCACGAGAAGTCACCTTTCCTTCAATAAACGATGAATGGTATATATTTTTACTATTCAACAAAAACACCAAATAACCTTCTAAAATACAATTGCTTAAAAGTAAGGCTTGGACATAAATAATGCAGTGATGTTTAAAAACGAAGATTTGTAAACACAGATCATTACCGAAGTATTTTGGCAGAGCGGTGGTAGATAACAAAAAACATCCGAACGAATATCATTAGAATCGTTCGGATGTTTTTATTCTTTATTAGTTTAGTCTCAGCCTATCGTAATTAGATCTTTGCCTACAATATTACTGTACTTTTTAAGGCTGCGATAAATAATTCAAAGTCTTCATGCATTTGAGTGGAGATTTCAGGGTCTTTATAATTTTCTTCATGTAAAAGTGAAAGACGGGGTTCAATTTCCAGTACACGTCCTCCCATAAATACAATTTCAATTTTTCCAGGAGCGGTATTGTCCACCAGGCTGTAGTTCTCAAAATATTCCTTCATCGAGATGATTTGTTCTATAAACAAGGTTTCTTTCGTCACATTCATCTTTGCATCAACACTTAGAATCGTAAGGGTGCGGTCATTTCGATTCACAATAAACAGCTGCTGCTGTTCAGGAGTAAGAACTTCTAAAGACCGAAAGTTACCTGACTCGAACACTTCTTCTGTGAACTCTAATACTGCTGCCGTTCGTAAACTCTCCAGGCCAGAAGTGGTTAACCTTTCTCTCACTGTAATACCCATCTCTTTTAAAAACCTCCTCAAATTTTTCTTACAATGCCAACATTCCCCCTCGGGCTTTTACAAAACCTAAATTATGGAAAATGAACGGTTGGATCTATTTTTCTTTTCATACGATACGACCAAAGATACACGTCCGATTTTAATCGACATAATTATGTAAAACTAAGTGACCAGTACGCTCTTAATACAACGAGTCCGCATAAGGGTACCAGGTACCGAAAAGCTGTAAAAGAGTGAAGTGCCAAGTGTGATTTCGGTACCTGGTACCCGGAGCCACAAAAATAAACCGAACTGATTTAAATAAAATCGTTCGGATTATTTAATGCCTTATTCAGTTTGGTCCCAGCCTCGTTCCATCATATTATTTATCTATTGCACGTTATGAGTTCGGGTTCCCGATTACAGATTGCAAGATCGCTTTTTGAACGTGCAGTCTATTTTCCGCTTGCTGGAATACTGCAGAATGAACACCGTCGATCACGGATGCCGTCACTTCTTCTTCTCTGTGAGCAGGAAGGCAGTGTAAAAAGCTTACATCCTCTTTTGCGATTTTAAGCAAGTCATCATTCACTTGATAATCAGCAAGAGCTTTTAAACGTTCTTCTGCTTCTGCTTCTTGCCCCATGCTGGTCCAAACATCTGTATAAATGACGTCTGCTCCTCGGACAGCTATAGCTGGATCATTCTCCACTTGCACAGATCCACTGTTCTCCTTGGCTACCTCTTCTGCTTTTTTCACGATCGCCGGGTCCGGTTCGTAGCCTTTCGGAGAAGCGACAACAACCTCCATCCCCATCATTGCAGATAAGATCATTAACGAATGAGCGACGTTGTTTCCATCACCGATATAAACAATTTTAACACCGCATAAACGCCCTTTTAACTCAAGGATCGTAAATACATCAGCTAGTGCCTGACATGGATGATAAATATCGCAAAGTCCGTTAATGACTGGTATTGAAGCATGTTCAGCCAATTCTGCCAGCTTTTCATGGGAAGTGGTTCGGTACATAATTGCATCTACGTAGCCTGATAGCACCTGGGCAGTATCAGCAATCGTTTCCCCGCGGCCGATTTGAATATCACGACTGTTTAGATACAGGGCATGCCCTCCCATCTGAACCATTCCCACTTCAAAGGAGACTCGTGTGCGGGTAGAGGATTTTTCAAAAATCATCCCTAAGGTTTTTCCGCTTAACATGCTGTTGTGCGGGTTCTCTTTTAAATCTTGTGCCTGCGCCAGCAGCTGTGATACGTCCTTTTGAGTAAAATCCAACCATGTCAATACGTCTTTACCTTTTAAGGCGTGGTTAGTAGTTGTCATCATTTCCATTAAGTTCATTACACGCACTCCTTTTCTTTACTCCCAGGCAGCGGGGTTGGTTGATAAGGGTTGTGGGCTAGTGAATCAACGTAAGCATTAAATGTTGTAACTTGTGTAAATACAGTCACCCCGGCTTTTAATGCTTGCACTCTTTTTAGTGAATCTTCCTCTGTATTTCCATTGTTCATATAAACCTTAGCTTCTTTTAATTCAATCCATTCAATAAAATTTAAATCGCTCGACTTTCCTTTCACAAAGCTATTAGATTCGATTAAGCATACATTCTCCTTCTCATACAGATTAGGAAGATGTTCAAATACTTTAGCCATCGCTCCTTCTACTGTATCAGCAAGGCACATTCCTTCCCCCGTAGAAAGCATATTGGCACCGAGTTTATGGTCGAGTTCAGGAAGCGCATGAGAAGAAAATAACGGATATTTTACGGCTGCTTTTTGAATAACCGGCTGTGGAACATCCTGAAGAGAGTTCCCTGACTCCGTCACAAGAACTTTCACAGCGAGATCGACCATCGATACGTCAGACACTTTGCTAATGATTGGAACCGTACGACTGGCACGCGGATTAACTTCTAAGACGTAGACCGTTCCCTCTGATATTAAAAATTGAATGTTCATTAATCCTTTATAGTTCACCTTTTGTACAATTTTTTGTGCATAATCCCTAAGAGTAGCTTTAACAGCAGGTGGGAGGTTTTGAGCCGGGAAAAGTGCCATGCTGTCACCTGAGTGAACGCCTGCCGGCTCTACATGCTCCATGATTTCCGGAATAAATACGTTCTCTCCATCCGCAACAAGATCAATTTCCGCTTCGCTTCCCGTCATAAACTGATCGAGGACTATTGGATAGTGCCGCTCATCTGTTTCCTCTAGAGCTGATTTTAATTGCTGTTCATTTTCTACCTTTACCATACCCTGGCCGCCAATGACGTACGATGGACGGCAAAGCAGCGGATACTCATATGAACTTGCTGCTTCAAGCGCTTCGCTCATCGTATGGCACATTTCCCCTGGAATGTGCGGTACATCTATGCTTTGTAATACAGAGTAAAATTGTTCCCGATCTTCAAGTTGAGCAATGGTATCTACATCTACTCCAGCGAGAGGGATCCCTGCTTCACTTAATTCATCTGCAATATTAATCGCTGTTTGCCCTCCAAATTGAGTAAAGACGAGATCAATATCTTCATGCTCAACAATGGATTCAATGACCTCTTTATTAATCGGATCAAAATATAGACGGTCTGCTGTCGTATAGTCAGTGCTCACGGTTTCTGGGTTGTTGTTGATCATCACCGTGGTCCATCCCAGCTTCTGCAGACTTTGTATGGCTTTTACTGCACTGTAATCGAACTCAACACCCTGGCCTATTCGAATGGGGCCAGAGCCAACTATTAACGCTTTTTTATTTGCAGAAAGCGGCTCGATTTCGTTCGTTCCTGAATAAGTGGTATACACATAGTTCGTTGCCGCTTCAAATTCCGCTGCACATGTATCCACCATTTTGTAACTCGGCTTAACACCTAATTGATTTCGCATTTGCTTCACTTCAGTTTCACTTATATCTTTAAGCTCGGCAATCTTCTTATCAGTGAAACCTTGAATTTTAGAAGTTTTCAATACTTTTGCATCTAGATCCTGCGTTTTAATCTGCTGCTCCATCTGCACGAGATTCGCAACAACCTGCAAGAAAAATAAATCAATCGCTGTTTTTTCATGAATTTCTTTTATCGTATTCCCCTGCTTCAACATCTCTACAATTGTGAAATATCTTAAATCTGTGGGCTTGGTTAAGTGTTCTTCAAATTGCTCTTCAGGGATTTCAGGAATGGTTTGATCAAGGGAGGCTACAGCCTTTTGGAAAGCTCCTTCGAGCGTGCGATCAATTGCCATGACTTCACCTGTTGCTTTCATTTTCGTCCCTAGTTTACGATCAGCATTAGAGAACTTGTCAAACGGCCACCTCGGGAACTTTACGACAACGTAGTCCAGGGCTGGCTCGAAGCTCGCATATGTTGTTCCTGTTAATGGGTTGATTAGTTCATCTAATTGAAAGCCAAGCGCCAGCTTCGTCGCCATTTTAGCGATTGGATAACCTGTCGCTTTAGATGCCAGCGCGGAAGACCGGCTGACTCGCGGGTTCACTTCAATGACGTAATATTTTTTACTATGGGGATCGAGCGCAAGCTGCACGTTACAGCCGCCGATAACATCGAGAGCTGAAATGATCGTAAAGGCCGCGGTTCTTAGCATTTGATATTCCTGATCCGTAAGCGTCTGAGACGGAGCGACTACGATTGAATCTCCTGTGTGCACCCCAACGGGATCAAAGTTTTCCATATTACAAACACTGATGCATGTGCCATTTACATCACGCATTACTTCATACTCTACTTCTTTAAATCCGGCGATGCTTTTCTCAAGGATGACCTGGCCAATTGGACTTGCCTTAAGTCCGTTCGCAACCAATTCTGTTAACTCTTCCTCATTATCAACAATACCGCCTCCTCGGCCCCCTAATGTATAAGCCGGACGGCTGATGACGGGATAACCAAATTTAGCGGTAAAGTTCAATGCTTCTTCCACACTGGCAATGACTTCACTTTCCGGCACGGGCTGCTGCAATTCATCCATTAGTTCACGGAACAGCTCTCGATCTTCTCCTTGTTGGATCGATTGGACACTCGTTCCAAGGAGCTCAAGATCATATTTTGCAAACAAATCATGCTTATTCATTTCTACGGCTAAGTTCAGTCCAGTCTGACCGCCAAGACCTGCCAAAACAGAATCGGGCTTTTCTTTTTTTATAATGGCTTCGACGCTTTGCACCGTTAATGGTTCACAGTACACCTTATCGGCGATTTCATTATCTGTCATGATGGTCGCAGGATTGTTATTAACGAGTACAACTTCATGCCCTTCTTCTTTGAGTGCAAGGCAGCCTTGTGTGCCCGAATAATCAAATTCTGCTGCTTGACCAATGACGATTGGTCCTGATCCTATAACAAGAACTTTCTTAGGCATACATCTGCACTCCTTTCTTTTTGTTCAGACTTGTGAAGAATTCATCAAATAACCATAAGGCATCTTCTGGTCCTGGACTGGCTTCAGGGTGAAACTGAGCCGATAGAATTGGTTTAGACGGATGCATTAATCCTTCTACTGACCCGTCATTCACGTGACTAAAACTTACTTCCAGCACGGTATTTTCTAAACTCGCATCATCTACGACATAGTTATGATTTTGGGAGGTGATAAACACCCGTCCTGTTTGAACATCTTTTACAGGATGGTTTGCCCCGCGATGTCCAAAAGTAAGCTTCTTCGTATCTGCTCCATAGGCTAATGCAATCACTTGATGACCAAAGCAAATACCTAACGACGGATACTGCTCGAGTACTCCTTTTATCTCAGATAAGAATTTTGTCGCGTCTTTAGGGTCGCCTGGTCCATTCGATAAGACGACCCCATCTGGATTTAGCTCGTGAACCTTATGCACATTCGTAAAAGGAACGACTGAAACTCGCACCCCTTTTTCTACGAGCTGATCCACAATTGACCCTTTATAACCAAAATCGATCACTGCAATATGACGAGCCCCCTCACCATAAGCAGCCCCTTTCTGTTTTGACGCCTGATAAATCTGACCAACTGTTTTTGTATCTGACGGTTTTAGCGCTTGGTGGCCTAGTACTGCCTGGCACGTGCCTTCACTGCGAATAGACTTCGTAACTTCTCTCGTATCCACTTCCGTTAAGAACGGGACGTTCCACTTATTCAAATAATCTTTTAAAGAAGTGGTCGCCTGGTAATGATAAGCTGTCTCCGCACATTGCATCATGACCACTCCGCTTACCTGCGGCTTTTCACTTTCAAAATCATCTTCATTGATTCCATAGTTACCAATTAATGGATAGGTAAACACAACGATCTGCCCTTTATAGGAAGGGTCTGTTAAAACCTCTTGATAGCCTGTCATACCTGTAAAGAAAACAACCTCTCCCTCTACCGGTGTCTCCCAGTGGTCAGAAGCCTCTCCTTGAAAGCTCTGACCTTCTTGTAAAGTTAAGAACCCCTGCATCTTCTACACCTCGCCGTATTTTTATTAATTATTCAGTATTTTTATACATATGTTTGCGTAAAAATACTTTGCAGGGCCGATCGCACTCTTCCCCGACAAAGCATTTGAATTACAATTGATTCGCTTTCTCTAACTGAAGTACATCTTCAAGAATGGATACTGCTTTGTCTAATTCTTCACTCGTTACGTTTAATGGTGGAAGCAGACGAATAACATGAGGACCAGCAAGTACAGCTAACAGACCTTTTCCACGCAGCTTATGAATAAGGTTTATCGCTTCCTGATTCAGCTCAACACCTATCATAAGGCCTTTTCCTCTAATTTCTTTAACGCCTTTCAAAGGCAGCAGCTTAGACTCAAGCAATTCATTGAAATAGTCACTTTTATCCTGTACTTCTTGTAAGAATTGCTCGGGGAAAACCGTTTGAAGAGTCGCTTTCACCGCTGCAGAAGCTAACGGATTACCACCAAATGTAGATCCGTGAGAACCAGCTGTAAATGTCTCAGCGAGTTCAGCTTTTCCAAGCATAGCACCGACAGGAAAACCACTCCCCAGCCCTTTCGCTGAAGTTACAATATCCGGATCTAACTCAAAATGCTGATAGCCAAATGGTTTTCCTGTTCGGCCGATGCCAGTTTGCACTTCATCAATAATCAACAAAGCACCTATCTCATTACATTTATTTTGTACAGCCTGTAAAAAAAGCTTAGTTCCTTCAATGACACCGCCTTCTCCTTGAATCACTTCTACCATAATGGCAGCTATGTCTTGACCATCGACTTGTGACACTGCCTCAGCATCGTTATAAGGCAAGTATTCGAAAGTGGGAAGCAGAGTCCCAAACCCCTGTTGTACTTTTTCCTGTCCCGTTGCGCTCATCGTGGCAAAGGTTCGGCCGTGGAACGACTGTTTAAACGTAAGAATTTTTTCTTTTTCTGTATGCTTGCGGGCAAGCTTTATTGCCGCTTCGTTTGCTTCAGCCCCGCTATTACAAAAGAAAGCATAATCTAGATTTGTCACTCCAGTAAGAAGTCCGGCTGCTTCTTGTTGAAGTGGAATCTCGTATAAATTCGACACATGCCACACTTTGCCCAGCTGTTCTTTAACCGCTTCTTCTACTGCAGGAGGACGGTGTCCTAAGTTACATACTGCGATACCTGAAACAAAGTCTAAATATTGATTTCCTTCATGATCAGTAACGACTGTGCCTTCTCCCGACTCAATGGTGAGGGGAAAACGATTATATGTTGGAAAAATACTCATTTGACGACACCTTCCTTCACATCTTGATAGATCGTTGTCCCTTTTATGACGTTTCCCTGGACTAATGATTGTTCTCCACTTACAATAAGCACTTCATTTAAATGTGAAGATAAAGCATTAACTGCGGATTTCACCTTCGGAATCATTCCTCCGTATATTACCCCGTCTGCTATAAGCTGCTGAATTTCTTCAGGAGTCGTTCGAGAAATAATTTCGCCTTCATGTAATATTCCAGGCACATCGGTGACATAGAGCAGCTTTTCTGCTTTAAGTGCGCTGGCTACAGCAGCGGCGGCAACATCGGCATTCACATTAACCATTTGATCTTCCACTGTCGTTGCTAACGGAGCAATGACTGGAATATAATTTTGTTGAATAATTTGCTGAATAAGGCTTACGTTTACTTCTTCGATGTCTCCTACAAATCCAAGCTTTTCTTTATTAATAAACCTAGCCTTCAGCAGTCCGCCATCGGATCCCTTGAGCCCTACACAAGGAACACCCTGTTTTGTAAAAGCTGAGGTCACTTGAGCACTTACTGTACCGCCTAATGTCATCGTTACGACTTCAAGTGTCTCAGCTGTCGTTTTTCTAAGACCTTCAAAAAATTCCCCTTTTATATTTAAATCATCCAGTAAGGAGGTGATGGCCGGTCCTCCGCCATGCACCACTACACATTGATAATGCTTCGTTAGTTTACAGAAACTTTTATAAAAGCTTTCTGAAATTTTATCAATCATGCTGCCGCCAAGCTTTATGACAAGAACAGGTTTATGATTACGTTCGGTAGCTTGCATTGATTTTGACATAGTCATATGTTAAATCACACCCCCATGCCGTTCCTGACCCTGCTCCTTCATTAAGCGCTATGTGGATCATTACGGTCTCTTTACTCATATCTTCAATCGCCTGATCTTCTGAAAAAACACAAGGTGTTCCCTTACTAAATACGAGCTGGCTTTCAATATAAATGTCACAATTTTCAGCGCTTACTTGAGCATCACTATGACCAACAGCCCCAACAATCCTTCCCCAGTTCGCATCCACACCATAAACCGCAGTTTTCACTAAGTTGGACCCTACAACTTTCTTAGCAACAGTTCGCGCATCTTCATCCGATAATGCGCCTGTAACGTTAACTTCAATTAACTTTGTAGCACCTTCCCCATCTTTAGCAATTTTTTTTGCTAAATCTTCACATACGAGCTGAAGCGTTTTTTGAAAAGCTTCCCATTGTGGATGTTCAGGTGTCAAAACCTGGTGATCTACCGTTCCATTAGCCATAGTTAACACCGTATCATTTGTTGAAGTTTCACCATCTACAGTTATTTGGTTAAAGGATTTTTCTATGGACTGACTTAAAGCGTTTTGTAAATGTTCCGACTCAATCTTTGCATCCGTCGTAATAAAACCGAGCATAGTAGCCATATTTGGATGGATCATCCCCGACCCTTTTGCCGCTCCAGCGACTGTTACGGTTTTTCCGTCGACTTCAAGCTGGTAGCATGCTGATTTTTCACATGTATCTGTTGTTAATATAGCTTGCTGAAAATCATGATCGCCTTCTTTTGATGGGTGTACATTCATAGATCCACGCTCGATTTTTTCCATTTCGAGCTGCTGTCCTATGACTCCAGTTGAAGCAACTGCTACATAGTCTTCAGGTATGACGTAGCGTTCTGCAATTAAAGACCTCATTTTATAGGCATTTACTAAACCCTCTTCACCTGTGCAAGCATTAGCAATGGCACTATTAACCACTAATGCCTGTAACTTTTGAGTTGAAGCTATACTTTCCTGGGTAACTTTCAATGGAGGTGCTTGAAAATGACTTTGGGTGTAAACGGCCGCGGCTGAGGCGGGCTGAACACTCATTAATAATCCAAAATCTTTTTTTGAACGTCGCAGACCGCAGTGCAGACCTCCTGCTACAAAACCTTTAGGCGACGTAATGGTTCCATCCTCTACCTTCACTATCTTGTGCGCGTCCGTTAATTGAATCAATCGCTCTCTCCCTTTCCTCTACTTATGGGTATAATGAAATGTGGGTAAGTCCTGTTGTTTCATTTAACCCAAGTACTAAATTCATATTTTGTACCGCCTGGCTTGCTGCACCCTTCATTAAATTATCAATTACGGCAACAATTGTAAGTCGGCCGGTTCTTTCATCGAGTGCTAAGCCAATATCACAGTAATTCGAAGCATATACATCTCTCGTGCATGGAAATTCTCCAGCTTTTCGTACTCTTACGAACGGCTTATCTTGATAAGTCTGTTGATATAAATGAACCAATTCCTCTAATGAATAAGAGACTTTTAAATCAACGTAAATGGTTGACATAATGCCACGGGTCATCGGTACAAGATGTGTAGAAAAAGTAACAGGCTCCGTGGCTGCATCCCAATGAAGCAGCTGCTGTTCAATTTCCGGAATATGCTGGTGCTGATTCACTTTATAAATTCGGAAATTCTCTTGGGTGTTAGCAAAGTGTGTCACTGGGCTTGCTTTTTTTCCTGCACCGGAGACACCTGATTTTGCATCGATAATAATTCGTGATGAATCAGCCATTTGCTTTTGAAATACAGGCCCTAAACCTATGAGCGTAGCTGTAGGATAGCACCCGGGATTAGCAATAATTTCTGCCGACTGTATTTCTTTCTTATTCCACTCTGGCAGGCCGTACACCGATTGTTCGATGACCTCTTCTGGCGCGGCCTCGTTTTTATACCAATTTGCGTACGCCTCGCGATCCTTTAGGCGAAGGTCACCGGAAAGATCAATAACTTTCCCTTTCCCTCCTGCAAGCTGAGAGGTGAGTTCACTGGAAACCCCTGCAGGCGTTGCAAGGAATATGATATCCAGCTGCTCTTTCATTTGGTCTGGTACAAGATCTTCTAATAAGTACTCTTCATTATTCACATGACTGTATATTTCCTGAAAGAATTCTCCGCTTTGTGTGGAAGAATATAGTTTAATAGTTTTTACTTCCGGGTGGCCGTTCAGCAGCCGAAACAGCTCTACACCGCCATACCCAGTGGCTCCGACAATTCCAATTTCCAACCTTCATTCACCTCATTTTTGTGTATGTATATTTATTATATATAACGTATATTTATGCTATTATTACTCGTGTAATAAAATCTGTCAACAGCTAAGGGAAAAGTTTTAATCTATATAGGAAGATTTTAATTATGAAAGTATGATTAAATACAGTTAGTAAGCGTTTACAAAAATTCCGGGAATTTTTTATGAATATTTGTAGAGGAGATCTCAGTCGTTTACCGTTTGGATCAATTACTAACGAGCGGCCATTTTATGTATACAAAAAAACCAGCTCATTAAGAGCTGGTCAACTTATGAAGATCCGCAAGCTTTTTATCTTGCCGCCAGGAATTAAGGTCTTGAGGCCACTGAGTAAGTCTTATCTAATCTTAAAGAGCCTCACGAATCGCTTATCGTGACATCAACAGAGATCAATCTAAAAAACCATTCGTATGTTACAACGTGCAATGGCCACAGTCTAAGTGAAACGAATCATTAACTTATGAAGGAATAGAAGTCGCAAATCTCTTAAAACATTAGAAGAAAAACGGTCTGTGCGGAAATTAAATTCTTCACAATCCTCTAATCGACCCTCAGTTCTTCAGTGGTTTTGGCCCTTCCTTTCCGCGGACGAGCGCTCGTATAAACGCAGATAATTAGCGTAGTCAAGATACGTTGACTCCTGTGGGAACAGCACGAGTTAATGATCCCGCAGGAAAGCGGAGTGTTTTGACGGAGCGGCGTACATTCGATGTAATATAAACAATCCGAACTGATTTCAATAGGATCGTTCGGATTATTTTATACTTTATTTAGTTTTAACCCAGCATATTTTACGTTTATTCAATATCGAAAGATTGAAAAATACTTTTCTCAGGTAGCTTGTATACTTCGCGTCCAAGTAAATGATTGATAATTACCTTATTCCGATGAACGGCTAACCCTAAATTCGTTGAACCTACACCATGGGTGTGGGAAATTCCACTATGCACATAAATTTCATTTTCAACATTTTCGGTTTTTTTCAATCGGTAATCTGCTTCTACTTTATATCGCCCTTCATCATCCCACTCGAGAAAGTCACTGAGATAATGAATGAATTCAGGAACGTACGGCTTATAGCCCGTAGCTGTAATAACCACTTCAGACTCATGCTGGTATGATTCTTTTTTCTGCCAATGAAAACAATCAAGTACATAACCGTTACCTTCGCTTTTCGGCTCTATGCCTCGAACCTCACTAAGCACCTGAAGACCAACGTTTAACTGTTCGTTTCCAACGGAGTATTCGTAGAGCAAGTTATAGATATCTTCAATGGTATGATTACTGATTCCTTTGTAATACAATCCTTGATTGGCAAAAATCTCGTCCTTATCTTTCTGTGGAAGCTGATAGAAATATTTTACGTAGTCGGGAGAGAAATGTTCAAGACTCAGTTTTGATTCCTCCATGGATTCAAAGCTTGCCGATCGCGTGATCCAATCAAGTCTAAAGCCACATTCCCGTTGTTCTTTTAACAACTCTCTAAACGCCTCAGCGGCACTTTGACCAGAACCGACAACAGTTACTGATTCAGCTTTGCGACAGCGTTCTTGTTTGGGTACGTAATCAGCTGTATGGAAAACATCATCTTCTGATAAGTTCTGAAAAGACTTAGGCATTACAGGAACGCTTCCGGTCCCCATAACCATATGCCTGGTCTTATAAACATTTATTTCGTTTGTTTTTACGTTTTCCACCGTCACTTCAAAATAAGTCTCTTCTTCTTTCACATGGCGGATGTTTGAGACTCGATGACCAAATTGACAGCTGCTTAAATGTTTAGACACCCATTGACAATAGTCATTGTATTCACGACGGGGAATATCGAGCCTCTGCAGAAAATAGAACTGATACATTCGGTCATTTTTACTAATGTAATTTAAAAAACTATGCTTATTTGTAGGATCGGCCATCGTAACCAGGTCCGCTAAAAAAGGGACCTGCAGCTTGGTTCCTTCAATTAACATTCCTGGATGCCAGTCAAATTGTTCTTTTTGTTCAAAAAACAGACTGTTGACGTCATCTATTTCGTCTAATAAAGCGGCAAGGCTTAGATTAAAAGGTCCTACTCCTACGCCGATCAAATCATGTATTTCTTCCTGCTGTGCCATTTCGGTTTCACTTCTCCTTTTTCTAAAAACACCGGCCATTTTATATATTCTAATCTCCCTCATAGTATCATAATCCCTATAAAAACTATAACAAGCTTTTGTTTCTTCTTTATATAAGAAAGCGAGAATTGTTACCTTTAGCGTTTCCATAATACAAAAGGTTATCATTCAATATGTACAGGAAGAAATAACTAATTTAAATCATACATTGCCCACCCCAGCAAAATAGATTCTATTATGAGAGACAATACAGAAAGGAAATTTTTTATTAATGTAAATTCTTTCATTATTTTTGAGAGGAGTTTTCTATAAAATGTATCATAATAATTAAATGGGATCACATAGGGGAGTCCATGTTATCCACGATACGAATTGGCTTTATTACCCTTGTCGTACAGGATAGAATCGTATTTCAAATTAAAAAGAATGAATAGAATAATCGTTCCTGACCGGTTTATTTATGTACGAAAGGAGGAAATAATACGTAACAAACTGAGGTGTGGCGTTGCTGACCTCCCACGTTTCTTTCTAATACAGGGGTGGGCTGTATTAAGCCTCATCCCTGCGTCGTTTAGTTATCACTTATCTGAAGAGGAGATTTAAGATTGTTGATCTTTAAACTTCATTATTCCTGAGAATAAAAGAAGTATGGCTCCTAAACCAATTAAGACGGAGTCCGCTTCATCAAAAGCAACTTCGATATTTAACAGCCACAAACCTACCCCTATTAGAAATAAAATCCATCCAGTAATCGATAATTTACGTTGCATGGAATCTCTCCTCTCCGCTCAAACTTATAAAAATTGTAACATGAACGAAACCTTTTCGAATGAATGACCGTAAAAAGAATAACATAAAAAGAATACAAAGGAGCTTAATATTATGGCGTACATGAACCCCATTTATAATCGAAACGACTACCTCCCGTTACTTCTGCTCGCGGATGAAAATGATGAAATTGTATCAGGGTACATAAATGAAGGGGAAATGTATGAAATCATCGATCAAGATCAATTGGCAGGCGTATGTTTATTTGTATTCCCCCAAAATAATGTTGTTGAAATTAAAAATATCGCGATTTATCCAGAAAAACAAGGGAAAGGTTTGGGACGTAAAGTCCTACTTGAAGCATTTACGATGTTTCAAAAACGGGAATTACGTGAAATTATAGTAGGGACAGCAAATTCCAACTTAAACAATATTGCCTTCTATCAAAAATGCGGATTTCGAATGAATGCCATAAGAAAAGGATTTTTCTCACATTATCCTGAGCCTATTTATGAAAATGGCATTCAAGCACTTGATATGATTGTTTTTTCAAAACACCTTAGATAAAAAGGAGAGGAATGGATTGAAGAAGAAACTTTACAAATCAACAAGTAACAAAATGCTGACAGGTACGTTAGGTGGAATTAGTGAGCTGTATGATATTGATTCAAGTTTGTTAAGAATATTGTATGCAGTAGGAATATTTTTAAGCAGCGGATTTCTCTTGCTTGTTTATATCGTCGCGGCAATTATTATGCCGACAGACAAAGAATTAAATAACGAAGGCTAAAAAATCCCCCACAACTCCTTCAGTTGTGGGGGGATTTTATTCACCTAAAAATTTATCTAACTCTTTCTTCACGGTAGTTGCTTCAGAACCAATAATGATTTGAATGTTGTGCTGATCGATTTTAATAACTCCGTGAGCACCTGTTTGTTTAATCTTTTCCATATCTACAATCGTTGTATCTTTCAACTCTAACCGCAGTCTCGTCATACAGTGATCATTCGTTGTCACATTGTCTTTTCCTCCAATATACTGAAGGATTTTCTTAGCCATATACTCATGGTTGGAGTGAGAAAGCTTTAATTCTTTCTCTTCTTCGCTAGCTTCCTGATCGAAATCAATTTCTTCTTCCCTGCCAATTAAAGGAATGTCCTTTTTCACGATAATGAAATAGAACGTAAAGTAGTAGAGTGCAAAGAATGCAAGTCCGACTGGAATGATGAGGAGTCCTCCATCCGAAAGATTTAAATTCACGACATAGTCGATGACTCCTGCTCCCCATGAGAAGCCATGTCTTATATGCAATAGATAAAGCACGGCCCCAGCTAATCCTGTATAAATAGAGTGTAAGAAGTATAGTAAAGGAGAAGTGAATAGGAACGTAAATTCAATTGGTTCAGTAATTCCCGTTACAAAAGAAGTTGCCGCTCCTGAAGACATCAATGTTTTTGTCTCTTGTTTTTTCCTTTTAGCAGCTTTAGTAATCGCTAAAGCGATGGCTGGAATACCAAACAACATGGTTATAAAGAAACCACCTATAAAATAACCAGCTGTGGGGTCTCCGCTTAAAAAGCGTGTAATTTCCCCAGTGACCACTTCACCTGAGGCCGTTTCATACTCCCCTAATCCAAAGTAGGCATACGTATTAAGAACGTGGTGTAATCCAAATGGCAGTAAGAATCGATTTAAGAAGCCGAATATGAATACACCAAATGCCCCTAAACCTACCAACGTTTGACTAAAGGTATTAATTCCCGCTTCTGCATACGGCCATATAAGAGCCATTAATCCAGATACAGGGATCATCGTAAAAATAATCATCGTAATTGGAAATTTTTCTCCACTGAAGAAAGCAAACATACTTGGCAGCTTTGCATCCTTAAACTTGTTGTAAATATAAGCAGCCAGCAAACCTGCCAGGACACCCCCAAACACACTCATGTCTAAATCCGAATTTATTATTTCAAGTCCTTCTTTTAAAACAGTGATTGAGAGAAATCCAGTAAGTGCAGGTATTCCTTTATCTTTTGTTTTAGCGAGTCCCATTGCAATCCCAATCGCAATAAGAGCATCCATTTGTGCTAAAATAACGCCCGCGGCCTGATAAAGGGGAATATCGAGCATATCTTCAGCCGTCAAACGCATTAAAAGACCAGCAATTGGCAAAGCAACAATTGGAATGAGCAGTGACTTTCCTAACTTCTGCAAAAAGCTTTTCATGATTCTTCCCCCTCAAAATTAGTTATGGTTAAAGTTCTCGAAACGTGGAAGTTCTTATATCCGTTCTTGAACGAATGAGTTGTACTCTCGCCTGATCAGTAAGAAACTCAACTTCATCTACCCGTGGATACGTAAATGATGAGGTAGAAAGTAACTTCTTATCTAAATATGCTGGATGAGCCATCACTTCTATCGTGTCATGTTGATCAAATAATTCATCAAGAGACTCTCCATTTTTTAAAGCGGTTTCAATTAAATATGAAAAAGAACTTGTCGTTTTAACCCCGTTATTTTTAAACTTTTCCATAACGTCATCGCTCATATTATTACGGACAGGCAAGTCATATTCCTTAGCAAGTCTCATAAATACCTTAGGCATCTCCCCAAATGAATTAATATGATGGTGACTGTCTAAGTGGGTAGGGTTTAATCCATAGGAAAGAAACTTCTCAATTTGGGCTTTCCACTCGGCATAAACTTCCTCATAATCAATCGTGAAGGCCCCTTGATAAAAACGCAGGTTCCGAAAATTCCCTTGTGCGTCCACAATCGTTCGATGAGTATCTAACAGGGGGCGACCACAAGTTAATACTAAATGGACGCCAACTCCTAAAGACGGGTTATCCTTGGCCAGCTTTGCTGCTTGATCTCTTCCAGGCATATTGCTCATAAAAGTTGTTGATGTTAACACACCTAGTTGAAAAGAATCGATAATACCAAAGTTGACGCCTCGCGAATAGCCAAAATCATCTGCATTTATAATCAGCTTTTTCATCACCACTCCACCTTTTTAAGTCTCCTTAGGAGACATTCTATTGATAATTCGGCCAATATCCTTTATTAGCAACTATTAAGTCTTCAACAATAGCCTTTGCTTTTTTCACGTTTACTACTGTGCGATTTAACGTTAGCGCTTGAATAAGTTTTTGTTTATTATTTTCAAAGTATGATTCAACCACTAACTTTTCATAAGCTAATTGACCTTCAATAAGACCTTTATAGAAAGTTGGAATTTCTCCTACAACCAACGGTTTGGCTCCCTGACTTGTTAATAAGCAAGGTACTTCTACCATCGCATCATCTGGCAGGTTGGCAATAACACCGTTATTTTCTACAATCACAATAAAACGCTTGCCCGAATTATAAGCAAGAGACGCTGCTGCTTTTATCATAAAAACACCATGAATATCAACGTGTATGGCGGCACCTTTCGCTGTTCCTTTTTCTATCATTTGATCACACGTATCGTGAACACGCTTTTGTCTTCCCTCGATCACTTGTCTTGCTCTTGTATGGTTAGGATCTTCCTTTTCTACCATATCTTCCGGGTATAAATAGTATTGCAAGTAAGTGTTTGGCAAGAATTCCGGGAAGTCAATCAGTATTTGCCGGGCTTGTTCGAACGTTTTTTGCCAGGATACGTCGTTTGCAATTTCCGTATCTTCCGGAGTAAAGCCTGTTTCTATAATTAATTGCTTCAAGCGTTCCGTATGATCATTACCTTCTTTATCATAAATCTTTGTAAACCATCCAAAATGGTTCAGCCCAAAGTATTCAGGTACGAGGTCCCACACCTCTACATCAAGGATTTTTGCGTAACTAATCATAATAGCAATCGGCATGTCACAAATATTTAGAAGACGGTAATCATGTGGGAATTCTCTCTTTAAGGCATCCGCAACAATAGCAGCTGGATTAGTGTAATTAAGAATCCATGCCTCTGGAGCATATTGGCGAATGTCATTAACGAGTTGAATCATATCTCTGATAGACCTTAAACCATATGCCATTCCTCCAGGTCCACATGTTTCTTGTCCGACCACTCCATGCTTCAAAGCAATTTGTTCATCTTGCTCCCGCATCGCCAGCCCACCCGTACGAATCTGTACAAATACAAAATCAGCTTCTTTAAAGGCTTCTTCTTTATTGGTAGTGTAAGAAAAAGACTCTAATTCGGGGTACTGTTCTTGAAATAGAATTTGCGTAGCTTTCGCATTCCTTTCTTGACGTTGCTCATCTATGTCATAGAAGACAACCTCCTTTAGTGGAAAACGTTCTTTTTCTTCTATTAGACTCATCATCATCCCCATCGTGTAAGTGCTTCCACTTCCAGCGACGACTAAGCGCTGCTTTTTCATGGTTTGTCTCCTCTCTTTAAATTATCTGTTAATTTATTTATAACACTAATTTAATACAAGTACAATACCAAACATGAATTAAATATGTATTATAAAGAATAAATAATTTGCTTTAATGGAAGTATTTAGATAATTGAAAGTATAAATAATAAAATGGATGAAATTTACCTTTATATGATTTATAGTTGTATTATGTATTAATACAAGTTAACTTTTAAAACAGGATGGTGACCATGTTGAATACCGGCTCCCCTTTATATAAACAAGTAGCAGAGCAAATAAAAAAAGATATTATTAAAGCCAAATTAAATAAAGATGAGGCCATTCCCTCAGAAAATAAACTTGTTACAAAGTATCAAGTTAGTCGTGTAACTATAAGACAAGCTATACAACTTCTGGTACAAGAAGATATTCTCTATAAAGTTAGAGGAAGCGGGACCTATGTAAAAAATGTAAAGATTGAACACGATATCTATCGTTTACAAAGTTTTACTGAAGAAATGACTCACTTAAACCAAACGCCTACCAATCAAATTTTAGATTTTAATATGCAAAACCCTAGTGAAACCATCAAAGAAACTTTACAACTCAAGGAGGGAGAGAAAGTCTTCTTTATAAGGAGATTGAGATGTGTAGATGACGAGCCTATGATCTTAGAGGAAACGTATATGCCAGTTTCTTTATTTCCTGACCTTTCAGTCGAAGTGATGACAAAATCTAAATACGATTATGTGGAGAAAAAAGGATATGTGATCAAAGAAAGACAAGGAGAAATTTTACCTTTATCGCCAAATGAAGTGTTAAAGAAAACTCTGCAGCTTGAAAATGATTCATCTATACTGTCTATGAATTTATGGGCTTACTTTGAAGATGATACGATCTTTGAATTTACTAAGCTTTACTATAGAAGTGAGAAATACACCTTTAAATTCACCTCTAAGCGCTTTTAACGAAGGAGAGTGTATTCAATGAAAATCATTAAAGTGGCATCTTACGAAGAAATGAGTGCTCATGCAGGTCAAATCATCATTAATAAAGTTAAAGACCATCCTTCTTCTATTTTAGGTCTAGCGACAGGCGGAACTCCTGTAGGAACTTATAGAAGAATAATAGAAGACCATGAAAGCATACTTCTTATCGAGATGCTTCGACAATAAACCTTGATGAGTATGTGGGATTGGGCGAGGAGCATCCTCAGAGTTACCACACGTACATGAAAGAACACTTATTCAGTAATATTGATATCCAGCTGCAACACACCTATCTGCCTGAGGGGACAGCTAAAGACCTGTCAAAAGAGTGTCAACATTATGACCGATTGATAGAAAAATTAGGAGGCATTGACCTTCAACTATTGGGCATTGGCCAAAACGGACATATTGGCTTTAATGAACCAGGAACTTCGTTTGAGAGTCGAACTCATGGCATTGACCTTTTGGAATCCACTCGACAAGCCAATGCCAGATATTTTTCAAATGTAAATGAAGTCCCCCGCCACGCTATTACAATGGGGATAAGATCCATTGTTGAAAGCAAAGAAATTCTACTACTGGCTTCCGGTAAAAAAAAATCCAGCGTGCTTCGCAGATTATTAGAAGGCAATGTAACAGAAGATTTTCCAGCCTCTATTTTAACTACACACCCGCAAGTAACGCTTATTGCTGATGAATCAGCTTTGTCCCAAATATAAAAGCCGGCACCCAAACGATAACAGGGCTTAATAAAAAAGAAATCAATCGAATTGAACGTCTCTTAACAGGAAAAGCCCTCTATCTCTGTAGAATAGAGGGCTTTCTTCTTTGTTAATCTCCAACTACGATATAAGCTACCATCGGGCCATCTGTTTCAAAATCTGCATGTGTTGTGCAAATCATCCGGTATACTCCCTTTTTATCAAACTGCAGATCCACCACAGTTTCATTCCCCTTGTGAACAATTCCTTCTTGATCCGTTCCTTCTATAACAAAAGGATGCTCCTCTCCATTGACTCCATAAATGCTTAATTTAAAAGGTTCCCCCTTTTCAGCAAAGATCGTGCCAGGGTCCCAGCGATAAGTTTCAATTTCTTCCCCATCTGCCGTCTCTGCTTTAAATTCTCCTGTCACTAAGTTTACGGTTCTCACTTCTTCCTCTGCATCTTCTCCAGAAAATGTAGGGATCGATCCGCCAAATGAATTAAATACAAATAATAGTGCTGCAAATAACACACACCCACTGCAAATCCACATAATTTTCTTCCCTGATAATACTAAGGCTTTCAACTTATTCCCTCCTTAAGGCATGTTTAATTTATATGTATGCGTACATGCCTAAGAAACTTGTCTATTTTTTTATTATTTATGTAAGTGATTACTCACTTCACTTTTTGAGATAAAGACTTTATAATAGATGTGAGTAACCACTCACTATTGGGGAGGAGAGCATTATGAAAAGTGTGGTTGATCTACAAAATGTTTCTCATCAATTCGGGAAAAAAATTGTTTTATCCAACATAACCCTCAGCATGAATAAGGGAGAAATTTTTGGTTTACTCGGACCTTCAGGTTCCGGCAAAACGACCTTGGTAAAATTAATTACGGGTTTATTAAAACCTTCCAATGGTTCTGTTTATATTAACGGAGAAAAAATGCCATCCTTAGCTCAAATGAAACGCTATGGATTCATGGCTCAATCCGATGCCCTTTACCTAGAACTTACAGGTAAAGAAAACCTTAATTTCTTCGCCTCTATATATCGCTTAAACAAACAAGAAAAAAAGCAGCGAATTAGTAAAGTAATGGAGATGGTGGGTTTAAGCGATTATATCGATCAAATCGTTGAAACTTACTCTGGGGGGATGAAAAGAAGACTGTCTTTAGCAGCTGCTCTTCTCCATGATCCAGAGTTGATCCTCCTTGATGAGCCAACAGTAGGGATTGATCCTGTGCTTCGCCGATCCATATGGGACGAACTGCGTCAGCTTAAAGATAAAGGGGTCACCATTATCCTGACTACGCATGTGATGGATGAAGCTGAAAAATGCGATCGTTTAGCGATGCTGCGTGAGGGTAACATTATCGCTATGAATACACCTGAGAAGCTTAAATCCGATTGTCAAGCAACTACGATAGAAGATGTTTTTCTTTACTATGGGGGTGCGGCAAAATGAATACTTGGACGGTAACCCGAAGAATATTTACACAGTTCCGTAGAGATAAACGCAGTATGGCACTGTTGATCTTAGCTCCTATCTTTGTTTTCACTCTCATGTGGCTCGTGCTGGATAGTGACGAAACCACATTAGAAATTGCAACGATAGGTGTCCCTGGTTCTTTCAAAGAACATTTATCTGATGAGGAAGACGTAAAAGTAACGAGTCTCTCCGAAGCGGAGGCCCAGGAAGAAATAGCAGAAGCAACAATTGATGCTTATATTCTCTGGAAGGATAGTCAGCCAGTTGTCACCATTGAAGGCAGTGACCCGACTATCACATCCTCTATAAAGGATTTGCTCCAAAATACAAATAGAGAGGTCTCATCCAAGCCATTTGAGTTACATTTCTGGCATGGATCTGACGATTTAGAATTATTTGATTACATTGGGCCTGTTTTAATCGGTTTCTTTGTATTTTTCTTCGTTTTCATCGTTGGTGGTGTTTCTTTCTTGCGCGAGCGGACACAAGGAACGTTAGAACGCATTCTTTCCACTCCGCTAAAGCGAAGTGAATTAGTTTTCGGCTATTTATTAGGCTTTGGCTTATTTACGATCTTGCAATCCTTTTTAATTGCTGCTTACTCTATTTATGTGCTTGATGTATATATGGAAGGTTATTTTCTTTACGTTTTACTCGTGACCTTTTTATTAGCGTTAACGGCTTTAAGTTTAGGCACACTTTTATCAGCATTTGCTAAAAATGAATTTCAAATGATTCAATTTATTCCACTCGTGATTGTACCGCAGGTTTTCTTTTCAGGGCTCTTTCCTATAGAGGGATTGGCCGACTGGCTGCAAGCTATCGGGAAAGTCATGCCATTAACATATGGGGCTGAGGCTTTACGTGGAATTATGCTAAGAAGCGAAGGATTTACTGACTTTCAGTCGCAGTTGTACGTTTTATTAGGATTCATCATTTTGTTCACAAGCCTTAATATATTCGCCTTGAAGAGACATCGAAGTTTATAGTACGATTAACCCAATTATGAGAGGTGAATCCAATGACTGAAGACTTTAACGACCTATTAAAACTTCTCGAAGAAGATGAACAGAAAAAAACGCCAAAGCAAGCTCAGATTTTAAAAGCAGCTGTAGAAATTTTTGCAGAAAAAGGCTATGCCTCCTCGTCTACAAGCGAGATTGCTGCTAAAGCAGGAGTCGCTGAAGGGACAATTTTCCGGCATTATAAAACTAAGAAAGATTTGCTGATTTCCATTGTCACTCCTGTAATGATAAAGTTTACACTCCCTATATTCGCTTCTCACTTTACGACTCAAGTATTTGAAGAACTTCCAGAGAACTTCGAAAAATTTCTATCTAAAATTATGAAAAACCGTTATAATTTCGTGAAAGAAAATCGTCCCTTAGTTCAAATCATGCTTCAGGAAATGTCATTTCACGAAGAATTAAAAGAACAATTTCAGAAAGTCTTTCTTGAGGAAGTCTATCCCCGGTTTAACCGTGTGATACATCATTATAAACAAGAAAACAAACTGGTGGATTTTCCTGCTCCAACAATTATTAGAATGGTAATGACGACCATGATCGGATTTATATTAACACGCTTTATTATTTCGCCGCAGCTTGAATGGAATGACGAAGAAGAAATGGAGAGAACCATACATTTTATCATGCATGGGCTTTCTCCAAAGTCATGATGCATCTTACTCAAAAGATGCATCATTTTTTATACAGACGCCCGGCTTTCTGCTTGCTGTGCTTTCACTAAATCAGAATAGAAGCCGCCCAGTTTCTGTAATTCTTGATGATTCCCTCTTTCGATGATCTCGCCGTGTTGAAGAACTAGAATTTGATCAGCTGCCCGGATCGTATTCAACCTGTGAGCGATGACGAAGCTCGTCCTTCCTCTCATCAGCTTAGACAGGGCATCATTAATTTTTATCTCGGTCACCGTATCAATACTGCTTGTTGCCTCATCTAAAATTAGTAAGGCTGGGTCTGCAATCATGGCGCGGGCAATAGATAAAAGCTGACGCTGCCCATGACTCACTCCTCCCCCGTCCGAATCAAGGATAGTACCATATCCGTCAGGAAGCTGAGAAATAAAATCATGAGCATGGGCCGCCTTGGCAGCTTCCTCCACTTCTTCATCCGACGCATTTAATCGTCCATAGCGTAAATTTTCTCTAATGGTGGTATTAAACAATGTAGTATCCTGTAGTACCACTCCCATTTGATTTCGTAAGCTATCCCTCGTAATCGTATTAATTTCCTTGCCATCAATGAGGATAGCTCCTTCATCAATTTCATAAAAGCGTGACAGCAGTGAAATGATGGTTGTTTTACCAGCACCTGTCGGACCGACCAAAGCAACTGTCTCGCCGGGAGCAGCGTGAAAATTGATATGAGACAACGTCTGCTCTTCCTCTTCATAGGAGAAATGAACATCCCGAAATTCAATATCTCCTCGCATGTTTTTAATATCTTGCGCTTGTTTTTCATCTTGCTTTTCTTCATTTTCGTCAATCACTTGAAACACGCGTTCTGCTCCAGCAACAGCTGATAAAATCATGTTGTACTGGTTAGCCAGATCATTTAAGGGACGAGTGAACTGTCTGGAGTAGGTAGTAAAAGTCACGATTACTCCGATAGATATGCTTCCGTTTAAAGCAAGCCACCCGCCTGCTCCGACAATGATCGCAAAACTGACGTTATTCAGCATATTCATAAGTTTAGGAATAAACCCTGAATATGTCTGCGCCCAGTAACCCGATTGTTTTAATGCTTCATTCTTCTCCTCAAACTCTTTGATAACTCGTTCTTCTCTTGAGAAGATGGAGATAATTGTTTGACCAGAAAACATTTCTTCAACATAGCCGTTCACATCACCCAAATGTTTCTGCTGTTCTTTGAAATATTTCCCTGTCCGCTTCGTAATCCATTTCATGCCGAAATACATGACGGGCACAATGGTTAAGGTCAATAAAGTTAACAGAGGACTCAGCCATAACATAATAACAAGAGTCCCTAGAATCGTCAGTACACTTGTCACGAATTGAATAACCGCTGTATTCAGCGTACGGCTGACGTTTTCCATATCGTTCGTTAACCGGCTCATAAGCTCACCCTGCTGGCGTCTTTGGAAAAATAAAATCGGCAGACGCTGCAAATGGGAAAACAAATGATTACGTATTCTAAATACCGTGTTTTGTGAAATATCAATCATCCAGTAATTTTGCAGCCAGAGAAAAAGCGAGTGAAAGGCGTAAACAACAAACAGCAAGCACAGCATTATCCAAAGGGTCCCCGCATCAGGCTGGTCAATTACCCGGTCTACTGTCATCCCCAGTAAATATGGGCCCAGCAATGACAAAGCAGAGCTTAATACTAGAAGGGCAAGCACCACTTTAAATCTTTTCTTTTCATGGGCCATGTAACTCCCAACCCGCTTTAATGTTGTCTTCATGTCATCTACTTTAGGGGGAGCGGTTCCGATTCCATGATGATGTCTCCTTATAGGAGTTTGGTTTCGTGACTGTGGTTCTGCCATTACATCACGTCCTCTTGCTGGGATTGATAAACTTCTTGATAATAAGGACTTATCTGCAATAATTGATGATGCTCCCCTTGGGCAATTACTTCACCTTTGTGCAAAACTAAAATATGGTCGGCAGCCCTTAATGAACTAATTTTTTGAGCTACCATAAAAATCGTACACTCTTGCTCTTTTAATGTTTGTAACAAGCGTGTCTCTGTATGAGCATCGAGCGCACTCGTACTATCATCTAAAATTAACACCTTAGGTTTGCGAACAAGGGCTCTGGCAATAGACAAACGTTGTTTTTGCCCTCCAGAAAAAGTAACACCTTTTTGCCCAAGTATAGTATCGTATCCATTTGGTAACGTTGTAATAAAAGAGTGAATTTCAGCCTGTTTCGCTGCCTCAATAATCTCCTCTTCTTCAGCTTTCTCTTTCCCCCATGCAATATTTTCTTTAACCGTTCCAGAAAACAAATGAACTTCTTGTGGAACAAGGCTGATCTGTTCCCTTAAGCTTTTAATATCTAAGTCGTTCATTTCAATGTCATCAAATAAGATACTGCCCTTTTCTTTTTCATGTAATCTCGGAAGCAAGTGAAGCAGTGATGTTTTTCCTGATCCCGTTTCACCGAGGATGCCAATCATCTGACCCGCCTGAACTTGAAACGTAATGTCTTTTAAAATTTTTACACGGTTACGGAAAAATGAGACATCTTTAAATCTAATATTTCCTAACAAGGGCTTACGTCGCCCATGGGGATTTGTAAGAAACTCAGGTGACTTCTCCTCCAATACCTCACTTACTCTATTAGCGGAAGCATTACCTCGAGAAAACACCATAATAAGAAAAGAGAAGATCGAGAAAGTGAACATAATTCTTGTCGCATAATTAATGATCGCGACCACTTCTCCAGCTTGAGCTCCGCCAATATTTAACTGGATAGCTCCTGTGAACAGTAAAACAAGTATAATTACATTCATGCCAAGCATAACCACCGGCATAGCAATTTCCATCAACCATAAGGCACGTTTATTTTTAACCATAAGCTCTTGATTTACACCATGAAATCGTTCTTCTTCATATTCTCCTCGATTAAAACCTTTAACTAAACGTACGCCCGCTAAATTTTCTCGAATCACGGTATTTACTTCGTCTAAGCGAGTTTGAACACTTTTAAAAAGCTTCACTCCTTTCAGAAGCACCCAGAACAAGAAACCACCAAGTAAAGGAACAGACACGACGAGGATAGAAGCTAAAGTTACATTTACTGTAAAAGCCATAACTAAAGCGAATATAATAAAAAGCGGAGCCCGAAGAGCAATCCGCATCAACATGAGTACGAGATTTTGAATCTGAATTACATCATTCGTCATACGTGTAACTAGATTCGGCGTGGAATAAGATTGAAAGTTTTCATTCGTAAAGCTTTGTACTTTCTTAAATAAATCCCTGCGGAGATCAAAACCTACTCCTTGACTTACATTCGCAGCGAAAAACGAGTTTGTGATGCCAGCCGCAAATGCTAATAATGACAACCCTACCAGTCCCCCGCCCCATAAAGAAACTACGGTATAATTCTCTTTCATAATTCCTTCATCGATTATGTGAGCCATTAATAATGGTTGAACAAGCTCGACAGCTAATTCAATCAACATAAGTAATATAGCTATGATAGCCGATGCTTTGTACGCTGATGCATATGAGAAAACCTTTCGCATAACTTGTCCCCCACTAAATCTGAAAGTTTCTATAATTATACAGGATTTAAATCTATGATAGAACTGATTAGATTAACGTAAAGCTGCCCCGTTTTTTTGATAAATCTTTTCGCCAACCTTCCTATTACAGTACCGGCTTATTAGTAACAACAGTAACAAAATTGTAAGTACTTGTAGAGATTTAAAAACCGCATAAAAAATTATCATATGCGTTTTATCGCAGAGGAGCATAAGACATCTTCTTTTTTGAATCCATGAATAAATGGGAACTGGCGCACAAGCAGATGAATGCCTCTAAGTCAGAAATGGCAGAGATCATAAATAGCGAAGAAACCGAAATAAATATGAGCAATGCCAAAAAAGCGGACTGAGCATATACAGTCCGCTTTTAATTCCTAATGGTCAGCTGGATATGAAACACCCATTTGCCTTCTTGATTCTTGTAATATTTCGGCAGCCAATAAACTGTTCTCATTTGAATTGTTGCAGAAAGGACGATTATCATCTTTTACCTGCTTGTAGAATTCTTCAATCTCATAATACATGGGCGGATATTGATCAGGGAGGTCAAGGCTCTCCACTTCCCCGCTATTGTACTGAATGTAAACATCTTTTGGCTCTGAGATATTAGGAATGATGATCACCCCTTCTTCTCCCTGGATTTCTGAAGCGGCATGAGAGTGACTTATTTTTGAATGCATAATGATGGCTTCCATATCCTTATACTGCGCAATAATGCTTCCTTCTCCGTCTACCCCGGATTCCAAGGTTACTCCATTAGCTGAAATTTTTTCAGGCCGGCCAAATAATACGACCATTGGATATATGCCATAAACTCCTAAATCCATAAGTGATCCATTCGAGAACCTCGGATTAAAAGCGTTAAGGACCGTCCCTTCGCGATAAGCATCATAACGAGAAGAGTATTTGCAGAAGTTTCCCACATAACGCCGTACTTTTCCGATTTTATGAAGGTTCGATTGAATAGACAAAAAGGAAGGCATAACTGTTGATTTAACTGCTTCCATTAATACAACATTATTTTTCTTTGCTGCTTCAACCATTGAACGTACTTCTTTTTCATTTGAAGCCATCGGTTTTTCACATAATACATGTTTTCCATGCTCCATAGCCATAATAGCTTGCTCAGCATGAAACGAATTAGGACTTGCCACGTAAACAGCATCTACCTCATCACTTTTCACCATATCTTTAATCGAAGTAAATGTTAGAGGGGCATTATAGGTCTGAGCAAATTCTCTTGCTCGTTCTTCTGTTCTTGAATAAACGCCCTGGACTTTAAAACCCTCAAGATGCCTTCCTGCTTCAATCATAAGCTTAGTAATAAAATTAGTTCCTATAATACCAAAACGAATCATATGTAAATTCTCCTTATGTGTGTGATTACTTATATTATAACAAGTTGTCTCTACAAATCCTAAAAGAGCAGAGACACCGACTATGAATCAGTGCCTCCCTCTTTTATTTCTTTTAATCCTATGTTTGCTAAAACAATCTGCCCCTCAACCGTTGGATGAACATCATCTTTTAAAATATATTCAGGATGGCCTTTAAATGCCTGGTAAGCATCCACCAGCTTCACTTCAGTAAAGTGACTTAATAGTTCAATTAAAGAACTATATTGAACGTTAATGTAGTGAAGAGGCTGACCCAATGACTTCCCTTTTTCTGGATAGGGATTATAAATATTGTAGACGAGAATCTGACCATTTGTTAATTTATCTAATTCCATAACCGTTGAATAAACGTTAAATAACAGGTTACGAACCACAATTGCCACTTCATCCATTTCAATACCTTTTATTCCCTTGTGCTTTTTTAATAAATTTAAAAGATCATTTCCTCCAATATAGAGCACTACATAGTCTGCGTCACGAAGGGTTGAACGAAATACTTCGTTTTCATGAACAGCAGCCACTAATTCTTGCGAGGTTAAACCTGGCACTCCTAAATTTGTTACCTCGAGACCCGCCTTTTCCCCAACCATATAAGGAAATGCTTTTCCGGAGGGGTATTGGTTATCTTTGCTTAAATTATAACCATATGGAATGGAATCACCAATAGCCACAAGTTGTTTAGATGAAGCATATAGAGAGTAGGGCTGAACCATCTGCAGGATAAAAAGGAAGCAGAGCACATATATTATTTTTTTCACATAGACGACTCCCTTTCTTTATTCATATCTAGACTCTTTATTAGCATTCCTGAGTCCATAAGATATCAGTCAATGTTAATTCTTCCAATCCATTTGTGGCCAAACGGAAAAAGAGCTCTTTTCATCTTTTCTAGACATAAAAAATGCTTGCAGAGAATACAAAAGTTTCTCTACAAGCAGTTAAAACGACAATATTACTTTCCGACGAACATTTGCGTCCAATAGTTACCGTTTTCTTCATAACCTACGCCAATATCAGTCATATTAGCGTTCATAATGTTTTTACGGTGGCTAGAGCTATTCAGCCAGCCATCGACTACTTCTTCTGGGGATTGCTGCCCAGCTGCAATGTTTTCAGCCGCAGTATTAAAATCTACGTCATACTCTTGAAGCATATCGAAGGGACTTCCATAGTTAGGGGATGTATGGGAAAAATAATCATTTTCTGCCATGTCCTCAGACTTTTCCTGTGCTACCTCAGATACTTCTTCACTTAGTTCTAATGGTTCTAAGCCTTGTTCTTCACGTGCTTCATTCGTTAATTGAACCACTTGTTCATGAATATCGCCTGTAACTTCCTGTCCGTCATCTTGCCCCTCATTGTCTTCTCCTTCTCCACCTCGCTCAATATCCTCACCGCCGTTCGGGTATGGACCATCATTATCTTGAGCTCGGTCTTCCATGTTTCGATCATACGGGTAAAACGGGGTTTTATTATCAAATGGGAAGTTTTCATCAAGACGATTTAGATCATTCATACGACCATCTTCATCTTGAGCCCCTGGACTATGTGTGACTTGATTAAAATCAGAAGCGGCATTATCTGCTGGATCATTATTATTAGCACCACATGCCGCTAGTGTAGTTACACACAATGCCATGCATGAAGTGTAGATTATTTTTTTCATCATGTTGCCTCCTTAAGGAAATTCCTCTCCTTTACTATGTGCACGAAAAGGGAAACTATCCTTATGAAAGCAAAGGAAAAAGCCACTAATTCAGAGTGGCTTTTCCTCCAGTTAAAGTAATTTTTCTTGTAGTCTAAACGATACAACCTTTGCTTCTGTCATAGCTTCAATCGCAAATTGAATACCTTCACGTCCAATTCCCGAACCCTTCGTTCCTCCAAATGGCATCGCATCAATGCGATAGTCACTACTGTCGTTAATCATGATGCCGCCTACCTTCATATGTTTTACAGCATAAAAGGCTTGATTGATATTGCTTGTGAAAATACCGGCTTGAAGACCATAGTCTACATTATTTGCTTGTTCTACAGCTTCATATAAAGAATCAACCGGGTATACCAACACAACAGGGCCAAATATCTCTTCCTTAGCAATAGTAGCCTCATCAGAGACATTTGTTAAAATTGTCGGGGTGTAATAAGCGCCTTCACGCTTTCCTCCAAATTCCACTGTGGCTCCTTTAGCAACAGCTTCATTCACCCATTTCTCCACTCGCTTCGCTTCTTTTTCGTTAATTAATGGCCCCATATCAGTTAATTCATCCATTTTGTCACCCACATTTAACTCGGCAGTTCGATTAACAAAGGTATTCAAAAACGTTTGGTAAATCTCTTTCTCAACATATATCCTTTGAACCCCTATACAGTTCTGACCTACAGCTGAGAAAGCTCCTGAAACCGTCGACTGAACCGCGTCGTGTAAATCCGCGTCTTCTAGAACAATAACGGGGGAATTGGATCCAAGCTCCATGCTCAACTTTTTCGTTCCAGCTTTCTGGGTGATTTTTTCACCTGCTTCAGTACCACCTGTAAAAGAAACCATTTGAACAGCAGGATGAGTAACCAGCGTATCACCAATCTCTCGGCCAGATCCCGTTACAACCGACAGAAAACCTTCAGGTAAGCCGGCATTCATAAAAGCTTCAGCCAATTTCAAGGCACTGAGCGGTGTGACTGAAGCTGGTTTCAAAACAATGGCATTCCCTGCAGCAATTGCTGGACCAATTTTATGAGCAACCATATTTAAAGGGTCGTTAAAAGGAGTAATAGCTCCTACCACACCAACTGGAAAGCGGTAGTAATAGCCTACACGATTCTCGCTGCCTTCATTCTGATCAAAGTTCAGTGTCTCCCCATTTATGCGGCGGGCTTCTTCAGCACTAATTTGAATAGTTTGCGCGGCTCGCTTTACTTCACCCCGCGCTTCGTTAATTGTCTTACTCCCTTCACTGGCAATAATCTCAGCGAACTCTTCGACATGCTCCTTCATATAATTAGATACCTTCGTTAAAATGGCTATACGTTCATGAGTGGGCCATACAGTAGTTGTTCGATACGTGCGTTCTGCTGTTTCAATAGCTTCCTCCATTTGCTCTTTAGATGCTAAAGGCACCCTTGCAATCGCTTCATTATTTTGAGGATTTACGACTTCAAATGTATCCTTGCCTTCCACCCATTTCCCACCGACCAACATTTTCATGGCTTTCACCTTCGTATGCATACTAATCACCACCCATTAAATTTTGGCTAGCTTTTTCTCCTTTTGGTAATGGATTAAATCAATTAACAGCGAAAATCCTGTTTCCTGTAAACCTGCTCCTGCACCTGTTAATAAAATAGGCCCAGATAAGTCACATTCATAAAGAATAGCATTCGTCGCCCCTGTGACACTTGAAAGAGGGTCACTATTCTCGATACATTCAGGCTTTACGGAAGCTTTTACTTTTCCGTTTTCTCGTGTAATGCGGGCAAGAAGCTTCCACCTTTTCCCTTCCTGTAAAGCAGTTTGAACCTGTTCTAAGGTAACATCACTGATACCTTTACATTCTATATCCGTGTGAGAAATAGGAGTGTCCATAATATAATTGGATAAAATAGCAGCTTTATAACGTGCATCGAAACCTTCTACATCACTCGTAGGATCTGCCTCTGCATATCCAAGTTTTTGTGCTTTTTCTAAAGAATCTTTATAAGATTGACCCTTTTCCATTTCAGTCAAAATATAATTCGTAGTTCCATTTAATATGCCGCGGATTTCAGAAATCTGATTCCCGGCTAAAGTTTCCATCGGCATTCGCAAGGCAGGTGTACCGCTCATGACTGTACCTTCAAAGCCAAAGAATGCCTGGTTTTGTTCCGCTAATTCTGATAATTCACGATAGGCTAAAGCAACAGGGCCTTTATTCGTGGTGACGACACTTTTCCCATGTTCAAAGGCTGTGCGACAGTGAGTAATCGCAGGTTCTCCTGTGGTTACATCGGTATATGTTACTTCAACAATCACGTCAGCATTAGTTTTTGTAATCGTCTCGATGCTGCTTAACCCCGTGGTCACGTGAGAAGCGTCTTTATACGCTTCTACGGTTCCTTTTTCCCGTACAGCGGTTAGAAGTTTATCAATTTGTAAACCCTCAGGATGATATACAGATCCCTTCATTACGTCTGCCACGGCCACCACTTTAGCATCTAATCCATAGGTAGTAAGCAAGCTATCTTTTCTATCCCGCAAAATTTCTGCGAGCGCTTGACCGACACCGCCAAAACCGATAAAAGCAATATTAGTCGTCATTGTCCTCCTCCTCACTTTTTAACAACCGCTGAATACATCCTAAGAATATCGCAACGCCATCAATTAAAGCGCCTTCATCGATGTTAAATTGCGGATGATGTAAACTGCGTCTTTCCTTCAAGCCGCAACCAAGGAAAAACATAGCTGCTGGTAATTTTTCCGTAAAATAGCTGAAGTCTTCACTTCCCATGCCAAAAGGCTTTCTAACTACTTGAAACCCTTCTGAGGCTTGTTCGATGACCTGATTGATATAAGGGTGATTTTGTAAAGCAGGCTCCCCCTGGTTAATGCTTAATTGGTAATCCCCCCCTAATGACTTAGCTATAGATGCGGCATTTTCCAGCTCTTCCATTAACTTGACACGAACACTTTTTTCATAAGAACGAATAGTCCCTTTTATTTCAACTTCGTCAGGAATTACATTATGAGCTTCTCCACCGTGTATTTGGCCTACACTAATGGTACCCACCTGTAAAGGATCAATTCTTCTTCCATTTATACTATAAAGAGCTTGAAGCACAAAAGAAGTCAACCACATGGGGTCCATTGCATCTTGAGGATAACCTCCATGACCTCCTCTGCCTTTAATAATTAAATTAAATTCATCGTTGTTGGCCATACTGGGTCCATCATGCAGCTGGACCGTTCCTCTTTTCTCCCAGGGACACATATGCAAAGCAACAGCACGATCGATACCATCAAGCATACCGGACTGCAGCATCTTTACTGCACCCGATTCCCCATTCTCGTCACAAGCTTCTTCAGCAGGCTGAAAGATAAGTTTAACCGTTCCTTGAATTTGATCTTTAATTTCACTTAATATTTTTGCTGTGCCAAGCAAAATAGCGGTATGGGCATCATGTCCACAGGCATGCATCACTCCTTCATGTTCGGAGACATAGTCGTGCTCACCCTGCTCTTGAATGGGTAAAGCATCCATGTCTGCACGTAAGGCAACCGTAGGACCATCCCCATGGGAGAGGGTGGCTACTACCCCATAACCACCCACGTGCGACTGAATTTGATAATGATGAAAGCTCTTCAAGATATCAATCACTTTACTGCTCGTTTGTTTCTCTTTAAAGCTCAACTCGGGGTATTTATGAAAATCTCGTCTCCATGCCACCAACTGAGGATATATTTGTTCAGCTAAAGTGATGTTTTTTAGTGGATTTGCCATCATTCCAACCCCGCCTCAACTCAGCTTTGTACTGCCAAATCCTTTGGTAGAGCTTTAAAAGCTTGCTCCAGATCTTGCTTTAAATCCTCTATATCTTCAATTCCAGCTGAGTAACGAATTAGTCCTTCCGGAATTCCCATTGCTGCACGTTCTGCCGGCGTACATTCAACATGGCTTGTCGTTCGCGCAGGTCCCACAACTGTTTCTACGCTGCCAAGGTTCGCTGCACGGTTGGCATACTTCAGTTTAGGAAGTAAATGACGAACGGTGTCAACGCCTCCTTTAACAGCAAAGCTTAACATTCCTCCAAAGCCTTTCATTTGATCTTTTGCAATGTCATGACCAGGGTGTTCAGCTAAACCTGGGTAATACACATCCTCGACGATATCAATTTGTTTTAAAAACTCTGCGATTTCCTGTGCATTTTGATTTTGTTTATCAATGCGCAGCTTTAATGTTTTCATTCCTCTTAATAAAAGGTACGCTGCCATAGGGTCTAACGTCGCACCGTTAATTTCACGGTAATGGTAGACCTTTTCAACTAATTCCTTGCTGCCGCAGACTGCTCCCCCCAATGCATCAGCATGACCTCCGAGAAACTTAGTCGCGCTATGAATGACTAGATCTACACCAAGGTCTATTGGATTTTGGTTGACGGGTGTCGCAAACGTATTGTCAACAATTACCGTTGCTCCTACGGCTTTACCTGCTTGAGCCATTCTTTTAATATCCGTAATTTTCACAGTTGGATTTGTTGGGCTTTCTAGATAGAGCACTTTACAGCCTTTTTCAATTTCCTGTTCAATAGCTTCGTGATCTCCCGTATCACAAAGCATCACATCTATATTAAGTTGAGGAAGAAATTCAGTGAAAATTTTATTCGTGCCGCCATACGTGTCTTTAATAGACACAATTCTGTCTCCAGGGCGCAGCAATGTTCCAAGTGTATTGCTAATGGCTGCCATGCCTGTCGAAAAGCTGGTGGCTGCTTCAGCTCCTTCAAGAATACGAATTTTTTCTTCAAAAGCTTCAACAGTAGGGTTAGTATTACGCCCGTAAATGTGACCTTTCTTATTGCCAATAGCCACCTCATACCAGTCATCCATATCATCGTAGCCAAAGGAAACACTATGCACTACAGGTACCTGTGTGGCTCCAAACGCTAATTGCTCCTTTTCCCCTGCCCAGATTGATTTTGTACCAAATTTAGCTTCTCTCATGACTTTCTTCCTCCTCCAATAATTGATAAACATAACGTGCAATCGCAGTATCCTGAGCTCCTGTTCCTGTCAAATCGCAGATCGTGATTTGATTTGGATTACTGCGTCCGATTTTTCTTTCACTCGTAATCTCACCGAGTTCTACAGCCGAACTTCTCACCTGCTCATTTGTACAAGCTCTTAATTCTCCAAGGCGCAGAGACTGCTCCACTACATCACATACAAATCGGTCGGATGCTTCTAATACTTTGGCGTCAAGCTCTTGCTTATGCTCAGCATCGGATCCCATTGCTGTGATATGCAGGCCTGGATGCAGCCAATCTGATTGGATAATAGGTTTTGTCGCCGGCGTAGTTGTAATCACAACTTCACTTTCCTGCACAACTTCTTTAGGCGTTTGTTTTACTTCTACAGGGATGTTTAACTGACTTTCCATATCTCTTTTGTATGCTTCAGCTTTTTCTGTTGAACGCCCGTATACATTCATCTTTTGAATATCACGCACATTCACCAGCGCTTCCATTTGGTATCGTGCTTGAGAACCTGTACCAATCACGCCTGCTACACGACTGTCCTCTCGACTTAAAACTCGGGCAGCTACAGCTCCAGCAGCAGCTGTCCGTAAGTCTGTTAAAAGTCCGTTATCAGCAAATACAGCCAGAGGCTCTCCGGTAACAGCACTTAACAAAATCATCATGCCATTTGCACTCGGAAGACCTCTTTTTGGATTATCAAAAAATCCAGAGGATAGTTTTACCGCAAAACTGTCCACTCCCTCAATATAAGCGGATTTAATATCAACTTCCCCATTATTTCGGGGCACATCAATTCGCATAATCGGCGGCATTATGACTTGCTTTGTCGTTAAATCTGTAAAGGCGCTCTCTATCTCATTAATCAATGTCGTGTCTAGTCGAATCACTCGATCTATTCGATCTCGATTGTATAAACGAATCGTTCCCACCCCCTTAGCTGATTTGATCACTGCTATTTAAAAGGATTGATGATTCACGCTTCACTATAAGCTCTTGAGGATAAGTAGTGAATCGTTCGCACCCTTTTTCTGTAACTCGAAAAGTTTCGCTAATCTCAATTCCATCATAGTCAAACCATAAGCCCGGTATTAAATGGAACGTCATATTCGGCTGGAGTACTGTCATATCGCCTCTCCTAATACTCGCTGTATGCTCACCCCAGTCAGGCGGATAGTTGAGACCTACTGAATAACCAAGCCTCGCTTCTTTTTCGAAGCCGTGCTTTTTAATACTCTTTGCCCACACAGCTTCAAGATCACTGCACGTCACTCCAGGCTTTGCCGCTTCTAAAACATTCTGAATTCCCTCGAGTACTACAGGTGCCAGGATTTCCAGCTTTTGGCTCGGCTCACCAATCGCCACCGTTCTTGCTAGAGGAACATGATAACGCTTATAACATCCCGCCAGTTCTACTATGACCGGACTTCCATCTACAAACGGACGATCAGACCATGTGAGATGAGGAATAGAGGTGTGATCTCCTGTTGGCAGAAGTGGAACAATCGCTGGATATTCCCCGCCATGCTCAGGAGTTCCTTTTATCAATTGATAGTAAATCTCCGCAGCCGTATCACATTCCCTTCGACCAGCACATATACTTTCAACACCTCTAGTCATCGCTAAATCGGCAATTGCAGCCGCACGCTTCATATATTCGATTTCTTGATCGGATTTCACCATTCGTACACAGTTTACAATCAAGGAAGCATCTTTAAATTGTGCATTAGGCATTCCTTTTTTCAAACGTTCAAGAGCCATACCCGTAAAATAGTAATGGTCCATTTCTACGCCGATACTTCTTCTGCCCTGCCCGATTTGGGTAAGAATTTCAGCAATAAAATCCATAGGGTGGTAGGTATCTGAATGAACATAATAGTCAGGGTAGGCGATTACATTTTCATCGTAAATCCAAGTTGTCGCTCGCGCCCCATTTGCGTCTTGATAGCGTCCAATCCATATCGGCTGCGGCTCATCAATGACAATGACGAGCATTTGATGAACATAAAAGGACCAGGCATCATAGCCAGATAAATAATTCATATTTGCTGGATCCGTAATCAGCAGCACATCGATTCCCTTCTCAGCCATGCGCTCCTTTGTCCCCTTAATTCGTTGATGATATTCTAAAATATCAAATGGAAGCACCATAAACTATCCCCCCTATTATCTGAATATTTAATATACTATACATTCATTGTATTCATTGGGTTTTTGTTATGTAATGTAAAAATTGTATGAAATTTTATGATGCTTTTTTATACAGAAATTTTGTTAGACAGCAATCGACTCAGTTCATTCATTTCGTACAAGGGAAGTTATCAGAGACCCAATCCAGGAATAAACTATACTTGAACTGAAAAGCCATGCTATTCCATTCTCATACAAAAAATGAGCCCGGACATAAAGCAGGGATGCCAAAAGAACGGAGTCTCTTCTGGGAACAGCACCCGCAGGAGCGTGCTCTTTGCTTTAGAAGAAGCTGAGTCCTTGCCCAAGAAAATCGAAGTATGTTGACGGAGCATTAGTATAAATTCTCTTCCACATAAATAACCCGAACGGATGTGAGGAGAATCGGTTCGGGTTATTTTAAGCTTTATTCAGTTCCCAGAGCAACTCAAGCTGTGAAAAAGCTGAATAGGGGGTGGAGGGTGACATAGAGGTGACGTGTAAATTCAAAAAGACCCGATCCTATTCTTTTAAAGGTTCGGGTCTTGGGAGGCTGAATATTATTTTTTAATTTTCTCCAAACATAAATGTTCGATGGTGATAGGATACCGAAAAGGCGAGTCCTATGGCTACTAAGAAAGCTAGCAGTGAGCTTCCTCCATAACTAATGTATGGAAGAGGAATCCCTGTAATCGGCAATAGTTGAATAGACATGCCTATATTCTGAAACACATGAAAAGAAACCATACAAATGAGGCCTACCATAACATACGTACTAAACTTATGATTCGCTCTAGTCGCAATCGTTGTTAAACGATAAATAAACAAGAAGAAAGCTAACAAGACAACACAGCTTCCTATGAACCCATATTCCTCTCCAATAATACTAAATATAAAATCAGTATGGGCTTCAGGCAGGTAGAGTTCTCTTTCTCCCAGTCCCTTTCCATACATTTGACCAGAACCAATGGAACGCATAGCTCTAATGAGTTGAAACCCTTCAGACGAACCATATTGCTGAGGGTTTAACCAAGCATAAATCCTTCCGAGCTGGTATTGCTTAACACCTAAGTATTGATCTAATAACTGCGGAAACTTGACGGCCAGCCATAAGATTCCTATCCCTGCTGCAGCAACCAAACCGAAAATAGGGGTGATAATTTTCCAGCTGACCCCTGATATTAAAATCATCCCAGCCATAATTGCCAGAAAGACCAACGCAGTTCCTAAGTCAGGCTGCTGCATAATTAAAGCCAGAGGAAGCGCAGTCAACCCCAATATCTTACCTAAAAGGATAAAATCATCTTTAACCGTTACGGACCTTACTTTTTCGTGATGATTCGAGATCACATTCGCTAATATAAGAATCGTAAAAACCTTCATAAATTCAGATGGCTGAATAGACCCAAAGCCAGGCAAGATAAACCAACTCTTCTGACCTTTTACAACGGGAGCAATTGAAGCTGGCGCGAACACTAATGCTAATAACACAAGAAGGCCTGCTATGTAGAGAGGCCAGCTGATCTTCTTGTAAAAATCAGGCTCAAAATAAAGCATTATCCCGATAATTACGCCGCCTACTCCAAACCAGACAAGCTGTTTAAGCATGAAATTTTCATTATATTGAGGACTTTGCTGCGCACTATATAAAGCCACACAGCTGATCGTTATAAACATACATAAAATAAAACAAAGCTTCCAATCAAACCGTTCTTCAAAATTCAATGGATACCGCTTCCCCCTTTCTAAGGGACGTTAAATGACTCAACGCAATCTATTTAATCATACAATAAGTATTAAGAGAAGAAAGAACGATAAAAACACTACAATATCTTCACATCTCTAAAACTATATTTTATCACATAACTACCGTTTTAAGGTATATCGATAGGCTACATTTTCTTACTTACTAGCTATTGGAAAACCCTATGGTAATGCTTAAGGCATAAACTCCAAGGCTGGATGTTTGAGATAAGCCGCTGGGGCAGAGGAAAAAAAGATCGTTTTATTACTAACATCTCTGAAACGAAACTTCACGCAGCCTGAGTCGTATATAAAAGGAAAGCGAAACAAGTAGTTAGAGTCAAGCGCTTGGTAAGATAAAGAAGATAGAAAGGAAGAGATATCATGTTAAAGGCAGGTTTTTTCTTTGGAATGCTTCTAACAGGGCTGTTTGGCGGACAGTTTATCATCCGCTTGCTTAATGACGGGGATTTCTACTATATTGAATTTGGGATAGGTTTATTCGGACTTATAGTTCTTATTTCTTCTTTATTCAGAAATAGAACAATAAAAGATGGTTACAATAGTAAGCCCAACTTCTAAGGAGAAAGGATCAGTACAATGAAAAAATACATTGTTTTTATCATTAGCTTTTCATTACTTTATATCATCTTTGACCTCACCTCAGGGTTTATCATAACAATGAATCATCAGCCAGACTTCACTGTAAATACTTCCCCAGCCTCAACAGAGAACTTTGGACAAGCATCATTGATGACTTTCCTCATTGCTTTACTTTCTGCTTTTCTGGCTTATATTTTTTTACAAGTATTAGAAAAGCGTTTATCCTGACGGTACATGAGTCGATTAGGAGGATTACCCATGACACCATCACAAGTGAAAGGCATTCAGCTGGATTCACAAACCCGATGCATTCACTACCATAGCGAAGTGGATATCATTGCCATTAAATTTCACTGCTGTAATAATTACTACGCCTGTTACTACTGTCACAAGGAACTGGCAAATCATTCCGCTACAAAATGGCCTAAGGAAGAACAAAACGAACAGGCTATATTGTGCGGCAGCTGCCAACATGAACTCACAATAGAGGACTATATGCATAGCCAATCATGTCCTAACTGCAGCCACCTCTTCAATGAAAAATGCAGCCTTCACTTTCCTCTATACTTTGAAACATGAGAACAGGCTGGGACAAAACCGATTAAAACAAAAAACAATCCGAACGATTTGATTGAAATCAGTTCGGATTATTCATGTGGAGTTTACCATCGCTCCGGGTACCAGGTACCTTTATCTGCCTAAAGCTTCTCCACCGCCTTAGCAACATCCTCTGCTTCCGTAATAGCAGAAATCACTGATACTCCATCTGCACCTGCCTCTATGACTTCATGGGCATTATCTACCGTAATCCCCCCAATGCCAACAAGCGGTACCTCAGGGTGTAGACGCTTAACTCTTTCAATCCACCTTACGCCTACAGCTTCCTTTGCATCCACCTTCGTAGATGTATCAAAGACGGGACCCGCTCCCAAATAGTCCACTGCTTCAATCGAACTCCCCAGTAACTCATCTTCATTCGAAATAGAAAGTCCTATGACTTTATCTGGAAAAAGGGTTCGCAGTTCCTCTACATCAACATCGTCCTGACCTACATGGATGCCATCTGCCTCAAGAGGCTCCACCAATTCGCTGTCATCATTTACAATAAACAACACATCATGATTCCGGCAAAGAGCACGAAACTTTTTGCCTAGCTCTACCTTTGCTTCGCCTTCTAAAGATCCTGGACCCTTCTCCCGATATTGAAATACTGTAATGCCTCCATCAATTGCTTCCTTCAAAATATCGACGGGGTCACGGGAACAGTTTTGACTGCCCATAATTAAATATTTTCTTAATTGATTGCTCAGGTCCATCCTTCAGCCCTCCTCAAGCTTCGTCAAATCCATGGCTAAAGCATCAAGGAAACGTACAGCAAAGGTGCCGGGTCCATTAACATTCGTGTGGCGAGCTGCCTTTTCAGCAGCTAACCCGTAAAACCTGACTGCGGCATGTGCTTGCTCAAGAGGGGTACCGGATGTGGAGAGGCAGGCGGCCAATATCGAACCTAATAAACAACCAGATCCCGTCACTTTCGCAAGCCATTCATGTCCTGCTTCATTCGCCAGAACTTCTTCACCATCGCTTACTATATCCACTTCACCCGTGACCATGGCGATGGTGTTGTATTTAGCGGCCACTTTTTTGGCGATCTTCTCGGGATCTCCTTCTCCAATTGAATCCACACCTTTTGTTTCTAAAGAAATCCCGACAATGTGAGCCATTTCTCCTGCGTTTCCTTTAATGGCTGCAGGTTGGACCTCTGATACAATACGTTCAAATGCTTCCGTACGATAAGAGGTAGCAGCTACCCCGACTGGATCAATCACTACGGGAACGTCATATTCGTTAGCAGCTTTTCCAGCAAGAATCATCGCCCGCAGATGAGGTTCTGTTAACGTGCCAATATTAATTAACACACCATTTGAAATCCTGGCAATATCTGCTGAATCTTCTTCCGCCATTGCCATGATCGGTGAACCTCCAAACGCCAGCAGTCCATTAGCACTAAAATTCATAACTACCTCATTGGTTAAGTTATGAATCAGCGGCTTCTTCTCACGCACTTCATTCACCAGCTTGATACTCATAGGTTCATTTCCTCCTTGCGTATTGCAAAGTGATTGGTTGGTCCACTTCCTTCTCCAAGATCAATAGAATGACGTATAGCTTCCGTTACAAAATATTTTGATTTTTCTACAGCTTTCTCTATAGGCATGCCCTGACTTAAATAAGACGTAATGGCAGCTGCATACGTACAGCCAGTCCCGTGTGTGTTTGTGGTGTCTATACGCTCGCTTTTAAACTCGTGCAGGACAGAGCCGTCATATAAATAGTCAATTGCATCCCCTTTTAAATGTCCTCCTTTTACTAATGCTGCCCCTGCACCAAACCTCGTACAAATTTGCATGGCTGCATCCTTCATATCTTCTGTATTACTTATCTTCTCATCTAGTAAAAATTCAGCTTCAGGAATATTTGGGGTAACAACTGCTGATAAAGGAAGAAGGTGATCACGTAAAAAACCTCGTGATTCTTTCTCGATTAATGGATCACCGCTTGTTGCGACCATCACAGGATCCATAACATAAGGGGCTGGAACATTCGGCATCCACTCAGCGATCACTTTCATCATATCCATATTCGAGATCATTCCTGTTTTCATCGCGTGAATAGGTATATCTGAGGAGACAGCTTCTAATTGACTTTTAAGGAACTCCACGGGCAGATGATGAACATCCTTTACTCCCGTCGTATTTTGAGAAACGACAGAAGTAATCACACTCATTCCATAACTTTTCAACTCTTGAAATGTCTTTAAGTCGGCCTGGATCCCTGCGCCTCCGCTCGGGTCTGTACCAGCAATTGTTAACGCAGTATTGACTTTATTCATCTCGAATTCACTCCTTCTCCTTGCGGCCATTCTTCACAAGTGTACGCCATTTCCCAAAATTTCAATTCGAGCTGGCAGCTTTTTCGAAATGCATCTTTCATGCGTTGACGCTCAGTTTCTGAGGCAAAATCGGCCAACTCATTCAGTCGTTTCCGCATAGCCTCTGAGAGTGTTTCAAATTCCTCATCTGCATAAAACTTGATCCATGGGAAGAACGTATCATCTGTTGTGGGCTGATATTTTTTCATTAAATGTTGTCCTATTTCAAGATACGTCCACGGACAGGGAAGCATTGCAGCTAATATTTCACCTAAACCTCCCAGCTGGGCGTGGTACATCATGTGTTTTACATAATGATCAGCTGTAGGCGGTAATGGATAGCCGTGCAGTTCATCGTAACCAACACCAATAACGTCGCAAAAGTTCTGATGAGGGTGAGTTTCACTGTTTAAAATGAAGCCTATTTGTTCATTAAAGTATTCAATATCTTTGCGGTTGGTTGACTTTGAAATTCCAATTCCGTAAATGTGCATAAATGCATTTAAATATTCATAATCTGCTTTAATGTAGTGAGCAATTGATTCGTGAGGTACTTCCCCTTTTCCAATCCCATCAACAAATGGATGATTAAAAATAGCTTCGAATATATCTGTGTTTTCCCGTCTTAAAGTATCCGTGAAACTCATACGTTCGTCCTCCTTTTAAATTGTTGTTCAGTTAATAGTCTAATTGAGTAATTGGTTTAGTCTGTTTCAATCGCGTTACAACGAACCACCCAAGCAATGATCCGCTAATACTGCTTACAAAAAATGAAGGTAAAAATGCCAATGCTCCAGCTGAACTTCCCATTAAGATGTTTGCGAATGGAACAGCGAATAATGCTCCAATCATACCGGATCCTGCCAATTCCCCAGAGACTGCAGCCAATGGTTTTCTCGTCCACTTGTATAAGTAACCGGCAAATAAAGCTCCGATCATGCCCCCTGGAAATGCGAGCAGCGTTCCTAGCCCTAGCAGGTTTCGAAGCAGACCAATTGTAAATGCTATGGCGACTGCGGGAATGGGTCCCAGAGTAATAGCCGCCATCACATTGACTGCATGCTGAACTGGATAAGCTTTGGCTGCCCCTGCAGGAAACCATAATAATTGAGCTCCTATTGTCCCAATGGCAACAAATACGGCCATGGTCGTGAGCATTCGAGTTCGGTTCATATACTTCCCCCCTTCCTGAGTTACAGAGCTGCCCACAAAAAAAGTCAGGCCCCTTTTAGAGGACCTGACTTTTATAGGTAGAGTAATAGACAAAACGTCTGACTACTTCCCTCCGCTGGTGCTAACCAGATCAGGTATATAAGAGTCGGAAAGCTTTATACTCTCCTCTCAGCCCATTTGGGCCCCCCTAGTAGTGAATGTAAATATTTACTTGGTTCCATTCATCATAACAAAGCATCTTGTTTTTGTCATGAAGAAGGGTGTACTATTTGAAGTAACTACAACTTTCATATGTGCAAGGGAGAAGAAACCAATGATAAAAAAATGGTGGTTACTTATTTTAATCGTTATGGCAGGATGCGGCACGACAGACGTAGAAGAAAAAGAGGAAGCTGACAGTGATTCAACGGACGAAACACAAGAAGAAACCTCTGCGTATTCAGGCTATGTAATGGACCAAAATGAAACAAGTATTTTAGTCGTTGATACCATTGAACCTAATGGCGGAGAACCGATATGGGTTTCAGGAGTAGAAAAAGACATGTGGCTAGGTAAAAAGGTGGAGGTAACCATTGATGGGGCTGTAGCAGAATCCACTCCCATGCAAGGGGAAGCTGGTAAAGTAACAGTAGTAGATGCTGATCAGCCTGAAGGGGCTGATATGAATGAATCCCAGGCTTTAGCCACAGCATTAACCGAAGTTGACCGTGGAAACGCTCTAGCTGTTGAGTCATTAACCTATGAAAAAGAATCAGATGAGTGGGTAGTGAAAATGCGGTCTACCGTTACTGAAAGCGGAAGTGAGAAAGTCATTGTTTCAGATGAGAATTTTGAAGAACAACCATAGTGAAGTGATCTTCTCTTCAGGCGTTTGAAAAGTCGTACACTGGTTTAAAAATGAAATCCCACGGTTCTTTTCTTCAAAAAGTCTCCATTACAAGTATCCTTTATCATGGATAAAATAAGGAGGTCCGCTCTTGTTATTTTCTTTCCGCAGAAGTTTCACAATTCCCGGACCTCGATGAATTTGTGACCCTGAAATTTCTTATAGTAAAGGTTATCATGGCCGTTTTCTGTAGTTGTGATAATTTAATCTTCGTCTACTTTCTTTAACATCCAGAGCCTCACACTTAATTCAAGCAAAAACATATCGTCAGCATTTAATAAAGACAGGCCTGTCAGTTGCTCAATATTACGCAATCTATGGAGTAAGGATTGGCGGTGTAAATTTAAAGCCCGGGCTGTTTGACTGACATTACTATTGTACTTGTTATAGACAATAAACGTATGAATTAAGTCTGTTTGTCGTTTTTGATCGTATTCAATCAGTTTATGCAGCGTGCTTTTAACAATCTGCTCTATTTCTTTCTCATGAGAAAGCGCCATTAACAGCCGATTCATCCGGGTGTCACTAAAAAAGGTCCGCTCCCCTATTTCATGCTGCTGCCGCCCGATGTTAAAGGCTGTGACTGCTTCATTATAGCTTTTATGAAAGTTATAAATTCCGTCTTTATGCATGGATATTCCCCAGGAAATATTTATCCCGGCTAATAATTCATTTAAGCGTCGTTCGACTAAATCAAGAAACTGGTTGGCGGTCTCCATATATGGCCGACTGTCTGCCTCAAGAAAAACAATAACTTCTCCACCTTCAAAAGTTGCCATCGTCCGCCTTTTTAAGACATCTCCAGCATGTGCAACTTCTTTTTGAATGTAGTAATTTCGACTATGCATAGAGGAAGACATAACGGCTTGGTCCGGCGTTCCGATATGGTCATCGACTTTTTTTGTAAAGCGGATTTCCCCAACGAGACAAATATACGGTTTTGTTAAATCATACCCAAGTAATTGCGCCTTTGATTGAAGTGGTTTATCCATTTCCATATCGGTTTTGGCTAAGTCAAGCAGGAAATTATCCTTCAAACGAATCTCCGTCATTTCAATTGCATTCTCTTTTACAAAATAAAGGGCACATGCTGTAAGAGCATGCTCCAGTATGTTTAAGTTGGACCATGTAAGCTCGGCTTCTGATTCAGGTTTAAACAGTAAATATCCTTGTTTCTTATAATTGGACAAAATCGTTAGTTGATAGCAATAGCTGGCCCCTATTTGGTACTCTTCGATGTAATGATACAATGGATGGTCTTTAAAAGGTGTTTCTTGAGATGGTATGAGCTGGTAGTCTCCTTCCACTTCTCCATTTAATACTTGAATCATGTGCTGGTCAAAATAGTAATTCGCACGTACGAGTTTATTATGATCACTAATCGCCACAGGAATGACTGTGTTTTCGTAAACGATCTTCATAATCTCTTGCAGCCCTTTACCATTAAGCACACAGTTAATCAGCTCTTGTCTAATCTCTTCTGTCCGTTGCTGCTCAACTTGCTTTTGTCTGCTTATTTCCTGAAGAACGTCATGCAGTACATCCCCAAACCTGACTTCCCATGGCAGCTCTAATAAAACAAAATCATGCTTGGAAGCTGCTTTAATCACTCGATCCGGAATCTTATAAATGTGTCTCCCTGTTGCAAAAGCAAGAGCAGAAGCTCCCGAATCAATCACATCCTGAACATAACTCTCTAAGGCAACAGGGTCTTCACTACAGCCAATTCCTGTACTTAAAACAAATTCGTTCTTCCTCACAAAGTTTTCCACGGGCGTTTCGATAACGGAAATCCATTCAATTTCCCTATTTTCCATGTGGGGGCCGCCCGTTAGAACTCTCGCTGGCTTTAACACAGGTATTTGCAAAACATCTTTAACAGGTATTCCCATCCTACCACCCCATTACATTCTAATCTCTACCCTAACTGCCGAATCATTTGATGATCAACATTGTTTCCAGTAACCACGATGACCACATGGCGGCCATCTCCATCCTTTTCTTGCATAACCCTGCCAATTCCAGCGGCAGCGGCACCTTCTATAATCATTTTATGATATTCCATCATAAAAACGATTCCTTTTTCAATCATTTTTTCAGAGATTAGAACACTGCTATCCATATATTTTTTTGTTAACGAGAATGTGTATTTGTTATCGGGACCAAGACCGCCCAGCAGACTATCAGCTAAGGTATTTGATTCTTTCAGAACGACAGGAGCTCCTTGTTTGAGGCTTTCATGCATAACCGCCGACTTTTCCATCGTCACACCTTGGATGGTTATGTCAGGTGCTATTGACTTTAACGTGTAAGCTATACCTGAAAGTAACCCTCCTCCTGACAAAGGAATGACAAGTTCCTGCACTTCAGGGAGCTGTTGAAGTATTTCCAAGCCTATAGTACCCTGCCCGGCAATCACGTGTAAATCATCAAATGGTTTAATGACACATAAGCCTTTCGTTCTTTCCAGCTCATAACAAAGAGCTTCTGCATCATCCTGGTTTTCACCCACTTTCACAACCGTAGCGTCTAATCGTTCCAGACGGTTTACTTTCTCCTCCGGCACGCGGTTGGAAATACATACTGTAGCATGAATGCCAAGCTGTTTTGCTACATAGGCTACGGCAATCCCATGGTTCCCTGTAGAAAAAGTGGTAACCCCTTTCTGTTTTTCTTTAGAGGTGAGCGAAAGAATCTTATTTGCTGCCCCTCTTAATTTAAATGCTCCGGTTGGTTGAAGATTTTCCAGCTTGAGATAGACCTGATTTCCAGATTCCTTTGATAATTGTTCTGAATAGACAAGCGGTGTTTCTGTAATGATGTCATGGATACGTTGTCTTGCTTTAAATACGGAACGCAGGCTTATCGAATTCTCCACGCTTCCCCCTCCTCCAGTCCTTTTGGTTTCAGATTTTTCTGATAATATATCATAAAAAATAAGATCGTACGAGCGTACGACCTCATTCTTTAATTTTGCTTAATGATTCAAAAATAACATTTTTTAATGCTTCAGGATCTCTAACAGATTCTATAGAAGCTTTAAGTACTTGCTCTTTTGGTACTGCTGCCCAATCTATGAAATATCCAGTTTCTAAGGCGAGACAGCGTATAAACTCACGTAGACTCCGCCCATTTCCTTCACGAAAAGGATGAAGTACATTGATTTCAGCCATATAGTGGGCTAGACGAACAGCAAGCTGTTCTTTATTCATAACCTCCCATTCTTCTTCTATAAGCTGGGAGAAGAGTGCTAAAGCCGCTTCACGTATGAATTGCGCCTGTGCAAAGGTGAATCCGTCTTTTGTGATATTTTCACTTCTTAATTCTCCGGCAAATGGATATAAATCTTTAAAGATGTTTTCATGTATCTTTTGCAAGTGCCGTAAATCAAATTCTCCCTCTACCGGGAGAGCCTGCATTTCAGACAATCGTTGAGTAGCTAATATGTTTTCCATACTTTGAAGCTGTCGGTCATCCATAATATCGTAATGGTTAATAAGGACCGATGTGCCTGGATAACAATAGCGGGAGGCTCCGCTTCCATACCTTGAACTAGGCATGGCGCGACAATTCCAGAGCCCGCTTTAAAAATTCTTTATGCGTAATCGAGCCTGTTAAACATTTTTTAACGAGGCTTTCTTCACGTTGACTTAAATCCAATCCCTCTATAGCCATGGAAGCCTTAGCAGACTGCATAAGACTTTCTGCTTGCTCATCTGTACGAACGCTCATCTAAACAACCCTCCGACCAAAATGATCTATTATTATTATACTACAAAACGTAGGATAAATACAGGGTTATAGTTCGACAAATCGCTACACAGCAAGGTCTTTGTTTAGGACGTTTTCTTTTTGCGAGTTGACTTTTTAGCTGGCGTTTTCTTTTTCGGAGATATCTTTTTCGATTCCTTTGTACTTTCTAATGACTGTTCTAGTGCCTCCATTAAATTCGAAACATTCTCTTGTGGCGTTTTCGGTTTAGAGGTTGTAACTTCTTCATTATTTCGTTTCGCTTCAATAAGCTCCATCAATGCTGTTCTGTAGTCATCTGTATACTTTTCAGGTTCAAATTCAGCTGTGAGCTGATCAATGAGAGTAATTGCCGTACTAACCTCTTTTTTACTTAACTCTGTCTGCTCAGGTACGTTAGGAACATCTGCAGCGTTACGAACTTCATCGGGGAAATGAATCGTTTCCATAACCAGTGTGTTTTGATACACTCTCACGATGGCTAACTGTTCCTTTGAACGGATAATGATTTTTGCGATTCCTATTTTACCTGTATCACTTAACGCTTTGCGAAGAAGCCCATAGGCTTTTGTCCCTCCGTCATTAGGAGACATAAAATAACTGCGTTCAAAATAGACGGGATCAATTTCCTCTAGTTTTACAAAATCCAATATTTCTACAGATTTATCCGCTTGTTCCTTCTTTAGATTCTCTAAATCTTCCGCATCCAATACTACGAATTTGTTCTTCGTATACTCATAAGCCTTGACGATTTCTTCATTAGCTACTTCTTTATCACAAACCGGACAGCGCTTTTTATATTCAATAGGCGACTTACATTCTTCATGCAGCTGCCTCAGCTTAATGTCTTTATTTTCTGTGGCAGCATGCAATTTAATCGGAATATTGACAAGGCCGAAACTAATGGTCCCTTTCCACATTGTGTGCATTGTTTTCACTCCTTTTTTCATAGCATGCACCTTGAAATAAGAAATTATGATTAACCTCACTCATATCGCTTAAACTAACAAGTATAAAGCAGGTGATAATGATGAACAGACCAATGCTCCCTACCCTATCTGAAAAAATCCCTGAAGGAAATGAGTGGTCCTATGAAATAAAATATGATGGCTTTCGTGCGTTTCTCATAGGGTCTGAAGACAATATTCAATTAATCAGCAGAAACGGAAAAAACTTATGCGTGCAATTCCCAGAAATCGTTAATGACTTAAAACAGCAGGCCGCTCCCATAAAAAATTTTATTTTAGATGGGGAGATCGTGATTTTAAACAACGCTTATCAAAGTAATTTTGACTTGCTTCAAACTCGCGGACGTCTAAAAAACAAAGAGAAGATTAAAGAGCATTCTTCTATACGCCCTGTCACATTCATGGCTTTTGATTTGCTCAAGCATGAAAAAGATATTACAAACGAAGCTTATCTAGCAAGAAGGAAAAAGCTTAAAAAATTCATCAATAGTATGAACGCTTCAAGAATAAAATGTGTAGAGTCCTTTCACGACGCTCAAACGGCTCACAAGATTGTTTTTGATTATCTTGGAGAAGGAATAGTAGCTAAGCTGAATAACAGTCTCTACACCTACAGCAAACGCTCAAAAGAATGGTTGAAAATTAAATTATGGCGTACCATTTCCGGGTTTCTTACGGAATACAATCCAGAAAACGACTACTTTACAGCTGAAGTTTATAACGATGAAAAGCGCATAAAACTCGGGCATGTGAAACACGGATTAAATGAAGAACAATTTCAAACATTGCGTACGTTCTTTAGAGAAAAAGGACAAGACTGGAGAATTGATTCTGGAGTATGTGTAGATATCCATTGTCTCCAAGCTCAAAATGGGGAATTAAGAGAACCCTTGTTCAAAGGTTTTCGTTTTGACTTGGAAGCTTCAGATTGTACAGTAAGGAAGCTGCGTTGGAGCCTTTCCCTTTTTCCTGAAGAAGTTGAATTTACTAATACGACCAAGCAACTATGGCCTAATGAACTTCGCAAAGAAGATTATTTAGTTTATTTGCGGCACGTTTCCCCATATATGCTGCCTTACTTTTTCAACAAAAAAGTTACTGTAATCCGTTATCCTGATGGTATTGCTCAGACGTCTTTTTTCCAAAAACATAAACCTGATTATGCGCCTTATTATGTTACAGGGTGGCCGGAGGAGGACGGGGAAATCTCATTAAAGGCAGACCAGCTTTCGCCATTATTGTGGCTGGGAAACCAAGGAGCGTTAGAATTTCATCTCCCTTTTCAAAAAGCATTATCAGATGTTCCCGATGAGATCATTTTTGACTTAGACCCTCCTTCTCGTAAGGAATTTCAATCAGCTGTATTAGCAGCACAGCTATTAAAACATCTACTCGACAAGTTAGAGGTCCACAGCTTCGTGAAAACGTCTGGAAACAAAGGTCTTCAAATCCACATTCCGATTGAGGAAGGTGAAATGAATTATGAAGATACCAGGCAATTTACTGAGAGGTTAGCCCAGCTGCTCGTAAATGAAAAGCCTGATCTATTTACCGTGGAACGCTTAAAGAAAAAGCGGGGTCACCGCCTCTATATCGACTACGTCCAGCATGCAGAAGGAAAAACAATTATCGCTCCTTATTCTGCTCGGGCTACGAATGAAGCCAGTGTTGCTACACCTTTATACTGGAAAGAACTAACTGAAAGCTTGACCCCTTATTCTTTTACGATTATGACTGTGATCAACCGTGTCCAAACTTTAGGCTGTCCATTCCAAACGTACGATGAAGTAAGACCTTTGCAGCCCATTCAAACAATGAAGAAGCTATAGCTTCTTCACAGCTTTTAGAGAAACCTTGAAGAGTGTAAATTTACTGGCATAAGGGTACCAGGTACCGAAAAGCTGTAAAAGAGCAAAGTGCTAATTTCGGCACCTGGCACCCCTGTAGAAAGCGAAATGTTTTGACGGAAAGGTGGTAATTTCCTTTCTTGGCACATAAATAATCCGAACTGATTTTAATAAAATCGTTCGGATTATACTATGCCTTATTCAGTTTTGTCCCCGCCTGCTTCTTTTCCTACGTTCGAGTTTCAAGGCTTTCTCTCAGTTTAAATTTCTGCAGCTTGCCGCTGGCATTCCGCGGAAGCACATCTACAAATTCGTAGCGTCTCGGGCGCTTATATCTAGCCAAACGATTGGAGGAGGTGCAGAATTCCTCTAAGTCTGTCTCTGTTAAGCTTTTTTCTTTAGGGACAACGTAAGCAACTACTCGTTCCCCCCACATTTCGTCCGGCTCTCCAACTACTGCCGCATCGACGACTTGGGGATGATCAAATAATACATCTTCTACTTCTCTTGAGTATATGTTTTCTCCACCTGAAATAATCATATCTTTTACCCGGTCACTTACCCATAAATACCCCTCTTCATCGAATGACCCTATATCACCGGAGTGATACCATCCTTTGTACATAACTTCTTCGGTCGCTTCAGGCCGATTGTAGTACCCCTTCATCGTACTCGGTCCTCGCACTACAATTTCTCCAAGCTCTCTTGGCTCGCAGACATCTTCAGGATCTGCCGGTCCATCTGCTCTTGTTCTTACGACACGGACCTCATGATTAATAAGGGCCCTTCCCGCCGATCCAGCTTTTGAAATCTGCTCATCTTCTAACAGCGCCGTTATGGCTGGTCCCATTTCTGTCATGCCGTAAGCTTGCAGAAGCTGCACGCCCAGTGCCTCATGCAAACGAGTAGTTAATGCAGGTGCCATTGGCGCCCCTCCATACAACCCTTGCCGCAGTGAAGAGAAATCGTTCTGTGTGAATTCTTCCTGAAGTACCATGTTCCACATCGTCGGCGCGGCAAACATTGTTGATATTTGTTCTTCTCTCACAGTTTCAATCATAGCTTTTGATTCAAAATGGTGGAGAATGATATTTGTCGCTCCTACCATAATCCTTGGAAAGAACGTACAGTGGAGTTCAGCACAATGGAACAAAGGAGCGACACTTAATCCACGATCTTCAGCGGTCAATCTTAGAGTGGCGGTTAAAATAAGCGCCTGATCTACCATATCTCGATGCGTGTGAAGCACCCCTTTAGGAGCACCTGTTGTGCCTGACGTATACATAATGGCGTAAAGGTCATCTTCATCCACCTCCACGTTAGGCCTCATTGCTTGTGCCTCCTTAATCGCATCGTAGTAATGTTCAGCATATCCAAGCTCTTTCTCGTCAATTGACCAGAACGTAGTATGAGGAAGTGAAGCAGCAATACCTTTAACGGAGACAGCCGTAGCCTTTTCAAAGATAACGACTTTAGGGTCAGCATCATTGATAATGTAATCAATTTCTTGAGCGGTTAAACGAAAATTAATGGGATTAAATACGGCTCCAATTTTCATGCAGGCAAATAATGTCGTGGCAAATTCTGCTGTATTAAACAGGACCGTGGAGACTCGATCCCCTTTTTCTATCCCTTCGGCAAGAAGTGTGTTGGCCAGTTTGTTTACCTCTTCATCCCATTCACTGTATGTCCACCTTGTTCCTAATCGCAGGTCAACTAACCCTTCTTTATTTGGATACTTGGCTACGGTTTGTTCAAACATACTCGTTAATGTAGGTCCCATACCTAAACCTCTCCCTTTTTAATTTTTAGTCGCCTATCTCCCCTACTTCGGCTGCAACCTTATCGCACCGTCAAGGCGGATCACCTCCCCGTTTAACATAGGGTTTTCAATTATGCTTAACGCAAGTTTGCCATACTCCCGGGGACGGCCAAGGCGATTTGGGAAAGGGGTAGACTTTCCCAGAGCCTCTTTAGCTGCAGCAGGAAGAACGTCAAACATAGGAGTTTCAAATAATCCAGGGGCTATTGTCATTACGCGTATACCGAATCGAGCTAACTCCCTTGATACAGGAAGCGTCAAACTAGCAACCCCGCCTTTAGAAGCACTATAAGCGGCTTGTCCGATCTGACCATCAAAGGCCGCAATTGATGCCGTATTAATGATAATTCCTCGTTCGCCTTCTTCATCTGATTGGTTTTCTATCATTTTTTCAACTGACAGTCGTATCATATTAAACGTTCCAGTCAGATTAACTTCAACAACTTTCTGAAAAGCATTTAACTGATGAGGTCCTTCCTTCCCATAAACCTTCTCCGCAATAACGATGCCGGCACAATTTACAAGGGCATTAATATATCCGAAATGGTGGACTGCTTTAGTAAGCACTTCTTTAATTTGCTCTTCATTTGTAACGTCTAAAAGGTAAAATTCCGCTGAATCATTCAGCTCTTCAGACAGTGCCTCGCCTTTCTCAGCGTTCACATCTGCTATAATAGCTTTACCTCCGTGCTCGACAATGCTACGAACAGCTGCCTCTCCTAGACCTGAGGCGCCTCCTGTCATAACTGCCACAATATCCTTTGGATTCATTGTTCACCCCTCCAGCCGCTCAATAATAGTTGCATTGGCCATCCCCATCCCTTCACAGACAGCCTGAAGACCATATCGACCCTTACTTCTTTCTAATTCGTGAACTAAAGTTGTCAGCAATTTAGTTCCTGTCGCGCCTAAAGGATGGCCTAGTGCAATAGCACCTCCGTTTACATTCAGTTTGTTCCGTTCAACACCTGTCTCTTTCAGCCAAAATAAAGGAACAGTAGCAAAAGCTTCATTGACTTCAAATAAGTCAATATCATCAAGGTTAAGCCCAGCTTTTTGTAATACTTGGTGAGTAGCTGGTACGGGACCCGTAAGCATAAATGTTGGATCAGAGCCAACTACAGAACGAGCAACGATTCGGCATCTTGGCTGCATTCCTAATTCTTCCGCTTTTTTGCGAGACATTAAAAGAACCGCCGACGCACCATCACTAATTTGACTTGCATTTCCCGCTGTAATTACACCATGCTCGTTAAAAACGGGCTTAAGCTCAGCTAATGTTTCTGTCGTTGTACCCGGGCGCGGTCCCTCATCGTGCTGCATCATAATCGGCAAACCTTGTTTATCTTTAGCCTCTACTGCCATTATTTCTTTATCAAAACGCTCTTCTTTCCTTGCACGCAGAGCGCGTTCATGACTGCTGGCTGCATATTCATCAAGATCCCTGCGGCTCAGCTTCCAATGATCAGCAATTCTTTCAGCTGAAAGTCCCTGATTTATAATTTCATACCGATCGGTGAGTTTATCACTGTACTTTGACCCCTTCATATTTGAGAACATAGGAACCCTGGACATGCTTTCTACTCCTCCAGCAATGACAATGTCCATATCCCCGCTTGCTATGGCTTGAGACGCAAAATGGAGAGCTTGTTGACTTGAACCGCATTGTCGATCAATCGTTACCCCAGGAACTTCCTTAGGAAAGCCTGCAATGAGGGCAGCTATACGAGCCACATCCCCTGCTTGCTCCCCTACTTGAGAAACACATCCGGCAATGACATCGTCTACTTTTCCTGGGTCTAAGGAAACACGATCCACTACTTCCCGTAACACTTTTGCTAACAATTCATCCGCTCTAATATCACTTAACACACCGTTTCTTTTTCCTACGGGGGTGCGTACAGCCTCTACGATAACTACTTCATTCACTTCTATTCCTCCTAACTATTCACTTACCTAGTCCCATCTTTTTTGCTATGATGGATTTCATGATTTCATTAGACCCTGCATAAATAGCTGTAACAGGTGCATCTCGGAACCTTCTGGCAATTTCATACTCTTCCATATATCCATAACCTCCATGTAAATGCATACAAGAGCCGGCTACCTTTTTAACAAGGTCAGTAATCCACCATTTAGCCATTGAAACTTCCTTCTCTACATCTTCACCATTTATATGGGACTGAATGGTACGGTCTAAAAAAGTCCTTCCGATTTCTACTTCCGTTTGCAGTTCAGCCAACTTAAATTGCGTGTTTTGAAAAGAAGCTATAGTCTGGCCAAAAGCGTGTCTATTTTTTACATAATCAATGGTAATCTCAAGCATCCGCTCACTCGCTGAAATTCCTCCAATAGCAACAATTAAGCGTTCTTGCTGAAGCTGGTCCATCAAGTAATAAAAGCCCTTCCCTTCTTCACCTATTAAATTTTCTTTTGGTACCCTTGCATCTTCAAAAATCAACTCTGATGTATCTTGGCTAAACAATCCTACTTTTTTTAATTTCTTCCCTCTCGAAAATCCCTTCGTCCCTCTTTCAACGACTAACAGACTTATTCCTCTATGAGAAGGTTGAACTTTTGTATCTGTTTTACAAACCACAAGTACCAAATCAGCATGTACACCATTCGTAATGAAGGTTTTTTCTCCATTTAACACATAGTGGTCCCCATCAAGATGAGCACTAGTTCGAATACTCGCTAAATCAGATCCTGCTCCAGGCTCAGTCATGGCAACAGCTGTGATCACCTCACCAGTGACACATTTAGGCAGCCATTTCTTTTTCTGCTCAACTGTTCCATAATGAGATAAATAAGGCACAACGATATCGCTATGTAACCCTATTCCAATAAGACCTGTGCCAACTTTTTCTAATTCTTCGTTAATGACAACCGAATATCCGAAGTCTGCTCCATAGCCTCCAAATTCATCTTCTACCCAGGGACACAAATATCCTTGCTCTCCAAGCTTATTCCAGAACGAGCGGGGAACCTCCCCTTTTTCTTCCCACTCATTGAAAAAAGGATAAGCTTCCTTTTCCAGGAATTTCTTTAAGGAGGTACGAAGCATTTCATGTTCTTCCTTTAAGTAAGCAGGTTTCATAACGAACCCCCTTTTACAGAATTTTCAGATATGTGAAAGCACAAAATATCTCACTTATATTAATTCGTGTCTCCAACTCAAATTCCTGCTTAATTTAGGTAAGCGTTTTCAATAATAAAAAACGCGGACCTCATCTTAGGATGAAGATCCGCGTTTTTTATATAGGAGGAGACTTTAGGTAGGGTAGTACTATATTATGCTGGAGCACAAGGACTTATGCCACCTCTGAATTATAATACGCTCTCAATCGCTTTAGCTACTCCGCTTTCATCATTCGTATTTGTGACCCACGCCGCAGCTTTCTTGACATCTTCTTGAGCATTCCCCATGGCGACACCAACCCCTGCCTCTTTGATCATTGCTAAATCATTTAAACTGTCACCAACTGCCATTACATTTTCCATCTTCATATTCAAGCGTTCACAAACTTTTAGAAGTGCAGCTGCTTTATTAACTCCTGCCGGGTTTACTTCGATATTCGTTGGACTAGAATTTGAAATTTCCAACTCATCATTATTTAAAAGTTCATCTAAGATAACTTTTCTAACTTCATCATCTTCAATATCAAAGCCAAACTTCAACCAGTCATAGTCGCTTACCTCTTTGTCGAAGTTCTGTGTACTATTGAATTGTCCTTGTACGGTAGTAGACCAATAATGTACTTCATGTTCCTGACGAAGCTCCCATAGACGTTCCACGAGTTGTGAATCAAGCAGGGTCTGGTCAACTAATTCAAATTTATCGTTATAAATTTCCCCGCCGTTAATCGTTACAATATAAGAAGAACGCCCCAGTGATTCCGCAATTTCTCTGCAGCGGTCAAGGGAGCGGCCAGTACTAAGTACTACATGAATTCCGTTTTCCTTTGCTTTTTGAATGGCTTTATAATTTTCTTCTGAAACTTCTTCTTCTGTATTTAATAATGTACCATCCATATCCAATGCAATCAGTTTTATATCTTTCTTCATAGATGTTTCACGTCCTCTCTTTTGCTTCCCTTATTTTAATATAAATAAAGGAATTGTTACAGGCTTATGATTAATCTTTTCCTCGTTATGTTTTGAAAGAAAAAGAAATTCTATTATATTCTGATTAACAAAATACTTATGAGGGTATATTACGTATAAAAATTAAACAATGAGGAGGATAATTATGTTTGATTACACAGTTTCGACAAATAAAGGAATTGAAGAAGCTGTCGAAAGTCTTGAAGCCAGTCTGAAAGAAGAACAGTTCGGGGTACTTTGGACATTTGACATTAAGGATAAACTCCAGGAAAAAGGTTTAGATTTTAATAAAGAATATAAAGTATTAGAAGTTTGCAACCCTAAAGAAGCTCAACGAGTTTTAAGTGAAAACCAGATGGCCGGTTATTTTTTACCGTGTAAAATGGTGGTGTATGATGATGAAGGAACAACCAAGATTGGTATGCCTAAGCCAACAGCACTCATTAGTATGGTGAATGATGACACGATTGAATCACTGGCTAAGGATATTGAAGAACGATTAATCGTTTGCATGGACAAGAGTGTTTAATAGAGAGGGGTTATGCTGCCCCCTCTTTTTAATGCACAATTGGAGGAATCGCGTCATCATCCTCTATTTTCGTCGAATATACAAATTTCCCTGACGGTGTTAGAGCTCCATAAAAAACCTCTTGTATATCTTTAATTGCATGTTTATCTAATTGCTCTTGTATCCAATTTATATCTTTGTTTAACCTTTTTAGCATGTCCTCTTGAAGTTCTCCATCTAAAATAATGGGAACATCATACTCACCTCTTGAGATCTTACCGCCCACGTCTCCCTTTGTAGCCCACTCTTTGTCTCCTTTTAATTTTACGGATAGTTGTCCATTCGCTTCTACAACGGCTATTTCAACATCCTGGATCGTGAATACACTCTTCTCTCTTAGCATTTGAGCAATATTATCAATGGCATAGTGCACTTTTTTCATATTTTTATAAAGGAACTTCCCATTATATATAACTACTGTAGGCTCAAACGTAAGTAATTTACCAACCTTTCGGCTCTTCAGCTTCAAATAAATAATGAATTGATGCAATAAAGCAATCGCAACCATAGCTACTACGGTATGAATATGATCGATACTTGGGTCTGCAATATCTGCCCCCACAACGGAACCAAGAACTAATACGACTAGAAAATCAAAAACAGGAAGTTCTCCTATGGAACGCTTCCCCATATACAATCCGACCACTAGAAGAAGTGGAAGGATTGTTACAATCCTACCTAGCACTTTTAGAGCGTCGATAAATATATCCACTTAATATCACCTCAGTTTTAGGCTTTCCAAAAAAGTTTGTTTTAACGGTTGACTTTATACCCAACGGGGTATATTGTGAGTAATGTACTGTTATTCATTAGCAAAAATTAAACTCCAAAAACAAGGAGGTTTACCATATGGAATACAACAGCTCAGTAAAAAACCGAATAAAACGAATGGAAGGCCAGCTGCGAGGTGTGCTGAAAATGATGGAAGAGGGGAAAGATTGCAAAGATGTTATCACCCAGCTTTCAGCTACACGCAGTGGACTTGACCGGACGATCGGATTAGTCGTGGGTTCCAACCTGGTTGAATGCATTCAAGATGCTCAAGATGAAGAGAAAAAAGAAGAATCCATTAACGAAGCTGTACAATTATTAGTGAAAAGCCGCTAATTTTTTTGAAATAAATAATACCCTTAGGTGTATAAGTATATAGGAGGATGACGAATATGTCAGAAACAAAGAAAACGAATATTATCTTATTCAGCGGAGATTACGATAAAGCGATGGCTGCCTACATTATTGCTAATGGAGCAGCAGCATATGATCATGAAGTAACTATCTTTCATACGTTCTGGGGATTAAATGCATTACGTAAAGATGGTCACGTAGCCGTCAAGAAAAACTTTATGGAAAAGATGTTTGGCAAAATGATGCCTCGAGGAGCAGATAAGATGGGGCTCTCTAAAATGAACTACGCAGGTTTTGGACCGAAGATGATTAAAGATGTCATGAAAAAGCATAATGCCATGCCTTTGCCTGATTTAATTGAAATGGCTCAAGAGCAAGAAGTGAACTTAGTCGCTTGTACGATGACGATGGATTTACTTGGACTTCGCAAAGAAGAGTTACTTGATGAACTTGAATACGCAGGAGTCGCCGCTTATCTGGGAGAAGCAGAAGACGGTAACGTCAACCTATTCATTTAAGGAGGGTGATGACGAGTATGAAAACAATGACAGCAAAACAAGTAGAAAATCAGCACAAAGAGTTAAACATTATAGACGTAAGAGAAACGGATGAAGTGGCAGCTGGCAAGATACCTGGAGCGCAAAATATACCTCTGGGGCTTTTAGAACTCCGTATGAACGAGTTACACAAATCAAAAGAATACGTTATGGTTTGTCGTTCTGGGGGACGCAGCGGTCAGGCTGCGCAGTTTCTTGAAGGGCAAGGCTATCATGTCATTAACATGGATGGCGGAATGATGAATTACAAAGGAACAACCGAATAAATCTAAGGAGGAATTAGGTATGGATATTAAAACAAATGAAGTTTTGGACGCAAAGGGACTCGCTTGCCCGATGCCAATTGTGAAGACGAAGAAGACCATTAAAAATCTTGACGCAGGTCAAGTGCTTAAAGTAGAAGCTACAGACAAAGGCTCTACCGCTGATATGAAAGCTTGGGCTGAAAAAACAGGACACCAATACCTTGGTACTACTGAAGAAAATGATGTGCTAAGCCATTATATTCGCAAATCAAGTGATGAAGATTCACAAGAAAAGCAGTACCCACACGTCGTTGATAATGAAGTCCTTCAATCTCTAGATGAAGATGCAATTGTTTTAGATGTTCGTGAATCTGCGGAGTACGCTTTCGGCCATATTCCAGGTTCAAAGTCTATTCCGCTTGGTGAACTAGATGAACGTATGAGTGAAATTGGTGATACGAAGAATATTTATGTGGTTTGCCGCACAGGAAACCGCAGCGACATGGCAGCGCAAAAGTTAGCTGCTAAAGGCTATAACCATGTATACAATGTTGTACCAGGAATGAGCGGCTGGTCAGGAGAAACAACAAAATCCAACTAAATTTTTAAGCAAAATAATACCTTAGGGGGTAATTTGTGATGACTGTAAATGCTATGACTGCTCAGCAGGTCACTAAAAAAATAGTAAACAATGAACCACTTTTTATTTTAGATGTTAGAAATGAAGATGCTTTTCAAGACTGGAAAATTGAAGGGAAAAGCTTAACGTATTTAAATATCCCATATTTTGATCTACTAGACGGTGTTGAGGAGATCCTTGACCAACTGCCAAACGACCAAGATGTGATTGTCGTTTGTGCAAAAGAAGGATCTTCTGTGATGGTGGCTGAAATGATTTCTGAAGAAGGCAGAAATGTTTTATATTTACAAGGTGGAATGAAAGCTTGGAGTGAATATCTAGAGCCTGTTAAGCTGGCTGACTTAAAAGATGGTGGAGAGCTCTTCCAATTTGTTCGAATCGGTAAGGGATGTCTTTCTTATATGGTCATCTCAAATGGAGAAGCTGCGATCATAGATGCTGCACGCATGACTAAGATTTATACTCGTTTTGCAGAAGAAAAAGGAGCTAAAATCACTCACGCTTTCGACACTCACCTGCATGCCGATCACATTTCAGGTGGTCGTAAATTAGCTGAACAAACAGGATCCACCTATTGGCTTCCGCCGAAAGATGCTGGTGAAGTGACGTTTAACTATGCACCATTAGAAGATAATAAAGCCGTGAAAGTTGGAAAAGCGGAGATCGCAATTCACGCATTGTATTCTCCGGGTCACACAATTGGTTCTACTTCATTCGTTATCGATGATCAATACCTTCTTTCAGGTGACATTCTTTTCATTGATTCGATTGGACGTCCTGATCTAGCTGGTAAAGCAGAAGACTGGGTAAACGATTTACGTGAGACACTCTACTTTCGTTACAATGAGCTTTCTGACGAACTGATCGTACTACCCGCTCACTTTATGAGTATGGATGAACTTAACGAAGATGGAACAGCAGCAGAAAAACTAGGAACATTGTTTTCTAACAACCATGGTTTAAACATTGAAGATGAAACAGAATTCCGCAAAATAGTGACGGAAGATCTTCCGCCGCAGCCAAATGCTTATCAAGAAATTAGAGAAACAAACATGGGGAAAATCTATCCAGATGAAGAGGAACAGCGCGAAATGGAGATTGGACCTAACCGTTGTGCGGTTAGATAACACAATAAACACAAATAAATGTTGGAGGTTTTAAATGATGGATTCTACTAAAGTATTAGACGCAAAGGGACTTGCTTGCCCAATGCCGATCGTAAAAACAAAAAAGGCAATGAAAGAACTTGAAACAGGAGATGTGCTTGAAATTCACGCGACGGATCAAGGAGCTAAAGGTGATTTAACAGCCTGGGCAAAATCCGGCGGACACGAATTACTAAAGAGCGACGAAGAAAATGAAGTACTAAAATTCTGGATTCAAAAAGGATAAAAAAGAAAAAGGGAACCTCGAATGGTTCCCTTTTTTAAGGAGTGTAGGTTATGGAGTTTGGACTTATTGTTACCGTATTCTCAATTGGTTTTGTTGGATCCTATATCTCAGGCATGCTCGGCATTGGAGGTTCGATTATAAAGTACCCCATGCTGCTTTATATTCCTTCTCTTGTTGGTTTTACTGCCTTTACAGCTCACGAAGTTTCCGGAATCAGTGCCGTGCAAGTTTTCTTTGCAACAATTGGCGGGGTATGGGCCTATCGTAAGGGCGGATATTTAAATAAAACGCTCATCCTTTACATGGGTGTAAGCATACTAATCGGAAGCTTTATTGGTGGTTATGGATCCCGATTCATGCCAGAGGATGGCATAAATCTAATTTACGGCATTTTAGCCTTAACTGCGGCCATTATGATGTTTGTACCAAAGAAAGGAATAGATGACATTCCATTTGACCAGGTGAGCTTTAATAAATGGTTAGCCGCTATACTCGCCTTCATCGTGGGAATTGGTGCTGGTATTGTTGGAGCAGCTGGTGCCTTCTTATTAGTACCGATTATGCTAGTCGTACTAAAAATACCAACGAGGATGACGATTGCTTCTTCTCTAGCCATTACATTAATATCATCCATCGGTGCTACGGTTGGCAAGGTCTCTACAGGACAAGTCGATTATATCGCTGCCGGAATAATGATTGCGGCCAGCTTAATCGCTGCACCACTAGGAGCTAGAACAGGTAAGACAACGAATACTAAAGTATTGCAAACAATACTAGCTGTTTTAATTGTAGGTACAACTATTAAAGTTTGGTTAGATATTATTTAATTTGAAAGTAAAAGCCTCCACCATTAAGGTGAAGGCTTTTATCATTTATTCTTCGTCCTGATCGGACTCTTCTTCTTCAATTAATTCAGTCTCATCGAGGTAGCGTAGCAAATCACCATAAACGATAGAATCTGACATTTGGAGCTCTTCTTCAGCTTCTGCAAATAATGGCTCACAAGCTTTACTATCTACTTCTTCTCCTGTTTCACGATCATAACAGGTGTCCTTAACACCTACATAATCTTCGTTAGCAAAGTCTCCATCCCGAGTAATCATCATTTCACGACGGTCTTCACTAAATAAGTCATGTCCAAACTGAATGGGATTGTCATCTTCGACTCCAAGCATATTCATCAATGTCGGTCGTAAATCAATTTGTCCTCCAACTGTATCACTTTCCTGAGGTTCAATTCCTTCACCGATCATTAACAATGGTACACGCTGCAGCTGGAACTGTTCATAATCATTAATATCTTTATCCAAATACTCACCCATGGCTTCCTGGTGGTTTTCAGAAATTCCATCATGGTCACCATAAATGACAAGAATGGTATCATCATAAAGATCGGATTGTTTAAACTCTTCCACAAATTGCTTCAACGCTTCATCTTGATAACGAATGGTTTGGAAGAAACGATTTAATGTTCCACTATTTGTTTCACCTTCATCAATATACTTCTTATCATCAGGAAGTGTAAAAGGATGATGGTTCGTTAATGTAATCATTTTATTGTAAAAAGGCTGTTCCATTTCTTCCATCTTACCAAGGGATTCTTCAAAGAAATATTCATCAAGATAGCCCCAGCCGTACGACTTTTCCTCCGTGACATTATAATCCTGCTTGCCATAAAATTCATCATAGCCTAGAGAATCATACATAACATCACGATTCCAGAACGATTTATCATTAGCATGCATGTTACTGGTGAAATACCCATTTTCTCCTAGAATTTCAGGCGTAGCTTCATACTCATTACCTGAATGTGTAAAGAAAGCTGCCCCACGATTAAGTCCATATAATGAATTATCAAGTATAAACTCTGAATCTGAAGTTCGGCCTTGCTTTACTTGATGATAGAAATTACTAAAGTAAGCTCCTTCTTCTTTCAAATCATTAAAATATGGAGTTAATTCTTCCCCATTTAACTCATTATCTACTACAAATGTCTGGGTACTTTCAAGTGAAAGAAGAATAACGTTTTTACCTTCAGCCACACCTGTCATTTCACTATTAGGCTCCGTTTTCTTTTCATTCAAATAGTTTAAAGCAGGTACAAGTTCGTTACTATCGGCAAAAGTCTTTTTCATTTCTGTTTGACCTTGAAGTACAATATCATACACATGATAATTAATGACCCCAATATACTTCACTAACATATTACGGTCGAAAGCTCTTTCAAGAAGATCGGTACGCTCTGTTTCCGCCCATGCAAGGTTGACTAAGAAAAGCGGAATAGCGATAGCTGCCATAATCGCACCTTCTCTACGTTTAGGCATAAACCTGGGGAAACGACTAGATTTCAAATAGAATAATAGAAAAACTGCAGCAAAAACATCAACAAATAAAAAGATATCCGCCAAAGATAGAATATTTGTGATACTGCCGCCTAATCCAGCCAGGTTAGCTACTTGGCCAAGCATTGGTACAGTTATAAAGTCGTTGTACTCTCGATAGAAAAGTACATTTACATACAAAAGAATTGAACCAATTATATAGGTTACTAACAAACCTTTGCGGCCGGCAAGTAGAATCCCAAGCCCAAACAATAAGAAAATACTGCTTAGAGGGTTAAAAGCCAGGATAGCAGCTTCGTTTGCATTCTCAACACCAAGGGTAAATATACTCCCCTGGATAAAGTACATTTTCATCCAAAAAATAGCGATAACGATAGCGTATACGGCCCATTTATTCAGTTTTTCTTTGCTTAAATATTTATTATTTGTAAACATCGTAAAACCTCCGTTAATTTCGCACTCACTTATTCTACCTTATATCCCCCAATTTTTGAACTTAAAACTGTGTCTTTTTAACAAATTGAAATATTTGTAACGAAGTATTCGTTTTTTTGACACATAAAAATAGGCCATTATCCTCGTGACAGGCTGTTTTACCTATTTAGTATGATTACAAGATATTACAAGCAAAGCTTTATCGTTAACCTGTTTTATATCGAATAATACCTTTATTTTGAGATGTCCAATTTCTATATAAGAATTAAAATGAGTAAAAGCACCTATTTTATCGACTATTTTTTATTGCATAGAGAAGTGACCAAAGATTTATCGGTTAAATTAAAGAAATCTATTATACCTTTAAACCATGTCCACTTTCAATAGAAACTTTTAAAATCCACTCTTCAAACAACTTATAAGTATGCTCGATCAGCTTATCACCAAGCATTAAAAATGGCGAAAACTGCAGGCCGGTAAAGGAAGCGGAGCTATACGCTGTTAATTAAACCGCTGTCTGAAGAAACTGCTCAATGCAGCTTTTGAGCACGAGATTTATCATATTAGGAAACCTTATGTCTATGTACAAGAAATGAAACACACAAATCTTCCTTTGCATGGGAAAACAATTTATCATCATCTTATTTTTGATAAAACTATAATTATCCCCCAATAAGTTAACTTTTAATTTATAAAGTTAACTTATTTAGGAGTGTGAAGTAATGCTCCTTCAAAGTAAAAGATTACATATAATTATAAATAGCGCGATATTTGCGGCCATAACAGCCATTTTAGCTCAAGTTGAAATCCCGCTTCATTAGGAGCTGCGGGACTCCCCGTATTTGCAGGATTCAGCGGCGGCCCTACAGGAGGCTATATATATGGTTTTATAGCTGCGGCATATGTTACAGGACTAGTACTTGTAAAAACGAGGTTTACTATCAATTGTGCGAGGGTCGCCAACACTTTTTGGGATGAGTATTACATTATTGTTAGGTATGCTCCAGCTGGATTTGAATTTTAGTTAGACGAAGGCTTATTCAGGTTCGGCTTTTATCTAAATGTAAAGAAGAGGCCTAAAACCACCCTCCATAGGTGGTTTTTCTAATTTCCATAGAATATTTTGTTCTTTTTTTTGTTATAATAAGGAAAAATGTCCGGTTCAATTTTTGCTAGTAAAGGAGTTTGATTTACGTGAAAGTATTTCTAGCTCTCACATTGTGTCTATTTGTGACAGCATGCAGTGAATCCCCTGCCCCCCACCAGTCAATTACTCATCCGCACAAAGAAATTTCTTTGCAAGAAAAACAATCTTTCACTCCTCAGGATAAAATTAGTGTGTCCGCAGTAGGTGATATGTTAATTCATGACCGTGTTTACAATGACGCTAAATCTTCAGATAGTTTTAACTTTATGCCTATGCTGGAAAAAGTAAAACCATACTTGGAAGATACAACGATCACCATGGCGAACCAAGAAACAATGATAGGCGGAGAAAGCATAGGATTATCCAGCTACCCTTCTTTTAATACGCCTCAGGAATTTGGTGATGCTCTCAAAGAGCTAGGTGTTGATGTTGTCACCCTCGCCAATAACCACACGTTAGACAGAGGCGAAAAATCAGTGCTGAAAGCTATTGAACACTGGGAATCACTTGAAATGATGTATACTGGTGCATTCAAAAATAAAGAGGATCAAAATAAAATAAGGGTTTATGAAACAAAGGAAGGCATTGACGTCTCTTTTCTAAGTTATACATATGGAACAAATGGTATTCCAGTGCCTAAAGGAAAATCGCACCTTGTAAACCTTATTGATAAGAAACAAATAAAAAGTGAAGTAGAAATGGCAAATCGTAAAAGTGATGCAATTATCCTCAATATGCATTTTGGAGATGAATATGAGCCTCTCCCTAATAAAGAACAAAAAGATTTAGCACAATTTGCAGCGGATTTAGGAGTAGATGTGTTAATTGGACATCACCCCCATGTACTACAGCCTATTGAATGGGTAGAAGGTAAAAATGAGCACAAAATGCTAACAGTCTATTCCCTGGGAAATTTCTTTTCGGGACAAAATGCCTTAGAGAAAAGAATTGGGGGAGTATTTAAGTTTGACCTTATTCGAAAAGAAGAAAAAATTGCCGTAGAAAAGCCTCGATTTTTATTAACTTATGTAACTTCTGAAGGATCTCACGCGTATGAAGTCCTCCCAATGCACGAATTAGATAATAATCTTCTGCCTGACTATAAAAGGATAATGAAAGAAGAGAAAGTACATCTTAAGCAATGGATGCCAGAACTTGAATTTGTGAAGTAGAGAAACACCTTTACGTAATATGGTGAGAAAACTTGTCTCTTAGAAAGCGGCGTTTTTTTCTGTTCTCTACTTCAGCCGATTAAGATGTTCTACTATAAAAATACTTCCAAGGGAAAATTAGGTTACTAATTGTAACCTAATATACGTTTTTCATTTAATAACTTTTAGTTTCGTGGTATATTACCCTTAGGAGTGATTGCAATGAATAAATCCGTTTGTCCTCGTTTTGAGAAAGCTGTTACTTTATTGAGTCAACGCTGGACAGGTTTAATTATATATCAATTATTGGAAGGCAAACAGCGCTTTAAAAGTATAGAATTATCTATCGGGATTAGTGGTAAAGTACTTTCAGATCGCCTTAAGGATTTAGAAAAGGAAGGGCTGGTTCTTCGCGAAGTAATTCCTGAAACCCCTGTAAGAATAGAATATTCCTTAACTGATAAAGGAAAGGCTTTAAAGCCTGTTATTGATAGTATTCAAAACTGGTCCCATGATTGGATTGAAAATAATAAAAGTAAGAGTCTCAGCTAATTAGAATAAAGCATATAATCATACGAACGATTCTATTGAAATCAGTTCGTATGATTTATATTCGATAAAGTTTATCGCTGTTTCAACGAACTTTATTTTTCTTAGCACGGCGGGAGTCACACTTTTCCCCGCTCCGTCTCTAAGAAAAAATGAAAGAACTACTGTATACTCCAATATACAGTTCCAGGCTTTTTAATAGTTTGGACCGATATATTGGGATCTTTTTTTTGCAATTTCCCAGGAAATACTGAGATTATCATTTTTTAAAATAAATAATTATAAAATTATGGGAATTTACCCATACTATTAGATAACCATACTCTTTTATAAAGGAAGCGAAAAAATTGAAACCTTATTTATGTCCTAATTGTAAAACCAATCGATCAAGATTTAATAGGATTAAGCAGGTTGCTACTTGCATTAAACTTGATCCTCGTTCTGGAGAGGTAATATCTGAGTGTAACCCTGATCAGTTAGCTGTCTATCATGTGGACTATAGAGGTCCAGAATATAAAGTGCAATGCGGATCATGTGGTTCCATTGAAGATGAGCGTGCATTCTTAAGTTACGCAAAAAACAACCCGATGGCTTAGTCCGTCATTAAAATAATCTCAGCCCGACTTTTTGTTTTTTCTCTCCATTATAAACCCCCAGTCAGATGATGATTGGGGGTTGTTTTTACTTATTCATACTGGACAAGAAATCCCCTAAAGGATCCTCTTCTTCTTGATCTTCATCTTGAGATTCTTGTAAAGAGTGAATATCACCTTGTAAACTATCCAAACTTAGATCATCCAGTTCAAAGTCACTGCTAGTTTCCATCGGTTCTTCGGTTTCTTCTTTTATTTCAGTCACACTTTCTTGACGTGATTCTTCAAGAGAAGCAGCTGTTTCTTCCTGTAAATAAAGAGCTTCATCAATATCTACAGCATTACTATTAAGAGAAGCAAGCAGCGTCATCGCTCGAGTAGGGTCACTTAGCAACTGGTGGATTATACTTCCCATCAGGGCTTCAGAATGCTCATGTTTTAACCAATTACGCTGTTCTTTTGTCAGTTGGCGAGGTAAAGGTATTGTGACTGTTTCTTTTTCTTTAGATAATGACTGGCTGACTCCGTCCATTACAAACTGTGCAATTTTACTTGAGAAATTCCGTCTCTCACGTTCTTTTAATGCAGTTAATTGTTTTAACAAATGGTCAGGTGTATCCGAGGGGACACGAAATGTAATGGATTGCCCCCTTTCTACGCCCTTCTTGGAACTACTCATTTAATCACCTTACTTCGATGGTGCTTTTTCTTTTTTATCTTCTTTTTTATTATGGATCGGTTCTGTCTTGCGAATATAGTCTGAAATTAATTTATAGTATGCATTAGCCATCATCCAAATACTCTCGTTTTCATCTTCAAAGAAATCAATATTGAATCCGTCAAGCTTATTATTGAGCGTTTTAATATATTCCTTCAGTACAGCTGAACCTCCACCTACAAAGTAGCAAATCTCTGACTGGGAATTTTTCTGCCATACATTTCTTAAGAATCGGTATTGCTTTTTCGCTAATTCCAGTAAGATACGATCAGTGATGTCATGTACGCTGGTTCGGCTTCCTCTCACCATAATATGGTGACGATCATTTTTCCTTGTAATTATATCTACTACATCTCGACGGCTGTCTAACTCTACCCCATGCTTTGTTAAAATTTCATCTCTAATTTGTTCTAGAGATTCTGCCACCCCTAAATTAAACCCCTGTGCTTTATCATCGTCTACATTACGGTTACGTATTACTGCTATATCCGTAGAAAGCCCGCCAATGTCCTGAATAAGGATTTGTCTGTCAATCAAGTCTTTATTAATGATATTTAAGTCATTATCCATAACCAGGTTCACATATGCCGCAAAGCCCTCTGGGTACACTTTAACTTCATCAAACTTAATATTTACTTTCATACCTTGATATTTTGGTGTAACTAGAAATTCAACTTGGTGAACAGAACCTAAAAGCTGCGATCTGTAACCTACGTCTTTCCCTTCTTTCACTTCACGCAAAGGCAGGCCTGTGCCCAGTGTGTAATTAGCTTCTACTACACTGTTTTTAGAAGACTGGGCGTCTTTACCAGCTACAGCGTCTAACGCCAGAGAAGTAAACAACATAACCAGCGTTTGATCTTCTTCTGATTTACTGCTGCCAGGATCAAGTTCAGTTGAATTATCACTTTTAGCAGCTAGATTACCCACACGATAAATCGCGTTATTTTCCTGAAGTGCAGGAGAATGCACGCGAATATGTATGTTATCTAGAGGTTCTTTATCATCAAGTTCTTCAATTCCTATAACAGGTCGATCTTCTAAATCTCGCGCTATAACATTAGGTATATATAATTCAGATTCTAATTTCCCGAAGTTTGCTTTCACTGCATCGTTCCCAACATCAACAGCAGCAATTCTTGATTTTGTCATTTAATAGCTCTCCTTTAAATTAAAGAATTTTGCTAGATTACTAGCTTACTATTAAACATATTAGATTGTACCAGAATAGTCAATGTGACTATTTTCGTGTTCGTAATTGTGTGCAATTAACTTATTTTTGTTTACTTGTTTACATTTATGTACGCAAGCCTTTATGCCAGTTTGCAATCTATTTTGCACACATGTGTTCATATTTGCACACAATATAGTTACAAATTGTTTACAAGTATTCAAAATTGTATACTTGTATTCAAAATTGCAATCATAATGATGAAAATACTATTTGTTATTAATATCCAGTTCTGAATGTGAAGAAACATGAAAAAAGAGCATATAAAAAAAGGCTGTAAAAAAACAGCCCTTTTATGAATCCAGTTTAACAAATAATACTTTCAAATAATTACCTTCTTTGAAGGAGGAAGTTGTTTTAAAATCATTGGGCAAGGAGAATTCCTCTATAATCTTATAGGAACGACGAGAATCCTTACATGCTTGATCAATGAATGACTTAAATTTACGCATGTTAAACTTCGCGCAGTTTGTAGATGCTACAATTGTTCCTTTGCTGTCAGTAATAGAGATCGTATCCGTTAATAGAGAAGTATAATCTTTCTCTGCTCTAAACGTTCTTTTCTTAGAGCGTGCAAAACTTGGAGGGTCTAACACCACTAAATCAAACAATAGATCTTTTCGGTTAGCATATTTAAAGTAATTAAATACATCTTCTACAATAATATCGTGCGCTTCGTAATCAATCCCATTAAGGCTGAAATTTTCAATGGTTTTTGCATAGCTTCGGTTTGCTAAGTCCACACTTGTTGTATGTTGAGCCCCGCCTAAAGCAGAAAAGAGGGAGAAAGCTCCAGTATAAGAGAAGGTGTTCAGTACTCTCTTTCCTTCAGAGTATCGATCACGTATCGTCTTTCTTACTTCCCTTTGATCTAAGAAAACGCCAACCATTGCCCCTTCATTTAAATAAACCGCAAAATTAACTCCATTTTCTTTAACAATAATAGGAAATGAACCCCTCTCCCCTGCTACAAACTCATCCTCTTCAATGTACTGCCCCTGCTTCCCGAACCGTTTCTTTTCATAGACCGCCTTGTATTGTACAAGATTTTTTAACGCTTTAAGTACATATTCTTTAAAACAGTATGCCCCTTCACTATACCAATTGATTAAATAATATTTATCAAAGAAGTCAATGGTCAGGCCTCCAAAACCATCTCCTTCTCCGTTAAAAATACGAAATGCATTTGTATCCGGATCATTATATAGAAACTTTCGGTATCCTATCGCTTTTTTTATTAACTTTTCCATGAAGGATTCGTCAATCTGCACAGAAGGATCATTCGTTAAAATCCACCCAATTCCCTTATTTTGAAGGCCGTAATAACCTCTCCCAATAAAGCTGCCTCTTTCATCAGTTATTTCAACAATTTCTCCCTCAACAATATTATTATTAGTCTCAGCAAGGGAACCCTTGTGTAGGAGGGGGTATCCCCTTCTAAATTTGTTTACCTCTTTATTTTTAATTTTAATTGATTTCATAACGCTCTCCTGCTCTATAGTAATTGTAGTACTATGTTAAAGTTAATTATTCTCAGTTGCAAGAAGATCGGCTGCAAGCAGATTATTTTGAGTCCCGAAATATGATTGATAATATATACTCTGATAATAACCTTTTAATAAAGGAAGATGATTAGATGTCTAACAAACAGTTACAAGATATAAACTATTCTGTGCTGGACTTAGCACCCGTTTTAGAAGGAGGCAGTCCCGCTCAATCTTTTCAAAACACAGTGGACCTTGCTCAGCATGTTGAAAGATGGGGGTTTACGCGATATTGGATGGCTGAACATCACAATATGCCTTTCATCGCTAGCTCTGCCACATCTGTCGCTATAAGTCACGTAGCTCACCACACCTCTACTATAAGAGTCGGATCGGGCGGTATTATGCTGCCAAATCACGCCCCCTTAGTAATTGCAGAACAATTTGGCACTCTTGAAACACTTTTTCCCGGTCGCATCGACTTAGGACTTGGTCGTGCTCCAGGAACAGACCAGACGACGGCTCACGCACTTAGACGGCATTTAGATAGTAATGCGGAAAACTTCCCTGCAATGCTGGAAGAACTTCGAGGCTACTTTGACCCAAGTCTGTCTACTGGTATTAGAAGTGTACATGCTATACCTGGAGAAGGTCTTACAATACCCATTTGGTTGTTAGGCTCTAGCGGATTTAGTGCACAATTAGCTGGACAGCTTGGCCTTCCTTTTTCATTCGCCAGTCATTTTTCACCAAATAATACCATGGGCGCTCTAGATCTATACCGAAGGCATTTTGAACCATCAGACACGCTTTCTGAGCCTCACGTCATGGTAGGAGTCAATGTTATTGCCGCAGATACAGATGAGGAAGCTGAACGTCTTGCCACCTCTCTTTACCAGCAGTTTTTAAACTTAGTACGAAATACGAATATGCTACTCCAGCCCCCTGTAGATAACATGGATGACATCTGGATGGAGCATGAGAAACATGCCCTTGACCAGCAATTAGGAGCTTCTATTATAGGGGGACCAGAAAAAGTAAAACGTGAACTGCAGCAATTCTTAGATCGTACGCAAGCAGACGAAATGATGATCATTTCTCAAATTTACAATCATGATGCCCGAGTACGTTCCTACGAAATTGTAGCCGATTGTATGAAGAACTAAAACCAGCCATTACGGCTGGTTTTTTTGTATGTGTTTAACATATAACTAAAGGGAAATTAAATATAAATGAAATAGACTTCTGCTGGACATCGTACTCTTGAACTTTAGGAGGGAACTAATGATTGAACTTGTTGGCACCTGTGCTGATTGTGGAAAAGCCGTATACTGTAAAGATGGTTTTTTGGATGGAGTCATAGATGAAAATCAACATCTACTATGTAATCGATGTGTAGAAAATGAGAGCCAATAACGGCTCTCTCAGCTTGTAGAGAATTCTTAAAGAGTGTAAAATTCCTAGCATTAGCGAGTGTAAAGGGTTTGAGGAAACGGACTCCCTTTCCGCGGGCGAATGGTGTGCCTCCTCGGGCTTTATCAGCCCTCCGGGGTCACACCTTATTCCCATTTCCCGCAGGAGTCTCATCGTTTCCTCAAACCCTTTTTCGAAATAAATCATGAGCATTCATTTACTCAAGCTGTGAAAGCAGCGTTTGCAAAAGGCTATTCACATTACGAAGGTTTCAAGATCCCATTCTGGTAAAAGGAAAGGAAAAAGTGCCGACTCCTGCGGGACGAGCAGACAGGAGAAGCCCCGGAGGTCGCAGACCGAGAAGATTTTCCGTCTTGCCCCGAGGAAAGCGGCGCTTTTTTCTGTTCCTTTCTTCATACTTATATGAGGTACATCTTAGCTTTTTCGACAGACTGAGAGAGTCAATAGCGGCTCTCTTTTAAAAATCCTGAAAAAATTCACAAACCGTTTCTATCCCTTTCGTAAAGTTCTTAATATGAAAATGCTCATTAGGAGCATGTAAATTCTCTGAAGATAATCCGAATCCCATGAGAACTACAGGCGCATCTAAGACGCGCGAAAACACTTCTACTATAGGGATGGATCCCCCTTCTTTAGGAAATAGAGGACGGACCTTGTATACACGCTCATAGGCGTCAGCAGCTTTTTGAATCATAGGATCTTTAGAATCCAATGCTACAGGTTTAGCTTTGATCAGTTGATTTAATGTCACTTTGGAGCCTGCTGGTTTATAGTTTTGTACGTGCTGCTCTATCCGATTATAAACATCTTGAGGGTCCTGTTCTCCGACAAGTCGACAACTTATTTTCGCATAAGCTTTAGCAGGTACGATCGTTTTAATACCTTCCTCCTGAAACCCACCGCTTATTCCATTGATTTCTAAAGTAGGACGAATCCCGGTTCGTTCTTTAAAACTATATCCTTCTTCCCCATAAAAGCTGTCTAAGCCTAATTCCTCCTTCGTTACTTCTTCATCAAAAGGTATTTGGGATACTTCTTTCCGGAGTTCTTCTGTCACCTCGGGTACACCTTCATAAAAGCCCTCTACTGCAACCCGCCCTTTTTCATCATGAAAGGAATCGAGGAGCTTAACTAAGCAATGGACAGCGTTAGGCACCCCTCCCCCATAAGAGCCGGAGTGTAAATCTGTATGAGCCGTCTTCAAATCCAGCTCTAAAGCAAGAGCCCCTCTTAAGGAAGTACAAATCGCCGGCTGCCCTTTATCAATAAAAGAAGTATCGGAAATAAGTACAGCATCGGCTGCTAGCTTCTCTTCATTCTCATGAATAAATGGATCAAGGTTTGGACTAGCTACCTCTTCTTCTCCCTCAATGCAGAATTTTACGTTTATTGGAAGGCTGCCTTTCTCTTTCAATAAAAGTTCTACCGCTTTAATATGAATATAGAGTTGACCTTTATCATCGGTGGCCCCACGCGCAAAAATTTTATCATCCTTTATAACAGGCTCAAATGGGGGCGTTTCCCAAAGGTCAAGAGGATCAGCGGGCTGTACATCATAATGTCCATAAATAAGTACAGTAGGTTTCCCGACTGCGTGCATCCAATCAGCGTATACTATAGGATGCCCTTTTGTGTCGATGACCTCAACATTGTCCATTCCAGCCTTGTTAAGTGCATCACTCAACCACTCAGCTCCTCTATTGACTTCACTCTTATACTCAGATAAAGCTGATATGCTTGGAATGCTGAGGAACTCCTTCAATTCATTTAAGAACTGCTCTTTATGTAAATTAATTTTCTCCTTCATAGTAAGCCTCCTGGTTATATTTTCTTTAAGTATAACAAGTTTTTAACATGCATGTGATTCATCTCTATGTATGAATCATAGATATACCAGGAATTATATAAAAAAGCTCTTTAGTCATAGCTAAAGAGCTTATCTAACCTATTCTATATGGAATCAGCTATGCTGATTTACTTCAAGTACAGGGGTAGATTGGTTTGTGGGCTGAGTTAGTTTCTTTCTCTTTTTGCGAGCGGATAAAATATTTTCAACCGCTGCCATAATTAAAAACATAAGTAATACAGTTAAAGACAACATATAGAGAGATGTTAACATTCGATCCAAGCCCCTTTCTAAATAAAATCTTTGATATATTAACAAATCTCTCTATATAATACCAAAAAATCCAGTAAAGTAAATATAAAATTTATATTCTTTTAAATACTGCTGTTTACTCTAAAATACAATAATTGCACTTTAACAAAAAATAAAAACCCATTGTCCTTAAAGGCAATGAGTTTCCAATTATCATTATATTTATTATAGCAGTGATAGGATAAATCCAATTACTACAATCGCACCAATAATCATTAGAATCGTTCTAAGCACAAGTCAACACCCTTTCTTTATTGTTTACTGTTTACATACCTTATTTATCAGCCATTGAAACTGAAATTATACAAATTCCTTCATTTTACTCATATACTTTTTCAAACGAACTAAAAAAACCAGCCCTTACCGGACTGGTTTATACTTATGGGAGTACAGTTGATCCCATTAAATATCGATCACATTCTCGTGCGGCTTCTCTACCTTCGTTAATAGCCCATACGATCAAGCTCTGACCTCTGCGCATATCTCCGGCGGCAAAAACGCCCTCTACGTTTGTTTCATACTTGCCATATTCAGCATCTATATTTGAACGTTCTGTTGTTTCAACTCCAAGTTTTTCAATAAGATCCTGTTCTGGACCGCTAAAACCAATAGCAAGTAAGACAAGATCCGCTTTCCAAACTTTTTCAGTGCCAGGAATCTCACGGCGTGAACGATTTCCTTTTTCATCAAAAATCAATTCAACGTTTACCGTATGAACTTCTTTGACACGTCCTTCTTCATCTCCAACAAAGCGTTTTGTCATAACGGCATAGGCCCGAGGGTCACGGCCAAGGTTAGCATCTGCTTCGTTGTGACCGTACTCTACACGGTGAACAATAGGATATTGTGGCCATGGATTCGTTAAGTCATCACGATCTGCCCCTTTTTTATCATAAATATCAAACTGGGTCAGACTCTTACAATTATGGCGGACAGATGTAGCTAAACAGTCTGTTCCTGTATCACCACCGCCGATTACGATCACGTCACGGCCTTCTGCAGAGATGTAGTTTCCATCTTCTAGATTAGAATCGAGTAGACTCTTTGTGTTGGAGTGAAGGAAGTCCATCGCATAGTGAATTCCTTTTAAGCTTCTGCCATCCGTGTCTATATTACGGTGAACAGTTGCTCCTCCACATAAGATAACGGCATCGTATTCTTCACGAAGTCTGGACACAGGGTAGTGACGTCCTACTTCAGTGTTTGTAATGAATTTAATTCCTTCCTGTTCAAGGATATTCACTCTACGTTCGACCACTGAATAAGGCAATTTCATTTCAGGGATACCATACGTAAGCAAACCACCTACTCGGTCATTTCGTTCATATACAGTTACCCAGTGACCCGCTTTGTTTAATTGAGCGGCTGTTGCTAAACCTGCAGGCCCTGAGCCTACTACAGCTACTTTTTTGCCTGTGCGAGACTTCGGTGGTTCTGGTTTAACCCAGCCATTCTCGAAGCCTTTTTCAATAATCGAGCGTTCCACTGTACGGATAGCGACAGGAGGCTCATTAATCCCTAACACACACGCTCCCTCACATGGAGCAGGACATGCAAACCCTGTAAATTCAGGGAAGTTGTTCATCTCATGCTCTTTTTTCAATGCTTCTTTCCACTGACCGCGATAGACTAAGTCGTTCCATTCTGGAATTAAGTGATATACAGGACAACCAGTAGTTGATCCGTTAATTTCCATCCCAGTTTGACAAGTAGGAACGCCGCAGTCCATGCAGCGTGCCCCTTGTAATTGAGCTTCTTCATCAGTCAACGGAAGAGTATAGTCATCCCAATCTTTAGTACGCTCGGCAGGATCACGTTCTTTTTGTGATTGCCGCTCGTATTCCATAAAACCTGTAGGCTTTCCCATTTGTATCCCCTCCTGTTGATATTAGGCTTTAACCGGTTCCTTTGTGCCTTCTTCAAAGGCTGTCATTTCAGCGTCAAATTTATCTAAACCGCTCTCTCTAAGCACTTTAATACGTTGTTGCATAGTCAAATACGTTTCAGGGATGACTCGTTTAAATTTAGGAAGCATCTCTTCCCATTCATTTAAAATACGCTGAGCTTTAGGACTCTTTGTATATTCAACATGCTGTTGAATCATTTCATACAGATCTGTAATTTCTTCATCCTCTTCTAACAAGTCGACATGAACAAGTTCTTTATTGATCTTTTGATCGAAGGTGTTCGCTTCATCTAAAACATAAGCGACTCCACCAGACATACCAGCTGCAAAGTTACGTCCTGTCTCTCCAAGGACTACTACTTTACCACCTGTCATATATTCACATCCGTGGTCACCTACACCTTCAACAACTACTTCTACCCCGCTGTTACGTACACAGAAACGTTCACCGGCCAGTCCATTCACATAGGCTCTGCCATCTGAAGCGCCATAAAATGAAACATTACCTACGATGGTATTTTCTTCAGGAATAAACGTTGATTTACGAGATGGATGAACGATAATCTTACCACCTGAAAGACCTTTTCCAACATAGTCATTGGCGTCTCCGATTAATCGAAGCGTCATTCCTTTAGGGATAAAGGCGCCAAAACTCTGACCGGCTGAACCTTTAAAGGTAAGACTGATTGTATCTTCATCTAAACCTTTCTCTCCGTAGCGGCGAGTAACTTCGCTTCCAAGTATAGTTCCCGTAACACGGTGAATGTTTCGAATCGAACCTGTGCCTGTAACCTTTTCACCTTTTTCAAGTGCATTTTTACACATAGGCAGAAGTTCTTCTTTATCAATCGTTTTCTCTAAGCCGTGATCTTGTTTCTTCGTAGCATATCGTCCTACGCCTTCTGCAACTTCCGGCTTGTAAAGGAGGGCAGACAAGTCGACTCCTTTTGCTTTCCAATGATCAATGTCTTCATTTGTCTGGAGGACATCTGTACGGCCGATCATTTCATTTATTGTTCTAAATCCTAATTCCGCCATAATTTCTCTAGCCTCTTGAGCAACAAAACGCATAAAGTTTGCTACATGTTCAGGGTCACCTGCGTATTTCTTTCTAAGCTCCGGATCTTGAGTGGCGATACCTACAGGACAAGTATTCAAATGACACACACGCATCATTACACAGCCCAGGACCACTAAAGGAGCTGTAGAGAATCCGTATTCTTCTGCGCCTAACAAAGTAGCGACAACTACGTCTCTTCCTGTCATCATCTTCCCGTCCGTTTCGACAACAATACGATCACGCAGTCGGTTTAACAAGAGCGTCTGATGAGTTTCAGCAAGACCGATTTCCCACGGAAGACCGGTATGCTTCAAGCTCGTTCGAGGTGCTGCACCTGTACCGCCATCGTACCCGCTGATAAGCACCAGATCTGCACGCCCTTTAGCTACACCAGCCGCAATTGTTCCTACGCCAACAGCCGATACAAGTTTTACACTCACCCGAGCACGCGGGTTGGCATTTTTCAAGTTATGAATTAACTCCGCTAAATCCTCGATTGAATAAATATCGTGGTGTGGCGGTGGCGAAATGAGCTCAACACCTGTGGTCGAACCACGGACCTCCGCAATCCACGGATAGACTTTCTTACCTGGAAGGTGACCGCCTTCACCTGGTTTAGCCCCTTGGGCAATCTTAATCTGAATCTCATCAGCGTTGACAAGGTAATGACTTGTTACTCCAAAGCGTCCGGATGCTACCTGCTTTATAGAGCTGCGTCTGGAATCTCCATTTTCGTCTTGAGTGAAACGATCAGGGTCTTCCCCGCCTTCACCAGTGTTACTGCGTCCTCCTACACGGTTCATAGCTACAGCCAGGGCTTCGTGAGCCTCTTGACTTATCGAACCGTAGGACATAGCACCTGTCTTGAATCTTTGACAGATATCTTCAACAGATTCTACTTCATCAATTGGAATCGAATCCCGTTTCTTAAATGAGATAAGACCGCGCAAGGACTGCAGGTTATTCGTTTCATCCGTCAGCATCTTAGAATAAGACTGGAATAAGTTATAATCGTTTGTCCGGCACGCGTGCTGGAGTGTATGAATGGTTTTTGGGTTATACTGATGATCTTCTCCCTTTGCTCGATACTGATAGTCGTCGCCGGGATCTAGTGTTTTCTCGCTCTTACGTTCATTTCCATAAGCATTATCATGTCTCATCAGAACTTCTTTTTCAATCATATCCAGTTTAATGCCGCCTAATCGTGATGCCGTTCGAGTGAAGTAACGATCAATCACTTCCGGGTGAATACCTACAGCTTCGAAAATTTGGGCCCCTCGATAACTTTGGATCGTTGAGATCCCCATTTTAGAAAGCACTTTAATCACCCCATCGGTAACGGCGTTTACAAATCGGTTAACCGCAATATCTAAGGAGTCAACGTCAAGGTCTTCTTTATTAATAAGATCTTGAAGAGATTCGAAAGCAAGATATGGGTTAATTCCTTCTGCTCCATAGCCAAGCAATGCTGCAAAGTGATGGACTTCACGCGGTTCGCCAGACTCTAAAAGGATACTGACTTTGGTTCTTGTGCCTTGACGAATTAAGTGGTGGTGCAAACCAGACACTGCAAGTAAGGCAGGGATCGCAGCATTCTGCTTATTTACGCCGCGGTCAGAAAGAATCAATAAAGTGGTTCCTTTATTCACTTCTTCATCTGCTTTCTTAAATAGATCCTCCAAAGCCTGTTCCATTGAATTTTCTTTTGCTTCAAACAAGATCGAAAGCGTCTGAGACTGAAAGCCTTCCACGTTTTGTTGTCTTAATGCTTCTAATTGATCATCGCGTAATACAGGACTTTTCAGTCGAATCTTTCTACAGCTGTTCGGCTGAGGATCGACTAAGTTTCCTTCTGCTCCAATTGTCGTTTCTACCATTGTAATAATTTTTTCACGAATCGCATCAATAGGCGGGTTCGTTACCTGTGCAAACAGCTGTTTAAAGTAACTGTACAGCAGCTGCGGCTTCTTAGAAAGAACAGCCAGCGGAGAATCATAACCCATTGACCCTACCGGATCTTTACCGTCTGATACAAGCGGCTTCAAAATCTTGTTCAATTCTTCTGTTGTATAGCCAAATGCCAGCTGATGATCAATCAGGTTTTCGGCAGACTTCTCCTGTTGATTCGCAGGTTTTGGTAAATCCTCAAGATCCATCTTATATTCTTCCAGCCATTTTCCGTAAGGCTCTTGGTTTGCAATATCAAGCTTAATGTCTTCATCCGGAATGATTTCTCCCTTTTCCAGATCCACTAAGAGCATTTTTCCTGGATGCAGACGATCTTTGTATAAAATGTCATCAGCAAAGATGTCCAAAGCACCTACTTCTGATCCAAGTACAATCATCCCGTCTTTCGTTACATAATACCGCGCAGGACGCAGTCCATTACGGTCAAGGCATGCTCCAATCTGCTTCCCGTCTGTGTAAGCTAATGCAGCCGGACCATCCCATGGCTCCATTAGACAACTATGATATTCATAAAAGTCTTTCTTCTTCGGGTGGATGGAAGCATCATTTGCCCAAGGTTCCGGCACCATCATCATGGCTGTATGCGCCAGAGAACGACCGGATAAGTAGAGGAATTCAAATGCGTTGTCAAACATAGAGGAGTCACTACCGTTGGAATCGATAACAGGTAAGAGCTTCTGTAAGTCTTCGTCACTGAAATGTTCTGATTTGCAAAGTTCCTGCCTTGCTCTCATCCAGTTCACATTACCTCTAAGTGTATTGAATTCTCCATTGTGTATGGTAAATCTATTTGGGTGCGATCGTTTCCAGCTTGGAAATGTATTCGTACTAAATCGGGAGTGCACTAGTGCTAGTGCTGTTTTAAAATCCGGGTGATTTAAGTCGATATAAAATGAGTCCAGCTGTTCAGGTACGAGCATTCCTTTATAGACGATCGTGCTTGACGAAAGACTGCTGATGTAGAAATCATCATAGCCTTCCATTCTTGCGATTTCGATTTCTGCACGTTTACGAATGATATATAAACGGCGCTCAAGTTCCATCCGATCATTAATCCCTTGAGCCGGCTCGATAAATGCCTGACGAATGAACGGTTTCGTTTTCTTGGCATCATTCCCTACGAAAGAATCATTAATGGGAACTGTACGCCATCCTAGAAAGTTCTGCCCTTCTTCGGCCACAATTCTTTCAAAAATCTCCTTACAATGCATACGAGTTTCGTGGTCCTCTGGTAAGAAAACCATGGCTACTCCATATTTACCTTCCGGAGGTAATTCAATATCTTCTTTTTCACATTGTTTCTCGAAAAAGTAATGTGGGATTTGAGTCAGGATCCCAGCCCCGTCTCCAGTGCTGATATCTGCAGCCTGGCCCCCACGGTGTTCAAGGTTACAAAGGATAGTAATGGCATTTTCGACAATGCTATGTGATTTTGTTCCATTAATATTAGCAAGCATTCCGATTCCACAAGCTTCATGTTCATTCTCAGGATGATATAATCCTTGAGGAATTGGATATCCATTTTTTTGCATAGTGGTTCCCCCTCATCTACTCATTCTTGAAGTCTGCAAGCAAAAGTGACAAAATTCTGTTTTTTTCAGTTTGATAACAGTATAGCATGAAGAATAGCACTTTTCACGCTTAAATAGCGGTAGCATAGGGATTTTCGCTTAGTTTTCAGATAATTCCATCAAATTAAAAAAGGCTGTAAATCCTTGCAATGAATGGAGTTTTCTAAAAGTGCAATTATAATGTAAGCGTAACCATTTTTTCTTGAAAAAAATTTAGATTGAAAGATTTTCTAACAAGAATTTTTCTTTAATCTTCCATTTTATGCACGATATTCACCCATTTTTGTATAACCTTACACTGTTATGCAAAAATGAAAAAAAGGAGGCTGCTTACATAATGAAACGATTGAGAGATTATGACATTAAAATTGGTCAAATGCCCACTGGCAGACAAAATCTAATTACAGATGTAAACGGAGTGGTTGTAGGCCACTCCACTCTAAGTAAAGGGGATGTACAAACAGGGGTTAGTGCGATCCTTCCTCACCGTAGGAACCTATTTAAGGAAAAAGTTATTGGATCCTGCCATGTAATTAATGGATTTGGAAAAACTATGGGCTCTGTGCAGTTAGAGGAGCTGGGAACAATTGAAACTCCTATTATTCTAACAAATACACTTAGTGTGGGAGCAGCAGCTGATGCTGTGATCGACTATACGCTAAGAACAAATGCAGACATCGGCCGATCTACAGGTACCGTAAACCCAGTTATCGGAGAATGTAATGATATGGTTTTAAACGATATTCGCAAGCAAGCCGTTAATAAGGAACATGTTTTAGCAGCTATTGAAAATGCAGCTTCATCGTTTGAAGAGGGGTCAGTCGGTGCGGGGACTGGTATGGTTTGTTACTCTCTTAAAGGAGGGATTGGCTCATCATCCCGACTCATTCCATTACCTCATGGGACCTATACAATAGGTGTTTACGTCGTGACCAATTTCGGGCACTTACAAGACCTCACCATCAACGGCAACAACATAGGTCAAAAGTTAAATCACTTCCTGCATCAAGAGGAAGAAGCAGATAAAGGCTCCATTATGTTAGTTGCAGCTACAGACTTACCAGTTACAGACCGCCAGTTAAAGCGAGTCCTCAAGAGAAGTGTAATAGGTCTGTCTAGAACAGGGAGTATGATCTCAAATGGAAGCGGAGATATCGTAATTGGATTCTCAACCGCAGCCACTATACCTCATGAAAAGCCAGATGACTTACTGCACCTTGCCTATCTACATGAGGAAGAGCTGGACCCCGCATTTAGAGCCATCGGAGAAGCCGTTGAAGAAGCCATCTTAAATTCTTTAATAACTGCCGACTATATAATAGGAAGAAACAAAAACGAAAAACCCACGCTATCCTATCTAATGAAAAAATACAACATGCTGCTTTAAAAGCAAAAAGATGCCAGCCCTTAAGTGAGCTGACATCTTTTTATTAGTCTGAAGCCTCTTCTTTATCAGATGGAAGAATTAAAGGTTTAGGCTTACATTTGGTTTTCGTCAATTCGGATACAATGAAAATAAATACGAATGCCGCAATACAAGCTAATGTCCTAAATGGAAACAGAACAATACCTTCTGGATCTATCATTGGATAAGGCAGAAAAGCCGGAAGACCTAATGCGGGTTCTCCTCCACCTAATCGCAGGAAAAAAGCAACGGCAAATCCTGCAATGGACCCGTATAAATTAGCATTTTTATAGAACAGGGCCATTGTAAGTTGTGGAAATAAAATCGTATAGACTAAATCGGACGCTAAATACCATAACGTATATACACTTTGCACATTCAATGCAATAATCATTGCACCTACACCTACAAGGATAATCGTACGCTTAATGACCTTTTTCAACTTATCCTGACTTGCTTTAGGATTAATCAATGGACGGTAGATATTCCAAGAAGCCATAGAAGATGCAGACAGGATTGATGAGTCCATAGAGGACATAACAGCGGCAGCTAAAGCTCCCAGTCCAATCGCTGATACAAGCTCAGGTGTTAAATATCTTAAGACGTGCGGCAATACTACGGAAGCATTTTCAGGACTTGGCAGACCCATTCCTGCCCAGTCAATGTTATATCCTACAACTCCGATAATGACAGCTGGAATTGCTGCGATTATACAAATGATACCAGCTGTAATGGACAGCCACATAGCTGTTTTCTCATTTTTAGCAGAAAGAACACGCTGGAAATAAACTTGCCATGCAATACCGCCAAATATTAAGAGCAATGCATAATCAATCCAGTTCCAGTAATAATCGCCCCAGTCAGGATGATTCCACCCGTCCAATGGTGGAAATAAATTAGCATAAGAGCCCATCTCTACTGAGTAGTTCCCCCATGCTGATTCTAATCCGCCTACGTGTCCAAGTGTAAATGGAATAACTAAAATGAGACCTATTAAAAGGACAGCCATTTGGAAAACATCTGTATATGCAACAGCCCACATTCCGCCTGCTACAGTGTAAGCAATGGCAATAATACCTGACAAAATAATAGATGTAGTAAAATCAATGTTTAATATAGTGCCGAAAGTGGTTCCTAAAGCTGTAAGAATAGCCGCGCTCCAAAACATTTCTCCCAATAAAGCAGGGATATATAGAATTCCGGCCATTCGCTTCCCAAAGCGTTGATGCAAAGGATCAAGAATAGTCATAAATTCGTAACGGCGCATTTTTCTAGCATAGAAAATACCGCCAATAATTAAACTGAGCGCATAACCCCATGGGGCTTGTGCCCAAACAAGTCCGTCGCTGTAAGTAAATTCTGCCGTCCCATTCACATAACCTCCGCCTACCCAAGTAGCGGCCATAGTGAACATTGCGACACCAAGGGGGATGCTGCGCTTGGCAACCATCATATCTGAGAGGGAATTTGATTTTTTTGTAGCGTAGAAGGCTCCTACATAATAAACAAGAGCGTAGAAAACAATCATTGCAATAAATCCGCCATAATGGATGTTATCATTCGTTATAAAAATATAAATCATAAACAAGGCAACTACAGTTCCAAGAATTAATGCTGCTGCATTCTTTTTTAAGAATGACTGACTTTGATTTGTCTGTTCTGTCATCGACTTCACTCCTATTTTCTTGTTGTTTTCTGAATATTCTGTAACTTATAGAAGGCGGACGTCTCCTTAAAAATAACCACAGGTTATTTTTGGAGACTCATATTTAGTTTTTTTCTTCGTCTTCTATAGGGATAATCTCAAAGATTTCTCCACTTTCAATAGAGGCTACCATCTTCTGCAGCCAATGGTAGTAGGGCTTAGAAGCTTCCATTTGCCTGTAGATCAAGATTGCTTCTTCCCGCAAATCCTCTTCTACATCAGGATCTTCAATAAGATCATGCAACTCTCGCTGTGCTTTTTGAATGGCATCTAAATTAATTTTTGCTTCCCTTAACCATTTCTTTGAAAAAAAGTTGGCGAAAAACTGGAAGAAATTCTTCTCTGCCACGAAGGTTTGTCTACGAGTACCTTTTCGAAAAGTTTGCTTCACAATATCATAATCCTGCAACTTCTTAACTCCAGTACTCATGCTTGGTTTACTCATTCCGAGCTTTTCACGCATTTCGTCCAGCGTCATGTCTTTTTCAAAATACATTGTCCCATACAGGTTTCCTGCACTTCGAGTGACACCGTATAAATCCATCGTTTCAGCAATAGAATCAATGACCAAAGACTTCGCTTTTTCTATTGAATCTCTTGCCTGGTCTTCATGTTGGTTCGACATTTACGACCTCCTCCAAACCAATCTTATTAATTTCGTTAAGTTTTTTCTTTACAAACTTATCTTAACGAATAATCTCAGTATGTCAAAAATATAAAAAAAATTAAAACCGCCCCAAAGCCTATAACGCCATAGGCTATACACGAATTTATTTTTTTTTAGCTTTGACAATATATTTTCAAACTGATATTGTAAAATTCATTAAAAACGTTAAGTTTTTTCTTAATATTTTTTATAGAAAAAGATATAAATACACAGCTTGTTACACTCATCCGCCGTATTATTCAAATCAGTTGAAAAAGTAGGAAAAGAGATTCTAATTAGATATTTAAAAATCAGAATTCACAGTATACAAGCAATCATTATCCGTCTTGAGTTATACCGGCAGGAATTAGAGGAGGACAAATCAAAAAAATAAGAAATTACTTATTTGAATAAGTAATTTCTTCGGAGATTTAGCTGTTTTATTTGGAATAATCGAATTTAGAGAGAGTCAGTTACGTATATCAAAACAGCTTAAACACATTCACCTGTACTTGGAGTGAACGAATGCTTCGGTGTTTTACTATGAAGTTATAGCAGCAAAGGTACTCCGTGCCATCAAGTTTGAGGCCTTAAGATCTCCCTTTTTTATAAAAAAACTGCCCCGAACGATCCGCTCAGGGCAATTTACATATTTCATAGGATAGTGTCGATATTTCCCGGGAAATCATGCAGCTTTTGAAATAACCGTTTTTCGAGGCACAGATAAGACGGTTAATCCTCCTAAAATCAGTGCAATCCCCACCCACGATAAAAACGAAAACTCTTCTCCTACTAAAAAGACACCTAAAATCGCTGCTGTTAAAGGTTCAGCTAAAGAGAGTGTTACAGCTGTTGAACCTTGTACTTGAACCAGGCCTCTAGAAAACAAGAGATAAGCAAATCCCGTTGCTAACACACCGAGATGAAGACTTACAATGATTCCATTCTCGTTAAATACCCAGCTGCTGTCAAAGATGAACAATAGAGGAGAAAGCATAATCGCACTAGATAGAAAAACTATAGCCGCTACAGAAATCGAGGAATCAGATTTGACCAGCTTTTCACTGAGTAAGGTATATCCGGCAAACGACAGCCCTGCTCCCAGCGCAAACAAAATGCCTAAAGGATCAATAACTACATCTCCACTGTTTATGAATAGCATTATACACCCCATAACGGAAAGAAAAGTGGCTCCCCACCAGCGTATCGATTTTCTCCGTTTCCTTACGACCCAATCTATAGCCCCTGCCATAATTGGTGCGCTTCCGATGCCAACCACTGTCCCTATAGCTACTCCTGTCATACTGACTGCAGAAAAGAAAAATGGCTGGTAACAAGCCATACAAACAGCTGCCATCAGCACATATCCCAAGGATAATTTTTTAAATGATAGTTTATTTAAAGCGATAGCTGTTAAAGTTAAGAATGCACCACCTACGGCTAATCTCATAGCGCCTACCGATATAGGGTGACTATTGTCCAGAAAAGTCTGTGCCGTACCTGTTGTTCCCCATAATACAGCAGCTGATAAAACCATGAAGAAAGGAATTTTCTTTTTCAAACAACCACCCCGCATGCTTCAATTAAAAAACAATCGTTTTATTTTCATGTACAATCAATCGATCCTCCAGATCCCACTTCACTCCACGTGCGAGTACAATTCTCTCTACAGAACGCCCCATTTTCTTAAGGTCATTCACACTGTCTCTGTGATCCACACGAACGATATCTTGTTCAATAATCGGACCTTCATCTAAATCATTCGTAACATAATGAGACGTCGCCCCGATAAGCTTCACTCCACGATCGTACGCTCTTTTATGAGGGTTGGCCCCAATAAAAGCAGGTAAAAAAGAATGATGAATATTTATGATTTTAAAAGGATGTGCAGCCACAAAATCGGGCGTAAGAATCTGCATATAGCGTGCGAGTACAATCAAATCGATATCGTACTCCTTAAGTAATTTAAGCTGTTTCTCCTCTACTTGCTTGCGTATGTCTTTATTCGATGGGATATGGAAAAACGGCAGCCCAAAAGATTCTACTAACTCTTTACAATCCTCATGGTTACTAACCACCATTTTAATATCGGCAATTAAATCACCACTCTGCCACTCAAGCAGCAGTTCACGTAAACAATGCAGCTCCTTAGAAACAAAGATAGCTGTTTTCTTAACGTCATACGCACCTTTTAGTGACCATTCCATATTGAACGTTTCAGCTATGACAGCAAAATCTTTTTTTATTTCTTCCTCAGCTTCAGGAAGTCTGGAAGATTCAAATTCTATTCTCATAAAAAACTTTCCGTCCTGTGGATCTGTTGTATATTGGCTTGACTCAATAATATTCGCATCATTTTTATGCAGAAAGTGAGTGACGGATGAGACAATTCCCGGTTGATCAGGGCACTTAATAAGTAAACGTCCTGTTTGTTTGTTTTTCTCTTTATAGGCTTGGATTTGTTCTTTCGGATATGATTTCATGATGATTCTCCTTTTCTCATGTGGCCTCAAAGGGCTTACGTTAATTTTCTTTTTGGTGAAGAAGGGATTTTTAATCTTTCACGGTATTTAGCCACCGTACGGCGAGATACCTCAATTTTATATTCGCTTCTCAATTCCTCGGCTATCCGTTGGTCTGATAACGGTTTACGTTTATTTTCCTGCATAATCAACTTTTCAATCAATTCTTTTACATACCTGGAGGATACCGTCTCCCCTTCTTTGGTTTCAAGACTAGAAGTGAAAAATTGATCTAACCGAAAGAGACCATATGGGCTTTTCACGTATTTATCCGCCACTGTACGGCTGACCGTTGACTCATGCATCTCAACTTCTTCTGCTACTTTTTTTAATGTTAAAGGAGTAAAAGGACCTTTCTCCTTTGCATCTAAGTATCCGGTTTGCTTATCAATAATAGCTTGGGCCACTTTCAGCATGGTGAGTTTACGCTTTTCTATGCTGCGTATCAGCCAATTCGCTCGTTGATAGCATTGCTTTAAAAATTCCTCCCCTTCTTTATCTACCTTTTGACTATATGAAGTAATGTATACGCTCGGTTCGCCCCGCCTGTTTAAAGAGGCGGTGTACGAACCATCGATGTATTTCACAGTAAAGTCAGGCACAATATACGATTCACTGGGAGATAAAGGAAGCAACGGTCGCGGCTGGAGCGTTTTTACGTACTGGATAGAGGATTGAACGTCCTCAACCGAAACAGCTAATTTATCGGATAGCTCTTGTAGATAGCCAGCCGCTACTTCAGGCAGATAATGTTGAATAATCTTTTTAGTAATCTCGTTGTTATGATCACTCTCTTGTACTTGAAAAAGCAAAAACTCCTTAAAATCATAGCAGCCTGCTCCATTTGGTTCCAGCTTTTTTAACTGATTACGCAATTTCTCAATTTTATTAATATCTAATTGAAGACGATCAGCCAGCTGTTCATCTCTGTATGGTAAAAAGCCTTGCTCATCTAAGGAATCAATGAAATCGTTGAGCGTCCTGTAGTCTGAAGGGGCTAACAACAACATTTTTGCCTGCTCCAGCAAAGATTGTCTCCAGTCTTTTGAAACCTGTGGATAATCTTCAACCGTAAACTCTTGTGGATCGGGACCGCTCCCTTGCCCTTCAAGCTCTAATAGAGGATTCTCCATAGCTTGTTCTTTTATGAATTCATTCATCTCTTGATGAGAATATTGGAGCAAAGATATAGCTTGACGAAGCTCCTTAGTCATTTTCAACTGAGTGGTTTGCTTTTGATGTAAGCCAAGCTTCACTTTTTCCCTCCTCCACCTTAGAGTTATCTCTTATTTTCCTTGATATGATCGTATTTTTCAAGGATGACCGTACTTTTTTCAACGCTCCCCCTGCCTTACTAGAAGACAACCAGTCTCGTCGTAATAGATATGATTATAACAATGTACTCCTCCCTTGTTATAATGTTATTGTATGAAAATTCGAACACGGATGCCTTGAGTAAATGATTATAGAAAACTTCTCTAGAAAGGTGGATGTCAACAAGTGAGTAATAAACCAAAAATTCTCGTTCTAGGTGCAGGCTATGCAGGGATGATGACAACTAAAAGGCTTTCTCAGCAGCTCCGACCAGATGAGGCGGATATCACGTTAATTAACAAGCACAATTATCATTATTTAACAACGTGGCTGCATGAGGTCGCAGCAGGGACCACAACGCCAAATAGTTCAAGGGTAATGATCAGCGATGTCATCAATACAAAACGCGTACAGCTGCACTTTGATTCAGTTGTCGAGATTAAGAAAGATGAACAGCGCGTTATTCTAGAAAATGGAGAGCTCAGCTATGATTATTTGGTCATTGCTTTAGGTTTTGAAACAGCAACCTTTGGCATCCCCGGAATTAAAGAACATGCACTAAAAATTGAAAATATTGATAGCAGCCGGCACATTCGTGACCATATAGAATTTCAATTCGCCCGGTACAGCAGCGGGGCTGAAAAGAGTGAGGATGCTCTTAACATCTTAGTAGGCGGAGCTGGTTTTACAGGAATTGAATTTGTCGGAGAACTGGCAAAACGTGTGCCTGAACTATGTAAAGAGTACAATATCGATCGTAAGAAGGTCCGTATTATTAATGTAGAAGCCGCTCCTACTATATTGCCGGGTTTTGACGATGATTTAGTGGAATATGGACAAAAATCATTAGAAGAGCGAGGCATTGAATTTAGAATCGGCGCGAAGATCCAAGAATGTACAGAGGATGGCTTTATCATTGGAGAGAATTACGAAGAGATTAACGCCGGTACAGTTGTGTGGACGGGCGGCGTACAAGCTAATCCAGTGGTCGGCAGCTCAGGCTTTGACATTATAAAAGGCAAGGTGACCGTAAATAATGACTTGCGGGTGCCTAATTATGAAAATATCTTTATCATCGGGGACTGTTCCTGGGTAATGGATAAAGAAAACGACCGGCCCTTCCCGGCTAATGCGCAAAGCGCAATTCAAGAAGCAGAGACTTGCGCCACAAACGTTAAAGCTCTTATACGTAAGGAGTCTCTACAAGATTTCTCTTTTGATTATAAAGGGACTGTGGCTTCTCTTGGAGGAAGCGATGCGATGGGTACCATTTTTGACGATAAAAAGCTTTACGGCAAGAAAGCCAAAGCTATGAAGAACGTTATTGATGACCGCTATTTATTTTTAGTGGGCGGACCTAAGCTCGTTCTAAAAAAAGGGAAAGTGAAATTCTTTTAAATTTGGCAAGGAGGAAATCGTCTTATGAAAAAATTTTTTTGGCTGGTGACACTTCTATCTATAGCCGCGACTGTTCTTTATACAGCTGGTTGCCGTATATCAGAGGCCAACAGGGACTTTAGATAAACAAGACTAAAGCTGATACAAAATTGAATAAAACATAAAACAATTCGAACGATTCTACTAAAATCAGTTCGGATAATAGATACATTTGAAGCATAAGAAAGGTCAGCTCCCTTATCGGGTGCTGACCTTTTCAGTCTGTCAAAAAAGCTAAGATGTACTTCATATAAGTAGGAAGAAAGGAACAGGATTAAGCGCCGCTTTCCGCGGGGCAAGACGGAAAATCTCCTTGGTCTGCGACCTCCGGGGCTTCTCCTGTCCGCTCGTCCCGCAGGAGTCGGCACTTTTTCCGTTCCTTTAACCAAAATGGAATCTTGAAACCTTCGTAATGTGAATCCCCTTTTGCAAACACTGCTTTCACAGCTTGAGTAAATGATTTTCCCAGTGATCTATTTCGAAAAAGGGTTTGAGGAAACGGCGAGACTCCTGCGGGAAATGGGAATAAGGTGTGACCCCGGAGGGCTGATAAAGCCCGAGGAGGCACACCATTCGCCCGCGGAAAGGGAGTCGTTTCCTCAAACCCTTTACACTAGCTAATGCCAGGAATTTTACACTCTTTAAGGTTTCTCTACAAGCTGGAAAGGTCAGCTCCCTTATCGGGTGCTGACCTTTTATTAATGCATATGACGTAAAAGAAAACATTCAGAGGGCTGAACTTTTAATGTGAGCTGATCATTTTTTGTTTGAAAGATTCTCCGCTTATTATCTAAATGCTGCCATTTCCCTTTTCGGGCTGGAATGCTGACTTCTACTTCTTCATCCATGTTTCGATTCATTAGAAAAATGATATGCTCATCGTTTGCTTCATCCCCGAAATAATCAACTCCGTTAGCGGTCCATCGTTCAAAAGCAAATACATCCTGATGCAATTCAAGAGGCATCCAGCTGCCTGTGCGTAATGCTTTATGTTCTTTACGCCATGCGCCGATATTTTTATACCATGTCATAAGTTCATCTTCTTCTGCTCCCCAAGGGTAAGGTTTACGGTTGTCAGGATCTTCTCCACCCGTCAGACCTGCCTCATCTCCGTAATAAAGGGAAGGAACTCCCGGGAAAGCGTAAAGCCATAAACTAAGAGCTTTAACTTGCGCTTGAATAATTCCTGCTCTTTTTGCTTCCTCAATATTTACCGGCAGGAATTCATCAAGCATCGTTTTTATTCTCTCCACATCATGACTTGATAACATATTCATCAAAGCATAGAAATAGGGTTTCGGATAATGTTCACTTAAGGTCAATAAACGGCGGTTCACATAATAAGCGTCTACTTCACCTTTCATAAAATGAAGCATAAGGTCCCGCAGAGGATAATTCATTACTGAATCAAGCACTCCGCCTAAAAAGTAGTCTCTCCTCTTGCCGTAAGCTGACTTATTTGAAGCGTCTTCCCACACTTCTCCCAGCAGCACACTTGATGAATCTTCTTTCTTTAGCTGCTGATAGATTTGCTTAATAAGATCATCTGTCAACTCATCAGCTACATCCAGGCGCCAATGGTTTAATCCTGATTGCTGCCACGTTTTAATCACACTGTCCTTATCATGGATCAAGAAATTCTGATAGCTTTTATCTTCTTTATTCAAGGTTGGCAGTGTTCCTACTCCCCACCACGCCTCATATTCATCTGGATAATTATGAAACTGATACCACGAATAATACGGTGATTCCTTAGATTGATAGGCTCCAAGTGTGTCATATTCGTCTCTTTGGTTAAAATATTTACTATTGCTTCCCGTGTGACTGAATACTCCATCAAGCATAATTTCAATTCCACGTATCTTCGCTTCCTTGATCAAGTGTTCAAAATCTTCTTTGGTACCTAAAAGCGGATCAATTTTATGATAATCACCCGTATCATAGCGGTGATTACTCTCTGCTTCAAATATCGGATTCAAATATATAACCGTAACTCCAAGAGATTGAATATAATCCAGTTTCTTCGTGATGCCTTCCAGGTTGCCTCCAAAAAAATCCCAACGGACTACGCCGCCGTCTTCGTCCCTGATATAGTAAGGATCGTTTTCCCAATGAGTGTGCATTAAGCTCGACTTTGGCGCTTTCTTTAAGTCAGGTTCGTTCTCCCGGTAGAAACGATCTGGAAAGATTTGATACATCGTCGCGTGTTTCCACCATTTTGGTGTATCATATCGCTCATCGTATACTGTAATCTGCCAGGAGGGGGGGACTTGCTCATAAATAACCCCCTCCCCGCTCTCTTCAATGTTCACTCTTCCATAGTAATAGGTTGTATCTGTTGTAATAATTTCAAAGTAATACCAGACAAGCTGAGGCTCATCCGGCATCGCTACAACACCTTCGAAAGAATTGTACTGATGCTCCTCGCTATATAAATCCATCACCTTCGTGTGCTCTTGATCCGATTTATCTAAGATGTAATGAAGAACAACGCGTGACACATCGAGTCGGCTGTGAACATCAATCGTTAGTGTAACGTTAGAGCCCCGTGCTACAGCCCCAAAAGGCTCTCTATAATTTATATCAAAACTGTTATGGCAGATATCCATTTGTCTCACAAGAAGTCCTCCTTTTACGTCTTATTTTAGTATGCCGGTAGGCTGGATCTTCCAAATATCAGAGGCATATTCTTGAATAGTACGATCGCTTGAAAACTTACCTGAACGTGCAATGTTGATGAGACTCTTCTTATTCCATAGATTACTATCTTTATAATCTTTACCTATCCTGGCTTGCGTATCAATGTAACTAGCAAAATCCTTCAAAACGAAATATTCATCATTAAATGTAATTAGATTATCATAGATATCCTGAAACTCGGTTTCCCCTTTAGAGAACGGGCTGTAATGTATGAGTTGATCAAGAGTATGTCTGACACGATCATCCTGTTCGTATACTTGCCGCGATAAGTAATAGCCGTTTTTATAGTATTCCAGCACTTCATCAGAGCTTAATCCAAACGTATAAATATGGTCATCTCCGACGAGCTCATGAATTTCCACGTTTGCACCATCCATTGTTCCTAATGTAAGGGCTCCATTCATCATGAATTTCATATTACCTGTGCCTGAGGCCTCTTTACTAGCCGTAGAAATTTGTTCACTCACATTTGTAGCAGGAATAATCTTTTCAGCGAGAGATACAGAGTAGTTGGGCAGGAAGACGACTTTCATTTGTTGATTAACAGCTGGATCATTATTTACCACATCCGCTACGGTATGAATCAGCTTAATAACCTTTTTGGCAAAATGATAGCTCGGAGCAGCTTTTGCTCCAAAAATAAATGTGCGTGGTGTCATTTTATAGCGGCGGTCGGTTTTTAATTGATTATATAAGTGCATGATGTGCAAAGCATTTAATAACTGCCGCTTATACCCATGAAGACGTTTAATTTGAACATCAAAGATAGAGGCAGGGTCGATTTGTACCCCGGCATACTCTTTAATAAAAGCAGCTAGTTCTTCCTTCTTATGCTGTTTAATCCCATTTAACTCTTTAAGGAAGGAGCGATCATTTTTATATTGCATCAAGTCTTCCAGTCGTTCAGGTTCCTGGATCCATTGATCTCCAATTGAATCTGTAATCAGTTTCGATAAAGGTTCATTAGCATGAAGCAGCCAGCGTCTATGTGTTATACCATTGGTTTTATTATTGAATCGCTCAGGGAAAGTATCGTAAAAAATCTTCATTTCCCGTTTCTTTAGAATCTCCGTATGAAGCTTTGCAACTCCATTGATGCTGTGGCTACCCACTATAGACAGGTGCGCCATTTTCACAGATCCGTCTGCTACGATGGCCAGACTTGCGATACGGTCAAAATCTCCGGGATGCTTCTCCCATAGATATTGACAGAATCTTTCATTAATTTCTTCTATAATCATATAAATGCGGGGGAGGAGTGAACGAACCAAACCTACCGGCCAAGTCTCTAAAGCTTCGCTAAGTGTGGTGTGATTCGTGTAGGAAACGGAAGCCTGCGTGATTTCCCATGCCTCTTCCCAGCCTAGTCCATGATTATCCATTAATATACGCATTAATTCAGGTATTACGAGGGCAGGGTGAGTATCATTGATGTGTAAAGCAGCATGCTCTGGGAACGATGCCAAAGGCAGGTTTAACCGTCCAAAATTGCGAACAGCACTCTGTACACCGGCAGAAACAAGAAAGTATTCCTGCTTTAAGCGGAGTCTTCGTCCATCCTCATGGGAATCATCAGGATAGAGAAATTCTGAGATTTCTTCCAAAGAACGCTTATGTTCAAGAAAATTATTAAAATCATCATCTTTTGAAGCTTTTACCAGCGTATCATGATCAGTAGCTTCAGCTGACCAAAGCCTTAACGTATTGACAGTATCATTATCATAACCTGCTACAGGCACGTCATATGGAACAGCGCGAACCTGCTCATAATGATCATGATGACATTCGAGGCGGCCGTCTTGCGCTCTTACCATATCTACCTCTCCACCAAACCGAACTTCCACTGCTTCATCCGGGCGGCGCACTTCCCAAACGAATTCTCTCGCCAGCCAGCGATCCGGCAGCTCAACTTGATAACCGTCAATTATTCTTTGATCAAACATCCCATATTTATAGCGAATGCCATACCCATGTCCAGCGTAGCCAAGAGATGCCAGTGAATCCAGGAAACAGGCAGCCAGACGCCCCAGGCCTCCATTTCCTAAACCAGCATCGTTTTCTTCTTCTTCTAACTCAGTTAAAGAAAAGCCAAGTTCATTTAAACCTTCTTTTACTAGAGATAACAATTGCATGTTTAATAGATTATTCCCCAGTAAACGTCCAATTAAGAATTCCATGGAAAAATAATAGACTTGCTTTTCTTTACTCTCCTCATACTGTCTCATGGTTTTTAACCAATTTCGGTTCATTTCATCCTTTACGAGCGAACCAAGGGCACGATAAGCATCAACCTCTGAAGCTGATTCTATTTTTTTGCCTAAATCGGTTTGCAGTCTCTCAGAAAACGCCTGCTTAAAATCTTCTTTATTACTGAACATAGGGTGTCCTCCCCTTCGCGCCTACTCTATTGCTGCTTCATACAATTCACTGTAACGATTAGCGGAATACTTCCACGGATACTGACTTTTGGCCATATTTTTAACAAGTTGTTTCCAACACTCTATATCTTGATAAAATGATATGGCATGGCGAATTGTAAACAACATATCGTGGGCATTATAGTTAGTAAATGTAAAGCCGTTTCCTTCTCCAGTTTTCTCGTCAAATGATTGCACCGTATCAGCCAGACCACCTGTCTCGCGAACGATAGGAGCAGACAAGTAGCGAAGGGCTATAAGCTGACCGATACCACAAGGTTCAAAACGAGACGGCATTAAAAACAGATCGCTTGCTCCATAAATTTGACGAGATAAATCTTCATTAAACATGATATTCGCGGACAACTTATCCGGATACTTGGATTGTGCCCATTGGAGCATGTGTTCATACTCAGCTTCCCCTGTTCCCAGAACAACGATTTGAACATCTTCTTGCTCTAACAGATCCTCAAGGACTCTTCCCACTAGATCAAATCCCTTCTGTTCAACAAGGCGGGAAACGATTCCAATCATGGGGACATCTTTACGTACAGGTAAGCCAAGCTTTTCCTGCAGCCACATTTTATTTTGAGACTTTTTCAAAAGAGAGGTTCTAAAAGGAAAAGGCAGACTTTCATCCTTCATTGGGTTAAATGCTTGATTATCAATCCCGTTGACAATACCTGACAATTTGTCTGATCTTTCCCTAAGTACTCCATCTAGGTTTTCCCCATAATAAGGTGTTTGAATCTCATTTGCATAAGTTTTACTAACAGTTGTAATATGGTCGGCAAAATTCAGGGCACCTTTCATGAAATTGATGTTCCCGAAAAATTCTAACCCTCCTGTAGTCATCATATTCCCGTCGAAGCCAAGTAAATCATATAAAACGTCATCTGGATAAATTCCTTGATATTTTAAGTTGTGAATGGTAAAAACAGTTTTCATATCCTGAAATAAAGGATCGTTTCCATAGTGTGTATGCAGTAAAACCGGAATTAGACCCGCTTGCCAATCGTGGCAGTGAAGCACATCCGGCTTCCAGTCCATTTTTCGTATCATTTCCATAATCGCTTTGTTAAAAAAGACAAAACGCTCAGCTTCATCATCATACCCATACAAATTGGAACGCTTAAAATAATATTCGTTATCAATAAAATAAACGTGAATTCCATTATGTTCGATATATTGAACACCAGCATATTGGTTGCGCCAGCCAAGTTCAACGTTAAAGGTATGAATCGTCTCAAGCTGAACTTTCCAATCATCACTCATCGTTTCATACTTTGGAAGCACAACTCGAACATCATGCCCCTCTTCCTTTAAGGCATGCGGCAAAGAACCTAGTACGTCCGCCAGCCCTCCAGTTTTAATAAAAGGTGTACATTCAGATCCAATCATTAATATATTCATTCATTTTCATCTCCTTTTTCACATTAAACAAAAAAGGCTGCCAGAAACGTACGTTCAGACAGCCTCCTTTATCATATTTACATCGTTTTACTTTTCGCAACGACAAAAGGCTTTTCAGGTGCGCCTATAAGTGTGCGCCCGGACGAAATCGTACAGTCTTTATCAAGAATCACGTTCTCTAAAACCGCATTCTCCTCGATTTCACATCTCTGCATAATTATAGAGTTCTTAACGACTGCTCCCTTTCCTACCTTCACCCCTCGAAATAGAATGCTGTCCTCAATGTGACCGCCGACGACGCAGCCGTTGGCTACAAGCGTATTTGTTACATTAGAAGAACGAGCATATTTCGAAGGTGCTTCATTTTTAATTTTTGTATAGACAGGTGATTCTTCTTTAAACAACTCATCATGAGCGGAACGGTTTAATAATTCCTTACTGTTCCGGTAATAACTTTCCACGGAGTTAACCAGCGCATGACTACCTTCATATTCATAGGCATTAATATGAAGGTCTGGAAGTCTTCCTTTAATTCCATCAAGGAAAAAGTGAGAACATCCGTGAGCAATGCAATTTTCAACTAAATAATAAAGATAGTCTTTCTCGATGATATACATGTCCATGTATACATTAGAGCTTTGTTGATCATTATGAATGGAAACAACTCGATTGCTATCGTCAAGCGTCAATTTATGAGCAAGGTTGTGCTCCGGCTGAAGATCACGTACTTTTTTATAAACAACAGTGACATCGGCTCCCGACGCTTTGTGAGACTCCAATACATCCCGGTAATTAATATTACAAATGTTTTGTGAGCCTGAAACGACAATATAATCAGCTAGAGTTCTTTTGATAAAATCAATATTGTTATGAAAATGCTGTAAATCCCCTCTTGAAAGATCAGTAGGATCATTCCAGTCAGGCGGTAAAATAAATAAACCGCCGCGCTTTCTGTCCAAATCCCATGCTTTCCCTTGTTCCAGATGATCCATAAGGGAACGATACTTGCGCCGCGCAAATACAGCAACTGATTCGATGCGGGAGTTGGTCATGTTAGAGATAGTAAAATCTATCATGCGATAGCGGCCAGCAAAAGGAACTGCTGCTCCGCATCTAAAATAAGTTAGTTCTTCCAGCAGATCTTGTTCATGATCAAGGTTTATTATTCCGGCAATACGGTCCATATCATCACCCCTTACTTAATAATTGTGGCATAACTTGACGCCATTACACTGCCTTCTTCAGCCACTAACGTAATTTGACTATCCGGGCTAGCGTCTCCGATCACAGCATTATCCTCAATAACGCTGCCCTCTGAGATAATGGCGCGATGAATTTTTACATTTTTCCCTATTTTAACGTTTGGCATTATTACTGAATCTTTTATGACCGCACTGTCTTCGACGTGCACACCGTAGAAAATAACGGACGTATCAACCGTGCCATAAATGCGGCAGCCTTCATTAATCAGTGCATTACGGACGGTAGCGCACGGCGCAATGTATTGGGCAGGTTGATTAGGGTTTTTCGAGTAAATACGCCACACATGATCACTTAAATTTAACTCAGGCTCCTCTTTTAGAAGATCCATGTTTGCTTCCCACAAGCTGTCGACTGTGCCGACATCCTTCCAATACCCTTCAAATTTATAGGCGTGAAGGTGTTTTCCATCCTGAAGCATTGTCGGTATAATATCTTTCCCGAAATCATGAGAAGAGCTTTCTTTCTGTTCGTCTTCAAGTAAATATCTCTTTAATACTTCCCATTTAAAGATATATACCCCCATTGAGGCCAGGTTACTAAGTGGAAACTCAGGCTTCTCATCAAACTCTATAATTCTTCCATTATCGTCTGTATTCATAATTCCAAAGCGGCTGGCTTCATCCCATGAAACAGGAATAACGGAAATCGTAGAATCAGAATCCTGCTCGATATGCTCATCAAGCATGGCCCCATAGTCCATTTTATAAATGTGATCCCCTGACAAAATCAACACGTGTTCAGGTTCATAACGATCTAAGAATTCTATGTTTCGATAAATAGCGTTGGCTGTTCCTGTGTACCAGCCGCCGCCTTCAGACTGCATGAATGGAGGCAGTACAGAAACGCCGCCATAACTGCGATCAAGATCCCATGCAGACCCAATACCTATATAATTATTCAATATTAGTGGTTCGTATTGAGTGAGGACGCCCACGGTATCGATCCCAGAGTTCGAACAATTACTGAGAGGAAAGTCGATAATTCGATACTTGCCGCCAAAATATACGGCAGGTTTAGCAATTTTCTTCGTTAATGATTTTAGTCTTGTACCTTGCCCCCCTGCTAGGAGCATGGCTACGCATTCTTTACCTTTCATTCATTTTCCTCCTTTGGTGAACAAGTTCTTTTTAAAAAGCTGACGGCAAGAGGCGGGATTGTCATAGCTACATGCTGGTCTTGACCTTGCCACGGTTCATTTACCGTTTCTAAAGCCAATCCATTTGTCTGACCTGAACCCCCAAAGTGGGCTGCATCGCTATTAAAGATCTCTTTATAATGTCCAGTTTTAGGGACGCCCACCTTATAGCCGTGATAAACCTCTGGAGTGAAATTACAAACAACAATTAACTGATCCCCATCTTTCCGGCTGTTTCTCCCAAAGGAGACAATGCTTTGTTCGTAATTGTTAGGGTCGATCCAGAAAAACCCTTGTTCGTCATGATCCAGCTCCCATAAAGCCGGCATGTCGTTGTACAATTGGTGGAGCTGTTTGACATACTTTAATGTGGAAGCATGCGATTCATAATCCAGCAGCTCCCAGTCTAGATCTTCGAGATCTTTCCATTCATCGAATTGTCCAAACTCTGTCCCCATGATGAGCAGTTTTTTACCGGGATGAGCATACATGTATGCTATAAAAGCTCGTAAGTTCGCAAATTTCTGCCAATAGTCGCCCGGCATTTTGTTTAAAAGAGATTTCTTCCCATGAACAACTTCATCATGAGAGATTGGTAGAATAAAGTTTTCAGAAAAAGCGTAGAAAAAGGAAAACGTAATGAGATGATGATGGTGCTTTCGATGAATTGGATCCATTTCGATGTACTTCAGCATGTCATTCATCCAGCCCATATTCCATTTATAGTTAAAGCCAAGTCCTCCTAAATAAGTCGGGGAACTTACTTGAGGCCATGAAGTCGATTCCTCCGCCATCATAAGGGTGTCAGGAACTTCTTCAAAAATGGCTTCATTCAATTTTTTAATAAAAGCAACGGCTTCTAAGTTTTCTCTTCCACCGTATTCATTTAATTCCCATTGACCGTCTTCTTTGCCGAAGTCTAAATAAAGCATACTAGCCACGGCATCTACTCTTAGACCGTCCAGGTGGAATTCTTTCAGCCAATAAATAGCATTTGATATTAAAAAACTTTGGACTTCATTTCTTCCAAAATCAAAAGTCAGAGTCCCCCATTGAGGCTTTTCTGCCTTTATAGGATCTTGATACTCATATAAAGCTTCACCATCAAACCTTCGTAAGCCGTGCTCGTCTTTACAAAAATGAGCCGGAACCCAATCGAGTATGACTCCTATACCATTTTGATGGCATTGATCTACAAAGTAACGAAAGTCATCCGGCGTACCGTAACGGGAAGTTGCAGCAAAGTAGCCTGTGGTCTGATATCCCCAAGAACGATCAAAAGGATGTTCTGTTATGGGCAGAAGCTCGATATGTGAGTAACCCAGATCCTTAACATAAGGAATGACCATATCTGCATATTCCCGATAATTATAATAAACTTCTGTTTCAATATTTTTCCACGAACCTAAATGCAGTTCGTAAATGGAGATTGGAGATTCATAGATATTTATATTCTTACGCCTGTCCATCCACTGTTCGTCATTCCATGAATATTGATTGAGAGGATAAGTCACTGAGGCCGTATTTGGGCGCAGCTCACTAGAAAAGCCATAGGGATCGGCTTTTAGCCTCAAATGCCCATGTGGTGTTAAGATTTCGTACTTATAAACCGTTCCTTCTGTAATCTCTGGTATAAATCCGTACCAGATGCCATTTTCATTTAGCTTTTTTAACCGATGGCTGGTGCCATCCCAATTGTTAAAATCGCCTACAACGCTTACTTGCCTAGCATTCGGTGCCCAAACGGCGAATCGATAGCCTTCCTCACCGTTTTCTTCGTGGGGATGGGCGCCGAGGAGCTGATAGCTATAACGCAAATTTCCTTGATGAAATAAATAGAGATCGTGTTCAACAATTGTTTCGTTTAACACGCCATCACCTCCTTATGTCTGTGCTTATTATTAAGCATAAAATGTTACGGAACCGATTACAATTAATTTCTTGCAAAAAGTTCTGAAAATTATGAGTTATTTTGTCGAACCATGTATGACAACGCTTTCTAAATCGTAATCAGACAAATTATGACAAAAAAAGAAAGCGCGTGTTTCGCGCTTTTTGTTAAAGGTGGTATTTAACTGCTTATCCTTTTATGGCACCTTCTGTCATTCCTTTAGCTATTCGCTGCTGGAAGATCGCGTAGAGAATTATGACCGGAACAATCGCGATCGCAAGGCTGGCAAAAAGCGTCCCCCACGCATTGGTATACTGAGCTTCATTACTAATATAATCTATGGCAAGTGCGAGAGTATAATTTCCTTCGGATTGGAGGAAAATCAAAGCCATAAAATATTCATTCCAAAATTGGATGGCATTCATAATGGTGACCGTAATAATTCCCGACATGGATAAAGGAGTAATGATTTTCCAAAGTACTCCATAAGGCGATAAACCATCCATAGAAGCAGATTCTTCGAGAGATTTAGGAATAGTACTCATAAAGCTCGTTAAAACAAATATGGTGAAAGGAAGCTGACTAACGGCGTATACAATAGCCAGTCCATAAATATTATCAAGCAAATTGAAGCGCTGCAGGAGGAAAAACAAAGGGATCCATCCCAGCACCATCGGGATCATCATAGCTGAAATGTATACCGTAAATAGGATATGACTCCCTCTGAACCGTAACCGTTCAATAGCATAAGCCGTCGGTATAGCCATTACTAACGTAAGAACAGCTCCCAACACTGTTACAATTAAACTGTTGAAAACACTCGTATCAATATTAAAATCTCTCCAAGCACTTACAAAGTTATCCATATTAAATTGATCAGGCATTCCCCACGGGTTTGCATAAATTTCGCCATTCGATTTAAATGCCCCGATAAACATCCATAGGATAGGGTACAGAACAGCAATAGACCATAAAATGAGAGGAATTCTTATACCTGCTCTTCCTAATAACTGACCAACACTCTTTTTCTGTCGCACATTTCTTCCCCCCTGACTGAGTCCAGTTTAATATTCCACTCTCTCTCGACGCATAAGAAATTGTAAAATCAAAACGGTAATTAAAGAAATGACCAAAATCATAACACCAATGGTCGCGCCATAACCAAAATTAAATTGTTTGAACGCTTGCTGATACAAATAAGAGCCCATGACATGCGTCGAGTTGTTTGGTCCCCCTCCTGTCATTACTTGAACGATGATAAAAGAACCATTTAACGTTGTGATTACAATGTACAGGATTGAAATCTTGATTTGCGGCCAAACGAGAGGCAATGTTACTTTCCAAAATTGCTGCCATTCATTAGCCCCATCAATTTCAGCTGCTTCATAATAACTTTTAGAAACATTAGCAATCCCCCCCATAAGCATGAGCATAAACAATCCAATTCCAGCCCATACAGAAGGTAAAACAAGACTCGCTAATGCCCAGTCTTCATTCCCCAGCCACGCTCTCGTCCAGCTTTCCAGACCAATCGCTTCTAAACCTGAGTTGACCAAACCCATACTCGGGTTGTAAATAAACGCCCATAGTATCCCAATTACAACGACAGACATAATATTAGGAAAGAAAAATACGATGCGATAGAAAGGGGCTTCCTTAATTTTTAACTGAGTAAGAGCAACAGCAAAGAATAAGGCAAGCACCATTATTCCTACTATTTTTGTTCCTACCAGAAAATAGTCATGGTAAATCGTACGAGGAATAATAGAGTCGTTAAAAAGTTTTATGTAGTTTTCAAAGCCAATAAATGTTTTATCCTGAGAAGATCCTGACCACTCAAAAAAAGAATAATATAAGCCGCTGAAAAGCGGATAAAGGGTAAATATAGAAAACATAATAAAAGTTGGAACAAGACAAAACGCTAAAAACATATACTTTTGTTTTTTAGACTGTACCACCCAATCACTCTTTCTATAAGAAAATAAGGGTATGGGATATAAGGAATCACAGCCTCATACCCCATACCGCCATCATGTTATCTATTCATTGCTCTCACGATATTCGGCCGCAGCTTCCTCTGCTTCCTCCGTGAACTCTTCTGCTGTAATATTGCCAAGCATCAGCGAAACAAGTGAGTTACCAATAGGCTCTTCTAATTCAGAACTCATTGGGTGTGGTTTGTTGTTAATTTGTACTTGCTCTTCGTCATTAATCATTTCATTCGCTTCAATTAAATAATCTGGTACATCTTCGCTCTCAGAAAGGTCTACTCCGTTTAGGTTCATAATTGCCCCTGTATGCTCAGAGAAAGAACGAGCATATTCTTTCTTGAATACAAACTCCACAAAGGCTTGTGCAGCTTCAGGGTTTTCCGCTTCTTCAGCAATAGCCAGCGGACGCAGATCAGGAACAATAGAGTATGGCTCGCCGGAATTCTGCATTGGAGATGGAACAAACCCAAAGTCAAAATCATCTGGAACATCGTTAGCCATTTCATTAGGCAGCCAGAACCCTACAGGAATAAAGGCATTATCACCTAATAAAAAGTCCATTTGAGACTGGGTGTGGTTTAAAGCGCCAAAACCATCGTCAATATAGCCGGCTTCCTGCATTTCCTGAACTTTTTCCATAACTTCTACTACAGGTTCGCTCGTCCAGGCCCCTTCAGCACCAGTGATGACATCATTTAGCAGCTCATCCCCACCTGCGGCACCAAACGCTGGATAAAGCATTCCACGCAAGAAGTAGTATGGATGCTGTCCTGTTGTCACAAACGGAGAAATATCTTCACCTTCTTGAATTTCACCCATCGTATCCATGAAGCCGTCAAAGTCAGCTGGTACTTCATAACCTTTATCTTCAAACATAGCTTCGTTATACCACGTGCCCCACGTGTCAAAAACAAGAGGCAGGGAATAAATATCACCATCATAAGTAGCCGGCTCTACAATGAAGCTGTCCATAAGCGGCTCGCCATCCACTTCAACGTCCTCCACCCAATCGGATAAATCCATTAGCTGCCCGTCTTCTACCATTTGGGTTTCACTTGAACCCGCACCATCAATGTAAACAACATCAGGTGGATCACCAGACACCCAACGGGATCTCATTTCATCGTTTATATTTGGTCCCGCATGTTCAACAACTGAGACATCAGGATACTCTTCCTGAAAATCAGCAATTACTTCTTTCCACCAAGAATCCCCGTATCCGCCAACAAAGTATTGAAGTTCTAGCTCTCCTGAAACTTCTCCATCACCGGAGCTTTCCCCGCCAGCCTCATCTGTCGCAGAATCGTCGTCAGATGAACACCCTGCAGCTAAAGCGAGTGTAAGCAGACCCACTGAAAGTAATGAACCAGGACCTTTTAATAGCTTCTTCAAATTACTTCCCCCTTTGAATTTGTTAAGTATATGAAACGCATTAATAGTTTAAAAACTATTAATGTTGTTTCCAAACTTACGTCTTTTGCTTCAAAATATAAGATATGGCTTTCCTTACATACCCTTTATTTCTATGAATCGCTTCTATTGATTGCTGGTAATCAGCACCTGTTTCTATCATGACTACTGCAGGCTTAACTTCGTGGTTTGTCTTCTTTAGGACACTTTCCGCTTCTTCATAGGAGACTTTTGTAATCTCCATAATGGTCTTTTTAGCTCGTTCCATTAGTTTGTAATTGCTGGCATGTACGTCCACCATTAAGTTTTCGTGTACTTTCCCCAGCTGAATCATGGTAGTGGTACTAATCATATTAAGTATCATTTTGTGAGCTGTAGCTGCCTTCATTCTTGTTGAACCTGTCAAAACTTCCGGGCCTACAACAACCTCAATGGCGCAGTCCGCATGTTGACTGATTTCTGATTGCTCATTGCATGAAAGCGAGACCGTATAAGCCCCAATCCTTCGCGCATATTTTAGTGCTCCAATCGGGTAAGGAGTACGGCCGCTGGCTGTAATTCCTACTACTACGTCATGTTCTGTTAACTTCTTAGCTTCAATGTCTTCAGCGCCTTGATTTTCGTCGTCTTCGCAACCCTCGGCTGCGTTAAAGAACGCTCCATTACCGCCCGCCATAACGGCTTGCACCTTTTCTGATGAAGTCATGAAGGTTGGCGGACATTCAGAAGCATCCAGGACACCCAATCGACCGCTCGTGCCGGCACCAACGTAAAAAATTCTGCCGCCCTTAACCATTGAATCGTAAATTTTTTCTATCGAAGTTTTCACTTTAGGAAGAACAGCTGCTACGGCTTCTGCTACTTTTTTGTCTTCGTTGTTAATCGTATGTAATGCTTCCATGATTGACATTTGATCCAAGGTCATGCTGTTTTCATTTCTCTTTTCAGTAGTTAAACTTGAGAGCTCCATGAATGTGATCGTCTCCTTACCTATATGATCTTGTATCCCTGGAAAAGGGAGAAAAAAATACTTCTTGGATGGTTTCTAGTTGAAGAAGGGCAGGATGAAAGAAGAGTATGTAAAATCGGTTATGTAAGCGCTGTATTTTTTGTTTTTTTAAAATTGTGACAAATTAATGATTGACTTCATCATATTCTTTTTGAATTATTTTGTCAATGTTATGTTTTAAATATAGAAATTTTATTTCACTTAACTTAAAAAAAACCTGCTGAAGCAGCAGGACTCAACTGTTTTTCCGCAAGCTTTTTTCTTGCCTCCAGTTGTTCGTACCCCATTATGCCTCTGTCTAGCTTTGTCAACAGCTTGAAGGAGGCAGGGGCATTAGTCAAAAAACAAACATGTGTATAAACGCAGATGGTTAGCGTAGTCAAAATGCGAAGCCTCCTGCGGGAAGAGCACGAGCCGAAGAACCCGCCGGAAAGCGCAGTATTATGTCGGAGTGACTGTGCATTCTCATTACCATAAATAATCCGAACTGGTTCCTATACAACCAGTTCGGATTATTTTGTGCTTTATTCAGTTTTGACCCGTCCTAGTTATTAATCATCTGTTTGGTCTTCTACGAGACCTTCTTGGTCAGCAATTTGCCACGTGCCGAGACGACGCGAATCACCACCACCGAACATTTCTAATACTTCTTCATCTTTACGAATACCTAACCCTTGAATGCCCCCGTAATACAACGGCGAATCATGGGTAATGACGGAGTAATTCATGTCGCTGCGTAAGGCATCTAATGCCGTGTCTTCTACCATTCTTTCTAAATGAACAACATTATCCTCTGTATAGAATCGAGGCCTCATGATTGCTTCTTGCAGGTTTAAAGACTCACCGCTGTCTTTCCTTCCATATTCATATTGCAGGAACGTTTGAATCAGCATCGCTGGAATCCTTGAACCACCGGGAGATCCTAAGCCTAAGACAGGCTCTCCGTCTTCCGCAAAGATCATTGGAGAAACGAATGAACGAGGTCGTTTACCTGGTTCATACTCGTTGATAGCACCTTCAACCGTACTGAAGTTATTAAGCTGATTATTTAAGAAGAATCCATTCGTATAACGGCCCGACCCAAAGAATTCACCGAGGGAATTTGTAGTCGACACCATCATTCCATCTTTATCTCTTACTACAAAATGAGTGGTATTTCTTGAATCATTCAGCTCTCCAGGACTGTTAAAAAGTTCGGCTGAACTAGTAAGCCCGCTTCCCTCTTCGGAGAATTCCTGGTCAAATAAATCGTCCGTGTACTCTTTTGAGGTCAGCTCGTCTTGATCAATATTATCAAATTGAGGGTCTCCTAATGTGCTCACTCTCTCACTATACACTCGATCAGTTATTTTATTTACAAGATGTATATATACAGCTTGCCACTCTTCATCATTAATGACCGCTTCCATGTCCTCCGGGAGACCATCGGCTAAGAATGCTGGCAGTTCCCCGTTTTCATTTTCAAATTCTTCGCGAATCACTTCGTCAAAGTTTTCCTCTAATCTCTCCATCATTTGTAAAGCTTGAATCACAATAACGCCTGAGGTCGGAGATGATCCTGCATAGACGGTTTGATCTTTAAAGGTGCCTGCCGCTGCTTCTCTCCTTGCCACTTCATAGGCAGCCAAGTCTTCTTGTGGAAGTTCGAGTTCTGCTGATAACTGTTGACCTAACTCACCTTCATAAAAACCATCAGCACCATGATCTCGAATAACTTTTAACGTTTCGGCTAATTCTGTTTGAACAAGGTTTTCATTCATTGCGACCGGCTGGCCTTCAGGGTAGTAATTATTCCTCACATCGTCAGGGAGCATCAGATAGCGGTTTGAACTTTGAATTTGTTCATTAAATATTCGGCCGACTTCAAAACCTTCCTCCCCATATTCAATTGATCGAGCTAGTAAATCTGCCCATTCTTTATTTTCTCCGTAATCTTCATACAAGGCTTCCATTCCTTTTACAAACCCAGGGATGGCTACTCCTCTTTCCGGCCATCCTCCGCTCTCAGGGGCCGCTTCTCTATAATCATAGGTCATTGCTTCCTGATCAGGTTCTTGAACGACCATTTGACCGCCTCCGCCTATTCCAGACCCATAAGGTTCCACTACCCCTAATGTGAAGGATACTGCTATGGCGGCTTCAACAGCATTACCACCTTCATTGAGAACTTCCATACCTGCTTCTACAGCTAAAGGGTGAAGGGCACTGACGCCATAAACAAATGACTCTTCATCATCCGCACTAATCTCAACTGTTTCAGAAGGTTCTTCTTCTCGATAAGGCTCTCGAAAAGCATCAAACTCATCTTCGAAGTAGTAATTCCACCCGACTAAACCTATAAATACGATTACAGCGAGGATATTGGTGATCCTTAAATAATTCATGATTCAGACCCTCCGTAATCCAGCACGCCTGCTTTTTCCATATCAATGATAAGACGACTATCTTCAACTCTCCATAAATCTTTATCTAATTCCTTTCTTAGTGTGCGGAAAATTCGATAATCCCGATACGGCTTCAGGATCCCCTTTGTTTCTCGAGGCTTTGTATCTGTGATCTGCATAGGGATGAACGATAAATCAGCAGAACCGTCTTCTAAAAAGTCCAGCTGAGCCAGCGTGGATTCTTTCGTGCGAGACCATCCTTGATCAAATACAAAATTCCCTAAACTGTTCATCACTAAGGAAGTATTTTTGTTCGTTTCTACCACTGTGACAGGCTCTAATACGTGAGAATGGTGACCAATAATAATATCTGCCCCAATATCTGTAAGCAGCCACGCGAGATTCTCCTGCTCCTGGTTTGACCCTACCTGATACTCGTCTCCCCAGTGAGCATGAACAATAACCACATCTGCCTGTTCCTTCGCTTCTTTGATACGCCGTTGAAGTACGTCTAGTCCATCATTCGTTAAAACTCCTCCAACGTAGTCTCCTGCACTATAACCTTGAACAAATACATCGGTGAAGCCTAAAACGGCTGCCGAGTAGTTTTCGTTAATATCGAAATAAGAGATGGAACCTGCGTCCAGGACCTCTTCCTCTTCATCGCCCGTGTCAATCTGAGCTTCTCCTGAGTCAAGAATATCCCCTATACCAATTAAATCAATATCTGCGTCCCTCATATGATTCAAGGTTTCCGTTAATGACAAGTCCCCATAATCCATTGTATGATTATTGGCTAAGTTTACAGAGTCGAATCCGGCATTAATAAGCGCATCTTCTGCTCCTGCTTCCGCATAAAGGTGGATATCCTTATTATGTAATTCATAATCCTCCATTTGACTTTCAACTTCTGGATTGTTCGAATCAATGACTGGATTCTCAAAATTGCCCGTCGAATAATCAGATTGCTCAAAATAAGGAGTTACATAGGAAAATACGCGATCAATGGGTTCCCCTTCTCTTTGGGCTGCTTCCTGTACATGCCGCCCCAGCATCATATCCCCTACCATAGAAACCCGGTAGTCTACGTTATCCGGCCTCGTATTTTCAGGTATGGGCACCTCGTCAATTTTTTTATGAGCAAAAAAAGGAATAGATAAAAGTAAAGCCAGGATAATAGAGTGAGGAACAGCTTTCTCCCGGTGCTTTTTAACCCAAACCTGCATAAATGATTTAAGCTTTGTTTCTTTCATAAAAATAACTCCCCTACAGCAAATGATAAACAGTAATAAAAACAAATGTGAAAAACGCAATAACAAAGGTGGAGCTGAATGTAGGAATAACTCCTTGCTTTTGAATCGAGTTAGCAATTAAACCAGGCACAATAACTCCAATACCTCTAAGCTCCATCACTGGAAAGGGAGTGAGCGGATACAAGTAATCCATCGACATTTTCATTAAAACGCCAACCGTTAACATTGCAGCAAATTTTCTGCGTCCGTACAACACCGTAAACCTGGATAGCACTTGAGTCACCAGCAGATAAGTAAGTAAGCTGATTAATCCAACGACGAGCACATACATGACTTGATCAAAAATTAAAGCAAGGTAGCCGGGGACCACAAGACCCGCCGGCATAATGCCTGTTTTTTCTGCATAAAGCAAACTTAATAAAACGCCTATAACTATAGCTATATATAAATCCGTACCAAACACTAATTCTCCAACCCCTTTTTAAGCTCAACACTAATCTATTATTTATTCGTCTGATACTTTCTCTCTAGTAAATCAACTGAAAAGGATGACTCTTTTTTACTCTCCTCGTGTAATCGTGCTGGAGAATGTTCTTTCTTTTCAATGGCTTCTGCAAATTCCTCGCCGCCGCCATGGATATTCCCAACTCCATAAATGAGCGCATTCTTAGGCAGTCCGGCAACATAATCGACCGCTTTATCGATCGGCTGCTTTTCCAAATTGACAATATGTTTTGTTCTAATGTTACCTTCATCATAAGCAGTTAAAATAGGATGAGCTTCTTTCCCGATAACGACAAGACGGTCGATATCCATATGAGGCAGTACTTTTTCTGCAAATTCGATAGTTCGTTCTACACGATCATGTCTGCAATTCATCACAACCGTAACGTCTTCTGTCGGATAGCCTTGTTCTTTTATACGCTCCCAAATATTTAAAGTGGAAGTTACATCATTTGCTGCAAATCCATTAAAGAAGTATTTCGGACTTTTCGCATCTCCAAATGTATGCACACGCATAGCTCCAGGATCGACTGGAGCTGTGAGCATCCCTTTGAGAGCTACTTCTCGATCAATTTGCAGAATATCTGCCACAGCTAAGGCCAATGCGGCGTTTTGTGGAAAAATCATAAACGGGAATTTCTTTAAATAATTCTCATCAATTTCACTTTCATCCGCAACGATCACTTTCGTATTTTTCTTACGCGCAGCTTTTTCAAAAAAACGTTGATACGGTGTTTCTGGAATAATTAAATATCCATTGCGAGGAATAGTTGAGCTAAAAGCCTGAGCAATGTCATCAAGTGTAGGTCCCATAACGTCAAGGTGATCTTCCATTACATTTGTAATAATTGTAATGTTGGATTTCACAAGTCTCTCTTGAAAGATCTTTTGATATACCGGGTGTACAGCCATACATTCACTAACGAATGCCTCAGCTTTACGATCCGTCACTTTATGTACCATTTTTCTCTGCTCACTAATATTAGGACCCTGTAGACCACGAATGATCGGCTCCTCTTCTTCTGAATCCCAATAAAACATTCTGGCTGAAGTCCCTGTGGTTTTCCCGATTACTTTATCGCCATTTTCCTTTAAAATACCCATCACTAGTCGTGTAACGGTAGATTTACCACGTATCCCATTTATAAGTACCCTAGTAGGAATTTGTTTTAATTTACGATCCAGCGTAATTCTTTCCCGAAGTCCAAGAACAACAACAATCACTGCAAATATAAGCAAGTAAGTAAGTTCGTTCACAAATTCACCCCTTTATACCATCGAATAGTAATTTTTTTCCTTATTGACCTACAAATAAACCAAATTTCACCACTTTTTCGCTATTTTTATCGTAACATAATTTTATTACCCAGTTTAAACAAAATAGAATCCGGAAAATAAAACCATAAACAGAAAACTCTCACTCAAACTATAAGGAAAGGAAGAGGAAATTGTGTCGGTCATTTTAAAAAGAATTTATGATGAAGAAAAAAAACCAGGCGGCCACCGCATCTTAGTAGACGGAATTTGGCCAAGAGGAATATCGAAAGAACAAGCTGAAATTGATGAATGGATGAAGGAAATTTCTCCAAGCGCAGAGCTGCGGAAATGGTTTAACCATGACCCTGAAAAGTTCTCGGAATTTAAAAAACGTTATAAAAAAGAGTTGAACGGTCATTCTGATAAGAAATCATCTTTGGACAAATTGAGAAATATGGCGGATGGAAAACGTGTCATATTACTCTATGGAGCAAAGGATGAAACGCATAACCATGCTGTTGTGATAAAGGAACTCCTTGAACAAGATGATTAGAAGCGCAGAAGAAAACTCCCTTCCCGCGCTTTATAGCATCGAGCGAAGAAAAGGGAGTTTTTCTATGTGCTTTGTTAAGAGAAAAGGAATCAGCACCCCTAAAACTGCCGGAGGAAAATAAATTCCTATCCCTAAAAATAAATAACCGATCAACCGAAAGTATTCTGAAGCTTTTACGCCTTTCCGCTGGAATACGTGCATTTGTTCGATGAGACGGCGGTTCAAATCAAGCAAAACCCAGCCTACAAGCCCCGCCAATTGAAGTAATAAACCAGTATATAGTCCATTTAAAGCCACCATCGTAACAATAAAGAGAAGAATAAGAACACTGGATCCGAAGGCAGCCCACCTATAATAAGTCTGTCTCCAGCCCTTTTCCTCAACTGGAAGAATACTCAAAATCGGGTGTTCGCGAAACTGATCGATAAACAAGCTTGCAGCCACTTCGATATACACAAACATGGCAATAGGCAGCGTGACATACATCACCCATTCCGCCTGAATTGGCAGTATCACAATAATAGCAGCGCAGATGATTATTGTCTTCCACACATAACCAAATTGATGGTGAAAGTAATAACGCCAAAGACGATGATAAAGTTGGTGAATACTTGTAAAGCGCTGCTTTGCACGTCGAGTTCTCAGATAGGTTTGTAAAATCCCGTAGCGTTTAGGAGGTTTAATATGCACTTGTGTCATTTGACTGATTAATTGCACATTCCATACTCGTGCGTCGTTAACGTCCATGACACGTCCCCAATCAACACCTTTCAAACAACGAGGCACTAGATAAATATTTATGATGAGCAATGACAGGCCGAGAACCAAACCTATGAATCCTTCCTCTATACCTGAATGGATGATTAAAAAACGTAAGATTGCTATTAACAAAAAAATGGTTCCAATTGTGACGAGTTTTTTCCAGCGGGAGAGGGAAAAAAGCTTCCATTGAACTAACATGGTTAAACTAAAAAATAAAGAATACATGGCAGCTATATAAAATGCAAATGAAAACGTAAAAGGTGTCAGCCAGCTAATGACAAAAGCAAAAAGAAAAGCACCTAGCGTATGAAAAAAACCTCTTACAATGGCGATATGCCATATTAGATGACTTCTCGAGTGAGGCAGCATACTTACGTTCATCTCACTTGTAGTAAATGCAAGTCCAGGGTGGAAAAAAGCCTGAAAGCAAGCTCGAAGGACCAAGGCAAGGGGCAGCACCCATACCCATTCTTCCACACTTAACTGCCAGGACTCAATAATTGGAATAAAACGGTTAAGCCAGTCAGCCAGCATAACCAAAAACACAGATACGAGCACTACGACGTAGATAGCCAGTGTAAAATCAAACGTGAGCTGGAATGCTTGCTGATAAAGCTTTCGCTTCTTCTTAAAGCGCTGGCTTCGTACCCATCTATATACCTCCCATGTCGAGAAATTCATAATGAACCTCTCCGTTCCAGCTGTTCAAACTGTTCAATCGTCCCTGCAGAAGAAATCCGCCCCTCTTTTAACATTACAAAATCATTGGCAAGGTCGTGTACTTTATCCAATTGATGGGTGGTGAGCAATATACTTGTTCCTTCATCTCTTCGTTGCTTTAAGAGCTGTTGTAAATAAATACCCGCATATACATCAAGCCCCATAAACGGTTCATCAATAAGTAATAAGGGAACATCAGGTAACAGAGCACAAATGGTTTGTGCCTTTTGTCTCATTCCTTTGGATAACTCTTCCGGATAGTTATCAAGCTTATCCATGAGCTCGAAAGCCTCAGCATATGTTTGAATACGCTCAATAAATAAAGAATCAGGAATATCATAACTTTTTTGATACAGTTGGAAATGCTGAAAAACGGTTAGCTCATTAAGAAGAAGCGGCTCTTCTGGAATATAGCTGAACTGGTATTTATATTCGGTTAAATGTTCATCTTGATCAACTCCGCCAATTATGATCGTTCCTTCTCTTTTCTCTAATGACCCGATGATCGCCTTCATTAAAGTAGACTTGCCGGCACCATTGTGTCCTACTAATGCGGTAATCCGTCCTTGTTTAACCTCAAACGTCACTTCACTTAAAATGGCAGCGTCTCTAATCGTAATGTGGCAATTACTTACTTTTAAAACTGATTGAATGTCCATTTTAACTCCTCCGCCTATCCATTTTCTTTTAATACGTATATGTCAGGGGAATGGTTTCAATCATTAAGCCTAAAGAAAAGAGCGGAAGGTAAAAGGTCCTTCCACTCTCTTAATTCCCGCTTATGCCTGCTCTGTAACCTCGGTCAGCTGCTGAGAAGACGAAGCCACTTGGGTCACGGCATCATTAATTTCTTGGATAACTTGAGTAAACCTTTCCATCTCCTGTTCAATACCAGAATTGTATGCTTTGTTTTGGCCCATTGCCTCAACAATTTCTGTAAAGAAGCTATTTATTTGATCCATATTTTCAGTGCCCTTTACGATGAGCTGATCGATATCGCCGACGTTATTAGAAACCTTATGAATCTGTCCATTCGTTGACTGAATCAATTCAGATACCTCAGACACTGAACTCTTTGTTTGTTCAGAAAGCTTTCGCACTTCATTTGCTACGACTGTAAACCCCGCCCCATGCTCCCCGGCTCTTGCTGCTTCAATAGATGCATTTAGTGAAAGTAAATTGGTCTGTTCTGCAATGGAAGAAACGATTGTAACGATCTGACTTATCTCTTCAGCCGTTCCTTTTAACTTTTCCATTTCTTCTGTGATTTGTTTAATACTCTCTTGAATACGGTTCATTTGTTCTTGTTGTACCTCAAGCTGCTCTTTGCCTTCAGTAGATTGACCCTCTACATGTTGAGCAATCTCCGTCCCTTTTTTTGAATCCCCGAGGATTTTATCGCTCTGCTGGGTGAGGTGTTCCGTTGATGCACTTGCTTGCTGAGAAATAGCCGCTAATTCTTCTGACATTTCATCGATTCGACGATAAGCATCTGCTTTTTTTACTGCTTCTTCTTCACGGATCCGTTGATTTTCTTGTTCAAAAAGCTCCAGGACGATTTGCTGCTCAAAGTTTAATATTTTCGTTGTCGCTTGTATCGCTTTTCGATACTCACTAGTTTCTATAATTTCCTGGTCATAAATCGCAAGGATCGAGTTCAGCAGATCTTGAAAAGAACACATATACCACTTAGGCTCCAGTCCGATTCTTACGTGCACTTCAGCAATGATTTTTCTTTTATGAATAAACGCTTTATCAATGACCCCGTTAAACATTTCTTGAATGTGTGTTGTGAGTGTTTTTTTCAACCGGTCAACTGAGCTGGTATTCGAAATAATTCTCATCAATGTTCCTTCATGCTCTAAGTTCTTGTAGAACTGGGTAACAATCGTAGTAATATGTTTTTTTATGATCGGCTGCAATGATTTTAACACGAACAAGTCAGCCTCAGTCAGCTCAATCATTTGAAGCTGTTTATGAAAATCAGACCCTCGATCCATTTGAATTCTGCCTCGTGATGCAGGATTTAGTACATGAGCCGCTGCTTTTGGTTTCGTTTTAATTGCGAATAACGGGAACATTTTCTACCTCCATTACCTCATCTCATTTCTTTATATATCGGTAATATAACTTAAATCTTTAGGAGGCCTCCTAAATCTAAAAAGTGTAAAAAATGGATGAGTTCGTGTATGCTGAACGTGAAAAAGTTTAAGGGGGAATGAATGTGAGTACCATCGTTATTCATGGCTCTACGAGAGAAAATGGAAACACTGAATACTTAGCTAAACAAGCGGTTCATGAGGATGCTGTTCATATTTACTTAAGAAACCATCAAATTGACGGAATCATAGATGAACGTCATTCTAAAGAGGGGTTCAAGCCGGTCGCTGATGATCATCATTTCATTATTGATCAGATGCTGGCTCACGACGTCATCATTTTTGCCACTCCAATCTACTGGTACAGTATGTCCAGCCTCATGAAAACCTTTGTGGACCGCATCTCCCAATTAGTAAGAGAACCGGGTTATGAATCTTTTAAAGAGGATCTGAAGCAAAAAGAAGTGTACGTCATCGCAGTGGGCGGCGATAACCCCAAAATGAAGGGGCTTCCTCTTATCCAGCAATTTGAATACATTCTTCAATTTTTCGGCAGCTCACTCGCTGGCTATTTACTAGGGGAAGCGCGTAAACCCGGGGAAATTAAAAACAATTCGCTCGCTTTATCTGAAGCTCATTTACTAAAGAAAAAACTAAACCGTTCTTAGGAAGCATAATATAATCCGAACGATTTTATTGAAATCAGTTCGGATTATTTTTGTGCCAAGGAAGGACATCGCTCCGTCAAAATACTTCGCTTTCCTTGGGCACGGTCCCAGCTTCCTCGAAAGGCAAAGAGCGCTTTCCTGGGGGATTTTCGGCTCGTCCTGTTCCCAAAGGAGTCCGCATATTTTGACTACGCTAATGTTCTGCTCTTACATAATTAAGTTTTTATTATTCGATGTTTGTAGCAAAGCATTACTTATGACCCATCCTCCTCTAGCTGTTGATAAAGCTTAGACAGAAGTAATAAGGAATAGCCTTTCTATACCTTTTGCTCCATCGAAGGCCCTCCCTCTTAAGCACCGCAGCACTTTTTATGCTTCTTTCCACTTCCGCATGGACACGGTTCATTTCTCCCTATTTTTTTCTACCTTTTCAAAAGGCTTGCGATCGGAAGGCTGACTTGTCATGTTTAAGAATTGTTCTTCTCGTTCCTCCGCTTCACTTTTCCATAACATTAGATTAGGATGTTCACGGTTAATGACTTTAAAATAAGAATAGGCAGTCTCGTCCATATCCACCATTCCTGAGAATGCTCCTCTTTCCAAAAAATCTTCAACTTCTTGAAGGGTTTCTTCAGAGAATTGCAGGCACATCCCTTCAACGATAAGCTCACGAAGCTCTAAGTCCCTTGATGATTCTTCATATAAATTTTGTAAAACGGTTAACGCATAATCAGTTTTAGTTTCACTAATAACCTCGACTGGATAAATGAAGTCGTCACCTTTACATAAAGGGTAAAGCTCATCTACCACGGCGTCGGATTGAAAATAATTGAGCGTATTACCTGTTTCATCTAATATCAAATTCTCATCTACTGTAAGCAGCTTGGCTAACGTTGCGACGTAGCGGTCATCAGGGAAGTAACGCAGCGCATAGATGTTTAATAAACCATTATAGTCTAAGTAAGGAGCAGACATGGCCTCTTCCACTGCACCGATTGCTTCTTCCTCGGTTAACCACTCACGTTTAATTAATTCATCCATTGCCCGTTTAGCCAAATTGTGTACCCGGGAGCTGTAACGAGCAGATAAATCCTGAAGCAAATCAGCATAGATCATATATAGCTCTTCTTCTTCAGAGGCGTTTCGAACCTTCTCATAAAACGTCCAATCTTTATTAGGAATGTAAGGTTCAAGCTCGCTTCTATGTTCAAACAGTTTTTCCAGTTTTACATTAGGTACAAGATTTAAATAATTCTTACGCTCTTTTTTATCAGCATTTTTAAGGCATTTTATCCATTCACCGATTGAAGCTTCACCAAAGGTTACCTTTTCAATATTCGATAATACAGCCATCCGCCTTTCTTCAGACTGCCTGCTGTACTTTAAAAGCTCAGCCGTTATATTATCAGGAACATAAGGATAATTACTGATCGAATACATCAAAACACGAAATACCGTATCATCCTTTGTATGAATATGTTCTTTTATCCGCTGTAAAAATGGTTGCATGAACGCTCCTCCTTTTATTAAAATCTACTTTTAATAATCATACCATTTCTGCCGAATGTTTATTAGTTCAAGGGAAAAGCCAGAGGTCCCCGTCAGGAATTCCTCTGGCTCTATACTAACGTGTACCCCATACCTCTTCAGCAATCTCCACTACGTGGCGTATTTTCGCCCACTGCTCTTCTTCCGTTACATTGTTTCCTTCCTCTGTTGAAGCAAAACCACATTGCGGGCTTAAACAGAGCTGGTCTTTAGAAACATAGCCTGCTGCTTCCTCCAGTTGATTCTTTATTCGTTCCTTATTTTCGAGTTCCGGGAATTTAGAAGTAATTAAGCCAAGGACAATTTTTAAATCTTTGCGCTTCACGTGTTGCAGCGGCTCCAGCCCTCCGGAACGCTCATCATCAAATTCCAAGAAAAGTCCATCGACCTTTAATTCGTTAAACAACGTTTCTGATATGGCCTCATAACCACCAGAAGCGGAATACGTAGAACGAAAATTCCCTCTGCAAATGTGCATAGTAATAACCATGTCTTCAGGTCGTTCTGCAATTGATTGATTGACAGCCTGGACAAACAAATCACGTAGTCTGTCAGGATCCTGACCCCGCTCTTTGATTTTGTTCAACCCTTCTTCTGAGAAGAAAGCGGCCCAGGACGTATCATCCATCTGTAAGTATCGGCAGCCTTCATCATAGAAGGCTTTAATTGCTTTTTGATAAGCTTGTGTTAAATCACTTAGCAGTGTTTCTTCATCGGCATAGATTTCAGGGTTTATATCTCCTCTAAAGAAAAGCATATTCGGGCTGGGGATCGTAAATTTAGGGACATGCTCATCTCCAACGACAGAATGAAGAAACTTATAATCTTCTATCATGGGATGGTTATGAAAATCAACTCGATCAACGACCCGCACAGAATAAGCTTTCGTTTGAACGCCGCTAAACTGGATGCCTTCCTCCGGCTCATACCCTTCCACTCCGGCTAAACCTTCGAGAAAGTCAAAATGCCACCATGAACGACGCAAATCACCGTCAGTTATAGAAATAAGTCCGGCTTGTTTTTGCTTTTCTACTAATTTCCTAATCTCTTCATCTTCAATATTCCTTAATTCAACGGCTGAAATTTTTCCTCGTTCTTTTTGATAGCGGGCATCCTTAATCCGTTCAGGCCGCAAGAAGCTGCCTACATGGTCCGCATTAAATGGTGCTCTTTTTGTTTGAGTCACGTTCCCTCTCTCCTTTGTAATAAGTAAAAAATCACTTCTTTAATACGATGGCGCTTATTAATATGTACTACCTGCAGGAATCGTTGAACTAAATCTCAACTTCTTCTGATAAAGCTACACTTTATATTGTAGGGGCGATTGCAGCAACTTTCCAATAAAAAGGAAAGAGGAACATCTCTTATCTGCCCCTTTTTAAAATTGATCAAGCTGTTTGTAAGAATAGTTCACCAAAAATACACCCTGCTCATGGAAGGTTTGAAGACTTCTGCAAACCTCTATAACTGAACCTTCTCTCCCTTCACCTAGTTTCATCCATATATAGATTTTTTTTCAATTAAATACATGACAAGTGTCATACTCGTCACCTGACGTTTATGTCTTACAACTCTTTTACGTTTCTTCTAACATAGGAAGTACGAATTAATCGAACGTATAAGAGGAGTAATTAAAATGAGCCAACATAAACAAAAAGAGTTGAAAAAGAATGTAGCATCGTTTGCGAAACCCGATAATTCAGTTGGGATCCGCCAGTTAATTAATACACTTGTTCCCTTCTTCTTACTTTGGTTTGCTGCCTATCAAAGTCTGGCTGTATCTGCCTGGCTCGCTGTTCCTTTAGCTATGCTGGCTGGAGGGTTTGTCATTCGGATCTTTATTATTTTCCATGATTGTACCCACATGTCTTTCTTTAATAATCAAAAAGCGAACCGGATAGTTGGGACGATCACTGGAATTATTACTCTTTTCCCTTTTGAAAAATGGAAACGGGATCACTCGATTCACCATGCTACCAGCAGTAATTTAGATAAACGAGGCACAGGTGATGTATGGGTGATGACTGTTGATGAGTATTTAGAGGCTTCATCCTGGAGGCGCCTGGCTTACCGCTTGTACCGTAATCCGATCGTTATGTTTGGATTAGGCCCCCTCTATCTATTTTGTATTTCCAACCGTTTTAACCGAAAAGGGGCAAAGCGAAAAGAAAGGTTAAATACACATGTAACCAATGTTTCAATTGCGGCGATTTACGCCCTTCTCATCTGGGCCATCGGCTGGCAGGCATTCTTAATTATTCAGCTTCCGATTCTTTATGTTTCCGGAGCACTTGGAATATGGTTATTTTACGTCCAGCACCAGTTTGAAGATTCTTATTTTGAGGATGAATCAGAGTGGGATTTTGTTAAAGCAGCCGTTGATGGAAGTTCTTACTACAAGCTGCCAAAAATTCTGCAGTGGGTATCGGGAAGCATCGGTTTCCACCATGTGCACCATTTAAGTCCAAGGGTGCCGAATTATAAACTGGAGGAAGCTCATGAATCTACGCCTCCTTTACAAAAAGCAACGACGATTACCCTTCTTTCGAGCTTAAAGTCTATTCGATTCCGTCTGTATGATACGAAGAACAAAACTTTTGTCAGCTTTAAAGAGGTAAAACCGCTTCTTCAAAAGTCAAATCTACAAATGAATCATAAACGTCCAAGCTTCCAAGATAAATAATAATGCACAGAAACCCTATTCTCATTGCATCGAATAGGGTTTCTTTTGTTAGAATAAGAATAACGAAGCAAATGGAACTGTAAAGGAGAAGTATATGCAGAATTGGTATCAAATCATTCCAAAAAATACAGGATTAAGCACTTACATATGGATTATCTTTTGTTTATTGCCCTTCTTCTTTATATTTAGGTCTTCCTCGGTCACTGAAATCATTTTCGGGATTTTTATGATCATCCTTTTTTTCCTGGCCTACCGCCTTTCTTTTATTTCACATAACCGCATGGTTTATGTGTGGGTCAGTATTGAGATGGCGATCAGCATTATATTGACGCTATTATTTGGATATATTTATTTCTCACTATTTCTGGCGTTTTTTATAGGAAACATTCAAAGGTTAAGTGGATTTCTAACGTTATACATCGTCCACCTCGTAACGACAGTGGGAGCAATTGCTCTTTTGTTCTTTATGCAGAATGAAGCGCTGTTTCCTCAACTTCCTTTTATCATCATCTGCCTGATTGGTGTCATACTGCTGCCGTTTACAATGTATTATCGCATTAAACGCGAGAAGCTTGAAGACCAGTTAGAAGATGCAAATGAAAAGATTTCACAGCTTATGGTCATTGAAGAAAGAGAACGTATTGCTCGTGACCTTCACGACACACTTGGACAAAAACTTTCTCTGATCGGATTAAAAAGTGATTTAGCAGGGAAATTAATGGATAAAAATCCAACGGCAGCTCAAAATGAAATTCAAGACATTCGACAAACGGCTCGCACAGCATTAAAAGAAGTTCGTGAAATGGTCTCTAACATGCGAGGAGCAAAGTTACAGGATGAACTCTTACGAGTGCAGCAAATCTTAGAAGCTGCGGAAATTGAATTTAGGACAGAAGGAAACCCTGACCTTAAGAACACTCCCCTTCTCGTCGAAAATGTTCTCAGTATGTGTTTAAAAGAAGCTGTTACAAATGTAGTAAAACATAGTCATGCTTCTTCCTGTCACATCTTCATTGACCAATCACCAAATGAAATACTATTACAAATAAGTGATGATGGGGCAGGAGTTTCTGATAAAGTGCATACGGTAGAAGGACACGGTCTCCAGGGGATGCGGGAACGCCTGGAGTTCGTTAATGGCAGCTTAGAAATCAAATCATCAAACGGAACTAAACTTATTATTCGAGTACCGAATGTCATTCAACAACCAAAACAGGAGGGTATGGTGTGATACGTATCGTTATTGCAGAAGACCAGCGTATGCTGCTTGGGGCGCTTGGCTCCCTGCTTGACTTAGAGGAAGATATGGAAGTCGTCGGCACAGCTCATAACGGAGAGGAAGCCTGTGACCTCGTAAAACAGCTTCAGCCCGATATTTGTATAATGGATATTGAAATGCCCGTCAAGAGTGGGTTAGATGCTGCCGAAGAACTAAAAAACGAACCTTGTAAAATTATTATTTTAACTACGTTTGCTAGAGCCGGATACTTTGAACGTGCGCAGAAAGCAAGGGTAAGCGGCTATTTATTAAAAGACAGTCCGAGCGAAGATCTTGCCAATTCCATCCGGACGATAATGGACGGAAAGAGAATTTTCGCTCCTGAGTTAGTCGATATGGCCTTTGGCAACGAAAACCCTTTAACCGAGAGGGAAAAACAAGTCGTCCAGCTTATTGCAGACGGGAAGAATACAAAAGAAATATCTAAAGAGCTATTCATAACGACAGGAACTGTCCGAAATTACGTTTCTGTCATCTTAGATAAACTCGAGGTCAGCAATCGAATTGAAGCCGTCTCCCGCATAAAGGAAAAAGGTTGGTTTAAATAAAAAAGCAGCCAAATTGGCTGCTTTTTCTATTGTTCCTTTTCATATTCTTCAAGCATAATAATCCGCTCCATCATGGTTGGGTGACCGTAGCGGAAAAATTTCACGAGGGCTGGAGGATTCACCTCACTGCGCCCATTGATCGTCAGCTGTTGAAAAGAACCGATTGCCGCTTCTCGATCCGGCCTCATTTCAATAGCATATTCATCTGCTGATCGCTCTGCCTGCCGAGAAATGGCTGATTCAATAGGTGTAGAAATGATAGATAAAACCGTCAATAGTAAAAATAAAACAGGAAGAGAAGAAATATCGGAAACACTTTTCACCCCAAACTCGTCTCCCCACTTACGAATGACGACATGTAACAGTAGATAGGTGATATATAAGCCTGCCAGACTGGAAAGAATTACTCCTCCTAGATTCATATACAAATGGTTCATGACGTAATGTCCAATCTCATGAGCCATGATAAATAAGGTCTCGCCATCATCGAGTTGATTCAGGGTCGTATCCCACAGTACAATGCGCAAATTAGAACCAATGCCATTAACGTATGCATTCATCGCGTTCGTTTTCTCTGACATATCCACTTCAAAAACACGATCGGCCGGGATATCCGCCTGGTGAGCTAAGGTTAAGATTTTTTCTTCTAACACGGGATCCTTGAGCTCTGTAAACTCATTGTAGAGAGGATCGATCCATACAGGCTGAATATACATCATAAAGGTAAAGAACGGAATGAGCAGCAGCCACGCGTAAAGCCACCACCGTTTTTGTGTCTTTTTCATAAGAATATAAAGCACTGTAATTAAAAGACCCATGATGATAAATCCGACCCAAAAGCTAATAAGTTCATCTCTCATCCAGCTGGAGAAATTCTGGGTTGAGATCCCGTACTGAAAGGATAAGCGATACCCTATAAAATCAAGCGGGAAACTGATTAACCATACCACAGTGGAAAGCAGCAACACGTATATAGGAATCTTAATAAAAGATAACTTCGAGACCCGTTCCCCAAACCGCTTAAAGACGGGGGACCAGCCAAACACGAGCACAGCTATGTATATAAGGATTTCAAATGGCAATCCAATAAAATAAAGCAGGTTACGGTATTGTGAATATTCTTGGCTGAGCGCCATTTCTTGGGCCGTCATAAATGTAACTGGATCTGCTGCAGATCCTTTGTAGGCTTGCGGAACGTCTGGACTCGTCCAATGAAACAAATACAGATAGAAAAAAAGCACATATACCGGAAACAATACGAGCGTACTTAAGACTAAGCGCTTTTTCATTCTTTTTCCCCCACCCATTTTTCTACTCTTTACTACTTGTACGATTTCTTCCTTTATTTATACCACTCTTTCCAAATTAAAATGAGTAATTTCAATAAAAAAAGGAAAGGCATGGGCCTTTCCTCAGTCTATCCAAAAAGCTAAGATGTACTTCATATAAGTATGGAGAAAGGAACAGGAAAAGCGCCGCTTTCCGCGGGGCAAGACGGAAAATCTCCTCGGTCTGCGACCTCCGGGGCTTCTCCTGTCTGCTCGTCCCGCAGGAGTCGGCACTTTTTCCTTTCCTTTTACCAGAATGGAATCTTGAAACCTTCGTAATGTGAATATCCTTTTGCAAACGCTGCTTTCACAGCTTGAGTAAATGAATGCTCATGATTTATTTCGAAAAAGGGTTTGAGGAAATGGCGAGACTCCTGCGGGAAATGGGAATAAGGTGTGACCCCGGAGGGCTGATAAAGCCCGAGGAGGCACACCATTCTCCCGCGGAAAGGGAGTCCGTTTCCTCAAACCCTTTACACTCGCTAATGCCAGGAATTTTACGCTCTTTAAGGTTTCTCTACAAGCTGAGGAAAGGCATGGTCCTTTCCTCTTTTTATGCTACTTCACGAGCCTGCCGTTTTTTCCTGCGGTGGCGGACCACGTTAATTTCTGCCCCTATCATTAAGATCATCCCAGTGATGAAGAACCAAAGCATGAGGATGATAATCCCCCCGAGACTTCCATATGTTGCAGAGTAGTTCGCAAAATTACTCACATAAAAAGAAAAGATAAGCGATACAACCTGCCATAGCACGGCTGTAATGACAGCTCCCGGTATGATTTCTTTGAATGGAAACGTTTTGTCCGGCGCAAAGTGATAAAGTGCCATCAGCGTTCCAGCCATAATCACAATACTGACTGCCCAGCGCAAGACTTGGAAAAGAACGACTGTTTGTTCTGGTAAGTTCAGAACATCTCTTAATGTAGAAATGATGACGTCCCCGAAAATAGGAAGAGCCAGTGCCACAGCAATTGATACAATCATACCGATCGTAAGTAAAATCGATAGAAGTCTTACTTTAATAAACGATCGTGACTCCTCTACATTATAAGCAATGTTGGAAGCCTGGATGAACGCATTCACCCCGCTGGAGGCTGACCACAATGTACCTAGAATACCTGCCGTTAATAAGCCGCCGTTTGGCTGTTCTACGAGTTCTACAATATTTTCTTCTAAAATATCAGTTGCCTGACCTGGTACAACATTTTGTACAAATCCCATAGCCTCTTCAGCGCTGATGTTTAAATAAGGTAAAATAGATAAAAGCAAGATAACTAAAGGAAAAATCGCTAACAAATAATAAAATGCTTGGGCTGCCCCTAACAAAGGCACATTATCTCTTTGAAATTCAGCGAATACTTCCTTTCCATAGTTGATTATTTTTTTCATAGATAGGAGACCTCCTAAAATCCTGTTGTATAGGACTATCCCCGTTCAGTACCTTTTTCTAACCTATCATTGTAAAACAAGGGCCCATTCATCGATTTGTAATATAAATATAATAAATTACTTCCGCTTAAAACGGCTGCCTTTGCTTTTTTCCTTAAGGCGTTTTCGCTTGTCTTTTACCTTTTTTTCCTGAGCAGCCGTTGCTTCAGGATCTCGCTTAATTGAAGTCACCTGATCTTCTTCTATCGTCACTTCAAACCAATCATTCGGCTTACTTCCTTCAGGAAGGATATCTTTATCTAAAACAAGTTCCTTATTGTGAGCTTCTACAAGAAGAACAGCATATTTCTCTTCTTCTAATCGATCAAACACAGCTTTCATTCATTAGCCTCCTACACAAGCCAAACCTTGTGCTTTAATTTCATCTATTCTAGCAGGACCAATTCCATTAATTTTAGTGAGATCATCAACCGATTGGTAAGGTCTTAACTCAATTAAATCTTCTGCACGGGCAGGACCAATCTGCGTAATATCCTGTACCTCTTCTATCGAAGCATTATTAATATCCACGCAGGCTCCAGAAGACTCAGCTGTTTCCTGCCCTTCTTCCAATTCTTCTGATGACTCGGCATCACTTTCTGATTTATCTTCACTAGATGGTGTAACGGACCCTTCTTTTTCCGGTGTTATTTCATAGTTTTCTCCATCTGTTGTAACTTTCACCGTCCCGTGAACGTCTGTTCCATACAACTCTACTCCTGCCTCTTGAACTCTTTGCACAATCTCTGCACTAGGATGACCATATTGATTGCTTTCTCCTGCGCTGTAAATCGCTGCCTCAGGGTCTACAGCTTGTAAAAAAGCTTCACTAGTAGAAGTCGAGGACCCGTGATGACCCAATTGCAAAATTTCTGCCTCCACGTTTTCCGCTTCGTTCAACATTCGTGACTCCTCTTCTGCTTCAGCATCACCTGTGAAAAGAAAGTCAACTTCTCCATACGACATTCTAAACGAGAGAGATTCTTTATTTGTATTGCCTGTTACAGTCTCAGGATACAATGTTTCTATGGCTAACGGACCGATATCAAACATATCTCCTGTTCTCGGTTCATCGTATTCGATACTAGAGTTTTCTATGGTATGAAGCACCCGTTCATGCGTTTCTGATGTACTCTCATTTCCTGACATCCACACTTCCCCCACGTTAAACTCGCTGATGACTTGATCCATTTGACCAATGTGATCGGCATCTGGATGTGTGCCTACAGCAATGTCGATCTGCTCAATATTGCGGCTATGTAAATAGTTAACGACACTGTCACTATTCCAATTTCCAGCGTCGATTAGAATCCGAACCGGCTGGCCGCTATCTTCAAACTCAAGTAACGTAGAATCCGCCTGGCCGGCATCTATAAAATGAGCGGTCAGTTCTGAAGAAATTTCTTCTTTTTCCGGCTTCTCTTCCTTTGTTTCTTGAACCTGCTCTTCTTCTTTTTCTACCGCTTCTTCTTCAATTTGTTCTTCCGAGGCCCGGGATTCCTCATCTTCAGCTTCTTTCTCAGTTTCACTCTCTTCTTCTAAATCGTTATTGTCAGTTTCCTCAGACTTTTGAGTGTCTTCTGCCTGGTCTTTCTGCTCTTCTTGTGTCTCCTGGTCGTCGGCTGAGCCAGTTGATTCTTCCCCACAGCCTCCAGCTATGAACAATGTAAGGGCGCTAAAAAAGATAAAAAATGAATTTTTGAACATACCGTACCTCCTATTTTCTTTATCTTATCATAGGAAAAATTCAATTTTCCCACCAAAAGGTGATGGATTTATTCAAAAGCACTTTCAATGTACAAACCCTTCTCCACCTTCCTGAATAGAATAGTAAGGAAAGGAGGAGTTCCAATGGATTGGGAAAGCAAGAATAGAAGAAGGTCCGCACAGGACAAACTTGATTCTTTCTCTCAACGCTGCTGTGTCAAATTAAAGCCGAAGCACAAATGTTGCTGCTGTTGCTGCTGTCACTGCAAACATCGTCACCATAGAGAGGAATAACCTCTCGTGTACCTGGTACACAACTATATCCCGGCTGTACCTGGTACGCATAATATGCAACCGAGTGCACTATTTCACAAGACAATTTTGCACAACTTTATATCTAATTTTTACAATATTCTGTATTTGTAGTTGTTTTTTTACAAACGTTAATTATATAATTAGTGCAAGCGGTTTCACAAAAATAGAGGGAGGATGATTCAGTGAAAAGAAAGTCTAAGTACATTTCAACTTTTGCAGCAGTCATTGGTTTGAGCTTCATTCCTTTTGGATCTGGAGATTTAAAAGCAGAAGAAGGAGAAGATACCGTACGAATCCATTATGATCGTGTGGATGAAAGCTACAACGATTGGGGACTTTGGTTGTTTGAAGATGTGGCCCTGCCTTCTGACCAAGTGGGTGATTGGCCCACAGGAGCGACTAATTTCTCAGATGAACAGATTGGTGAAAGTGGAGCTTATATGGACGTAGAACTAGCGGAGGATGCGGAAGATATTGGATTTGTGGTCGTGAATACAGAAAATGAGGACAAGGACGGCAATGATAAAATCTTTGGCAGCGTTGATCAGTATGATGACCTTTATATTCGCGAAGGCGATGACACGGTCTATACAAACTCAGAATATTTACCTGAGCTTGGTCTTAACGCAGCGGAGATTATAAACGAAAATACCCTGGAAATCCTTTTCTCTTCGACAGAGGGGTTAAACAAGGAAGTTCTTCAAGAAGGAGTAACCATCAAGGATCGGAATGGCGAGGAAGTCTCATTTGAAGAAGCAACTATACATGAAGATGGCAAAGTAGAAATCAGCGGGACGTTTGATGTGGAAGCCGCTCCTTACGAAATTACATTTAACGAAAAGTCAACGACAGCCAATGTAAGCTGGCGCTACATCGATGATACATATGCCTATGATGGGGAACTGGGTATGACCCTTCAGGAAGATGGCAGTGCCAACCTCAAATTTTGGTCGCCTGGAGCTGACAACGTCTCTGTAAAACTTTACGATAAGGATAACCAAGATGAAGTCGCAGCGAATGTAGACATGAGCTTGGAAGATCGCGGTGTTTGGAACGTAACGCTTGATGAGAGCAATACCGGGGTCAATGACTTAACAGGTTATTACTATCACTTAGAAATTGAACGTGGGGGCGAGACGAAAACTGGGTTAGATCCTTACGCTAAATCCATGGCTAAATGGAATAATGAAGGCGATGACCCGATTGGAAAAGCAGCAATTGTCGATCCATCTTCCATTGGGCCAGCATTAGAGTATGCGGAGATTGATGGGTATGAAAAACGAGAGGATGCTATTATTTATGAAGTCCACGTACGTGACTTCACTTCTGATCCGAGCATTGAAAACGAACTGAATTCGCAATTTGGAACGTTCGAAGCTTTTATTGAAAAGCTTGATTACATTGAAGATTTAGGAGTTACTCATATTCAACTGCTTCCTGTGATGAGCTATTTCTTTGGGGATGAAGGGGCAAGCGCAGAGCGTATGCTCGACTATGATTCCGATGACAACAATTATAACTGGGGTTACGATCCGCAAAGCTATTTCTCTCCTACAGGAATGTATTCGGAGAATCCGGATGATGCGGAACTTCGAATTCAAGAACTTAAACATTTAATTGATGAAATTCATAAGCGTGACATGGGTGTGGTATTAGACGTCGTATACAACCATACGGCTGATGTAGGCATTTTTGAAGACTTAGTTCCAAACTACTATCACTTTATGGATGCAGACGGTACTCCGCGGACTAGTTTTGGAGGCGGCCGCTTAGGTACCACCCATGAGATGTCTCGAAAAGTATTAGTGGATTCTATTAAGTACTGGGTCGATGAATTTAAAGTAGATGGATTCCGCTTTGATATGATGGGCGACCACGATGCCGAAAGCATTCAAACTGCTTATGATGAAGCCAAAGAATTAAACCCTAACATTTTAATGATTGGAGAAGGATGGAGAACTTACGCTGGTGATGAAAATGGCGGGAATGTTCAGGCCGCTGATCAAGACTGGATGAAGGATACGGAGAGTGTCGGCGTTTTCTCTGATGATTACCGTAACGAGTTGAAATCCGGATTTGGAAGTGAAGGTGAAGCACGCTTCTTAACTGGGGGGCCACGTAACGTGCAGCAGATTTTTGATAACATCACGGCAAAGCCTCACAATTTTGAAGCTTCAGATCCTGGAGATGTAGTACCCTACATCGCAGCTCATGATAATTTGACCCTTCACGATGTGATTGCTCAATCCATTAAAAAGGACCCTGACGAACACGAGGAAGAAATACACGAACGCATTCGTCTTGGTAACTCCATGGTGTTGATGTCTCAAGGTACAGCCTTCCTTCATGCCGGGCAGGAATTTGGCCGCACGAAGCAATTTAGAGCAGAAACAGATGAAGCGCCTTACAAATCAACGTACATGGAAGACGAAGAGGGCAACCCATTCATCTACCCTTACTTCATCCACGATTCTTACGATTCAACGGATGCAATTAATAAGATTGATTGGGAAAAAGCAACGAATTCCGATGATTACCCGATCCACAATTTAACGCGTGAATATACGACTGGTTTAATTGAGCTGCGCCGCTCTACTGACGCCTTCCGGTTAGGGACGATGGACGAGGTGGATGAGAATGTGACGAAGCTGAATGTTCCTGAGATAGAGGAAAACGATTTGGCTCTAGCATATAAAGCCCAATCTACAGACGGCACTGGTAATTATTTTGTATTCGTAAATGCGGATGAAGAAGAGCGCACCTTTACGATGGAAAATTATAATCTAGCTCCGGGTAAAGCTATTGTAGATGATGATGAAGCAGGAACAGATAAAGTAAGTGAACCGACTGGATTTAGTAAGAATGCGAACGAAATTACGATTGATCCTTTAACGACGGTGGTCGTAAAATGTGAGCCAAAAGGAAACGGAAACGATCCATGTGAAAAGCCTGGTAAAGGGAAAAATTAATAGATAACAAAAGAAGATGCTGGGACATAACCAAATAAAACATAAAATAATCCGAACGATTCTGGAGAAATCAGTTCGGATTATTTATGTTAATGAGACTCCACACCACCGCTCCGTCAAAACACTCCGCTAATGATCTGCGTGTATCCAATCGTTTGTTTATTGACATTTTTGCTTTAGTTATTTCCCGGCCTCTTTCAGCTTGTAGAGAACCACCAAATTTTCTACAAACTTTTTTCTTGCCACCAGGAGCGCAGGCCCTTCCCGTTCCCCGGACGAGCGCCCGAGCAAAACCCACGCTCGGCGATCTCAGAGCACTCGTTCTTCCACAGGAATGGAAGGGTCCAGGCTCCTTTAAATTTCCTTAAGTCAGGAAAAGATACTTAAGAGTCTTTTTCCTATCTTGACAGGCAGCCTGTTCCTGGCTTTTTCTTTTCCATGATAATGATCGCTTATAGAAAAAGGGTTTAGGAAATGGTGAGACTCCTATGGGAGATACGAATAAGGTGTGACCCCGGAAGGCGTTAGCCTAGCCTGAGGAGGCACACCATTCGCCCATGGAAAGGGAGCAGTTTCCTAAACCTTTTCCTCCTGCCAGGAGTGTTTACCCTTTTCTCATATTATGCTTTCGTACGATAGGACGTCATGTGTGACTGTAGTGTCTCATCACTTCCAAATAGGAAGTGCTTTTTCATATTTGGAGAATACGTGGAATTAACTGCCTCGCGCCCCACGGTTTCAGCAACTTCACGAAGCATACTAGGTGAAGCCCCACAGCATAATCCAAAATAATTCACGCCGATGTCGTGTGCTTCCTTCGCCCATTGCGCCAGCTCATAGCGGTTGCAATACAACGGATCAAGTGACGTAGGGAACGTTGTTTCTGTCGGCAGGCTGCAAGAACAACCGCCATCAGGCAAGTTAAAGAATGTAGGATGCTCCTCAGACGTTCGATAAGGGATAGGCAGTGCCCCTACATAGCCTTCCACTTCTTCGCGAATTTTTTCAATATAAGGCTGCATGGTGGCTGGGCCGCGGAAACAGTTCATTCCTACAACTAAAGCGCCATGTTCTTTTAACAGGCGGCAGCCTTCTTCCACACTATATCCGTCGCGGAGAACATTTTCTCCCATTAATCCGAATGTAATAACCGCAGGCAGGCCTTGTTTTTGAATTTCTTCTAATGCAATTTTCGCTTCCTCATAATAGTAGAACGTTTCCCCATTAACAAAGTCGACCTCTTCTTCTTTACACCATTTTACCATCTCCGCAAACATTTCACGGACGGTTTCTTTTGAGGCAGGATCCTCAGGATTGAATAAATTCGTATTTGAAATGTTTCCTGCCACAAGCGCTTCCTCTTCTGGATGCTCTTTTGCTACTTCTTTAGCTAAACGAATGGCCTGTCGATTTAAAGGTTCAAGCAAATCTTCCTTTTCAATGATTCTCATTTTTTCTCGGTGCGCATTATACGTAAATGCCAGTACCACGTCTGACCCCGCAAGCATATAATCACGATATGTTTGCTTTAAGGCTTCAGGGTTATCAAGTGCTACCTCTGGAACGAAGGAGCCTGCCTGTAAATACCCTCTTCGTTCAAGTTCAAATAGATACCCTTCCCCACAAATGACTGGACCGTCCTCTAATCGTTGCTGCAAGCTTCTCTTCATTTCCATCATCCCTTCTGCTGTCTCATCTAAAATTACATAGAAAAATCCCTCTTCCGATTAAGAAGAGGGATTTTGTGAGTTTCGCTCGCCTCCTCTTATCTTTCAGACGCATGACGTCTGTAGGAATTGGCACCTTTTTCAAGCCGCGCTTGAAAGGTTGCCGGGCATCATAGGGCCTAGTCCCTCTGCCACTCTCAATAAGAGTTTTAAATGTAATTATTCTCGTATTATAAAGACTTACTCCTTCACGCGTCAACCTATTTTTTGAATATTTTCAACATAAATGATCATACAATTGTAAAAAAAGGAGGACAAGTATGGAACGTTCATTTCATATTCTTAAATTTTTAAAATTCACCGTGGCATTTGTTTTTATCACCTCTGGCCTTATGAAGGTGGTCAATACCGAACTGGCTGATTACTTCGCCGGTTTAGCCCTCCCCTACCCCTTAGAGACGATGTATACCGTGGCCTGGGTCGAAATTGCAGCGGGCTTGCTGCTATTATTTAATAAGTACATGAAGACGGCGTTACTCGCTTTAATGGTGATTATGATTGGAGCGCTCGTGTTGACAAAAATTCCAGCGCTGCATGCTGGGTTCATCCATGCCCTTTTCAGTGCCAGACTCGACATCGTGATGCTCGTACTGCTTATGATTCTTTTCCGATTCCGTGTAACCACCTAAAAAGGGCCAGAAATAGTAAAGCAATGGTGTCAAAAAACGAACATTCGTATAAACGCAGACCCTGAGCGCAGTCAAATCACCGCAACAGTGGAACAGCTCTATTGCAGCGAGGGAGCATAAGGGTACCAGGTACCGAAAAGCAGTAAAAGAGCGAAGTGCCAAGTGTGAATTTCGGTACCTGGCACCCAGAGCCGAACGGATTTCAATAGAATCCTTTGAATTATTACGCTTTATTCAGTTTTGTACAAGCCTGTGCTATCACAGGTTTTCTAAAAAGACGCGAATAACATCTGCCCCGCCTATGGCTGTCCCAAGCGAACTTCCGATATTCGCCAATACAATAATGAGCAGGATTCTTGTTACTTTATTATCCCAGAACCCTTTCACGCTCGATACATCTTCAGATAAATTTTCAAAATCCTTAACGTTAGGACGTCTAAAATAAGCTTGGACAAACCCGGCAAACCAACCTGCCGCAATCAAGGGGTTCAAAGAAGTAATCGGTGCGGCAATAAACGCTGTCAGCACGGCAAACGGGTGGCCTAAAGCGACTGCAGCGCCTATAGCAGAAAAAGATCCGTTCCATAAAATCCAGCTAATCGTCTGCTGAGTTCCTGCAGCCGGGTTAGACATAAATGTATAAACAATAATGGAGATAATAAACAAAGGAATCGCCCATCCGATCAGCTTAGGCACCTTTGATTTAGGCGGACGCTGGGTCAAACGATCTAAATTATGATCTTTATAAATTTGCTCTTTAATTCCAGGCACGTGCGCAGCACCAAGCACAGCTACAATTTTCTTCCCGGGGGCCTCTTTAATTTTTTGAGATAAATACTGATCACGTTCATCAATTAACGGCTTCTTCAAGCGCGGAAAATTTTCCGTAAAATCCTGGAGCATGGCATCAAGCATGTCTTTCGATTTTAACTTTTCAAGCTCTTCTTCAGAAATTTTTTCATTGCTGAAAATACTAAATACGATCTGCATAAGAAGTTTGGCTTTGCCCCATGCCCCTAAGTTCCCCCAGATCCGTGCAAACGTAATTTGGATGTTACGATCGGCCAGCACAAGGGTCGCCCCTGTTTCATCTGCAGATTCAATGCCTTGAATCATTTCCTGGCCTGGCTTAATGCCCATTTGTTTAGCCATCCGTTTTTGAAAAGAAGAGATAACCATATTAACTAATAGCAAGGTTGCCTTCTTTTGTTTAATCACATGAAAGATATCCGTGTCCTGCCATTTATTTCCGTCTTTAATGGATTGATAACGCTGCTGATCGAGCTCTACACAAACCGAATCAGGCTGTTCATATTCAATCACTTCTTTGACTTGTTCTGCACTTTTTCTAGAGACATGAGCCGTACCTATGAGAATCAATTCTTTATCATCTAAAAAAATTCTTGTAATGTTTTCTTCACTTATCGACATTCGTACCTTCCTTTATGGTGCAATCTATGCATTTCATTGTTTACTACCACTTCCCATATTAAACTACATTGAAGCAAATGAGAATGAAAAATGAGCCGCACTTTCAGCTGACCATACATTTATAGGTTATGTTCACTTCCAAAGTGGGTAAAATAAAAATAATCCAGCAAAACTTGTGAACATTATGTGTCTTTTTCAAGAACTTTTTGTTACAATAGAAATATATAAGAATACGCTTACATTTAAGTCCTTAAAAAGGAGTTGTTTTTACATGGATGTTGTAATGATTTTCTTGATGCTTTCAACGATTACACCTTTCTTGTTTATCAAACTGAAAAAAATGCCTTTAGCGATTGCCCAGTCAGTTTTATTAGTCGGAATGTGGATGTATTATTTCCAGGCTGTATTTAGTACAGCACCAGCCGCATTTTCACCTTTATGGATCATTTTTTACGCTGGATTACTCCTCTCGCAGATTGCCTGGATTATGTTTATCATTTATGTGATAAGCACACAAGAGGACAAATGGCAGAAGAGTTATCAATAATAATGAAACAAATCCCACTCCCTGAGAACAGGAAGTGGGATTTTTTGTGGTTCTATTTTAAACGGTCTGCTTCTCTTCGGATCGTTTTTGCGCATGAAACAATTGAATGATCGCCTGAGAAAAGGCTACAGCTGCCAGAACGTAAAGTAACAATTTTGGCGTATAGCTTGTATACATAGCTCCCCATAAAGAGAAGGAAGTAATTAGAATGCACAGCATAAAACCAATGACGTGTTTGCTCGAAATCTCCGAAGTCACATCATTCTCTTGATTGTAAACTTTCTCATTGATTTGCAATGATCTCACCTACCATACTTAGTTAAAACGTTCCTAAACAGCACTTAGTGCCCTTCGTGTTCACCGTCATCTTGTTGTTCTTGGTCATCATTTTCATGTTGTTCATATTGATGATCTTCTTCATCATGATTGTGCGTAAAGCCAAAGGACATGGTAAAGAGTGAACCTGCTACTACAATCGCCGCTAATACAGCGCCGTGGAACATCATGTTCCATGGAACGTGCCCATTTTTACTTTCAAATTCGACGACGTGCATGAACATAAACAATTGAATACCGGCCTGGATTACTGCAAGAATCATAATTCCTGAAATAATCCACATGGTAGAAAGATTTGAGCCAAGAGCTGTCCATGTTGCCAGTAAAGTTAAAGCAATGGATAAAACAAAGCCGATAACATGCTGGGTTGGAATACGTTTATTATGATCCGTCATACTAAACCACCATCCCTATTAAATAAACACTCGTGAAAATAAAGATCCACACGACGTCCAAGAAGTGCCAGTACAGTCCTATGATAAAGAACTTTCTGCTTGTTCTTGGTGTTAATCCTCGCTTCGTTACTTGAATCAGCAAGAGAATCACCCATCCAATACCAAGCGTTACGTGCAGTCCGTGTGTCCCAGCCAATGTAAAGAAGGCTGACCAAAAGGCACTGGACTGAAGAGTAGCTCCTTCATGGGCATAATGGATGAATTCGTAGATCTCAAAACCGAGAAAGGATAAACCTAAAACTAAAGTTACAATCATCCAATTACGCAAGCCTTTAACTGAACCTCTGCGCATTTCATGGATAGCTAATCCACATGTGAAACTACTTGTTAACAACAGGAACGTCATAACGAGTACAATTCCTGGCTCAAATAATTCAGCTGGAGGGGTAGAATCAGCCGTTCTGCCAAATAATACAGCGTAAGTGGCAAAGAGAGTCGCAAACAAAACAATTTCTGCTGCCAAGAAGATCCAGAATCCAAGAATCGTCATCTGACCTTCTTCGGTTCTATATTCCAATGGGCCTGTTTTCAGCTCGTGAGAACTCATATTATAACCCCCTTGCCGAGCGTTCAGTACGCTTAATTTCATCTACTTCGACGTGGTAACCTTCGTCGTAATCAAAGGAACGTATAACCATCATCACAATACCAGCAAGTAAGCCGGCAATGGCCATCCACATCCATTCAAACACAACCCCGAAACTTGCAATAGCTAAGAATCCCATAAATATGATCGGCTGTCCTGTGTTACTAGGCATGTGAATCGGTTCTAATTTGTCTTCTTCAAACGTCGTTTTTCCTTCTTCCTTCAGTTTCACATAGGCATCCTGGCTATCCACATGCGGAACTGTAGCGAAGTTGTAGAAAGGAATTGGTGTCGGCGTCGCCCATTCAAGCGTACGTCCGTCATCCCAGCTGTCTCCTGATGTTTCTCGTTCACTATAACGATAGCTGTAAACGATCGTGAAGCAGAAGATAGCAAAACCTACTCCCATTCCAAATGCCCCTACGGTAGAGATGACATTAAGCGGCATCCATTCTGGAATGATCGTAAAGACACGACGCGGCATTCCGTCCAATCCTGCAAAATACTGCGGGAAGAAACAAACGTGAAAACCGATGACGAAAAACCAGAAGCTCCATCTGCCGAGTCTTTCGTTGAGCTTGTGGCCAAACATTTTCGGATACCAGAAAATAAGACCTGCGAAGCAAGCAAAAACTGTACCTGCAATCAATACATAGTGGAAGTGTGCCACTAAGAAATAAGAGTTGTGGAACTGATAGTCCGCAGATGCCATACCGAGCATAACACCGGTCACACCACCGATAACGAAACTCGGAATAAAGGCAAGCGCCCACATCATAGCTACGGTATTGTTAATCCGCGATTTATACAGCGTTCCTAACCAGTTGAATATTTTCACCCCGGTTGGTACGGCAATCAACATCGTTGAAATGGAGAAGACAGAGTTTACAAAAGCACCGGCACCCATCGTAAAGAAGTGGTGTACCCATACTAAGAAACTTAACCCCGCGATTAAAATAATCGCCCATACCATAGCTTTATAACCAAACAATTGTTTACGTGCAAACGTAGAAATAACCTCTGAGAAGATTCCGAATGCAGGAAGTATAACAATATACACTTCAGGGTGTCCCCACATCCAGAACAAGTTTGCCCACATCATCGGCATTCCTTCACCAGTTAACGTAAAGAACTGAGCTCCGAAAACACGGTCAAGCGTCATAAGTGCTAAAGCAACCGTTAAGATCGGGAATGCAAAGACGATAATAAATGATGTGATTAACGTAGACCACGTAAAGATTGGCATTTGAAACATTTTCATGCCGGGCGCACGCATCTTAAGAATGGTTACCATAAAGTTAACCCCTGATGCGAGCGTACCTATACCTGATAATTGCAGTCCCATTAAATAGAAGTTTTGCCCAGGACCGGGGCTCATGGCCGCACCCGCTAACGGTGTATAGCTTGTCCAGCCGGCATCTGGTGAGCCGCCGATAACAAATGAAATGTTAAACAACATCGCACCAAATAGGAATGACCAGAAACTCAACGCGTTTAAATATGGAAAAGCAACGTCACGCGCACCGATTTGCAATGGTACGACAACGTTCATTAACCCAATAAGAAACGGCATCGCCATAAATATAATCATCACTGTACCGTGAGTTGTAAATATCTCATCATAGTGCTGAGCATTTAAGAAGTTCATATTTGGAAAGGCAAGCTGGGTACGCATCATAAGCGCATCGGCTCCACCTCGGAACAACATTGCTAAAGCACTAAGAATATACATAATTCCTATTTTTTTATGATCAACGGTCGTTAACCACTCACGCCATAACCAGCCCCATTTTTTGAAATACGTTAAAATGAATAGGATCGCGGCGGACACAAGGACAATCGAAACCATCCCGGCATATATAAGCGGTTCGCCCGTAACGAAAAATTCGTCAAGCTGCATAGTTGCTCACCTGCTTTCTATTAATGACTTTCATGATCATCATCGTTCTCTTCATCCATGAAATCTTCGGCTTCTTGATCGCTATATAAATGCATAAGCTCGCCGTATAAGTCATAGTGTCGGTTAACAGCATAATCACGACCATCGTTCGTCCCGTGATCCACCCACTCTAAGTGAGTTGAAGAAAACTCTGCTTCAGTTGTAAGACCCGGTTTAAGTAACTCATCATACTCTTCCTGAGTCAATTCGGGAGCTTCATTTTGAGTTTGTTCTACCCAGTCATTGTAATCCTCTTCACTTTCGGCATAGACTTCGAAGGTATGCTTCGTAAAGCCTTCCCCGTTAAAGTTCGAGTTCCTGCCATCGTAAACCCCTTCTTCATCCGCTTGTAAATAAAGGGTATTTTCCATTCCAGCCATGTTATATTTCTGACCGCCTAATCGAGGAATCCACAGGGCTGCCATCGAGTCAGCCGATGACAACTTAAATTCTATGGGACGATCTGTTGGAATGTGTAAATAGTTTACGGTTTCTATGTCCTCTTCAGGGTAGCTGAAGAACCATTTCCAATCAGCTGCTGTTGCATAAACGACAAGTGGTTCCTTGGTATCTTCTGTTGCCGCCTCTTCCGATTCAGGCGGTTTTTCTAACTCAAACAGCGTTTCTACCGTCGGTATACTCAATGCAACCACGATAATGAAAGGAATCACAGTCCACACGATCTCAATCATCGTGTTGCCGTGCATATGCGGGTCATAGTCGCTTTCTTTTCGGTTCGGGTTCGTATCCCGATACTTGTAAACGAAATAAGCGAAAGGCACACACACGACCACCACGATAAATAACATAAGAATTATGGAATATATTATGAGATCGTTTTGAGTTTGAGCCACCGGACCTTTTGGATCAAAAACAGCCATTTGACTGCACCCGCTCAAAAACAAGACAAGACTGAGTGGAAGTAAAATCAGTCCTCGTTTGAAGAATTGCTTCATGCTTTTCACTCGGTTACACTCCTTTTTTTCTTTATTTAAAGGTTCTGCCGCATAAAAGTTAATAGATTGCGTTTTAACTGAAAGTAGTATAGCAAAAATATGACGAAATGAAATAAAGTTAATGAAATTGTCATTGATCGCTCACAACTTTTTAAAGTTTTGACGAAAAATCGTCACTAATTTGGAAAATTTTAATCATAATGGCGGGGATATACGGCGAATGAATTGAAGGTTGTAGAAATTACTCATTACATCTGTAAGTATCCTTAAATGTTTTGAATCAAACCTATTAGGGAATCTCTTCACAAATGTCACATTTAAAATTATAAAAAACAGATATCCCCCTTGTATTCAATTACCAATTCTGTTATAGTTCAGGCAACTAAATAATTTCTTTCTTCAACTTTTTGAAGAGAGGATAGAGGTGCGAAGACCATCAGTACACAATGTGAGGACGATGAGGTCCCTGGATCATTGTGAAAAGGGGGATTTGCCGAAGCGGAAAGAAACTCATACTCTTGATGCTGGTTCTGCTGTTGAATAAATACAGGACTGTCATATAGGAAACTATATGGAGGGCTATCTTTGCAGAAACGATGCGACAAACAATCGATTTCTACAGCAACAACGATACCCTTCGTTGTTGCTTTTTTGCGCTTACACTCGTACAGCCCGTCCCACCTCTATATTTAAAATTTTAAGAAAAGGGTGTGAAGTTATGAATTTTGGCCAAGTCTTAACAGCAATGGTCACTCCGTTTGATCAAAAGGGCGAAATTGACTTTAATGCAACTCGAACATTAGTTAATCATTTAATTGAAAATGGTACGGACGGATTAGTTATCGGAGGCACGACTGGGGAATCGCCTACATTGACTTCTGATGAAAAAATTGAATTTTACCGCTATGTAGTTAAAGTCGTCGATAGACGCGTGCCTGTTCTTGCAGGTACAGGCTCTAACAATACACACGCTTCAATCAGTTTAACGCAAGAGGTTGAAGAAACAGGCGTCGACGCTGTCATGCTCGTTGCTCCATATTACAACAAACCATCGCAGGAAGGGTTGTATCAACACTTTAAAGCGATCGCCCAATCCACCAGCCTGCCTGTGATGTTGTATAACATTCCAGGAAGGAGTGTAGTGAACGTGCTTCCTGAAACGATTGTACGTCTGTCCGAAATCGACAATATCGTTTCCGTTAAAGAATCAAGCGGTGATTTGGACGCGGTTACAGAGATTATCAGCCGGACAGCGGATGACTTCACTGTGTACAGTGGAGATGATGGGATGACTCTGCCTATCCTTTCTATTGGCGGGACAGGCGTTGTCTCAGTTGCTTCCCATGTAATAGGAAATGAAATGCAGCAGATGGTTCATAGTTTTAATGATGGAGATGTCATGTATGCAAGTGCGATGCACCGCAAATTGCTGCCTGTTATGAAAGCTTTGTTTGCTGCTCCAAGTCCTTCTCCTGTCAAAGCCGCTTTAAATATGAAAGGGATTTACGTAGGCAATGTTCGTTTACCTATGCTCCCTCTTACGGCAGAAGAGAAAAACGAATTGCAAAAGATGCTTCCTGATCAAAATATTGAAGCCGTTGGCTAATGATCAGAAAACAGGCTGGGACAAAACTGAATAAAGCTTAAAATAATCCGAACGATTCTTCTGGAATCAGTTCGGATTATTTATATTACATACATCGAATATACGCCGCTCCGTCAAAATGCTTCGCTTTCCTTGGGCACGGCCTCAGCTTCCTCGGAAAGCAAAGGGCGCTTTCCTGCGGGTTTTCGACTCGTGCTGTTCCCAAAGGAGTCTTCGCATTTTGACTACGCTCATGATCTGTGTTTATACAAATGTTCGTTTTTTAACAACTTTGCTTTACTTATGTCTCATCTTCGTTAGATCACTTTTTTAATAACCGCTCCACACCAATCTCTTTTTCTTCTTCCAAAAACATTTCTACCCTTATATTTCCTTTCTGTATTAATAATTCCTTCACCTCTATGCATATTTATAATTTTTCTAAAAATTTTGTCGAATAGGGGTGCAATTTAAATATAATCTGTTATAATACATAAATAACGGAACATTAAAGGAAATTGTCCTTAAATAAAAGGAGGTTCTTTTTTGAACACCATCAAAGAATTAATTTCATCAATAGAAAGCGAAATCATCAACATTCGCAGAACCTTACACAAGAACCCTGAATTAGCCAATGAAGAACATGAGACCTCTACTTTAGTGAAAGAAAAATTATCGGATTATGGTGTGAAATGGGAGGCCGGCTTCGCTGGAACGGGGGTTCTCGGAATTATTGAAGGGAATAAACCGGGCGGAACAGTGGCCCTTCGAGCAGATATGGACGCGCTCCCTATTCAAGAAGCCAATGATCATGAGTTTATTTCTGAGAATAAAGGAAAAATGCATGCGTGCGGACATGATGCACACACGGCTATGCTTCTAGGGGCCGGCTACGCGTTGGAAAAAGTTAAGGATGAGATTAACGGAACAGTCCTGTTGGTTTTCCAGCCCGCTGAAGAAAATTCTCCACATGGAGGATCGAAACAAATGATGGAGGATGGAGTTTTTAATACATTTACCCCCGATGTCATTTACGGACAGCATGTGTGGCCGGGCCTCCCTGTAGGTAAAGTCGGAATTCGTGATAAAGAAATGATGGGCGCATCCGATCGTTTCAAAGTTACCATTAAAGGAAAAGGCGGCCATGCGAGTATGCCTCATGAAGGAAATGATGCACTGATCGTTACCAATCAAATCATATCCAGTCTGCAGACGATTATAAGCCGGAATATGAATCCACTCGACTCTGCTGTCGTTACGGTTGGGAAAATTGAAGGGGGTTACAGCTATAATGTCATCCCTGATCAAGTCACATTTGAAGGAACGGTCCGCACCTTTAAACCTGAAGTCAAAGAAAAAGTGAAGCAGCGATTTCACACGATCATTGAGCAGACGGTCTCAGCTTTTGATGCAGAGTCCAACATTCAATACCTTGACGGCTATCCTGCCACGATCAATACACCAAAATGGGCGGAACAAGCCAGGGTTACTTCCAAGAAGCTTCTTGGTGAAGACGCTGCCCCCGCCCTCGATCCTGCTTTAGCAGGTGAAGATTTTTCCAGATTTCTGCTCGAGTACGAAGGAGCGTTCATATGGCTTGGGACTCAAATCGAGGAGTCCGCAAATCAAAAGCCCCTTCACGACCCTGGTTTTAAACTTAATGAAAAAGCATTGCCGCTAGGAAGTGAATTTTTAGCAGCTGTAGCTCTTGATACACTGAAGACTCTTACGTAGGGAGAGAAGGAATTTGGCGATAAATTTAAAACATTTTTCTAAAACAATTGAACCCTCACTCCTGCAGTGGCGGCGTCATTTACATCAATATCCTGAGCTAGGATTTATGGAATACTATACAACTTATGTCATTGGAGAAGAACTGAAGAAGCTTGGATTTACCATTCATTGCGGCAAAGAAGCCTTAGAAAGCGACGCCCGATACGGTGTACCTGCCGAAAATGAACGTGCTGAGAATGAGAAACGGGCCCGAGCGATGGGTGTTCCAGAGGAGTGGATGGCGGCCGTGCACGGCGGTCACACAGGAATTGTCGCTGTTTACGACACAGGGCGGAGCGGTGATCATCTTGCTTTTCGCTTTGATATTGATGCACTGCCTATAGAGGAAGCTGAGCAGGACAAGCACGTGCCTTTTAAAAAATCTTTTATATCTAAACAAAAAGGCGTCATGCACGCGTGCGCTCACGACGGTCACACGACAATCGGCCTTGGTCTCGCTCAATTTATAGCCGAGCATCACATGAAGCTGAACGGAAAGTTTACACTGCTCTTCCAGCCTGCTGAAGAAGGCGGCCGCGGTGCTAGAGCTATGACGGAAAAAGGGTGGCTCAGCGGTGTAGATGCGTTTTATTCAGGCCATATCGGAATTCAATCTCTGCCCGTCGGAACGATTGCTGCTACGACGAGAGGATTTCTCGCATCATCTAAACTCAATGTTCATGTTAAAGGTCAATCTTCCCATTCAGGTATGAAGCCTGAAGCCGGCCGTAATGCGTTATTAGCAGCAGCGACCGCAGCGACCCAGTTACACTCGATTTCACGTCATAGTGAAGGTATAAGCAGAATTAATGTCGGTAAACTGATCGCAGGGAACGGCAGAAACATCGTTTCAGACCGCGGCTATTTGGAACTGGAAACTAGAGGAGAAACACAGAACATTAACGAATATATGCAAAAGGAAGCGCGGCGAATCATTGAAGCATCTGCTGCCATGCACAACGTAGAGGCTCAAATCGAATTTGTTGGAGAAACCGAAGAGTTACATTGTGACGAGTCACTCATTCCATTAATCACGAACGCCTGCCAAACCAGCAACCTCATTCAAAAAATTGAACCTTATGCCCTCGTCTCTGGTTCTGAAGACGCCAGCTTTATGATGAATGAAGTACAAAAGCAGGGCGGTAAAGCCACTTACATGTTATTTGGTACTCACTTACCGGACAATCACCACTCTCCTCATTTTGATTTTGAAGAGGAAGTGTTAACTGTCGCGTTAGATGCCTACATCCACATTGTGAAAGGAGGAAACGAGATTGCCTGACCTTAAGAACTGGCTGGAAAAAAACTTATTAAAACTCAATCTAGTCGAAGAAATGGACTACGAACAAGGATTTTCAAGACTCAGCTATACAAAAGAAGAAAAACAATCTCACCACATGTTTCAATCGATCGCTCAAGATCTTGGGTTAGAAGTAAAAGCCGATCAAGCGGGAAACCAGTGGGCTACATGGCATATTGATGATCAAGCCCCTACAGTTGCTGTAGGTTCACACGTCGATACGGTTAAAAACGGCGGCGGCTATGATGGAGTGGCCGGGGTCCTTACTGGATTAGCTGCTATTAAAGTACTCAAGGATCAAAACATGAAGCCAGTTAAAAATATAAGCGTCATTTGTTTTGCTTCTGAAGAATCCGCTCGATTTGGTGTTTCCACTATTGGAAGTAAAGCCATATCTGGGTTACTGGATAAAGAGGATATCGCTTCCGTAAAAGACGCAGACGGCATTACCATTAAAGAAGCAATAGAAGATTTCGGTCTCTCCTGGGAAACGATTGATCAAGCTGAGGTGCCCGAAAGCAAGCTGGAGAGTTTCCTTGAGCTCCATATTGAACAAGGGACTCAAATTGAAACTAATGAGGCGGATATCGGGATCGTTCGAGGTGTAGCATGTCCAATCCGGCTGCAGGTCACAGCTGCAGGGATGGCGAATCATACAGGAACGACCCCGATGAAACGTCGATCAGACGCTTTTGCGGCTATCGCTCCCCTTGTCACATTTGTTGAAGAACAAGCGAACCTCTTAAACACAGAACAGGACATCCCCCTCGTCGCTACAGTTAGTACCGTCAGTGTTGAACCGAACGTCATGAATGTAATTCCCGGGGAAGTTATATTAGGCATAGACATCCGTAGTGTAGACGATTCGTTGAAAAAAGAATTAGCAGACCGCATCCAGGCGTACTGCCGTAAAATTGAGGAAAAACGCTCGGTAGACATTCATATCCACACCCTGGTCGATAATCCATCCGTATTCCTTGATCCTAAAGTTGTGGAAAAGCTTACGAAAGTTACTGAGAAAATCAACTACAAACCTTTTCACCTGGATAGCGGTGCGGGGCACGATGTTATGAATATGGCGAATAAGTGGTCAACCGGCTTACTCTTCATCCCTTGTGAAGAGGGAATCAGCCATCATCCTAAAGAATTCGCTTCGATAAAAGATTTAGCGAAAGGAATGCAGGTGATTGCTGAATATTTAAAAGAGGAAACTGGTGAGCGCTTGTGAAAACAAAAATAGGTGTCATCGCCCCGCATGATTCATTGCAGCGAATCATGTACGTGGCCAAAGAATTTAAAGATATTTCATTTGTCCCCTACCCTTATGAGCAATTAGAAGAAGTCTCCACCATTTTAAAAGATCACCGAGGTGAGGTTGATCAATGGTTTTTCTCAGGGGTGTTAAATTACACTTATGCGATAGAGTACGAACTGATTACAGCAGAGGAAGGGGCTTTCCCCCCTCTGCACGGAGCAAGCTTTTTCGGTATTTTACTAGAAGCCCAGCTTAATTTAAACCAAGTATTTCGACAAGTCAGCATCGATACGATTACCAATGAAGAATTCGATAAAATCCTATCCTACTACCAACTAGAAGATTTAACCTACTATACCCATCCTTTTGAAAGCGGCAAAAGCGCGGATGAACTCGTTGAATTTCACACTGAATTATTTGACCAGGGAAAAGCGGAAGTTGTCATCACTTCCATTAAAGACGTATACCTCCGATTAAAAGAGAAGAGCATCCCGGTCTATCGTGTAACACCTTCCTATTTATCGATTAAAATGATTATTCAGTTTTTGGAAGAACGAGCACAGTCCAACCTTTACCGAAACTCACAAGTTTCAGTCATAGGCTGCCGGATTGAAATGGATCCAGAAAACCTCGAAGAACTCTATTATTCTTTTAAAACAAAATACCAGGAGTTAGACGTAAGACGGCAGCTTTTTGAAATTGCTGAAAAGACAAACGGCTCCGTAATGCAAATGGGAGATGGACTTTTCTTTATTTTTACAACACGCGGAGAATTAAGTACAGAAACGGAGGGGGATTTATTTTCCTTAATCGATGACATACGTCTGCAGAGCAACTTACAGCTTAAAGTAGCTATTGGATTTGGAGAAACCGTATTACAGGCTGAGCAGCACGTAAGACTAGGCTTCCGCCACATCAAAGAGTACGATAAACCGATCCTTCTAATTGTTGACGATGATCAATCGATCTCAGCAAGACAGCAAGAAGAACAAATTAACTACAGTACGACAGAGATCGGCCCCTCGTGGAAAGAAAAAATGAAAGACGTCAATCTCAATCCGGGGGTGGTATCAAAAATAGTATCTTACTCCAATCACTACCGGCGCGCACAATTCTCCTCGCAGGATCTAGCCCGCTGGCTGAAAAGTACAGAGAGAAACGGCAGGCGGATTCTTGCAGAAATGGAGAAAGTCGGCATCATTGAACAGGCTGGAGAATCGCAGTCTGGCGAAAGAGGCCGGCCAAGGAAAGTGTATCAATTTACAGGGAATTAACCGACAGGGAATGAGCAGCACCACACAATCAGTTTTATTTTTATATATAAACGGAAGAGCAAAGGAAATCTTCCTAAAATAAAGGAGAGGTGAAAGACATGAGTAAGACGACTGGAGAGAAAACAAATAAAGGAATGACCAGATTCCTTAATGGTATAGAAAAAGTAGGGAATAAATTACCCGAGCCCTTTATGTTGTTCGTATATCTTGCCGCATTCACCATTGTATTTTCATGGGTGATTTCACTGTTTGGTGTAACGGTTGAAGAGCCGGGAACTGGTGAAGAAGTAGCCATTCAAAGCCTTATTTCTGGAGATGGACTGGAGTACATTCTCACATCCATGCTCGATAACTTCACCGGATTTGCCCCGCTCGGCCTCGTACTCGCTATGATGTTAGGGATTGGCCTTGCTGATAAAGTAGGACTTCTTGAAACAGCGATCAAGAGTACGATTCTAAAGGCACCTAAATCCTTAGTCACTTATGCCGTTATCTTCGTCGGGATCATGGGTAACATCGCTTCAGATGCTGCCTTCGTAATTGTACCGCCGCTGGCTGCTATGGTCTTTTACACGATTGGCCGTCATCCGCTTGCTGGTTTAGCCGCTGGTTTCGCCGGTGTGGGATCTGGTTTTACGGCTAACTTTATGATTACCGGAACGGACGCCTTGCTTGCCGGGATCTCTACAGAGGTAATGGAAAGCATGGATGCAGGGGTGGTCGTTACACCTGTCGATAACTGGTACTTTATGATTGCTTCCGTTATTTTGTTATCTGTCACAGGTGCTTTTATTACTGAGAAAATTATTGAGCCACGTCTTGGTAAGTATGAAGGGGATGCTGGTAACGCGCTTGAAGAAAGTACTGGATTAGAGTTAAAAGGTTTTCGTAACGCTGCCATCGCCGGACTAGTCTATATGATCATTATTGTAGCAGCTATTGCATGGCCGAATTCTGCTCTAAGAAGTGAAGAAGGCGGACTCGTTCCTTCCCCATTTTTAGATGGAATTGTGCCAATTATCTTATTTTTCTTCATTATCATTGGTATTGCGTACGGGGTTACTGTTAAGAAAATCACTTCCAGCCGCGACATTTCAGGATTCATGGGAGAAGCGATGAAAGATATGTCCGGATTTATCGTCTTAATCTTTGCCGCTGCCCAGTTTATCGCATACTTTGACTGGACGAATATCGGAACGTGGGTGGCTGTCAGCGGAGCGAACTTCCTGCAGTCAATGGATATGACCGGCCTTCCGATTGTCGTTGGATTCTCCATTTTAACAGCGTTTATGAACCTGTTAATCTTTAGCGGCTCGGCGCAGTGGGCTTTAGAAGCTCCAATTTTCTTACAAATGTTCTACTATCTAGACTATCACCCGGCATTTATTCAAATGGCATATCGTATTGCTGACTCGTCTACAAACATCATTACTCCGATGAACCCATATATCATCGTAGTGCTGGCGTTTATGAGAGAATACAACAAGAAGGCTGGCTTAGGAACGTTAATTTCGTTAATGCTCCCATACAGTATTATTTTCTTCGCCATCTGGATTGTTCTATTGCTTGTCTTTGCCATCTTCGGTATTCCATTTGGACCGGGAATTGGTGTAAACCTTTAATCGAATTTCAAAAGAGCTGCGGACCTTTACGGGTTCGCAGTTTTTATCTGTTACACGTTCTTCATCACTTTCTTCGTCATTCCACACCGTTCGCATTGATAGATAGCCATGGACTTCATTTCATCGTCCCACCTGATATGTTTGTTTTTGTGAAAACCCATGCGGCATAGGAAACTTCCATGACGCTGCGCGCGACCGCGCGCTATAACAATGAGAACTAATCCAATCGTGGCAAATATGCTGAATGGAATGAGAGTGAAACGACTGCTTGACCCCCATAATAAAAAACCTATCAGCAGCACAGCGACCCCTGTCGCTTCTATTTTTTTTAACATTCATTCACTTGCCTCCTTGCTTTTCTTATCCCTTATTTTTCCTCAAGTAAACCTTTTCCTGCCATAAAAAAAGGCCCTTCAAACTGAATAATTTGTTGTGAGGAGGGTATGAATCATAGATAAGGTAATTTGTATGTAACGGAGGGATCGTATGAATCGGGGTATTATTACTTCAATTTCGGCGATTGTTATCGCCCAAGGTTTAAAAATAGTGACACATAAAAAAGTAAGCGGCAAATGGGATTGGAAGCCGATTCTTCAAACAGGCGGAATGCCCAGCTCCCATTCGGCCGGAGTGGCTTCACTGGCGACATACGTGGCAGCTAACCGCGGCACCAGACACATCGAAACAGCGCTTGCCGTCGTATTTGGTGCCATTGTCATGTATGATGCACAAGGAATTAGACGCCATACCGGCGAAATTGCGAGGCTGGTCAATGACCTGGAAGATAATATAGAAAAGATTTCTGGTGATTTTCCAAGCTTAGAATTTGTTAAAAGAGAAAAGGAACTAAAAGAGCTTCTTGGTCATCAGCCCGCTGAAGTGGCTGTCGGTGCTCTCTTTGGATTTTTATATGGCTTAACATCCGCTAAGCTGGAGGATCGAAAACACAGCGAATAAGTTCCAATAATGGGCCGGGTACCAGGTACCGAAATTCACATTTGGCGCTTCGCTCTTTTACAGCTTTTCGGTACCTGGTACCCTTATTCTGTTATTTTACTTCTACAACCCAATCGTATGGATCTTCTACGTTTCCTTTTTGAATGCCGGTAATCGTATCATAAAGCTTTTGTGAAAGCTCTCCGATTTCGTGATTATTGATCGTCATCTTCTTCCCTTGCCAATTCAATTCACCTACAGGGGAAATAACGGCCGCTGTTCCAGTACCGAACGCTTCTTCAACTTCTCCGCGCTCATAAGCCTCATATAATTCATCAATGGAAATCTTACGTTCCACCACTGGAACCTCCCAATCTCTCAGCAGCTCTAAAATCGACATCCGCGTAATCCCTTTTAAAATACTGCCGCTTAGAGCCGGTGTAACAACTTCTCCATTAATCTTGAAGAAGATGTTCATACTGCCCACTTCCTCTATATAGCGCTTCTCAATGCCGTCGAGCCATAATACATCAGCACTACCTTCCTTATACGCATTCGACTGCGCCTGATAAGCGGAAGAATAGTTTCCGGCCGTCTTCGCCATTCCGGTTCCACCTTTGACTGCACGAGTGAACTCGTTTTCCACTTTAATTTTCACAGGATGAATTCCTCCTGAGAAATAGGATCCAACAGGTGAAAGAATGATCATAAATTTATAGGTTTTCGAGGGAGCTACCGCTAAATTTGGATCCGTGGCAATAATAAAAGGGCGAATGTAAAGAGAAGTTCCATCTGTAGCAGGAACCCAGTCTTTTTCAATTCGAATCAGTTCCTCCAGGTGGCTCATTACCTCGTCTTCATCAATGGGAGGAATGCTTAAACGATCGCTTGAACGATTAAGACGCTCGAGATTTTTTTCCGGTCTGAACATTAAAATACGGTCCCCGTCCGCACGGTACGCTTTTAACCCTTCAAATACCGTTTGTCCATAGTGAAAAATCATGGCTGCCGGATCAAGCGTGACAGGCTCATAAGGCACAATCCGCGGCTCGTGCCACCCTTTGTCTTCCGCGTAATCCATGACAAACATATGATCCGTAAACGTTGAGCCAAATGGAATCTGATCTTTTTCCGGCTTTGATTTAAGATTTGTACTTTTTACAATGGTCAATTCATTAGCAGTCATCAGCAATACTCCTTTTGTCGTTATGTTAAAAAGGTCCACCTTTTAGTAAAGAGCGGACGTTTATATTAGTATCCATTGTACGCTGAACAGCGCTCATTTTAAAGTCTTTAGCTCTGTCATTCTTTAATGCAGTACAGAAAGTGGGTCATGGGGAGACAGGGTGTATTAGTGGGGATAATCAGCGTTTGCTTGGCGATCACATAATAAGTCAGGTCACCTAGGGGTGAATCCGTCCCATTTATGTTCGAAACGATCAAAAATCACCTCCATCCGCAGACAGAGGTGACCTATTTTATAGAATGCCGATCGATGCTAGTAAAATGACAACAGCTACGGAAATCACAGGAATAAGCACTGCTACGATGAAAATATCTTTATAGCTGTCTTTATGGGTCATCCCCGTAATCGTTAACAGCGTTAAGACGGCTCCGTTGTGAGGGAGGGCATCCAGTCCTCCGGAAGAAAGCGAAGCAATCCGGTGAAAGGCTTCTGGACTTATTCCCGTATCCATTGCAATTTCATAGTATTTCGAACCTAAGGCTTCAAGGGCAATCCCCATACCGCCTGAAGCAGAGCCAGTGGCTCCAGCCAGGACGTTTACTGCGATGGCTTCAGAAATGAGCGGATTCCCTCGTACGCCCATAAGCACTTCGGTTAACTTATCAAATCCTGGAACTGCCCGGACAACAGTACCGAATCCAACGGCAGCACTTGTATTAATGATCGCAATAACCGAACCGCCGGCACCGCTGTTAATCGACTTTACGAACTTTTTAAACTTCGTAAAGTTTAAAACCATAATAAGCAGAATACCAGAAATCAACGCTACCACGATGTCCCAGTTAAATAAATTTAAAGTAATCAGTACAGTAAGCAGCGGCAGAATCGATAATAGAAAATGAGGAACTTTTTCTCCTTCTTCTACGAGATTGTTATCTTTAGGTTCTGTAAAATATTCCCCTTTGCTTGTAAGCTGTTTTTCACGCCAGCGTAAGTAAAAATAACCGCCGACCGCCATGACCAACGCTGCAATAACCCCCATGGCAGGAGCCGCCGTCGCATTGGTTCCAAAATACTCCATCGGAATTAAGTTTTGAATCTGCGGGGTTCCTGGAATGGCAGTCATCGTAAATGTAAAGGCACCAAGAGCCACCGTGGCCGGGATCAGCCGGCGTGTAATATTGGCTTCCCGAAATAGGGAAATGGCTAATGGGTAGACAGCAAATACAACTACAAACAAGCTTACTCCGCCGTAAGTTAAAACGGCTGCAGAAGCGAGAACGCCGAGAATCGCACGTTTCGTTCCTATTACTTTAGTTAAAGCAACAGCAACTGACCGTGCCATCCCCGTATCTTCCATCAGCTTCCCAAACACAGCTCCGAGCATAAAGACAGGAAACCAGTCTTTTGCGAAGCCGACGAAACCTTCCATATACGTATTTTTATAGGCATCGAGCAGGTCGAGTCCGCCTGTTAAAGCAACTACTCCTGCTGCGATCGGCGCCACCCAGATGATCGACCAGCCTAAGTAGGCGAGCGCCATCAGGACAGCAAGACCTAATAATATTCCGAGCATAGCTATTCCTCCTTTAGAAAATAGATCACTAGATGGCTTCCACGATCATCGCAATGCCCTGTCCGCCGCCAATACATAACGATGCCACACCGTATCTCTCGTTGCGCCGCTTCAATTCTTTGACGAGCGAATATAGAACTCTCGTGCCGCTTGCGCCAATCGGATGACCAAGAGCGACTGCCCCGCCATTGACGTTTACTTTCTTGCGATTCAGCCCCAGTTCTTTTTCTACAGCCAAATATTGAGCAGCAAAAGCTTCATTTACTTCCACTAATGCCATATCATCAAGGGTAAGGCTTGTTTTAGCTAAAGCATTTTTAATGGCTGATACGGGACCAATGCCCATGTAAGCCGGATCTACTCCAGCGAGGCCATAACTTATCACTTTTGCAATTGGAGCTAACCCCTTCTCCTCCACAAAGTCTTCACCAGCAACGACGACAGCCCCTGCACCATCGTTAATGCCGCTTGCGTTGCCGCCAGTCACTGAACCATCTTTCTTAAAAGCAGGCTTCAGTTTCCCGAGCGCCTCTGACGTGGTATCTTCTCGTATATGTTCATCTTCTTCTACAAAAAACGATCCTTTCCTCGACTTTACTTCCACCGCGGCAATTTCTTCAGACAGGCGTCCCCTTGCGGCAGCGGCTCGCTTATGACTGATAGCTGCGTACTCATCCTGGGCTTCCCGGGATATTTCATATTGCTCGGCTAAATTTTCAGCTGTCACACCCATGCCGCCGCCAATGTATTCGTCCGTCAATGCTGCCCACAGCATATCGTCTACTTTAGGCGCGGCCAGCTTTGTCCCAAAGCGGCTGCCTCTTAACGCGTGAGGAGCAAGACTCATACTTTCCACACCACCCGCCAGCGCCGCATTCCCATCTCCAAGCTGAATCGATTGAACGGCTGAAACGACCGATTGCAGTCCCGAGCCGCACAGCCGGTTCACAGCTAATGCAGGACTTGATACAGGGACTCCTGTTTCAAGTGCAATATGTCGAGCTAAATACGGCGCATTTTTCGCCGAGTGGATCACGTTTCCGATAATTGAAAAATCAATATCCGTGGCTTGAATACCGCTTCGATGGATAGCTTCTTTACTTGCGGTCACGCCTAGCGTTGTCGGATCCACATCTTTTAACGATCCTCCAAAACTTCCAAAAGCGGTTCGGGCACCTTCTAAAATATATACATCCTTCATAAAAATCCTCCTTTATTATTGAGCGGTATAGCCGCCATCAATGACGACGGCTTGTCCTGTAATCCCTTTGGCCTTTTCACTCGCTAAGTACAATGTATAATCCGCAATTTCCTGAACAGCTAATAAACGTCTCTGAGGCACTAACGGATAAATAACTTCTTCGAGTACTTTTTCCATTGAAACATTGCGGTTCGCTGCCAGATCTTCCAGCTGGTTACGTACAAGCGGCGTATCCACATATCCCGGACAGACTGCATTCACCGTAATGCCGTGCTCCGCTCCTTCTAGCGCAGTTACTTTGGTTAAGCCAATGACGCCGTGCTTTGAACTGTTGTATGCAGCTTTACCTGCAAAACCGATCAAACCATTGATCGATGCCATATTAATGATTCGTCCAAAGCCCTGTTTTTTCATAATCGGGAATACGTGCTTCGTCGCCATAAATGGAGCGACTAGCATTACGTTCGTAATGAACTGGAACTTCTCCGTTGGAAATTCTTCTACAGAAGCGACATGCTGGAGACCCGCATTGTTAATTAATACGTCAAGCCTTCCATAATGCTGAACGGTTTGATCAATCGCTGCTTTTAACTCCTTTTCATTCGTGACATCACACTTCACACCGATACAGTCAAACCCTTGATTTTGCAGCTCATTTGCCACTTCATTCACTTTTGTTTCATTAATATCGCTGAAGGCCACGCTGGCTCCTTCCTTCGCAAAAGCGACTCCGATTTCATAACCAATCCCGCTGGCTGCTCCTGTAACGAAAATCGTTTTCCCCATCTCTAACCCCTCCTCGTTTTTTAAAAAGATGTCTCCCATAAGTTGGGATGGACGCGCAGGCCAGCTTCTGTTGACTGCTTAATTTCTTCAACGGTCCACCCTTCAGCAGCCTCGACTAATTCAAGTCCTGTCTCCGTGACATCAATAACCGCACGCTCGGTAATGATCCGGTCAACCACTCCCTGTCCGGTTAATGGCAGGTGACATTGCTTTAATATTTTCGGCTCCCCATGTTTGTTTACGTGATCCATAATGATCACGATTTTCTTTGCACCGTGAACGATGTCCATCGCGCCGCCCATGCCTTTAATCATCTTGCCTGGAATCATCCAGTTCGCCAGGTCTCCCTGCTCTGATACTTCCATGCCTCCAAGAATGGCAAGATCCAGATGCTCCCCCCGGATCATGGCAAAAGATTCGGCACTGCTGCAGTAAGAGGCCCCTGGAGATGCCGTTACCGTTTCTTTTCCTGCGTTAATTAAGTCTGGGTCGACTTCCGACTCATAAGGTGAGCGTCCGATGCCTAACAATCCATTTTCCGATTGAAGTACAACGTCTTTGTCCTCCTGGATATAATTCGCCACCATCGTCGGCATGCCAATGCCTAAATTTACATAGTAACCGCTTTCAATTTCCTGCTCAGCTCTTCTTGCAATCTTTTCTCGAACGACTGCTTTATCCAATTTTACTGCCATTAAAATTCCCTCCTCTTATTATGCCTCTGCTCGAACGGTAAGACGTTCAATCCGCTTTTCCTGCTCTCCTTCAATTAACCCCTGCACATAAATGCCCGGTGTATGGATATGCTCTGGGTTGAGTTCACCAGTTTCGACCAACTGTTCCACCTCAGCGATTGTTAACTTACCCGCTGCTGCCATCATCGGGTTAAAGTTTTGTGCGGTTTTGTTATAAATTAAATTGCCGTAACGGTCTCCTCTGGCAGCCCGCACCAGGCTGAAATCAGCGCGCAATCCAGTCTGCAGAAGATAGTCCTTTCCATCAAACGTCCGTACTTCCTCCCCTTCGGCCAGCGGGGTTCCGACGCCGGCAGGGGTATAAAATGCCGGTATTCCTGCTCCCCCTGCACGAATTCGTTCAGCCAGCGTCCCTTGAGGTGTAAGTTCAACTTCAAGCTCTCCTGCCAGTACTTGACGCTCGAATTCTTTATTTTCACCTACATAAGAGCCAATCATCTTGTCGATTTGTTTATTTTTCAACAGCAGACCGAGCCCCCAGTCGTCGACACCGCAATTGTTTGAAATAATGGTTAAATGCTTCACTTTCGATGCCACTAAAGCTAAAATTAAATTTTCCGGTATCCCTACAAGACCGAAACCTCCCACCATAATCGTTGAATAATCTTTGATTTCACTTACAGCTTGTTCAAATGATGGATAAATGGTTTTCATCATCTATTCACTCCCTTCACTTTTATATATGCAAGAATCATGCCAACTTCAAAAACAGCCGTGAACACAGATAGACAAGGACTATAATCATTCGACAAGTCCAACCCGCTTTCCGAAATCGTGGAAAGCAGGATTATTTTTGCGAATCCAATAATGAAAACCCTTACAACAACAAAAAAAGAAACCATTCCAGCATATTGGAATAGTTTCCGGCTTTCTGGAATGGCTATAATTGATACTTTTTCACTTTTTCATAAAGACTGGATTTCCCAATTTGAAGAGCTTTAGCAGCTTCCGCCTTATCTCCGTCAACTCTCTTTAAGGTTCGCTCGATTGCCTGCTTCTCTGCTTTCTCAATCATTTCCTTAAGACTGTCTCCCTCTTCAAACGTGTAGGTTTTCTTTTGAATATGGTCAGGTAAGTCCTCGACTTGAATCATCTCTGTATTTGTTAAATGAACGGCCGCTTCAATCACATTTTCAAGTTCTCTGACGTTACCGGGCCACTCGTACTGCTGCAAGCACTGGTACACCTCTCGATGGAAATCAATGACGCGCTTACCCATTCGTTCTGTTACTTTTTGCAGTAAATATTTAGACAGCACACGCAAATCTTCCGGCCGCTCCCGAAGAGGAGGAATTTTTACTTGCACGACATTTACACGATAAAATAAATCCTCTCTAAACTGCTGGGATTGAATCAGCTTCTCAAGCGACTGATTGGTCGCCGCAATAATCCTTACATCAATCTGCTCCGGCTTTACTGCGCCGACGGCTTCAACTTCCCCTTCCTGAAGCACACGCAGGATTTTCACTTGCGCATGAAGCGGCATATCTCCGATTTCATCTAAAAATAGCGTACCCCCATTCGCAAGCTGAAACTTACCGGGCTTTCCTCCCTTTTTCGCCCCGGTAAAAGCTCCCTCTCGATAGCCAAACAGTTCAGATTCTAGTAAATGCTCGGGAATCGCCGCACAGTTCACCTTAATAAAAGGCTTGGTGTGGCGTTCACTCAGCTGATGAATGCTGTGCGCAAACAACTCTTTCCCCGTGCCGCTCTCCCCTCTCAGCAAAATAGACACATCACCAGGAGCAAGCTTCATTATCTTATTTTTTAACTTGTCCATTTCAGGGGAGCTGCTCACGATATCATGCAAAGTATACGTCGCGCCATTTTGATCATTCATTTGCTTGCGGTACGCTTCAAGTTCCAGCAGTAATGCTTTTATATGACTGTTCATTTTAAGCCATTCTTCCGTGTCACGAAAAAGCACCATGCCAAGTGCCCCTACAATATTTCCATCTGAACGGAGAGGGATGCGGTTTGCGACCATATATTTGCCGCGAATCTCCTGCAAATCCGCCATTTCCTCTATTCCTGAATCTGCCACGATGTGCATTCTCGTATTATCAATCACTTCTGTGACATGCTTGCCCTTTACTTCTGATTTATCCAACTCGAGAAAGCGGCAGTAGCCTTCATTCATATAGGAAATGTATCCTTCGCGATCTACTATAACAATGCAGTGATTAGCGTTACCGAAAAAGGTTTCAAAAATATCATCTTTATAATCATCTAATATCGATAACATATAAGCCCACTCCTGTGTTAACGTTTTCATTGTTCTTCTATTAAGAAGTCTATCACTTTTCGGGTGCTTCTTCTATATCATGAAAGATTTCGACAAGAGTTATAGAATTATCTTAAGTCATTAATAAAAAGACACCCGGTTTGGATGCCTTTTAGATTGTAGAGAAACTCCACCTTTTCTTTTAAAAGTACGGCAAAAGGCTGCGGGAAATGGCTCGCTTACCACGGGCGTGCGGTGAGGTTCCTCCCATACCTTTCCCTTCGCCTTCTCTCCAGTTTTGTACTCTTTCAGTTTATAAAGGTTAAACTCTAATTAAGAAAGACCTGACAACTATTCGAATTGGATTGGGTCTTTCTGTATTTAGCAGTCAACGCTTCGTCAACATACTTCGCTTTCCTGTGGGGTCTTCAGACTCGTGCTGTTCCCGCAGGAGTCTTCGTATGTTGACTACGCTGCAAAATATACATTTTGAATGAACGTTAATTATGCGTCTTTTCAGAGTTAAAAGCCAAACCTTTCCACGTGCTATTCTGTAATCATCTCAAGCTCAACTGGTACAAATTCTTCTACTTCTTCGCCCCCGACTACTTTTGCAGCTGTAGTAATGGCTTCTTCGCCTATTAATTCAGGCTGCTGGGCAACTGTTGCGTCCATTCGTCCTTCTGAAACCGCATCCCGTGCGTCATCGGTTGCATCAAACCCTACAACTACGACTTCATCAGCTAGATTATTGGATTCAAGCGCTTCAATTGCACCTAACGCCATTTCGTCGTTATGAGCAAAAACCGCATCGATTTCACTGTTGCTTTGAAGTATATTCTCCATTACATTAAGGCCGTTCGAACGATCAAAGTCAGCAGACTGCTGTGCCACTACTTCGATGCCATCCATCTCGTCCACGATATTGTGGAAACCTTCTCCCCGCTCACGTGTTGCGGAAGCTCCGGAGATTCCCTCTAGTTCAACAACGTCCCCTTCTTCCTCCATTTGTTCTGCAATAAATTCTCCCGCCATTTCGCCGCCTTCCACATTGTCTGAAGCAATATGTGTAGCTACTTCTCCCTCATCGGCCGTACGGTCCACAGTAATGACTGGAATATCCGCACTATTCGCAGATTCAATGGCAGAGGAGATCGCTGAAGAATCAGTTGGGTTGACTAATAAAACATCAATATCCTGCTGAAGAAGGTCTTCAATATCACTAATTTGCGAAGCAGAATCATCCTGAGCATCTGCCGTCGTAATTTCATAACCCGCTTCTTCTGCAGCCGCTTCTGCCCCGTCACGCAGCGATACAAAGAATGGGTTGTTCAATGTGGAAATTGACATCCCTATTTTGATGGACTCACCTCCATCACCGGATTCATCGTCTGAAGAGCTGCCCGGGCTTTCTGTAGAACAAGCTGTCATTACCAATACTAAGCTAACAAAGCCAATCGTTTTCAACCATTTTTTCATGTTACTTTTCCTCCTTATAATAAATTATTTGGATCTGCGATCGAGCACAACAGCCAGCAGAATGACTCCGCCTTTTACAATCTGCTGATAAAATGAGGAAACGTTTAATAGATTTAACCCGTTATCGAGCACCCCTATAATCAACGCTCCTATTAACGTACCGGTGATCCATCCTCGCCCTCCCGTAAGGCTTGTCCCACCGAGAACAACAGCAGCAATGGCATCTAATTCATACATCGTGCCTGCTGTGGGCTGTGCGGAGTTTAACCGGCTCGTGAGGATAATGCCTGCCAATACCGAAAGCATACCTGTAATGGAATAAACCCAGATTTTTACGCGGTCAGCTCTTATCCCCGATAAAATCGAAGCTTCTTCATTACCCCCTACTGAATAAACGTGTCGGCCAAACACTGTATTTCTTAGAATAAAAAACAATACGCCAAAAGCAATCAACATTAAAATAACGGGAAAAGGAATACCAAATACATAGCCTTTACCAATCATTTCAAAGGAGAAGCTGTCAGAAAGACCTGTAATAGGGCGGCCTTCGGTATAAACGAGAGTAGCTCCACGGAAAATCGTCATGGTCGCTAATGTTGCTATGAAAGGAGCCACTTTTCCTTTTGTAATAATCAGGCCGTTCACAGCCCCCATGAGTAAGCCAGCCAATAAACCGATAAAAACTGCTAACATAGGATCCATACCGCTTGAGAGCATGCCTGCGGTAAGTGCACTCCCAAAGGCAAGAATAGAGCCGACGGACAAGTCGATTCCTCCTGTTAATATGACGAACGTCATTCCAAAAGCAATCAGTGCATTAATGGAGATCTGCCTTAACAGATTTAATATGTTGTTCAGCGTAAAAAAGCTGTCGCTCGTAAAGCCGAGGATGACCACAATGAGGATCAGCCCTATTAAAGGACCAAGCTGTGATAGATTATTTACTATTTTTTTCTTCATCCGTTATTCACCTCCTGTAGCAGCATGCATGATCTTCTCTTGATCTGCTTCGCTTTTGTTAAAAATTTTCCTCACTGTTCCTTCATGGACGACCATGATTCGGTCGCTGACTCCGAGGACTTCCGGTAATTCAGAGGAAACCATAATAATGGCAACGCCCTGTTCAGTTAATTGATTCATAATGGTATAGATTTCTTTTTTGGCTCCAACATCGACGCCTCGAGTAGGTTCATCTAATATAAGCAAGCGCGGTTGAATCCCCAGCCATTTAGCAATGACCACTTTCTGCTGATTTCCTCCACTTAAAGATTTAACCTCCTGTTCACGACCCGTTGTACGAACGTGAAGCTTTTTAATTAAATCATCAACTAACTCATTTTCTTTTGAGTTTGAAATCCAGCCGTTTTTAGAAACCGTTTTCAAATTTGTTAAGGCCACGTTCTCTCGAATGGATAAGTTAAGTACGAGTCCTTCATCTTTTCGATCTTCTGTAATGAATCCTATGCCAGCTCTTATCGCGTCACGTGGATGTGTTATATTTAACGGCTTGCCATCAAGAAGCAATTGTCCTTTGGATTTTTCAGCTGAACCAAAGATTGTTTCCATAATCTCTGTACGTCCTGCACCCATCAGCCCTGCCACACCCAGAATTTCTCCTTCTTTGACTTGAAAGTTTATTCCTTCAAACCAATCTTCCCTTGCTAAATCTTTAACCTCTAATAATGTTTTGCCAATCGCACCAGATCTCTCAGGAAAACGCTCACCTAGTTCTCTGCCGACCATCATTTTTACAATCTCATCAAAGGAAGTGTCTTTTGTTTGTTTTGTGCCAATGGATCTGCCATCTCGCAACACCGTAATTCGATCACATATTTGAAATATTTCTTCCATACGATGGGAGATGTAGACAATGCTCACCCCTTGTTTTCGAAGCGACTCAATGACTTTAAATAAACTTGTGATTTCCCGATCCGTTAAAGCGGCTGTTGGCTCATCCATAATAATCATTTCTGCATTTGTTGAAATCGCTCTGGCAATTTCAATCATCTGCTGCTTCCCGACAGATAATCTTCCAGCTGTTTCATTTGGGGATATATGGTCTACGCCCAGACGTTTTAAGTTTTCGAACGTTTGAATATGCATCTCTTTTTTTCGCAGGATCCCTGTTTTGCCAATTGCTCGTTCTTTTCCTAAAAACATATTTTCAGCCACCGTTAAGTGAGGGATGATATTTAATTCTTGATGAATGACGACAATGCCTTGCTTTTCAGCTTGTTTCGGGTGGGAGAATTCAACCTCGTTCCCCTTTACAGTAATCATGCCGTTGTCTCGCGGATGAATGCCTGTTAATACTTTGACGAGGGTCGACTTTCCCGCTCCGTTCTCACCCATTAACGCATGGACTTCTCCCGGTTGAACGGAAAAGTTCACTTTCTGTAATACATGGTTGCCTGAAAAGGATTTATCAATTTCCCTCATTTCTATAAGCGGCTCTTCATTCAAATCACTCACCCCATTTCTTAAAAAATCACTCCTGCATGTAAAATAAAATTAGAATAAGGCGTTGCTTCTCCCGTCCTAATAACGGCCTTTGCATCTTTTGCTGCTTCCTTCAACTCCTCATGGGGAACTTTGAGCACATTACTAGAAGTAAAATCATTCTGCATTTCCATAAATATCCGCTTATTATTTCGTTCCATTTCTTCAGCTACCGTTACGGCTTCTACTTCCATATCTTCAAGCAGTGTTCTTACTACTTGCAGCACACCGGGTGTTCCGAGGGAAAGCGAAACGTCAATACATTTCGTCTGGTCAGGAACAGGCAGGCCGCAATCTGCAATGACAATTGTATCTGTATGTCCCAGTCGTGCTAAAACATGAGCGATCTCTCGATTTAATACCCCGTGCTTTTTCATATTTCGTCTGACCTTTCTATGATGAAGTTTTCAACCCCGCTTAACGTCGGCATGCCTCCCTGTGCCCCTTTCTCAGTTACAGACAAAGCAGCTGCTGCATTCGCAAAGGAGACGGCTTTCTTTAGGGAAATGCCTTTAGCAAGCTGAGTCGCTAATGCTCCATTAAACGTATCTCCAGCTCCTGTTGTATCTTTAACCAGTACAGAATAACCAGGAATATTCACTTCTTTTCCATTGATATAGAGGGAAGACCCTTGTTCACCCTTTGTTGTAATCCACTTCTGCAATAAATCATCATCAATGAGATCCTGTTTAAAAAGTTCAGCTTCCAGCGCATTTGGCGTCATATAATCCACTTGATTTAAAATTGATGACGGCAAAGGCTGATAGGGAGCAGGATTTAATATAACGGGAATACCTGCCTCTTTAGCAATAGTCACCACATAAGAAATGGTGTCAAGCGGGATCTCCATCTGCAGGAGGATGACGTCGCTTCCTTCAAGGGCTGACCTGTGCCTTTCTACGTAGGAAGGTGTAACTGAGCGATTCGCTCCTGGAGCAACGATTATCCGGTTATCGTTGTTGGATAATATAATGGTAGCGGTTCCCGTAGATTGTTCCCCGATGAGTTCCGTTGATGACGTATCTATTCCCTCTTTCTGAAGGTGTTCCTTTAAGCTGATGCCGAACACATCGTGCCCGACAGCTCCCACCATTTTAACGTCACTTCCTAATCTTGCTGCTGCGACAGCCTGATTTGCTCCTTTTCCACCCGGATACGTAGCAAAGCTTTCACCTAATACCGTTTCTCCCTGGTTAGGTATGACAGACGTTGAAACCGTTAAATCCATATTAATACTGCCGACTACACATACCGTAGGTTTTTCGTTCATTCCTGATTCTCCTTCTTTTTCCGAGTCGAATCTCGTTCAATAAGCTTCACGGAAAATTCTTCGACTAACGTCTTAGATTCATTTTGTTCGACTTGATGAATAAGTATTTCTGCGGCACGTGCCCCAATTTCATAAATAGGCTGAGCCATCGTCGTTAATGCAGGTGAGGTGGTCTCTCCAAGTTTGATTCCATCAAATGAAATAATGGAAAGTTCCTTTGGTACGGACAGCCCTAAAGATTCTGCTGCTTTGATCGCTCCTACTCCCATTAGATCATTGGCTACAAATAAGCCATCAATTTCAGGGTGTTTTGTTAAAAGGGATTCTGTCGCTTTTTTTGCCCCTTCAAAATGATATTCTCCCTGTTCAATCCATTCAAAGCTAAACCATTCCTCCTTTTCCACTACATCCAAGTAACCTTTTAGCCGCTGCCTCGCATTACTTACGTTCTCGGGCCCCGCCACATGAGCGATTCTTTGACAGCCGAGACCTTTTAAATACTGAACGGCTTCTTCAGCCCCCTGCCGGTTATTTACAGTTACGGATGATATATTGGAATGGATAATACGGTCCAACGCCACGGCAGGTATATCAAAACTTTCAATGTATTCGGCCGTCATTGTACTTGAAACAATAATGATTCCATCCACCGACTTTTGCTTTAATGCGTCTAAATAAGCCATTTCCTTCGTAAGATCATCATCTGTATTACATAAAACAAAGGTAAATCCTTGTTGTTTGGTCATATCTTCTACTGCACGTGCCAGCTCCGGAAAGAAAGGGTTCATAATATCCGGAACAAACAAAGCAATCATCTTCGAGCGTCCTTTAAACAGACTGCGCGCTACATCATTGGGGCGGTAATTCAGCTGTTTAATTGCTGCAGCCACTTTTTCTTTTGTATGATTCGACACATAACCATTTCCATTAAGAACACGGGAAACCGTCGCAACTGAAACTTCAGCTAACTTTGCTACATCTTTAATCGTGGACATTTCGGCCAATCACTTCCCTGTTTTCATACATGTGTAACCCGTTACATATTACTTAAAAAAATATTAACCGTACATATGTAACCCGTTACACACATGGTAAAGCGCTTTCATTCCGTTGTCAACCTTTACTTTTCAATCATTTATAGTTGTTTCGCTTCCTAATTGGGCTCAACAACTAAACAAAACCCCCATCCACTACTCAAGGAAATATATCAAAGGGAGTGTGATTTTATGTACAATCCATACTGGCGGAACGGTCACCCTGGTTCTTATCATTATCAGTCGACTTCTCCATCGAACGCTTCCGGTGCCCGACTTTTCAGCCTTATTACCATGGCCTGGAGTCCTGCAGAGACCGGTGCTTTCGATTAGGGTATAGACCTGGAACTATGGAATGGAGAAATTGCATCCATGGCTGCATGGGTAACTAATAAACCGGAAAGGCTGAACCATTGAGCACCATTACAGGGAAATTCTATGTCTTGCAATCAAAAAAAGCCTTAATTTTAGACGAACACGTCCAAAATTAAGGCTTACATAATCTATAAATCAATCACTTCCTGTGATTAGCAAATCGTCTTTTAAAACGGTTAGCACAGATTCAGGTGTGACTTCTTGTCCAGGCATCATATCGACGTGAGTAATCGTGCCGCTTACGCCCACACATACTTCCACGACTTTTTTATCTTCTGTTTCGATTAAAAACAACGGTTCCCACTCATAAACATAGGCTTCGTCATTAACAAAAATTTCCTTAATCGATCCGTAGCAAGGACTGTACACCTTTTCGAGTACTTCTTTCATGGTTTCGCTCCTTTTTATAGTCTTCCCTCCTGCATAAGGCAGAGGGTCTTCTAACTTTTCCGGCTGACCTTGTACCATTTGATGGATTAATCTACTATATTCATCTGATAGCCAAAGCATTACTTAAGTAGAAAATTATTTAAAAAATTACCGGATTGCTTTTAGACCACGGACCATTTTAAACCGATTCCTATTCTAAAATCAAGACCTAATTCTGCACAATTTCCACCGCTGAAATGAAAGGGTTTTAATGGAGTTAAATGAATTACAAGAGAGTAAGAATATGTCATAATAGGAAGATGGTGAGTTTTTTGTAGTTTGATAGAAATAGGTGAAAAACATGGAGGAACAACTTTTAAAAGAAGCAAAACAGTTTCAGAAGGAACGGCATTGGTTTAAAGCTGTTCAGCTGTATGAGCAATATATAAAAGTGAATAAAGATGAGATAAATGAAAGCGTCTATGCTGAGTACGCCAGAAGTCTTCGAATTAATAGCCAAACAGACAAAGCGATAGCCACACTTGAGAATGCTCTAACCCATTACCCGGGTAGTGAACGTCTGCTTTTAGAGTTTCATAACCTCTATGACTTTTTAGGTGAATGGGACTCAGCTGAACGGGCAGCTCAATCATTAGTGAAGCTGAGCCCTCATAAAGCCAACTATCACTTTCGCCTCGGTCGAACCTATTCCTTTTTAAACAAGAAAAACAACGCGAAGAAATGCTATCAGAAGGCACTTGAGCTGGTTCATCAATGTTCTTTTGATGAGTTGATCTCAAGAATTCAAAGTGGGTTTATCAAAGATAATCAAAAAGTAAAGACAAGATACATTTTTATTGATGGGAAGAACAACTTAGGGGCTTTCATCCATAAGACAGGTCAGAAGACATTTTTCACAAAGATCGCTAATTATACGAATGCTCAGAACGGTGCAGGCCGAGAAGAGAACTATTATAAAGAAGTGCGCCAGGCGTTTCCGCAGCTTCAATCCGTTTCCCCTCAATACATCGATGCGCAAGTTATTGATAAGATTTCTTATCTTACAATTGAACGGTTAGAGGCTTCCCCTGTAACGCTGGAAAACAGCCAGCTCGTCATTGAAGCGGCACAGAAAGCTGCCTCTGTCCCTTACAGTCGGCTAATCGGCCGTTACCCTATTCCCAATTACGTTTTTCAATTTAAAAAGGGACGAGCTATTTCAGTCGTACACTTTTTCACCCATATCCATGAAAAAACGTACAATGAAAAAATGTTTGAATCGATTCAAACAATCATTACACAATATAATTATTCAAATACCATCAAGCACTTAATGAAAAGACTTCAATCTGCGGTTATGGACAATCAGTTATACCAACGGATAAGTCCTGAGGAACATTATACGTTACAGCACGGGGATTTGGCGTTCCAAAACCTCATGGTTGATAGAAAGGAAGGCACCGTAAAAATAATAGACTGGCCATCGTATACGGCAGCTCCGCACTTTATCGATATTGCGCGGTATTTCACCAGTATAAAAGCCACGTATGAAGAAGTGAAAAACCTTTATTTATTGAGGGATTCTTCCAGCAGTACACTGCCACCGATTGAAGAAGTATTCTTCTTGTATGCATTAATCGTTTTCTATTTTCAAAAGTTAGGACCGATCACCAGCGCTTCACGGTTATCAGAATTTATACTACCTGCCTTAGAAGATTTAGAGCAAATGATTTTACATATACAACACGAGGAGAAAGGTGATGAAATGAAAAAAACATTCAATGCTCAACAATTAGAGGAAAAAGAACTACAAATTCAGCAGCTCAAGCAGAGAAATAAAGTTCTTTCTAATGAAAGAAGTTTTTTTCAAGACCGATTGACAAATCTTCAAAACAGTAAGTCCTGGAAAATCACACGTCCTCTACGGTTATTGACAGAGGGACGATTAAACAAAAATAAATCCTATTAAATCATGCTGGTCAGCTTCAGGGCTGACCTTTTTCCTTATAAGCCAGCTTTCGAATCACTTTTTCATGCTGAGGATAGCTGCCTAATAGCTCATCCTGTGAAAACAATTCAAAGTCTGCAAAATCAAAGCCGGGTGATACCATACAGCCTGCTAAAGCAAATGTGTCCTGGTCTCTTACTGAAGACCCAAAGATCGTGTGCTTCGGCACAACAAACTGAGGAACCTCCCCTTGTTCCACCTGCAGTCCTAACGTTATTTCCTCATACTCTCCTGCCGGGGTAATCATGTGAATAGTTAATGAGCTTCCGGCGTGAAAATACCAGAGCTCGTCCGACTGTAATCGATGAAGGTGGGAAACATCCTCCGAACGCAGTAAAAAATAAATACTCGTGTAAAGCTGACGTTCACCGTGTTCAAATGAGGCCGACAGCTCCGACGCGTAAGTGGGTTTATAAAAACCTCCTTCTGGATGAGGTTCCAGCTGCAGCTGTTTGATATATTCTTCTGCTTTCACTAACACTCCTCCTTATAAAAGATGTTCATTTATTTTATCATGTTTGACGCAATAAACCATTTTTATTGCCAGCTCCCTCGTAAACACCTTCCCTATGCCTAAAGACTTAAAGTGTTCCATCATAATTGTGAGCGGATAAGAATAGAATTTGTATATTGACATGACTTCTTATAAAGGAGGGAACAGGCCCAAAGCTGCAAAAAGTTACTAAATTGGGTTAAGGGGGAATCAAATGTCAGCATCACGAATCTTAAAATGGGTAACAGGCGGACTTGAAGCTATACTAGGTATCCCCATCCTTGGAGGTGCCATTATTATCTCGCTATTATGGATACCGTTAGCGGTTATGCTTGTTTTACACATTGTTACTCTGATTCTAACCTTGCAATCAAAGGGACCAACGAGAGGGAGCATTCTCGGAATTATCGCCTCCGCCATCGGATGGATTCCGGGCGTCGGCATGGTGATGCACATCCTTGCTGCTACTTTTCTTATGATTGACGCAGCCAAAAGGGATCCAGAGCCTGAAGTGGAAGCGGCTTAAAAGAAATAAGAGACTGGGAGAATTAGGCATAATATAATCCGAACGATTCTATTTGAAATCAGTTCGGATTATTTACGTGCCAGGAATTGATTTACTATCGCTCCGTCATACCACTTGAGGCGCTGCTGAAGATTCTTCTTTTCTAACCTAAAAGAGCCTTAGTTGAATTTCACGAATCGCTTTTCAGTGGATGCTTGCCGCGGGTACGCTCACCGCGCCATCAACAGAGAACAACATTGGAAAGCATAGAGAGCATTCCCACAGGAGTCTGCGTGTTTTGACTACTACGCAATGAACGGCGTTTTCACGATTCAGTCTTCAGTAAGGCTTTACTTATTCCAAGCTTGTTTCCACTTTTTATTGCAACCTTTCCCCTTGTTTATACTTTGTGATATCGATACAAAAGACAACACGCCAGCCTTCCGGGTCTTCAAACGTATAGCTCTTATCCTTCCAATATGGATTCACCGGTGCTACAGGATAGATATCATAGCTCACTAACTTCTGGCGCATTGCTTCAATTTGATCGAGTGAGTTAAAATAAAACACGAGCAGGTGATCTTCCGACGGAGCTTCTGCTGTCGTTTTATGTTCACTTTGCAGAAGCTCAAGGTGGACCTTTTGATCAGGCAGACCAAACAACATTCCGTGATAACCATTGTGGTTAAATTCACCAATTTTCTCAAGATCCAGCACTTGTTCGTAAAAGGTCCGCATTTCCTCAAGCTTATTTGTTGGACGGGCAATTCTCATGTAATTCCAAGCTTCCATTAATCGTCCCCCCTTTTCGTCACTTCTCCAGTACGATGACTCCCCCGCAGTGAGAGACCGGGTGAAACTTGCACGTACAGATGCCTTTTAACCTGTCACTCAATTCCTCGACGACAAAATAGAACTCATCCTCGTCCCATACATCTATATTCTCAAGCCTGCACGCTTCAAGCTGCCGGCGTGTTGGAAAAGCAACGTCGCCGATAAAAATTTTCCCGTTCTCTTTCAATAGAGGGAGTATATCGTTAATGACGCTTACCTTCTCTTCCTCTCTTAAATGATGTAAAGCATACGTGCTAATGATGGAATCAAAAACTTTCGAGTGAACTTCGCCGGGAAGGCCTTTTGAAATGTCCCATTCAATCAGCTGTGCATCAGGCATCTTAGATTGCGCAATAGAAATCATTTGCTTTGAAAAATCGAGGCCTATGATTTCGTGGTTATGCTCATAAAGCTTGGCGGCTAACACACCTGTGCCAAACCCAATATCCAAAATAGTTGATTGGTGCGGCTGCATCACTTCGTTATAAATATAAGCTAAAATCTGTTTGTATCCCGCAAAGGGGTACTGGTTATTATCTTCACTTATTTGGACAGTCTTATCGTAGTGATCTGCCCATAAGTCAAATCCTTTTTCGTTTAACATGAATGCTCCTCCAATATCGCTGATTTGTTGAGCAGCATTATGCGCTCGACGATCAGCCGTTTATTTCTTCTGTATTTAATGTTTTCTCGTTCTGTTTTATGTATTTCATATCATCAGCCACCTTTTTCATAATTATTTAAATTTTACCACTATAAAAAATGAATGTCATATGCAGCAAAATGTTTCACGTGAAACATTTTTGAAAATCATCCAGAATGGCGTACCGTTTTTTTACTGCGAGGGTTAGAACAATTGCATGTACAAACAAAAAGCTAGAGCCTTCGTCTTCCAGGCTCCAGCTTTCTGTTTCGCGAAACATTCTCTCTCTATCCTCTGTCTCTTAATTATATACTTTCCCCTTCTCCCTCAAGACACCTTACTCAACTTTCATCCTGTTTTCCTTTGACGGTCTAGTTCATTTAAAAGTTCATCCAGGGACTGTGATATTCTTACTAGCCGGGGGTCTTGAGGATTTTCTAAATAAAGCTCCTGCATCGCTTTTCTCAGAAGCTCCACTTGCTCTTCCAAGTCATGAATGTTGATGGTAACACCCCCATTTAAACTATTTACCCAATTTTTCAGCAAAATAACTTTTAAATGGTCAGTGTCATACGATTGACATTTTTGTAAATTAATTGTGCTTTTTTATTTATTTATGCCTATAAAATGGTTTATTTTATTGGAAGAAGTGGTACAGTCTAAAGTTAGCAACATAAGCAGGCGAGTAAAGTCTTAAACAAATATGGTTCAAGTTATTGTAATTGAGACGTATCTACCTTTTTTATAACCAGTGTTCTCTATTGCTTTCCATCGTCATAGAGGTCACTTTTTTTATGAAAAATATTAGTCTGTTTCTTTGTACTCAGGGGTATGAACATATATAATAGATTGATAGATCATTTTGACTAGTCCGTTTATTAGGCAAAATTTGATAGTGACAATGTAGTGAGGGAGATGACAAATGAAGAGAATGAACGTCTTGGTAACTGGCATAGGTGGCCCAACTGCTCAAGGCATCCTGCAGGGCTTAAGAGAAAAAGATAACGTCTACATTATTGGAGCCGACAGACGACGCGTCACTTCCGGCAACCAGTTTTGTGATAAAACGTATCAAATTCCTCGATTTACTCAGGAAGGGGAATACAAGAAAGCGATAGCTGAGATCGTCGAAAATGAAGAGATTGATGCGGTTTACCCTTCCCTCCATGAAGAGATTGATATTTATGAAGCCTTTCGAGAAGAACTTCCGGCTGCAGTGGCCCTTCCTCAAAGCAATCATTTTGAAATCCTCATGAATAAAGAAAGCATTTATGAATATTTAATTGAAATGAACCTGGCTTCCTATGTCCCACGGTATGTTGGGTTTAACCATCCAAAAGAACTGCTTCAGCTTGCAGACACTCATTTTCCACAAGATGAATATATCGTCGCAAAACAAGTAGAAGGTCATGGTGCTATGGGGTTTGCTATATTAACAAGCCGCGATAATTTTTTACAAGCTTTGAAAAAAGGACAGAATAAAATCATAGATTTAGAAGATTACTGTGAAGTAGAAGCTGACGAACGCCGGATTGCCATGGAATACCTGGAAGGAATGGAGTACAGTGTTGATGTTTTTATCCATAAAGGAAACGTCGTTACAGCTGTGCCCCGGGAGCGTGATGGAGTATCCAGCGGGCTTGTGTTAGATGGTAAGGTGGTTTATAACGAAGAACTGATCGAAGCAGCCACGACGATTACAGAAAAGCTTGTAACAAATGGTTTTATTAACTTACAGTTCATTCAGTCGGAAAAAGGCTACAAACTAACAGATGTAAACCCCCGCTTTTGCGGAAGCCAAATTATGAGCCTCGGCGCAGAAGTGAATTTTCCATATCTTTTTTTACAGTACAATGTGTTAGGGGAGTATCAATCTGTCGACCCGAAATGGAATATGAGAATGATCCGCTATCGTGATCATCTTTTTGTGGATGAAAATAAAGACACGACTTCTTCATAAGGAGGTTTGTCCTTTAAGCTCAGCTTGTAGACGTTAGAGAGTGTTAAAGGTTTTAAGGAACGGAAAAAGAGCTGACTCCTGCTTTCCGTCTTGCCCCGCGGAAAGCGACGCTTTTTCCTGTTCCTTTCTCCATAATCATATGAAGTACATCTTAGCTTTTTCGACAGTCTGCGAGGTCGGGACATAACTAAAGCAGGGATGTCAAAAAACGAACGATTGTATACACGCAGATCATTAGCGTAGTCAAAACACGCAGACTCCTGGGGGAACAGCGCGAGTCGAAGATCCCACAGGTAAGCGCTCTTTGCTTTCCGCAGAAGCTGAGGCCGTGCCCACGGAAAGCGGAGTGTTTTGACGGAGCGATGATGTGGAGTCTCATTAACATAAAATAATCCGAACTGATTTCTACAAAATCATTCGGATTATTTTATGTTTTATTCAGTTTTGTCCCATGCTCTTCCTTTTTATTTTAGTGTTGACAAAATGTCAACATCCATGTATTTTTTTACTATCGCAGTTAAGGAGAGAGAAAACATATGAGCCGATATAAGGACAGGAGTCAGATAGGCAGCCACTTAAAGCTCCTTCTTAAGAAAAATAACTTATCAATGCGCAAATTAAGTGAAAGAACCTCTATAGATACAGCAACTATTTCTCGTATTATTAATGGAAAACGGGAAGCCAATCTTCATCATTTAGAGAAGTTTGCCCATGCCTTCGATGTTCCCCTGCGCGATTTACTGGCAGCTGCTGGATATGAGCCCTTTCATAAACTTGAATCAGACTTGGAATCAGTCGTTCAGCAAATGACAGGTGACTCTGAAAGCTTTACATTGGAGGAAATTGAGGAACGGCTGACGGAGTACGAGCGCCTCTCATCAAAAGAAGAGGGCAGACAAACGATCCTAAAAGACTTCCAAGAGAAATATAAAAGTGTTGGTAACGGCGGTTCCTATATTCAACATCTATTAAGCTTCTATGAACGATTTCAAAATAAAAAAAGCACGGCCAGGGAACGTGCTTTATTAGGAAGTGCGCTTATTTACTTTATTTTTACGATGGATGCGATTCCTGATTATATGTTCCCAGTAGGCTATATAGATGATGCCATAGCCATTCAATACGTGCTTCATGGGCTGTCAGATAAAGCCTGAGATTGAATAACACTATAAGAGACAACAATGAATTTAATTAATTGTACCCTGGAAGAACTGTGAGGTGAACCTATGTTTAGCAAGTTAAAAAAGATAGATTTACCGTTAGTTGCGGTTCTACTATTTCTCGCATCTATCGGTATTATTATGGTCTTTAGTGCTAGTTACCCATTAGCCGATAGAGTTTACAATGATTCCCATTATTTCTTTAAAAGACAATTCATTTGGGCGGGAATTGGACTTCTTTCATTCCTGGCAGCTGCTCTTCTCCCCTATCGTCTTTATGGAAAATTGAGCCCATTCCTCGTGTTGTTTTCTTTTTTCGTATTATTGCTCGTTCTCATTCCTGGTATTGGGTTAGAGCGCAATAACTCTCAACGTTGGATTGGTATTGGACCGATGATCTTTCAGCCTACAGAGGCGGTAAAATTATGTATGCTCATCTATTTTGCTCATATTTATGCGAAAAAACAGCGTTACATAAACGAATTTAAACGTGGAGTCCTTCCACCCTTATTAATTCTAGGCGCGATTTTCTTACTCATCCTTCAACAACCTGATTTGGGATCCGCCTCTCTCATCCTCGTCTCATGCGGTTTTATCGTGCTGTGTTCGGGGGTTAAAGGAAAACATTTATTTATGCTGGGCAGTATCGCAGCGGTAGGAATCAGTTATTTTGCTTATTCCTCTCCTTATCGGATGCAGCGCCTTCTGTCGTTTGTAAATGTATTTGATGATCCCTCAGGGGAAGGCTATCAATTGGTGAATTCTTATTTTGCGATTGCTAATGGCGGTTTGTTCGGCAATGGTATCGGAAACAGCATTCAAAAAACAGGGTATCTGCCAGAATCTCACACAGACTTTATCATGGCGATTATCATTGAAGAGACGGGCATTTTAGGATTGGCCTGTGTCATTTTATCCTACGTATTTATTATGTATCGAGGCGTTTATATTGCTAACCGGGCGACCAATCATTTTCAACGGCTGTTGGCGATCGGATTGACCTTTCAAATAATGCTTCAGGCTGCCTTTAATTTAGGAGCTGTATCGGGATTGCTGCCTATTACAGGCATTACTCTCCCTTTTATAAGCTATGGCGGCTCTTCTCTTGTATTTACGATGATATCTGCCGGAATTTTAGTGAACTTATCTGCTGATCTGATTCCACAACCGTTTCCCAAACGAAGCGTTCAGGAACAGCCGGCTGCTACTTTATAAAATGTTTAGTAAAAGGAGAATACAGGGTAACATAGATCTTTAATGACACAATTCAAACAGGGGGGTCAGGCTATGTCTTTAGCGATGACAGAAAATGAAATCACTCTCGCCCTTATTCAAACACTTAAAGACGGAAAAAGGCGTGCTTTTCAAGAGCTTGCGGATGAACTCCAGCCTTATGACCTGGCTCAGCAGTACCAGCACCTTCCTGAGAAGCACCGCAATAAATTTCTGCTTTATTTGCCAATCGCTCAGCTGACAGAGTTAATGAGAGAACTTAAGCAAGAAGATCAGCTTAATATTTTACAAAAGCTAGGGATAGAGAAATCATCTAAAGTGTTAGATTTAATGGAGAATGATGACTTAGCTTCCCTGCTTACGGACCTTGAACCAGAGAAAATTGAAGAATTGCTATCAGAAATGAAAGATGAGGAATCACAGGTCGTCCAGAACTTAATGAACTACCCGCCGGAAACCGCCGGGAGAATTATGAACAATCGCTACGTATGGATTCCACAGCACTATACGGTCCGTGAAGCCGTGGAAAAGCTGAAGGATTTTGCTGAACTGGCTGAGTACTTGAACTACTTGTATGTGATCGATGATGACAAAAAGTTAGTAGGCGTTGTCTCCTACAAAGACTTAATCCTGGGTGAGCTTCAGGATAAAGTGGAAGATCTCATGTTCAGCAGGGTCGTCAAAACTGAAACCATGACCGACCAGGAAGAGGTAGCCCGTATCATCAGCCGCTACGACTTTGTCTCCTTACCCGTAGTTGAAGAGGATAATAAACTGGTCGGGGTCATTACCGTAGATGATATATTAGATGTGGTTTATCAGGAAGCCAATGAAGATATTGAAAAGTTATCTGCATCCGGGAAGGCGATTGACTTTAATACAAAGCCGGTCACTGCTGCTTACCGCCGTCTGCCATGGTTAATTTTACTGCTGTTTATCGGCCTTATCTCCGGAAGTATTATTAGTCGATTTGAAAATACGTTAGAGACCGTGGTTGCGCTTGCTTTCTTCATGCCGATGATTGCGGGCATGACCGGCAATACAGGGACACAGTCCCTGGCTGTCGTCGTTCGGGGACTTGTTTCAGAGGATTTAGATGTTAAACAAGTGGTACGATTGATCCTTAGAGAATTATGGGTGGGCATTATTATTGGTTTGACTTGCGGCGTTCTTATATCGATTATCGCCTATGTCTGGCGCGGCAATATAACCCTTGGTTTAGTGGTCGGCGTTTCCCTGCTGCTGACATTAATTATTGGCACGATCGCCGGCACAGTAATTCCACTCATTTTATATAAATTTAAAGTGGATCCTGCAGTGGCTTCCGGTCCTTTAATTACAACTATTAATGATATTCTATCATTATTGATTTACTTTGGGATCGCGACAGCTTTTATTTCCAGATTAATGTAGCAGACGCTTTTTTATAACATTCTCCCAATAAAATAACCCAGAAAAGCAAGAGAAATTCCGCCGCCATAGCTAATAACTTGATAAAGAACGAAGGTTTTCCACTTTTTATCGAGATGAAGCTGAATGCCTTCCAATTTAAAAGTGGAGAAAGTGGTTAATGATCCCATCACCCCTGTTCCGAACAGAAGATAGATGGTTTGAGAGGCTTCCGTTCCAACAATGAGTCCCAGGCAGAAGGAGCCGGCTAAATTTACGATTAGCGTAGCTGCAGGCAATTGAAAGGAATAGTTTTTATTCACAAATTGGCTGAAGGCAAAGCGCAAAATTGCGCCGGCACATCCCCCAGCCCCGACAAGTAATAATTGAACGACGCTCAAACCGTCCCCCTCCTTTTCCCGATAGAATAACCCAGTCTTGAGAACAACAGTCCGCCTACAATGCTAACTGCAACATAAAGAAGACCTAATAAAAAGCTTCCCCTTTCAAATAACGCCACCGTTTCCACACTTAACGTTGAAAAGGTGGTAAATGAACCAACAAAGCCTGTTCCAATCGCTGCTTTCAGCGCAGGTGAAACGGCATATTTATGCACTAGCTCAAAGGTAAACCATGCCAGCAGGAAACTGCCGATTAAATTAACCGACAATGTAGAATACGGAAAATAGACATCCACATCATAGAGAAGAACTCCAATGATATATCGCAGGCATGCACCCAGGAAACCTGCGGCTCCCACCCATAAATAAACCATGATCAATACCCCTTTACTATCAAAAAAACCCGCCGGCAGCCAAAAAGCTTACGAGCAGGACTCAATTATATGAATGATTTTCATTTCTATAGCCATTATATTCCTCTATCCTGCACCAATCAACTTCGAAAGGCAATGGGAGCTCTCCGTGAACCAATTCTTATGTTTTATAATTGGTAATACTGGATAAACTACCCTTAGTTTCAAAAAGGAGGAGTATAAATTGAATACTTATTTTAAAATGTCATTAATGGCACTTATGGCCATATTTATCCTGGCTGGCTGTGGTGATAACGATGAAACCAGTGACCCGCCTGAAGATGAAACTTCGGAAAATGAAGAGAGCGGCGGTGATAATGGAGCCAGCGAAAATGAAGATGGCATGAGTGAAGAAGAAGGAAACAGTGAAAATGGCACGAGTGAAGAAGGCGGAGACAGCAGTGAAGATCACTCCTATGCATTCACAAATTTCGAACTCGAGGTAGATTATAGTGATCAGTCTTTTGAAGCTGATTATGAAAAAGAAGATGATGGCACTGAGGCAGAGTTAAATGATGAAATGAATGACAAAGACCTGTCTGGTGACGAGGCGATGAATGAGCTGGCTCCTGTTTTTGACGAATTTACGTTTGATCAAGAAACAGCAGATGAAGACGTTATTCAAGAAGTTCTAGACGGTTTTTCTCTTGATGACAATTATGAAGAGTTCGAGCTGGACGTAACTTTTGAAGACGGCACAGAAAAAGAATATCAGAAAGAATAAATTAAAAAAGAGTGTGGGTGACAAGCCCCTTTCTGTTAAATAGCGAAAGACCCGGGCCAATTCCAAAGAATGGTTCGGGTCTTTCATAGTTTTACATTAAATATGGAATATCCACACAAATAACGGCCCGATCACCGATCCAAACACCGCACTTAAACTCATAGCTACAGAACTCATCGAAGCATGTTCTTGTCCGTATTCAAAAGCTTTCGACGTTCCAAGCGCATGGGAAGCACTGCCAAATGCCATTCCCATGCCAAGCGCACTTTTTATTCCTATTAATCGAAGGAACAATGGTCCTGCTACAATCCCGGTAAAGCCAGCAACCATTGTGAAAACAATCGCCATTGAAGGAATACCGCCGATTTCAGCAGCCACGGGAATGGCCACCGGGGTCGTTAACGATTTCGGGATCATCGTTAAGAGAAACGTACGATCCACCCCAACCAGTTTGGCAAACCAGTATCCGGTCGTTAATGCGGTAAACAGCCCGGCCAGCACGCCCATCATAATCGGAAGCATGTATTTGGAAATGTCTTTTCTCTGCCGGTACATCGGATAGGCCAGTGCGACAACAGCCGGTCCTAGAAATGAATCAATCCACTTGCCTCCTGTCATATAACTTTCATACGGGATTTGAAAGATAACAAGAGTCGAAGCAATGATAAGGGTTGAAGTAAGCACAGGTACAAACAAAGGATTGTACAAGCGAGCGTACAGCCGGCTCATCAATACAAAGGTACCGATTGTAAAAGCAATCATGAATATGGCAAACATACTACTTCGCTTCCTTTCTGCTCTGTCTCAGCTGGAAGAACTGGCTGACCCATCCCGCCGCTGCCATGGTGGCCAATGTACTAATGATGACAATGATCACCAGCAGCATTCCTGTCCAGGACAGGAAATCAGGATAGTTAATAACCCCCACCGTAGCCGGAATAAAAAACAGCGGCAAATACGTTAAGATTAACCGCGCCCCATCTTCAATCCATTCCACCGGAACAATGTGAAAAGCTAAACCCGTAAACAGGAGAAGCAGACCAATGATGCTTCCAGGGATCGGGAGCTGCAAGAGAGACTGGATGCCCTCACCTAAAAAATAAATGCCGTACAATACGGCTAGTTGTATAATTGTCTTTATGATTTTCATATCCATAACCTTTCTTTCCTAACTACATTCTGCTTCTTCCTTCGAACGCCGAAGTGGAACACTTTTCAAAATACCACTTCTACAGAAGATGTCAATTCTTAACTCTATGAAGAACAAAGGCAGAAACAAAATCACCTGCCACAGGTCGCATATGACGCTGGATCTGGACTTAAAAGATATATCTCCACTGCTTGCCATTTAATTATTTCCTGGACAAATTAAACAACCCTGGAATGTTCCTTCTCTGCTGCCGTTTTGCCGTTTGTTTAAATTCATTCGTTTTTGTATGAGGAAAAGGAGAGGTGGTAAAGCTGAAACCAAACACATGTAAAGGAGCTTTTGAAAGTGAATGAGCACAAAAGTCATCATATGGTGATCGGTATTATTACAGGAATTATGATTGCGGTCGGTTATCAAGTCGGTAAAGCTCTTACAGAGGAGCTGATGCTTAGTGTGTCAGCCGCTTTAGCAGCCGGGTGGATCACTCGTCGAATCGGTTATGCGGTTGCCCCTTCTTCCCGCAGCAGTTAAACATCAAGCTCTACTTTTTTCATAGGATGAATAGGCTATTGATGGTACTTCGTATGAGAGGAGAACGCGTATGTATCATCAAAACGCCGATCAACTAGCACGGCAAGCTGCTCAATATGATTTAATGTCAAATTATTATAAGTACATTGATCCGAATAAACACATGTATTACTATCAAAAACATTTTGAATGCATGCAGCAGTTGATGAATCAGCGGCAGAACAATTTAGGTATGGATGGAAATTCGAGGGTACGTGTCCTGCATGCCTCTCCAGATGCACCTGCCGTTGATGTTTATGTAAATGGACAACAAGTGCTGCAAGGGATTTCTTACAAACAATACAGTGATTATTTAAGTATGCCGGCGGGCCACTATCAAATTGATATATTTCCAGAAGGAGAATCGAGCGCTCCTGTTTTATCTCAGATGGTAGAGGTAGCTTCTGGAAAAATGTATACCGCAGCAGCGGCTGGTCCAGTAGAAGAATTGCAGCTTATGGCTGCTGTAGATAGTGAAGGAGTCTCTCCTGGAAAAGCCAAGTTGAAATTCTGGCACTTATCCCCTGACGCCCCTGCTGTTGATATCGCTGTAAAAGGTGGAGACGTGCTTTTCCGTAATGTTCCGTTCGGTAAATCGACCCGTTATGTAACAATTTCACCCACCACGGCAGATTTGGAAGTCCGAGTGGCTGGTTCTTCTAACGTTGCGCTTGATATTCCGGATGTTTCCTTAAATCCTAATCAGTCTTATACGGCTGTAGCTGTCGGGCTTGCAGGAGGGGATCCTCCACTCGAAGCTATTTACTTAAAGCCATAAAAGGTTTAAGAGGTCACGGAAACAAAAGCTTTCAAATATATATGTTTCCTTAAGACAAAACGGTCTGTATGGACATAAAACCATACAGACCGTTTTCAGTTTTTCAGCAGTCCCCTCTTGGCAGCGGTTTTTTTGAACTCATTGGACTCTTTCCTCACCTCTATGTCAAGAAACGAATACGATGGAGCATACAGCTCTGAAAACAGAGGAGTGAAGCAGATGGCAATTGTTGATCGGTCTTTTTTTATTTATACGGTTCAGCCGGGCGATACGTTATATTCCATTGCGGCAAGGCTGGGGAGTCAAGTTCCTTTAATCGAATCGGCTAATGCCCTCTACCCGCCTTTTACCGATCCCGGTCTCATCTATCCAGGGCAGGTCCTCGTCATTCCCGTTTTTCATCATAATCAAGTCAATCAAATTATCAGCCAGGGAGATACACTCTATCAACTTGCACAAAATTATTCAGCGAGTACCGATTTAATTCAAGGATTAAACCCTGAAATCCAACACCCTGATTTTATTTACATCGGCCAGGTGATTCGTGTTCCTGTTTTTATCTATGAAGTCGTGCAAGGCGATACATTAAACAGCATTTCTCAGCAGCTTGGCTTCTCTCTATCTGCCGTTCTTCAAGCGAATCAAAACCGGCCCGGCTTTTCTCCCGACGTGATCTTTCCAGGCTATCAATTAATCATTCCCTATCCATCATCGCGAAATATGATCGTTCTCCGCCCTTTTCCCGGAAGTAAGGTGCGCGATGGGCAAACGTTAAGCGGATACGCACGTGCTTTTGAAGGCAGTATTCTCTATCAATTAAAAGACAGCAGCGGCCAGAACATTATTCGAGAAACAGCAGGTCAAACCTCTGCCGGCGGTCCCTCCTATGGTTCGTTCTCTGAATCTTTGAATTTTGAACGCCTGCCTGCTGCTCCTTCCGGGGAATTGTGGGTCTATACGAGAAGTGCTAAGGATGGAAGTATACAGGATTTAGTGAAGGTGAGTGTAAGATTTTAAATAATAAGTAAGAATTGAGGAAATTAGAATGAGCTCTTCTATTGATTATACGTCCCCATCTGCCCAATTTACGTTTGACGTCAATCAGAGTCCGCTTTTTGTAAAAGATCAGCAAAACTATATTAATATTTTAGGCATTCAGCAATTAAATACGCTGCAAAATGTATCGCTGTTAGATATCTTCTTAAGTCCAGGCAACGTCGTTGAGCCTCACTACCATCAAAATGCCGCTGAATTGGTTTACTGTATATCTGGAGCGGCTGTCGTATCGATGTTAAACCCTTTTACGAAGGAGATTCTTAACTTCTCCATTACGCCAGGGCAAGTGGCGAATGTCCCCAAAGGATGGTGGCATTATGAAACAGCAACTAAGGAAAATACACATCTGCTTGCCATATTTGATGCCGATACGCCGGAGGTTATCCTCGGGTCAGATATATTAAAATTCACGCCGGCGAATGTAATGGCTCACACGTATTGCATGGATGAAAAGAAATGGAAAGAAACAACTGCTCCTGTGAAGCCGACCACCTATATCGGACCTTATACGGATTGTGAAAAGCAGCCTCAGATGATGCCGTACCAGCAGCCTGTGAACTATCAGCCGTATCGTCCATACCCTTATTTTTACTAGCATAAGGGTAGCAGGTACCGGAAAGCTGTAAAAGAGCGAAGTGCTGAGTGTGAATTTCGGTACCTGGTACCCGGCATACGATGCAACATAAATAATCCGAACTGATTTAACAAAATCGTTCGGATTATTTATGCTTTATTCAATTTTCTACCAGTCCGTGTATATTAAAAATCAAAGTTGTCTGGATTTCTATCTTCATCAGACAGTTCGAAATCATACACATCCGCATTTGAAAGAATACGATGTTCTTTCGTTGATTTAGGAATGACCACGATCTCATTCTCCAAGTTCCAGCGCACAATAATTTGAGCAGTTGTTTTTCCATATCGAGCAGCCAGGTCTTGAAGGACCTCGTTTTCTAGAATCTGCCCCTGCATCAACGGCGACCAGGCTTCCAGCTGAATCGCATGCTTTTGACAGAAATCGTGCAGTTCCTTTTGAGTCAATCGGGGGTGGAGCTCTACTTGATTAACCATTGGTGAGATCTCTGCGTCCTTCATCACCTCTTCTAAATGATGAATGTGAAAGTTACTAACACCAATAGCTTTAACCCGGCCTTGTTTATACAGTGTCTCAAGAGCACGCCACGCCTCTTTGTATTTTCCTTCCACCGGCCAGTGAATTAAATATAGATCTAAATAATCTAATCCAAGCTTACTAAGACTCGTTTCAAAAGCAGCGATCGTTTCATCATATCCCAGGTCGTCATTCCATACTTTTGACGTTACAAAAAGATCTTTACGATCGACTCCATTTTCTTTAAGTCCTTCTGCAATTCCTTGACCGACGCCTGCTTCCATAAATGGCTGCGGTATCAATGCTGCGGTAACCGTGGCGGATAGCCGATTTTACAGCTTCCACAAGGATAGGCCCTTCCTCTACTTTAAACACTCCAAGACCGAGTCCCGGCATATTTACTCCATTGGATAATGTGGTTGTGTCTTGTACATTTTGTTTCATTTTCATTTCCTCCTTTAATTTAGCAAGCTTTTTTCTCTGTAAAATTTCTCTGCAATCGATCGTTATTCTCGAGTTTTAAACTCCATCCTGTGAGTAATACAGCTGATGTAACCATCACACCACCAATCCATCCTGTATGAATAAGACCAATAGATTCCGTAATAATCCCGCCTAAATACGAACCAATCGCGATTCCTGCATTAAAAGCAGCGATATTAATAGCCGAGGCTACATCGACTGCACTTGGAACAAAACGTTCGGCAAGCGTCACGACATATACTTGAAGTCCCGGTACATTCATAAAGGCAAACAACCCCATCAGGACGATACTGATTAACCCTGCAGCTTTAAATGGAGCTGTCAGCGAGACGGTAAACAATACGACGGCCTGTATGATAAACATGAAAAACAGCGCCCGTACGGGATGATGGTCTGCCAACTTCCCGCCTGTCATATTTCCAATGGCTATCGCAATGCCATAAACGAGCAGGATGACGGTAACGGTATTGGCGCTGAATCCTGTTACTTCCTGTAATAAAGGAGATAAATACGTAAACGCTACAAATGTTCCACCGTACCCTAATGCGGTAATGGTAAAAACGAGCAGCAGACGTCCATTCGTAATAAGCTTCACTTGATCACGTAAATACGTACGAGCTCCCGTTTTTAATCCCGATGGAATAAGAACGCTGTTGGCGATTAAAGCAATAACCCCAATCCCGACAATCGTTAGAAAAGCGATTCGCCAGCCGAACTGCTGACCAAGAAATGTCCCAAAAGGCACCCCTGTAACAGTCGCCACGGTCAGCCCGGTAAACATAATGGAAATCGCGCTCGCTCTTTTATTTTCCGGAACTAAATTAGCAGCAATAGTAGACCCAATCGACATAAATACGCCGTGAGAAAAAGCGGAGATGACACGGGCAAAAAGGAGTACCCCTACACTTGTTGCTCCAGCCGCCAGACTATTTCCGATAATAAAGATCACCATAATCCATAATAATAAAGATTTTCTCGACATCCTCGAAGTCAATGATGTCAGGATCGGCGCTCCAAAGGTTACACCAAGAGCATAGAGCGAAACGGTTAAACCTGCTGTCTTCACTGATATATTTAAATCCTCTGAAATGAGAGGTAAAAGTCCGACACTAATAAATTCAGTCGTCCCAATAGCAAACGCACTCACCGCTAAAGCGAGAAGACCGAGAAAGCTTCTCTTTTTATCAACACTCATGAACTTTCCTCCTAAAAAGATATATTTTATTGCCGGCAAGTGTTAGTATGATCTATAGTTAAAATAAAAGGAAGTACGCACTTTAAAGTTCTATAGATACCTTAAAGTACTATAGGTACTTTTTAGTACCTGTGAAGGAGGAAAAATATATTGGAGAAAAAGAAATACAATATAGGCGTAGAAGCAACCTTGGAAGTGATTGGCGGTAAATGGAAATGTGTGATCCTCTGTCATTTAACCTATGGGAAGAAACGAACGAGTGAACTGAAGCGCCTGATGCCGAACATTACGCAGAAAATGCTCACTCAGCAGCTGCGCGAGCTCGAAGATCACGGCGTAATCAACCGCATCATTTATAATCAAGTACCTCCGAAAGTAGAATATGAATTAAGCGACTATGGATGGAGCTTACAAAGTATACTGGATTCTCTCTGCGCCTGGGGGGAAGGACACATAGAGAAGGTGCACGGAGACAAGTCCGAAGTATTAGAGGAAAGTGTTTTAAATGAATAAAAAAATCAGCCGACGCGCACCATGCGAAGGCTGATTTTTTATGATGGAACATACTACATATCTTCCACAACGATATAGGTTGCTTTTACAGGACCGTGAACACCGACAATTAAGTTCATCTCAATGTCCGCACTGTTGCTCGGTCCTGTTACGAAGCTGACGCAGGAGGACACAGGGTTTCCTTTGCTTTCTTCGGCGTGAATCAGCCTACCTGCCTGGGTCATGCGCGGCACGAGCGTACTTTTAGGAACAATTGCGATAAAGGTTTCAGGAAGAAGACTGATCGAGCGGCCGTTAAATCGATCGTTAAACAGCGCTACGGTCCCTGATTCGGCAAGTGTTAAGTCACTGAACACAATGCCGGCGCCGGCGCGTTCGGCAAATTCCACATTGCTCCGGCCTTCCTGTTCATCCCATACACGCACCTCATAGCCTTCGCCGCTTAACTGATCGTAAAACGTATCCATGCCGCTCACTTGATTACGAGGCCCTCCTGCCGCTACGACCGAACGGACGTCATAAGCTTTCAGCACCTCACGTAAAACTTCGGGTAAGGTTTCAACGGTGGCTTTCTCCAGGTTGGTATGAATGACTTCACATTGCTTCTCCAATACGTCGACGAGTTCATCTGCCGTTGCCCCTGCAAGCACGCGATCCTGGGGTTGCACAGAGTAGACCGGCGGTTCAACTTCTGTCCGCCGCGGCCTGCCGAGCTGCTCAGCAATTTCATCTAAAAAACTCTCGCGGTGATGAATGGTCATCCGTCATTCCTCCTCTTCTCCCGTTGTTTGTACCAGCTGCGGAAGCTTTGCCGGGCAGGAGCAGGGAAGTCCCTTGAGTCCGTCCATCCTTTAAGCGGTCCCGGTCCGTTTGAGATGTAGTCATCTTCTGTCCACGGCTTTAAAGCTGTGTGCGCCATTTTCGTACTCAGCTTGTAGGCAGCTGAAGTGGAAGCCCATTTTGCATAACCCTTCATCATGACGCCTTCTGCTTTTGATCCCATATTCTCGCGCTCTACAATAATTTCCCGGTGACGGATTAAATGCTCGTGAAGTGGTATTTTGACCGGACAAGCTTCGGTGCAGGCTGCACACAACGTCGAGGCATACGGCAGATCTTTATGATCTTCATAGCCGTCAAGCAGCGGGGTCAGCACTGCGCCTATCGGTCCAGGGTAAATGGAGCCGTATGAGTGACCGCCGACGTGGCGATATACCGGGCAGGCATTAATGCAGGCTGCACAGCGAATGCAGTGCAGAGCCGACTGGAACTCCGTGCCGAGAATCTTCGAGCGGCCATTATCCACGATGACAAGGTGGAAATCCTCGGGTCCATCGACTTCTTCTTCCAGTCTCGTCCCTGTCAGCGCCGTAATATAACTCGTCAGCTTTTGTCCGACAGCGGCCCGGGTTAATAAACTAACCACCACTTCAAGATCCTCCCACGTGGGCACAATCCGCTCCATTCCCATAACGGAAATCTGCGTATCGGGAAGCGATGTGACCATACGCGCATTGCCTTCGTTTGTTACAAGGGTGACAGCACCGGACTCAGCCACAGCAAAGTTACACCCGGTCACACCGATATCAGCTGAAAGAAAATCCTGCCGGAGCTGCTCTCGCGCAAACGCGGCGAGCTCTTCCGGCTGATCCGATCCTGTATAGCCTTTCTTCTCCACAAATGTTTCACGAATTTGTTCTTTGTTTTTATGCAGGGCAGGGGTCACGATGTGAGAAGGCGGATCTTCATCCAATTGGAGAATCCACTCGCCTAAATCAGATTCGACGACCTCACACCCGCTCTCTTCCAACGCTTCATTTAAGCCGATTTCTTCCGTCACCATCGACTTTGATTTCACGACTTTCTTCGCTTCTTTTTCTCGAGCAATTTTCTGAACGTATTGATTCGCATCCTCTGCCGTTTTAGCAAAATACACCGTGCCGCCTCGCTTTTCCACCTGTTCGCTCAGCTGGTGCAAATAGTAATCGAGGTTTTCCATCGTGTGGCTGCGTATTTCTTCTCCGAGCGTGCGCCATTCTTCCCAGTCACCAAGATCTTCCGCGGCTTTCAAACGTCCCGACCGGAATCGCCCCTGCGCCGAAGAAACCGCCTGCCGCATAAATGCATTGTCTATGCCATCCTGAATCCGCTCCGCGTACGTCTGCTTCCCAATTTTTATGCTCATCTTTCCACTCCTTTCTTATTGACTGTTCAGCACCTGTGCAATATGCAGCACTTTAACGTCCTTGTCGTTGCGCCTTAAACGTCCGCCCATATTCATAAGACAGCCCATATCGCCGCCAATTAAGTATTCGGCTTTCGTTTCGGTGATATGTTCAGCTTTTTCATGAACCATCTGCTCAGAGACAGTTGCATTCTTTACGGCAAAGGTACCGCCAAATCCGCAGCAGTCTTCTTTTAGCGGGAGGTCGATGATTTCTAGTCCTTCCACATTCTCAAGTAAAATGCGCGGGGCGTCTGTCACCCCGAGCAGGCGGGTCATATGGCAGGAAGGGTGATACGTAGCTTTGCCTTGAAAAGTCGAGCCAACATCTTTTACCTCAAGCACATCGACAAGAAACTGGGTCAGCTCATATGTTTTCTGAACGAGGGTTTCTGCTCGTTCCTTCCATCCAGGCTCATCGTCCAGTACCTTCGGATATTCCTTCAGCATGTGCACACAAGATCCCGATGGGCCAACAACATATTCACTTGCTTCAAAGGCTCTAATCATCTGCTTCATCGCCTGCTTTGATTCCTTAACGTAGCCGCTGTTGTAAGCCGGCTGGCCGCAGCACGTCTGCCCTTGAGGAAAATCAACTTCACAGCCAAACCGTTCCAGCAGCTGCACCGTATCTTTCCCGACATCCGGCGTCAGCGTGTCACACAAACATGTTATGAACAAAGATACTCTCATCTCCGCCCCTCTCCCTTTCCTCGTTTAAATTTTTAAATATTGGTTTAATGAAGCTTCCACATGGCTTAAGTGGTTATACATGGCGTCTTTTGCCCCTTGCTCATTACGCTCGGCTACCGCAGCAAAAATCTGCCGGTGCTCTTCAAGCAGCCGCTCCGTCCCCTCTTTGGTATGAAGCAGCTTTCTTGTTTCCCTCATTGCCTGCACCATGATATCCGCGACACTCTTCATTAGATGAATAAACATTTGATTATGCGTCGCCTGCACGAGTGCGACATGAAATTCAAGATCAGCCCGATCGCCCAGCTCGCCGTTTCCTTTCGCTTCTTCCATTGCAAGAAGGGCATTCTCCATCGGCTGCAAGTCTTCCTCGGTACAGTGAAGCGCAGCCAGGCCTGCCGCCCCTACTTCAAGAACGTGGCGTACCTCAAGCAAATCCTTCACATCCTCACGCTTCATTAAAAATGCTACTGAGACGGGCAGCGAAAACCTGGACGCATCGAACGCTTTCACGTATGTTCCTTCCCCCTGGCGCATCTCAAGAATGCCCATCGCCCGTAAAGCACTCAAGGCCTCACGAATAGCCGAACGACCAACATTAAAGCTTTTTGCTAAATGTTCGACGCTGTCGAGCTTGTCTCCCGGCTTCAAGTCGCCTTCTTTTAATGATTCAAGCAGAGCATCAGCGACTTGCTCATAAATTTTTTTCGAACGAACGGGTTTGTATTCCACAACTATGACCTCTCTTACACTTTAGTTAGGTCATCAGATGACCTGTTTTACTATATTGTAGGCTCTTTAACTGGAAATAACAAGGAAAGGAGAGATAGAGAGCGTCTGCAAAAATTACATGAACAAGCTTATTCCCAAGGCTGCAATTCCGGCTGCCGCACCATAGAGAAGCGCCGGTCCCAGTGTTTTTCGAATAATATCGCCTTCTTTTCCAGAAAGTCCGACGACAGCACCTGCAGCTACTACGTTATGCACACAAATCATGTTTCCTGCAGATGCGCCGATCACCTGAAGAGAAAGAACCGTGTTGGAATCTAGTCCTGTCGCTTGTGCAATATTATATTGAATCGGGGAAAACGTAAGCTGTGAGACCGTCGCACTCCCTGTAATGAAAGAGCCCAGCTCTCCGAGGAATGGAGCGACTAAAATCCACATCGGACCAAAGCTTCCCGCCAGTGTTTCCGCGATATATTCCGGCATGCTTACTAAATCTTGTGCATTCATACCGGAATTTGTGAACACTTGAACAAGTGCAAGCGTAGCGGCGAGCGCAAGCGCTGCATCTTTCATTGACCGTACGGACTCTTTTGACGCTTTTACAAAATGCTGGAAGGAGGCTCGCTGAATGGCGACCGCAAGTAAAGCGGCAGCGACAAGCACCGTTCCCGGAGAATAAAGGACTTCCCATTTCGATGTAATGCCCTCCACACCAAGGATATTCACCCATGTAAGATCGACCCACGACATTGCTGCGTTTTTAACGGCGGGAATGATGCGTGTGACTAATAGTAAGACGACAATAATTAAATAAGGAGACCACGCGGTGACTAAAGGCATGGAAGACGTCTCGTTCACTTCTTCCGCATCCTCCGCCAGTGCGTCCTGCCAATTTCTTTTCGGCAGCAGGAACCCCTTGCTTGCAGTCGTAGTTGCGACAATAAGGGCAGTCAAAGAAGCTAAAATCGCTACAAATTCGTGTCCAAACAACGTCGCGTACAGCCACGCGGAAGACGTGTAGGAAATACCGACCAAAAATGCCCACGGAAATAATTCAAATGCATCTTTAAATCCTTTTCTTTTACCAAAAAACAGCGTAAGTACAATCACCAATACAAATGGAACGAACGTACCGACAAATAAATCGATAAACGCGACTTGTGCTCCTATCTCTTTATAAAATGGAATCCCGGCCTCAGGTAAGTTGCTTAACCCCACTTGAATCGGCGTTCCGACCGCTCCATAAGACACAGCTGAACTATCCGCTATTAAAGCAAGAGCCGCAGCAGCCATCGGAGTAAATCCAAGGGCCACCATTAACGGCCCTGTAACCGCAGCAGGTGTGCCAAATCCGGAAGCCCCTTCAATTAACGAACCAAACAAAAAGGCGACAATAATTACTTGAACACGCATATCTGTAGAGATGCTGCGGAACCCCTGATTAATCCGGTCCACAGCACCTGTCCGCCGCAGCGTATTTAACAGAACAATCGCACCGAATAAAATAAGCAGAATCGTCAACGTCTTATGAGCACCTTCAAGAACGGAAGCAGCGATCACTGCCGCATCCATTCCCCATACTGTAAAAGCTAAAGAAAGTACGATGAGCGCACTGAAGAACATCCCCTTTTTCGCCGACATCCGCAACAGAACGAGAAAAACAAACGGTGTAATAATTGCACTAAACGCTACCAGCAACAGCATATGGTCTCCCTCCAGCACTTGCTCTTCTTTTAAAAGTAAGGTCATCAGATGACCTGATATTATATTTTTATTGTAAGCCTTTTCTTATGAAAAAGCAATCTAATTTTTGCCAATAAAAAACGGTCAGCTCCTGATAAAGGAACCAACCGCGGCATACCTAGAGTTTCAGACTCCTAGCCGTGATTTTATGATTAACGGCACGTATAAATTCATCTAATTTAAGATTCTCGGATTCTTTCTGCCCGTATTTTCTTACATTAACTGACCGGTATTCCATCTCTTGATCACCCACTACCAGCACATAAGGAACTTTATTCATTTGAGTCTCACGTATTTTATATCCTAATTTCTCTTCTCTACTATCGGCTTCTACGCGGATCCCCGCCCTCTTCAGCTGGTCTTTAACTTCTTGGACGTATTTGTTGTGGACTTCGTTCGATACACCGATTACTTTCACTTGAATAGGAGCGAGCCAGACGGGAAATGCTCCGCCGAAATGCTCGATCAAAATACCGAGAAACCGGTCGATCGAACCAAATACTGCACGATGAATAATGACAGGGCGCACTTTTTCATTACGCTCGTTCACATAGGAAAGGTCAAATTTTTCAGGCATTTGAAAGTCCAGCTGAACCGTCGCACATTGGTGGCTTCGATTGAGAGCATCTTTTATATGAATATCTATTTTAGGACCATAAAAAGCCCCATCGCCTTCATTAATGTTATAGCTGTAATTTAAATCACCCAGCACATTTTCCAGAGCCTGTTCCGCATCCTCCCAAAGTGCCTTATCCCCCATATAATCATCCGGACGAGTCGAAAGCTCAAAGCTGTATTGAAAACCGAACGTGCTGTATACTTCATCAATTAATTGCAGAGCCCTCTTAACCTCTTGCTCTACCTGCGTTTCTGCAGCAAAAATATGAGCATCATCCTGGCAGAATGTACGTACTCTAAGCAGCCCATTTAAAGCACCGCTGAACTCGTGACGGTGCACCTGACCAAATTCCGCCATCCTGATCGGCAGGTCACGATAAGAATGAAGCTTATCTTTAAATATCATCATGTGACCCGGGCAGTTCATTGGTTTTAGCGAAAAATTTTGATCATCCACTTCTGAGAAATACATGTTCTCCTTATAATGATCCCAGTGGCCCGACTGCTTCCACAGGCGCTGATTCATCATAATTGGAGTACGGACCTCCTCATAATCATATTGGTGCTGGACTTTTCTTAAATACGCTGCAAGCTCATTACGCAGCACCTGACCATTCGGCAAATAAAAAGGCATGCCTGGAGCTTCTTCTGAGAACATAAACAGTTCCATCTGCCGGCCCAGCTTCCGATGATCCCTTTCCTTCGCTTCCTCGACAAAATGAAAATATTCCTCCAATTCAGAGGCAGAGGCAAACGCAGCACCATAAATACGCTGCAGCATTTGATTATCACTGTTCCCCCTCCAGTAAGCACCGGACACATGCGTTAACCGAAAAGCTTTAATGTACTTTGTCGACGGTACATGAGGGCCGCGGCATAAGTCTACGAACTCCCCCTGGCGATACACCGATACAACTTCGTCAACGGGAATGCTCTGCAGGAGCTCAAGCTTTAACGGCTCAGCGGCAAAAAGAATTTCCGCTTCTCTGCGTGAAATTTCCTCCCTGCTAATTTCAAGGTTTTCCGAAATAATTTTTTTCATCATCTTCTCAATCTGGGGCAGATCATCTGCTGGCAGAGATTGAACGATATCGATATCATAGTAAAATCCGTTTTCCACCACCGGCCCGATACCTAAATGAACGTCGCCATATAAACGTCTCACAGCCTGGGCTAGTAAATGTGCGGCTGAATGCCTCATGACTTCCAAGCCTTCAGGCGAATGAAGGTCAAACAATTCGATTTCTGCATCATGCCCGATGCTACGTTTCATATCATACAGTTCCCCATTCACTTTGCCGGCTACGGAGTTCTTTTTCAAACTCGAACTAATCGATCCGGCTATCTCCTCAAGACTCACCCCTATCTGATAACCCTTCTGGCTTCCATCAGGGAACTTTACAAGCACTTTCTCTTCATTCATGTGAACCACTCCTTTTGAATTCGGCTTAACTACACCTCAAAATAAAAAACACACACTCTCCCTAAACAGGGACGAGTGTGTGTTCTACCCGTGGTTCCACCCAATTTTCCGCCCGTCCAAACCTAAGACGAAGCGGCTTCATTACTAACGGTATCGTCGTTAAGACGGCACTGATTACTATTCCTTCACCAGTGCAGCTCCAAGGGGGTAAGTGATTCTCCTGCGTTAGGGTGATCTCAGCCCTCACCCCTCTCTGTTAACCGGTCAGAAAAACTATTGTCCTCATCTACGCTATGTATTTTTCATTAAAAAACGCACCCATCCCTTATAAAAAGGGACGAGTGCGTTGGAAACATAACCCGTGGTTCCACCCAAATGATACCACTGAAATGGTACCGCTTAATTGGCGCAATAACGTTGCGAGGACGATGCTGGTTACTCAAGCTTCCCCAGCACAGCTCCGAGGTGGTAAGCTATCTGCGTCAGGCTAGGGAGCTCTCACCTTTTCTCCCCTCTCTTTCAACCGCTGCACATAACCCGTGTCCTCTTCTTGGCTTTTCTATAATTGTAAATAATATACACAAGGTACGAGATAAAGTCAATAGTCATTTTCAGAAAATTATGCAGATGAAACAGCATCATCTCTGACTGGTGAAAAAGGGTTTCAGGAAACGGCGACACTCTTATAGAAGAGAAAGCGAAGGCTTCTCTACAAGCTGAGTTAAAACATGTTTCATCTTCAGCTCACTTGTCTATTTAATAACAAAGGAAGTGAACTCATGGAAATCCTAATTGCTTTTTTAATGATGATCGGTACTCTCTCCCTCTGGGGGATCGGCCTCATTTATCCGGACCTTAAACGATGGAAAGGAGAAAAGGTCTCCGAATGGAAAGGGTATGGCTACAGTATGCTCGGCGTCGGAATCTTCCTACTTATATTCATCGCATGCTGGTTTTTAATTAACGCTTAAAGTCCTCATCCTCAATTGTCAGCCCCTCGACATGCTTACGATCGAGCTGCTTCCTCACTTTACGATATTCCTTTGATTTAAAAATAATATCAAAATCGTAATCCGCCGGGTATAGCTCTTCTGCACGGATATAGAGCTCTAGACGTTTATAATTGATCTTCAGCTTTTCTCCCTTCTGCTGCACGATATAGTCGCCATTTTCGTCCGGTCCTTTATAAACAATCACCGTTTCTCCTGTCGCTTTCACTTTCACGTTGTCACCCATGTTAAAGTGAGTCACAGCGCTCTCTTTAGGAGCGGCTGGTTTCTTTTTCACATAACGGTTCACGATGATTTGCTGTTTCATTTCATTGCTCTTCAAAAGGGACTCCTCTACAGCATAGCTTCCCTTTTCCTGATAGGTGACTTCATGAGCCCGCTCAATAATGGATGGATGGAGTTCGAGCTTTAATGCAATTTGAAAGGCCTGGCTCTCTCCTGCTTCGCCGATCACGAGTCGATACGTCGGCTGCAGCGTTTCTAAATCAAATGACATCGATCCATTGATAAAATCTTCGCGTTTGTTCGCAAGCTCCTTCATCTCGGTAAAATGCGTCGTTACCATAAGCTTTGCTTTTTTCTCAACAAGCTGCTCTAAAATCGCCTGGGCCAGACCCATGCCTTCATTCGGCTCCGTTCCTGAGCCAATCTCATCGATTAAAGCCAGTGTACACGACCCCGCTTTTCGGAGAATGTCAATAATATTGACGAGTCTGGAGCTGAACGTGCTTAAGTTGGCTTCAATGCTCTGCCCGTCGCCAATATCGCAAAAGATGTCGTCATAAATCATTACATTGGACGCTGCGCTTGCCGGAATCCATAATCCGGCCTGGGCCATCATCGTCAGCAGGCCTGTTGTTTTCAGCGTAACGGTCTTACCACCTGTATTCGGCCCTGTAATCATTAAAGCCTGATCCTTTTCCTTCATGGTAATCGTTAAAGGGACCGCTTCTTGACCGAGCTGCGGATGCCGTGCATCAATGAGCGAGATGACGTTGTCTTCATTTAACTGAGGAGGATGAGCGGCAATCACTTTTGCGTATTTCGCTTTTGCAAAAATCACATCGTACTGGTGCATAACGTCAATGGCAAGCTGAATCGCCGGTTTATGCTCAAGGACGAGGCCTGTTAAATAGTACATAATCTGTTCCACTTCATGCTGCTCAGAAAATCTCAGCTGCTCAATGGATGCCTGCCGATCCGCAAGCTCCGCTGGCTCGATAAAAAGCGTGGCACCTGAGGACGACTGGTCCATCACTGCCCCCTTCAACTTTTGACGGTGCTCTCTTTTCACCGGAAGGGTGAGTCGTCCATTTTTCTCAACAATCATCTGCTCCTGCAGAACCGACGCGCGTTTTTTCAAAAGCTCCTGCGCCCGGTTTCTCAGTTTTGTCTGCTCCTGCTGCAGGTCTCTGCGCAGTTTAAGCAGCGCTTTTGTCGCGTAATCATCAATCTGCCCATTCTTTAAACAGCGGCGCAGCTCTTCCTCAAGCTCTGTGAGGTCCTCCATTGAATCGACGTAAACGGAAATCGTAGGGGCCGCATACCCTTTATCGTCCATAAACTTTTTCAGCTTACGGCAGTGATCGAGAAATTCGATCATACGGCTGAGGGCCTCCACGCGGATGTACCTCCCTTTTTCTCCTTCTTCTAAAGATCGAGTGACGGAATCAAGCGAATAAATCGGAACGCTTGAGTTGAGGGTAAGAATCGCAGCGGCTTCTTTAATTTCCTGAAACGACCGTTCGATCCGCCTCCGCTCCGTCATTGGTTCTAATGCTTGAATCGTTTGTTTTCCTTTATTCGTTAACGCATAAGAGCTGATTTCTTTCACGATCTGATCAAACCCTAATTTGTGAATCGCTTGTTTATTCAATGGTCATTCTCCTTTATTTATTTTTACATACAAAAAAACCACAGCAGGCGGATATACTCCTCCCTGCTGTGGCTGCTCAACCAACCATTCTGCAGATTAAAGATAAAAAAAGAACTACGACAGGCGCGTCATAGTTCTCCCTTTGATCATCGGGTATGCCTGTTCTTAACTACCCCTGCTTTCGTTCAACACAAAGAGCACCTGTTGATCAGGTGTTTTTGGAACGGGCAAGGATTATACAATTACGTATTAGTTAAGAACATACACACTCATAAAACAATCTCCTTTTAGATACCATAGTTGCAGAATGGTATGCTTTATTTATACGCCGGCTACGGTAACTTTGTCAATGTTTTTTACCTTTTACATTCAAATGAATAATCATTAGTGAAATTATTATGAATCTCAAGGATGACTTCTCCCCCATGGTCGTAGCATTGAGAAGTAAATCTATTAATTTCCTTCGTATTGAAATAGCTGCTCGTCATGAGTAAAAAGCTTACGACGAGCAGCAGCGTCACAAGTACAATCGAAGCACTGATAAAATATTTGTTCGTTACTACCTTCATTACTGTCCCTCCTTATTTGGCTTCCCTTTTTTACGCATCACTAGAAAAATTACAACGCCAATCACCGCAAGCGCTGCGACTCCAACTATGATAATGTTCCTTACATTCGGAGCATCCGCTTCGACCATAATGTCATTACTACCCGTTGGATTAATGTCCCAGGCCAGTACGCTGCCGTCTTCCTCATCAGCATTATGCTCCTTCGCCTGAATCGGCAGATCAAGGGTAAAGGTAAGATCCATTTGGTTCGCGATCATCTGCTCGACACCGCCTAAATCAAACGCTCCTTCTAAATCAAAAGAACCCTCGAGTCGATACGTGTCAGTAAAAAATCCTTCCTCTACTGAAAAGTTGATGTCTTCCTCCGCAGCAGAAGCATCCATGTCGGCCTGGTCGATAGTATCGGTATCGGGAATAAAGTCCATCTCTCCTGCATCTTCAAATTCCTTTGTCGCCGTAATGCCTATGTAGCCTTCTTCATCAAGCTCTTCAATTGTGTATCCTTGTGCTTCTAAATCTTGATTTGTTTCATCCAGCATTCCCTCGTCTCCGCCAAACTGAGCGAATGTGACTTCTTCGACTCCTATCGTAATGGTGTTAACGCCGCTGCCATCTTTATTAATTTTTACTGCAAAATCCCCTTTTACGCAGCCTGCCAAGAGCAAAGCGAGCATTATCATGGCTAGAATCATTCGTTTGTTCATTTGTCCATCTCCTCTATTTAACTATGAAACGGTAATGACTAGTGAAATGTCATACTATCATAATTTTTTCCAGTAGAGAAGTACTATATAGGAGCGAGGACTTGTATTCATTCTGACATTTCAAGGGTTATTTCTGACATTTGAGCTTGTTTTTCTGACATTTGGATGAATAATTCTGACATTATAAGATATTTTTCTGCCAATTGATCCGCTTATTCTGACATTTTACATTTAAAATAAAAAACGAGCATGGAAGCTCAACCGCTTCCATGCTCGTTTATCGTTAATCTCTCTTAATTGTAACTTTTCCAACTGTTCGATCTTTCGCTTCTCCCGTAACTTCCATCTTCAACCCATAGTTCGGTACGTTGCGTCCGGCATCCGGCAGCGCTTTGTTTAAGTAGTTCTTGCTATCATCGAATTTTTTCACAAACTGTTTGTGCTTATCTTCGATCGTCCCTCCTAACGTGTCACGGTAGTCAATAAACATTTTTTCATCATGCCGCAGGCTGAAAGCGGCGTCGTGCACCTGGAAACGAGTGGATGCTGCGTCTCCATTATCCCAGAAAACTCCCTTCTGATCAGCATCGACCACCCCTAGATAGCCTTCTCCAGGGTGGAAGCCTGTCCAATTATCGCTATATTTATTATCGGCGTACCAGATGACCAAGCCCGGATCATAAGACATTAAGCTGGCGCCGCGGCGGATGTTTCCAAGTCCTTTATCTACCCCTTGATGGTTTCTCCATTCAAGTAAATAGTAGTGTTCCGAGTTTTTCACCCCGGTGTCTTTCGTAAATCCGTCTAACGTAACTTTCGGTTCTCCCTCTGCATCATCAAAAAGTAAATCAGTATCTGTCCCTTCAGCGGTTACCCGAATGTCGTCCACGTAAAGACCAGGGTTAATAGCTGCTACGTCTGTCCAGTAATTAATTTTCACCTCTATGTTCTTACCGGCATAATCACTTAAATCAAACACGGCATCCACCCAGCCGTCGGATGTACCTGTGATGCCGTGACCCGGATTCTGATCATGCGGGTCAGTGTCAGTCGTAATGTTACCAGGAATAGCGTCCCACTCATCGGAACCCTCTTCTTTCACTTGGACCGATCCATAATCCCAATCGGTTTCAATGTCGTACCACGCTTTAAAGCTGAGTCCGCCTCCTCCATTCGTTAAGTCCACTTTAAATTCAGCCGAGTGATCAAGGTTATTTCCGCTGCCGCTGAAATATTGATACTCCCCGCTGTACGGCGTATTGACCACACTCACTTTATTCGGAAGATTAATACGCATCGCATCTAAATTGGTTCCTTTCGTATTCGCCTGATCAAGCAGGACCTCCATTCCTTTTTTATCAATGTTCTCGATATCTACTTCATCATATTTCAGCCAGTTGCCGCCGTGTGCCGCCTGCAGGTATTCCTTCGACCAGGCGCTGAATCCCGTTGGCTCTGTGCCTGGAATGTCCCCGGCCCAGCTGCCGCTCGACATAATCGACCAGTAGGCTACCGGCTCTCCGGCACCGGAATACTGCGTGTCGTACTCATCCGGGAGGCCGAGATCGTGGGCATACTCATGAGCGAAAACGCCGGCTGCTCCGTCGGCTGGCTCAATCGTGTAATCATAAGCGGCCATTCCACCGCCCCAGTAACCCACTTCAGCTTGTGGTGCTCCAGGAATCGCATATACTCCGCCAAGATTCCACCGGTGTGACCAGATCGCATCTCCCGCTAATTGACCGCCACCCGCTTCTTCCCCGACGGACGAATGAACGACCATTAAATGATCGACGAGCCCATCCGGCTCGCGGGTATTACCATCCCCATCCAGATCATAACGATCCTCCTGATCAAATTGAGATAAATCCAAATCAGGGTCCGCTGCTGCAGCTGCTAAGGCTTCTTTCACAAGAGCACGCGGGTTCTTATCACTTCCATCCGGTTCAGGATCGTTAGCTCCATAATAAGAGGCTGGATGTTCAGCTTCGTACCAGCCAGCTACCGTTCCTTCAACGGTGTACGCTCCACTGGTCTGTTCTTCATAAAACTGCTTCATCGATACGAGGTTTTCGCCATCGGGCCCTTCATACCCTTCATCGCCGAAAATCATATCCTCGTAGTGTTCTTTTACGTATTCTTCATAATACATGTCGGTATCCTCTGACTTAATTTGATCGGCTTTAAAATCCGGGAATTCCATTAACAGGACGAGCACTTGATCGGTACGGATATCGCCGTCATAGTCCTCCTCTACAACGGAATCAAGGTTCTTCTTCCCTTTTTTCGCTTTGTCCTTTCCTTTGTTTTTATTCCCTTTTTTCAGTTTTTCTTTTATCTCCTCCTCAATCTTCTGTTCTTCGTCATTCAGCTCGCCATCGTCATCCAGCTCTTTGAGGCTGTCCGATTTCTTTTTCAAAAATTCTTCTAATCCCTGCTGCGCTTCCTCTGGAGATGCTTTATTAGGAATATCTCCGCGCTCCTTCAGCATTTCGATTAGTCGTTCTTCGTTTGCGACAGCTAAGTCAAACGGACCTTCGCTATGTGCGTGTTCTTTGGTTGACTGTTCCGCCGACACACTCGGAACTGGTGATGCGGTAAACAGGCCTGTACATAAAACTGCAATCAACACCATGGACCAAAACTTTTTCACACTCAACTTTCCACTCTCCCGGTATGTATATTTTTTCAACGTCTTAACTATATTCTAATTTCAGAAAATTGAGAATCGTACCATGGTCTTATTGTTTCTACCTTTTTTTACATACATTTCCTCCCGTTTTCTAGGATTCCCCGGGATGTGACACAAAGCGGTTAAATTCCTGTTTCACTCTTCAAAAAAAGATTGGGGCATGAGTAGAGCAGCGAGAATATGTCAGGCACCGATGCTTGGCGTGCCTTTAGAATCCATGCTGTGGAAAACGGTGTGGACCATTACCCAGCGTGCTTTCAAGTGTGAGAAAACCTCCACCATCAGAGAAATAATGAATGATATGATAATAAAAGGGAATTTAATTCCAAGTGTGGAAACCTACTTAGATTATCTAAGTTTACTGTAGATAAATATAAAAATAATGGGGGCATAATGATGTGGTTAATATTTGGACTTATTGCCATAGTGGCAACTTTTTTAAATCTTTCTATGTATAATACAGGAAAAGATTATAAACTTGCGATGGCAATGGGATTATCATTTACAGCATTCACACTTTGTGCAGAATATAGCCTTGTATCTAATTGGGTGAAAAGTGAAGATTGGGCAGCTTTATTGGATGTTGTACCTACTATGGAAAAGGCCTTATGGTTTTTGACAATTGTTTCTATCATGTTAAATATACTACCTATCCTCTTAGAACTAAAAGATAAAAAATAATCTCAGGGTGCGTTAATTCCATAAGACAATAAAACGTAACTGAAATTCATTTTTAAGGTGTTTTTCTATAAATATCAACATAACAAAGCCTGACAAAAAATAATCCGAACTGATTTATGTAAAATCGTTCGGATTATTTTATGCTTTATTCAGTTTTATCCCAGGTTTCGGTTATAACTTATCTGGATAATCCTTAATCATATGGTGTACTTTCTGAACTTCACCATCGGGAACGAGCAGGTACCACACATCCCCGATATACGTTCCATCGCCTTCCACCTGATACGTATCTATCGTTTTTCTGGCACCGCGATAATCGGTAGCGAGCGTGCGCATATCAGAGAAATCCATGTTGGTGCTGACATTGTCGCCTAACACATCTAAAATATCATGAAATTTATTCATGCTGCTGAAGCTTGCCCCTTTACTAAGAACACCTTCAATGACTTGACGCTGGCGTTCGTTACGCCCGGCATCGCCTTGAGGATCGTCTTTTCTCATTCTTACATACGCCAGTGCTTCGCGCCCATCTAAATAAAGCTCACCCTCAGGAAAGTCAAAGCGTCCATTTGAAAACGCCAGATCATTATCAACGGTAACTCCATCGACAGAATCCACGAGCTGCTCCAGCCCTTCCATATTGACCGTAGAAAAGTAATCAATCTCAATATCGAGAAAATTCTCTACCGTATTCACAGCCATATCACTGCCGCCAAAAGCATACGAGTGATTAATTTTATCCGTTGTTCCACGGCCGATGATTTCCGTACGCGTATCTCTCGGGATACTTACCATCTGCATCCGTTCATTATTCGGGTCAAGTGTCAGTACGATCATCGTATCTGACCTCCCGCGGTCGTTGGCTCTTTCATCGACCCCGAGCAAAAGGATGTTTAACGGCTCCTGATCCTTCACCTTGCCCTTCGTAATCTCATTATCTATCGAAGCGACCGATTCATGGACGTCCTGATCGACCGTGTTTTTTAAATTATGATAAATATAATAGATCCACGTTCCCCCGCCCGCGATCAATAATGCCATGAAAACCAATGAGACTCTACCCCAGCGAACTTTTCTTCTTTGCTTGCTTTTTCTCTGCTTCCTATTCATATGTACCCCCATCATTCTGTGCTCTCTAACTCACCATTATATCTTATTTTGACGAAATCTGTAAGAAAAATTTTCAAAATGAAGGAAAGGTAAAATCATAAATCTGTTATAATTTTACTAATCTATATAAGGAGCCAGGCCCATGACCATTATCGATAAATTGAAGCTCGACAAGTATTCAACGCTCACTGTACTCAATGAGCCTGCTGATTATGACCTGTTTTCCGCCTGCTCGTCTGATCTCTCACAGCAGCACGATGGTATTTTTATTTTCATAGAAACAGTGGAAGAAATGAAAGATTATACGCAGCACATTATTCAAAAGGATCTGCTGCTAGAAGGCGGCTATCTTTTCTTTGCTTATCCGAAAAAAGGCAACAAACGTTATGAGACGCATGTGCACCGGGACGAAATTTTTCCAGCGCTATCGATTGGAGATGACCGGTATGTGGAAGGGAGCGATATAAAATTCTCACGAATGGTCAGTATGGACGATGTGTTTACCGTCACTGGCTTAAAACGTGAGAAAACAAAAGCCGCTCCCTCGTCCGCTTCCAGTCAGCGTGTGGCAGACTATGAAGATAAAATTGGAGAAGTTAAAAAAATGCTCCGCGAGCACCCCGAAGAGCTCACCTTCTATGAAACACTGACGCCGGGTTATCAAAAAGACTGGGCACGGCAGATTTTTTCCGCAAAGCAGGAGAAAACGCGTCAGAAACGATTCCAGCAGATGGTGGATGTTTTATCGAAAAGGTATAAAACGCTGGATTTGTACCGGAGGAACCAAAGATAAGCCAGCTTTCAAATGAGCTGGCCGCTAGGCTATCACGACTTCTGCGCCACTACTTGAATCACATGACCAAGTCCCGTATGCCTGTCCCCTTCATGACGTACAGCTTCCCCGTAATAAAAGTGAAGCACTTTGCAGCCTTCGACCCAGCGAAGAACATCAGCGGGATCATAAAGCAGCTCCTTTGATGGCGGGCCGCCCGTGCCGTAGTCCAGCTGTGCTTCGGAATACACTTCAACCAAAATATATCCTCCAGGCTTTACTGAAGTGAAGAGATTTTTCATAAGAAAAGGCTGGCCCGATTTCGGCACATGGCCAAATACCATGACTGCAGCATCATTGTTTAATGTTCCGACTTCCTCTTGCGTTAAATCAGCCTGTACAGGCATAACTCCTACCCCTTGCTTACGGGCAAGCTCGCTCATTTTGTCCAGCCCAACCTGCGACTGATCGTAGGCCGTCACTTCATGACCCTGAGTCGCTAAAAAAACAGCGTTTCGTCCTTCGCCTTCTGCAAAACATGCCACCTTCGCACTTTCAGGCAGAACAGCGGCCTTCTCCCTCACAAATTCATTCACTTGCGTTCCATAAACAAATCCTTCTTCAGCAAAACGCTCATCCCATTGATTTTTAGACACCTTCCCCATCTCCTTTATCTCTTAGCATTAGATTTTGTACCTCCGAACAATCGCAGCATCAGGCTGTAAACAAGGGTAAAAAAGAAGGCCTGGATCAGATTCATTACCCAGCTGACATGTTCAAAGCGGACATAATCGATCACACAGCCGACCGCGAACACAATGACGAAAAGAATCACAAACTTCTTTGGCAATACATCCCCTCCCATCCCTTTCTATAGTGTATAGCTTTCCAAATAAAAAATAAAACTCAGCCCTTTCCATTGACATTTACCAGCCTATCACTTACAATTCGAAACATGTCGAACTATAATAATGTAAACGTAGAAGATTTTAGTGAAAAGTTTAAAGCCTTATCCAACCCTCACCGGTTAAATATTTTTCTTTACCTTGCAAAAAACTGCTTCCCGGGAGAATTAAGCACAGAGAAAGAGATGAGGATGACGGTAGGCGAATTAGGAGAAGGACTCGGGATCGTCCCTTCCACCGTGTCTCACCATCTAAAAGAACTTCGTCATGCCGGCCTCATTCGAATGGAGCGTAAAGGAAAGAGCATCGAATGCTGGGTGGAACTTCATTCGGTGAACGGATTAATTGAATTTTTTGAACAGACGAAAGGAGGACAATAATTTTTTGATTAATATTTCGATATTTTTCGAATTATAGAATTGAAAGGGTGAAAACGATGCTTCATATATTACTAAGCGGATTTCTTATAGGGTTTGCTTCCTCTCCGACTTGCCCAAGTAACGGGGAAGAGATTAAACATGGTGCGAAATATGGATTTTCTTCTTCGTTATCAGTTGGAGTTGGGGCCGTTGTTGGAGATGCTGTAGTGCTTGCAGCTATTTTACTATGGCTGATGCCCCTTATGAATGAGAACTCTTTCGTCATTACTTTGCTATGGCTGCTTGGAAGCTTCGTCCTTTTTTATGTGGCCGTAGGAATTTTTAAAGAAATGAAAACGGTGGAAGGTGTTGTAAATAAACAATCAGGTCCCGCATCTTATTTACCTAAGAGGCATTTTCTTAAAGCATTTTGGACAGGGGCTGCCATCACAACGTTCAATCCTTTTACAGCCCTTTGGTGGGTGGGGTTGTTGACGCCTGTCATGGATTCCTCCAACACGATGAACCTTACCTATCCTTTAGCTGTCATTGCTGGTGCACTGGCATGGTTTGTTCTGCTGGCCTTTTTATTACACTTAGGCGAAAGATGGTTAACTAGAAAACGTAGACAAGTCATATTGTTTATAAGCGGTTTTGCAGTTTTAAGCTACAGCTTCTATTTTTTCTATCAATTTATTAAAAACATCCTATAAAAACGCTCAGGCGGTCGAAAAAGTTGCCTGCAGTCTATTTTGTGAGTATTTTTTGTTTCGACCATAACGTTTTAGGAGCAGATATTTGAGCATACGGATGGGTGTTAGATTGATCTCTGTGGATGCCACGAGGAGCGTTCGGGGGGGGACGCCTGGTCGATTAAAACCGGCCACGTCCGGTGCGGGAACAGCGCGAGACGAAGATCCACTTGGTCAAGCCAAGTTAGCTGAAGCCGTGCCCGCCACCGAAAAGCGATTCGTGAGGCTCTGTCAGGCTGTTTTTCGTAAAAGAACCTGCTGCTTTTTCGCAAAGCCGTTAATCACAACGACACCTAAAATCGCGATTCCCCCGCCAACAAGAGAGAGCGTGCTCGGCCATTCCTGAAGCCAAACCCAGGCGACGAGGATCGCAACGAACGGTTCTAAGTACATCAGGCTGGTCACGGAGCTTGCACTCCCGAGCGAGAGAGCTGTCGCCCACGTTACGTAAGCTACTCCAGCAGGAAAAATGCCGACATAAAGAGCGGATAAGTTCGCTTCAAGTGTCGCTCCCGCTACAGAATCCCATACACCCGGTGTAAAAATGAGAAAAGGGAGCGTTCCTGCCCACGTGAAATAAGCGGTCAGTTCAAGGGGGCGGTAACGGGCAAAGAGCGGCTTTTGAAAAACAAAGAAAATGGACGTGGCGACAGCAGCCATTAAGACGAGCCAGGCCCCTGTTGATATAGCGAAAGAATCCCCTGACGTTCCTAATGTAATAAGCACAATACCGATAAACCCGATGCCAAGACCGAGCCAGCCGAATAAACCGGGATGTTCTTTTAAAAACAGGACGGCGATGAGCGCTGTAAAAATCGGTGCAGAGCCGATCAGCATCCCTGCTGTCCCAGCGGAAACGGTGATTTCACCAAAAGTAACGCCCATATGATAAAGGCTGATCCCAACCCAGCCAAGCAGACAGATTTTAACAAATTCTTCCTTGCAAGGAAGGCGAAAACGAATTCCCGGCCATAACGCCAATACAAAAAAAACAGCTGATGCAATGAGATAACGGACGAGGACAAGGTGACCAGCTGTATAACCTCCATGAAGACTGGCACGTATGCCCGCGAATGTGGATCCCCAAATCAAGATTGTCACCAGCCCGAGCAGCATAGCTTTAGCATTCATAAGATCTCCCCCTCCCTGCTTTTACACATTAGCGAAAAAAAGCGTTCTTTTACCCTTCATCTTAAGGGGTGATCACTGGAAAAACAAGAAAACAGCAGTCAATTTTATAAATTACCAATCAATAAATAGATTCCCGTAAATAATAGGATCAAATAAGTAAACACCCGAAATAACTGGGGATTCACCCAGTAAAACAACTTTTGTCCCGCATACATTCCAACAAATACAAGCGGAAGTGCAAGGCCGCTCGACATCCAGACCTTCATATTGGTGCCGGCAGCGAATACTTGAATAAGAAGGCTCGCTAAATAAATAAACAAATAGAAGGCCAGCGTCGTTGCGCGCAGTGTTTCCTTTTTCGTATCAGTGCCGGAGAAATAAAGCAGAAGCGGCGGGCCGGGCATGCCGATACTCGTCGTCAAAACACCTGATATCCCGCCAACCCCAAGGTCTCTCCCCTTAGTTTGATTCATTCGGAACTTCAAAATAAGAAGGACCGTTAATACTAAAATAATTACGCTCACCACAAGCTTCAGTTTGACGATATCAAGCGCGAGAAAAATCATCATTCCCATAGGCAGACCAACCGCACTCCCCACTGTAAAACGTTTCACGATGCCAAAATCGATATCATGATAAATGTTTCGAATGAGAACCATTGAAATAACGAGAGACAAAATTAAGTTAATTTGAATTGCTTCTTTTGGTTCAAACAACAGCAATAAAAAAGGCGTGGCTAAAATAGAGAAGCCAAACCCTGTGCTCGTCTGCAGAATCGATGCGACCGCTATGATGACAATAAACAATGCAATATCCAATGAACCCCGACCTTTTTTTAAATAAATTCCTTATCTATTTTATCATAAGCCATATGCTTACGTGGATCATGTATACTAGGTTCAAACCATTCAAAAAGGAGAGAGACGATGAAAGGTGCAGCTATTCAAAAGATCGGTCAAATAGGAATTCCTGTAAAAAATGTGGAACGAGCCCTTCACTTTTATCAGCATCAATTAGGTCTCCAGCTGCTGTTTCATACAGAAACGATGGCCTTCCTCGAATGCAGGGATGTACGCATCATGCTGATCCTTCCTGAAAAGGAGCAGTTTTCCCGCCCAAGCTCCGTCATTTATTTTCAAGTCGACAACATTCATCACACCTATGAGGAACTGAAAGTAAAAAGTATCTCCTTTATAGACGAGCCTCATGTCGTGGCTAAAATGGACCATTCGGAAACGTGGATGACTTTTTTTGAAGATACAGAAGGTAATGTCCATGCTTTTATGAGCGAAACGACTATTTAATCTAAGATTCCTCTTCAGTAAAAACAGGCCTTTTTGTTCAGATTTTTTAAATTTTTCTAAATAATTTGATTTTGTTTTCTGCTCCATGTATCCTCATTTGTATACGCTTACAGCATGTACATAGAGGAGGAACAACATGGAAGCAACGAAAAACAGATGGCTGATTGCTTTATCAGCTATTGCCATTCATCTCTCCATCGGGGGGGCATACGCATACAGCGTCTACACAACCCCCGTCAGTGAAGCAATGGGCTGGACGCCTACTCAAGTAACGATCGCATTTACCATTATGATGGCGCTCGCTGGTTCCTCAGCCGCCTTATTTGGAAAATTTGTTGAAAAAAGCGGACCGCGTAAATCAGCGATGGTTTCCGCTGTTTTATTTGGATTAGGACAAGCGGGGTCCGGAGTGGCCATTGCCGTAGAATCTCTGCCGTTATTTCTGCTCACCTACGGACTAGCAAGCGGACTGGGACTAGGTATTGGATATATATCACCGGTTTCCACCCTTGTTAAGTGGTTCCCAGACCGAAGAGGATTAGCTACAGGACTAGCTGTATTAGGGTTTGGTACTGGTGCACTGATCACAGCCCCAGTAGCGGACAGCTTAATGACATCCGTAGGAATTTCTAATGCCTTTTACTTACTCGGTGCTGCTTATTTTATATTTATTATGATCGGTGCTTCTTACATCGCCCCGCCTCCAGAAGGCTGGATGCCGTCTACGATGAAAAAAGATATGGCTTCCGGGAAAAAGGTTTTCAAAAAAGATTTGCAGCAGTTAACGTCAAAAGAAGCGGTGAAGACGAGAAGGTTCTGGCTGTTGTGGGGCATGATGCTCATTAACACGACCGCAGGGATTATGATGATCTCCGTTGCCTCCCCGATGGCTCAGGAAGTTGTCGGTTTATCAGCCGCTGCCGCTGCCACGATGGTCGGGATCATGGGGATCTTTAATGGCGGAGGACGAATTGGCTGGGCCGCCGCTTCGGATTATCTTGGTCGTTCAAACGTCTTTTTCATCTTTTTCGTCATTCAAATGGCAGCCTTCTTTACGCTTCCATTAACGACGAACGTCATTTTGTTCCAGGTGTTTATTTTCCTGGTCGTCAGCTGTTACGGAGGCGGATTCTCCAATCTGCCGGCCTTTATCGGCGATTTGTTTGGAACGAAGCAGCTCGGCTCTATTCACGGCTATCTTCTAACAACCTGGTCGCTCGGCGGGGTGTTCGGACCGATGCTTGTTTCCCAAATTCGAGCCCAGACGAGTGGGTACACGGCCGTATTTTATGTATTCTTCGCGTTAATTACGCTGGCGTTTATTCTTTCCATCTTTATGAAGCGGGATATTAAAAAGATTGAAAGAGAGGTGCAGGAGAAACAAAGAGAAGAAGAAGCGGTCAACTATTAAATGAGTTAAATAAAAGGTTCTGTTCTTCAGTTGTTTAAAACGCTGGAGAACAGAACCTTCTTCCATTCCTTACCGCCGCATATTTTATAATCCAACAATCTCTCCGTAATTTAAAGTTTCTCAGATTTATCTACGACAGCCTTTTCCGATACATTTAGCTCACTGCGGTATTCAATAAACTCAATCTCACACCCGGGACCGATTTCCACTGTATTTCCGCGCACAACTCTAGCCTTCGTATATTCTAATTTCACCACATCACCTTCAATGATAGTAGCATGTAATTTTTTACTTAACGTTTTAATCAACTTATCTAAATGAAGAACGGGGTGTCGATTTCTTTTGACAGTAATTACTTCTCCACCTATTTCTTTCACAGAGGATTTGCCATGCAGCGTTATTTCAACATGGTCAGCATTTAGCAATCCATCAATGGTAAAGGCTCCTTTTAGCTCTGCTTTCTCCACTTCACAATCCTCGTCTACATTCATCATCCCTTCGAGCAGTAAGTCGTTGCCTTTAATAGATTGTTTCCATTGAGTATTCCCCTTGATTTCCATTTTTCGAAAAAAAGCATTTCCATCTATCGTTCCATTCCCATGTATCTTTATCTCGTCAGAAGAAAAATCTCCGTGTACCTTTGTACTTCCATTGATTACAGCGTGCTCGCATGTAATATTCCCTTTTATTTTTCCCGAACCATTACACTTAAATTCTTTACATTCTACATTTCCATGGATGGCTCCATGACCGTTGATCGCAACCTTTATAAATGAGCCGCCGCCTGATTCACTATTCCCAGATAGAATTAAGTCACCTTTTGCTTTTTGAACCATAACAAAATCCCCCATTATTTAATTTGATTAACTCGCAAAATATTTTTTGAATGCTTTTCTTTATTTGTAAAAGCAGACCTGTATTCTACTTTCTCAATATGGCAGTTAGGACCTATTTCAATGTCATTTCCTCTAACTATTTTTGCTGTCGTATGTTCTAGATATATGTGATCTCCTTCGATCACCTCTGCTTCTAGCGTGTATGATCGTTTCAAAAACCTGCTGCTTTTGATTATGATCTTCTCACCGCCTATTTCGCCGACCTTACTAGTAGCACCTTGTAAATTAACTTGTAAATCACCAACATTTAACAACCCAGTGATCGTAAGACCCCCTTTAAGGTTCATTTTTTCCAGTTCCACATTTTCATGCCCGGTGAGGAAGCCTCTCATATCAAGCGTATTTGCTTTCAATAGCTTCCTAACATCTAGACTGCCAATCACAATCATTCTATTACTATTTAATTCTTCATCTATATGAAGACTCCCAGTTACATGCACCTGGTCTATGGCAGCCTTCCCCGCTATACGATATTCGCCCACAATCTTTGCTTCTTGGGAATAAATATCATCAAAAATTTCTCCTTGACCTGTGACTTTAATTATTTCGTAATCTCCACCAGGGTAGCTTCCTTCCCCCATAACTTTTAATTTTTTATTTTCATTGTTTGTCATTTATAAACCCCCTCCTACTAGGGAATTCAGTAGTTTATCCACTTCTGTATCAATGTCTAATGACACAGCCACTTTTGTTTTCTCATCAACATAAAAGTCATCGGGATTGGTAACGAGCAGCACTGTTACAACACCCATTTTTCTTAACACTATTAATGAAGCACGCTTTTCCTTTAGCTTCGGAAAGTGGTCATGTAAAGTTTGAATGATTTGTGTCCCTTCTTCCCATCCGACCTCACCTGTCTCCAAGGATTGATCTAGAAGGTACAAATATAGTGAAGTTTGAAAATTTATTGTATCCAGTTCACTGAATTGCTCTTCAAAAATAACTACAGCATTTGATGAAACAATGTTTCGTTCCAAAAAGTCCTTTCTTGAAATGTTTACGTCCTTCTTCTTTGGAGATAAAGCATTGGCTAGTTCATCCAGTGATAAACTGTCCTTTAATTCTTTGATTCTGTTAATTCTTTCAACGATTTTCTCCCTTGGAAAAAACGTTTCCTGGCCAGTAAACGTTGATTTTCTAATAAACCAATCGTCCGGGATTAACTTTTTTCTCTTCCAACGATAGAGCTGTCCGTAAGTAATGTCAGTTTGCTCTAGTAAGTCTTTTTTCGAGATTAATTCTTCCTCCATTGTCTTCACTCCTTAAAACAAATGTAACATAACACTGTTACACTGTAAATACTTAACTAAAGTATTGATTTACTTTACTAGTGAAATTATCGGGAGAAGATTGGATAAGTTAGGTAATTCGTAGCTTCACAAAAAAGAACACCCCTAAAATCAGAGGTGTTCTTCCTTTTATTGTTGAATTGTAGTTTTCTTTTTCTTAAACTTACTCAACATTTCATATACAAGCGGTACAATAAGCAGCGTTAACAAGGTAGAGCTGGCCAGCCCTCCGATAACGGTCACACCTAAACCTTTACTAATGATTGATCCGCCTTCAAACCCTAAAGCTAAAGGCATTAAAGCTCCAATTGTGGCAAGAGCCGTCATGAGGATCGGTCGTAACCGCGTAACCCCGGCATCAAGCAGGGCTTCACGTGTAGTAAATCCATCGTTTTCCTTGTGGATCACCCGGTCAATTAATACAATGGCATTCGTAACTACAATACCGATAAGCATAAGCCCTCCAATCATGGCAGAAATACTCAACGTTTCTCCAGTGACTAACAGACCGAGCACAGCCCCAATCACAGTAAACGGTAAAGAGAACAAGATCGCTAATGGGGCCAGTCCTCCACCAAAGAATATGACGAGCACTAGATAGACAATCGCTATCGCCGCTAGCATCGCTAAGCCCAGCTGAGTAAAGGATTCTTCAATATCTTCTGATACACCTCCAAGCGTGATGTCCATTCCTGTCGGCAGTTCCATGCTGTCAATCTCTTCCTGAATATCAGCTGTGACAGAACCAATTTCATCTGAAGTTATAGAAGCACTGACACTGGCGTACACTTGACCATCACGACGGGTCACTGTGTCGGCTGTCGTGCCCTCTTCGATATCAACAACTTCATCAATCGTTATCGTTTCCCCTGAAGCAGTTTGCAGCTCTTTCGCTGTCAAATCTTCAATGGCTTGATATTCTTCATTATCTGAAGCTACATACACATCCAGCTCTTCGCCGTTTTCAGTAACCGTTGTAACGACAGATCGAGCGGGACTCTCGTTTAATTCCATTCCAACTTGGCCGGCTGTTAATCCAGACTCGCTTAATCGATCATGATCGATAACGAGCTGATATTCTTCATAGGATTCAGAAACGCTAGAATCAATGCTCGATAAATCATCTCGCTCTGTTAACATGCCTTCTACATCTTTTACGACAGGTTTAATTTCATCTATATTTTCACCATAAATGAGAAGCTCGACTTCACTGCTTGATCCTGTCGAAGAAAAGTCTTGAGAAGCCCACTCCCCTGTATCGGTTAAAGACTGGAGATCTTCAATAACTTGTTCTGATTCAGTGTCAAAGTTTTCAGCATCATCATTGTACTCCACATTAAATGCCGCCTGGTTAGAGGCCCCAGGACTCATCGGGTTTTCTCCACCCACCGAATACTGAATAGTGTCGGCTCCTTCTCTGCCTTCAAAATATTCTTGCGCTTCTATGGCTATTTCCTCAACATCTTCAATTGTTTGTCCTGGTTCAGGATTGTACGTAGCCATCACGACCTTTTGATCTTCAGAAGGCAGGAAGCTGACTCCAACTAAAGGTACAAGTGCAATACTTCCGGCTAATATGGCAACAGCAGCGACAGAAGCAATTATTTTGTGATTCAATGTTTTATTTAAGAGGGACTTATACCAGAGTCCCAATCGGCCGCCTGACCCTTCCGTATGAGCCTTTATTTTTTCAGGCTTCAGCAGCGAGTGCGACATCATCGGAACGATCGTCACCGCTACGAGAAGTGAAGCAGCTAACGCAAATACAACCGTTAATGCAAATGGAAGGAAAATCTGCCCGACCATTCCTTCAACTAAACCTAATGGCAGGAATACGGCAATCGTAACGATCGTTGAAGAAAAGATGGGCATAAACATTTCCCGTGTTGCTGAGCGTATGAGCGCTTTTCCTTTTAATTCTTCCCCCGGCAGCGACATGCGCCTGTATATGTTTTCTACCACCACAATGGAATCGTCGACTACACGTCCAATCGCGACTGTCATCGCACCTAACGTCATAATGTTTAATGTAATGCCCATCTGATTCAATACGAGAACTGCCATTAATAAAGATAATGGAATGGAAATAACAGAAATTAACGTTGTTTTCACATTACGTAAAAACAGAAGAATGACAGCGACAGCGAACAAACCGCCAAAGAGTGCTTTATTTAACATGGTACTTACCGACTCTTCAATCGGTTCTCCTTGGTCGAAAGAATTAATAAAGCTGACGCCATTTAAATTCTCTTCGAAGTCATTGACTTGTTCTTTTACTAAATTGACAACATCTACGGTATTCGCTTCTTGAGACTTAACAATTTGCAGGGATACGGAATCTTCTCCGTTCGTACGGGAAATAGATTCCGTTTTCCCGCTCATTTCTATGTTTGCTAACTCTTTAAGCGCTACAGTAGGAATGTTAGCTGTTTGTTCATTCTCGCCTGTTCCAGGCATCTGACTTGAAGCTTCTCCTTGCGGTATTTGGCCGCTTTCTTCAGCCATTTCCCCTTCTTCTGACGGTGCCTGCTGGCCTGCTCCTTGTGAAGGTACCGCTGGAATTTCAAGGTTTCGTAATTCATCGAGGTTCTCCAGTTCCCCATTTACTACGACAGACTTTTCCGCGTCCTCAAAGTTGTATAGTCCAAGAGGCATCGAAACATCAGAACCTTGGATCATCTGCACAACTGTATCCTCATCTAAGCCATATTCTGATAAAGCTTCTTCATCGAAATCGATCGATATTTCCTGCAATTCCTGTCCCGACACTTGAACGTCTGCCACACCCTCTAAACTTTCCAGAGAAGGAATCACATTTTCCTCAAGCGCAGCCGTCAGTTCATCCAGCGATTGATCTTCACTGACCGCACTTAAGCTGAGCACTGGAAATGCATTAAAATCTAATTGTGAAACTTCAGGTGATTCCACCCCATCGGGCAGATCCACACCTTCTACTGCCTCGCTCAATTCATCTTCTGCCTCGTCCAGACTTTTATCAAAACTGTATTCAATTTGTAAGTTAGAGGCATTTTGGTAGGAAGTAGAACTTACTGTGTTTACCCCGCTTAAATTGCTGATCTGCTGCTCTAACGGTTCAGATATTTCATCCGCAACTTCTTCCGGTGTCGCTCCTGGATATGTAGTGGTCACAGTGATGACCGGTGGGTCTATATCCGGAAGTGTTTCTAGTTTCATATTTAACCCTGCGTATAAACCTGCTAAGGTTATAATAATTGTCATCAGCCATACAGCAAATTTATTGTTCATTGAAAAATTAATAATCTGTTTCATCTCATTCACCTCTCCTTAATTGACTATACAGTCATAACTATATAAAATATATATGACCGAACAGTCAACCGTCAAGTGGAAAATACAAGATTGTTAATAGAGGAGCTTATTAAATGAAAAATAAATCCCTTCTTATTATCGAAAATGCACTCAGACTTTTTGCCAAGAAAGGTTATAGCAACACTACTGTGCAAGAAATAGCCAATGAATGCAACATTTCAAAAGGGGCGTTCTACTTACATTTTAAGTCGAAAGATAGTCTGTTGTTAGAGGCTCTCAAGCATTATTCACGTAAAATCCAACTCAAATCCAATGAAATACAAGCGATGGATTTAGATCCTCGCACGAAGTTTATTAGACAATTAATGGTTACTTACCGAGAAATCATTAATCACCGTGATTTCATCATCACACAAATCCGCGAACAAGCTCTTCCCTACAACAAGGATATTGAAGATTTTATGCAGCACTTACGTTTTAACTCTTATCTATTTTATAGAAGAAATCTGCTTGCGATTTATGGTAAAGCCATCGATCAGACCATATGGGAAGTGACTTTATTAATGCAAGGAATGTTCAAAACCTATCTTGATTTGATCATCATCGAGGGAATGGAGTTAGACATCGAACAATTATGCGAATCCATTTTAAGACGCGCTGACTATATTGTCGAAGGGTTCAACCGAACTGGTGACCAACCAGTCATAAATGATGATATTATGAACCGTGTCATGCCGGAGAATTATTATTACAACCAGCTTCACACGATTATAGAAACGTTAAGTGTAATGGAAACGAGTTCTAATGAGGATATAGACGTCACGATTAGTTTCCTTCTTGAAGAGATCCAGCAGGAACAGCCTCGACGGGCAGTCATCAAGGGGATGCTTTCGAACCTTGAGGAGAAAGATAGATTTAAAGGGGTAAGCGGACAGATCCGTACATTTTTTCAATTATAAAGTAAAGATTCTCGTAGTTTTCCAGAGATCATTCCATAGTGCTTATAGCCATGATTCATTTCTGGAGAAAAAACATGCTTCTATCCATTGCAGTCGGCACAATCTTCTATATGGTATTAATACAATTGCTTTTTTAAAAGTATAAAATCATTGAAGAAAAAAGAGTGTGGGCGAATCCTTAATCATAAGGTTCGCCTTCTTAAAATATTTCTACCTGACTTTAACTAACTCTACTCTTCGAAAATTAATTCGTAATAAGAAGTGTGTGAGTGAAGGGAGATATCTACTTGCCGATGGGGGACAGACAATTTTATTAGGTTCACAAATTATACTAAAATTACACCATCTCTCTTTTGCCTCGCTTAACAAACTTACATTTTAAAAACCGCTCAGAGCGTCGACCCTGAGCGGCTTTTATTAAATAACATAGCTGTATTTTTTATAAATATAAGGAGACGTCATAAGGGAAAGAAGGGCTCCATAGTTCAAATTGAAACTGACTTCATCGCCAACTCTCAAGTTGCTATCTTTGGCATTAATTACTGTATGATCGCTGCTTGACCCGAGGATTTCAATATCTAATAACGGCACTAACCCTGCAACCAATACGTCTTGATTACCCATGCCAACAATCACGCGATTCATGAGTCCACGATCTTGAAACTGCGGAGCCACTCCAAAAGCATTCTGTCCAATCTCTCCATAGGGCATCGAAGGTTTTACTTTTGACTCGATAACCTCTGAAATAAAAGTAAATGCGTCCGTGTACAACTCTGGGATCACCAATCGATTTAACGTTTCCCGCCCCAAATAAATCGATTCTCCCAAACGCAGATTATTTACCTTCCCCACATCTGCAGCACCCTTAAACCACTCGTAATTGGCTGAATTCCCACCTGATACAATTGTAAGGGGTAAGGTGAATTTTGTTTCAATCATGGAAGCTAGTAAGGATAGCTCCTCCATCTTTTGGTTGTCTGGTTTGACACCACCGAAACAGGCAAAATTAACACCTATCCCCATGACTTCAATCCCTTTCAAGGTCAGTGCTTCTTGAATAAAACAGTCAAGATCCTCGGGCATGAGTCCTTCTCTTAAATCACCCATCTCGATCATAATAATAATGTGCTGCTCCGTATTTCTTTCCAGTGCTGCCTCAGATAATTTTGTAACTACAGCCAGTTCAGTATTGATACTTATATCAGCATATTTAATGACCCAGTCAACTTCGCTTAAAGCGGGTGATCTCAAATATACAAACTCCGCCTGAATGCCAGCTTCCCGCATTCTTTTTAGGTTGACCAGCTTTGAATCAGCCAGCATGGGAATTCCCTGTTCCAACAGGACCCGGGCAATTTCCGGGGATCCGCAAACCGTCTTCGTTACTCCCATTAATCCAATATTTTTAGACCCATATATTCCGACTAGCGCTGATGTATTATGTGCGATTTTTGCCAGGTTAATTTCGATGCGTGGAGTAAGTGATCTGGTCAATGAGTGGTAACGCTCTGTTTCCTTTTTAAGTCTGGATAAGCTTCAAAAATACTTGATATTAATTTATCACACCCAAATTTAAGAGTATCCGTTGTTGGAAGTTTCAAATCATTTTCATATTCTGAAATCGTATGATCCAATTCTTCATCAGACATATTTTCATGGTTTATCGTCACAGCAATGACTTTTGATTTCGCAAAGTTTTCGATTAATTCAATCTCACTTTTGACTGTCGGCATTTTCATATAGCTGAAATCACCTAGTTGCGCCCGTTTCGGGGCATGTTGTACAATAACGGCACCAGGTCTTGCACCTCTTATAATTCCACATGAACTAATATAGGCTGGATGACTTAATGCTCCCTGCCCTTCAACGATAATGATATCCGGCTTTTCATTTGTCCACGCTTTTATGATCTGGTTCTCAATTTCCCCTGTCATAAACTGAGAAGGGATCGCATCAATAGCAACACCGTATTTTGCCCCCTGGATTAAACCAGTCTGGCCAGTTGCAATAAAGGCGACATTTAATCCCTGCATCATTAAGGCCTCTTCAAGCAGCACAGAAGTTGTTCGTTTACCGTTTGCGCTATCTGTGCCTAGTACCGCTATGACCGGCGTATCCATTGTTAGGATTCTACCTGAAAAAAGATGCATGTCTTTCTTTTCCGGAGGCTTCCTGACATCGTTTATCGTGACATTACATTTTTTTGAAACGTCTATAAATTCTTGATCATTTGTAAAAAATTCATGAAGAGGATTAACAATATTCATCCCCCGTTCCATGGCATAAAAAAGAAGGTTTCGTTCAGCTTTTTTCAAGAAAGCCTCTGATGGCGCTATTCCATATATAAACTGGTGAGGAACATCCTCCAACAACTCCAGTGCATGGTGTAGATCCTCGAAGATTGGAATACCATTTTCCTTTCCAAACAGAAATTCACCGGCGTCCATCCCAGCCTTTGTACTATCAATAACCCCCACGATATCAAAGTTTCTTGAGCTTCTTACCAGCCCGTTGGCTGTCTTTCCATCCATTGTTCCAAATTTATCTTCACAATACACGATTGCACGTTCTTTCATAAAGCTATTCCTCCCAAATCTAATTTTACTGCAGTAAATCCGCGTAAAAGAGATTCTACATGTCGGTCAAGAAAACTTGTCCATATAGAATAGCCAGTAAGTGAATTTTTTAAAAAATAAAAAGATTCACACGCATATATCATTATAGCACACAAATCAGGAAAATTTTGTTAGCTTAAATTAAAAGGGTCTGATCCCCACTCTATTTATTCTTAACAGAGCGGGGTCAGACACAGTTCTAAAACATTTTTTCTTTTTTCAAAGGGATTGGTAGATTTATTTTGACGTAAAAGGCTTTAATAAATAGCTGAGTCCTTTCAAAACACTCATGTTCGGCTGGGTGACTACCTTGTTCACCATCGAATTGTGAAGTGATTTAGTCACTACATCCAGTTGATGATTGCTCAGTTTTTCAATCCCTCTGCGGAGTACCAGGGAATCATCATAATCCTTATCGAGCGTTTTACACAGCGTTTCATAATCGCCAAGCCCGCAAATATCCTGAGCTGCATAAATACCGCTAAGAATAGACCCCGTCTGCCCAAAGCCTAGAAATGGAGTAATGGCTCCGAAACAGTTGCCAACAAAGAATGTGTTTCCGATCCGTGGATATCTGCATTTGCCTATCTGGTAATCGGAGATCGTAAATTCTTCTTCAATTACAATTTCCTGGTTCAAAGTTCGGGAGACTTGATTCACCATTGCTTCCCAGAACTCATTTCTTTTTTGTAACCCATCTACCTCATATTGCGGATAAACGTTCACGAGAGTCGCTTGTGTATTGGAGTGAGGCAGCAAATAGCCCATACCCTTTGGAGCAAAATCGTTATTAAACCAGGTATGTACCTCATTACGGACGAAATCTCCTTTAACGACAGCACCGGCAAAAGTAGAAGAATAGGCTATGTCGTATGGCTGGATCTGCTGTGTATCCTGTGAATCACCTGTGGCTAATACCACATGGGTATATTCTTTGGAGATGCCTTCATAAGTCGCATGGCTGTCACAATGGATTTTGCTATGGACCAGCTGTTGGGCTAACTGCTTCTCATAGGACTCCTTATATTCGCCCCGCATATTGATAAAACCGATATTTCCTTCTACATAGGCAGATTCGTTTTCGGAATGGACATATATTTTCTGTACATTGCTGGACGGCTTTAAATGGATATTATAGGTTTCAGAAAAGAATTTCACCGCGTCATTGATAGGTGCGTGAAGAATAGGCGTCATTAATTCCGCAATGTCATAGCGAAAACCTATTCCCTTACTTTGTTCAAATATATCAGCCATATGCCCATGTTTTTCCAATGTCAATGCACATGAAAGACCGGCAAGTCCCGCCCCGATAATCGCTGTTTTCACTTGGTCTCCTCCTTTTTTATAGTGTTCGTAGGGAGGTCTCTTTTATACTTAGCGGCGTGAAGGAAATTGGTCATACAGATCTTCCTCGATACCATCAAACTTCTCACATACTCCTCTATAAACCGGACAAAGCATTATAAAGAAACACCCTCATCGAATTCGAAATACTCAAGCAAAAATGCTCAGTTTTTTCTATGTTAGAAAATACCGTGACAACTAATATTTCTTACTTAAATACATTGTTCATTTCATATACTTTTTCTCAGAGGACTTGACTAGACACTAATTGGTGTCTTATTATTATGTTACCAAATGGTGTCATATTGAAGGAGGGGAGGATTTGAAGCACACTTACCAAGAACGTGACGTTTTTGTAGCTATTGCGGATCCAACAAGGCGAAAGTTAATACGTCTGTTAGCAGATTCAGATAAGGAACTGCCTCTTTACGAATTAACGAATCACTTTGAGATGGGGCGAACTGCTGTTTCTAAGCATTTGACTATTCTTAAAGAAGCCAACTTAGTAGTTAACAGTAAAAAAGGTAGAGAGACAAGATTTAAATTAAACCCAGAGCCCTTACAGGAAGTTAAAGACTGGTTATCCTTTTATGAGGATTTCTGGAAGGAAAGAGCAAACACACTTAAAAATATATTGGAGGAGTAGAAGATGGCAGATTTATCATTAGAATTTCAATTTAAGAGCCCTATAGATAAGGTTTGGAATGCCTTAACACAGTCGGAAATATTGGCCCAGTGGGTTATGGAGAATAACTTCAAACCGATCGTGGGGTATAAATGTCAATTTAGAAATGAGAAAATCGATTTGGTTGTAGATAGTGAAGTATTGGTGGTAGACAAGCCCCATAAATTATCTTACACATGGGTAGGCGGTCCGATCGATACTATCGTCACCTGGACCTTAACTCAAGAAGGTGACACTACTTATTTACACCTTGAACATTCAGGGTTCGAAGAAGAAAATCAAGCTTTTATGGGAGCGAAATATGGTTGGGCCAATAAGATTGGTCAGCTAAAAAGTATTTTGGAGGAAGCCTAATACAGAGGAGGATGAGAATGAGCTTTTTAAAAGATAAATTATCTATTTTCACTAAAACAGAACTCCCCTTTCTAAGGAGATATCAAGAATCCGACGATGTTTACAACTTTCTATTTGAAAAAGAGAAAGACTTAACCTGGAAGGCAGGACAGCATGGGTTGTTTACCATAACTCATAAGAAAATGAAAGACTCCATTCGACCGTTCAGTGTGGCCTCCTCCCCCTCCGAAGGTGTAATTAGAATTACAACCAGAATTAGTGAGCAGCCAAGTGAATTTAAAAAAGCTCTCCTAGAGTTAGAAGAAGGTTTAAAAATTACTATGAGCGGTCCTGTTGGCTCATTCTACTTAAAAGAAAAAACCCCCACGCTCTTCCTGGCAGCCGGTATAGGGATCACCCCGTTTCGAGCTATTGTAAAACAATTAGAAGCTGAAGGGGACACACACGAAAAAACAATTGAACTTCTCTATTTAGATAGCAAACCACACATTTACAAACATGAACTTGATGAACTAAGTGCTGATACATCAATAAATGTACACTTTCTCGATTCAATAGAAGATATGTACCACAAAACAGATCAATTTCTTGCTTCACATAAAAATAATGCCCATTACTTTGTTGCTGGCCCGAAGTCTATGGTGGAATCTATGACCAATCATTTAAGAAAGAATCATATTACCAAAAAGAATATAAAAAAAGATGCTTTTAGAGGAGTTTATTGAAGGAGTGGGCATGCATGATTAACTAAAAAATGCTTAAAAGATTGGCGACAACTCTGCCACATGACTTTGCTGTAATTCCCGACTTTTAAGTCATCAATGGACAGACTCCCCTGTATTACTGAATCCACATATTCTGGAACGATAAATGTTTTGACGAGGTAAATATAATTTATTATTAAAGCTTACTATTCGAATTTTATGGTTCAACTATTTATCGAACCAGTAAAAAAATAACCTGAGGAGCTGTCAAATTTAGCAGCTCCTCAGGCAATTGAGAACACTTTAACCTATATTAGAACGATCATTATTACCTTCAGAATCTTCTTGAGTAGTGTTTCTCATTTTTTTCAGAACCTGCTGAGTAGATTCGCTGACTTCTGCCTTAAAATAAGGTTCATAGGCCTCAAGTGGTGGTCTTTTCGTAAAGTAAACAGCAAGTAACACCCCGATCAGTGATACAGCAACAGCGATTACAAACGGCATTCCATAACCCATTGCCTTCGCTGCCACATAAACAACGGAGCCGATGGTGATCCCGGCATAGGCCCCCGCTCTGTTCATTCTTTTCCAGTACAGCCCTAAGAAAACCACGAGGAAGAACGCAGCCCCAAACCCTCCATACACATAGACAAAGCCCATAGCCAAAAACCATGGTGGATTAATAGCTAATAGAACGGCTGCGGTTGCAATTGTAAATATACTTAGGCGGAGCCAGTTCTTAAACTTCCTCTCACCGATTCTTTTTGAAGATATATTCAAATACACATCATAATAAAGAGAAGTAGCGCAGTGTAGCAACATCGAATTTGCAGTGGATATTGCGGCTGCACAAATAGCTACCAGTGTAATGCCCCCGATAATAGGCGGGGTGTACTCCTGAATTACTAATGGAATAATATAGTCGGTAGTTTTTCCTACAGGAATGCTAGGTACAAGAACTTTTGCCCCTAAACCGATAATGATCAATGGAGTCATAATGAAAATTAACACAAGGATCGTACCCATGACCTGTAATATCGCAACTTTCACGTTTTGAGGGGCCAACATCCTTGTTACCCAGTGAGGGGAAGAAGGAGTTCCTAATGAATTTGAAATAAAAATAGAAAGCAATGCACCAATACCAAATGTCCCAAAAGGAGATAGTAAAATTCCCTCTTCTAGCGCCGGTCCCCCTGCATTTGTCGGCGCAGTAGTTGTCGAAAGTGTTTCTAGTATACTGCCAATGCCCCCAGTTAACGACCATACCACCCCGCTCGCAAGCAATACTCCGATGGTAATCAAAATAGTATTTAATGTATCGGTGGCAGCCACAGACCAAAATCCACCCACACTTGTAATTAAAATAAAAAGTAAGAAACCGAAGATCGCTATTTTGTAATCAATGCCGGTGATACTTGAAAAAACGATACCAAAGCCAGTCACCTGAACATTTACTAGAAGCAAATAACCGATAAACATTAAAATACCAACAATCGCTTGTAATGTACTCTTATTTTGAAATGGTTCAAACCTATGTCGGATAAATTCAGGGAAGGTCCTGGCAGGCTTTTCTGGTCTCCTTATTTTATAAGCGACAATAGGTATTAAGGCTCCACCAAAACACCAGCCTGCTACCCAGCCTATTACAGCCGATACACCTGAACTGTACAAATATCCTGGGACCCCGATGACAGAAGCTACACTAACCCATGTGGCTGCCGTTGTACCTATTCCAAGGAGCAGCCCCATTCTATGGCCGCCGGTTGTATAATCATCAATTGATTCTGCTTTTTTAAGACTCTTTATATTTGCCCAAATTAGAAAAAGTATATAAAAACTAAATACGATTACATACCATATCATTTGTCAACAACTTCCTTCCAACCCTTATTTATACTTAAATAGACTACCAGTAGCTCCCCACCGTTTAACACCTGACTTTTCCACTTTGTAACAAAGAAATGTGCCTAACAGGAAGGAAAAAATCATTGTACCCACCCATACCATCATCGCTAAAAACATTACACTCACCCTCCTTTTGAAAAAATAAAAAAACCCTTCACTAATAAAGAGAGAAGGGCTGTATGCAACCGTCTTATTGTCGCAGCTTGCTCTCTCATCTCCGGAATAGCTCTCGCCTTCCTCTGAAATTGGCACCGTGCATAAATCAGCCGGTTGCCGAGGTTTCATAGGGTCAGTCCCTCTACCTCTCTAGATAAGAAAATTTAAAATATTCAAATGTTTATAGAGTTTTATTCTATCATATCCCCCTGTTTCGTCAATCGACCTGTAATCTTCTCCTATGATTTGTTGGACGAGAAGATCGATTTGATCGTACTTCCTCTCCTTAACTACATTTGATTGTATTTTTGTCGAGTTGTATATGAAGCTCTCCCCACTCTATTACTTAAGCTTGGATTGTTTATACTAGGCTATTTCCAATGCTTCTTTAGCCATCTGATAGTATTCCTCAACACCGGAGACCAACGCAAATTCGGCTATTGAAACTGGATAGGCGGCGTCTAGCTCAATAATATGCTCTTTCATCTTTGGCCAGTAATATCCACCTGCACCCTTATAAGCACGTATCAGAGCTTCAAGTCCTTCTTCCCCAAAAGCTTTATAATTAAAGACAAAGTCATTTGAAATGTCTGTGATCTTCGTTTCTGTCCAGTCGATTAAACCAATGACGTTAGCATCGTTATCAATTAAAGTATGTCCCGCATGAATATCTCCATGGGTAAGTCCTGTTTTCTTTGGCCACATTTCATCATCAGAAATCCATGTTTGCCATCTGTTCCACAGACGCTCACCTACCCCAAACTTCGCTCTGACAGCATCCATCCGTTGTTTCATGGAACTCCTTGCTTCTTTTGGTGTATGTACCACAATGTCAAGCCCGGCAGCTCGTTCACCACGAATGCTATGAAGCTCTGCTAACACTTTAGCAAGGGATTTGTGAAATGAATCTGGAACGTGATTGATATCTATTTCCCAAATATAATTTCCAATATTATGATCGATAGTTCCTGCTGGAACCCCATCTAATTTCTTGTAAGCTATTAGCTCAGCTGTGTAAATAACCCAATTTGGCGCTTGAAAAGATTTGGGATGATGGTTCACCAGGTCTAATGCTTGCTTTTCGACTTTTGTCCTAGGCATCACATCATCACGTCTGGGTAATCGGAGCACCCATTCCACACCACTATTATCCATTACAAACACAACCTGAAAATCAAGTCCGGATTCATTAAACTTCATGGTTTCTTCTTTAAGAAATAGATTATGCTTTTCAGCTATTTCTAAGACTTGCTTTATATTATTACTCACTTCACTCACTCCTTCTCTCTATTGACCTGCATTAATGTAATTAGATTATTTCTACTAAAAGAAGTGGAATTTATTTTCCATTCACTTCTAGAAAGTTATTTCTCTAAAAAACTAATTTACCAAGTGATCTCAACTTCCTTTTATTAAAACATTGCCTGTCCCCCCGCACTATAGTCTTCCGTTTTACAAATCTTCAACCAGCATTCCATATACAATGCTGTCTGTCCACTCACCTTTACTCCAGTAGTCCTGTTTGAAGTGCGCTTCTTTTCTCATCCCTATTCGCTCACACAACTTTTGAGAGGCTAAATTCCTCGCATCCAAGGTGGCTTGGATGCGATGCACCTCAAATTCTTCAAATAATTTTCTAACTAAATAACTAACTGCTTCAGTTGCGTACCCCTTACCTGAAGTTTCAGCAGAAAAACTGTATCCAATTTCAACCGTATCCTTCATCGCTGTAAACCATACTGATAAATCACCAATAACGTTTGTACGGTCCACCACCGCCAAACTTAAGCCGTTTTCTTTAGTGAGGGAACGGTTCTTTAATTTCTTATCAAATGACTCCTGCATGTTTTCACGTGTCCATTTATCGTGCAGTAGATACCTACATGTCTCATCGTTATTGTAGATGTTAAATACATCTTGTAAGTCATGCCTCTTAAACGTTCTAATTTTTAACCTTTCAGTAGTGAATTCCAAAAGATCCTCTCCTCTTTAGCTCCATTTAAATCTTTCCTAATCTGCTTATACGAAGCACCAATAAAACTGATATAGCAGCCAATTTGAATATCTCCCCAAATTCATGCACAACTTGCCCTCTATTCCACCATAAATAGACGGTCAGAAGCTTTCCGAATCACAAAGCTGTTCACTCCTTTTTTCAGCCTTTCACTTCTATTTCACCTTGTCCATTCATTAACTATAAGGACAAACTTCTTACATTGCAGGAGGCTTATGGCATGATCTTACTTTTAATCCGGCAGATTGTTCTTGGGCTGTCACTCGCAGCCCCGATTGGACCGATCAATATTGAAATTATTAGAAGGGGTATTCATCAGGGGTTCTGGCCTTCTTTACTTGTAGGAGCGGGCGGCATGACGACAGACCTTGCTTTAATGTTTCTTATGTACCGAGGACTTTCCGAGTATTTAACTGTAAATGGTGTACAGCTTACATTGTTAGTATTTGGGTCCCTCGTACTCACTTATACAGGCATCCAGAGCTTCTTCCATCCATCTGAACCGATCGTGGAAGAGGCTGATTATAGAGGCGAGGGCAATCGTGCTGAATTGCTTCGTCCCTATCTCACAGGGGTTTCAATCGCAGCTTTCAACCCTTTAAACCTCCTCTTTTGGCTAGGCATTTATGGATCGGTGCTCAGCGATTCGCTGCAGGACGAAAATAGGCTGAGAGCCTTTTTCATAAACAGCGCTATTTTTATCGGGATTGGTATGTGGAATGTGAATCTGGCTTTTACCGTTCATTTCAGTAAGTCACTGCTAAAGCCTGGGGTCTTGAAGCTCATCTCTTTAGCGGCGGGGTTGTTCTTAATAGGACTGGGTGTTTATTTTGCGTGCAAAGCTGCCGTGAAAGTCTCAGGGTTTTTTTGAATTGATTTCACAAAAGGCTGTAAAAGTTCATATAGTGAAAGAGCCTTTATTTAATATCCACAAATGATAAACGTTTATGACATGGAGTAAAGGAGCGTTTTTATGGGTAAAAACACTAAAAATCTAAATCAAGATAATGATGATCAGAATCCATTAGATAAAAGTCTGACGCTGGCGTTAACGGCAGCTATTCTCACTACGGTGGCGGACGCCATTGCTGTTCTATCGGCCTTGGAAGCGATAGAAGAGTCGATTATCGCCGCCGAAGAAGATAAAAAGGCTCAACAGGAGCTCAATGATACGCTTGAGGGTCTGCAGCAGCAAATCGATGCTTTAACGGATCAATTATCTAAGAGGAATTCGTAGACTGCGTTCTGTTTACCGACACGTTGTCCTCCTGCCTTTCCTTACGATAAAACAGGCTACTATTCTTAGGTGATCGGATAGCTAAGCAGCAAGAGGACAGAAGCTTTACTTTTCCTGTAACCGCCATTCTACGCTTCTCCATAATTTACTCATATACTCCTCTGACTCCCCGGTATTAGCGTTAATGAAGAATTCCTTCGTTAAGTAATCAGAGTCTACTTGCACCTTCCAGAGCGGCAGATACGTCAGGAACAGTTCTTCCAGCTGATAACGGGGCTTTTTTAATACATAGCTGCGGTTGATTTGATTTTGCTGGATGTCCTGAATGTAGGTTTCTTTTACCTGCTGCTTCGTCAACTGTGCAGGCACCACTTCGCCGGTTTCCACTTCCCCTTCATTCATCGCAGGCACCGTTGGAAAAAGGCCGCGGTAACCGGACACTGCATCGACAAATACCATATTCGGCTTCTTTCTCGGTGGAAAAGGTTTTCGGTCAGCAATAACGAGAAGTTTGGCCACCCACATTGGATGGTACACACGCTTTGTACGAGCAATGTGGTTTTTAATATAATCCGCACTGATGCTTCGGTTCATCTTCATCTGAATGCCAAGGTTTTTGTAAATGACGTTGGGAAGCTCACTTTCAGCTATGCCTCCGCCTGTTCCGATGAGGCGGAGGTTTTTCTGCTTTACTGTTTCCATTGGTTTCATCCTTTATGAATCAATATGTGTGTGATAGCGGTCCACTTCGCGCTGCATGTCTTCCGGCGGTGGAGACGTCATAAGACTGACGACAATCACAAGAATCGCGGATACAGGTGCAGCGACGATGGGCTCCGCGACAAGCGCAAATGGCAGAACGGCCATGATGATAAACGCCACTGATCCACCGATCATGCCGGCCAGTGCTCCAGCCATGTTCGCCCGTTTCCACCAAATGCCGAGGACGAGCGGGAAACCAAAGGCCGACAGCATAGCACCGCTCACCCACCCAACCATAATCGCGATGAGCTGCGGTGGATCAATTGCGAAATAAATACCAACGAGACTAGCGAGCATCATGACGACGAATCCAATCCGCGTAACTGACTTTTCGGATGCTTTTTTATTAATATGACCTTTATAGAGGTCGTGAGCTACACCTGCTGAAACCGCGAGCAGCATGGCATCAGCGGAAGACATAATCGCCGCTAATAAGCCGGCAAGCATAATACCGGCAAGAATCGGCGGCATGTAATGCTCAATGACGGAAATAAAAATCATGTCCTGATTATCGAGCGAGCCGATAATGCCGAGGCTTGCTCCGGCAGAAGCAATAATCGCACCAAAAATGAAGACGCAAAGGTATAAAATACAGGCGCCGAGCGCGGAACGGCGGGCCGTTTTTGCATCACGGGAGGCGAAATTACGCATGACGGCCGATGGCGATACAACGCCGAACCATAGGAAGGCGATAAACAATCCAAAATACGACATCCATGGCTGAGTCACTTCACCAAATGCAGGATCGACGGCCAGAGCATCTTGAATTAACCTCCCTATTCCTTCATGATCGGCTAAAATAATGATGGAGAGCACGAGCATCCCAATCACCATAACCGCCCCTTGAATCAAGTCAGTATATGTAATCGCCCACATACCGCCTAAGGCTGCATATAAGGTAAATCCAATGCCCAGGAAAATAACAGCCGTCGTATATTCGATGCCTAGCACGTAAGAACCGATTAATCCGGAAGCCGTGAGCTGCGGCACCATATAGAACGTCATCGTGAGAACGACGATAACAGCCGCTACAATTTGGACCGGTTTTCCAAAGCGTATTTTGAAAAATTCCGGCATCGTTTTGACGCCGGACCGTCGAATCTGTCCTGCGATTAGAAAGAGAGCAAAGGACGGGATAGCCACGGCCCCAAATCCATAAGCAAATAAGAATGGCAGACCGAGTGCGACGCCTGACCCAACCGCTCCCATTAACGAGCTGGAGCTTGCCACAGCTGCGAACAAAGCGAACGATCCTACGAAACTATTAATATTGCGTCCTGCCGTCCAGTAATCATCCTCCGAAGAGTGAGCTCTCTTGGCAAAATAGATACCGATGAGGGTCATGAATATTAAGTAGAATGCTAATATGGAAGTTTCCATTCCTTTCATCGTCTACAGCTCCTTTAATTCGATCGTTTTTCTATCTTTTCAATCCAAATCACATAAATAAAGGTTAACAGCAGCCAAATAAAAAAGCAGAAGAACATCAGCCATCCGGCCAGGGAAATACCCATCCAATACACTTCCGTCGGCCACCAGATCCAAACGATCGAAGAAATGATCACGAGGGAAATGACCATGATAATGCCGGGATCCTTCCATTTTGATTTCGTCATTTGCTTCACACGGACTCATCCTCTCTTATCGGATTTTTTCATATAAGGCTTTCGTAACGATTAAATCAAAAATCGCCGCACCTACGGATTTGAAGATGACCGATTGTTCTTCCGGGTTCTGCGGACGATGATTGCGTGCGATGATCTCTTTTAGCGACAGTGTTTGATCAGGGTCAACACCAAGCTCCTGCGCGCGAATCATATCGCCTGATTCACGGAAAGCACTAGGCGCATCGACGTAAACTTCATCCGCCTCCTTTAAGATACTGTCAGGAATCTCCTGCATGGCCGGGCGGAACGAGCCGACGCCGACAATCTGTCTGCCCTTGTAGGCGGCAGGTTCAAGCTCAGGAAGGACGGGTTTTTCAGAGGTGGTGGTCGTGACAATAATGTCAGACTCACGGACTAACTGTTCGGTGGAAGCTTGTTCAATATGTAAGGACGGAAAGGCCTGCTTCGCTCGTTCGATAAAAGTCGAAAGCTTGGCCTGACTGCGGTTGTACACCTTCACCGTTTGAATCGATCGGACCGAACAGGCGGAGTGCAGGTGACTCCACCCCTGCGTCCCCGTGCCGATAATGCCGAGAGAAGACGCATTCTCCTTCGCTAAATACTTCATGCCAAGCCCGCCAAGCGCCCCCGTACGAAGACCGGTAATCGGTACCGCATCACACATCAAAAGTGGCTCCATCGTCTGACGGCTGTACAGTACCATCAGTCCATGAATCGTCGGCTTTTGAAGCGACGTATTGTTCGGCGCTACTCCGACGAGCTTCGTAGCGTAATAATCCCCATAATAGGAAGGCATTAATAGACTTGTATTATCGCCGTCTTCGATATGCATGCGGTCGGGCATGATTATATCACCATTGCTGTCGTCCAAGTAGAATTGTTCAATTGAACGGATCGTTTCGTCCATCGTTAATCTTTCGTTGACTTGTTCTGCAGTTAAATAGTCCATATAAGGCCTCCTTCGTTACTAGTAAAGCTATACTACCACAATTTTCTGATTTATTAAAATAATGAAAAATCCAGCACATTTGCAGTTGTGCTGGATGTAAAATTATAGGATTAATACAAATTCCGATAAGTCGCTTTACGATTTAATAACTGTTCTTGAGCTTCCTTGGGATGGTTACTCATAGGCGTTTTATCTTTTTTCTTTCTTGTTATGGAAATCGTAAAGATAAAAAAGTGAATCGTCATTTTGCTCCTTCCTTTCTATAAGAAGCTAAGTTAAAGCATCAACTCTCCTAAATTGCCTAAACTCGAATCTTCCGTCTTCATCCCTGCATCTTTAACCATTCCTGTATTCACGCGTATCACCTGCTGTAAGCTGCCTTTTAATGATAGATTTTCTACAGTGACGACCCCTAGAATGTCTAAGCTTTTTATTTTTGATGAAAGCACCTCAGGCGTGACACTATCGTCCAGGGTCAGCTGGCCTTCTACTATACATGCGGTTGGCTGAGCTAGAGCTTCCAGCTGTTCGTTCGTCCACCGCTCTTCCCCTTCGAGATAGAGAAAACGATCTTCATACGACAAAACCTCTGTTTCCAGCAGCGGGGCTGTTTCATACACGAGATCCTCCAGTTCTTCTGGACAAACAACAATTGACGTCGAGTGGATGCCTGCTATGGAAAATGCTTCACGTGTTACATCGGCTTCAATAATAACCGGCTTGTTTGTGTAGAGCTTTTTGCCTTTGAATCGTTTAATGGAGCGGCTGTTCACTCGTACCTGCTTCTTCAGCTGTAAGTACCCGTCTGGAATGACTTCCACCTTGCTGGAGGTCAGCGATCCTGATTTTTTATAAAAATGCGCTTCTTGAGATTCATAGAGCATAACCTTGCCATTGACATCAATCTGGTGAATTTTTTTCTGAAACAGATCCATATCTAAATCTTCATCTAATCGCAGCTTTCCGTTTACGGTTAATCGCATCGTACGGTCAGCTGAATGTAAGTAGGCATTCGTTAACTCGAAATGCCCGTTTTCAAAACGCAGCTGTTCCTCTCTATACGACTCCACATCCATGGCGCCATGCGAAATGATGTGAAACAGAGATCCAGTCAGGTGGGCCGGGCAATAAATGCTGCCGCTGACTCTCAGTTCAAGCAAGCTGTTCTTCAGCTCGTCAGCCTGCACATTGCGGTCTACGATGAGGTTACCGTTTACGAACAGCTTCACTTCTTCCGTTAACGATTGAAAATACGCTTGATCTACGTGTAAATTGCTATTTACTACTTGATAGCCTTCTGGCAGCTCTACACACTGCCCGATATTGCCGGCGTTTAATTTCGGCAGGAGGTGCGCTTTTTCCTTTGGATATAAAACCATGCCAATGTTCTCGATTCTCTCCACATTTTGTAAGCTTTCTTCTGTAGCATTCATTAAATTTAACAGTCCTACATTTCCAATTCGCTGACTCATCGTTCATCCTCCTCTAATACTTTACGTAATTGCTTGATTGCAGTTTGAAGCTTATAACGTACGGTCGAAGCTGGCAGGTTAAGACGTTCACCGATTTCCTTACTCGATAAATTCAGCCAGTACCGTTTAAAAACGATATCGCTTAAGTCCGGGGAAAGCCGGGAAAGCAGTTCTGTCATCTCAAGTCTCCCTGAAGTGAGATCCGGCACCGCACTATCAGCATCCTCTTCCCACTCCGTGATCCTCTTGTCTTTTCTCCGCTCATCAATGAGCTTATTTTTCATCACTCGATAAAACCATGCTTTTTGCTTATGAAGGGGCAGCTTGAGCAGCTGTTCTTCCTTTAAAGATTTGATCCACGCATCCTGAACGAGGTCCTTTCCTTCCTGTTCGTGACGCGCAATGGAATAAGCAAAACGGAACAGGTCGCTCTTTAGTTCTTCATATAGATCACTTACTTCCATACGACCACTCACTTTGACTAATTATTGGCTCCTTCACTTAGATAACGAATAAGGCGGTGGAAGTGATGGAGTTTTTTTAAAAAAATAGGTTGAGGGATTTGTCCGGGAATTGAAAAACGCTGATATATTCTCATTTTCGCTGATAAAGGAACAAAAACGCTGATATAAGTATAGTTTAGCTGATAAAAGACGATTTCCGCTGATATCTACAATCAAAAAAATAAGCAGCCGCAAACGGTCTGCTTATTTTTATAGCTTCTATATCATTTACTTCGCCGCGACTGCCGCTTCCTGATCTTCCGGTGGTTCCTTGGTCACATACGTGCCCGCAATAAAGTCATGAATTGCCCGTTTATCTTCCCTCATTCCGACCATAAACGCACTGACGATCAGGCCGATGCCAAGCGTCACAATATAGACGAGCGTTCCCACCACTTCTCTTAACAGCATCGTACCAAAACCAACATTCTGCCCATTCATCCGTACGATACGGATGCCGATCAACTTGCGGCCCAGCGTGTATCCATACCAAATAACCGGCAGCACAATTGCATAGACGTAGCCGAGAAGATCCACAGGACTGTAACCATCGTAGAAAAAACTTCCGTGGATAAGCAGTGTAATCAGTCCAAGTGGAATAAATAATATAAGAGCATCTACAATCCTTGCCCCTAACCTATTCCAGAATCCAGCCGGGTAATGTACTTCCATAATAAAAAACCTCGCTTTCTTTCCATACTTATCGTACGATTCAACGGGCGTTTTGTTTCACCAAAAATTAAAACATCCAAACGAATCTTCAGTGATTCGTTCGGATGATTTATGTTAAAGAATTTACGTCGCACCTTCAATGATCCTGCCTTAGAGCTATGAAGTGAGTTCCCGCTTTTTTGAAAGCAGCGTTCTTCTTTTACAAGAAGCAGAGAAGATATTCTTTTATGCCTCTAAGAATTTATATCGAAAGTTGTTGATGCCACGTGGAGCACTCGGTAGTGACGTCTGGTCGATTAAAACCGTCCACGTCCGGTGCGTCGTGGTAAGAGCGCGAACCGAAGATCCACTTGCTGAGGCCGTGCCCGCGGCTGGCCTCCACCGACAAGCGATTCGCGGAATCAACAACAGCTTCCTATAGATTTACTGCTCCGGGCTCTTTGCGCTCTATAATATATGACTATTTGCCTGAAGAAAGAACTGTGATTGTTCATAGTTGTACGTCACTTTAGAAAAGTCAAACGGCTGCCCGTTCGTTAAATGAAAAATACTTTCCATGAAAAGCTTCGGATCCCCTGATTTCAACCCTAAATACGCCGCTTCTTCTTCATTCAGTTTATGTACGTGAAGGTAAATATCTGAGAAACCGACCTTTAAACCGAGGCCTTCTTGGATGTAATGAAAGATCGACTCAGAGGCAATCTCTCGATTCAAGTAGGTTACCGTCGATTTATTATAGTACGACTCCTCCAGACAAAGCGTTTTTCCGTTAATGTAACGGATACGTTTCACATAATAAACCTCCTGGTGCTGATCAATGTTCAAGTTATAAGCCACTTCTTCTGTCGGTTGACAAACCTTTAGCTCGACCACCTCAGATGTGACATTAAATTCTTCCAGGTCCTTTTTAAATCCCTGGTTTGATAACAGACTGATGTATCCTTCTCTGTTATGTCTTCTGACAAAAATCCCGCTGCCCCTTACTTGATACACGACTCCCTTTTTCTCCAGAAGATCCAGGGATTTCGTAATGGTGCTCTTACTCACGTTAAATCGTGCCATCAGTTTTTCAAGGACAGGCAGTTTATCCCTCTGCTGAAGGTTATGCTCTTCAATATATTTTTCGATGTCGATTGCGATCTGCTGATACTTTAACATAAACATTCCTCTTTACCTTTTTAGTCCTTACATTACCAGCATTATAGCATAAACAGCCCTGCGGCTCATTCACTCATTTTAATCACATATAATTATTTTGTCAGGGTATTGATTAATTATATCGATACAATTATAATGTAAGCGAATACTCAAATTATAAAGGAGGGTTTCATTTGGCGAAAAAAGTGAGAGATTACCCTAAGCTTGCAGGGGATATATTAGAGGCAGTCGGCGGGGAAGAGAACATAATTAAGGTATCAAGGTGTGCCACGCGGCTCCGACTCGTACTTAAGCGATCGAGACCTCAGGCTAAAGAGCAAGTAACGTCGTTACCTGGAGTGATCACGGTAGTTGAGAACAACGGACAGTTCCAGGTCGTCATTGGTCAGCATGTGGGTGAAGTTTACGAGGCATTTGCCAGTCTAGTCAATATGGATACGTCGAATGATGATCAAAGTGAAAAGCAAGGGACCATCATCAACCGTGTTATTGCTACAATGTCAGCTGTTTTCGCCCCCTTTATTTACATTTTAGCGGCTGCTGGTATTCTTCAAGGAACGTTAATTTTAATTAATTTGTTATTTTCCGGATTTGAGGCAACAGGAACCTATGAAGTGTTGAGCTTTATTTCCTGGGCGCCTTTTACCTTCTTGCCTATTTTTATTGCAATGACCGCAGCGAAACATTTTAAGGTCAACACGTATATCGCAGTTGCCTGCAGCGCAGCTTTAGTCAGTCCGACTTGGACAGCAATGGCTGATCAGATTGCGTCAGGGGAAACCATTTCTTTCCTCGGCATTGCATTATCAGAAACGGTGTACACTTCTTCTGTACTGCCGCCGCTTTTTTTAGTATGGATCTTATCCTATCTTGAGAAGTTTCTAAATAAAAACATGAACGAAGTCGTACGTCCATTGTTCGTACCGTTCATCTGCATGATCGTCATGGTACCGTTAACGATTCTGTTAATCGGCCCGCTATCCACATTAGGAGCTAACGGGATTGCGAACGGCTACAATTTCTTAGCGGAAAATGCACCAGCCCTGGCTGGAGCAATCATTGGATCGCTATGGCAGGTGCTTGTCATTTTCGGTGTTCACTGGGGCGTTACGCCGATGGTACTCGCTAACTTTGATCAGTACGGCCGCGATTCGTTCCAGGCGTATCAGACGATTGCTGTTATTGCCCAGGTTGGTGCCGTGCTTGGGGTCGTTTTGAAGGCGAAAAGCCAGGAAACGAAAAAAGTCGGTGTATCGGCTGGCGTAACCGGCATCTTCGGAATTACAGAACCTGCAATTTACGGGGTCAACCTGCGATTTAAAAAACCGTTTATTTTTGGATGTATTGCAGGGGCCGTCGGGGCGATTACGGCAAGCTTTTTTACCCCGTATTATTTTGCCTATGCCGGTCTGCCGGGTCCATTAACCATTGTAAACGGCATAGACAGCGCCTTCCCGATGTCAATATGGGGCATTGTAATCGGCTCGCTGATCGCCATAGTCCTTCCTGTCGTGCTCATTCAAATTTTTGGATTTGGAGAAGATACAGCCAAACAGGCTGGCAGCCAAGGTTTAGTTGAGGAACAGGGACAGCCTGGCGAAACCGCTGCTGCAGCAAATGATGCAAAAGTGAATGAAGAAATCGTGGACGCTCCATTCAGCGGCAATGTCATTCCGCTTTCAGAAGTGCCCGATGAAGTATTCAGTTCAGGAGCGATGGGTAAAGGCGTCGCCATTCAGCCGACGGAAAACAAACTGTATGCTCCATTTGACGGCACCGTCGTCATGATCGCACCTACCAAGCATGCGATCGGCTTACGCTCAGAAACCGGCATCGAATTACTCGTGCACATAGGAATCGATACAGTCAAACTCGACGGAAGTCCGTTCAACTTACATGTAGAAGACGGGGCTGTGTTTAAAAAGGGAGAAATCCTTGTTGAATTTGATGAAGAAGCCATTATAGGACATGGGCTCGAAACGATCACTCCTGTCATCGTTACAAACGCCGGGGCTTATGAAGAAGTAATTATTGAAGACCTCAAGCAGAGCATATTTAATCAAAAATTAATGACAGTCGTAAAATAAGGAGGAAGAAACATGACACAAATACCAGAAGATTTTCTATGGGGCGGCGCGTTAGCCGCTCACCAATTTGAAGGCGGATGGAACGAAGGCGGCAAAGGGCCGAGCGTCGTTGACGTTATGACCGCAGGAGCTCACGGCGTACCAAGAAAAATTACGGAATACATTGAGGAAGATGAATTTTACCCAAACCATGAAGCCATTGATTTCTACCATCATTATAAAGAGGACATCGCGTTATTTGCTGAGATGGGATTGAAATGCCTGCGAACCTCCATTGGGTGGACCCGTATTTTTCCAAAAGGGGACGAAGCAGAGCCGAACGAGGAAGGGCTGCAGTTCTATGATGATGTGTTTGACGAATTAATCAAGCATGGCATCGAGCCTGTAATTACACTCTCCCACTTTGAAATGCCGCTCCACTTAGCGAGAGAATACGGCGGGTTCCGCAGCCGCAAAGTGGTCGACTATTTCGCCAAATTCGCAGAAGTCTGCTTCAACCGCTACAAAGACAAAGTGAAATACTGGATGACGTTTAATGAAATTAACAACAAAATGGACGTCAACAACCCGATTTTTCTATGGACAAATTCCGGCGTTACTGTCAAAGAAGGAGAAAACCCCAAAGAAATCATGTACCAGGCCGGCCACCACGAGTTACTGGCCAGTGCCTTAGCCGTTGCAAAAGGAAAAGAAATCAATCCAGACTTCGAAATCGGTGCCATGGTTTCTCACGTTCCGATCTATCCTTATTCTTCAAACCCGGAAGATGTAATGCTGGCTGAAGAAATGATGAGGCAGCGCTACTTCTTCCCTGATGTTCACGTACGCGGGTATTATCCGAGCTATGCGTTAAAAGAATTTGAACGTGAAGGCTATCATATTCCATTTGAGGACGGAGATGAAGAAATTTTACGTAACGGAACCGTTGATTATCTCGGCTTCAGCTATTACATGTCCACGACGGTTAAAAGTGACGTAGAACAAGACAACCGTGGTGATATTGTCAACGGCGGCCTGCCAAATGGAGTAGAAAATCCGTACATCAAATCAAGCGACTGGGGCTGGGCGATTGATCCAACGGGACTGCGCTATACCCTCAACCGCTTCTATGACCGCTATCAGATTCCATTATTTATCGTCGAAAATGGATTTGGCGCTGTCGATACGGTGGAAGAAGACGGATCGATTCACGATAAAGCAAGAATTGAATATTTAAAGTCTCACATTGAAGCTGTAGAAAAAGCCGTCATGTACGATGGCGTTGACTTAATGGGTTACACGCCGTGGGGCATTATTGATATCGTATCTTTTACAACCGGTGAAATGAAAAAACGCTACGGCATGATTCACGTCGACCGTGATAATGAAGGAAACGGAACCATGAAGCGTTCTAAGAAGGATTCATTTGACTGGTATCAGCAGGTCATTGAAACGAACGGTGAAAAATTATCCTATAAACACCATATAAACATTTAAATAAAAACAAACCCGAATAAGCACTTATTCGGGTTTGTTCGTATGAATCTGTTATTCGGCTTCCATCGCATCCTCTTTCGTTTCATGAACCGTGCCGAATGGATGCTCAGGCGGCGCATAAATCGTATACAGCTTCAGCGGTGTATCTCCTGTGTTCGTTAAATTGTGCCACATTCGTGCTGGCACCATAATGGCAAAATCATCCTCAACGTCCGCTTCGAAATCCAATTGATTTTCCCGCGGTCCCATCTGTACGAATCCTTCCCCTTCTTCCACCCGTAAAAACTGATCCACATCAGGGTGCACTTCTAAGCCGATGTCACTCCCTGGTTCAATGCTCATCAACGTCACCTGTAAATGCTTTCCCGTCCATAAAGCTGTACGGAACGTGTCGTTCTCTTTTGAGGCAGCATCAATATCGATAACAAGTGGACCTCTTCCGTAATCCTTTAATTCCATGCTCTCCTCGTCATCGCCCATCTGTCTCAACCGTTCCGCGAGTGCGGCTCCATGATGACAGACATGCCAAAACACATCCCGAACCGGGAGATGCCGGGTAAGTACATAGCTTTGCTGATCCTGGTCATAAGCCTCACATTCAGCTGCATAAGCCTTTTGTAAACCGTCTCTAAACGTTTCAAATATTTTTTGCTCGATTTCGTAATCAGGCTGGCTCCCCGTATGCCTGACATATTCATTTGTTAATTGTTGAACAAAAAATTGCTTATTGGCTGCTGCTTCCAACAAGTCATGTTTATGATGCGGAGTGGGAGCTGCGTCTGCTAATCGTTGGTAAAAATCAACCGAAGCCGCTTCTTTTTTAATACAGGAAAGAATCGTATTCTCTATTTGAGAGCTGTTGCGTTCCACGCTGGCATGCTCTGGAGGAAAGGAGAAATTCTGGTACATATCGATCAGTCCTTTACAAATTTTTATAAAAATATCCTATGCACCAGCCAGCGGAGTGTACGTAAGAAATCGTTCTTTGTGATTTCCAATCCCCCGCGCTATACTTAATACAGATCTTATAAAGGCAGGTACTTAATCACATGAATACTTCTTCCATTTGTTCGTGGGCTCAAGGAAGCCCTGAAATGACCCAGTACCATAATACAGAATGGGGACGGCCCAGCTATGACGATTCCTATCTGTTTGAACTGCTGAATTTAGAAGGGGCTCAGGCAGGTTTATCGTGGAAAATTATCCTTTCAAAGCGCGAAGGCTACCAGAGGGCTTTTCATCAATTTAACATCGACCGTTGTGCTGCTTTAACAGAAGAGGATTTAGAGGCGATACGTGAAGCCGGGGAGGTCGTCCGCCACCCGCAGAAAATAAAAGCCGTACAGACGAATGCTCTCGCTGCGCAGAAAGTTCAGCAGGAATTCGGCAGCCTGGCGTCCTACGTCTGGCAGTTTACGGACCATCAGCCGATTATTTATCAACGACAGGAAGTCTCAGAAATTCCAGCCAAAGATGACCTCTCTGTCAAAGTAAGCAAAGACTTAAAAAAGCGCGGCTTCAAATTTGTCGGACCTGTAACCGTCTATTCCTACCTGCAGGCTGTCGGTGTGATTGACGATCACCTGATCACCTGTCCGTACCATACGAACAACCGGCACGAATAAAAAAACCGCTCAATGGAGCGGTTTTCTTAGCGGCGAAGCATGGATATTCCAGACATCTTCTGTTACCTGCATCCGGGAAAAAGCGATTTCTCTGCGGTCGATATGCAACCTCCGTGGCCTCTCCTGTGTGCTCATTCTATATTCCACTAGTAACTTTTCTCGAAAAAGGGTGTTAGGAAACGGCGAGACTCCTACGGGAAATGCGAGATAGGTGTGACCCCGGAAGGCTTCAGCCTGAGGAGACACACCATTCGCCCGTGGAAAGGGAGTCGTTTCCTAACACCCTTACTCTTCCTCATGCAAGAAATGTCTACAGTATTAACTGAATTGAGCGGCATGCAGGCGGCTGTAAATCCCTTCAGATTCAAGCAGCTCCTCGTGATTCCCCTGCTCTGCAATTCCATCCTTCGTCACAACCATAATTCGATCAGCATTTTTAATAGTAGCCAGACGGTGTGCAATTACAAGCGTTGTACGCCCTTCTGTTAATTCCTCCAGCGACTTCTGAATCGCAATTTCCGTTTCCGTGTCCAATGCGGACGTCGCCTCATCCAAAATTAAGATCGGCGGGTTTTTCAAAAACATGCGTGCGATCGACAGGCGCTGCTTCTGCCCGCCGGAGAGCTTCACGCCGCGTTCGCCAATTACTGTGTCGAGCCCTTGCGGCTGGTTGGCGATAAATTCATCCAGACGCGCTCGAATCGAAGCTTGCATGATTTCTTCGTCTGTGGCCTGTAAGTTACCATAGGCGATGTTTTCCCGTATCGTTCCTGAGAAAAGAAAGACGTCCTGCTGCACGATGCCAATTTGGTTGCGCAGTGCATCCAGCGTGATGTCACGGATGTCAGTGCCATCAATTGTAATTTCACCCGCTTGAATTTCATAAAACCGCGGCAGCAGGCTGCAAAGTGTTGTTTTTCCTGCACCTGAAGGTCCAACAAAAGCGACGGTTTCTCCCGGATGAATCGAAAGGTCGATTTCATGTAAGACGGGGGCAAGTCCTTCATAACCAAAGGTGACGTCTTTATATTGAATCGTACCTCGAAGCTCTTTAGCCACGGCGTCTTCACGATCCTGAATATCCGGATCGGTATCGATAATTTCTGTATATCGCTTAAATCCCGCAATCCCTTTAGGATAGCTCTCAATGACAGCATTAATTTTTTGAATCGGGCCAATTAAAATATTCGCAAGTAGAATGAACGCCACAAACTCGCCGTACGTTAACTCTCCGGCAATCACGAAATACGTGCCGAACAGAAGTGTAAACAGCGTCACGAGTCTCATGAGAACGTAGTTGGCCGTTACGTTTTGAGCCATAATTTTATACGACTGCAGCTTCGTCGTACGATACTGGTCGTTATTCGTTTGGAATTTGTTCTGCTCATGCTTTTCATTCGCAAAAGCCTGAACGACTCGGATGCCGCCGATGCTGTCCTCGACGCGAGAATTAATTTCAGCGACGTTATGGAACATGCGCCGGAATGTCACGGTCATTTTTTTATTAAAGTAAATCGCAAGGACAATCAACAGCGGGATCACGATAAAGGAAAGAACGGCAAGCTTCCAGTTAATCGTCAGCATTAAAATAAACGAGCCGATCAACGTCATAAAAGCGACAAACATATCCTCCGGCCCGTGGTGAGCCACTTCGCCGATCTCCTCTAAATCCTTCGTTAAGCGCGAAATGCTGTGACCCGTTTTGCTGTTGTCGTAATAGCCGAACGACAGTTTCTGCATATGCGTAAAAAGCTTCTGCCGCATGTCAGTCTCGATATTAATACCAAGCTTATGACCCCAATACGTAACGACGTAATTCAGACCCGTGTTAATTAAGTAGACGAGCAGCAGGCCGACGCAGGCCAGGATTATAATCGTCCAGTTTTCCTGCGGCAATAATTTATCAATGACGTGATTTACCGCCAGGGGAAAGGCCAGTTCTAAAAGGCCAACTAAAACGGCACAGCTGAAATCTAATATAAACAACCATTTGTATGGTTTATAGTAGGAAAAAAATCGTGCGACCACCTTGAAACCCCTCTTCTTCTTTTACAATTGAAATTCATTTTCAATTATACTGCGGGAGCGTCCAATTGGAAAGGCAAAGATATAAACGGCTCCCTCAAGAGATTTGGTGTAAGAATCGCTTCGAATCGTTGACGATACAGCGGCATATAAAAGTATTGCACCCATATCGCCTGCCGATACGCAGGCTGTCTTGTATCGTATCGCGGTACGATACGCAATAGAAGAGCCGTCTTTTCTAGTGTGCTTCATGCATATGATTTGCTAATGCACGGCGTATATCGTCTGGAATCCGCTCGGACACCTGCTTTTCTACGTTGAAATTCACGTAGATCGTATCGCCTGCAGCGCATAGCGTATCGCTCTGCCATACCTCTTCATACAGCGTAAGGCTCGTATTGCCGATCTTCTTCACCCACGTACGAATCTCAACGTTTGTACCAAAGTAAATTTGGCTTTTAAAATCAATGTTCATATTGAGGATGATCATCTTCCAATCGTTGAAATTGTCATCAGGGGTAAACAGTTTAAACAATGGATTGCGCCCCGCCTCAAGCCAGACAGGGACGACCGTATTGTTAATGTGCCCCACCCCATCGGTTTCAGAGACGCGCGGTTCGATTATGGTTTTATACATAGGCTCATTCCTTTTTCACTTGATTGTAAAAGGGCATGATGGCAGGGTCAACTGTTTTCCTGTTCTGCCGGTTTGAGGAAATTCGCGGCTAAAAAATGATTTTAGCGGCTAAATGAGAAAATTCGCTGGCAAATCGTAATTTTCGCGGCTATTTTCACAAAAACGCGGCCAATCTCAAAAAATCGCGGCGAAACCAATTAGGCGGCCCCCGCGCGTATCCTCCATAAATTTGCTATAATTTCCATAGAAAGCGTGGTGATTCGGTTGTTTAACATTTTACTCATTGAAGATGATATGTCTCTGTTTACTGAGATTAAAGAACGGCTTTCCCAGTGGGAATACGAAGTCGACGGCATTGAAGATTTCCATAAAGTCATGGATACGTTCACAGAAGCTCAGCCTGACCTCGTCATTATCGATATTCAGCTCCCGAAGTTTGACGGCTTTCACTGGTGCCGGATGATTCGGCAGCATTCCAATGTCCCGATTATTTTCCTCTCTTCACGCGATCACCCGACAGATATGGTGATGTCGATGAACCTGGGCGCGGATGATTTTATTCAAAAACCTTTCCATTTTGAAGTGCTAATCGCCAAAATCCAGGCCCTTCTCCGCCGGGTGTACAACTACAGTGCGGAGGCACCGGAGTTAAAGACGTGGCTCGGGGCAACGGTTGATTTTGAACGAAGCCGTGTGACAAATGAGCACGGGGAGATTGAACTGACGAAGAATGAGATGTTTATTCTGCGCCTGTTAATCGAGCGGAAAAATCAGATCGTCAGCCGGGAGGATTTGATGAACCGTCTGTGGGACGATCAGCGATTTGTAAGCGACAATACGCTGACCGTAAACGTTAATCGGCTGAGGAAAAAGCTGGCAGAACTTACGCTTGGCGATGCGATTGAAACAAAAGTCGGACAGGGATACATAGCGATTGATCAGGTGAGCCAATGATTCGATCTTATATAAAAGAACGGCGCAGCTGGATCCTCCTCTTTGTAGTTTTACAACTGCTCGCCTTGCTGATTACCTACGTCGATTCAGCGATTCCGCTGTCATCAGTCGGGTATTATACCTTCCTTTCTTCCGTTATATTCATTGTATTTTTCGTCGCTCGTTATTACCGTGAAACGCGTTTTTTCAAGGAGCTTGAGGAACGCGAGGAAGATTTAGATATGACAAGTCTGCCTGAGGCGAACCGGCCGTTCGAATTTATCGCTGAAAAAAACATTACTGAACCTATTGAGACATTACAAAGGCGATCCGCTTCCCTCCAAGCACAAATGGACCAGGAAAAAGATGACTTGCTCGCATGGATTCATGAAGTCAAAACACCGCTTACTGCGATGCACTTAATTATAGACAGGCTCGAGGACCGCCAGCTTAAAGCTCAATTGACGCATGAATGGCTGAGAGTCCATTTACTCCTCGATCAACAGCTGCACCAGAAACGTATGCCGTTCATTGAAAATGATCTATATGTAGAAAAAGTAGAAGTGGAACCTCTTCTTTTCAGTGAAATCAATATGCTGCGCTCGTGGTGTATGCAAAAAGGCATCGGCTTTGAAGTAGATGCAGCAGCCGTTACCGTGCTCAGTGACGCGAAATGGCTTGGATTCATCTTCCGTCAGCTGCTGACCAATGCTGTGAAATACAGTAAAGACGGGTCTGAGATTACCATTACAAGCAGCCGGCAAAATGGGAAAACTACCCTGAGTATCAGGGACCATGGACACGGGATGGAAACACGTGACCTGCCGCGCATCTTTGATAAAGGCTTCACTTCCACGAGTCAGCATGACAATAAGGCCGCTACGGGGATGGGTCTGTACTTAGCGAGAAAGGCAGCATCCCCCTTACGGATCAGTATGGACGTTCAATCGAAGCTCGGACATGGCTCAACCTTCACTCTCACCTTCCCAAAAGCGAACGAGTTCATCGAGATTCAAGGCGTGTGACAAAAGTGTCACTCGCTTTTCTTTTTTGTTCGATCAATGAAAGGACTCTTGCGGCAGGAACTTTTACAATGGAATTATCAATCAAACGGAGGGTACGTGGATGACTATTTTAGAAGCAACTAAAATTCATAAAAGCTATGGGAATAAGTTTACGAAGCAGGAGGTGTTAAAGGGCATTGATGTGAGCATTGAGAAGGGTGAGTTTGTAACAATCATGGGGGCATCTGGTTCTGGAAAAACGACGCTGCTTAATGTACTTTCTTCAATTGACCGCGTCAGTGAAGGAACGATTGCGATTGATGGGAAGGAACTGACAGGTCAGAAAGAGAAGCAGCTGGCTGAATTCCGCAAGCATCATCTCGGGTTTATTTTTCAAGAGTATAACCTGCTCGATACGCTGACGGTGAAGGAGAACATTCTGCTGCCGCTTTCCATTACGAAGGCTTCGAAAAAGGAAGCGAATGAGAAGTTTCAGGCGGTGGCAGCTGAGCTTGGGATTGAGGACATTGCGGATAAGTACCCGAATGAAATTTCCGGCGGGCAGAAACAGCGGACGTCAGCAGCGCGGGCCTTTATTCATGAACCCAGCATAATTTTTGCCGATGAACCGACGGGAGCGCTTGATTCGAAGTCAGCTTCCAATCTGCTTGGAAAAATAAGCGATTTAAATGATAAGCGGGAAGCTACGATTGTGATGGTGTCTCATGACCCCGTTGCTGCCAGCTACAGCAGCCGCGTTGTGTTTATTAAGGATGGACACATTTACACGCAGCTTAATAAAGGGGAGCAGTCACGCCAGACCTTCCTGAAAGACATCATGAAAACGCAAGGTGTATTAGGCGGGGTGCAGTATGAGCTTTAATCAGTTAATTTTTCGTAATATGAAAAAGAACCTCGCCAACTATTATTTGTACGTGTTTGCGCTCATCTTCAGCGTGGCTCTCTATTTTTCTTTTGTGACGCTGCAGTATGACCCTTCCATGGATGAGGCGACGGGAACGCTTCGTGGTGCAGCTGCATTGCGTGCGGCTTCCATTCTGCTTGTATCGATTGTCGCTGTTTTTCTGGTTTATGCTAATAAACTGTTTATTAAACGCCGCAGCAAGGAAATCGGGCTGCTGCAGCTGATCGGGATGACAAAACAGCGGATTTTTTATATGTTAAGTGCAGAGAATTTAATTTTGTATTTCGGTTCCCTGGTGATCGGAATCGCGTTAGGATTTTCGATTTCAAAATTAATGACGATGATTGTGTTTAAAATTACCGGTGTGGAGGATGTGGCTTCGCTTAATTTCTCATCCGAGGCTCTCGTCCAAACACTGCTCGTTTTCGGCGGTGTCTACGCCCTGATTATGCTGTTGAATTACGTATTCATTAAACGGCAGACAATTCTATCATTGTTTCACGTGAAACAAAAGACGGAAAGCCGTGTGAAAAAGCTATCGATTATGGAAGTGGTTATGGGTGTTCTCGGCATTGGGTTGATTGTCACAGGCTATTATATTTCTTCCAAGCTTTTTGATGGAGACTTTGTGTCCATTAACAGCTTATTTGCAGTGATGATCTTCATTCTTGCCTCTGTCATTATAGGTACGTATTTTTTCTATAAAGGATCGGTGCGTTTTATCTCAAATGTAATAAGGAAAAATAAAGGCGGTTACTTGAATGTAAATGAAGTGCTGTCGCTTTCCTCCATTATGTTCCGTATGAAATCAAATGCGCTGCTGCTTACCATTATTACGACCGTTTCGGCGTTGGCGATTGGGTTGTTATCTTTAAGCTACATTTCCTACTATTCTGCTGAAAAAACAGCCGAGGGGCAGTCCCCCGATGACTTCACCTTTATCAGTGCGGAAGATGCAGATGAATTCGGCGAAGCTCTTTCTACGCAAGGGATCGCGTACAGTGAGCAGACGACAGAGTTAGTAAGAGCTGAAGTTTATATTGAAGACATCATCGGGGCTAACATGGAAGATTTAAATTTTGACGGAAGCTGGACAACAATGGCCCTCGTCAGTGATGAAAGCGTGGAAGAGATCGACGTTAGTGAAAAAGAAACACAATTCGCCGGCTATAATGATGCCATGAATCAGTTGATGAAACTGGCTGACTCCGGAGAGATTAAAATTAAAAGTGGCGATGAGGAAATTGATCAGGAGTATACGGGAATCTCAAAAATTGATGTGCTGCCCTTCTTTTTCACTTACGGGCTTCCGACAGCAATCGTCGATGACAGCGTGTTTAAACGGATTGAAAGTCAAGCCGATCCGGAACTACAGGGTGAATCCAACTTATTTGTCGGGTTAACGTTAGAGGAAGACGCATCGACCGAGGAAGCTGATGAGCTGTTTCAGAGCATGGAGATGAGCGAGCAAGCCGGCAATGCCTCACAGTATGCGTCCAGTCAGTTTCAGAAGCAGAACATGGGGCTGATCATGTTCATCGTCGGGTTTCTTGGGTTAACGTTCCTCATTACGTCCGGCTGTATCCTCTACTTTAAGCAGATGGATGAAGGAGATGAAGAGCAGCCGAACTATACAATTTTACGTAAGCTCGGGTATACACGTCATGATTTAGTCCAGGGGATTCAAATCAAGCAAGTGTTTAACTTTGGCATCCCGCTAATTATAGGTTTAATTCACAGCTATTTTGCCGTTCAATCCGGCTGGTTCTTGTTCGGAACAGAAGTGTGGACGCCGATGCTGATCGTAATGGGCGTGTATACCGCGCTGTATTCGATCTTTGGGATGCTGTCAGTGTTGTATTATAAAAAAGTAATTAGAGAAGCGTTATAAAAAAGGATCGTTCCTTCGTATAAGGAACGATCCTTTTTCAGCTTGTAGAGAAACCTTAAAGAGTGTAAAATTCTCTGCGTTAGTGTGATGAGTTTGAGGAAACGAGTCCGTTTCCTCAAATCCTTTTTCCTGTTCCTTTCTCCACGCTTATATGAAGCTTTTTCATTCTCTCCCTGATTAACCGGGATTATGAGCGTATCGCTTGCCGATACACCCTTATGAATGTTTCACGTGAAACATTTTATTCCTGCAGCGACTCAATAAACGCATAAAGGACCCGGGCAGTCAGCCCCCAGATCACTTTGTCTTCATATTTATAAAAGTATTCTTCCATTTTACGTGTCTGCCACTCGTAATCACGGCCGTTGGCAATGAGGTCGTAAGGAAACCCCTCATCCGGCTTGACATCAAAATTTACGAGATGAACGTCCGGATCATTCTCTTTAAAAAAAGATAAAGGAACCGTAAATACTTCCTCTACCTCCGCTGGATTGGGCGATATCCTCTTCTCCGGACAATTTAAAAACCCGACGTACGTATGCACAATCATCCCAAACGGGGAAACCATATAATCAAAAGGATATACTTCCTCAATTTCGTGACCGGTAATGCCCAGCTCCTCTTTCGCTTCTCTGACAGCAGCATCGATGACCTGTTGGTCTTGTCGGTCCACCTTGCCGCCAGGAAAACAAATTTCCCCGGGCTGCCTTCTCATCTGAAGCGAGCGGACCTCAAACAGCAAATGAAGCTCGCCTTCTTTTTCAATCAGAGGCAGAAGAATGGAATAATTCGTTAATTGCTTCCCGCCAATGACAGAAGGCGTTCGATTTTCCATTTTACGTTGAATGGCTTCTCTCTTCATACCTTCACCCTTTTCTTTCCACTAGTCATACTTATATTATACGTAAAAGGTTACCAGCTTTACAGAATATAGCTTTTCATTCTATAAAAATAGCGAACCAGCAGCTGGTCCACTTTTTGAATGTTAATTTTTACTTTTATCGAGCTTCTTCCAAAATTCCTTGGCTACGGCTTGATAACCTGCTTCACTTAAGTGGATGTTATCAGGATTAGGCAGATAACGTTCGTACCTTTTAGCAATCAGCCTTTCCGTAGGAACATAAGTATGCCCGTATCTATAAGTTGTTGATTCAATGACATTGTTTAATTGATCCAGCAGACCTTCGAACTGTATTTGCTGTTCTTGTGGAGCGTACGGAAAAGGATTGTAATATCCCATTATATATATGTTCGCATGGGTACCAGTAGATTCTATGAGGTCTAACGTATGTTTGAGATTAGTAGATAGGTTATTTAAAGCCTGCGGAATTCGGTGTTGCTGAGTGATAAGCGGCAGCAAATCGTTCGCTCCAATATTAATTGTTACATATTCTGCTTCTTTAATGTCTTCGAGAATTTTCTCGTTGTGAAGACCATTTAATAATTGACTGGAATTTTGTCCAGGCACAGCAAAATTATCATAATCGACCTTGTATTGAGATTGTTCCATTCGCTTCGTAAGATAATCCGGGTACCCTGATCCCAATCTATTAAAAGGCGTGATTCCTGCCGCTAATGAATCCCCAAGCGCGACATAATCGACTTCTTTTTTGACTGGCCCTTTGGCAGAAGCTGTTAACGGCATTGATGCAAATAATGTGAAAATAAGTACGAAAACGGTAAACTTTTTCATCATTTTCATTTGCTATTCATCTCCGTTCATTCGTTATAACGATCAACTTTATCATACCAAAGGCTTTCTATGAAAACTACTATTATTTTTCTTCTGCTGGTTGATCGCCTTAGACAAAATATTAAAAAAGCTTGATCACCAAAAATCGATGAACAAACTTTTTACTCATTTAGCGGTAAGACCCTTTAATCGGCAAATAGGTGCCCCTCGATCTCCAGCTTCGGTGTAGTATTTGTAAAGATCCAGTCAGAGGTCGACGTTTGAGGATTGTAAAAATACGTAGATCCTTGACTAGGATCCCACCCTTTCCAGGCATCCTTCACCGCTTGATAGGCAGCAGATGATGGAGTTAAGTGATATTGCCCGTTATGTACCGGTGTAAATGCATTCTCCTGATGAATCACTTCTTCAATCGTGGAAGGAAACTGTGAAGATTGTACTCGATTTTTGATAACAGCAGCCACAGCTACTTGTCCTTCATATGATTCTCCCCGTGCTTCTCCGTTGACTACTTTAGCTGCTTTTTCAATTTCCATCAATTGATTCCAGGTTTGACTTCCAACTGTGCCGTCGGCAGTAAGGTCAAAGTCTGTCTGAAGCTGACGTACGGCTTCTTCTGTCAGCGTTCCATAGTATCCGGTGGGTGTAACGTGAAAATAGCCTAATTGTGCCAGGCTTTCTTGTACTTCTGTAACTTGCTGGCCCGAATCCCCTGATTTCAGGAGAGGTGTTTGGGCAATAGACTCTTTTGGAAAGATGGATAAAATGATAAAGCCTAGAAATACGTAGAATAATATTTTTACTTTTACTGACATATAGCAGCCTCCCTGGCAAAAGTGATTTTCACATCGGTTTGATTTTTCCTTACCCTTTTCATTTCTCCCTCCCTCTGGCTTTTTGGGGAGAGGGCTTATTATAAAGCCCTCCTGGAATTGTTCTTTTGAATACCCCTTATTCCTATGAGTTTTATCCCCAATTATTGGATAAAATAAACCTCATCCTTTCAATCCCATTAACTTTCGTTCCAGGACATCTTCCCGTGCTCTAAGAATTGCTTCCTCTTCTTCCTGCGTTGCTTTTTCTTCATCTTACGGCAGGAATGGCAGTTTAAAAAATCCTGCCCCTTCCCGATAAAATGTTGCATTGATTTCTCTTTTCTACATGTTGCGCACTGCCTGCACATAAACTTTGAATGGCTCATACGATTCCTTCCTTTGCATGAGAAAATTTGAAGGCCTCTTTTTTCATGTCAGAAAGAAGGCGGGATTGGATTAAATTTCCTTCTTCCTGTTTTTTGTTTTGTTCATTATAGTAGACTAATTCTACAAATGTCGAGTCATTCCCTGAATATACTTTGAAATGGAGGAAAATTTTGCATGGACCAAGGGAGAATAGGGAACTAACCATAACAAAGAGGCCTCAATCGAAGAAGTTCTAATTAATTAAGGATCACGTATTAAACAATTTTTCTTTCGGACCGAAGAAACTACTAATACGGCACTTTCGAGGAGAGGTTTTATGATGTATAAGAAAATTACGTTATTTGCCGTGATTTTCCTGGCGGCGACTTTGTGGTTTTTTAACAATGGACACGATATTATATCTGAGATGACTGAAAAGGAATGTTCAGACGACCGATTTTGCTCATTTGAGGAGTTGGACGATGAGTATGAGGAAGGGAGTGACTATGAAGTTATTAATCGTACCGAGGGGGATGAGCAATGGCTGTTCAGTGCCATCCACGGTGGAGGGATTGAAGAAACAACTTCCACCCTGGCGGAAGCTGCATCTGGATCCTCTTATCCTTTTTACGCCTTTAAAGGGAAACTGTCGTCCAATAATTTCAGCAATCTGCACATTACGTCCACTCATTTCGATGAACCGCGGGCGCTGGATATGGTCTCCAAAGCTGATCATCACATAGCCGTTCACGGGGCAGCAGGAACGGAATCGAAGACTATGATCGGTGGATTGGATGAAAAATTGAAAGAAATCGTTCGCCGGCATTTGGAGGAAAAGGGTTTTGTCGTCACCGGCACACCAGACCACCTCAATGGGGAGCACCCTGATAACTACACCAATAAAACAAAGACCGAACAAGGCGTTCAGCTTGAAATCACAAGAGGGCAGAGAAAAGAGTTTTTTAAGAATGGAGACATAAGCTTTTCTTCACGAAATGATCCTTCTAATGAAACACAAGCGTTTAAAGACTACGTTGAAGCTCTCCGTGAAGCCGTAAAAACGTATGAGAGCTCCAACGAATGAGCCATCTCAGGAATGCAGGATCTTGCCTTACTTATGAGCATTTCTAGTAAAGTGCTGCCAGATCCCCGTTTTAACCTCCCCACTCATTTAGGGACCGATAAGCTGCGACTTCATATCCATTCCCTGCCCGAGAGGCTTTACTATGATCGTCCCCATATTTGCCATTTCCCCGAGGCCGAGCCCCGGGGGGAATCCATGGGCAATGATGAGCGTATTCGCACCTTCAGGCGGAGGGATTTCTAATTTTAACGTTAATTCTGCCATAATACGATCTTCCTCTTCTAAAGTGAGATCACTGCTTAAATTGTAAATGTTAATCCAAAAAGGATCGACTTCTACGTTATCTTCTCCAAACGCTAAGACAGCTGTTTCTTTCGTTCGGCAAAAAGGACTGGCCATGATCGGTTCATCAATGGGAATCCCGAGCCTGCGCAATATTTCCCCGTACGTCACCGCCTGCTGCCTTCCCGTATCTGAAAGGTTTCTTTGTGTCGTACAATCTTCAAGATCAAGGGTGGGCTCATCTTCTCCTTCTGTCGCTTCTGCATGCCGGGCATACAAAATATATCCTCCTTCCTTTAAGGAGCTTAATAGAGTCTGGCGCCTTTTGCCTCGGGTCAATGCGTCGTAATGATCCGCCAACATTCGATGTTGGATTTCCTGCCTTTGGCAGCAGTCATAGTAAAAGGAATATGGAGGATGCCGCATCTTTCCCTCTTTCCAACGCTCAGCTTGAACCTCATGATACCTCGCAATCTGATAATAACGCATTAGATCCTCCTCTATTATTTAACCATTCAAGCAGCATGGCTCGTAATTCTCATGTAAAAAAACTAAACTAATAGGTAGTAGAAAAATAGAAGACTAGGAAGTGAAACAAGTGAAGCTTCATCAATCTCCAATAGATAAACAACCTGCCTGGCTGCAGAGTTACATTAATTCCACTGAAAAACAACGCCGCCTCTACAAGAGAACTTTGGTGATCGTTGTCATTGCCCAAATTTTTGGAGGGGCAGGGCTTGCCGCAGGCATTACTGTAGGCGCCCTTCTTGCTCAGGATATGCTTGGGACCGATAGTTATGCCGGTGTTCCTGTTGCCCTGTTTACGCTTGGTTCAGCTGGAGCGGCATTAGCCGTAGGCCGGCTCTCGCAGCGATTCGGACGACGGGCCGGTCTTGCTGCGGGCTTTTTTGGAGGAGGCATGGGAGCGGTCGGGGTGGTCATCGCAGCCATCACGTCGAACGTTCCCCTTCTTTTTGCCTGCCTGTTAATCTACGGTGCAGGGACAGCTACGAATTTACAAGCTCGCTATGCAGGAACGGATTTGGCCAATACAAAACAGCGAGCCACCGCGGTCAGTATTGCGATGGTCGCGACAACCTTTGGAGCCGTGGCAGGACCAAATTTGGTCGGGGTGATGGGTGCTTTTGCAGCATCAATCGGCGTCCCATCCTTAGCCGGTCCGTTTATTTTAGCTGCTGCCGCTTATACACTTGCCGGAGTCGTACTGCTGATACTGCTTCGTCCTGATCCTTATATCGTTTCACAGGCGGTTGCCGGTGCAGCTGAACGTGACGCTTCCGTAGAAGACACGGCGCTTTCAACAAATAAACATGGAGTTGTGATCGGGGCTTTAGTCATGATCATAAGCCAGATCGTGATGGTGGCGATCATGACGATGACGCCTGTTCATATGGGGCATCATGGTCATAGTCTCAACGACATCGGCTTAATTATCGGCGTTCATATCGGGGCTATGTACCTTCCCTCTCTCGTAACCGGCGTGCTCGTTGATAAAGTGGGACGCTACGTTATGGCGGTCGCTTCTGGTGTCACATTACTAGCTGCCGGGCTTTTGTCGGCAGGAGCACCTGCTGATTCCATGCTCGGCCTCACGATCGCTCTAGCTCTGCTGGGACTGGGATGGAACTTCGGCTTAATCAGCGGTACAGCCATCCTCGTAGATTCGACTCATCCGACGACCCGGGCAAAAACACAAGGCTCTGTCGATGTATTTATTGCACTTGCTGGTGCATCAGGTGGTGCCCTTTCTGGTGTTGTGGCAGCTTTGACAAGCTATCCTATTCTCTCCATCGCAGGAGGAATACTGTCTGTCATGCTCATACCATTTATCATCTGGTTCCGAAATCAGTCTGCCTAGGCTATTTGTGATACGCTGAAACTACCAAAACGAATCGTGGAGGGATAAACATGAAGGTTGGCATCATTGGACTAGGGGATATTGCTAAAAAAGCTTATCTGCCGGTGCTTTCACAAAAAGAAGGAATTGAACTTGTGCTTTGCACGCGAAATGAAGAGACACTCCACACGTTGTCCCAAAAATATAGAATAGATGAAAAAGTTCAAACCGTAGAAGATCTGCTGGCTAAAAATATCGATGCCGCGATTGTCAGTGCGGCAACGGAAGCCCATTTTAAAATTGCTGAAAAGCTGCTGCTTCACGGGATTAACGTATACGTAGACAAGCCGATATCTATGAATCTTCAAGAGACGAAGCGAATTGTCCAGCTTGCCGAAGAGAGCCAGAAGGTGGCGATGGTTGGTTTTAACCGGCGGTTTATTCCTAAAGTGAAGGAACTTAAAGACCAGGGAAAAGCCAGTTTAATTATGATTCAGAAAAATAGATTTGCTGCCCCTGACATCACGAGAAGGTTTGTTGTGGAAGACTTTATCCACGTCGTCGATACGTTGCGTTTTTTAATGGATACGCCTGTAAAAGATATAAACGTTCAGTCACTGAAAACTGGAGAAAAACTTGATCACTTGATCATCCAGCTCATTGGAGAAGGCGTAACGGCTATGGGAATCATGAACAGAAATGGCGGCGTCACTGAAGAAACCATTGAATATCATACAGGTCATAATAAATTTGTCGTCAACAGCCTCGTGGAGACCACCCATTATCATGGAAAGAACATTCAAGTCTCTAAATTTGGAGACTGGGAGCCAACGCTCTATAAACGCGGCTTCTATCAAATCATCGACCATTTTATTGATTGTGTTCACCAGCAAATGCGACCGGACCCTTCAATGACCGATTCGCTGACTACTCATGAAATTTGCGAAAAAATTGTCCAATCGATCGATTCAAGCTCTTAAGAAGACCTGTCCCCGGTTCCAAAAGCCGGATACAGGCTTTTTTTTGGAAAAAGAAATATCCCAAACATGAGCGTTCCCCTTGAAACCTTGAAGCCAAGATATTACAATATAAACTGTTGCTATACAAACTATCTTTCAACAGGAGGTTTTTCCATGAACGTATTAGTGATTAAAGCCAATAATCGTCCAGATGGAATTTCAACTAGAATGTACAACACGTTTCTAGAACAAATAAAAGAAAACAAAGAAGTTAACGTCAGCACGTATGACGTCTTCGAAGAGGATACTCCTTACTTCGGACAGGAAGTATTCAGCGGATTAGGGAAGCTTCACGAAGGTGTAGCGCTTAACGATACGGAACAGCGCCTGCTTGATGCCAAGCAGAAAGCAAAAGACGTCATTAGTGCTGCTGACGTGATCGTTGTAGCCTTTCCTTTATGGAACTTCACCATTCCTGCCAAGCTGCAGACATTTATCGATTACCTGGCAGAAGCAGGTTTCAGCTTTAAATATACGTCAGAAGGAAGCCTGGAGCCGCTATTAACAGAGAAAGGCGTCATTTTCCTAAACGCACGCGGCGGCAATTATTCCCACCCATCGATGGCACCGTTAGAAATGTCCCTGAACTACATGCGTAACATTTTCGGCGGACACTTCGGCATGAAGGTTCTTGATGAAGTGGTCATTGAAGGACACGCTGCTGCGCCGGATCAAGCAGAAGAAATTATTGAAGAAGGCCTCAAAAAGGTTTCCGACCTTGCCGCTAACCTTTCTTATCAAAACGCCTAACGGCACAAAAAGTCCCGCTCTCACGTAAGAGCGGGACTTTTTTATCCGCGGAAAAAGGCAAGCAGCTTGCCCCAGCCTCCCTGAGGTTTGGGCTGCACAGACTTTTCCAGCCGCTGATTAAAATCGTTTTGCGCCTTCCATTCTTTCTTTTGTTCTTCACGCATGGTAATTAATTCTTCACGCAAGGCTTCGCTTCTTTCTTTCTCCTGCTGAAGCAGTTCTTCATATTGAGCTTTCTGCTGTTCGGACAATTTTTCAATCCGCGTGTGGGTTTTCTTTGAGAAGTTTCCTACGCCTGAACTGATAACGTGGTGATCTTGCTGAAGACGCGATACAGTGGTTCTTAACTCTGCCATATCGTTAGTTAGCTGTACATTCATCTCACGGGAAGCAGCGAGTTCGCTGGCAATTACCTGTAAGAAATCCCGCAGCTGTTCGGGATCTTGAAGCGATGTATCGTATGTATCGGGTACCGCTATGCCTGTGTCTTCCGGGGTTTCCAACCTTTCCTTCTGCTTGACTGCCAGGTCTTTCGCCGTATCGTCTAACGGTCTTTCCGTATCGCGTATCGCTTTAAGCGATTCGATATCGGAACGCACAAAAATACGCCGATCGCCATCCTTGAAAAATTCATAGCCGTTTCGTTCTAACACCTGCCCGTATTTCCGCACGGTGGGCGTAGCAATGCCGACTTCTTCTGCCGCTTCTTTCGTCGTGTAAGCCCGTTCATTCGGTTGTATATCGTGTCGCATGATGTCGAACCTCCTTTTCTTTAAATATGAAGGTTTTCAGACAATTTTGCAAGCGATATCGTATCGCCATGCGATATAAATCTATGAGTCTTCCTGTCTAGTGCTGAAGGTTTCTCCCCCAGTCATACTGGCGATTCAATCGAGTGACCTCTTCATATCGCCTGCTGCTGTAAGCGATACAATAAGGATAGCGGAAGCCGATACGCTATAATACCCAGTTCTCTCGCTGGGATCTGGGACTAAACATTCATTTTAAATTTTTTATATGTATCAAAAGAAAGAATATACCTTAAACGTTATAGAATATCTCTTAACTTTCTTCATATCTTTTTTTCAAAAAATTCTTGAAGCTCTCAGCCCTGCCGCTGACCCTAAAAGTAAGACAGCGTAAACTTTAATAGTTTAACGCTTGTTTACATTAAAGTGTAAGTGTAATACAATTTGAAGTGACCTTAATTCTCACTCTTTTAACCAATTTGGTGAGATATTGTAGAAAATAACCTTTGCCCTTGCTGTAACAGCAGGGGCTGTTTTTTTATGTATTTTTTTATAAAATGCTTATTATTCCTATTTCTGCAACGAAGGTCATTAGGCCGAACTCTGTTCATAGTAAGCTTCCACTCCCCGTAACAGCACGAGTACACTCATAATGAGAACCATGAGCTCAGTCGATATAGTTAGACTCGTAAAAGCTACAATCAGTACGTACAAAATACATGCTGCTGCCACCGATCCATCTATACTTTGTACGACCTTCAGTTCCATATAACCCTCCGTTCGTTTATGAATCGTTCTTCTTAAATCGAGGCTTGCTAAAATACGCCCCTGCCAGCAGAAAGAATAAACTCATCAATATTCCTGCTGCGCCTTTATCAAAATAGGCAAAAGTCAATGGAGATACAGACGCTAGAATAAACATGAATTTCATCATTTGTCATTCTCCGTCCTTTAACTCAGCTTTACAAAATAAGATGCAGCACAAATAAACTTACGACCGTCCATCGAAGTGACAGCGATAGTGAAGCTTATTTCTTTCAATCTCTTCGACCACTTCGAATGGACGTTTGTCTGTTGTATCCAGCAAAAACGGCTCATTCACACGGGTACCTTCAAGCTTTTTCAACAAAAATAACGAACGCTCAATTAAGTCGATATTTTCTCTTTGAGTCAGGCGATCGTTAAGAACATTTTTATCAGCACGCAAAACGACATAGTGAATGTGAACCTTTATGTCCGCGAACTGCTGAGCAAACCAGTCTAGTTCATCTTCCACAACATAATCGATGACAACATTCCTTTCATGCTGAAGAACGTTTTTTGTCAGTGAGACAATATTTTCCCAGACGATGGCTAACCGTTCCTCCCATGCCGGTTGATTCTCACCCACGATCATCGAATTGAGCTGATCTCCTTCGATTAAAACGCTTTTCGACATTCGATCGGAGAGATTTCTACTAATGGTTGATTTTCCAACGCCGCACGGTCCTGAAATAATATAAATACTGCTTGATTGTCGACTCATTGTTTATCCAACCTTTAATATTCGTAGTATCGTGCTTTCCTTTATTTACGAAAGGAATCCCATCTCGTTTCAGTCCATGAGCAGTTTAGAGATACTTTTCCATGCGAATATCTGCCCGCCTGGCTCCGTTATAATACGTAAAATCCGGAATCCGGGCGATTTCTTTATACCCCAGCTTCTTATACAGCTTATGGGCCTGCGTGTTGAATTCAAATACGCCTATTTCAATCCGCTGATACCCGTTCGCCTTAATTTGCTGCTCCAAGTAGCGTAAAGCCTTATAACCGATCCCTTTGCCCCGGCCTTCAGGCTCTCCGATCGAGATGCCGATCCAGGCGGTTCCTTGTTCTTTTTTATAAAGGTGGTCAGGGTCGATCATATAATTCATTTCTCCAACCAATACGTGATCCAAATAAATGAGATAAATGAAGTGATCTTCCAGCCGTTCGTTTAAGTCATCGACAGTAATCCACTCTTTCTGCTCCACCTCGGCTTGCGTCTGGTTGGGACGAGTCAATGGGACTAAATAAGGGTCATTTCCCCATCGATTTAATACTTCAACAATCGCCGGGTCGGCCTGCGTTAATTGAATAAACTGTAGCGTCATGGGCATCTCCTTTCACTCAAAATAACATACCTGCAGCTTATTTCCATCGGGGTCATAAAAATTAAAGAATTGATTCACGCCGTCATTATGTAAATCACTTACGGAAACCCCTGACGACTCAAGCTGATCATGCAGCTTCTTGCTATCTTTCGAAAAGAAGATAGGATAGGTGTGATTCGTGTTTGAGATTACATCGCCTTCTTCAATCGTTATGGGGACGCTCCCTTCCCCAACCTGTAATACGCGGTACCCTTCTCCCGTAAAAACGACTGTAAATCCTAATGTCTGTTCATACCACCTGGCGGCTCTTTCCACGTTGCTTACGATCATACACAGTGTATCAACTCGATCAATCATCACTTTCCCTCCTCTGTTTCATTTTCAACTTAACCGCTGTCGTCTGCGGCGGATCTGATTCTCGAATATAATCGCACCATACAAAGACGTAATCGCCTGCCTGAATCTTATGAGACTCCTCGTATCCCACGCGAATCATGTCCGAATGCTGCTCTTTCGATGCTGCAGTTAAACCCAGTATAAACCCATTCGTCCCTACTTGTTCCACCTCCCCCTCAAGAAGAAGGCCGGGATCGGCTGCCGGGTTATTATCCGACTGCTGCTGAGAACCTGCGATCATGCAGGTAATAAGTAAAATCACGCTCATTAGAAAGAAGAGTATTTTTTTTATAAAAATCCCCCCTCTTTGTCGTTCATTATACTATATTTTTCCATAATCTTCTTTAAAAATTAGAAAGCAACGAAGCACATGAATAAGAATGGATTTCATGGTATAAAAGAGAGAGAAAGCGAGGGGTTTTCAATGGATGCATCTACTAAATGGGAAGCTGCAGTATCGTGCAACCGGGACTACGACGGTCTTTTTTTCTACGCCGTTCAAACGACGGGCATTTATTGCCGGCCTTCCTGCCCATCAAAAACGCCGAAACGAAACCACGTTCTTTTTTTCAACAATCCAACCGAGGCTGCTGCCCAAGGGTTTAGACCGTGCAAACGATGCCGGCCAGACGAGAACGATACGCCTGAAGTTGAACTCGTACATCGGACGAAGCAATTTTTACAAAACCATTATAAACGCCAGCTGTCGATTCACGATATAGCTGAGGCTGTGAACGTCAGTCCCTATCACCTCGGACGAGTGTTTAAATCGGCTGTATCCCAGACGCCGCACGGCTATGTTGAACAGCTCCGCATAGAACAAGCAAAGGAATATTTACAGCAAGGCATCTGCTCCAACACGGATATTGGCTACGCGTCAGGGTTTCAAAACCCATCCAGCTTTTATTCAGCGTTCAAACGTCATACCGGCAAGACGCCAAATCAATATAAAAAGGAGGCCGCTGATGTTCTACGATGAGTACGATTCGCCGATAGGTACGTTACGAATTATTGGAAAAAACAGCGGGGAACTCGTAAGAATCTGCTTAACCGATTCCCTGTGGGAGAGCTATAGAAGCCATTATGAAAAGCCAGCGTTGCACCCTTCGCTATTTCAACCCTTAAAAAAGCAGTTAGACGAGTATTTTCAGGGAGACCGGAATTCATTCAGCGTCCAAATGAACCTCACAGGAACCGATTTTCAGAAAGAAGTATGGAATGAAGTTCACGCCATTCCATACGGCGAAACGAAATCGTACGCTGCGATTGCTGAGCGTATCTACCGTCCGAAAGCAGTTCGTGCGGTCGGCAACGCCAATCGCCTCAATCCCATCCCTATTCTCGTTCCTTGTCACCGCGTCATCGGCAAAAATCGATCGATGACAGGGTATGCGGGCGGCGTGCAGATGAAGCAAGCGCTATTGAAGCTGGAAGGACTCATCTTTGAATAATTTCTACCCCTCTATGGAAATTCTATAGGCAGGAGGGATGAAGATGAACGAGCAACCACTAACCGTCGAAGAATTTAATCAGCTGCTGCAGCAATGGAGCGGCGAGACAATTATCATTTCCAAGCAGGAGATTGATGATGAAGATATCATCATCATGCAGCTGAACGATATTTCCTATGACACGCATACGAGGAGAATGGATGAGTATGAGCCGATGCATTCCCTGCATTTAAACGGCACAGGAACGACAGAGACGGACGGCAGCGGGCTTCAGCCGCTCCCTGACGCTTTATATGAAATCCCGCTTGAGGATTCCACGCAGTACCGGTTTGATGAGAACCGCTTTTCGCTCATCACGGAACGCGGCCGTTACATCATTGAGCGTGTGTTATAGATTTTCAACGGGAGAGGGCTTTTTCTACCATAGAAAAAAGCCCTCCTTTTGATAAGGAGAGCTTTTATCCCAATTAATAATTTAAAACGATCGGCTGCCAGAAATAGACGAAGAGCACAATCACGATAATCGCGACGATGTTCATCCAGAATCCGGCTTTTACCATATCGTCGATCGTTAAATAATCCGAGCTGAATACAGCTGCGTTCGGCGGTGTGGAAATCGGCAGCATAAACGCACAGGATGCCGTTAACGCGACAACCCCCATAATGGCGTAAGGATCAGCGCCAATTCCGAGCGCAAGCCCGATACTGATCGGAATCAGCATGTTCGACACGGCCGTATTGGACATGATTTCTGTCATGAACAACACGATCGTCGCAAGAGAAATTAGAATAAGCAGGAACGGCAGTACTTCAAGCCCCTCCAGTAATTCACCGAACCATTCGGTAAGGTTGGAGGATTCAAATGCCGCAGCAAGTGAAAGTCCGCCCCCGAATAAGAGCAGCAGTCCCCACGGCAGCTCCTTCATGTCCTTCCAAACCATTAATCCGCCTTTTTCCTGTTTTGCCGGGAAAAGGAACATCGACGTGGCCCCGATCATCGAAATCGATGTATCCGAAAGCGTGTAAGCTTCAGGAATAAAACCGCTCGTCATCCACAGCACACCGACCACTGTAAAAACAGTCAGTACCGACTTTTCCTCATACGACATCGGTCCGAGTTCTCTCAGCTGTTTTTTGGCAAAATCAGAAGAGATGTCTTTTTGACTTGTAATTTTAAACTGGATTTTCGTCAGGTAAAAATAAAGCCCGGTTAAAAGAATAAGGGTAAGCGGGAACCCAAATAAGAACCAGTCGAAGAACGTCACCGTGCGGTCAAGACTGCTGGCAGCAACGGCCACAAATGCGGCGTTTGGCACTGAACCAATAATGGTCGCCAGTCCACCGATCGAAGCGGAATAAGCAACAGCTAGCAGCAGCCCCTTCGCGAAGCGGTGCAGAGACGGCTCATCAAAAAAGTTCTTCTCCTTAATTTCTGTAATCAAAGCCAGCGCGATCGGGAGCATCATGAGCGCAGTCGCCGCATTCGAAATCCACATCGAAAGCCCTGCCGTCGCAATAATAACTCCTAATATAATTCGCTGACTCCCCGTTCCAACAAACGAGAGAATCGTCATCGCAATACGTTTATGTAAGTTCCACTTCTGAATCGCAAGGGCGATCGTAAAACCACCCATATACATGAACACAATCGGATCCGCGTACGCCATTGAAGCTGTGCTCTGATCCGCCCCGCCAGTTATCGGAAGTAAAAAAATCGGCAGCAATGAGGTCGCCGGAATCGGCATCGCTTCTGTAATCCACCACGCAGCCACCCATGCCGTTACCGCCAGTACAGCCCGCGGTTCATCGCCGAGACCGGTAATCGCCGGGATGAAGTAAAGAATAGCAAAAAGCAACGGGCCAAGAATTAACCCTATTTTTTGTCTGCGTTCCATATGATGTTCCTCCTCGGTGTTTTGTAATCGATTTCATAAATTGATAGAAAAATTCAACAATTTACACTTTAGCATGTCATAGTAGAAAAGTAAATATTGCCCACGTAAGAAAATAGGGCTGGTACTTATCGCTTATAAGGAGGATGGAGCTACGGGTGATAGCGCTCAAAACATGATAACATTTATACTAGATATAAGGAGAAACGGGCAGCTGTCTCAAAAGGAGGACAAAATGTTTACAGATGTAGAAATTAAATGGAAGAAAAAGAATAAATTGTTGTTTTCCCGTAACAGTCTTTGCTTACAGGACTTGAAAAAACAAATCCAACGACAAAACCATCGAACCCTGGTCCTGTGGGCATTAGACTGTGCTTCAGCAACTTTGGCACAATTTGAAGCCAGATACCCCGATGAACAGAGACCCAGAGCCTGCCTGAATCTCTGTGAAAATTGGTCCAAAGGCAAGATAAAAATGCCTCAGGCTAAACGAGCAATCTTAGACGCCCACGCGGTGGCTAAGGAATTGGATGACAGGGAATATGGCGTGTTGGCTCAAGCCATCGGGCATGCCGGAGCTACTGTACACGTAGAAACTCATGCGTTCGGATTACCCATCTATGAATTAACGGGCATTGTTCATAAACATGGAATAGATGACTTTCAAGACGCCGTCATAGAAAAAATACATGATTACCATAACCGCCTCCGCTACTGGCAGGAACATACCGACCAACTGGAGCGTGACTGGGCTGGCTTTTTATTAAAAGAAAATAAACCGAACAAAGAAAAGTTATTAAACGAGAAAAGACAGTAAAACGAGCTGGGTCGTAACTGAATAAAGCATAGATCGATTGTACGCGGCTCCGTCAAAATGCTTTGCTTTCCGTTGACACAGCCTCAGATTCCTCAGAGAGCAAAAAGCGCTTTCCTGCGGGATCTTCGACTCGCGCTGTTCCCACTGGAGTCTTCGCATTTTGACTACGCTAATGATCTGTGTTTATAAGATTGTTCATTTCTGGACATCACTGCTTTATTTATGTCCCGTCCTCTTGAACGTTCTGCATCTTCTCCCCCAGCCACGTAACAACCAGCAGGACATGAAAATATAAAAGCGAGGCTAGCAAACCCAGCCATAAAAAATAGAACACTCCTGGAACGACCAGAGGGATTTCCTGAAAGGCAATCACCGCATAAAGCAGCCCGGCCGCTAACCCGGCGGCAGCATAAAGCCCGAGCCTCAACAAATAACCCCTTAATCCGTGGGATCTCCCCGTATATTTATCAATTATGTAGGAAAGCGGCAGCCCGGCCAGAAGATAAGCCGGTCCCGCATAAATAAAGACGAATGTAACGATTTCACCAAAATCAAAATAATACGTTCCTTCGTTTCTTTGAGATTCCGGAACGTAGTTCATCCAGTAAAAAATGATTCCAAGCAGAAGGTTGGCCGTTAAAGCAGCTATGAGCTTGTCTTTCATAAGGGATCACCAGCCTTTATAAGAATCATCGGCTGTTTACAGCTCATCCTTAATGTTATATTTTTCCATCAATTCTTTAGCCCTCTTTTCTCCTTCTTCTTTGAAATAAATTGATTTTGAACGATTTCCACCTACAATGTAACCGGCCTCTCTCAACTCATCCAACGAGGAAAAAGGATAGCCCTTCCAGCTTCTCAAGGCTTCGAAAGGTCCTTCCTCCTCCTTAAAGGAAGTTAAATACAGCAGCAATAACGTGAGTTCGTCAATCTGGTCTTTCACAGAAACCACTCCCTCCCTTTTTGCCTTCTAGTATATAAGAAGGAAGCCAGTGTTTTAAAGCTGCCGTCTCAATTCTTCTGTCATTTGTTCTACTAACTCAGGTCTGCCATGAAATTGAGCAGGCGTGTTCTGAAAAAGATCAATTTTCCACTGCTCATCTTTTAATACAACAACTAATGTGTGGTGGGTATTGACCTCTGGTTTAAGATCCGACTCACCAGGAGGTATCATTCCAGCAATCGCCCTTACGATTGCCGCTTCTTCGCCTATCAGCCTTACTTCTTTAATTTTATAAACAAAAGGAGCCGTCGGATGATTTTCGAATATAGGATCAAGGTGAGCATGGATTTCTTGAGGTCCCTTTGACATACTTCCATCAAACCCGATGCTCTCTCCTGTTTCTGTAAACAGGCGGGCCATGGCTTCTGCGTTCCGGCTGTTCCATGCTTCTATCAGCTGTTCGTAGGTATGCTTTATTTGTGTTTCAGTGTATTTATTTATAAAATTCCTCCCTCTTTTAGAAAAGACTCTTCAATCATTTGGACAAGTTCAAAAAGCTCACATTCCTGATTGGAAGGTACAGCTAATTTTAACTGAGAATCAGGATAGTACACAGCACGAAAACGCACCCCGGGATCATACCCCATCACGTGATATTTATAAATGTGATCCTTCCTTTGGTTCATCCAAATGCCGTATCCATAGTTTATTTCTCCATTCACATGAACATGTGGCTGTAGTAATGTAGAGGTCATTTCCTCAGTCAGAAGCTGATATTTAAATAAGGCCTCCCACACGGTAATCATATCCGGCGCTGTCACAAACGCCCCGCCATCAGCACCGCCTTTGGCAGGAATGGAGTAAATGTTCGTTTTCCACCCACCACTTTCTTTGTTATCTATGTAGCCCATGGCGGTATTTTGAGGAAGCTGATCCAGTGAATAATACCCTGAACCCTTCATCCCGATCTTTTGAAAAATCTCCTCTTCCATGTAATCAGTGAACCTTTTTCCCGTATGCTGCTCAATGATTAAACCTAATAGAATATAACCCGCGTTATTATAGTGGAATGTTTCCCCGGGATTGAACTTCATCTTTTGATGTTGAAAAAGAGGCAGGAAATCAATTAGAGATTTCATTTGATAAACCGGCCGATCTTTCCACAGATCTTCATAATCCGTCATGACTTCTTCATCAAAGTAATCCGGGATGCCCGAGGTATGGGTTAACAGATGATGAATCGTCACCCCTTCATCAAAATAAGGAAAGTTAATCTCCAGGCATTTTGCTATAGGCGTATCAAACGCTATCACACCTGATTCTACCAGCTGACCTATGCCAATCGCCGTAAATAATTTGCAGCCTGACGCGATGCCAAAACGTGTATGAACATTGTTGGGCAAGTACTCTGCCCGGTTGGCATTGCCAAAAGCTTCACTTAGTAAAACGCGATCCTCTTGTTTTACATAGATGACGCCTGAGAAATCAACCTTCTGGCTGTAATCTTTAATAAGACGCTTTAATTCGGTGTTTTCTTTCATTTGAACCTCCTATATATTTACGTCCACTCTTTACATTTGACTGATTCCAGCAACAGCCCACCACAATAAATAAATCATGAGCGCCAAGATCACAGTAACGACTCCCACTCTAGTGAACTGTCTCTTTATTATATATTAAAAAGAGATCACCAACCCAATGGATGGGATCCCGAGCCACACTATATCCTGGACCAGGACACTTCTTGAACCTATATAGCCAAGTAAATTAGTAAAGAACATAACAAACCATAGAATTTGCAAGAAAAATATACTTCTCAATAAAAAGCTAGATTTAACAGCAATAATATTCCCTCCTATGACAAAAATGAACGATAAGATTTATAATTGGAAGCAAGAGCTTTCCTTAGAAGGAAGATACTAAAATGAACGAACAAACGAAGCAGACTGTAGCCACTGCAGATTCCTGGGTGAACTTTTCAAATAAAGCCGACACCGCCGGCTTATCAGAAGTCACCTCCTATCAATTAGAATTAATTGGTCCTAAAGGAAAAGGAGTCATTAACCACGAGGAGCTTTACGACTGGCTGCAGCGTGCGAAATTACAACTAAAGACCGAGCGCCGCTATGCCAGGGATCATTATGTAGTATTAGAACAGCACGGCACGTGGTTCAACGATGATCATACGATTAAAGGTGAAGCGGTGGTTTATACCGTTTTAAAAGTAGAGAACGATAAAGTCTGTTTTCTCGCTCGATTTGATGACTTGGAAAGTGCGTTAGAGACAAGCGGATTAAGTGAAGAGGACGAAATTGAGGGGTAATTTTACTCCTTATGGTATTAGATTTGATGATTATTTTTAAAAGAGATTTCACCTCTTCTTGGTCTTCCTGCTGTTTTTTCAGCAGCTTTTCAATACTGCTTACTTTAAAGCTAAGATAGAATAATAATACAAATGAAAAGTATAAGATGATTCAAGCTATAAGAGTTTAAGGAAGGGGGCAAAAAAATGAAGAAACTCGTACATTCTGAGTGGAGATTGAGTGTGATGGCTCTAGCCGCGCTCCTCGGGGGAATCATTGGAGTATCTCTCGTAAATCGCGAACTAAATCCAATGGTCGTATATGGGTACTTGACCGCTTTTGTATTATTGGTCGCTGGTAATGCGATTTACGTGTTTTTTAAGAGAAAGAAAAATCATGGATCGAAAAACGAGAACCATAATCACGGGCAGTTTCACACCCTCTAAAAACCTTGATGCTCAAGGTTGGATGAAAAATGCTGATCGGCTCTCCAGCCGATCAGCCCCTATAAATCTATTTATTGATAAATATTCCCTCCAGATTTCTTAAATTCCTCCGCTTTCTTTTTCATCCCCTTTTCGATATCCTCCATCGTAAACAGTTCATTTTCTTTAGAGTAATTCCGGATATCCTGAGAGATTCTCATACTGCAAAATTTCGGTCCGCACATGGAACAAAAGTGTGCCGTTTTTGCCCCTTCGGCAGGGAGGGTTTCATCGTGATACTCAATCGCTCGTTCCGGATCTAAAGATAAATTAAACTGATCTCTCCAGCGGAATTCGAATCGTGCTTTGGACAGGGCATCATCGCGCTTCTGTGCGCCTGGATGTCCTTTGGCCAAATCGGCTGCGTGGGCTGCAATTTTATACGTAATGACTCCTTCACGCACATCATCTCTATTTGGTAAGCCTAAATGTTCTTTTGGCGTCACATAACAAAGCATAGCTGTGCCGTACCAGCCAATCATGGCGGCTCCAATCGCAGAGGTAATGTGGTCGTAGCCAGGCGCTACATCGGTTGTTAATGGCCCAAGCGTGTAAAAGGGGGCTTCTTCACACACTTCCAGCTGCTTGTCCATATTCTCTTTAATCAGGTGCATCGGGACATGACCCGGTCCTTCGACCATAACCTGCACATCGTGCTCCCACGCTATTTTGGTCAGCTCACCGAGCGTGTCTAATTCTGCAAACTGGGCTTCGTCGTTGGCATCAGCTATGCAGCCGGGCCGTAACCCGTCGCCTAAGGAGAAGCAGATATCATAGGCTTTCATAATTTCACAGATCTCTTCAAAGTGGGTGTATAAAAAGCTCTCCTCGTGGTGATAGAGGCACCACTGGGCCATGATCGACCCGCCGCGGGATACAATCCCTGTTAAACGGTCGGCCGTCAACGGCACATACCGCAAAAGAACGCCGGCATGAATCGTAAAGTAATCAACACCCTGCTCGGCTTGTTCAATCAACGTATCACGATACACTTCCCACGTCAGATCTTCTGCTACTCCGTTTACTTTCTCCAGTGCCTGATAGATCGGGACGGTGCCGACCGGGACGGATGAATTTCGAATAATCCACTCCCGGGTTGTGTGGATGTCTTTTCCCGTTGATAAATCCATAATGTTATCCGCGCCCCAGCGTGTCGCCCAGGTCATTTTTTCTACTTCCTGTTCGATGGAAGATGATACCGCAGAATTTCCAATATTGGCGTTAATTTTAACGTGAAAATTCCGCCCGATAATCATCGGCTCTGTCTCCGGGTGATTAATATTGGATGGGATTATTGCACGCCCCTGCGCGACTTCATCCCGGACAAATTCCGGCTCCATATTTTCTCTTATCGCGATAAATTCCATTTCAGGCGTAATGATCCCCTGCTTCGCATAATGAAGCTGGGTGACATTTTTCCCTTTCCTGGCTCGAATGGGTTTACGGTTTAATTCAGGAAACACCTTGTCATTAGCCCGCGGATCATCCATGCTTTTGTATCCATTATCCTCAGGCTTGATTTCCCTTTTTTCATATTCTTCAACATCTCCCCGCTCGTTGATCCATTCGCTTCGCAGAGGAGACAGACCTTTCGTAACATCAATGGTACATTCCGGGTCTGTATAAGGTCCGCTGGTGTCATATACACGAAGCGGAGGGTTTTCTTCATTACCGAATGTACCTGTCGTAGGACTCAGGTTAATTTCCCGCATGGGAACTTGAATGTCGGGCCTTGAACCCTGCACGTAAACCTTGTGACTTCCAGTAAAGCTGGACATAATCGAAATATTCTCTTTTCAATGAAGATGGTGACAACATCAATCTCTCCTTTTTGATTTAATAAAGGACAAGACTGGTACGCCAAGACACATAGCTAAAGCAAAGCAAATAAAAAAGCCGGGTTCCATTCATTACAAATGGACCCGGCAACTATGTATACAGAAGTTGTATTACTCGTTTGGTACGACCGAACTTCCCTACGCTGGCATGATCCAGATCAGGTCCAAAGAGTCAAGAAACTTCACAGCGTTCCCCTCTCAGCCCAGCTCATTGGGCTCCCCTAGTTACTTTCTATTCAATTTGACTTCAGTATACATGAACGTTCACGAACAGCCAACACCTTTTCGAATCTGCTTCTAAATTAGTAAATATTTCTCATCTCTTCACTCTTTTATTCTATCAATAACTCATAATGATAAAACTGAGCATCCCGTACATATCCATTTTTCTCATAAAGCCTTTGCGCAGAAAAATTATCCGGGGCTGTGCTCAAACTGATGCTGCAAGCCCCCGTCTCCTCTGCATATTCTTTCGCTTGACGTAAAAGCAGCTCCCCTACGCCTTGATTTCTCGCCCCTGCATCGACATATAAATCGTTTAATATCCATGCTTTCTTCATAGAAATAGAAGAAAAAGTGGGATACAGTTGGGTAAACCCAGCGTATTTAAGGTTGTCTCTGACAACAAATATTACAGAATCCTTGTTTTCCAGCCGATTCTTTATGTATGACGCGGCACCTTTTACATCTGTGTCTTGTTCATAGAATTCCCGGTATAAATTAAATAAGTCAGCTACGCCTTCTAAATCGTCGATTGAAGCTTGATAGATTTCCATTGGCAGTCTCTCCTTTTTAAATAAGATAAGAGATCCGCGGCAAAATAACAACAAAGTTGATTTCAAAAATTAAATGAACTAACGCCAACCAGCCCTTCCTTTTCTCCCGATAAAAAGAGACCAGCCCGGACAGGCTGGCCTCTGCATCCAGGGCAGGAACCGCCCCGCTGCCATACGTTTTTTATCCTTACTGGCAATGCCTTTCTTTTACCTATAAACACTGGCGCAAGTGCCGGCTTCAGGTTCATAGTAACAATGCTCTTTAAACTGACCGGCAAACGGCTGGCCGTACCATGTTGGAGGACAGGGTCCAGATGGATTGAAATACCAAAGAGCGTATTTCGCTGGGTGCTGCCGCCAAAATTCTAAATTTTTTCTCGCCAGCCTTTTCTCTACAGACCTCGCTCTATTGTAAAATAAGTTCCCCTTCTGCACAGCTTCGAAAGAATAATTTCCTCCTTGCACTTGAAAAATAACCTGCCGAATGTTTCTAACGTCTTGAAAGTCCAAACAATCGGCCAGGGCGCGGTTTACAATCACGTTTCCGACATACAGCATGCCTTGCTGGCCTTCCCCTTCGGCTTCTGCCCGCATCATCCTCGCCATCAAGGCGACGTCTGCATCGGTGTACTGGACTCTTGGCATTTTTTTCACCCCAAAAGTATTGTATGACAGAGGTGGATGCAATATTAATCATTAGAAACAACGGTCGGCAGGAATTCTAAATCAATGGAGGGTGCATGATCATGCTTTCTTTCGTTCGACCAGTTTCATGACGCTATATAAGATCGCAGAGCCGTCCGCGGTAAAGGGTAACAGGTTCACCAGGTTTATTAAACAAAAGAAGGCAAAGGCATTAAAATATAAACCGCTGTCCATGGAAAAGACAACGACACCAAGCATCGGCAGGATGAGATTGGGTGCTGCTGAAATGATTAAGATATCGACATAGTTGTGATCATTCACATAAACGGCCTTCCCGCCCCACACATTGATCGTAAACGATTGAACCTCTTTGTTGTAAATTTTAATAAACAACAGGTGAATGAGCTCGTGAAGCAGCAATACAACAAACAGAAGAAGGTAAAGAAAAAATAATACCTGGATCATCATTACAAAATTGTCCATGGTTACTTATTGAGTACTTTTCCATACCTGATTCGCTTGGCGACCAGGAAGACGAGACAGACAATCATAAGCCATGACACAAAAGTGACCAATACTTGCGGCGTTAAGGAGAAGTTGGTGAATAATTCTTCCTCGGTCATCGTCATATCGATGCTTAACCCGAGTGTGGACATGTATTCCCCCGATTCATTAATGGAGAACAAAGTTACTAGATAATCGATTAAAAAGAGAACGAGGTAGACGACCGTCCCGATAAAAATAAACTTAGTTAATTTCATCGTAAAAGCTCCTCCTTAATAAGTAATATTTGATCGTGCACAATACAGTGAAAATCGCCAGGAATATAAGTAAATGATTCGAAATCAAATACAATGACAGAGCCAGTACTACACATAGGATCGAAGCAGAAAATTCGTTCACCGAGCTTTTATTTTTCGGAAAAATAATCCCCATAATCAGCGCGGATTCAAAGATAATGAACGCATAATAAGTGGTTTTTACATAATCTCCCGCCAGCACAATTGCCATGATGATGAGGGGAAGATTGATCATGATATTCATGAGCGCCGTCAGCAGTGTTTCCTTTGTGGCGGTAAGACCAAAGAACGGGTTCATTTTCCTGTAGGACATCGTCGTGCTGTAATACCTGATCGCTGAAAAAGAAATAACAGGGTAAAGATAAACGAGCGTGGTCACCGCCGTATAAAAATTCCTTGTATCGATCCATGCCAGAATTAAGAAGAGGAGAACAATGCCGCTCAACCGCAGGGTTAGTTTATTCCGAAGCATCCCCAGGAATAGAAGAGACAAATGGTTCATCTTGATCGGAAGTCTCGTCAACGTATAAAAATCACTGGAAGAATAGACGTCTTCACTGCGGCTCGTCTGAAGACTGGAAATGAGTAAGGAGAATAACAATGTACCAGCCGCCAGCAGAATGATGAAGCCGGACACAACGAGATGAGTAAGCTCGAAATTCAGCGACCGGACGAGCTGATCGATTTGAAATCGAAACACAAATAGATAAAAGAATAGAAAAACCACTAATAAAATATGATTCATGTTAAAAACCGTCAGCTTCAAGTTCACGCTGATCACGTGAAACAATAAATAAAACAAAGTAATGCTGAAGAAAAACAACAACTGACAGTAAACGAGAACGAGCAAATTTAGACTCAGTGAAAAATAAAATAAATTTAAAAGAGGAATGATAATAGCAAAAACGATTAAAAAGGAAACGTACCCTAACAGCAGTTTAAACAATATACTTCCAAGCCAGATGCTCCCCCGTTCAAACGGCAGGATCTTCAGCTGATACTGCATCCGGTTCGTTAAAGAAAACGAAATGGTGACGATTAAATAGATAAACCCCGAAATGATAATAATGACATTCGTTAAACTGGAAAACAGCATATTCTGAAGAGAGGTGCTGCTCTGCTCTTCCGTAATAAAAATTTGATTCAGCTGCGACACATTTAAGAGATAATAGGCAACATATACGACAAAAAGTAATGTGAATAATAGATATCGATTTCTTTTCTTATTGAAGATATTGTTCGACAGGATATTGTTAAAGACTTCATTCAGTAGAATTTTTGTGATCGTATAAGAATCTGTCAATTTCATCATAATAGTTTTTTAATTCTCCATTATTGATTACGATTTCTTCGATTTGATGCACATCCTCCACCAGCTCCATCGTACCGGCACTTAGTAAATAGACCCGGGCCAGAGGGTTGCGTTTAATGTAATCCATGTTATGTGACACTAGAATAAATTTACGGCTTTTCGCGAAGTTATTAATTAAATATTCCGTGAGCAGGTAACTCTCGTAATCCAGCCCGTTAAATACTTCATCCGCTAAAATGTAGCGGACATCCAAAGCTAAAGAGACGGCAATCTGCAGCTTCTTTTTCATGCCGTATGAATATTCACTTATTTTTTTATGTAAGGCGGATTCTAAATTATACAGTCGAATGACGAAGCTAAACCGCTCCCGATCTTCATGGCGATACCTGGAGAATACAAAATCAGCATATTCTTTCCCGGATAAATATTCCGGCAGGTAAAAGTCAGAAGGAATGTAGTACATTTGCGTTTTCGCTTCTTTTTCTTTTCTGTCTATCGAATCGACTGTAATGGATCCGCCCTCAAACGGGGTGATGTCACATATGCAGTTTAAGAGCGTCGTTTTCCCCGATCCGTTGATTCCGACGATGATATCAATGCCATCGGGTTCAAAATCGATGCTCAGCTTTTGTAACACCGTATTGTCTTTGTATGACTTCTGAAGCTCTGAAATAGTAATCATAGATTCAATCCTAATCTAAAGTAGTCAAATTGCATTTTGAAGAATAGCTCATTTGTTTAATTTAAATTAATTTAATTCGCTTTACACCCTATGCCAATATCCCACACTCTAGGCCAGTTCCACCTGACCTGACCGGAGAAGCTGTACCCTTTGCTTGTACAGTAATACGCGTAACCAATCCCTCCGATTACTGCAATTAACACCACGACCCAAATGATCCATTTGTTTTCGACGATCTCATGATGTTTTTCTTCGAGTTGATTTTTTAAAGCGTAAAACCATCCAAGTAACGTAATTTGGATATTATTAAGAACTGCTTCCATTTTATCCTCCTCCAGAGCTATTCTTCAAAATGTCAAATAATTCTAGTTACACGGTATCATGCTTTTCTGAAAATTAAAACAATTTCTACCATATTTGCTGAATAACAGTATTTTATGACTAATTTCCAGATAAAAAAGGAGGAAGGATGCCCTGCTGTTTGTTGTTCAACCACCACAAATGTCCTATGGTTTTTTCTGGAAATCAATCTTTCCGACCAGGTCTTTTTGCTGTCTGCCTTTTCAATCGGTATCATCAATCGGTACCAGGTACCGAGAGACAAACAGCGTTCAGAGGCAGAAAAAGATTCTCGGTACCTGGTACCGCAGTACGTTACTTCTGGTAAGATAGAACAAAAAAGGAGCGTCTCTTATGGAACTGACTGAAAAATTAGGACAAGAAATCATCCGCCGTTTATCAAAATACATCGACGTTCCGATCAACCTGATGAATCCGCACGGAAGAATTGTGGCAAGTACGGATCACACGCGTCTCCATCAGCTTCACGGCGGAGCGAAGGACGTGATCGAGTCACAAGAGCCGAATATCATTACCAACGGAAACGCCGATGATTTTTCTAATGTGAAGCCGGGAGTCAACCTGCCGATTTTCCATCACGGTGAGCTGGCGGGCGTGGTCGGATTAACCGGAAGGCCGGATGAGGTGATGCAGGCAGCCCGGATGACCCAGGGATCGGTGGAAATTACGCTCGATCAAATGCACCTGCAGAAAGAAGCCTTCTTCCAGGAGCGGCAGTGGAACCACTGGCTGCAGCGGCTGCTGCACCCTTCAGACGTTGATATGGAGGAATTAGCGCGCGAAGCCGTCTATACGCTGCAGGTTGATATTCATAAGCCGTGGCAGGTCGTCGTCTATCAATCGAGCCAGCCGTATGAACTGGCCGATCAACTCCGCCCTTCTCTTGAGACTTTTCATCCCCTCTTCATTCTGCCGTACGAAAATCATTCCGTCGTGGCAGCCCTGCCCGGACAGCCGGTGACGATTGAGAGCGAAGCTGATGTGGTGATCGGCGTCGGGGAGCCGGGGGATTCGCTGGCGGGGCTACGCCAGTCCTACCACCAGGCCACGGAAGCAATCAATCTGGCCGGCGTACCTGGCGAAGTGGTATACAGCGCCTCTTTAAAAACCGAACGGCTGATCAATCATATTGATCCTGCCGTGTATGAGGAAATCTCCGGAACGTACAGGTCGCTGCTTCAGGAGCTGGACGCTTCCTATATTGAGACGCTGCACAGCTTTTTTAACAACAACTTGAAAATGAACGTTACCGCAAGTGACTTGCACATTCACCGAAACACGCTTATTTACCGGCTCGATCAGCTCAGTAAAAAAACAGGGCTTGATCCCCGACGGTTTCAAGATGCCATCATTCTACAGACCATTCTGTTAAAAGAATCACTATAAACCGTTTTTTTGTGCATTTGCACAAGTAAACGGTTTCATTTTTGGTTTTTTCATCAATTGTATTCTCCCTTGATTTTCTATTAAATGAGAGTAAGACAAATGTTTGGAGGGACGTTGAATGAACGTTGTTTTTGCACCTGATTCCTATAAAGGAAGTCTGTCTTCCATCGAGGTTTCTACGATTATGAGCAAGGCCTTTCAATCGGTGGATCCTGAAGTTACGCCGATCATTAAACCGATGGCCGACGGCGGCGAAGGAACGCTTGAGGCTCTGACGCAGGCCACCGCGCACGAAAAAATAACACTCTCCTGTACCGGACCGCTGGGAGAGCGTTCGGAAAGCTGGTATATCAGCCTCGGTGACAATCGCGCGGTCATTGAAGGGGCGAATATTGCCGGCCTTCCTCTCGTTCCTCAGGAAAAACAAAACCCCGATGCGACGACGACCTATGGGTTAGGCGAAGCGATCCGGCACGCATTGGACCGGGGCGAGCGCGACTTGATTATTGCCATCGGCGGCAGCTCCACGAACGACGGGGGTCTCGGAATGCTGCAGGCGCTCGGCATGAAGGCTTTTACTTCAGACGGGAAGGTAGCAGGCATGTTCGGCAAGGATCTTTTTACTATTAAAAAAGTTGATTTCTCCGGACTCGACGCCCGTCTTAATGAAGCCACGATCCGCATCGCCTGCGACGTCGATAATCCGCTGACAGGACCACGCGGTGCAAGCTACGTATATGGTCCGCAAAAAGGAGCATCCAGTCAGCAGACAGCTGACTACGATCAGGCGCTGGAAGCGTACGGTCAATTGGTTGAAAAAGAACTAGACAAAGAGTTAGCGGACGTACCGGGAGCCGGAGCGGCCGGCGGTTTAGGGTTTGCTTTTCTAACCATGGGCGCGCACCTGCAGTCCGGCGCCAGACTCGTTGCTGATGCGGTAGATTTAGAGGAGGCGGTTAAACAGGCTGACTTTGTTGTCACAGGCGAAGGTCAGAGCGATGAGCAGACCGTATACGGAAAAGCGCCGGGCTACGTGGCGGAACTCGCCCGCCTGCACGAGAAGCCGGCCATTCTATTGTCCGGCAGTCTCGGAGAAGATTTAGATGAGCTGAACGAGCTGTTTACCGGCTGTTTCTCCATCGTCCAGCGTCCGTCATCACTTGAGGAATGCATCCAGCAGGCTGAGCATAATCTTTATCAGACAGCGCGGCAGATTGCCCGTCTGATCATGAAATAAAGGAGGAGCTATTCATGAGTGGAATTGGACTTATTTTAGTTATTATCGCCGGCGTATTATTTGTTATTTTTGCCACCGCCAAGTTTAATCTGCATCCGTTTCTTTCCTTGCTGATTGCAGCTTTCGCGATTGGCATCTTAAGCGGCATGCCTTTAGAAGAGGTCGCCACAACCGTTAACGACGGCTTTGGCGGGTTAATGGGAAGCATCGGGCTCGTCATCGTGTTCGGGACGATTATCGGTGTCATTTTAGAAAAATCCGGTGCCGCGCTGAGGATGGCAGAAGTTGTCCTTAGGATTGTCGGGGAAAAACGCCCGCAGCTCGCCATGAGCGCGATCGGAAGCATCGTCAGTATTCCCGTCTTCTGTGATTCCGGCTACGTTATTTTATCATCATTAAAGAAAGCGCTTGCGAATAAAACGAAAGTGACCGTCGCTTCGATGGCGATCGCCCTGTCGACCGGCCTGTTCGCGACCCACACGCTCGTTCCGCCGACGCCGGGACCGATTGCCGCTGCTGGTAACATCGGAGCTGAGAATTACTTAGGCACCATTATCTTAATCGGCGTCGTCGTCGCGATTCCGACGATCATCGCCGGCTACATCTGGGCGATGAAAGCCGGGACGAAGATCCACGTAGAAAATGAAGATGACGCAGCTGGCTACACGTATGAGGAAGTGGTTCAATCCTTCGGTAAAATGCCGTCTGCGTTTAAATCATTCGCACCCATTCTTGTGCCCATTGCGTTGATCAGCTTTAACTCGATCATAACTTTTGCCGGCTGGTCCGGCGGCGTATTCAGCTTCTTCCTTTTCCTCGGCACGCCGGTGACGGCCTTGCTCGTTGGAGTGCTGTGCGCCTTCGCGCTGCTTCCGAAGTTCGATAAAGAAACGATGAACGACTGGATCGGCATCAGCTTAAAAGAAGCCGCTCCGATTCTGCTCATTACCGGAGCCGGAGGTGCCTTTGGTTCCGTCATCAGCTCGACAAACATCGCTGATATCATTGAAGGCATCGCGCAAAACGATGCCGCTGCAGGAGCCCTGTTTATCTTTATTCCATTTATCATCGCAGCTGCCTTAAAAAGTGCCCAAGGCTCTTCCACCGCTGCGATCGTCATCACATCCACACTCGTGGCGCCGCTGCTGCCGCAGGTCGGCATTGAAGGCGCACTGCCGCTCGCGCTCGTCGTCATGTCCGTCGGCGCAGGAGCCATGGTTGTGTCTCACGTCAACGACAGCTACTTCTGGGTTGTGAAAGAGTTCAGCGGCCTGTCGATTACGCAGGCCTATAAAGCGCAGACGATGGGAACGCTGCTGCAAGGGATTGTAGCGATTGCCGTAACATCCGTGCTTTGGTACATTTTCGTATAAAAAGAGTCCAGCTCTCCTGACGAGAGCTGGACTTTTCCATTTATATATAAGCCTTCGTTCCAATGATCCGATCCATCTCCTCTTCAAACTCCTCAAGTGTCATAGGCCGTTCCATTTCATTCAGCGAATCTCCTAAATAATGATCGATTTCTTTCACCGCGCCATTTTCGTCTATAACGGTAATGACACAGCTCGGAAGATCGGTCGCCGGAAAACCATTAACCTCATACTCAAAGTTCCACACTTGAAACGCCTCAAGCAAAGCCGCCAGCTTCTTCACGTGATCCTCATCCAGCTGCCACTCCTGATCCCCGATTTTCTCAACAAACGCCGTGCCATGCCAGCTCACCCTTCCATTACTAAACACTTCTACCTGGTACACAGGACAGTCGCCAAAGCATCCGGTACGGGCAAGGGTTAGTTTGTGGAACATGAAGATCCTCCTCAGGAAGTTTAATAGAATTTGATTATAGTATAATACGATTTCACTTTTTCTGCAGGTATGATGCAGTGCCTTCCTGGAGAAGATAATCATAGAGTACTAGTTTTACGGGGAGGGAAGAACGATGGACATACTGCCATTATCCATTAAGCTCGTCATAGGATTCCTGCTGCTCTTTTTCCTCATTCGTGTCATAGGCAAAAAAATGATCGATCAGATCACGCCCTTTCACTTCATTTCAGCTATTGTGTTAAGTGAATTGTTAGGAAATGCAGTCTATGATGAAAGCGTGCCTGTCATCTCTATCGTTTACACCACCCTCATCTGGGGCGGTTTACTTTTTATATTCGAATTCATCGCTCAAAAATCGCTCTTATTCAGACACTTTTCGGAAGGCCAGCCGACGATCGTCATCCGGGACGGCCAAATCGACTTTGAACAATTAAAAAAAGCCCGCATGAACCTGAACCAATTACAAAGCTTGCTTCGCCAAAGTGAAATTTTCTCGATTCGAGAAGTCGCTTTTGCCTTAGTGGAATCGAATGGATCGATTAGTGTCTTGAAAAAAGCGCCGTATCAAAAGACAACCTTAGAAGACTTTAACATGCCGCCTCACCCTGTCTATCTTCCTATTACTTTAATTAAGGATGGAGAGCTGTTAGAGGAAAATTTAGCAGAAATCAATCAAAACAGGGAGTGGCTGAACGGGCAGTTGAGAGCCAATGGAATGAGACGGGTGGAGGATGTGCTGTTAGCTGAGTGGCTGGAAAACGATGGGTTGATGGTGATTCCTCATCATGCCCATCAATAGATTGATTTCACCCCAAGCGACTGCCAGCGGTTTAAGATCCCTTCGCAATACTGAAAAAAACGCTTATTGTGTTTCAGTGCCCGCTGCATGTCCACTTGATCATGAAACGCGTTTAACTCTTTTAAGTAATTCATTTTCTTTTTGCCTCCTTCTATTTAACGCATAGAAAAACCCCTGCACTTCTATAATCGAAATGAGTGCAGGGACAGATGTCATAAAAATGAAAAGTTTTTTAAATTTTTTTTTGCAGCGTTCAGTTTTAGTGAAAATTTTCAAGAGCTTATCGATAACAACGAGCTAAAATTCCTCTCTTAAAAGAGGCACTTACTCTTAACAAAAAAAGAAGCCTCATTTGCGTTACCCGCAAATAAGGCTTCCTTTATCTTTTATATCGATTCTGCAAGCTTTTCCGTTTCCAGCTTAAGCGCCCGATCCGTCGTTTCATGCACTTCGCGAATGAGCTCAGGATGTTCCGCTAACTCCACCCCGTAAGAAGGAATCATTTCCTTAATTTTCGGCTCCCACTCACTGATATGCTGCGGGAAGCAGCGTTCTAATACTTCAAGCATGACAGAAACTGCCGTTGAAGCACCTGGAGACGCCCCGAGTAAGGCAGCGATCGTGCCATCAGACGCTGTCACCACTTCAGTTCCGAATTGAAGCGTTCCTTTTCCGGCTTTCGTATCTTTAATTACCTGCACGCGCTGTCCGGCTGTCACTAAATCCCAGTCCTCACTTTTCGCGTTCGGGATAAATTCGCGCAGCTCTTCCATACGCTGTTCTTTCGACTGGACAACTTGTTCAATCAAGTATTTGGTAAGCGACACGTTTTTCACACCGGCGGCCATCATCGTGAAAAGGTTATCCTTTTTCACCGACGTTAGTAAATCGGAAAGCGATCCCGTTTTTAGGAATTTAGGCGAGAAGCCGGCAAATGGGCCAAACAACAGCGACGTTTTATTGTCGATCAAGCGTGTGTCGAGGTGCGGCACCGACATCGGAGGTGCTCCTACTTTCGCTTTGCCATACACTTTGGCATGATGCTGTTCAATGACTTCCTCATTGTTACACACCATAAACTGGCCGCTGACCGGGAAGCCGCCGATATTCTTCGCTTCAGGAATTCCTGTTTTCTGAAGCAGGTGCAGACTTCCGCCCCCGCCGCCAATAAACACGAAGTTGGCTGTGTGGTATTCGATTTTTTCGTTCGCGTGGTCATGGACTTTAACTTCCCACTTGCCATCGTCTGTGCGCGTGATATCTTCTACGCTATGCTTGTAATTGACCTCTAGATCCCTGCTGTCTAAGTGATCAAACAATTTACGCGTTAAGTCCCCGAAGTTCACGTCCGTGCCCGTATCGATTTTCGTAGCGGCGATCGGTTCGTTCACGGTACGGTTTTCCATCATCAGCGGAATCCATTCTTTCAGCTGATCAGGATCATCCGAGAATTCCATATCTTGAAACAGCGGGTGACTCCCCATCTTTTCGAAGCGCTTTCTAAGAAAATTAACGTTCTTCTCTCCCTGAACGAAACTCATATGAGGCAGTGACAGGATAAACTCCTGCGGGTTGCGGATCATATGACTGTTCACGAGGTAAGACCAGAACTGTTTCGATACTTGGAATTGTTCATTTACTTTAATGGCTTTCGTAATATCTATGGATCCGTCTGGATGTGCGTGCGTATAGTTCAGCTCACATAATGCCGCATGTCCTGTACCTGCATTATTCCACACGTTAGAGCTTTCTTCCCCTGCACTTCCAAGCCGTTCAAAGACTTTCACATTCCAATCCGGCACTAATTCTTTCAGTAATGATCCCAATGTAGCACTCATAATTCCTGCACCAATTAAAATCACATCTGTATTTGCTTCTCTGTTGCTCATGATTAACCATCCTTACATCCAAAAATTTGGTGAAAAGATGCAGACGTTTTATTAGATACACCTTTTCCGTGATAGCGGTTTATAAATTTAAAAATCACTCTTCTCTGATAATTAAATTATAAACTATTTCCAGTCAGGTTAAAAGTGAGAGCCTGAACATACTCCGAGGAAAACCCGGCATGGTGAAGCTGTTTTAAGCTGCACACCCGCTTATACCGTCTCTGGTACTGATTCTTGCATCGTTCCATTTTCCGCAAAATTTTTGTGCCAGGCGAACGCTTTTTCTAACACATGAGGAGTCTGCCCGCCTCTTGCGCGTGCTTCGTCGAAATAAGCCCACAGCTGCTCACGATACATTGGATGCGCGCAGTTCTCGATGATACGCCCCACTCTTTCCCGCGGGGCCAGTCCCCTTAAGTCCGCATACCCCTGCTCGGTAACGACTACATCGACGTCGTGCTCTGTATGATCGACGTGAGAAACAAACGGCACGATGCTTGAAATCCTGCCCTCTTTCGCAATCGATTTCGTAACAAAGATCGCAAGACGGGCATTTCTGGCAAAATCCCCCGATCCGCCAATGCCGTTTATCATGTTCGTCCCTGACACGTGAGTGGAATTGACATTGCCGTAAATATCGAATTCTAAAGCCGTATTAATGGAAATTAACCCGAGACGGCGAATGATTTCAGGGTGATTGGAAATCTCCTGCGGACGCATCGTTAATTTGTCACGATAGTCATCAAAATGTGAGAAAACGTGCTTCATTCTTTCTTCAGAAAGCGTGATCGAGCAGCAGGAAGCAGAAGAAACCTTCCCTGCATCGATTAAATCAAACACCGCGTCCTGTAATACTTCCGAATATACTTCAAGGTTTTGAAACTCTGACTCTATCATGCCATGTAACACCGCATTGGCCACTGAACCGATGCCTGACTGTAAGGGAGCCAGACTTTCCGTTAACCGGCCGGCTTCTACTTCTTTTGTAAGAAACTCGATTAAATGCCGGGCCATAATCACTGTTTCTTCATCTGGAGGGACGATGGTCGATGGCGAATCCAGCTGATTCGTAAACAAAATGCCCTTTACTTTTTCCACATCCACAGGGATCCCCTGCTCTCCTATACGATCATCAGGTTTAACAAGCGGAATTGGATCTCTGTCCCCTTGTTTTCCAGGTTGATATACATCATGTAACCCTTCCAGCTGCGTCGATTGAGCCATATTGATTTCAACAATGATCGACTTGGCATTGGAGGCAAATGCTAAAGAGTTCCCAATTGAAGTGGTTGGAATCACCATCCCGTCTTCTGAAATTGCAACCGCTTCCAAAATTGCGACGTCGACATCCATGACATTCCCTCTAATAAGCTCTGCCGTATGGGAAAGGTGCTGGTCGACAAACAAAAAATCCCCTTGATTGATTCCCTTACGCATCGCCGCATCAGCCTGAAACGGCAGTCTTTTACCCAGGATGCCGGCTTCCGCAAATAGTTTATCGACATCCGACCCTAAGGAAGCCCCGGTAAAAACATTCACTTTAAAATCTTCCTCATCCTTTACGCGATCCACCAGCGCCTCTGGTACCGCTTTCACATCACCCGCACGTGTAAAACCGCTTAAGCCGAGCGTCATCCCGTTCTCAATCCATGATGCTGCTTCCTCAGCCGTAACGACACGGTCCTTCAGGCGGGAATCTCGAATCCGCTCCATATTCTTCTCCATTACATAATCCCCCTCATACTAAATCGTTGTATGTGTCATTTTATCAATGAACACCATCATAAAAGGGAATTACAGAACAGAATACGGAATTTTCTGATAACACAGCAGATTATGCTGCTCAACCAGAAGACTAAAACCCGAGTAATTTTCGAAAATAACTCGAGTAGGATTGACTCACGGGCACCCGCTCCCCGTTGTCCATAGAAAGCAGAAAAGTCGAATGCGTATCCGGGTGGATCTCCTGGATGTGATTCACATTGACAATAAAGGAACGATGGCACCTTATAAAGGAATCCTTAGGAAGCAGATATTCAAACTCCTGCAGCGAGTTTTTATGCGTGCCTGACAACTCCTCAGAATACACATACGTTTTCTTATCCTTGCTTTCTAAATAAACGACGTTGGAAAAAGGAAGCGGCTTCCAGCCATCCAGCGTTTTGACAGTCACGACCGATTTCCCATCCGTTAACGCGGGATAAATCGCTGTGACACAGCCTTCCACCTGTCCATTATGTAAAAAAGGTACAGCCATGCCGTGATACGGCACTCCAAACACATCGCGGTTAATAAACTCAGAGACCTTCTGGTTCGTCTCCAGCGCTTTATGAGCAATCGTGCCTTCCTTTACAGGATCCCCGGCGCTGATCTTTAAATCAATTCGTTTACTTGGCCGGTAGTAGATATATTCGTTTGTATTGGAAACAGCGATTGAAATTTCATCTGAAAATAATTCACCTATTGTCTCAAGCAGCGATCCAAAGGTTATATCTTCCATAAATTGACCACCTCTTCCCCCAGTATACTACGGCGATTCCTGTAAACAACAGATGGAGACTGCAATAAAAAAAGAGCCGCAGCCATGATTTCGCTGCAGCTCCCTGCCCTTTATTAATCAAACCGGCGCTTTTTAAAAATATAAACCGTGACTACCACACAGACAGCCGCCCATATCGATAAGACGAGAAAGTGGTCACCGACCGCCTCGCCGTTCCTCAACTGCAGAAGCAGCTGGGCGAATTGCTGATCGGGCAGGTAGCCCATCATATCAAGCAGCCACTCGGCTTCAATCATCGTCTTAAAAATATCGCCCATACCGAAAATGAACAACACAGGAATGCCGATGACCGACGTTTCCATTACCGTACGAGAAACCAGTCCGAGAATCGTCCCGATACTAATAAAAATCGTGAGACTAATGAGCATCGCCGCCACAGTAAGCAGCATTTGATCAGGCAGTGTAATGTTCCCGATCAGGATGACCGCCACAATCATAATAATGCTCGCAACGGCGGAAATTACACTTTTTCCAATGAAAATTTCCGCTGTATTGAGCGGAGACAGGAGCAGCCCTCTTAACGTGTTCTTCTCTTTTTCTTCGGCAATCACAGCCGCCTGGATAAACGACCCCACGATAACCATCGTAATCGTAATCGGCATAAAGACCGCCGCCGTCTGAACCTCTTCTCCCTGACTTAATATGAAAGCAAAGAACAGCGGGACGACAGCCGTAGACAGCATGTACGCATTCTTTAGAAGATCCCGATAATCCTTCATAACCACCGCTTGAATTCGTTTGACGGATATCATTAGAACAGCTCCTTTCCTGTTACACGAGCGAAAATATCACCTAAGGTCGGTTCATTGGAATGCACCGAGGCAAGCTGTTGACTGGCGATTGCTGCCCCGATCCGTTCCGCGCCCTCTTCATCTTTGCCGACGAGCTGTTCTCTTCCATCTTTTAACAAAAGAGTGATCGAAGAATCGGAATGGCTCACCCGCAACTCCCGCGGGGGTCCCTGCAGCTGGATGTGTCCTTTATTTAAAAAAGCGACACGATCACAGATCCGCTCCGCTTCATACATATCGTGAGTCGTTAAGAAAATCGTCGTGCCTTCTTCGTTTAACCTCCGTAAAATGCTGTGAATCCGCTCGGTACTGACAGGGTCTAAAGCCGACGTCGGTTCATCTAAAAACAACAATTTCGGCTTATGCAGAATCGTCCGCGCCAGTGTCACCCGCTGTCTCATCCCTTTGGAAAGCTTGCTGACCACCTTAGATTCTTCCCCGGTCAACCCCACTTCATACAGCACCTCATCAATGCGCTGATAAGCCACATCATATAACTTACAATATAATCGTAAATTCGCTTCGACCGTTAACCGGTCATACAATCCGGTATTATCCGTTAATACGCCAATCCGCTTCATCTGCTGTGGATCTCTTAACTTTTCAACAGGAGCTCCAAACACATGAATATTTCCCGCCTGATACCCCTCCTGAGCCGTCAGCAGCTTAATTGTCGTCGTTTTCCCAGACCCGCTCGGCCCTAAGAAGCCAAACGTTTCTCCCGTCTGGATCGAAAACGACAAATCATCCAATGCCTTCTTCCCGTCGTATTCCTTACGAACGTTCGTAACGTCAATCATGTGATTCATCTTCATTTCCCCTTTTCTGCTTTCGCAACTGGATGACTTAAGCTTATAACGGTCTCGTCATCACAGCATTAAAAGAAGTGTGAAAAGAGAGAATGACACGTTGAATGGAGCTATGAAACTATGAATGTACCAGGTCAAAAAGTCAGTGGAGAATATGAGCTGTGAAATAAACGACTTGTCCCGACAATTTCCCGGGAAATATTCTATTTACATGCGCAATACCTGCTTTAAATCATGAAGCTTTCCTTTCGATAATGGGATATTGCTCTTATGATGATCATCAAGGATCAAGCTGTAGCTGTTTCTCGTCCACGTCATCACCTCGCGAACCTTCTGCAGGTTCACGATATACGAACGATGGCAGCGGAAGAACCCAAACGGCTCCAGACGCTCCGTTAACTCCTGTAACGTAATCGTACACGGAAACACCCCGCCCTTGACGTGCAGCTGCACTGTGCCATCCACGCTTTCCACATAATCAATCTCTGTCGGATCAAAAAGAATCATCTTCTCTTTCACCTTCGCCGGAATCCGTTCCAATTGAACATGCGCACTCGTTTCAGGCTCCTGCCGGCTGTCTTCCTCCTGATCGTGCTTATCCTGCCCCAATACATCCTCAGGCTCCTGCACATCCATTTTCTTTAAACCCTCTTCATTCAAACGATACACATCATTCGTTAAAATCACAGCACTCTCCATATTGCTCGTAATCACTAATGCCGCTCCGCCCTCTGCCGTATGCTCATTAATCAGCTCCCGCAGGATCACCTTACTTTCTAAATCAATGTTCTGATCCGGCTCTTCTAAAATAACCAGCTCCGGCTTATGAACAAGCGCCTTCACAAAAGCCAATCGCTTCCGCTCCGAATAACTCAGCAGCTTAATCCGGCGAGACTTACTACCCGATATGTTCACTTTATGTAATAACTCATCAATATCGCCTTTTCTACCGTAAAGCTGCTGGAAAAACTGCAGATATTCGTAAGGAGTCAAGCGCTCATATACCCCTTCCTCATGACTCACCAGCCCAATACGATGGTTATACCGCTTCCAGTCTTTAGGGTGAGGCTGATCGAAATAAGACATCCTTCCAGATCCTGCTTCTTCCCCGATTAACACATTAAATAATACCCGGCCTACTATATGATCGCATTGGATCGCGGCTACTTCGCCCTGGTTTAATTGGAAGTGAAAGGAACGAAACCATACTTTATCGCCTGCGACTTTTCCTACGTTTTCTATTTTTAAAATGGGGCTCTGGGCCATGGCTGGTCACTCCTTTCTGAAGTTATATAGTTAAGATTTGGCATAAAACCTCAAAGCAAGGTAAACGAATAACAGCGGGGTCAGACCCCAAAACCGTTGTAGCTGCGATAAACAGATTTAATTCTACAAACCTTAGGCTAGCAGATGCTACAGATTGAATTTATATTGTATTGATGGCAATATTACCAATAAAAGTAAACTAGTGATTATGAAAAGGCTAAAACAACAAGAATGATACTCAAGACTCCCCAAGCTGTGGTACTGACGATCCACCAAATTATGGCTTTCGATTTTATAGAACTTTCGGCGCTTTCTGGATTTTCTTTTATAAAAGCAAGCTTACTTTCCATACTTCTTTTCATCGATACGAGTACAACGAATCCGAGCATTATGAAACCGATAGTCATCCAAAGCAATAAGTCCATCTTTTTATACCTCCCCTGTTTGGTGGATGTCTTTCCTTCCAATGTTTCGACAAACTCTCTCAATCGTTCACTAGTTTAGCTTCCTCAATTCTTTAAGAGTTGCTCTCGGCTTTTTACTGCTCATCCTAAATCTGATATTTCCTTATCACTGAATTAGCACGACGACTGCGGTAATATAAAAGCAATAAAGTTGAGTTCATCTACTTGATACTTCATGCAGCTTTTTTTCTCCCTCAATTATACCAAAAACTCAATCCCAATGAGCGGCATTGCGCTAGTCGAGTCTTTGCTCATACCACCATATATGCGCCAAATGCAACGACCGATCACAAAATCGGCAGTCCAATGCCTAAGCTGCTGCAAATGATCCCTGCAACTGCCATCTTTTCACTCCACCCTCTTGATCTCTTTTAAACCCAAGATACCGAGTACTAAACCAAAGGCACCTATGCCCTACCACCATAATAATCATTGTGACAATTGATAGAATACCCAGCACAAGAGATGCCACGACTTTTCCATTCGTCGTACTGCTTGCGGCAGCCTCAAGAGGACTCATTTTAATCCCCCTCCTCTTAGATAACTCACATATGTATTTACTATACATACGAATTCATTAACCGATCACTTCAGAAAAACAAAAAAAAGCGCCTGTCCCCCACTACTCTAATGCTTTAGTACAGTGGGGAGCAGACGCTAAAACTATCGCTTTACCAAAGCGGGGATCATGCACTTTATCATCATAAAGAAACCACTTGGGTACCAAGTGGTTTCCTTCCTATGCTACATCTGAAATTCCTACATTTACCTTGTTTACAAACTGTTGGACTTTATCCTTTTCTAAAATTGAAATTTCTATTCGTACAGGGTGCCCAGCATTATTTGTAATGACCATCGTACTCGTATAACTATTTAGAAGTGGTAATGAACCGATAGCTAAAAGTATTAGCCCACCTAAGAAAGAGCTTTCGAACATAGACAATCCATAAGCACCAAAATAAGTCCTATTATAAATCTTCTCACATGTAATTTTGTAGAAACTCCTACACTAGCAACATTTTTTAATGGGTATGTAACTTCACTCTTTCCAAGAGGAAATACTCCTAAAAGGGTGTTAGGTTGAAAACCAATTAATCTCTTATTTGTTAAAGAAAAATCAGTCTTTAACCAAGATAGTACAAGATTCGTCGTGAATCTTTCAGAACTAGTTATTTCTTCATCCTTACCTAGTGGTAAATTCATTATATTCCTCCTCATTTTATATATTTCTCCATTATTATACAAAGAACAATCCTTTATTACCATACATTGTTAAAAATAAATAGTTTTTTTATACTATTTTCTACTCGCTGTACTGATTCTTTATTATCAGAAGCAGGGCAGGTACTTTCCGTTTTGGGAACGTGTACTCTTAAGCTCACCACCATGAACAATAGTCGTAATTCATTTTCTAAATTGACTTGGCTCTCTTAGACTCTTGGAAGATACGCAAAACAGCCACCAGTTTTCTTACCAAAAGGTTGGAATACACACACTCATTTCTTATAAATCTATTTACTAGTTCCTTATACTCATATCAAAAGTAAGTCTTTAGCGTAAAAAAGAAAAGCAAACATACTCATTTACAACAATCAGATGGTTAATTAAGGTAATTTGTTGTATAGACATCTATATATCTTCTGCATTATGCTTAACAAGAGATAATCATTAATAAAATTTGAAAGGAGAGGATGATTTGAAAATCCGCTGGTTTTTTATTATCGCAGTGGTTTTCGTGTTCGTTTCAATTGTTTTACCTGTTGCTGCTGAAGGTAGTAAATCTGTAGATGTTCGTGTGATGACTTACAACATTCAAGCAGGGATGGGAGCTGACGGTCAATACGATCCTGACCACATCGCAGACGTTATTAAAGAAAGCCAGGCTGAGGTCGTTGCTTTACAGGAAGTTGATGTTCACTGGGGCGCACGCAGCCAATTTGAAAACGTGGTGGACCGATTAGCGGACCAACTAGATATGAACTACACCTTTGCTCCGATTTATGATAACCCCCCTCTGGAAGAAAACGGTCCGAGACAGCAGTTCGGCGTCGCCATCATGAGCAAGTACCCCATTCTAAAAGAAACGAATCAAGAAATCACCAGACTTTCCACCCAGGATGCCTCACCAGAACCTACACTTACCCCAGGATTTGCAGAAGCGATTATTAACGTTCAAGGATCACTCATTCCCTTTTATTCCACACACTTAGATTACCGCGGGGATCCATACATCCGTGAAATGCAGGTAGATGATATGCTGCAAATATTTGAAGAACAGCCAGGATCTAAAGTATTGATGGGAGACATGAATGCTTCTCCTGAAGCGAATGAACTCCGTCCCCTTTTAGAAAAATTTACAGATGCCTGGAACACTGTAAACACAACTCCCGGTTATACGTATCCTTCCGTTAGCCCTAACAATCGAATTGATCACATTTATGCTTCTGAGGATATTGAAGTACTGGATGCTCACCTTATCCAATCCGAAGCCTCAGACCACTTACCTGTGATTGCAGATTTATCCGTAGAGCGCGGAAATAATGGAAAAATCTTAAAAGGAAGTGACTAAAAATGAAAAAGCATTGGTTACGTTTATGGATGTGCTTCATGATTCTATTCCTTATACTTCCAAGTGTCACGCAAGCCTTATGGAATGACAGCAGCAAGCCCGGATGGGAAGGCAAAGAACCAAAAAGAGGATGGATTCAAAGTAAAATCCAGCACATGACGCTTGAAGAGAAAATCGGCCAGTTATTCATGATCCATGTTTATGGACAAACCCCTACTGATCCGAATTATGAGGAAACAAATATCAACCAAAACCGAGGAGGTAAAAACTTTCAAGAAGCCATTGAAAAATATCACATAGGTGGAGTGATTTACTTTAATTGGACCGATAACATCGGAACACCGATTGATTTTGAGCAGGTTCAATCACTGTCTAACGGCCTGCAGGACATCGCCATGGATCAAAGAATGCCTATTCCTTTAATGATCGCTACAGATCAGGAAGGCGGAGTTGTAGCCCGTGTGACGGAGCCTGCGACCGTGTTCCCGGGTAACATGGCCATAGGGGCTACACGATCAACCGAATATGCACAGCAATCCGCTGAAATTATGGGGATGGAACAAAAAAGCCTCGGCATCAACATGGATTTAGCACCCGATTTAGATGTAAACGTTAATCCAGAGAATCCGGTCATCGGTGTGCGTTCCTATTCAGAAAATCCGGATCTGGTTGCCGAATTAGGCTCTGCACAAGTCACTGGATTCCAGAGTGAAAATGTATCAGCCACCGCCAAACACTTCCCCGGGCATGGGGATACAAACGTAGATTCTCATTACGGTCTGCCTATCATTAACCATGATTTAGAAACACTTCATGACGTGGATTTAAAACCTTTTAAAGCCGCGATCGATGCAGGAATTGACTCGATTATGCCCGCTCATATTGTCGTACCGGCCCTCGATGATTCAGGCCTGCCTGCCACGCTATCCAAGCCTATTCTGACAGATTTACTCAGAGAGGAAATGGGCTTTGAGGGAGTGATCATCACGGACAGCTTAGGCATGTCGGGAGCCAATGTCGTTCCGCCAGAAGAAGTGCCCGTCGAAGCCTTCAAAGCAGGCGCAGATATCCTGCTCAACCCGCCTAATGTACCTCTAGCCTACGACGCTATGCTTGAAGCTGTGGAAGAAGGAGAAATCTCAGAGAAAAGAGTCGATGAGTCCGTATTCCGCATCTTAGAAATGAAATTTAAACGAGGGCTGTTTGATGATCCAAGTGTTCCAGAGGACGCCCTTCAAAATATCGGGTTGGAGGAAAACCTGGCCCTAGCGGATCAAATGACTGAAGACAGCATTACGCTTGTAAAAAATGAAGACGTATTGCCTTTGGAAGCTGACGACGAAATGTTTGTCACTGGTCCCTCTATAGGAAGTCCGGATTTACTAGCAGATCTGCTGAACAATGAAGGGATAGACTCCCGCTCACTGGCCACAGGTACAAACCCCGCTTCCAGCGAGATCGAACATGCTGTTGAGCAGGCTGAAGGAGCAGACAAAGTGATCGTTACCGCATATACAGCTAATACAAATGAAGCCCAGCAGCAGCTTGTTGAAGAGCTGCAAAGTACAGGCAAGGATGTCATCGTCACTTCTATGAGAAACCCCTATGATATTATGGCTTTCCCTGATATTGAAGCGAACGTTCTGACCTACGGATTTGAAGAAATTTCAGTAGAGGCGTTAGCCAAAGTATTGACCGGAGAAGTGAACCCTGAAGGAAAACTGCCTGTGACCATCCCAGAGTTATACAAGTATGGTCATGGTCTATCCTACTAATTTAAAAAATAAACCCTCTCAGGTAAGTCGTGAGAGGGTGCATTTTTATTTAGAGAGTTTTGTTCATGGGTGTGAGGGAATCAGCTGCTAATACTCAAATACATGGCGTTCAATTTTTCTTTTAGATCTTCGTAAATATCCATAAATTCAGTTCTGGGCATCCTCCTATATGTAAATCTGACGCACATATACAAACCAAATTAATTACAAATATGCCAATATCCTACTTATTTTTTAACAAATTAAAATTGTTAATTGTTATAATAGTAACTAGTACCTACAATTATGTGATCTGAATTAAAAGGGGATAAACTATGGAAAAGCACATAGGTTGTAATTATGAATATGACGAGAAAGTAAGCTTTGCTCTTCAACAAAACCAAGTTCCGTTTGTTAAACACTTATCCATTGAGAATCTTAGCGAAGAACGTCACAATAATATTAAAATAGAGTTGTCTTCTAACCCATCATTTTTTGAGACTAAAACCATACATCTTGAGACATTAATGCCTGCACAAACAATTGATTTAAACCCAGATATTCAGTTGTCCGCACAGTACCTTAGTAACCTCGATGAGAGTATGAAAGGGTATTTTAGTATAAAGATAAAAGTTAATGAGAAAGAGGTTTATGAAAAAGATTTACCAGTAGATATTCTATCATTTGACTGTTGGCCAGGATCAAATATAATTCCCGAAATTATCTCAAGCTTTGTTACCCCAAACCGTCCATTTGTAATGGAAATAGTTAAACAAGCCTCAAAAATACTTCAACAGAACATTGGTATTAATGCAATGGATGGTTATCAAAGCGGAGACCCTAATCGTGTGATTGCCCAACTTTCCGCCATTTATTCTGCCATTCAAGCGCAGGAAATCACATATGCAAACCCTCCTGCTAGTTTTGAGTCGGAAGGTCAGAAAATACGTTTTCCTGACATGATAAAAGAACATAAATTGGCCACTTGTCTTGATTTAACCCTACTGTACGCAGCGTGTGCCGAAGCAATCGGTATACATCCTATTATTGTATTTTTTAATGGCCACGCCTACCCGGCTTTTTGGTTAAAAGAATTTGTATCTTCAGAGAGCTATCAAGATGATAAGAGCCTATTAACCAAGAGTATAGCTGACGGAATAAACGAAATAATTACTGTAGAATCAACTCTTCTAACTAATGAAAATAGTGCCTTTAAAAACTCGGTTCATTTTGCAGAGAACAGTTTGCAGAAACCAGACTATTTTAATTTCTTCGTGGATGTCCATAGAAGTAGAATCGGTCAAATTAAACCTCTCTCTCTGAAAAATATTGTAGGAGCAAAAATCCAAGTTGCTGTTCAGCCTGACGAACCTGTACGAATTAACAATAATTTTGCTTTTGAAAAGGTAGAAATCATACCGGAAAATGAACAATTCAATACTCAAAATGGAGACCAAAAAGATAAAATTACTTATTGGAAAAATAAATTAATTGATATGAGCTTGCGTAACAATCTTTTGAATTATAGAATTCAAAACCAGGGAATTCCTGTAATTACCTCAGCCCTCGATCAAGTCGAGGACATTTTAGCAATGGGCGAGAAAGTCTTTATAGAACCCTTACCAAACGAATGGCGAAATAAGGCAAGAAACTTCAAGGAACAAAAGGAACTTCTTACTAGTGAAATTTTTAAAAACGATATCAAAAATAACAGATTAAGATCTATTCTTTCAGAAATACAATTAGAAAAAGAATTAGTAAAGCTATATAGAAAAGCTAAGAATACTCTTGAAGAGACTGGGGCTAACTCATTATTTATAGCATTAGGATTTCTAAAATGGTATGACCCTAAATCTTACTCAAAAGAACGATTTGCACCAATCCTACTCCTCCCCGTAGATTTAGTTAGGCTTTCTGCTAAAAAAGGCTACTACATTAGAGCTCGTGATGAAGAGATACAGATTAATATTTCGCTTATTGAGTATTTAAAGCAAAATTTTGGAATTGATGCCTCTCGACTATACGACATCCCTAAAGACGAACATGGAGCAGACGTCAAAAGAGTTCTAACGACAATGAGAAGAATTATTATGCAAATGAAAAACTGGGATGTACATGAGAGTGCAAGCATTGGTGTATTCTCCTTCTCTAAATTCGTCATGTGGAACGACCTAGTAAATCATTCAGAAGAATTAAAGACAAACAAAGTAGTTCAAAGTCTGTTAGAAGGCCGATACATTGATAAAAATAATAAGTCTTTCGCAAATTCCCTGACCACTGAAGAAGATGAAAATTCAGAGATATATTCACCTTTAAGCTCAGACAGTACCCAAACCGAAGCTATCGTCGCGACTGGAAAGGATGACAGCTTTGTTCTTCATGGTCCTCCTGGCTCGGGTAAATCACAAACCATTACAAATATGATTTCCCATGCCCTAGCAACAGGAAAATCTGTTTTATTCGTGGCAGAAAAAATGGCAGCCCTAAATGTTGTACGAAATCGGCTTGACTCTATTGGCCTAGCAGACTTTTGTTTGGAGGTTTATTCTAATAAGGGACAGAAGAAAGATATTCTTAAACAGTTAGAGAAGTCATATGAGGCACACAGAAAGGTCAAAGGGACCAATTGGAAAGAGAAGTTTGAGGAAGTTAAAAACTTAAAGAAAGAGTTAAATAAGTATGTTAAGGAGCTCCATGAGTCGACCTCACTTGGTCAAAGTATATTTGAAATGATTGAAGTATATTCAACTCTATATGCTTCAAAAGAAAAGTTGGAGTTTGAAAGAAACCAAGTAATGGAAATGTCAGAAGTAAAATTGAAGCGAATTAAACAAACCATAGAAGATTTGGAAGTGATGGCAAAGAATTGCGGTAATGTATGGAGTAATCCATGGATAGGGATCAAACAAACGAATTACTCTCTTAGTTTTCAAGATATGATTAAGGAAGAGCTCTCTGGTATTGTAGATGAATCAGAAAAACTCCTCCTTTTGGATGAAAGTTTAGCAGAAATAGGTTTATCTAATGATCTGAAGGATTATAGTTGGTATAAATTTATTAATAAACTTATTCCCTTAATGCACACTATACCTGAAGTTGAAATAGAGCTTATTGCTGAAGAACATTTTGATAGAGTTAAATCGGAAATCATTGAAGTCACAAGAATAGGCAAAGAATACGATGAAGTCAAAGCCAAAATAGAAAATGAATTTGATCATTCTATTTTAAAAATAGATGCGGAAACGTTACTTCAAAACTTTAGGTTGGCTGAAAACAGTTGGTTTATTAAAGAAAAGCTTGAAAAAATGAAAATAAAGAAAGAACTTAAAAAGTATAAAAAAACAAAAGATAAACTAGAAACAAATAGTTTAGAAACTATTATCATAGCCCTTCGTGATTTTCAAGAAAAGAAGGCGTTTTTAACAGATAACAATGAGCTTATGAAACAGCATTTCCCTAATCTATGGGATGAAGGTAATGGAAATTGGGAAGGGATAGAAGAATCTCTACACTGGATGACCCATATACGCACAACAATTAACGAGTTGCAACCTTCACAAGAATGGAAAGCTAATTTCGCTAAGACCATTCAAATTAATAAATCAGAATTTTCTAAAACACATATGAATGAGAAAATGGACAACTATACTAAAGCTTATCAAGCAATTACAAGGCACTGGGAGAAAGTAGAAAAAGAACTAGTCATTAAAAATATAAATGAACCCGCCAAAGCTGATTGGGTTAACTTTGGAAAAGTTAAGGCTTCTCTTCTAATTGATGCATTGCCAACCCTTAAAGATAACTGTAGACTAGCTAGCGTGATTAAGGAGGCCGAAGAAGTCGGACTCTCTAACGTCACGGAACCTTACCTTTCTGGAAGGCTTGATCACGATGAGCTTCTATCCTCTTATTTATATGGATTTTATCGCCTTAGAATAGATGGTGAAATTTCAGCAAGAGAAGAATTATCTCAATTCTCAAAAGCAAGCTTTGAAAAGAAGCTAAATAAATTCTATACTTTGGATGATGAACTTAGTGAACTTACTAAACTTGAGGTATATATTAAGTTAATGGGCCGTGTTCCAGACTTGACGAATAATACGATCCAAAGCTCTGAACCAGGAGTTCTGACCAAAGCTATCAAAAGTAAAGGAAGAGGCATAGCCATCCGGCAGTTATTCGAAAAGATTAAAAACCTTTTACCAAAAATAAAACCTTGTATGTTAATGAGTCCATTGTCCGTAGCTCAGTACCTTGGTCCCTCTTTTCCTAAGTTTGATTTAGTAATTTTTGATGAAGCCTCTCAATTACCTACAAGTGAAGCAATTGGTGCAATGGGACGCGGAAAAAATGTAATAGTAGTAGGTGATCCTAAGCAGTTACCGCCAACAAACTTCTTTAGTAAGAAACAAGAAGAGGAAAGCTTCGATTTGCAAGATATGGAGAGCGTTCTTGATGATAGTCTAGCTGTTCAAATGCCGCAAAAACATCTAAGGTGGCACTATCGAAGTGAACATGAAAGTTTAATTTCTTTCTCAAATAGTCACTTTTATGAAAATAAGTTAGTCACTTTCCCCTCTATAGATGACCTTCAGTCTAGGGTGTCATTAAGAAATGTGGAAGGCATATACGACCGAGGAAAGACAAAACAGAACAAAATAGAGGCAGAATCAATAGTCAACGATATCTTTTCAAGATTAAGCAATACTGAAAAGCATCACGAAAGTATAGGTGTAGTTACATTTAGCCAGCCTCAACAGACATTGATTGAAGACATGATTGATGAACGACTTAAACAAGATAGTACTATGGAGAAATATTTTACTGACGAAGTTAATGAACCAGTATTTGTAAAAAACTTAGAGAATGTCCAAGGAGATGAACGGGATATAATTCTCTTCTCGGTTGGCTATGGTCCCGATCATACAGGTCACATGACTCTCAACTTTGGCCCCTTAAACCGGGATGGTGGCTGGCGCCGGCTCAATGTAGCAGTTTCGAGAGCTAAAAAGGAGATGGTAATATTCTCTTCTATGGATCCAGATAAAATTAACCTTTCCCGAACTAAGGCCGATGGGGTCCATAGTTTGAAAGCGTTTATGGAGTTTGCTAAAAGAGGTAGCATACCTACTGATATAAAAAACCAGGTTAACAATAAACGTACTAATTCTAATGTAATCAGCCCTAAAATCAAAGAATTCCTTGTACATCACGGCTATCAAGTCGAAACAAATGTAGGCAACAGTGATTTCAAGGTAGATTTAGCTGTAGTCGATAATAGAACGAGGAGGTACCTTGCTGCGATACAAATCGATGGCCATCGATATGCAAATTTCACAACCACTCGAGATCGTAATAAATTGGGAGAGTTAATGTTAGAACGATTAGGATGGCACATAATAAAAGTCTGGTCAGTTGAGTGGTGGCATAATGAGAAGAAACAAATGGCAGATTTACTAGAACAACTTCAAGAAATTGAAAAAATAAACTTAGTGAAGAAGAAAAAAAATCACCCTAACCCCTCTGAAGAAACTTCTACTATACATGAGAAAATTAATAACTTTGTAGTTTCAGAAGATAGAATACAGCAAGTAATTTATTACGAGCCCGTAGTATTAGATGAGGTAAGTATCCCTAATGATTATTTCTACACTTTTGAAGGAAAGCGAGTAATACAGGAACAAATCAAAAAAATCCTTGAGGGCGAAGCACCTGTTAGTTTTTTAAATTTAACTAGAAAAATAATTAATGCTTGGGGTTTTTCCAGGAGCGGGGCCAAGCTAGAAAAAGTTATTCAAGATGTTTTAACAGGGTTGAAAGTCTATGAAACTAATGAAGAAAAAGGAAAATTCTTGTGGAAAAATCATGAGCAGTTCAGTTCATACAGCGAATTCCGAGTAAAAAGTCGTCATCGTCGTGCATTACAGGATATTAGTAAGATTGAATATTCTAATAGAGTTATTCAAATTGCAAAGGCAGCGCTCCGGTTACCGAAAGCCGATTTAATCCGAGAAATTTCTAATCAACTTGGCTATAATCGTACCAGTACCAATACTGAGATATATGTACAGGAAGCTATTGATTTAAGCTTGAAAGAGGGATTGATTACAGAAGATGTTGAAGGAAATATCGAATACTTAAGTAAATAGATAAATCTAAGGTAACTCCTTTCCCTTCTTAATAAAAAACACGTGAAATCTAGATTTTAATATCTGATATCACGTGTTTTTCCATTTATAGAGGATCGAGTCTACCCTCTTCCATTAACATTGCGATTTCATTTCAGAAAAAAAGCTCCTGCCCCCACTACTCTAATGCTTTAGTACAGTGGGGGCAGACCCCAAAACTTTAACTTCATTCGTGACCTTTTTTCGTTTAACATTACTTTTTATTTTGGTTTTGAAAATTAATATATCGTTCTAAAGCGAGAAGATAATGGTTTTTCGAATTCGGAAATTCTTTTTCAATAGAAGCTTTCAAAGTAGGAGTTAATTCATCCTCACCTTTGTAAACCCCTCTATTAACAATTCCGTTGAAACGACCGACGTAGTCCTGGGCAGAACTTTCACTTATGCGATATTCCTCTATTAAATAATCCTTGAAACTCATCTTCCTCCCCCCTTTCTTGTGAAATACCTTTCGTTCCAGTACAGAGTTAATTTAGGGGGGCTTAAGGCAAGGCAACGCAAGACATGTCCGCTCACATCACTTCGTAAGCCGCATCATACACTCCTCAACCTTATCCTTCATACCCTCGTCTTCACTGCCGGCCACCATCCGAACCGCTCCCATGCCATACCTTTTATGAAAATCATCCCGAAAATACCTTATCTCCTCAGCATCCTCCTCCACGCATATATTCAACTAATAATCCAACTTTTAGCTAAGATGGCTTATGCTTGTTAGGTAAAGTTTTAATGTGTTTACCTTTATGGAATTTCCAGTTAGGTTCGTCACTTAATACATTAAATACATCTTTCATGACATAGTAGCCTCTAGTGTAGAGTACTATATATAAAATAACATCAAATGTCCTTAATAAGACTTGATTGAATGAATTCAATTCTTTATGTGTTTCAAATCCTAAATTAGCTTTTTCGAATTGAAGTTTATATTCAGATATTTGTTTTTTAGATGGATGTACAAATTGACATAGCAATGAATATAATTCTTTTATATCGGTAACGACTACTTTTGGTAGGCCGATATCATCTATTGGGTCAATAGAAGAACGCGGAATATGCTTATATAAGTATTCTAACTTTTCCTCCAAGGTTCTTCCATTACAAAGTTTATCAATCGCGGCGTATTTAATTGTAGCTTCAAGCATATATCTCAATTCTCTTTTAACAGAATTCAGTGGTAATTCTCTCATAATAATATCTATAGAGGTTACAGAACCAAATAAATCAGCAGAACCAAATTATAAGGCAGAATCTTTGTAAGATCCTTCTCTACTGTAAGCTAATGAAGTAACATACAATCCCTTTCTAAAATCCTCAATCAAATTATGCATATAATTTATAGATTGCCTATAAGGTTGAGATGTCATTATTTCCTCTTCATGCCACTTACTTTTTTCGTTAATGTCATTATTGCTAAAAGAACTCATATTTTACCCTCTCCTTGCTTCCTCACTATGGAAGATGACTTCCACTCTTTAAGAGTGACTTGGTTTATTTATCTAATTTGAATTTAAGTACTTTGGATTCTTCAACCCAACCTATATAACAATAATCCCCATCGTCTAATTGCGTACCGGGGGACTGTCCCCAAAATTAAATGGAGTGATAATATGGATGTGACGATTATACAAATGATAGAGTAGGCTGAAGAATTAAAAAGGCGCAACTTAGAAACTGATTTGCTGGAATTCTTCGCTTCAATCATGGCTCATACAAATGTACAGGAATAAACAGTACTTTAACTTTAGGAGAAACTTATCCTACAAAATGGAATAAAGCGTTAAAAAAGCCCCACCTTTGGCGTAAGGTGGAGTTTTTCCAAGAAAAAAATTAAGAAAGGGCCTGGCCCCCACCTCATTATCACTTTAGCAGATCAGGGCAGTCACTTTCACATTCACTAAGGTTAAAAATATCTTTCTTGTTCTTCCGCTACACTATAATTTTTTTCATCTATAATTTCTAGTCTTAACTTCTTAACCCTTCTTTCTAGATATTCTTGCAGATCTTTGTCGGTGCAATAGATGTAACAGCCCTTTTGTCCTCTTGTCATCAAGGTTCGGTATGAGTTTCGAATAATTACATCCGCTTCACGGAAGGCCTTTTCTGGGTCTTCTTTCGACATTTTTTTAATGCCTCTCAGTGAACTGTCGGTTTTAGCTCTTTTCGTGTAATCCGTTTTGACTTCACCATCTTGGAAAATTAAATCATCACCAATAATGACGCCAACATAATCAAATTCAAGTCCCTGACACGTATGAATACAGCCAATCTCATGAATAGACTCTTCATCTATGGCCCACGTTTCGGAGTTGCCGAGATTCCAGCTCTTGGCGAAATTCTTATTTTTAATTTCAATGTCGTGTATATTAGTATTATTTTTTCCGTCTTTAATCCAGTCCCAGCAATACCCTGCCACGACTCTGGATTTGTTGTTCTTTTTATTTAAGTTATCAATGACGTTAAACAATTCATTAGGGTCAGAGAAAACCTGAACATCATAATTATTATCGATAAAGTCGGCATTGGCCGTATTTCTAATATCTAACACATCATCCACCCAGGCCAGAAAACCATCTGAACCATTACAGCGAAACTGAGAATCTAAATATCCTAGCGTGATCTCTGCATTCTCATTCTTAGCGAACTCTTCAATCGTTTTAACATTACCTTTATCTTTCAACGTAACTCTCTGTCGCTCATCGATAAAGAAAATTGATAATTTAGAAGCATTAATAATTTCTTTTGTCTGATTTTCTCCAAGGTGCTGGAACATTCCCGACTTCTCATTTAAGCGGTGAGCTTCATCTACAATCAATACATCAAACTCATTCTCAGGTGCATTTACATAACTCCCCGATCCTTTAAATAAGTTGTCAATATGACCTTTCCGGAAATCCTTTTTTAACTTATTTGCATACACCTTTCTAGGTGCAGCATTCTTCGTAACATACTGAGTGACTAGATTACGCTTTGTCAGTTCAACAAGTAGATTAACAGCTAATACTGATTTCCCAGTCCCCGGCCCTCCTCTAACAATAAGAACCTGGTTAGTACCAGTCCTTGTGGCCTTGTCTGCAAGCTGCAATGCCGTCTCATAAATCACTTTTTGATCATCAATCATAATAAATTCTTCATTACCTTGAAGCATATTATTTAATGCATCTTGAAGTGATTTCGAAGGTCTGATCCTCCCGTTCTCAATTTTATATAAGTTCTCCTTATTATCACCAAACTGGATGTGACGCTTGATGAAAGAACGTAAATCTGCTGCTCCGCCTTTAACAAATACAGGGGCTTGGTCCACATAGTAATCATAGACTTGATCAATTAGAGGGTCTCCCACGCTCAATTTATTATAGTTATGTAAGTAAGCACAAGGATGCAGGTTTATATTATCTTTTTGAGCATTTTCATTATAATCCTTAATCAGCGCAGCATATGACCAAGCTTGATAGGAAGGGTGCGTAGTCTCAATTAATCCACGATTGATAAAGGTTTTTACTATTGCTTCTTTTCCTACAACCTTCTCAATCTTATCCCACTGCTTTAGCTCAACCACAATAATAGAGTCCTCTTCTCCGTCCTTACCGGAGATCAAAAGATCAACACGTTTAGAGGTGTGAGGAATTTGAAATTCAATCGCGATTCCCGCATCAGCAGGTATTTCATCATCGAGCAACACGCGGTACATAAACTGCATGGAATTATTCCAGGAGCGGACTTCGCTCTCGTTGATCTTACCTATTCTAGTATTGTAGTTAGTGACGATGTTTGAGACGAGTGTGTCTTCGAAGACATCGTTGCAAAATTCATTTTTAGTGGCTTCGTAAACTATCATAATTATCACACCTGTTTTACAATATTTTCATAGGTTCATTGTACCATCAAATTATAAACAACTTAAAAGGGTAATCAACTAAACACTAGTTTATCTGTTCAATAAAATTTTACTTCCATTGAATACTTGTATAAAACCAAGAGGGAAATAACCTGATATTATGACCTACTTAAGTTCACTATTGGTGGGGGATCGGGATCAGTCACGAAATTACAATATAATGAAAGACATGGCCATGTAAGTTACATGAATTTGTATAGACTCTATGCTACTATAATCGTAGACATTATAGGAAAGGACGTTCCTGAATGAAAAAAACCGTTAAAGTCGTGGCAGCTGTTATAGAGAATGAAAAGAAAGAAATTCTTTGTGCGCTCCGTGCGCCAAATATGGCAATTCCAAACATGTGGGAATTCCCGGGTGGTAAAGTCGAAAAAGGAGAAGACCTTCAAACAGCTTTGGTACGTGAAATAAAAGAAGAATTATCTTGTGAGATAGAAGCCCAGGACGTAATAAAAGACCATACCCATGAATACGACTCATTTATTATTCAATTAATCGCACTAAAAGCAAAATTAATCGGTGGTAAACCAACTGCTCATGAACATTCGAAACTATTATGGCTCCAGAGAGAGAATTTACCTTCTTTAAAATGGGCCCCAGCAGATATTCCAGCAGTAGAGATTCTAATGGCTCAAGAATAAGGATAGCCCCTTCATATAGAAAGGGGTTTTGTTTATTCATGAAAATAATCATATATTTTTTGATCGACATGATGCTCTAATTTCAAATTCATTTTAACCACTGGTAAATGTTTATCCTTATCCTTCATGGTCGTTTGACTTACCGTTTCCTGATCAGGGAAGGCTTTGCCTAGATAATAAAAGTCAGTTCCTTCTCCATTGTCTTTTTTTACGAAGATATGAATATCATTGTTTCTCTTTGTTGCTTCCACAATCTGTTTCACTTCATTAGACTGCAATGTTCGATTACTTCTTGAGTACCATGTTAGCACCTCAGGATTTAGAAATTTATCTTTATAATCAATGCTTGATTCAACCTCTTCATTTTTATGATAGGTAACAAAGATTGGACACGTTCCAAATTTCGGTTTATACCCATAGACAGTTGAACTCTCATCATTCTCCCAGTTAAGAAGCTTACAAGCATCTTTCCGAGAATATTTTTGAAAAAGTGTAAAAGGCTGATCCGGTAAATATGATTGATTCTTAATCATAGATACACAAACAATATCTTGAACAAATTCGCTGAACATTTCGTTCTGGATTAAAGACGTTTGCACCTCATCTTCCCAGCTAATCTTCTGACCGTCAAACACTATAATTGGCTTATCCCCGTATTTCTTTTGGTCTGTGATTTTAAAAAAATCAAGACTAAACATGCGCTCTACAGAACGTAGCGTTGATTCGACAACGACTCCATTAAATCGGACGATTTGTTCTTTATAATAATCATAAGAGATGGTCTGATTGTCTAATAATAAATAAAGTAATAATGGTTCATGTACCCTTTTTCCATTTAACACTTCTTGTGAAAACATGGTTAAAATTTGCTTTTCCCGAGTGGTTAAATGACCGATCTCTTCTTTTATACTTGCCAAGAATTCGTAATAGTTCCCTTTCTTATCTACTAAAACAAGTGGATCAATGGAATGATTCGCTTGGAAATCTTTTAATAACGGGATACGTCCAATCCTATTTTTAAGATCTGTATAGGCATTCCGTAATAATTTCATTTGAGTAAGGTTTGCCGTTTGAATAGCATCGTAAACTCGTTCTTTGGCGACCTCTTCAAAATTAATCGTTGACCGTCCTTCGATATAGCTGGTATCAATCACTCTTCTTCTTATATTATCTTTGTTTTGTGAATGATCACCAGATAAAGCGATAGGAATGAGATAATTGTTTTCATAATTTCCTATAAAATCTATTACAGTCACATATTCTTTTTCCTCATGTTTTCTCAGACCCCGTCCAAGTTGCTGAATAAAAACAATACTAGATTGAGTATGCCTTAACATGACCACTTGGTTAATACATGGAATATCAATACCCTCGTTAAAAATATCAACCGTTAATATATAATCTAATACTCCGCTTTCTAACTTTTGAACTTGTATTTGTCGTTCTTCCTGGGAGTTATCGCCGGTAAGCGCAACGGTGTGATAGCCTTTCTCGTTCATTAGTAAAGAAAGTTGGCTGGCTTCTCTTTTAGAACTACAAAAAATCAGACCTGCAACTCGCTCCCCCGAAAATCCATAATATTCAACTTTTTCAAGAACGTGATCGACCCTATCTTGTGCTGTTAATTGATTAAATAACTCTCGTTCTGAAACTTTGTCCCCTTCTATAGTAAAATCAGTAACTCCAAAATAATGAAAATGAGAGAGCATATCCGCTTCTAATGCTTCTTGCAAACGAATTTCATAAGCCACATTGTAATCAAACAACTCAAATAAGTTATAGCCGTCCGTACGCTCAGGTGTGGCGGTCATACCTAATAAAAAGTGAGGATTAAAGTATGTAATAAGCTTTAAATAAGACTGTGCTCCAGCTTTATGAACTTCATCAATCAATATGTAGTCAAAAGTTTCTGGATCGAACGTTTTCATGACCTTTGACCTTGACATTGTTTGTACCGTAGCAAATAAATAACGAGCATCGGTTTCAAACTTTGACCCAGATAGGATACCAAAGTCCTTGTCCTCTCCACCCAAGACTTTTTGAAAGTCTTTCTTAGCTTTATGTAAAATTTGTTCTCTATGAACGACAAATAGCATTCTTTTCGGGCGTACTTTACGAACATCAAAAGCAGATAAATAGGTTTTTCCTGTACCAGTGGCTGAAACAATGAGAGCTTTTTCTTCTCCTGAGTCTCGCACGCGTTGAATCCCACCTAAAGCAGCTTCTTGCATTCGGTTTGGTTGAATAGATAAAGAATCTATCAATTTATTACTTGTATATGAACCTGGTGAATCTGAGACTTTAAATAAGGGTGGTGGATTATATCTTTCTTCATACCTACTTATCCATGAAGTGGTTAAAGGGGCGGCTTTCTCCCACATGTCTCTAAACTGATCATTAAAGTGGTGAATGATTTCTCCGTTCTCATGAGACGTTAACTTGATGTTCCATTCATAATTTACTTTAAGAGCATTGGTTGTTAAATTGGAACTCCCAACGATAAGAGAAACATGTGTATCATGTTGGAATATGTAACCTTTCGAATGAAACCCTTCGATTTTCGCTATTCTCACGCTAACATTGTCTAACTTTAATAGTTCTTTAAACACCTTCGGCTTATTGAACATTTGATAGGTAGAAGTTAGTATTTTTCCTTTGATTCCTTTCAATTTTAAATCATGCAGGTGTGATTTTAGTGTGGCTAGCCCGCTTTCAGTAATAAAAGCCACGGAAAACATGAAGTAACGGCAACTTTTAAGCTCATCCAATAACGAAGTAAGGACGTCTTTATGCTTTTCTTTACTGTTCACTAATAATTCTGGCCGAAAGCGAGTAGATGATGAAAAATCTTTGTCTATAAATCCCTTATGATAAGAATGTTGTAATTGTTCGATGATTGATTTCATAACCACCCTCCATTATATTCTTCGAAATTAAATAGTTACGCTCTATAAAGATGAAATGCATCTTCAACTTTAGTTTTTAACAGATGGGGGATGAACAACACTATCTAATGACATTGAAGCATTTGCTTGCTACGAATAAGTCAAAAAAAAAGTAGAGGTTCTAAATTACTTATTCAACAACATACTTGTACTAACATCTTGTCTTTCTTCCAAGACTTTATCAAAGTAAGCCGTGTACTCAGAGTCCCCACTATAAGAAATCATCAAATACTCAATGGCACGAGTCATACCAATATACATAAGAGCTGCTTCTCTATTTTTATCTTCTTCTAAGGTAAATGGCGTATTGTCTGCATTTACAATAAAGACCGCCTGGAAGTCTAATCCTTTGCTGCTCTCAAAAGTAGAAATCTTCACAGTGCCGTCCTCTTTGCTATACACGCGTTTGGATTTCTGGCTCTCTGTTATCCATGTATAGGGAATATCATATTTTTTAAAGTTATGTTTTAAGGTGTCCACCACGCCTATTTTATACGTGCGTTTCACTCGATATAAGACAAGCATTTCTTCAAAGGGGATCTTTTTTTCCTTATGGAGTTTATTCATCGTTTTAGCAACTAATTGCGCTTCTTCTTTCCAACTGCCTGCGCGGGCAAGAGCCGGTTCAGGTCCTTTTCTTCTCGTGCTTTGCGGAGGTATAATTTCCTGGCCTTCAACTGTACCTGTCACAACCTTTTGAGAAGCCGCATGAATTTGGTAGAAATCCCAAGCAAACTGAATAATTTGCGATGTATTGCGGTAGTTAATTTGCAATATTTTAGATCGTCCTCGGAAATCAAGCCCAGTATTTTGCAAGTAATTTCGACCGCGCTGATAAATAGTTTGGGCTCGGTCTTCCACTAGTAACATTGAATAGGTATCCTCATTCAGCAGGAGGCTCACCAACCTCAACCAATCTGATGCAAAATCTTGCCCTTCGTCAATTAAAACCGCATCGTACTTAGGTAGAATAGACTCGTGGTTTTCTAACTTCTTCAGGATTTGTGGCAGTTGAACTTCAGATATACACAAGTCTTTCTTCAACCATTCGTAAAAATTCCTTATAGTAATCCCATTCATTCGGTCTTCATTTTCCAAAGCAGCTTCAAACAAATCAGCGGGTTCTTCCATTTTTGCTCGTACCATCGATTCGATCGATCGGGAAAGGGAAATATTATAACAAAGAATGAGTATGTTCCAATCTGGATTTTCCTGTTTCATTAACCGGGCTCGGCTTGCTAGTATTAGTGTTTTACCACTGCATGCCACTCCTCTAATTAAACGATTTTTATCACCTAACTGCTTGGCTAGTTTTTCTTGATGTAAATCCATCGTCTCTAAATTATGTAAAGATAGTAACAGTTGGTCACGATATGGAGTCGTTTGCTTAAATTCCCGGCTAATACGAACTTCGGGAAAAAGATGGTAGCGAATAGCATTTATCTCATTACTCGATAAAGGCTCATTTAATCGAAAAGGAATAGTAAACATGTTCATAAGCTTTTCTATTAATTGTTCTTCAGAGAAATGATTTTGTTCTGGATCAATTTCCTCACGTGTTAATAGAAATGTGGGATCAATTACTTCATATAGATCCGTTTTCACGCATTGATTCTGACTAAGACGTGTAAACACAGTGCCAAAACCACACGGGAATTTTAACTTACCTTGATATTTCCCTTCTTGATTAATCAGGTTTCCGTCTTTCTTAAGCAAAACCTGAATGTGAAACATGTAATCCCTTGATTGTTTTAAAGGAGATTTTACTGTTACTAAGCCATCACTACTACTATTAATCATCCATTCATCATGATTAAGACGGTGAAGAGTCGTAAGAGTATAATCTTTCACTTCTAAAACAAGCAAACCTAAGTAAGGACCAATAATCAAAAAGTCAGGACGTTTGCCGTTTACTTCTGGTTCATAATAAACAATGTAATCATCATCCAGGTATTCTTTTAACGTATGAAAAAGAACACGTTCTCCTGCGGTGGCTGAACTTCGAATAGACTCTGGTATAGTAATGGCCACAAGCCTCTCCCCTTTTATCGAAATGAAGGTTATTGCCTACTATAGTATCACTAATTGTATAATTTAGGAATAATCACACATCCCAAAAGCACAGTATATCGGTATGTCATCTCTTTGTACTCGACTATTAGACACGGTGAAATTATAGCATCACGCCCTCCCCACACTAAAGAGACCTACTCATATGAAACCGACTCAAACCTCCCACGCTGATAGATAACTCGTCGTTTCCATGACTCAACGGTGTAGATTGAGACTCCATGCTTTTCTGCAATGTTTTTATTCTTCATACTCTATAGATATTTTATTTAAAGGAGTTGTTTTGAAAAAAGCCACTCCTAAGAGTGACTTAATCTATCCTAATTCTTTAGAAAGATGTTGTGTACCTGCTTTTAACGCCTAAGTTGCTTATCGCTTTAACAAAGCGGAGGTTAGGTATTTTCACTGCAAGTTGAAGACTATGTGAAACACTGGGTTTTTCCACTTCTTTTCAAAGCATTTTTCCAATTAATCATTGTAATTTTTACTTTGACCATGGTGTTTTTAGTTCTAATATTCCAATTCCCAGCATAAGAACTATTGTGAATATAACAAATCTTCACTTACAGAATCAATAAACTTGATAATTTCCTCCGGATTTGTATCGAACCATTCAGACCCTGGAGAATTCTCCAAATGTTTCCCTTTTAATTTTAAAATAGAATGAATCGTTGTTTCTAATAAAGATGCATTATCAGTTTTTATGATAAAATCGATGGTAGGTGTTTCAGGCAATGCTGTCGAAGCTTGTGACAGAATACGGATTAAAGGATCTCTATCAGTTCTGCCAATTTTACAAGGCCATGTTCGCTTGTCCTGTAATAAAGAAAGCTCTTTGTAACTCTCATAGTAATATAAGTAAACCGCAGAATTTCCACTTCCATATACGTGGTTTATTAAGATTTCTTCTTCATCTATATCCTCTTCTACTTCTACTTTCATGTATTCTTCTATCATGGGGGCATTTTCTTTTTTCACTTCCCAGTATCCATATGATCTATTTAACACCCATTCTTTTTCAGCCATATTTTCAAGAGCTTTTTTTACTGATCTAGGAAAATCTCTGACCTCAGGTGGTAAACCGCCATTTTTCAAATGAAAATTAAGGACCTCATGTACAATTTCGTCCCTTTTTTTCATGTTTCCATTAAATAACTCTACGATTAAGTTTTCGATTACACTAGGGGTTAACGGTACTTTTTTGTACTTATATTCTTCCATCTATTGTGAACTCCTCCATTTTCTCCATTATTATCTTACAATTTAACTGACCAAATGCCCAAGTTAATTAAAATGCGCTCGATACATTGAAGCACGTTCTAACCCTTCTGTACCTGTTTCTCTTTATGATGGGTTACCAATTATTTATGATAAGGCTCATTCCTTATAATCTTAAACGCACGATACACCTGCTCCACCAACATCAACCGCATCAACTGATGAGGAAACGTCATCTTTGAGAATGACAACCCATAATCACTCCGCTTCATCACTTCATCACTCAAGCCTAATGACCCGCCAATCACAAACGCCACTTTACTCTTCCCATACGTCGCCAGGTCGTCGAGCTGCTTGGCGAGTTTTTCAGAAGTCAGCTGTTTGCCTTCGATTTCTAGCGTAATCACGTATGTATCCTGCTGGATTTTTGAAAGAATCCGCTCCCCTTCCTTCTGCTTCACTTCAAGCATTTGCGCTTCACTTAGATTCTCGGGTGCTTTTTCGTCGGGGACTTCGATGATTTCGACTTTGGCATAAGGGGTGAGGCGTTTGATGTATTCGTCGATGCCTTGTTTTAAGTATTTTTCTTTTAGTTTTCCGACGGTTACGATGGTTATTTTCATTGGTTTCGTCCTCCAGGTTGTTGTTCTTGTCTCTATTTTATCATGAATGGTAAGGTCCTATTATGGCGTGTTTTTTTAGTGTGATGTGAAGGTTTTCTATCAATTTGTTTACATTGGTTTCATTTATAGGAAGTTGTGTTAAACTCCACCATATTCTACTTAAAATTTAACTGTCATGTGGAAAAGGATGTGTGTTGGTATGAAGAAATGGTTGCTGCTGCTTGCGGCTGGGTTACTTGTGTTTGTGTTGGGTGCGTGCTCGGATTCGACGTCGACGGAGGATGAGGAGAAGCAGGATGAGTCTTCGGAGGAGAAGGAGTCGCAGGAGAAAGAGGAAGAAGAGAATAAGGAGCCTGAGCAGCCTTTTAAGGCGTTAGAGCCGTCGGAGGATGCGGTGTCGTTGAATGAGAGTTTGTCTGAGGAGGAGCAGCAGCAAATGCCTGAAGCGCAGGCGCAGGGCGGCGATCCTGAGCGTTCGATTCCTGTCGGGGAAACGCTGGCTCCCGGGGTTGAGGATCCGTCGAATGGACCGTTGAAGGATCATCGTCTTGTCGCTTTTTACGGGACGCCGGAGTCTGAGAATATGGGTATACTTGGGACGATGGAGCCTGAGGAGTACATGAAGAAGCTGAAGGAACAGACGCAGGCATATTCGGATGCGGATCCGGATCGTCCGGCGGTGCCGACGATTGAACTGATTACGACGATGGCCCAGAGTGAACCGGGTCCGGACGGCAATTATGTGCGAAAGACCTCAGATGAGAATATTGAGGAGTATGTTGAGCTTGCGGAGAAGCATGATGCGCTTGTGATGCTTGATATTCAGCTTGGTACGGACTCTGTCATGAATCAGGTGAAGAGTATTGAGAAATGGCTGAAGCACCCGAACGTTCACTTGGCAATTGATACGGAATTCCACGTGGATGAAGGAGAAACCCCTGGAGAGGATCTCGGTCAGGTCGATGGCGCGGAAGTGCAGGAGGCCGTTGAGTATGTATCACAGCTGACAGAAGAGAACAATCTGCCGGATAAATTCGTTTTCGTCCACCAGTTTACGGATGCGGCGCTGACGAATAAAGAAGCGATTGAGCCGACGGACAATGTGCAAGTCGCTCTCAACTATGACGGCTGGGGCAACGCTGATGCGAAGCACTCGCTTTACAGCAGGTATGTGCGCGATGAACCGAATCAGTATGGCGGATTTAAGATTTTTTACGATAAAGATGAGCCGGTAATGGAGCCGGAAGATGTGTTGAAACTGGATCCGAACCCGTCGATTATTAATTATCAATAGTGGGAATGACCCTCAGGCTGCTGTCCTGAGGGTTTTTTCGTGGGCGCGGAATTTTATTTTTGCGAATAGAGGTTTTACCATAAGGGGATGATGGGGTAAAGAAGGAGAATAACGTTGTTGTTTGTGGAGGGAGATAGGATGTTAGATGCAAGAACTGTGAGTGTAACAATCGAGGCCCGTGCGGAGGATGTGATCCGCTTCGTGCGCGAGCCGATGAATTTAGCGGCGTGGGCGAAATCGTTCTGCCAGTCGGTCGCTTATAAAAATGGTGAATGGTATGTTGAAACAGGAGAAGGGGCAGCGCGCGTCCGCTTTGTGGAGGAGAATCCGTACGGCGTGGTCGACTTTTACTTAACGCTTGCGACAGGGGAGGAAATGGTTCACCCGCTCCGCGTCATGCCAAACGGCGAGCGCTGTGAAGTCGCAGCGACGCTGTTTCGCCGGCCGGAGGTATCGGAGGAAGATTTTCTGCTGGACGGGTCGATGCTGATTGATGATTTGCGGCGGCTGAACCAGACGATGGCACAGATCGAAGGCTGGCTTTTATAGCTGGCCTTTTTTTATTGGTAAAAAGCGCTTCGTATGGACTCTTAAAAATTACACTCCATGTAGTCTGACAGTCACATTACGGAATTATGTGTATTAAGATTCATTTATCGGAGATGATGTGAAGAAATTACCGCTCTTTTCATTAACAAATAATGTCAAAATAAGACTCACAGTCATTTTTTTACATTAATTGTAATTTTGTTTTCACGTTCTATGTATTGGTTACCAGAGTAAACCTTACCCATTTATCCGACCAAACGACTACTCCACTCGTATAGCTGAACATCTTTCCTTCAAAAAATACTCGACGTGCTGGACACCTCACACCTTCTAATACCAAATACTGTAAGAATACGACTGACAGTCGTATTCTTACAGTATTTGTCATTTACCAGCTTGGGAATTTAGTTTGTAAAAGTACAATAATTGAGGGTATTTTCTTCTGTAAACAGGGTATGGATAGGTGAAGGAGTTGCTGTCTATGTTTGAAGCGAAAACCGTAAGTGTAACGATTAACAGACCTATGGAGGAAGTGTACCGCTTCGTGCATGAGCCTATGAATTTACCAGCCTGGGCGAAGTCTTTTTGTTTATCCGTGGCCAAAAGAAATGATGAGTGGGTCGTGGAGACGGAGGATGGACCGGCGACGATTCGGTTTGTTGATGATAATTCATATGGAGTGCTCGATCATTATGTGGCGATGGGAGAAGGGGCTGAGATCTTAAATCCGATGCGCGTGATTCATAATGGGCCGGGGTGCGAGGTGTTGTTTACGTTGTTCCGGCTGCCGGAGGTGTCGGAGGATCATTTTATGCTCGATGCGGCGATGGTCTCCACTGATTTACAGAGGTTAAAGGAAACGCTGGAATTATAAAAAGGTCCGCTCTTCTGCTTTTTCGCAGGAGAGCGGACCTTTTTTGTTATCAGCGGAATTGGAGATTTATCCGCGGTTTTTTGATTTTATCAGCGTTTTTCCCTTTTTATCGCCGAAAATCAGCATTTATCCGCGATGCTGCTGATGAGACGTTAATTCACGAGCTGCATTTGCTCCAGCACTTTACTTTCCGTTTCATCCTCTTTGCGCAGCTCTTCAAAGGAGTAGACGCCTTCGATATAAATCTGGTGCCACAGCATGAACATAAGCACGGTCCAGATTTTACGGGAGTAGTCGCCTTTTTGCTGGACGTGGGCTTCTAACAGGTCACTTACCACTGATTTTTGAATCAGGTGATCGGTGGCGCTTGCTTCAATCAAGCCTTTCGCCCATTCATATAGTTCATTGCGCAGCCAGTGACGCATCGGCACCGGGAAGCCGAGCTTCTTACGGTCGAGCACGTGATCGGGCACGATGCCGCGGGCGGCTTTGCGCAGGATGGATTTCGTTGTGCCGTCGGCGATCGTGCTGTGCACGGCGAGTTCGCGGGCGACGTTAAAGACTTCTTTATCTAAAAATGGGACGCGCAGCTCAAGTGAGTTGGCCATCGTCATTTTATCGGCTTTCAGTAAAATGTCGCCGCGCAGCCACGTGTGGATGTCCACATATTGCATTTGATGCGTCGCGTGGTATTCGTCAGCCGTTTGATACAGTTTCTGTGTCACGGATTGGTATGGATATTGCTTCGCATAGTTCGTCAGCAGGCGTTCTTTTTCCGCTTCTTCAAACATTTTCGCATTGCCGATGTAGCGGTCTTTCAGCGGTGTTGTGCCGCGTTCCAGCAGGCTCTTGCCGCGCACGCCTTCTGGTAATACGCGGGCGACCCCGTTTAATGCTTTTTTCAACAGACCAGGCATAGACTGGAATGCTTTTAACGATTCCGGCTCACGGTAAATGTTGTAGCCGCCAAACAGTTCATCGGCGCCTTCTCCGGATAAGACAACGGTAACGTCTTTACGCGCTTCGCGGGCAACGAAATACAATGGCACGCATGATGGATCGGCTAATGGATCATCCATGTGCCACATGATTTTCGGCAGTTTCTCCACGTATTCTTCCGCAGTAATTAAATACGAATGGTTCTCGACGTTTAAGGCACTGGAGGTTTCTTTCGCCACGTCTACTTCAGAATACCCTTCACGGGCAAAACCGACGGAGAACGTTTTAATATTCGGGTTGTACTGCTTCGCAATCGAAACGATTAGTGAAGAATCAATCCCGCCTGATAAGAAGGAGCCGACCGGAACGTCACTGCGCATATGGATGCCGACAGAATCAAACAGCACATCTTGAATCTGCTTGATTTGATTTTTTTCCTCCGTGATGACAGGCTGGAAGGTCGCATGGAAATAACGCTCCATCTCAAGCGGCTGACCTGATTTTTTCACAAAGTAGTGACCTGGCTCTACCTTATGTACACCGTCCGTCATCGTCATTGGCTCGGGAACGTACTGGTAGCTTAAGTAATGCTGAAGCGCCAGGGTCGATACTTCATCCCCGCTCATGCTGAAGCTTTTCTTTTCTGAAGAAAACCGCAGCACACCTTCTGAATCGCTGTAATATAGTGGTTTAATGCCAAACGGATCGCGTGCGCCGTATAAGTCTTTTTCTTGTTTATCCCAGATTAAAATACTGAACATGCCGCGAAGCTGTTTAAAAGCGTTTACTTTTTCGTCTTGAAAAAGTACGGCAATGACTTCGGTATCGGATTCTGTTTCGAATGTATAGCCTTTTTTGATTAATTGTTCACGAAGTTCAACGTAATTATAAATTTCTCCGTTAAACACCATCCAGTAGCGTTCATTTTCGAAATGAAACGGCTGGTGGCCGCTTTCAATGTCGATAATGCTCAACCGGCGAAAACCTAATGATATATGGTCATCGTGATAATACCCTTCTTCATCAGGACCGCGGTGCTTAATCAACTCGTTGCTCTTCTCAAATGCTTTGACATACTCTTCATTAACTGACTGCCCTTTGTTGTGTAAAATACCTATAAATCCACACATAACAGTAGATATCCCCTTTTAATTTTATTTCCTGAAAACGGCGGGATTCCTTTTTCTTTTTATATCGGAATTCCTTTATTCATCAACAATTTCGAAGCTCTCAAGCATCGTGTCAAATCGGACACCATGACCCTCTTCAGCTTCTAGAAAATACTTTTGTTTAATTACAAACAAGGCATTATTGTCATCTTCTGTGACGTAATACTTCTCCATGACGGAGTTCCACTGCTGTTCACCTTCTTCCGCCTCACTAGCTATAACGATTGAGCCTTCAAAAGGTTTCACAATTTCAGTATTTTTAATGATTCTATAGTCCCTGTCTTCTAAGGACTGCCTGATCAAATCAAGCTCCTGATCAGACGATGATCCCGTGATGGGCTGAATCTCCATCGAGACTTCGGGGTATTCCGGCCCAAGCTCCATATCGGGTACAATCCTGTCGCTCTGCACGCCTTCTTCCAGGCGGTAGCGCGATTCATCGACATAAATCACATAATCGAGGTCCGGATTGGCGTTAAGCTTGGCATCATTGACTTCGCGCTGACCTTCAAGCTCAAATTCGACCGTTTTTTCCTCTTCAAATAGATCCCACACGCTTTGGATGACAGCCTGCCCTTTACTCGTGCTTAAGGACACGGCAAAAAGCAGGAGGACGGCTGCGATACTGGCAGCTTTGATCCAGAGAGGGCGCTTCTTCGGATTTGTAAATAATTCCTTCTCAATATTGCTCCAAGCTGCATCCTTCAGCTCTTCCGCCGAATCGGTCTGCTTCTTTAGAAACTCTTCCATTGTGACTTTTTCCTTATTCATGTTCGATCTCTCCTAAAACCTGTTTAAGCTTCTGTCTGCCTTTGTAAAGCCTGGACTTGATCGTATTCTGATTTTCGGCGAGAATCGAAGCGATCTCTTTTTCCGAAAATCCGTGCAAATACTTCAGGACCACTACGGTTTTATGATGATGGTCGAGCTGGTCGAGCGCTTCTTCCAAGTCCTCGTAATCTCCTTCAACCGAGGATGTCGGATGCAGAAATTCGGAGGCCTCGACGTCCATATAAATGTTCCTGGAGTCGGAGCGTTTCTTGAGAAGGCGGTGGGTTTCGTTAATAAGAATCCGGTAGAACCACGGCTTAAACGGCTTCGCTTCCTTAAAGGATTCGATACTGCGGTACACGCGGATAAATGTTTCCTGTACGATGTCAGACGCATCTGCTTCGCTTTTTGTCATTGCGAATGCGGTACGGAGCGCATAGCCGGAATACAAATCATACAGCTTCTTAAAAGCCTTCTGATTTCCTTTTTTTACTTTCTTAATCAGCTTGCGTTCCATGTCCGTCCCCATCGTTTCCTCCACCTTTTTACACCTCTCTACTCTATCTACCTGCGAACATGGGAAAAAGTTTTCAATGGATCGAATTTTTTTAAAAAAATCTGCAGTAGAAGTATAATTTATCCATCTGCTGCCCAAAAATAGCCGATACAAGACTCGCTTGCATCGGCCGTTTCTTTCATTATATTCCCTTGTAATTTATTGTCAATGTGCTATGTTTCCTGTTATGGGTATATGTCCCAGGTACCATAAAACGTTATTTCGTGTCGCTGTAACCAGCCAGCTGCTGCTCAATGAAGTCTGAATCCTTCGATCCGACGCCGCTCATAATTGTTTGGAAAATGACGTCCCGCTGCTGAATACTCATTTCAGTGACGTCGTTGTTGTTTACAAACATCATTAACGTGCGGCCGGTTTTTTGATAAAAGTCGTAATCCCTCGTGTCTCCAGGGTATAAATGCTCGGATGAGGAAAGATCAGACGTGAGGCGGTTTAATGAAAAAGCAAGCGCCTCAATCTCTTCCGCAGACGCGTCCTCATCGCCAATACGAATCGCTAATTCCGTCATCAGGCCGCGTATGGCTGTTAAATCGGTTGATTTTGCTTCGACTAAATCATCTTGATGCGCCTGGTATTGATAGACGTTTACACCAACACTGATTACGAGTAATAGTGCTAAGAGGATGAACCACCGTTTCTTTATCATTATGAAGACCCCCTCACAGTCAACTTCCTTTTCTTTTATTATATCTAAAAACTCGACAATCATGGGGAGAATCACAAATTTAACTAAAAAAGTGTCCCAGGGTCGTGAGTGAGTTCGCCGCGTTTTTAACAATTTAGCCGCGGAAATCAGGATTTGGCCGCGGTTTTGTGAAAATAGCCGCGAAAATTTCAAAATGCCAGCGATTTACCTTTTACACACAAGTCCGGCTTACGCTCTTGATCCGATCAACCGTGTCGATGATATCCTGGCGGCTGACATCAAAGTGCGTTACAAAGCGAACGGTGTGAGGGCCAAAAGGAACAGCCAGCACGCCTTCTTTCTTCAATTCTTCTAAAAAATGCTCCGCTGTTAGTCCGAGCTCAGCAACGTTGACGAGCACAATGTTCGTATCAACTTCCCCCTCAACACTAAGTCCGGTCATTTGCTCGATTGATTCAGCTAAAAGGATGGCATTCTCATGATCCTCAGCTAAACGATCGACCATCTGCGTCAGCGCGACGTATCCCGGCTCTGCGATTACGCCGACCTGGCGCAGTCCGCCGCCGAGCCGCTTGCGCCATTTTCGAGCCCGCCGGATAAAGTCTGCCGAACCTGTAATCATCGATCCGACCGGGGCACCGAGACCTTTAGATAAGCAGAATTGAACGGTATCCGCCTGGGCTGCATACGCTTTAACGGAAGTGCCGGAAGCCACCACGGCGTTAAACAACCGCGCGCCGTCAAGATGGACAGGAATCGCATGTTCTCGCGCAATGTTATAAATCGCCTGCATATTCTCAAGAGGTACAATCGCCCCGCCGGCTTTGTTATGCGTATTTTCCAGACAGATCATCCCCGTCTCTGGAAAATGGATATCGTCAGGGCGGATGGCTGCTCGTACATCTTCAGGCTTCATCGCTCCTCTTACGCCTTCTAACGTGCGAGGCTGCACACCTGCTAAAGCACTCATCGACGCACCTTCATATAAAAAGAGGTGGGCGCTTGCTTCAAGCAGTACTTCATCTCCCCGGTTACAATGAGTTAAGGCAGCGATTTGATTACCCTGCGTTCCACTCGTTACGAATAAAGCCGCTTCCTTGCCAAGCATGTGTGCAGCCGTTTCTTCTAATTTTAAGACACTCTCATCTTCGCCATACACGTCATCCCCCACCTCTACGTCAAAGGCGGCCTGCCGCATGTCGGGAGTAGGGCGTGTTACAGTATCGCTTCGTAAATCAACCATATGTATTCCTCCTCATTAGCTTCATTGTACGAAACGTAAGGGAAGTGGACAACTTTTTTCCACTGTGGATAACTCACTCTCGGGAGTCGTTAGTCACCGTTTGTGAAAAAAGTGGAAGATTGTCGAGAAATGTGTGATAAAGTCAAGTGTGCCGTGGATATCTTTGTGCACATGTGGGTAACTCGACTAACGATTTAAGTTACCCACAATTATCCACAGACTTATGCACAGAATGAGGCAATTTTAAGCTATTCACAAGTTATCCAAGGGTATGAACATTCTATCCACAGTTTTATCCACATATACACAAATTGAAGAATGTATATGGTATTTCGTATGTATGTTCGCTACCATATATGTACCTTATCCAGATGGCTGTACACATGGTGTGGATAACGAAAATGAGGCTTGGGATAAATTAAACGGGCTTGAGCAAAACGGAATAAAGCACAAAATAATCCGAACGATTTGAGAGAAAAATCAGTTCGGATTATTTATGTTCATGAGCCTCTGCTTCTTCAGAAGACTTCACATTGTGTGACCTCTTGCTTTACTCCTGCGTTCCTAATGTAACGGTTGTCTGGTTCTGTTCACCGTCTCGATAATACGTAATCTCCAAATCATCGCCTGGATCTTTTTCTTCATATAAATATTTGCGCAGGTCAATGATATCTTCTACGGGTTCGCCATCAAGTGCTGTAATGACATCAAGAGCTTCCAACCCGGCTTTAGACGCTGGAGACATTTGTGTAACACTTCGAATATACAATCCGCCTTTGACGTCTTCAGGCAAGTTTAACGTCGACTGCCATTCGGACGTAGGCACTTCATTTAATCCGTACGCCTCAACACCGATAAACGCCCGGTTCACCTGACCTTCCTGCTCCAGCTCTTCGATCAACGGCAGAGCCGCGTCAATCGGAATTGCAAAGCCGATACCCTCAACAGAAGATTGAGCGACTTTCATCGAGTTAATGCCGATCAGCTGCCCTTCAATGTTAATTAAAGCGCCCCCGCTGTTTCCAGGGTTAATCGCTGCATCGGTTTGAATCACTTCCGCCTGCCAGTCTTCTTGCCCGTCGTTGTTAAAGTCTTGCGGAATCGCACGCTGCTTCCCGCTGATAATCCCTTTGGTGACAGACCCGGCAAACTGGAGTCCTAAAGGATTTCCGATCGCTATCGCAGGTTCGCCGACCTTCAGGTTATCGGAGGATCCGATTTCGGCTACTTGTTTTACATCATCATCTGGCATTTTTAAAACCGCTAAATCTGAAAACACGTCGCCGCCAATGAGTTCAGCAGGGACACGTGTTTCATCCGAGAGTACTACTTCGATTTCACTTGCTCCCTCAATGACATGATTATTCGTTACAACATATGCTTCACCGTTCTCCTGCTTATAAATCACACCTGAACCGACGCCGGCTTCTTCTGAACCATTTGGATTTTCATCCCAGAAGTTCGACTGCGACTGCATGTTGACGACACCTACAACGGAAGGGGTAACTTCTTCTACTACTTCTGTAATCTGTGTGTTTACATCTAATTCCACTTTTTCACTGCTTATGCCCGTGCCTTCATTATCTATGGATTCGTTTTCATCATTTGGTGTCGTTATGCTATAAGGAAGTAAATTGGTCTGAACCAGCGCAGGTAACGCCAGCAGGACAAGAACCGCGCCGAGAATAATTCCAACGAGCGTCGGCATCATAAATCGGCGGCTCTTCTTCTGCTGCTGTGTGGCTGGTGAATGATCGTCGTAGTAGCCCACGGCTATCACCTATCCTTTCTTTTCCACATCTTATTTTACCTTATTGTTACCTTAAGCCTGCTTTTTAAAACCTGATTATACTTTATATAAAGGAGTCGCTTGAGCTGGATCCGTATCGTGCAGCTCAATTCTTGAGCCTACTTCAAATCCGCGTTCTTTTAACACATCTTGCACCGACATCCGGGCGAGATCCTTCATATTATTATCCTGGCTTAAGTGAGCTAAATACACACGCTTCGTTTGATCATCTAAAATATCACATAGCGCCAGAGCACAATCTTCATTGGAAACGTGACCTGAATCTCCTAGAATACGGCGTTTTACATTCCACGGATACCTTCCCATGCGCAGCATACTGACGTCATGATTCGATTCAAAGACGAGAGCATTTGAGTTTTCTACCGTTTTTTTAATTCGTTCGGAGACATAGCCTAAATCCGTCACGAGTGAAATTTTTCTACCGTCTTTATGAAACGTGTAAAACATCGGATCAGCCGCATCATGTGATACCGCGAAGGATTCCACATCAATGCCGCCAAAATCTTTCACTTCTTCCATATTAAAATGAAACTTCTGATCTACTGAAATTTTGCCGAGCTGGCCTTCCATCGCCTGCCACGTTTTTTCGTTCGCATAAATCGGAAGGTTATAGCGGCGGGCCATGATTCCTAACCCTTTAATGTGGTCACTATGCTCATGAGTCACTAGAATCCGCGATAAATCATGAGGATTCACTTGCACCTGATCAAGCAGTCCTTCAATCTTCTTCCCGCTGAGCCCCGCATCTACTAATATCTTTTCCTCTCCCGATTCAATATAAAAGGCATTGCCTGTACTGCCGGAAGCAAGCACACTAAATTGTAACGTCATTGTATGACACTCCATGTTTCTCTATTCATCAGAGCCCTCTTCATCCCCTTCATTTGTGAAAACGTCCTGATTGTTCTCTGCGATCATTTCCTCAAAATACTCTGATGTGTCGTCAATAAACTCCTCTTCGTCTAAATCCAACAGCTGTCCATCTCCCGTCACGGCATTGAGAAACAGATCTTCTTCATCATTTACGGTAATTTTCCAAATCGGCGCAAACACCTGGGTAGGTTCAAAGCTTGCGGCTGAATGGTACCCAACTGTCATACTCGTGATTTCATCCCCGGAGGATATATCTCTTGATTCATATAAAATATCAATAACATCCCCTGGATCGAGTAATTCTCTTTGTTCATTACTTTCTCCTTCGTTTTCTCTCAGCTGGGTTAATTCATAACCTGTCATTTCCCCATTTTCGACATCTACCATGAGCACGCCGGCGGAGTTATAGTAGACGGTTCTTGCATTCCTCGTCTGGAAGAATAGAATTTTATCTTCTGTATCATTCCAGCCCCAGTAAGAATACTGATCGCTGAAAGGCACGTATTCACTTACCGCATCCGTCACAGCCTCTTCCTCATTTCCGATTTGCACCGGCTCATCTAACGTGGAAACGAGAAGTTGATTACCGTAAACACTCGCTTCCTGGCCTTCTAAGTCACCGATGCGTTCTAACTGAGTTTCTGTGAATTCACTGGGCGAAGCAAACAAAAAGTTTACTTCAGGAGCTTCCTCAGGCACCTCATCAGAAATGGAGACATTGTCCTCCGCCGGACTTTCTTCATACATTGATTCATTCACAGGACCAAGGGAAGCTTCTTCTTGTTTCGTTAAAAACTGCTGAAGTAAGAAAAGATCAAGCACGAGAAAACTAAAAATAAATAAAGTTTTAATTTGTCCCCATTGCATTGGCCTGTTCACCTACTTCCCCTGAAGAAATTTCTTTAATTTCTTTCCAGTTTCCATTTTCCAGCACAAACCATGCCGGTTTAAGGTCATACACTTCATAGCTGGACGATTGCTGTACTAATGAATACCCCACTTGTATATCTTCAATCACATTCATATTGTACTGTCTCGAATCTTGTAAGAAAGAAGACACCGTTTCACCGGAAGGAAGCTCTTCTTCTCTTCCGCTGCCCGGGAAGGAAGCATCAAAATCACGAAGCGGGCGCACGTAACGCTGTTCTTCTTCCCCATCATACTCCACCTCGATCTTATGGAGGTCATCCGAGCTGTTAAGAAGTGGAAGGTCGTTGAAGTACATGTGATATTCCACAAGAGAACGCGATGGATTCAATGATGTTAATTGAAAAGGATCCGTCCACCCTTCGTGGGTATTTACAAAGTTCAGACTGCTTTCTAATAAATCAAAAGAGCTTAACGCGGTTTGAACATCCGAATTCGTATTCGACGTCAGCTTCGTATATTCTAAACGATTGCCGCTGCCTAATACTTCGAGACGCCGGCTGTAATCTGTAAGTCGCTGTTCGGTCGTCGATGCGGACCTTTCTCTTACGACAGGGGAACCGTCAAACAACTCATTTCTTAAGGGTAAAATACCGATTTCTTGAGAATCAACAGAATCAACTTGCAAGGCGACTTTATCTTTCGGAATAAAAATTCGTTTTTCTTCATCTCCTGCAAACAAAATCTGTTCGCTTAATAACTCCTCGTTGTTCATGCTGGACTGCAGCTGATCAGCATCATCATTATTAATGGTCGCTCTAAAGGAAGTAGAGCTGGCTTGATCCGACGTAAACAGCAGCTCAGCCCCGTTTTCATCCTCGTTGAACGTAACAAAGATACGGTTAAATTGACCGCTCGGCGGTTCTATATCTGAGTTATCAAGACTGAATAGCTGAGGGATCGCTTGGGCCGGAATGTTGGTAGGAAATATGACTTCAGCCATAAAATCCTGGTCTGAGGGAATTCCCGTATTTTCCGTACTTACAAAGTTCGACAGCGTCCAATTCTTCATTTCACTATACGTAAGGGAAACATCTTCTTTATCTTCAAAAGAATAATGCGCGCCATCTCTATGAAAGACAAACTGCTTCGGCCGCACGATCCCGGCCATATCCAGTTCTTCTCCGCCAATCGTCGTTTCCTCGATCAGCCTCTCTTCATCGCCTTCACTCTCATATTCCGGCTGATAGTTCCATAAAGCGACAGTAAGCAGCAAGCTGAATCCTATTAAAATAACAAGAATAACCGATTTGAGTGTTTCAACCTTCATTTCCGCTTCCTCCGCTTCTGGTTAATGAGCGGCAGAGTAAAGAATACAGTTGTTCCTTTTCCTTCTTGACTGTTCGCCCATATTTGACCATGGTGAGATTCAATTATTTCCCGGGCAATAGCCAGCCCAAGACCCGTTCCGCCCATTTCTCTGGAACGCGCTTTATCCACTCGATAAAAACGATCAAATATTTTGTCAACTGTATCCGAAGGCATCCCCATCCCCTGGTCGCTTACGCTGACGAGAAGCTGCTTTTTAAGCGTCTCCGCCTTAAATGTAATCGTCCCGCCTTCTGGGGAATATTTAATCGCATTGGAAATAATATTGTCGAGCACCTGGGTAATTTTATCTTTATCAATCCATACAAACAGGTTTTGAGCTGACAATTCTCGATTTAATATATTTTTTTCGTCACGATTCATCTCAAATCGATCAATGACATGACTAAAATATTCAATAAATTCCACTTTTTCTTTAAAGAGTCCTGTATCCTTGCGATCCATTTTCGATAACTGCAGCAAATCGTTGACGAGACGAATCATGCGGTCGGTTTCGTTTTGAGTGACATCAAGGAAACGAGGAGCAATCTCTTTGTCCTCCCAGGCCCCGTCCGTGAGAGCCTCTAAATAGCTTCGCATCGTCGTAAGCGGTGTGCGTAATTCGTGCGATACATTCGACACGAATTCCCGGCGTTCCTGATCCATTTTTTCCTGCTCGGTAACGTCACTAATCACTGTAATGAAGCCGTCCATTTCCTCATTCTCATCCTGAACGACAGAAAAATTAGCTTTTAACAATAACTGCTTATCATCACTGCTTAAGTCTACAATAATCGATCCGATCGATTCTATATCACTAATTTCATTCACCTGGTCAGTCAACTCAAGAATATCCGTTAATGACTGGCCCTGGACTTCTTCAAAACTTTGGCCGATAAGCTTGGAAGCGGGAGCATTCATGAGAGTAATCGCTCCTAAACGGTCTGTAGCAATAACGCCGTCAGACATATTCGAAAGCACGGAGCTTAATTTACGCCGCTCTCCCTCTGTCGTGGCTTGCGACTGCTTGAGTTTGTCATTTAAGTCATTAAACGTAATGCCCAGCTGCCCGATTTCATCATTCCCATGAACACTTACTTTCTGGGAGAAGTCACCCGTGGCCATAATCTGCGCCTGTCTTCTCATTTCAGACAGCGGCTTCGTAATCGTACGCGCCACTAAGATGCCTAATAAAGCCGTGACCGTGATCGCTAAAATGGTACCTCTGGCAAAAATGTTATTAATCTGCTGCAGCTGCCCATAAACCCCGCTCATATCGGCTTCATAGTAAATAGCAGCATGGACTTCTTCTCCATCGCTGCTTTCTACTGGCCTGGCTCCTCGGCGTATCCGATTCTCGGTATTTGGGTCAATCCCCATTTCCCAATCGGCATTTTTATAAAGAAGAGCTCCTGTAATCATCGGGTAATCTGCCTTTTTCCCCACATCCGATCCTGTTAAATCGTCATCATATGTAGCAATGACGCGCCTGTTTGAATAATTAATCACCTGGACTTTCTGAATATCATCTTCATTAAAGTCGTTAATCAAACTCTGTACATCGGATTCCAACGAAGAGTCGGAGTCATCCCGTTCCGTCTCATAAGAGTTCTGCAAACTGTAGGTTAAAGAACGCAGCCTGCCGTCGATCGATTCATTGAAATTCTGCTCTAATCGATCCTCTAATTCGCCTACGAAATACGAGCCGATAACTTGAATGCCCAGTAACAGGAGGAGAATGTAGACAATCGTCAGCTTAAGACGAACAGACTGAAAAAAACCTACCTTTTTCATACACTAACACTACTCCTGCTCTGGATTTCGCAAATAATACCCGACCCCGCGGCGTGTCACGATCCACGCAGGGTTACTTGGATTTTCTTCAATCTTCTCACGCAGCCGGCGGACTGTTACGTCTACCGTACGTACATCACCATAATAATCGTAGCCCCACACGGTTTCGAGCAAGTGCTCACGTGTCATAACCTGTCCAATATGACGGGCTAAGTAATGAAGAAGCTCAAATTCACGATGCGTTAACTCGATGTATGATCCATCGCGCGTTACTGTATAAGCATCAGGGTGGATCGCTAAACGGCCGATCGTAATATCCTTCGACTGATGTGATTGATCTTCCGGCTCCTGCTGATGTCTGCGCAAGTTGGCTTTTACGCGGGCAATTAACTCCCGGTTGCTGAATGGTTTCGTGACGTAATCATCTGCGCCCATCTCAAGGCCGAGTACCTTGTCAATTTCAGCATCCTTTGCAGTAAGCATAATAATCGGCATGGCATGGTTTTTTCGTACTTCTCGGCAGACTTCATTTCCGTCTTTATGTGGGAGCATTATGTCGAGTAAAATTAATTCTGGGTTTTCGTCATTTGCTTTACGAATGGCTTCATCGCCATCATAAGCGCATACGACTTCATAACCTTCTTTTTCTAAATTAAATTTTAATATATCTGCAATTGGCTTTTCATCGTCTACTACTAGGATTTTCTGTGCCATTTTCAGTCACTTCCTTTTTTTCAACTTCTATTCTCTCTCATTTTAACTTATTTCCGGTGAAATGTCTTACATTACAAAAAAGCTTCTATGGTTTACATTATAGTTTTCTCTTTCTTATTAAATCATATAAGTTTATTCGTTTGATAGAGTAAAGGATTTTAGGAAACGACTCCGTTTCCTAAAATCCTTTTACAATAATAGCTAGTTAAAAAATACTCCATAAGCTTTGTCCCCATGGAAATAACCTTCACAGGCGTTCACTCATTCTATGAAATCCCCATCTTGCTGAAAAGGAATCCCTTGATTCTTCCTCTATTTAAATAAAAAAGCTTGCAGAGAAAGAATTTCTCTGCAAGCTTCGACAAGTTATTTTTGAATGTGGTCCAGTGGATTTTCTAACGATCCATCTTTATAAACTTCAAAGTGCAGGTGAACGCCGGTCGAACGTCCTGTCGTACCCATATCTCCTAGAGAAGAACCTTTTTCTACAGTGTCTCCCGCTTGAACATCAATGGATTTGAGATGAGCATAGATCGTTTTGTAGCCGTTGTTATGATCAACCACTACTTTATTCCCATAAGCCCCGCTCTTTCCTGCTTCGGTTACTTTTCCGTTATCAGCCGCTTTAATAGTAGGGTCTTTCACGCCCGCAATGTCAATGCCTTTGTGGAAGGATCCCCATCGCTCACCTTGCTTACTAGTGATAGATCCACCTACAGCCGGCCATCCAAAATCCCCTGTCCCTTTTGAAGGGATGACCTTTGTGCCTTTTAATACGATTTCTTTCTTTGGTTCCGATAGTTCTTTCTCTTCTATCGTACCTTCGTCCGTCTCGCGATCATTTGTCTTATCTTTATAGTAATGTACTTCTTTCTCGCCGTCTTTACCCTCTTGTTTTGTCTCTTTTTCACCCTTCATTAAGTCGTCGGTTTCGACTACTTCCGTCTCATAAGGAATCTTCTCTTTTTTTATTCCCTCTTCCTTAATTAAAACGTCCGTTAAAGGTGTTGTCTCTGTTACTTCGATCTCCTGATAGACTTGCACAGGCTCATCTTCATCTAACGTTGGATTAAGCTCAAGCAGTTCTTTTTCAGATAAATCATATTGAGAGGCGATATCTCCCAATACATCCCCTTTTTCCACCTGATGAACTTCTTTTTCTGTGTTTCCATTTTGTAAGACTTCCAGTGCTTCATCGACGTCGTTCATCTCAGACGGTTCTACTATTTTTTCTTTAAAGTCTACGTCTTTAGATAAATCGACATCGATAATTGTAGATTCATCAATCTCTGGGGTTTCTCCCTCGTCAAGATTCTCTATTTCTTTTAAATCTTCGGCATCTACAAACTGCTCTTTCAACTTACGCACCGCTTCATCTGCTTCTTGTTCACCTGGAAGATAAGCCACGGTTTCCTCGTCTACAGATAATTCAACTGCAGCTGCCCCCACTTCTATGGATTCTTCAAGCTCACGCATGGTTTTGTCGGAATCATGCGATGGTGAGAAGATTTTTTCCGGTACGAAAGATACTTCTTCTAAAAGCTCCACGTCATAATTTTCATTCTCATCTTGCGCCTCGTCTAAGTGTTGTTGAACGGTGTCCTCTGCCTGTTTTTTCTGATCCATTATTCCCACATGTTTATCACCGACATATACGTGGTAAACCGTTTGTAGATTATCTTCGGCATAGACGGTTCCAAAACTTAAACTGACACCAAGCATTGCAATCGCGGAAGCTTTTTTCCAAAGTCCCGTCGTCTCTTTCACGTTCACTTCCCCCTATGTCAACTTCTCTCTATTTGTCTGTATATTTGTGATTTTCTCGTATTTTTTGACACTTTACCAATTTACCATAGTAAGAAAGTCTATTGAATAGTTATTACAGGATGTAATGTATTTATAATATTGGTAATAAAAATCTCAATTTCAAAGGATAAAATGACATTAAAAGTGTAAAATTACTCTCTTTATTGGTAAATAATTCACATTTTATTGCGTTAAAGTTACAATTATAGGAATATAAGGATACGTAAAAAAACGTCAGCGACCTATAAGGTTCGCTGACGTTTTTTGGAGTGGCTCGGGACGGAATCGAACCGCCGACACACGGATTTTCAGTCCGTTGCTCTACCGACTGAGCTACCGAGCCATGGTAAGTATTTAAATTTTATTCTATCTCTCGCACATTATCTTGCTTCGAAGTAGATTCAAAGAAGTCCTGTGCTCGTCACGTTGCAATGTTTTTCGGTGAAGCCCGCGCTCCTCGCAAAGCCTTCGATGAAGGATCTCAAAGATGTTTTACAGCTTCTCTACCGACTGAGCTACCGAGCAAAATTAAGTATTTAAATATAAGTGGCGGTCCGGACGGGACTCGAACCCGCGACCTCCTGCGTGACAGGCAGGCATTCTAACCAACTGAACTACCGGACCACGTATGATGATTCTTCTTTACCGCAACGAAGAATATCATACCATACCTTTTAAAAATTACGCAATAGATTTTTCAATTTACTTGTTTTCCAGCAGCGAAAGCAGGTCGTGAGCGTCAGATGATTCTAGTAAAATCATCCGGCTCTCAGGAGAAACAAAACCAGCCTCTATCGCATGATCCATTAATTCAAGGACAGGAGAATAATAGCCTTGAATATTAAATAGGCCAACCGGTTTCTCATGAAGACCGATCTGTGCCCATGTAATCGTTTCAAATAATTCCTCAAGCGTTCCAAATCCTCCAGGCAAGGCGATGAACCCATCAGCAAGCTCACTCATCTTTTCTTTTCGCTGGTGCATCGTATCGACTTCAATGAACGTCGTGACTCCAGGATGTACGATCTCTTTTTCAAATAAAGGGGTTGGCATTATTCCTGTCACCTGACCGCCGTGTTCTAGAATGGTATCGGCCATAACCCCCATTAATCCACTTTTGGCACCACCGTAGACAAGCTCAATATTTTTTTCTGCAAAAGCTTTTCCAAGTATTCTCGTCTTCTCTGTAAATTCTGGATCATTGCCCGCGCTGGATCCAGCAAACACACTAATTCGTTTCATCGTGGATTCTCCTTCCATGTAAAAAAGCACGTCTCCCTATATTATAAGAAAGACGTGCTTTATTATGAAATTATTCGCTATACACGCTGCGTACTACGTTGGTTTGTGAACGATCAGGTCCTACGGAAAAGATAGACAGAGGAATACCTGTTAATTGAGAGACACGCTCCAGGTAATTTCTCGCGTTTACAGGGAGTTCGTGTAAGGAACGCACGCCTGTAATATCCTCATCCCATCCCGGAAGTTCTTCATAGACAGGTTCGCACTCAGCTAATACTTTCAAGCTGGCCGGGAATTCTTCCATAATCTCCCCGCGGTATTTATAAGCGGTACAGATTTTTAACGTTTGAATGCCGGTTAACACATCAATGGAGTTAAGAGACAAATCGGTAATTCCACTTACACGGCGGGCGTGACGTACAACGACACTGTCAAACCAGCCGACACGGCGCGGACGTCCAGTTGTCGTACCATATTCGTTTCCTACTTCACGAATTTTATCGCCGGTTTCATCTTCCAGCTCTGTTGGAAAAGGACCGTCACCGACACGTGTTGTATACGCTTTGGAAACGCCGACGACGTGCTTAATTTTTGAAGGACCCACACCAGAACCAATCGTTACACCGCCGGCAATCGGGTTGGATGATGTAACAAATGGATACGTTCCCTGGTCAATATCGAGCATAACGCCTTGAGCGCCTTCAAAAAGGACACGGCGTCCATCGTCAAGGTTATCATTAAGGACGACAGATGTATCGCATACATATTTAGCGATTTGCTGACCATAATCATAGTATTCTTCTAAAATCTCTTCTACGGTAAATGGAGTCGTTTCATAAACTTTTTCAAAAAAGCGGTTCTTATCCGCAAGGTTCTGCTCCAGCTTCTCACGGAACTCTTCTTTATCAAGCAGATCAGCGATACGAATACCGGTACGAGCCGCTTTATCCATATATGCCGGACCGATACCTTTTTTCGTTGTACCGATCTTATTTGCACCCTTTTGTTCTTCTTGTAATTCATCTAGTTTCAAGTGGTACGGGAGGATAATGTGCGCGCGGTTGCTGATGCGCAGATTGTCCGTTGATACCCCTTTATCATGTAAGTATTGAAGTTCTTCTAATAAGGCTTTCGGGTCAATCACCATGCCGTTTCCTAACACGCATTCCTTATCGTCAAAAAAGATCCCGGATGGAATCAAATGCAGCTTATACGTGATTCCGTCAAATTTAATCGTATGGCCTGCGTTGTTTCCGCCTTGATAACGCGCAACAACCTCAGCATTTTGTGATAGAAAATCTGTTATTTTACCTTTACCTTCGTCTCCCCATTGGGTTCCGACGACTACTACTGAAGACATAAGGCACCTCCGCCTGTAAAATTTACTATTTCATTAATTCCAACGTCAGTTTATCAATTTTAGAGCTGTACGTCAACGCAAAACACGAACATTTAATTTTAATATTATCGTAATGTTCGATTTATCTCAATTTCATAATTACTTATACTTACTTACAATAACTTAACTTACTTGAAGTTTAGGTTATAATTACTTATAATAACTTATAGAATACGTAAGGACGGTGGCTGCTTTGTATCAAGAAGAACGCTTAATTGAAATTCTCAAGTATGTAAAACAGACGAAGCGCATCTCAGTCGAAAAGATTTGTGAGCTTTTTCATGTTTCAAGGGACACAGCGAGAAGAGACCTCGTTAAATTAGAAGAACAGCGAGCGATCGTGCGGACGCGGGGAGGGGCTATTTTACCAACGAGCCATAATGAAGTAAAAGACTACTCCAACAGGCTACAAACCGTCTCTGAAGAGAAGCTGGCGATCGGGCGCAAGGCAGCATCGCTTGTACGCAGTGGAGATAAGGTGATTCTCGATGCCTCTACAACCGTACAGTCCTGCGCTGCACAGCTTGAGGATACAGACTTAACCGTCATTACGAACTCAATTAATTTGGCTGATCTACTGTCTCATAATAAACATTCAAACATTCATTTATTAGGCGGCCAGCTGAATAAAGAGCACCGGTTTTTGTACGGCACTTCTGTCATCGAACGCCTTTCTAACTATTATGTCGACCACGCTTTTATTGGAGTCGTCGGCATTTCAGAACACGGGCTGACGATTGCGCATGAAGAAGACGGTATGGTGAAGCGTAAGATGACCGACCAAGCGCAGCAAGTGACTGTTCTCGCTGATCATACAAAAATCGGCGTTACCGATTTTTTTCAATACGCCGAGCTGGCAGATGTAGATCTACTTATTACCGACCGGACACCGAGTGAAGAGTTCCAGCAGCTGTTAGAAAATCATCAGGTGGAGTTATTAGTGACGGAGGAGGAAACAGGATGAAAATGATTGCGATTGATTTAGACGGCACCCTATTAAATAACGAAAGTGAAATCAGCGAGGAAAATTTACAAGCCATTCAAAGAGCACAGCAGGAAGGGGTGGAAATTGTCGTAGCGACAGGACGAGCCGAATTTGACGTGCGCGAAGTTTTTGCCGATACCGGCCTTAACACGTGGGTGATTGGCGCTAACGGGGCTACGATTCATACACCCGAAGGAAAACTGTTTGATTCCGTTCCAATTCAGCCAAACGATGCGGAAGAAATCTTAAGCTGGCTCGAAGCGGAAGACTATTACTACGAGGTTTTCAGCGATGATGCTATTCTTACACCTGAAAATGGACGCGACCTGCTGTATATTGAGCTCGATCGTATTAAAACAGCGAATCCGGATGCAAATATAGCGGAGCTTGAACATTCGCTCGCTAAACAGTTCGGCCAGTCAGGCTTTAAAAAAGTCCCGTCCTACCGGGAAATTATGCAGAGTGGCCAGCCTCTTTACAACGTACTCGCCTTCTCGTTTGAAAAAGAAAAACGCGATAAAGGCTGGAAGAAGTTTGAAGGATATGAAGATTTAACACTCGTCAGCTCAGGCATTCATAACTTTGAGCTTGAACACAAGGACGCTTCCAAGGGCATCGCTTTAGAAAAACTCGCGGCCCATTTTGGCTTCTCTCTACGTGATACGGCTGCCATCGGCGACAGTCCAAACGACCTTTCGATGCTAAACGTAGCGGGACACCGGGCAGCGATGGCGAATGCGAGAGATTCAGTCTTAGAAGCGAGTGATTTTGTAACGAAAACCAATGATGATCACGGAGTCGCTCATGCGATTTCTCACTGGTTAACCTAGCGTTCATTCATGAGCCGGCGTAACTCCTGTTTTTGGAGGCGTAACGGTGAGTGATGAATATAAAAAAGCCTTTCATCTTTTTTAACAAAAAGAGATGAAAGGCTTTTATTTTGCTCTTTTATGGTGTGAGTGTTGACGGTGCCAGCTCTCACGCCGCAAGAGTGCTGATGGGTACCGCTCTCTCGCTGTATGAGTGCTGATGGGTACCGCTCTCTCGCTGTATGAGTGCTGATGGTACCAGGTACCGAGAGACAAAAAAGTGGTTAGAGGCAGTAGAAAAGAGTCTCGGTACCTGGTACCGCGTTGACGCTCTACTCTTTATTCACTGCTGATACTCCATTGCACCGCTGTTGTACTCTCTCTTTATTCTCTGCTGACACTTTATCAATTCTCTTATGCCGGCGGCACGTCAGCGTCAGTGTAGCGGTGGTCGAGGTCGACGAACTTGTTGTATTCCTTCACAAAGGCCAGTTCGACGTTTCCAACCGGACCATTACGCTGCTTGGATATGATGATTTCGATAATGTTTTGGTTTTCCGACTCCTGGTCATAGTAATCGTCACGATACAAGAAGCCGACAATATCCGCATCCTGCTCAATCGAACCAGATTCACGAAGGTCAGACATCATAGGACGCTTGTCCTGTCGGGATTCAACGCCACGAGAAAGCTGGGAAAGAGCGATTAGCGGAACATTTAATTCACGGGCTAATCCTTTTAACGATCGAGAAATTTCCGACACTTCCTGCTGACGGTTTTCCTTAGAATTCGCGCTTCCCTGGATGAGCTGCAGGTAGTCAATCAAGATCATGCCGAGTCCGTGTTCCTGCTTAAGACGACGGCATTTGGACCGAATTTCGTTCACTCGAATACCCGGCGTATCATCAATGTAAATGCCGGCATTCGATAAGCTTCCCATCGCCATCGTCAGCTTATTCCAGTCATCGGCTTCCATTGAACCTGTACGGAGACGCTGGGCGTCAATGTTACCTTCCGCACATAACATACGGGAGACAAGCTGATCGGCTCCCATCTCCAAACTGAAGATCGCAACGTTTTCATCTGAATTGACCGCAACGTTCTGCGCAATGTTAAGCGCAAAAGCCGTCTTACCCATGGAAGGACGTGCTGCGATAATGATCAAATCATTCCGCTGAAATCCTGATGTGATTTGATCGAGGTCGCGGTAGCCTGTCGGAATACCGGTCGTATTCCCTTCATTGTTATGAAGCTGTTCAATGTTGTCGTACACATCGATTAACACGTCTTTAATGTTTTTAAACGCGCCGGAGTCTTTTCGCTGGGAGACTTCCAGAATTTCTTTTTCCGCCGCATTTAAAACATCTTCAATATTCTCTTCTTCTGCAAATCCGCTCGTTACGATATTGGTCGCTGTGCGGATCAACCCACGCAGCGTTGACTTCTCGCTGACAATCTTCGTGTAATATGAGATGTTGGCTGCCGTCGGAACGGAATTGGCGATATCACTTAAATAAGAAACGCCGCCTACTTCCTCTAACACTTTGTTATTGGATAACGCTGTGGTTACCGTAACCAGGTCGATCGGCTCCCCGCGGTCAGAAAGCGTGAGCATTACTTCAAAGATCCGCTGATGGCTCGCGCGGTAAAAATCTTCTGGAAGTAGATATTCCGCAGCCGTAGACATCGCTTCAGGCTCTAAAAAGACCGCACCAAGAACCGCCTGCTCAGCTTCTATATTGTGCGGCGGTGTACGGTCATTCCATAATTCACTCACTTGCTGTTTCCTCCTCTACGTGCGCAAAAGAACATTTACTTCTCGGCCACATGGACACGGATCGTCCCTGTCACCTCGTTATGAAGCTTAACGGGAACGTTCGTATACCCAAGGGTACGAATCGGTTCATCCAGTTCAATTTTACGTTTGTCGATTTTAATGTTGTGAGACTTCTTAAGCTGTTCTGCAATTTGCTTACTCGTAATCGATCCAAACAAGCGGCCGTTATCCCCGGATTTAGCGACAAGTTTTACTTCTAAATCCGCAAGCGTTTCTTTAAGCTGCTCGGCTTCCTGCTTCACTTCTTCCGCTTTCTGTTCTTCCTTCGCATCTTTGGCTTGCTGGGCCTTGAGGTTTCCGCCTGTAGCTTCAACCGCTAAGTTATTTTTTAAAAGGTAGTTGCGTGCATAACCGTCAGAGACGTTCTTGATTTCACCTTTCTTACCTTTTCCTTTTACGTCTGATGTGAAAATTACCTTCATTCTTCGTCTCCTCCTTCAAAATATTCATCAATTATATCTTGCAATAAAGCTCTGGCATCTTCAATCGTTGTATCTTCAAGCTGGGTGGCTGCATTGGTTAAATGCCCGCCCCCATTCATACGTTCCATAATCACCTGCACGTTAATGTCACCTAATGAGCGTGCGCTGATTCCAATTCGTCCGTCTTTACGTTCGGATATGACAAACGAGCATATCACACCTGTCATCGTAAGCAGGGTATCCGCTGCTTGAGCGATAATCACAGGGCCATACTCTTCGCCATGTTCCCCGGCTGATATCGCAATTCCATCGCGGTACATATCTGCTTTTTCAATTAAACGACTGCGCTGTACATATACATCGATATCCTCTTTCATAAACTTCTGAACGAGAACGGTATCGGCTCCTTTAGATCTCAAATAGGAAGCGGCATCAAACGTCCGTGAACCTGTTCGTAACGTGAATGCCTTCGTATCGACAATAATACCGGATAATAAAGATGTAGCTTCAAGCATAGAAAGCTTAAGCTTCTTCGGCTGGTACTCAAGCAGTTCAGTCACAAGCTCTGCTGTGGAAGAAGCATAAGGCTCCATATACACAAGCGTCGGATCCGATATGAACTCTTCGGCACGACGGTGGTGGTCAATGACTACGACATGCTCCGTTTTCGTTAGTAGTTTTTCTTCCATTACTAAAGAAGGCTTATGCGTATCGACGACGACAAGCAGTGTATCGTTCGTGACAAGCTCCATCGCATCCTCAGGTGTAATAAAGTTTGACCACAATTCATCGTCTTTTTCAATTTCCTCAATCATACGCTGAACCCCTGTATCAATCTCATCAGGGTCAAGCACGATATTTCCTTCTTTCTGGTTCGCCTGCGCAATTTTTAAAATGCCAATGGAAGCACCAACGGCATCCATGTCAGGAGATTTGTGTCCCATAATCAGGACGCGTTCACTGTTTTGCACAAGCTCCTTCATAGCGTGGGAAATCACACGTGCACGAACCCTCGTACGTTTTTCCATTGGATTCGTTTTTCCGCCGTAGAAACGAACTTTACCCGTGTCATCCTTAATCGCTACCTGGTCGCCTCCACGTCCAAGGGCTAAATCAAGACTGGACTGAGCAAGCTCTCCAAGCTCAGGAAGGCTCACAGGCCCTACACCTATTCCATAGCTGAGCGTCAGCGGAACATTTTGATCCGTAATTAACTCGCGCACATCATCGAGAATATCAAACTTATTACGCTCGAGTGCCTGCAGAATCTCTTGATTCATGACAGCCATAAAACGTTCCTGGGACGTTCGTTTCAAGTAAATCCCGAAATCGCCGGCCCACTTATTTAAAATGGAAGTGACTTGAGAGTTAATTTGACTCTTCGCTGTATCATCCATGCCCTGCGTAATCTCTTCATAGTTATCTAAGAAAATGATCGAAAGGACGGTCTGCTCATTTTTGTACAAGTTATGAATTTTTGTCTGATTAGTGCGGTCAAAGAAGTAAAGGAGACGCTCATCTCTTTTCACTAACGTCTGCAGCTTGTATTCATCAATATCAAGCCATACCTCTCCATGACTTTCTTTAATGTAGGAAACCAAATCATCAGACAAATCGTTCAACGATTCACCTACAATCGTATCTTCTTTCGTAAACTTGTTCATATAGGGGTTCGCCCACTCCACCTTATAATCTTCACTATAAAGCACAATCCCTATGGGCATTTCTAACAGCGCCTCTTCCCCTACTTTTTTCACACGGTAGGAAAGAGTCGATATATATTCTTCTGTTTCATTGATCATGTTTTGTTCGGTGCGAACACTATAAAAGATCGAACCGGCCAATAAGAGCATCATCATCAATCCGAGCATCCACTGAAAATACCAAATAAACCCCAACAGGATCAGTGAAATCGTATAGATTACCCACAAGTGGCCGCTCATGGTCGGTTTTTTAAAAATATTCGGCATTTCATTCAACTCCTGCCATCAAATACGAGCGATCTTTATTTCTTCGCCTGCAAACGCTCACGAAGCGAAAATCCTAAATCAATTATACCTAAGATTCGAACAAGATACATTAGAATTGTCGGGAAAAGTAACGAACCAACAATTGCCAGGATCGGAAGCGCTTTTGACTTCTCTTTGACATAGGTATAATAAAAAATAAAAGCAAAGCCTTGCAGTACAAGAAAGGCCCCCGTCAGCGTAAATACATTAATGGCCGCTAAATACCAAATATCATTACTTTCAGCGAACACCAATGTAAAAATTAACGCAAAAAAGTAATACCATAATACGGAGGTCGGAAGGTTAAAGTTACGAAAAGCCGGAAAATGAAACTTTTTCCCTTCTACACGATTAATAATTTTATAGCTGAGCCACTGGCTGACAAACGCGTACATAATACCGCCTATCGCAAAGATGCTTGGTAAATAATCAGGCAGGGCAGCCACCTGCTCTTCTAAAGCCTCTAACTGCGTTTCCGCACCTTCACCGCTTCCTAAAGCCCCCATCAATCCTTCAGTCATCGAAACCGCGTCATTAAGACCCGTACGAATCTCTTCTGCCCAGTTCATGCCAAAGAAAAGCTGCGATATTAAATACACACTGACAAGGCCGATAATAAAACCAATCGTCCCTCCAGCCCACGTTTCATAAGAGCTGCGCTTTTTATACATTGATCCACCGATGAACAATCCGCCTATTCCTGAAAGCAGTGTAATCGGTAAAGAAAAAACAGTTGCAAAGATCAATGAAAAGACCATAGCAGCAACAAACATAAGCACTCCCGGTTTCCACCCATGTCTATAGCTGTAAAAAATAAATGGAACTGGTAAAACAAATAGGAAAATGGACCCGATAATCGGGGTAAATAGAATTATCAACAACAATAGCAGATAAGCCCCGGTCATTAAAGCCCCTTCTGTAATTTTTCTCGTATCATTCATGGTTTCATACTCCTCAATTTTCTATCTATACTAACTTCCCTATTCTAACATAGGAAACCCGGTCTCTTCTTCTCTCAGACACTCAATCAAAGACGCTTTGTTTCTAGACTGCTAGTTTGATATGATAGGTGAAACACTTAGAACCTAGGAGGCAATCATGCGCACAGACTATCATGTTCATATGGCAGAAACCGGCGATTTATCCGTCGACTACTTACGCACTTATATCGAAAAAGCAAAGCAGGAAGGCATTGAAGAACTGGGCATCTCTGAACACGCCTACTTTTTCCAGGAAACGAGAAATATTTTATCAAACGACTGGGTGGAGAACCGCCGCACCCTTGATTTCAAAACCTATCAGCAAATGTTTGATGAAGCCAATGAAGCCGGCCTCCCCATTAAGATGGGGATTGAAATGGACTATATGCCTGGAAAAGAAAAAGAAATGAAAGCATTCATCGATGCTCACCCGTTCGACTACGTTATCGGTTCCGTCCACTGGATTGATGAATGGGGCATTGACCTTGCTATTTTCCGTGAAGAATATGAAAAACGCGATCTAAAAGAAGTGTATCGTCAATACTTCGACCGTGTCGTGACACTGGCAGAATCAGGTTTATTTGATTTCGTCGGCCACATCGATGTAATTAAAGTATTCGGTTATCGTCCGGATGACCGGGAATTTTTACTGGAACAATATGAACGTGCCGCGGAGGCATTAGCTAAAACAGGAACGTGTATTGAGATCAGTACCGCCGGTTTACGCAAGCCTGTCGGAGAACTTTACCCGGACCCTGATCTGCTTCGTATTTGCAAGGAAAAAGGCATCGGTATTGTTCTCTGCTCTGATGCACATAAACCTGATCATATCGGATACGCCTATGAGGATGCGATCGACTTTGCCCGCTCGGTTGGCTACGATGAAGTCCACGTCTTCACACAACGTGAGGCTCGTGTCGAGAAAATTGATTAATCCCCCTTATGATCGTTTTTCCCATTTTATGAAGGAAAACTGTGTTTTTATGATTAAAATATCGCACACAGCTAAACCCGCAGCTCAAGCTGCGGGTTTTCTTAATGAGAAAGTTCTTCCTGATAATGGGTGGTGTCCCCTTCCATATGAATCTTCCACTCTCCGTCTGTCTTTTCTACAAGACTTAAACAGGTAGAGTGGTGCATAAACGCACCGCTCCACAACTCTTCTATACCACGTTTTTTAAAGTAAATCATGAGTGCCTTCAACACGACCCCATGCGTGACGATTAAAATCGTCTGCCCTTTGTAAGTCTCAGCGATGTGTTCTACTTCATGACTGACGCGTGCGACCAGCTCCTCCAAACTCTCACCGCCACTCGTTTCGTACCGCAGCGGATCTTCCCAAAAGTTCCGATATGCTTCAGAAAACTCACTTTGAAGCTCGTGCTGAAGCTTACCTTCCCACTCTCCTAAATGAATTTCACGTAACTGAGGATTTAACTCAATCGCGATCGGGCGGTTCCCGCGAATTAACCGGCTCGTTTCTTCCGTTCTTCCACTGGAGCTCGAAACAATTTTGTCAATATGTACATTATTTAAATGTTCGCCCAGCCAGCGCGCCTGCTTTCTGCCAAGCTCCGTCAGCTTAGACTCTCCATGGCCCTGCATCCTTTTTTCTAAATTCCATACGGTTTGTCCATGACGTGTTAAATAAATTTTCGTCACTTCCGTTGCCTCCTTTTCATTATAAGTAAAAAAGTTCATTTATCCATGAGAAACTCAAGGACATTCGATTGTGCTCCGTTTTTCTGGTATCCGCTTCGTCAACATCCTTCGCTTTCCGCAGCGCACAGCCTCAGACTCCTCAGGAAGCAAAGACCGCTTTCTTGCGGCGCCTTCTGTTCCCGCAACGTTTAGTTGTAAACAAGGTATTCCCTTTCCTTCCTTATGTATCAGAACCATTGAAGTTTAGATCCAGAGACTAGACTACACTATGGCTAGTAACCTTTTATCGAAAAAGGGGTGACCCCGCAAGGCTGATAAAGCCTGAGAAGACATACCATTCGCCCGCGGAAAGGGACTCGTTTCCTAAAAACCTTTACTCTTTCTAAATACATACTTTTAAGACAACAATAGAGTTTCTACAGTATAAAAACAGGCAGACCGTAAACCGGCCTGCCGCAGACTGTCGAAAAAGCTAAGATGTACTTCATAAATAATCTTCGTAATGTGAAGGCCCTTTTTTAAAAGCTGCTTTCACAGCTTGAGTAAATGATTGCCAGTGATCTATTTTGAAAAAGGGTTTGAGGAAACGGCGAAACTCCTGCGGGAAATGGGAATAAGGTGTGACCCCGGAGGGCTGATAAAGCCCGAGGAGGCACACCATTCGCCCGCGGAAAGGGAGTCGTTTCCTCAAACCCTTTACACTCTTAAACGTAAGGAATTTTACACTATTTAAGGTTTCTCTACAAGCTGAGGCAGGCCGTATACCGGCCTGCCTGTTACTTATTCTACAGCGTTAAGCATTGTACCTGCATAATATCTGCAACTCCGCCGAGCTGTTCCTGACAATCTTCTTCAACAGCTTTATCTACCGTAAGAACCATGACAGCTTCTCCACCAATAGTCGTTCGTCCTACCTGCATCGTCGCGATGTTGACATGGTGTTCAGCTAGTAAGCTTCCAACACGTCCAATCGCACCTGGCTGGTCTTTGTGGTGAATGACAATTAAATGCCCTTCTGGCACAACGTCAATTGGATACTCATCAAGCTTCACAATACGGGCACCCAGTCCATTCAACAAGGTTCCAGCAATCGAACGCTTTTCCTGATCTGTTTCAATTTCAATCGTCACAAGGTTCGTAAACCCTTTGGTCGACGTTGATTTTTGTTCATTAATGACGATTCCTTTGTCGGAAGCCGTCTTATACGCGTTTACATCATTCACACGTTCGCCGATGTAACGCTTCAAGATCCCTTTAATAGATATTCTAGTTAACGGCGTCGTATCTACATCCAGCAAATCTCCAGAATAATAGACATTTACCTTTTCCAGTGCTCCATCTGTCACGTTTGAAAGAAAGCTTCCTAGTTTTTCAGCTAATGTGAAATAAGGGGCCAGCTGTTCCATCACTTCAGAAGGAACGGACGGCATGTTAACAGGATGCTTCACAGCGCCGCCGCGGAGAAGGTCCATAACGTCAATACTAACGTCTGTGGCTACGTTTTCTTGAGCCTCAACGGTACTCGCTCCTAAGTGAGGGGTCGCAATAACTTCTTCTAAAGACAACAATGGATGATCAATCGCTGGTTCTTCTTCAAAAACATCAAGTGCCGCTCCAGCAATTTTCCCATTTTCAATGGCTTCATACAGCGCATCTTCTTCTACTATTCCACCGCGTGCACAGTTTAGAATTCGTGCGCCCGGCTTCATCAGCTGGATCGTCTCTTTATTAATTAAGTGCTTCGTCTTTTCAATTAAAGGTGTGTGCACCGTTAGAAAGTCTGACTGCTGCAGCACTTCTTCCAGCGTTCCGTATTGCACACCGGCTTTATCCGCTTTTTCTTCTGTTAAAAATGGGTCAAAAGCGATTACTTTCATGCGGTGGCCTTTTGCACGCTGGGCTACTTCATTACCGATACGGCCAAAGCCAACAATCCCTAACGTTTTATTCTTAAGCTCAACGCCGACAAACTTTTTACGCTCCCATCGGTTCTGCTTGAGCTGATGATAGGCTTGTGGAATATTTCGTGCAAGCGACATAAGCATAGCCATCGTGTGCTCTGCTGTTGAAATCGTATTTCCATCAGGTGCATTAACAACGACGACTCCATGGTCCGTCGCAGCGTCTAAATCAATATTATCCACCCCAACTCCGGCACGTCCGATCACTTTAAGTTGAGGAGCATGTTCAATTAATTCGCGTGTAACTTGCGTTTGACTGCGGACAATTAACGCATCACTCGTACTGATTTCCTTTAATAGATCTTCGTGAGATAAGGAGGCATCCATAACAGCTTCTACATCTGAGGCTTCAAGTAACGGCTTTATTCCATCTTCGCTAAGAGGATCACTTATAAGTACACGGTACATTCTTAGTCCAACTCCCTTGTCGCTTGTAAATAGGCTTCTTGTGCTGCGGCTGTTCCCACACCCTGCTCAAACTCATGGCCAAGTCGATTTAAGACGATTTCAATAATACTAATATACTGAAGAACATTTGCCGGACGGGAATAACCCATATGGCCGATTCTGAAAATTTCCCCTTTATGCTTCTGTTGACCGCCTGCTGTCATTAAACCAAACTCCTGATTGGCAATTTTTCTAAATTGCTCGGCTTCGAACGTTTGAGGACGTACAGAGGTAACCGTCGTTGATGCATCTTCTTCAGAAACAAATAGAGGTACGTTTAACGCACGAAAAGCAGCACGTGTCATTTCCTTCATCACACGGTGGCGTTCATGAACGTTCTCTAAACCTTCGTCTTCTATTAAACTCAAAACCTCCTGAAGGCCGAATAATAGAGATAAGGCAGGTGTAAAAGGCGTTTGTCCATTATCCAGACTCTTCTTATAGCTGCGCAGATCTAAATAGAAACGAGGACGCGGGTTATCATTAATCACTTTCCACGCCTGATCACTTACGGCAGCAAAAGACAGTCCAGCTGGAAGCATCATGGCTTTTTGTGAACCAGAAACTAAGAGATCGATTCCAGACCCATCCATATCCACAGGAGCACCGCCAATAGAAGAAACACCATCTACAATTACAAGCGCATCACTGACAGCATGAACTTTCTCAGCGATTTCCTCGACCGGGTGCATCACTCCTGTTGATGTCTCACAATGCGTGACAAAAACAGCCTTCACATTCGGGTGAGCTTGCAGCTGCTCTTCAATGGCTGCAGCTTCAACAGCTTTTCCTCCCTCTACATCGATACGGTGAACATCAAGTTCGTAAGTATTACAAATTTTAGCAAAACGATCGCCAAAGGCTCCGGCTACAACAACGATCACTTCTTCTCCTGGAGACGTTGTATTTACAACAGCAGCTTCCAAAGCGGACGTTCCACTGCTGGAGAGAATAAGTACATCACCCGTTGTGCCAAAAATAGGCTTTAATCTCGGGGCAAGATCTTCCACTAATTCTTTACACTTCTGTCCTCTATGGCCGATCATCGGCTGAACCATAGCCCTTTCCACACTTGGCGGTATTGGGGTAGGGCCGGGTATTTGCAATATCTCCCACTCACGATTCATGGTCAACAATCCCTCCTGTACATCCTACACGTACAAACTTTTATCTACGGTAGAAAAATTTTAATATTCCTTTATCCTATCAAATGAACAGGCATTGTCAATGTAATCTAAACAATCAGACAAAAGGATTTTTGAGCCTGTTCAGAAGCCTTTCCTTTTTGCACGTATCCCTAGGGTTTAGAAGAAAAAAAGGTTTAAAAAATGAACCGCTTTTCACAGTCAGTGATGCGCTTTCACGAACATTTTCGATCGTTTTGATTCCTTTTTTTCTTTTTTTTCTGAAAACAAGTTAATGAAAGAATTTGGAATTATCTATATAATTAGAAAGGTATTTATTTTTGAAAAATTCAAAAATGGGGGAGATTTTTTTGAAACAGAAAAGCCTATGGCTGATGTTCGCTCTGGTGCTGGCTCTTTTCCTTGCTGCGTGCAGCGGTGGAGATGATTCCGAATCCTCAGGTGAATCGGATGGAGGAGACAGTTCTGGGGAAAGCAGTGCTGAACAAGAAATAACGGTCACAGCAAAAAGTGAAATTTCCAGTATGGATCCTTCCTTAATTACAGATACGGTTGGATTTCAGTGGGCTGGAGAAACATTAGAAGGACTTTATCGTCTCGATGAAGAGGGGAATCTATCGGAAGGAATTGCCACAGACAGCTCTGTAAGTGATGATGGCATGACTTGGACATTTGAGCTGAGGGAAGACGCCGAATGGTCTAACGGCGACCCTGTAACAGCGGAAGATTTCGTATTCGCATGGCAGCGTGCGGTAAACCCTGACACGGGTTCTGAATACGGCCCTTACTTTTTAGGCGGAGTTATTAAAAATGCACAAGAAATTGCTGATGGCGAAGCAGAATTGGACGAGCTGGGTGCCACAGCAGTAGATGATCATACATTAGAAGTTGAATTAGAACAACCTGTACCATACTTTGAATCAATGACTGTTTTTGTTACCTTCATGCCGCTTAACAAGTCCTTTGTTGAGGAACACGGAGAAGACTTTGGAACAGAAGCAGAATATGCGCTGGCTAACGGTCCGTTTGAAATGACATCCTGGGACCATGAACAAGGCTGGACAGTAGAGAAAAACGACAGCTACTGGGACGCGGATACAGTTCAATTGGAAACGATAAATGCGCAAGTCATTAAAGAGATTTCTACAGGCGTAAACTTGTATGAATCCGGAGATCTTGATCAAACAGAACTTAATGCGGAATTCGTTGATGAATACATGACGACTGAAGATTTTAACGTAGCTGAAAAGCCTTACCTGTATTTCTTTAAGTTTAATCAGGAAGCCAACGAAGCTTTAGCGAATGTGGATGTGCGTAAAGCGATATCTTATGCCATCGACCGTCAGGCGCTTGTTGATACGATCTTAAACGACGGTTCCGTACCAGCAGAAGGGTATGTACCTTCAAACTTCGTAAACATGCCGGACAGCGATGAAGATTTCCGCGACGCTCAAGGTCCTCTCGTTGAATATGATGAGGATAAAGCGAAAGAGCACTGGGAAGCAGCGCTTGAAGAGCTGGGAACAGAAGAAGTAGAAATTGAACTTCTTGGTGATGACACTGGAACGGTAAGTAATGTACTGGCTTACTACAAAGAACAGCTGGAAACAGTGCTTGAGGGACTATCTATTAATGTTATGGAAGTTCCGTTCAACGAACGTGTGGAGCGCGACCAAAACTCTGAATTTGAGATGGAAGCCGCAACCTGGGGTCCTGACTACGTAGACCCGAACACATACTTGAACATGTACTTGACTGGCGGTCAAAATAATAACATGAATTACTCGAATGAAGAGTACGATGCGCTGATTGAACAAGCGAATGGGGAGTATGCCCAAGACCCTGACAAGCGATTTGAGACGTTCTTAGAAGCTGAACGACTGCTTCTAGAAGAAGATGCAGCGGTAGCACCTATGTATCAAGATTCTAAAGCACAGCTTTTCCGTCCGAATATCAAAGGTGTATTTACAACAGCAACAGGTCCTGAACTTGAATTCAAGTGGGCTTACGTTGAAGAATAATTTTTTAAAAAAGCAAGCAGCGGATCGCTGCTTGCTTTTTTGTATGGTAAAGTTTCTTTCATTTGATATAAGAAAGGGTTTTAGGAAACGACTCCCTTTCCATGGGCGAATGGTGTGCCTCCTCGGGCTTTATCAGCCCCCCGGGGTCACACCTTATTCGTATCTCCCATAGGAGTCTCGCCGTTTCCTAAAACCCTTTTACCATAATAGATCACAAGAAAAATGACTTACACAAGCTGTGCCCTTATGGAAATAGAATTTGGAGCAGAACATTCATTTTCATTCTAGAATGGTTCCAAAGTTCCAAATGCCTCTTGGGATTAATGGAATGGAAAAAGTGACGATTCCTGTGGGACAAGCAGAAAGGAGAGCCCCCGCGGAAAGCAGTCCTTTTTCCCTGTTCCTATTCTCTAGGCAAAATAGAGGCAATAGTGTCAAAAAATGAACATTCGTATAAACGCAGATCTTAAGCGTAGTCAAAATACGAAGACTCCTGTGGGAACAGCACGAGTCGAAGATCCCGCAGGAAAGCGCTCTTTGCTTTCTGAGGAAGCTGAGGCCGTGCCCACGGAAAGCGAAGTAGTTTGACGGAGCGGCGTACATTCGATGTAATATAAATAATCCGAACTGATTTTAATAGAATCGTTCGGATTATTTTATGCTTTATTCAGTTCTTTTCCAGCTTGTAAGCTTTTCTATTGTAGACTTAATTCTGGACCGAAAAACTCATAATGGACTTGCTCCTCTGAAACGCCCCAGTCATTTAAGGCTGCGTTTACCGTTCTCATAAACCCTTCAGGACCGCAGAAATAAAACTCAGCATCATATGGAACGACAGCTTTCAGCCACTCTAGATCAATATGACCTTTTTTATCATATTCCGCATCAGAAGGATGAGGATCGCTGTATACAACTTTTGACTGCACAGAAGAAGCCTGTGCTTCAAATTGAGCGACATCTCCTTTAAATGCATGAACTTCTCCATTTTGAGAAGCGTGGACAAAATATACGTCACGCTCTGAATTTTGATCCACTAAACGATTTAACATACTCATCATTGGCGTCAGTCCTACGCCTCCACTGATAAATACGACAGGATTCGTACTTTCTTCATTAAGATAAAATTCTCCAGCAGGGGCTGTGATTGGCAAAATATCGCCTTCCTTTACCTGTTCATGTAAAAATGTAGAAACGACACCATCCGGCTGTTCCTCGCTGCCGTCTTCCCTTTTTACACTGATCCGGTAATAGTCTTTTCCCGGCGCGTCTGATAAGCTGTATTGTCTCAATTGCTTGTATTCACTATCAGGAAGACTTACTTGAGCGGTGATGTACTGTCCAGGCCGGAAAGGTGGAATGATGCCTCCATCCTTAGGTTCAAGATAAAAAGAAGTAATCACATTACTCTCTTTCACTTTTTTGACTACTGTGAAGTCACGATAGCCAATCCAGCCGCCTTCCTGCTCCTTCGCTTTCTTATATTTTTCCTGTTCGACTTGAATAAACACATCCGCAATCGCACCGTATGCTTCTCCCCAGGCCTCAATAATGTCGTCTGTTGCTGCATCCCCTAATACTTCTTTGATCGCTAATAATAAGTACTCGCCGACAATGGGATATTGTTCCGGCTTAACGTTTAAGCTGCGGTGTTTCTCTGCAATTTGATCCACCGTCGGAAGAATCGCTTCCAGGTTATCAATATGCATCGCTGCCGCATAAACCGCATTTGCTAACGCTCTCGGCTGTCTTCCTGCTTTTTGATTAGTCATGTTAAATATGTTTTTTAGTTCTGGGTGATCAGCAAACATGCGTTTGTAAAAGTGGGTTGTAATCGCTTCCCCGTACTCCGCTAATACAGGAACCGTAGATTTTACCGTTTGAATTGTTTTTTCACTAAGTTGAACAGCCATGGAAAAAACTCCTTTAAAAGATGTATTTAATTTATATCTTTATTATAAAAACAAATAACAATTTAAAGCAATATTCAAAATACATCTTTTGTGACAGATTTATTAAATTCTTCCGTTTCTTTAAAATCACGTCTTCAAGACAATTCCAAAGACACACTGATCAGCCTGTGATAAAATATAAATAATAACCTATTAAATGAGGGACATTCCTATGCGTCTAAAGAAATTTACGGATTACGCGTTACGCGTTATGATTTATACAGCTTCCAAGCCGGACGGAGAGCTTTCGAGCAAGGGAGAAATATCGAAGGTTTTTCATATATCAGAGAATCATTTAGGGAAAATCATTCATCAGTTAAATAAATTAGGGATGCTGGAAACGATTCGAGGACGAAGCGGCGGGATTAAACTGGCTCAAGCCCCTAAAGACATTAATATCGGGTTCGTTGTGCGTGCTATGGAGGACGATTTTCATCTATTAGAGTGCTTTGACAGGGATCGAAACTATTGTGTCATTACTCCTGCCTGTAAATTGAAACATATTCTAAATGACGCCTTATATGCATTCTTAAATGTTCTCGACCAATACACCCTTGATGACCTGCTGGCTAACAAAGATGAGCTGCAAGCGTTAATGGATATGAAATAATGCAGCAAAGGCCGTGCGCGCCGGCAGGTACGAAATGTATAAGCAAAAGTTTAAAATGCTTATAGCGGAAGTGTCTGAGTGCCTGCAGCCGGATAAATTAAAACAAAAAAGCCTTGAAGTCCAGTAGACTTCAAGGCTTTTGTTATCCGCTATTATTCAGCAGAGTATGGCAATAGAGCCATTTGACGAGAGCGTTTGATCGCTTTAGTCAATTTACGTTGGTACTTAGCAGAAGTTCCAGTTACTCGACGAGGAAGAATCTTCCCGCGATCGGAAATGAAACGTCTTAGTAAGTCAGTATCTTTGTAATCGATGTGTGTAATTCCATTAGCTGTGAAGAAACACACCTTTTTACGTTTACCGCGTCCACGACGTGCCATATGGCTTTCACTCCTTACATTTTAGAATGGTAAATCATCATCTGAAATATCAATTGGTTCACCTTTATCAGCGAAAGGATCCTCATTGTTGTTATTATTGTTATTGGTGTTAAAGTTATTTGGCTGTTGATTCTGATTTGGCTGGAATCCTTGCTGGCCGCCTCCACCTTGTCCTTGTGAAGAACCGCCTTTCGTATCCAGGAACTGTACGCTGTCCGCAACAACTTCTGTTACAAACACACGCTTTCCTTCTTGGTTGTCAAAGCTGCGAGATTGCAAACGCCCATCAACTCCAACAAGACTACCCTTTTTCATAAAGTTAGCGAGGTTTTCAGCTGCTCGTCTCCAAACGACACAGTTGATAAAATCGGCATCCCGGTCTCCCTGATTGTTAGAGAATGGTCGATTCACAGCAATAGTGAAGTTGGCAACAGCTACTCCGTTTGGCGTATAGCGTAAATCCGGATCCCTCGTTAATCTGCCGACTAAAACGACACGATTTAACATCAGAACCACTCCTTATTGATCATCTTCACGTACAGCGATATGACGGATTACGTCATCAGAGAACTTCGCTTGACGGTCGAATTCGTTGATTGCATCACGATCGCCTTTGAAGCTAACAGTTACATAAATGCCATCACGATAGTCATTAATTTCATAAGCAAGACGACGCTTACCTACTTCTTTAACTTCTTCGATCTCCGCACCGTTATCTGAAAGAATCCCGCTAAAACGCTCAACTACGCTCAATTTAGCTTCCTCCTCGATGTCTGGGCGGATGATGTACATAATTTCGTAATTTCTCATCCGTGTTCACCTCCTTATGGACTTAACGGCTCCCTCTGGCTGAAGGAGCAAGGAGTAATTCAACTATAATTACTCACAATGTTGTATTATATCAAAAGTCTAGTATAAAAACAATAGTTAACGGAGAGATCCTCGCTTATACGTTAAAACGGAAATGAATAACGTCGCCATCTTTCACTAAATAATCTTTACCTTCAAGACGAACTCGGCCGCGTTCTTTAGCAACTGCCATGGAACCAGCATCTACTAACTCACTGTAGGATACCGTTTCAGCACGGATAAAACCACGTTCAAAGTCCGTATGAATAATGCCGGCACACTGCGGTGCGGTCATGCCTTCTTTAAATGTCCAGGCGCGTACTTCCTGCTCACCTGCCGTAAAGTACGTGGCCAGTCCAAGCAGGTTATACGTCGCTTTAATCAGCTGATCCAGTCCAGATTCCGCGATGCCTAAGTCTTCGAGGAATTCCTGTTTTTCTTCTCCATCAAGCTCAGCAATTTCCGCTTCAATTTTGGCACAGACGACAATGACTTCTGCATTTTCATTCGCTGCAAACTCACGGATCTGCTTCACACGTTCATTATCTTCTGCACCGATTTCCTCTTCACTTACATTCGCTGCGTAAAGAATAGGCTTAGAAGTTAATAGATGAAGGCCTTTTACGATTTTCTGCTGATCATCGGAGAATTCAACCGCCCGGGCCGGCGTTTCATTCTCTAACGCTTCCTTGATTTTCTCAAGAACTGCATATTCAGCTACTGCATCTTTATCTTTTTGACGGGCCATTTTAGCGACTCTGTCAATTCGCTTCGACACGGTTTCAAGGTCAGCTAAAATCAACTCCAGATTAATCGTTTCGATATCTGAAATGGGATCCACCTGTCCTGAAACGTGTGTAATGTTTTCATCTTCAAATGCGCGGACGACGTGACAAATTGCATCCACCTGGCGGATATGGGATAAGAATTGGTTTCCAAGTCCCTCTCCTTTACTCGCTCCTTTTACGATGCCTGCAATATCTGTAAATTCAAAGGCTGTCGGAACAGTCTTCTTAGGATTAACCAGTTCAGTAAGCTTTTGTAAACGAGCATCCGGTACTTCTACGATCCCAACGTTAGGATCGATCGTAGCAAATGGATAGTTCGCCGATAGAGCTCCTGCCTGTGTAATTGCATTAAATAATGTAGATTTACCCACGTTCGGCAAACCTACTATTCCAGCTGTTAGTGCCATATAAAACTTCCACTCCTTAAGGATTTCCATACATGTATGTTGGTCATACCAATTATAGATACTCCACAGAAAAATAACAACCTATACAAAAAGTAAAAAACAAGCACCGTTAAGAGCTTGTTTTTTACTTTTGATCTATTTAAATCATAAAAATAGAAACCGTCTTATGATTGTTCTTCCTTTTTTTCAATAATTTTCTTAAGCTTCGATTCAAACTTCTTACGCGGGATCATCACACTATGACCGCAGCCTTCGCATTTAATGCGGATATCTGCTCCCATTCGGATGATCTTCCAGCGGTTTTCCCCACATGGGTGGGCTTTCTTCATTTGAACCACATCGTTTAAATCGTACGTTTTCTCCGCCATTCCATTAACCTCCTGTATTTGATGGCTCCTGCGCCGTTTCATTATCATGACGCGAATACATGACTAAGCGAGGGAAAGGAATCTCTATTCCTACCATATCGAGACGATTCTTCACTTCTTTTCGAATCACACGTGATATGTAGAAATGTTCCATCGGCTCCACTTCAGCCATAATCCGTACCACTACTTCAGAAGCTCCTAAATTCTGCACGCCAAGCAATTCAGGTACGGCCACCATTTCAGGATAGCTTTCCGGAAGCTCTTCAAGCAGTTCAGCAATGACATGTTCCGCTCGTTCAATATTCTCTTCATACGCAATGCTGACATCGACGATCGCATAGCTGTTATAGATAGAATAGTTGGTAACCTGGGTCACATTTCCGTTTGGCAGGATATGCACTTCGCCTGTAAATCCTTTAATTTTACACGTACGGATTCCAACTTCTTCAACAATCCCTTCCACACCAGACGCTTGAATGTAATCCCCGACGGAAAACTGATCTTCAAAAATAATAAAGAATCCGCTGATAATATCGCGAACGAGGTTCTGAGCGCCAAAGCCAATCGCAAGACCGGCGATACCGGCACCAGCAAGCAAAGCTCCGATATCAAGCGTAAATGTTTCTAAGATCATGATAAAAGCGGTGAAATAGACAACATACGTTAAGGCATTAATAATCAGTTTCTTAAGCGTTGCTTCACGCCGCTCCGTAATCGAAAAAGGCCCTTCCCTGCGTCTTAAGAAAAATTGTGAAATGAGTCTTTGTCCGACTTTAATAATTAAGTAGGAGATAATCAAAATTAAGATAATCTTTAAAGCACCTTGTCCCACCGTCATCCATAAAGCAGGACCTGTTACGTAATCAACGGCTTCCTCCCATTTTAACATTGCATCTTCCACAGCTGCTCCCCTGCCTCTCATTCTATGAAGTTTATTTTAACAGGTTTTCAGCTTATTTTAAATCGATGCACTACGGGATAAATGAGCAGGGAAAGCAATACGTACAAATTGAGCAGGCCATATAGAGGATACAAGTACCCGACAAGTGTAGAAAAGCCGAATGAAGTAAATGGAAGCATGATCGCTACAATCGCAAAGGCAACGATCCATAACGGCTGTTCCCAATAATCACGAAATCTCGTGACAAGGCCTAACGTCCCGGAAGCCGCTGTTGTAAAAATCGCGATCCACATCATAATCGACATAAATATCATCATCGAATAAGGGTAATGCTGCAAAATCGCAAATAATGGAATTTCATAGACGAGAATTTCATCAGCGATTTGAATCAAACTATTATTATATAAAAACGAGACCCCGCCCAGTACAAGACCGCTGCCTATGCTGGCGACCCACAGTTCTTTTCTGCTTTTCATCCGATTCCCTATCGCCCCGAGCACAGCAATTAACGGGAGAACGTTCAACGCTGTAAACGGAAAGGCCGCCAGCCAGTTGCTTGTCTCATGAAGATGACCGAAAAGGGAAAGCTCTTGATCGGTAATAAACATCATCAGAATAAACAGTAATCCACCAATTAACAGTGGAAGAACCAGACTGTTTACGGCTACGATTCCTTTAACGTCCCATACAAAAAGCAGAATCAGCGGAATGGCAATTGCAAGCACGCCAAGCTTATACGAATAGTTAAAAGCTTCCCACGTCGCCCCGCTGCCAGCCAGCATAATGACTGTCGTTGTAAACAAGTAAACGATGATCATCCAGTCATACACGCCTGTAAGATGCCGGCCGACAATTTTCCGCAAAACCGGTAAATAATGACCCGTCTGCAGTTCATAGCTAATGCTCATAATGGACACACAACAAATCATAAACATAAGAGTAAACAGAAGAATAGCTAAACTGCTGTCTTGTCCAAAAAACTGCCACAGCTCACGGCCCGAAGCGTAGCCTGCACCGATCATCGTTCCGATAATTAAGAACATCCACTTCAATCCTGACATCATGTAAGAACCGCTCCCCACTCTATGTATTTGCTACGTATAGAAATTCGAACAGCTTTATATACTGTTACTAATATGTGTGTGGAGGAGAAGCTATGAATAGGAAGGACAAGTTTCCAAAAAGCGAGCACCGTTTTCAAACCGATGATCCTTTCATGTGCGATCAGTTAAGCGACACCCTTTATGAAGCCCTGCCCGTTAAAAGAAATATAGTGGTCGTCTGTATCGGCACAGATCGTTCCACAGGTGATGCTCTCGGCCCTTTAGTCGGTTCGATGCTTAGAGATCAATCGATGCAAAGCTTCCATATTTACGGTACCCTGGAAGAGCCTGTGCACGCGTTAAACTTGAATGATACGTTAAAAGCCATCCACCGCCTTCACCCTAAACCAACGATTCTTGCCATCGATGCATGTTTAGGGAAAAAAGCTTCCATCGGCTCGATTGTTTTTGGAAAAGGCTCACTCACGCCAGGAGCCGCCTTAAACAAAGACTTGCCCGCTGTCGGTGATTATCATATCAGCGGTCTCGTCAACGTCGGAGGGTTTATGGAATACGTCGTCCTGCAAAATACGAGACTGCATTTAGTGATGAACATGTCAGCGAAGATCGCCGCTTCTCTTCGATTAACAGAAGCCAAACGAATGAATGAAAGGTTAAGAAATGAACCTTATCAAAACTTCTTAGCCGCTACAAAAAAACAGCAATGAGTTACGCACTCACTGCTGTTAAAACATTTCTGCGATATATAAAATAATTCCCACCATCAATAAGGACGGAAGTAAATTTGCGACTCGAATTTTCGTAAGCTTTAGTAAGTTTAAAGCAAGCGCCACAATTAGAAGTCCACCCGTCGCCGTCATTTCCACGATAAACAAGTCGAGCAAATCTTGTGGAATCCACCGATTGATTTGAGTAGCCAGTAATGCGATGGACCCCTGGTAGAGCACAACGGGAATGACTGAAAAAATAACACCCACGCCGAGGCTCGAGGTTAATACTAACGCTACGAACCCATCAATCACAGCCTTTGTTATTAAGATTTCGTGGTCGTTTCGCAACCCTCCATCCAACGCTCCAATAACAGACATCGCTCCAATCCCAAAAATAAGCGAAGCTGTAATAAATCCCTGAGCCATCGTAGAGGTTTGACCAGGTTTTATAAACCTACGTTCAATCACACGCCCGATATACTCCAGTCTTTCTTCTAAATGAAGAGCTTCACCAATAAGGGCTCCACTGAGTAAACTGAGCAGGACAATAACGATATTTTCCGTTTCAAACCCCATCTGCAGTCCGATAAGCAATACAGCCAAACCTACCCCGCACATGACGGTTTCTTTAAACCGCTCGGGGATCTTTGTGAAAAACAGCCCCAGTAACGTTCCTATAATAATACAAATTCCATTGACGATCGTTCCTAATATTGCCATATCTATTCTCTCCAATAGCCATCATTCAATTTCGTATGTAAAAACAGCAAAGACCTGGTCAGGACCCCCGCCAGGCCTTTCACTATTTGTGATCAAGCCAGTTTAAAATCCGTTCCAGGTCATCGTCATCGAAAAATTCGATCTCGATTTTCCCTTTTTTCTTTCCTTTATGAATCGTTACATCTGTACCCAGCCGATCTCGAAGGGTTTCTTCTCTTTCTTTAATAAAAATATCTTTTTCAGGCTGCTGCGCTTTTTTCTTTGATTTTCGCTCATTGAGATCGGCAATCAGCTTCTCGGTCTGCCTTACATTTAAACGCTCGGATTCAATCCGTTCGACCACAGCCTCCGTTTTTGCTGCATCCTTTAATCCTAATAGTGCCCGTCCATGCCCCATCGACAGGAGACCTTCATTAATTTTGTTAATGACTTCTGGTGATAAGCTCAGCAGTCTAAGAAAGTTAGCTATGTGCGATCTGCTTTTGCCGAGCCGCTTAGCGAGCACATCCTGTGTCACCTCGAGCGTATTCATTAAATTTTGGTAGGCACGCGCTTCTTCAATAGGTGTTAAGTTTTCCCGCTGCAGATTCTCAAGCAAAGCGATTTCCATCATCTGTTCATCCGTCATATCTTTCACAATGACCGGCAGCTTCTCTAATCCAGCTTCCTTAGCCGCACGAAAGCGACGTTCACCTGCAACAATTTCATAGCCTTTAATACTTTTACGGACGATTAAAGGCTGCAGAATGCCGTGTTCTTGAATGGATTGAGACAGTTCCTCAATGGCTTCTTTCGCAAACTGCTTCCGAGGTTGATAAGGGTTGGGTCTGCAGTCCTTTACATTAACTTCCTGAAATTGTTCCTCTTCTTTTGCATTGAAATCAGTAAAAAGAGCATTAATTCCTTTACCTAACCCTCTCGCCATTTGCCACCACTTCCTTCGCTAGATCTAGATAAACCTCAGCACCACGTGACTTCGCATCATACAAAATAATCGGTTTTCCGTGACTTGGAGCCTCACTTAAGCGGACATTACGAGGAATGATTGATTGATAGACTCGATCCTGGAAGTACTTTTTCACTTCATCAATAACCTGGATCCCCAAATTTGTACGTGCATCCAGCATCGTTAATAACACACCTTCAATCATCAGGTTCTTATTTAAATGCTTTTGGACTAGACGAATCGTATTTAACAATTGGCTTAATCCTTCTAAAGCATAATACTCACATTGAACCGGAATCAAAACGGAATCTGAAGCGGTCAAAGAATTGATCGTTAACAGACCGAGAGATGGCGGACAATCGATAATAACGTAATCATAATCTGCTTTCACTTCATCAATGGCTTTCTTTAACCTTACTTCTCTGGAAATCGTCGGTACGAGTTCAATTTCGGCTCCTGCCAGCTGAATGGTGGCTGGAATGGCATAAAGGTTTTGCACCATGGTAGGTGTTCGTACGTCTTCGGCACTGACACTGTCCACTAATACATCATAAATACATTGATCAATGCTGCCTTTTTCGACCCCTACCCCGCTGGTTGCGTTTCCTTGCGGATCAATGTCGACGAGAAGAACCCTGTGGTTTAAGTAAGCTAGGCATGCACTCAAATTTACAGCTGTTGTCGTCTTTCCTACACCGCCTTTTTGGTTAGCCACAGAAATGACTTTGCCCATGCTGTCACCTGCCTTTATGTTCTAATAAATGCTGTTAAAAACACCCATCTCATAACAAAGTAAGATGGGTGAGTCCTGGAAGTTTATGATTTTTTCTTCGGTATTTTTATCGTAAACTGATAATAATCTTCATGATCCTCTTCATTCGTCTCTAAATCGACACCTGTGTCCGTCACCATATCCAACGATTGACGAATGGTATTCATGGCGATTCTCATATCTTTATTTACGCCTTTTAATCTCGGTTTTCTTTTCTTCGGCGTCGAATCATTCATCTTATTAATGCGCTCTTCTGTCTGCTTTACATTGAGCTGCTTCTCAATAATTTCCTGCAGTAACTTTTCCTGCTTTTCTTCATCCCTTACGGCAATCAAAGCTCTCGCATGACGTTCGGTAATATCTTTATTCATCACCGCATACTGGACAGATTCCGGAAGCTTTAACAAACGCAGCTTATTCGCTACGGTTGATTGGCTTTTCCCTAAGCGCTGGGCCAATGCTTCTTGTGTCAGTTCATGAATATCAAGAAGCCTTGCATAAGCAGTCGCTTCTTCAATCACCGTTAATTCTTCACGTTGAAGGTTTTCAATAAGAGCTACTGAAGCTGTCTGCGCATCATCCATATCCCGGATAATGGCTGGAATGGTCTCCCATTCAAGGGTCTGAACAGCACGCCATCTGCGTTCACCGGCTATAAGCTCAAATTGATCCTCGTTCAGTCGACGTACAACAATCGGTTGAATCATCCCATGTGTATGTAACGTCTGGGCAAGTTCACTAATTTTTTCCTCATTAAAAATGGCTCTTGGCTGATATCGGTTCGGTTGAACACGATCGACAGGAACTTGGATTACTTCGTCAGGACTATATTCTTCTTCGTGTTGATTTTCCTGATTCTCAGGGTCCGACTTATCCCCCAGTCCGAACAGACGGCTAAAAGGATGTAACACGATTAGACACCACCTTTTTCGATCAAGCACACGATCTTAATGTTTCACGTGAAACATTTCATATAAAAATAGAAAAAAGCGCTGCAGGCTGTCGAGCTGCTGCGCATGCGTATGCCTTTTTCACTCTTAATCTATTTTATCATATGTTGGCTATGAAAAGCATGAAGTAAAACCGAATAAATACAAACTCGCTTTTTCCCCATCGTATACGTTGATAAAATTAAAATCTATTACTCATTGTAAAAGGTAATCTTTAAAATTTCGACTGCTTTACTAAAAAAATTAACTTCCTATTTTTCTCACCCATGCTTTAAGCTGTTCTTTCGGGTAATACACATTTTGATTAATCGTCACGTGTGGAATATCCGGATGGTCTTGAAGAAGCTGCTGCCCATCTTCCTTCGACACTCCAAGTACATGATGAATGTCCTTCTGCTTCACCAATTGGTGGTCATCTTCATCATCAAGCTGGCTTAAAAAGTCGGGGGCCGACGGATTTTTAAAGTTTTTCAAACCGTCACCAATAAAATATCCAGCTGCGGCAATACCTAAAGCAAGTAACACGTCCATATAAACCCCTCCATGAATACAGGGCAGCTGACATACACCTCTCTCATTCGGTGTAATACTATACCCTTTTTATGTTTAGTTCAATACTATATTTTCTTTGAATATTCGTCATTTTTCGCAGGATCCCGGCGTTCTGTCGTATCCAATAATTCTACAGCCACGTTCTGTTTATTTCCCCACGTTGTATATTTCTCAAGGTGCCATTTATGTAATAAGCGGGGGTAATCGTGCGTTTGCATCCACGCCTGCAGCTGCTCATAGGCAGGACGAATGTTATCGTTTGATCCTTCCACATGCAAAGAAGCGTACGTTTGGGACGGAATGGTTAAAGAAGTCATGTCACGAGGTACATTCTCAATCTCACGAACAGGAAATCCTACCCAATATCCATCTTCTTCAATCGAGTTGGTTTGAATCTTAAAAGCACCGATTTGACATACTGGTGATAAGAGATGACAAATTTCGTTTCTTCTTTTATCAAGTTCAGCAGCGGCTTTTGGAATTTCATGTATGTATTGACCGCCATCTTCACACCAGACTCTAAAACCAATAAGCTTAACTGCACCGATTTCTTTTATAGCTGGCTTATGCATTGTCATTTTCATCAACACTCGCTTATCATAAGAATATTTCCATCAGGGTCTTTAAAAGTAAACCATTGATTATGTTCTATTTCAGTCAAGAGTTCAACATTTCTATGTTTCATAAATTGATAGGCTTCGTTTATGTCGTTTGTATTAAAATGAAATGCCGGCACGTTGAAGACGGCATCCTTGGAATAAATTTTGCTATCCAGAGCAATGCCGGTTCCTTTCATCGGGAGCATATAGAGATGCCCAAACAAGACTTCTCCATCAGCTTTAACGCCTAGTAACTCACAGTACCAATCACGAGCTTGTTCAATATCTCGTACAGGAATAAAAGTAGTACCAATCTCATTTAGAATCGGATTCATACACATACCTCCTGGTCATGTTTCACGTGAAACAATCATTACTTCTTTCGTAAATACTGCACAATAAGTAAGATCATGATTACGATCGCAATGAAAATGCAGCGTTTTTCGGTGCTTCATGTTCATAAACGGCTTTAACGTATTTATCATCCTAATGCTACCGCAATTTCTTTGTGCGGATCGGCACCAGGAATAGAATAGTATGCTGTTCCAATGTAATAGGCATTTGAAGCGTCCCCGTTATAGTCCCCTTCCTCGTCTACTTTAAATTCTACTTCTCCGATCGGTTCTCCTGCTTCTTCAACAGGATGATAAACACCGCTCTACCGTACGACGAAAGGGTACTCCCAGCTGATTGCTGAGACCGTCCCGCCGCCGCTCAATCCTACACTCAAAAAGCATAAGGCCATTTTTTCATCGGACCCATCCGATTACAAAGATTTATTCATGACTGTACGATTTTCTGCAAATCCAAGCTTCTCATAAAGCTGTTTGGCTTCATTTCCTGCATAAACGACCAGCCTTACAGACGTCATCCCCTGGAGCTTCAACTCAGTCAAAGCATTTTCCATCATCGCTTTGGCAAACCCTCTCTCTCTATAATCGGGCAAAACGTACAAGTCATAAATAAATCCGATATTTTCTCCGGAAAAACTATCTTTTTGCTGACCATAAAGAACCCAGCCTACGACTTTATCGTCTTCCCTTACGACCTGAATCTGCCCATCGTCATTTAAAACATCCTGGACCATTTTCGTCGCCTGATCTTGTTCGATTTGATAATAACCACGAGAACCTTCTTCAAGAGATTCGCCTAAATGGGGCATAATTTCTTCAATCTCTCCTAATGTAGCGTGTGTAATATTCATAAAGATATCTCCTTGTATATAAATTCTTATACTATCTTCTTTCCATTAAAACAAAGGAGATCCCTTCTTTTGAAGACATTTTTCTAAATCCCACAATTCTGCCACATCTCATGAAGCCATTTTCAAAGAAGGATGCAGATACACAATAGAGGCTAGAGTGGTTACAGTCCCTCCAATAAAAATCGTCATACTCGTACTCGACCATTCCGATATCACCCCGGCCAATAAGGCAGCGGCAGGCATGGATACCCAGCTGATGAACCGGCTGGTAGCCTGCACTCTGCCAAGTAAACGAGCCGGTGTAAGCTTTTGACGGATCGTAATAATACACGGGCTTTGAACGGAAGCCGCAAATGTGCCGACCGCATTCATAACCATTAAACCAAGAAAAGAAGACATCCAGCTAAAGCCCATCAGTGATAAGCCCCCTATGAAAGAGGCAGTAAATAAAATTTGCTGATAGCTCCACCGTTTCTTTAAAAAAGGAGACAGAAAAGCTCCCCCAACCGCGGCCGCACCGCCAACAGAGAGCAGCCATCCGATGGAACCAGCCGATAAGCCTATGGCCCCTTTCAGATGAAAAACCATCATCGTTAAAAAGAGAGTAGTACCAAATATAGAAAACATCATGGCCACGTTTGTAAACAAGATCGGCTTCATACGATAGACGTGACCAAATCCCTCCCTTATATCTGCCCATACTTTCGATGTTCGTCGTTCTTTTGATTCAACTTGCGGCATCGGAAGGCTCATTACGGCTGACCAGGCGGCAAAGAAACTAAAGCTGTTGATCATAAGCGCATACCCGGGATTGTACAAACTGACGATGATACCGCCAAGCCCCGGACCTAAAAAAACCGCTGTTTGAAAAAATCCCGTATTAACAGCGTTCGCTTTCTCTAAATCATTTTCCCGAACGAAGAAAGGAAGCACGGCAAATTGAGACGTATTATAAAGCTGACTGAGCAGCCCCATCATAAAAGCCGCACTGTACACGTGCCACAACATGAGTTGATTCATTATAAAAAGAAAGGCGATCACACCTACAAGCAATCCTCTGCTGGCATCACAAACTAATAAAATCCGCTTTCGATTCAGCCGGTCAGCGAGCACCCCAAGAATGGGCTGAAGTACGATAGGAAGCCTTTCTAAAAAAGCAACCACTCCCATAGCAAGGGGAGAATCTGTTAACACGAGCACAATTAAAGGAAGCGCAAGTAAATAGATCTGATCTCCGATAAAAGATACAACGTTTCCTCCAATTAAGCGAAAAGCAGGATAATTCCGCTTCCATTCCGGCTGCTGTGGTTCTTTAGGTTTAATCGCTTCATGCTTCATCATCACTTATTCCTAAAAATTGTTCAAGGTCAATGGGCATGGAATCGATCGTACGTTTATTCAATCGATAGGTCGAATGACTGGATTCTACAATCCGGGCAGACTTTAACATTTTCAAATGATGATGAAGAGTAGACTTACCCATTTGTAAAATCGTCGTCAGCTCTTGAAGCGATCTTTCTTTTTCATATAAATATTTTACTAAACGTAACCGGACTTCATCGCCTAACGCTTTATATTTTTGCACAAGCATTTGACTCGGAATGTATGGGTCGTTTTGATATAAGCTGTCGTTTGATACCGGATAATAAAAGACTTTTGTATCAGGAAGATCAGCTTCTACATTCCATGGACGATAGGTATGATGCGGGATTAATAACACATGGTGAACGCTTGGTTCCGGCTTGTAGGTCATTCCCCCGGTCGCCCATTCGACAAATGCTTCCGGCTCTAATTTATGGATCATTTTCTCTTTGGCAACGTAATCGCGCTCTAATAAATCCTTCAGCTCTTCTTCTTCAGGTTCGATAACCGCTTTGTACCAGTACGTCATAACGTCTTGTAAGTGCTGCTTTAACGTTAATTCATCTACTTCACTAATGAATTGAATGTAAGAGGGAAAGAATGCATGATCACTTACTTCGTTTGATAATTGTCGAATGGCATTTTTCTCGCCTTTAGAAGCTTTTTTTCTAAGAGGTTCTAAATCTTCTCCTAAATAGGGAAGGCTTATATACTTTAATGTTCCGCTGTCTAGTTGTTGAATAAATTGAGTAAAGTCTTGAAGAGAAGGGAAGGAGTCGTGATGTAAAATCTGCAGGAGTGCTTTCCACGTATTATGCAGTTTTACGTAAGATAATTCTTTTTTCAATGCTTCATCAAACCGTTCTTTGTGCCAGTTCTTCTTTTCCAGCGTATCAATTAATGATTGATTGGTCAGCGCCGCAATGCCTAAAGCACATTCAAATAATATCGAATGTTCGACTCGCACGCGGTACGTTTCTCTTTTTTTACTATTGAATTGAATGACTTCCATTTCATCACCTCACTTGAATTGTTAGATATATTCTATAATTATTGAACACAACATTCAATAATTATTGTAAAAACAATTCAAATACATATTATTGATGGCTCGTGGAAAAATGAGAGCAGCATAAGAAAGGTGTGGATGTAATGGAAGCAGGCAATCAGAATTACCAGCCAGGAGATATTGTTTATGTGATTTATCGCAATCCTCACACGTATAATGTCGCCAATGTTCAAGAAGCGGCTGTCGTCAACGACCCTGAGCGGCCAGGACAGTTGGCTTTATTTTTATATGAAACTTACTTTCCTTTGGACGATACGATGGCTGTGTATTCTTCGATGGCAGAAGCAGAAATGGCTTATGAAGAAAGCTTCGGCTCTACACACGAGGAGGGTCTGGAGTGGTAAAGCCATTTGTTCCTCAGCTTGTCTACATTGAGCCTAGAGCTCTGGACTATCCTTTAGGCCGTAAACTAAAAAAGAAATTTGAAGATATGGACATTGAAATTAGAGAAACCACCTCGCACAACCAAGTACGTAATCTCCCTGGGGATAATGACTTTCAAAAGTACCGGGTCGCCAAGTCAACGCTGGTCGTAGGGATTCGAAAAACGTTAAAGTTCGACACGTCTAAACCATCCGCTGAATATGCAATTCCTTTCGCCACAGGGTGTATGGGGCATTGCCATTACTGTTATTTACAGACGACGATGGGAAGTAAACCATACATTCGCACCTATGTTAACGTCGATGAAATTTTTGACTCGGCTGAGCAGTACATGAAAGAACGGGCACCGGAGGAAACCCGCTTTGAAGCTTCCTGTACTTCTGATATTGTCGGCGTCGACCACCTTACCCATACGTTAAAAGAAGCGATTGAGTACTTTGGTAAATCCGAGCACGGACGCCTCCGTTTTGTTACAAAATTTGCTCATGTTGATCATTTGCTGGACGCCAAACATAATGGACGTACGCGTTTTCGCTTCAGTTTAAATGCGGATTACGTGATAAAATTTTTGGAACCTGGAACTTCAAGGTTGGACGAACGAATTGAAGCGGCTGCTAAAGTGGCTGAAGCCGGTTATCCCTTAGGGTTTATTATTGCTCCCATTTATTTGTACGATGGATGGAAACAAGGGTACCGCGAGCTTTTTGAAAAATTGGAAGATAAACTGCCGGCTTACGCTGTAAAAGATTTAACGTTTGAACTGATTCAACATCGTTTTACGCAGCCGGCCAAACGAGTGATTCAAAAAAATTACCCGATGACGAAGCTGGAAATGGATGAAGAGAAACGGCAGTATAAGTGGGGGCGGTACGGCATTGGAAAATACGTGTATAAAAAAGATAAGCAGGAAGACATGAAAGAAACTCTTGGGGGATACATTGAACAGCATTTTCCTGAAGCCAGGTTAGAATATTTCACTTAAAGCAGCCTGTAAAAACGCGATGATGGATTCCCTTTCCTTTTTAACGGAAGATTGCAATAAAAAATCCCTCCTGACACCAGTTATAGGTAGCAGAAGGGATTTTTTATAGTTCTTTAGTTAATCGGGCTTTTCGTTACCGTGTGGTCCGTGTCTGTATCATCATCTTGCTCGTTACTTGAAGTGGCTGCTGCTTCATTCTCTGCAGAGTCTGTCAGCTCTTCTTTAGCTTCTTTCACTTTATCGCCTACATCTTTTAATTCATCTCCAGCATCTTTAGCTGTAGACACAATATCTTGAGATTCATCTTTCACTTCTTGAACCTTATCCGTAATTTCTTTACCTTGATTATCAAGGATTTCTTGAATTTTATTCAGTGCTTCTTTCGTAATCGTTGCCGTTTTCTGAATACGCTCAAGAAGATCATTTTTAGCACCTGTCGGATCAGCTTTTACATCAGCTACATATTGGCTGACAGAGTCTTTCGTAGAAGATGAAGTTTGTTTAATTCGTGTACGGGCTGACTCACTTTTAGCTAATACGAGAGCACCTCCGACAATAGCTCCAACTGTAATAGCAAGAGATAATTTTCCTTTTGGTGATTGCGGCTGTTGAGACTGTTGTTCATTTGGCATAATAGGGTTCCCCTTTCGGTACTTAAAATATATTATTTTTGAGTGATTGCATCTTTTCTCGCTTCAGATTTAAGTCCCTGCTTTTTAATCTGAAATCTTTCATACTTCCGCTTGCCTGCTTCATTAAGCTTATCCGTTTGAGCGGTGTACTTGCCTTTTACGTAATCTTTTGTCGTTTTACGAATGGAAGGATCGTCGGGCGCCAGTTTAGAACGTAACAATGCGCCGCCCAATAAACCTGCACAAAGAGCAATGCCTGTGCTTAGTTTATTAGATTGTTTCCGTTCTTTAATCGTGTGACTCATGATTCTCTGCCGGCTGCCATGGAAGCCTTACTGCCTGCAGCTGCTTCCTTCAGCGCTTTTCGTCTTTGTGTTAAATAATAACCGAGAGCTACGGCGCCGTATAAACCACTAACATCTTTCTCTTTTACTTTCGTTTCGCCTGATGATGTATTCTTCTTCATCGAAGCTGTCGCATCGACTAAAGAGGAAGTTAACTTACGTGAAGACTCTCCGATGTCACCTACAATGTAAAACAGCGGGCTTAATGCTTTGATTTTTTCATTTACATCAGCCAGCGTGTCATTACTAGTGTTTAGCACATCACTCGTCTGGGACATCACTTGATCTAACTGATCTGGTAATTTTACAACTGTTTTATCTACACCTTTTAGTACATTTGCTAAATTATTAAGAGTTTTAATCAAGAAAATGGACACGATGGCAAATACAATGCCGATGATTAATACCCCAATACCTAGATAATCCATACAATAACCTCATTTCTTTGTTAAATTTCGATTTACTTATTCATTATCCGTTCGAGATTGGAAGGTTTGTTTTCTTAATTTCCATTTTGTATATAGATTAATGCACGTGTCGCCCCACTTCATTACTTTTGCCATGTCTTCAGAATGCTTCTCGGAAGATTTTGAAACACTGGCTGAAAGGTGGTTCATCGTCTCGCTCATGTGACCGACGGATGTACCCACCTGATTAAGGGAAGTAAAAAGACTATCCAATGACTCACTCTTATGCTGAACATCTTCAGCGAGTACGTTCGTTTTTTGCAGTAAGTATTCGGATTCTTTCGTAATCCCATCCATTTTGCTTTCTACGCTTTCTAATGTACCTGCTACGCTCTGCATGGTACTGGAGGCCGCTTTAAGAACTTTTACAACAAAAATAGCGATAAGTGCAAAAGATACGGCAATAATAAATAGACTGATTGCTGTTAAGGACATTCCCATCATTCCTCCTTGTTATGTAAAAGATACCCTAATATGTAGTGACAAAACGTAATTTTCTCTCCAAATTTTAACCAAATTCTTCAAATCCACCAAAAGGCTTGTTATTCTTTTTAAACTCCTGCCTAACACCCCCCTTAAGTCCTGCTACTTTTGAGTCTTTCTTTCTAAAACCGCAGTCTGATCAGTTAATTTCTTCTTCCCTCTCAGTCTTCCTCCTTGAGTTGTTAGTAAAACGCCTATCATCACAATAGATGCTCCTATTATGTGCATACGTGTAATCTTTTCCCCCAGCCACAATCCTGCACCCAGCATAGTGACTACTGGAAGAAGGTTTAAAAAAATGGACGCTTTGGAGGCACTCAGCAATTCAACTGCTCGATTGTAAAAAATTAAAGCAATAAAAGAAGGAAAAATCCCCAGATACAAAAGCCCAGCTACATATTCTCTGCTGAAAATCGCGGGAATCCCCAAAATCATCCATTCGACAATGACTGCTGGCAGAAGAAAAATGACACCTGCCCCTGTAATCACAAGTACAGCTCCATATGGGGGAAAGCGGAACATATAAAGTTTCACAAAGATAGAGTAGAGCGCCCACGATAGAATAGCACCAACCATAATGATGTCACCTATGTTCCACTGCAAATGAGTGATTTGAAATAAACGTCCATCCACAATAACCCATATCGATCCAAAGAGAGAGAGCAAGACGCCGGCGGACTGGATCTGATTTATTTTTTCTTTTAGTAAGTAAATACTAAAGATCACGGTTACCGCTGGAATGGCTGATTCTAATATGGCGGCATTGGAAGACGAAGTAAATTGCAGTGATGCATAAATAAAGGTGTTGAACAAAGCGATGCCTGATAAAGACAAGGCTAAGACCGGCTTTTTGTTTTCCAAAAACAAGGACTTGTGATTAATAACACTGCGGTATCCAATCGGTAACAAAACCGTAAAGGCAATAAGCAGCCTGAAGAATGTAATCGTTAAAGGGGGCAGGTCATTAATAGCTTTTCCGATTAGTAGATTTCCAGCATACATAAACACGACAAGAATCATTAAGACATAAGGATACAAACAGACCCTCCCCCTCCCTAAAATTATACTCTATCTATTAAATTACCACTCTTTCATTCCAAAAAAAAGAGAAGCGGTGATGGTCCCGCTCCTTCTAGTCTTCACTTGAGATTTTACCTAAGAAAAATCCATCAACTTCATCAAGTTTTCCTCTCCATTCAAATTCTCCTTCAGAAGGGGTAGGATCACCGTCACCGTTGTAAACTTGAGCATTTTTCAAGTGGATATAAGAAACGTCCCCATTTGATTCTTCTTTTGCTGCCTTACTTGCTTCAGCTAACTTCTCACTGATAGCTTGAGAAATGTCGTTTCCCTCTTCAAAAACATTAGAGATGCCTTCTAAATAATCTTCCGCCGACATCGTTGTGCCTGATACAAGGGCACCATTAATATTAAGTGTAATATCTAAAGAAAAGTCATAATTGTTCGCTGCTTTCACGAATGTTACAAGTACGTCATCCATTCCAGTTCCTCCTTCTTATTTAGCCTTTTGTAGTATCATCATTATTAGATACAGTCGTTTTCTTCCTTGTCGTTGATTTGCTGTTTGATTTGGAAGCACTAGATTTACTCTTCTGTGAAGAAGGTTTATTTTCAGCGTTCTCATCTTTTTTTGTTGATTTCTTTGGCGTTGATTTAGAAGAACTGCTGCTCTTTGTAGACTTCGAAGCTGGTTTTTTAGCGGACTTTTGCTTATTGCCCTGATACTCTTCTTCTTCCTCGTCTTGATCTTCTTCAGCTTCTTCTTCTGTCTCTTCTGCTTGTTTTGCTTTCTTAGGCTGCTTTTCTGATTCTTCTTCTGTTTCTTCTTTTTCAGGAGCTTCTGTCGTGGCTGCTACTTCTTCATTACTTGCTTCTTTTTCTTCACTTTCTTCTTCCTCAGCTTCTTCTTCCTCAGCTTCTTCTTCGCTGTTATCTTCATTTACGTCTTCCGACTGATTTTGATTTTCTTGTTCTTCTGTTTCAGAAGCTTCCGTGGTAGCTGCTGCTTCTTCATTGCTTGCTTCTAATTCTTCATTCTCTTCCTCTAGTTCTTCTTCGTCTTGGTCCTCGTTTTTATTTTTGGATCTTTTTAATTTTCCAGCTGCACTTTTCGTTTTTTCCTTCGTCGAATCTTTAGCATTTACAGCTTTTTCTTTGGTGCCTTTTGCTTTTTCTTTAGTGCTTTCTGCTGTTTCTTTCGTTTTGTCTTTTGCTTTTTTCACACCCGAACTGACTTTGCTGCCAGCCTTCTTACCTTTTTCTTTGAGTCCTTCTTTCTCTTCCGTATTCTCCTGGTCCTCGGATTGGCTCGACTGGTTCTGTTTGCGGGGACGCATAATTAAACCTGCAGCCGTACCTAATAACCCTCCAATGATCGCTCTAGTAAATGTCTCATTGTTCTGATTGTTCTGATTGTTTTTCCCTGAATTCTCTCCCATTTTCATCCGCTCCTCTTGGCTATTTTTTATTAAACAAAGCGATTGGTTTGTCCAGCATTTTTTTCCAGCTGTTCAATTCGCTTTTGTAACTCTTTATTTTCTTCTTCAAGGTGCTTCGTATTCTGCTCGGCAGCTTTGGAATTTAAGAATGGATCCGTTTCCCACCAGTCCATTCCAATTTCTTTCGCTTTATCAACTGAAGCTACGATTAAGCGGATTTTAATCGTTAATAACTCTACATCCGCTATACCAACTCGTATATCTCCAGCGATCACAACACCCTTATCCAGCACGGTTTCCAATACATCAACAATACTGTTCCCTCGTGTCGAATGTTCGATGCCATTATTTTCAATAGCCATTGTTGGTCACTCTCCTTTCTTATAGCAGATTTCCGAGTGGACCTAGATCTATATTTAAATCTTCATCTTTTAATTCAAAGATGTCTTTTAACTCATCCATTTTTATTTCTAAATTCATGAGTGCAACTCCAAGATTCTCGATTTCTTCCTCTGTAAGGGTTCCACCATCAACACGGCGTATGGCATGACGTTCCACCAGCTGCCTTAACAACTCAATCACCGTTAAAACGAGCTGAGCTAGTCCCTGCTCTGCCCCTTCTGGATCTAAGTTAATCCGCCCGCTTTGAGGCGGTTGATGTTTAAGATCGCTCTGTGGCATAGGTTAACTCCTCCTTCTCTTGATCGAATCGTTCAGATGATAATTTCTGTGAATCCATGTTCGACTGTACGAGCGTCTCAACAGCAGAAATGAGCACACGTAAATCGAGATACACTAAATCGATCCCTGCAATCGAGATAATGATGTCTCCCTTAATGGCGACACCTTTATCCAAAACGGTATCCAGAATATCGATCAATCCTATTTCTTTGTTTTCATAGGTCTCTCTATGTGACATTGCTGACGCCTCGCTTTTTTATAAATTTGCAAAATGATAAGCCGGCCATGGACCCGTTGCTTCAAAAATCCACCCTTCCTCCTGATGGGTTTTTTTAGCCTCTGTTACTAAGGCTAAGAAGCTCTCCACCTTTTCAATGGGGACGAGATAAGCACTGTTCCAGCACATTTCTTCATCTCTTCCTGTCACATCACGATTCCAATTTTTCTTAACGGTGTCATCCACGCTGTATTGCGTGAGTTGATCATGGATCTTGGAAGAAAACTGTTCCTGCTCCTTTTCCACTTCCTGCTGGATATATTGGTCTAACTTTCGTGATTCTAAATATTGCCGGCCTTTCGACATCTGTGCAATTTCTTCTTTTTTCTTTTTTATATTTAAATTATGATCACCCACATTTTCAGTAAGTTTGTCGCGATCACAATATATTTTCAAATTCCATTCTTCCTTGCCATCCAGCTGTTGAAGGAGATCCTTCATCTGTTGATGGTAGGAATCAATCATGCTGTGAAGATTTTGTTCTGTTTTATAAATGGTGCAGAATTTCATCGGAATAATCGTTGCTTTTTCACGCAGCTTAATCAGCATCTCGTGATGATGGAACGCTTTTTCCTGCACCCATTCCATCTGATTGGTTTTTTCTTTGAGGATCTCTTCTCCAAATTCTTCTTCGTCGACATAACAGAACACAGCGGATAGATCACCATATTCTTTTACTTCAAGCTCATGTTGATTATCGATGCCTTGATAACTTGAGAAGAGGTTCTGGTTGTCTGTAGTTGTTGAAATAATTCCATATAAATAAAATAATTGACTCATCGTATAAGTCTCCCCTGTTTACCGCTTCGTTAGTTCTTCCCACTGCTCCATTTCAAGTTTCTTAGCTGTTTCATATCTCATAAGCAGTTCTTCTTCCTGCTTCTTATAGACTTCCTCTGATACTTCATCCAGCTCGTACATCATTTGAAGATGGATTAACTTTTGCTGGATGTGTTCCAGGTCATAATATTCCTTATCCACTTCTTCCTTGACGTGCTCACCAATTTTCACAATCATGTCAATCGGAAAAGTGAATAGTTTCTGTATCATGTGCTCTCCTCCACTTTTAATTTAATATTAATAAAGTTATAAGCCGGCCAAGGGCCTGTGTACTTAAAGTCGACTTTATCCTGCCATTTATCGTGAAGTTCGTTCACCTTACTATCAAACTGCTCCTCTTTACTTCGATCGATCAGGTAAGAGCCGTTAAGCAGCATCTTCTCACCTATCGGATCATTCGCTTTAGCAGAAGCTGAAAGTTTAACTAAAGGTTCATGAATATCCTGTTCGATTTCTTTCTGTAACGATTGAAAGAACTTCTGCGCCATTTCACCCAGCTTCATGCGGTCGAAATAACCGGCGTCTTCCGATTTCTTCGCTACTGTGCTTTTTTGTTCCATGACTTTAGAGTTTTTAGAGATTTGGCTTTCCAACCATTCTTTCTTTCCAACGACTTTTAAGCCAACTTCAATCTTCCCTTTGATCTGCGGGAACAATTTTGATAACTGTGGATAAAGATTCTTCAGAAGTACTTCTACATCTTCTTCTGATTGAAACACATTTCCAAAGCTGATAGGTACTACAGTATCTTCATTAGCCATTACATTAGATATGACCTGCTGGTGAAGCATAAGATTGTCTTTATTAGGATGGTAAATTTTCATCGGTACTTCTGCAGCGACCATGGCCGCATCTTGATAATGAATCGTAAATGTCTGACGATCTTCTCCTTCAAAATGAATCGTGCCAAATTCTTTCTTCTCATTCGTTTGAATACTGCAAAAGATATAAATACCGGTTTCTTGTTCCACTTTAGCTCCCCCTATACTTCCTTGCATTCCTCTAAAATTTTCTCTTTTAACTCTTCAAATGATTCGTCTGAACATGCCCGTAAAGGAAATAAAGTAATATCCAGGCAGACGTCCTGAAACTCAGGATTATCCCCTTTAACTTTAATATTATAGCGCTCTACGACTTGAGCTATCATAATGGAGGAGCGTAAGCTTAAGCTTGCCACGTCATTTTCACATAAACCTCTGACGCGATTAACAAAACCTACGATGGCCGAAGCTTTCTTCTCGCTGATTTTTGTTTTCTTCGTGACAATGGCGGTCTCCGCTTCCTCATCCATATATTCCACTGGCAACGTTACCATTCGATCTAACAATGCGTCTTGAGACTGATAGACCCCCGCATACTCCGCCGGGTTACTCGTAAAGATGATGGAGAAATCCGGGTGAACATCAATAAATGATTCTGTACGTTTTGTTCCATACAGCGGGAGAATCTTTTCCTCTAAGATCGATAAAAATAAATTATTGGTTTCTGGCTGAGACCGGGTAAACTCGTCATAAACAACGGTATATCCTTCCTTAACCGCTTCATACAGACGTCCATTGACCCATTCCTCTGAAATATTTTCCTCTATCTTATGAACGGTGCGAACAAAATTATCATTGAGTTTTTTCCGTCTATAACCGGTATACGCCCCAATGAGATCCTCATTCGATAAATCCTTGTTTCCGTTTATGAGAAGGACTGGTCTTTTCCGCTGTTTTGCGATATGGAGAGCAAGGGTGGTTTTTCCAATCCCTGAAGGTCCGGTAAAATGAACAGGATAGCCAGTGGAAAGATAGCGTAAGGATCGTTTAATTAAACTTTTAAAATAAGGATCGTTGTAGACGTCCTGCTGTGATTGAGGTTTAATGCTTCCTGTTAAACTCGTCATTCTCTGCCCTCCCTGCTCTATTCAGCCTGCTGCTCTTCCAGATCACTGCGGAAACGAAGACTGATCCGGTTGAATTCTGTTACTTCTTTATCGTTATCCACCGTCACTTCATACAGCCCGATCATTTCGTCATGAGCGTATCTCCGCATATACTCTCGTTCTTCAATAACTTCTACAAGTACTCTCCACCCTTCATCTTCCTCTTGTTTTTTAACAGAGATGATCTTATGAGGCGGAGCAATATGTTCTTTAAAAAACTGCGTGACATTGTCCATAATTTTCATACGTTATTCCATCACCTTCCCAAATAGATAAGAAGAAGGCTAGAGCTTCTCCTCTAGCCCTCCTTTACCTTTAAATGTTAAATTGTGCGCGCTCATTCTCCTGAGAATTTGACTGGGAGTAGTCTTGATCACCTAAGCGTCCGCCCAGGCCTTCTTCTTCTACCTCATCACGAAGCAGTCCAACTGCTTCTGCATAACGAAGCCATGTGTCCACACTCGCTACTACGACACGAGCCTCTACAGTAATAAGTTCGATTCCCACTACGTTAATTCGAACAAATGCATCAATTACAATCCCTTTATCTAGAATACGGTCAATTACTTCTGCTAAGCTTGAACTATCTGTTGATTTTTGAATAGCCATAATTGTTCTCCTCTCTCCTTTTTAAAAATAAGTTTTTATATTTTCAATTCCTTTTACATCTTTAGGGCCTTTCACTTCATCGTAACTTTTAATATTAGATACACCTTTAATATCGTTTGCACCTTTGACTTGATTGTACCCTTTGATGTTAGAAACGCCTTTAATGTCCTGTGCGCCTTTTAGCTTATTGTTACTATTAGACTTACTCAACTTTTTATTCTCGTCTATTTTTTCCTGCAGTTGTTCCCCGGATTCTTTAAATGAAGCTAAACCTTCTCGAACTTCTAATAAATTTTCCTGCATTTTATCTTGAGCTTCTTCAGCTTTTTCGTGGACTTTTTCTGCATTTTCTTCTTTCTTCTCTTGCAGGTTTTCAGTTAATTTATTAGCTTTCGATTGCAGCTGCTTTTTAAACTGCTTACGAACTTGATCGCTCATTTCGTCTTTTACTTCTTCTTCAGCGTGTTCTTTGGCTTCAATTGGATCATCGGATTTTTTTACAACTCTAGAAACGCGGGGCCATTGGTTTTTTACAGCTCTTGCTGTTTTCTTCATACCCCCTTCAACTTTGCTCAACATCCCTTTTGATTCGTTGTTCTCGTTTCCATTTTGGGTCAAATTCCACCATCCTTTATGTCACCATAATCTCGTCCTACATAAGGTACGTTCCCATATGTAAAAACTTAAAAACCTTTCTCACACGTCTTTTTTTAGAATTTGGGATATTATTCATGCATTATTACAAAGGGCGAAGAAGGAAACCTGAAAAACCCTTGTATAATGCGCGTTTAAGCTGAATTCAAAAAAGCATTGTTACAAATATTACTAAATTATTTTATTTTAAAATAATGTTTTGATTAAAAGTTTTAGTTTGAGATTTGCATGACGTGGAATCAATGTAAAAGAATAGGAATCGAATCAAGGAGGAATAAGAAATGGATCGTATGAATCGACAAACACAAGGACAGCCGGGCCAACAACAAGAAAATCAGCCTGGTGTAGAGCCAAAGATGGATCCCCTGCCGCTGCAGGCTGATGATGATTATCGCAGTGGAAATAAACTTGTTAATAAAATTGCTTTGATCACGGGAGGAGACAGCGGCATAGGCCGTTCCGTTGCTATTGGCTATGCCAAAGAAGGGGCCGATGTAGCGATTTCTTATCTCGACGAACACGAAGATGCAGAATACACGAAGGAAAAGGTCGAAGCGGAAGGAAGACGAGCGATTTTAATTCCCGGAGATGTTGGGGAAGAATCCGTCTGTCGAGATGCCGTCGAGCGTACCGTGAATGAATTAGGCGGCTTGGATATTTTAGTGAATAATGCAGCTGAACAACATCCAACGGAAGATATTTTGAACATCTCTACAGAACAACTGGAAAGTACATTTAAAACAAATATTTATTCCATGTTCCACTTAACGAAAGCGGCTCTTCCTCACTTGAAGAGCGGGAGTGCAATTATTAACACGGCATCTGTGAATCCTTATAAAGGAAATGCTCAGTTAGTCGATTACACAGCAACGAAAGGCGCTGTTGTTGCATTTACGCGTTCAATGGCAGAACAGTTAGTTGAGAAAGGGATTCGTGTCAATGGAGTAGCGCCAGGGCCAATTTGGACGCCGCTTATCCCGGCTACATTCCCTGAAGATAAAGTAGAGGAATTCGGAACGAATACGCCGATGGGACGACCTGGTCAGCCGGTTGAACATGTCGGAAGCTACGTTCTTCTCGCTTCTGATGATTCCACTTATATCACCGGCCAGTTTATTCATATTAACGGCGGAATGATTATGACAAGTTAACATGGAACCAAAGAAGGAACCTTCAGCGTACGGGTTCCTTCTTTTTATAATCAAGGAGAAAGGGGATATTACCGCGATTAAGTAATTAGGTTTAGGGAAGCAGGAAAAGAAATGATGTGAAGGAGAACTATATTATGCCCGAAGGACCAGAGATAAGAAAAGCAGCCGATCAAGTTGAAAAAGCCTTAAAAGATCGAACGGTTCTTGATCTTCATTTTGCTTTTCCCCACTTGCAGGATTATGAAGATGTACTTAAAGGACAAAAAGTAACAAAAGTTGATACAAAAGGAAAAGCGATGCTCATTCAATTTACGAATGACTATACCATATACTCTCACAATCAGCTGTACGGAAAATGGTATGTCCGCAATGCTTACAATTATCCTAAGACCAACCGCCAGTTACGCTTAGCAATCCATAATGAAAATAAATCGGCACTGCTTTACAGTGCTTCAGATATCGAAGTGCTGCGTAACTATGAAGTGGATCATCATCCTTTCATTGCAAAAATAGGACCTGACTTGTTAAGCGAACCGATCACGGCTGATGCCCTGGCGGCCCGCTTTAAAAGTGATCGGTTCCGACGAAGAAGATGGACCGCTCTCTTGCTGGATCAGGCTTTTATCGCTGGAATCGGCAATTATTTACGCAGTGAGATTTTATTCGTTGCAGGGATTCATCCAGAAATAAGACCAATGGATTGTACTCCTGTACAGCTTGAAAAGGCCGCTAAGGCAAGTATTGAACTCATGTGGCGTTCCTATGAGCATAAAGGTATTACCAACGACCTTGAATTGGCGGAACGTTTAAAAGCTCAAGGCGAGAAACGCTGGCAGTATCGTCACTGGGTATTTAACCGTGGAGGAGAACCTTGTCGAATATGCGGCACAGAAATTGTAAAATTCAGGGCTGCATCAAGAAGGTGCTATTTCTGCCCCAGCTGTCAAAGCAAAGAAGAATAAAAATGATGGGAAGCGTAAATATCCTCCTCGATCGTTAGTTTGCCATAAGAATAATAAGGGAGACGACGTTTATCTGTAGCCGATCCAGGATTAAACAGCATTGTCTTTTTTACGAAACGAAGCAGTGGAAGGTGAGAATGACCGAAAATAATCACGTCCACTTCTTCCTCTGCAAACTCTTCGATCACCCGCTGTTCTGTTGTCTTCTTTTCCCCATGCCCATGAACAATTCCTATAGTAAAACCTTTCACATGTAAAATTTCTCTTCTTGGAACGAGAGCTTTTATCTCGTCTCCATCTACATTTCCATATACACCCGCCAGATCGCCAAATTGCTTAATTTGTTCATATACTTCAGGCGTCTGCCAATCCCCGGCATGAATAACTAAGTCCGCCTTTTTCATCTCATCTTTAAGAACAGGAGGCAGTCCCCTGTTCTTTTTAGGCAAATGAGTATCCGATATAACGATAATTTCCATTACAGCCTGCCTCCTTTTTCATTAAGAATACATAAAAGTTTATCATTCCTAAAGCAGGGAAGATTAATATGGAAGAATTTTATAAAAGGAGTTTGATGGGATGTCACATTCAATAGAAGTCGATCACCACGTTGAACTGTTCGTACAAGATATTGGAGAAGGTCAGCCCATAGTGTTTATTCACGGCTGGCCCGTCAATCACCAAATGTTTGAATATCAAATGAATGAACTGCCGAAAAAAGGCTATCGTTTTATCGGGATTGATCTACGAGGGTTCGGTCAATCGGACAAACCGGCTTTTGGCTATGATTACGACACGCTCGCCCATGATATCAAAGTGGTAGTAGAATATTTGCAGTTGAAAAATTTTTATTTAGCGGGATTCTCTATGGGAGGTCCGATTTCCATAAGATACGCGACAAAATACGCGAATGATGAATTAGCTAAATTGATCTTAATTGGTGCGGCTGCGCCCAGCTTTACGCAAAGAGACGGATTCAACTTCGGGATGCCAAAAGAAGAAGTCACTGGTCTCATTGATGCAATTAAGCAGGACCGTCCAGCTGCCCTTACAGAGTTTGGCAGCAATTTTTATGAAACCACGACATCAGAAGCGCTGCAGGAATGGTTTCTCGGTTTAGGACTCCAGGCCGCTGCGCACGCAACAATCGGCTGTGCGGAATCACTGCGAGACGAGGATTTACGAGGAGAGCTTGATCAAATCAAAGTGCCCGTCTTACTTATGCATGGGAAAAAGGACGAAATTTGCGACTATCAATTTGCGCTCGAGCTGCAGAAAGGAATCCCTGACAGTCAGTTAATTACATTTGAAGAAAGCGGCCATGGTCTTGTGTATGATGAAAAAGTTAAGTTTAACGAAGAATTACTGAAATTATTATAGTACGATAAAAAACGCCCTGCTTTTCTGAGAAAAAGCAGGGCGTTTTCAACCTGTAGTAAAAGCTTGGATAGATATAGGAGCACACAGTATCTCCATTTTGTCTGGAGAAAAGAAACTGGAAATAGAGTCGCTTCTACGAGTTTTTCCCTGTCTGCTTGTCCCGCGGGAGTCTCCTCTTTTTCCATCACTTTTTATAAGAATGGGCGTTGGAGCCATTGTAAAACAGACGCTCTAAAAGCCTCTGGTTTATTAGTAGACGGCTTTTACAATATTTCCACTGGTTTCTTTTATCGATAAAGGTTTTAGGAAACGGCGACACTCCTATGGGAGATACGAATAAGGTGTGACCCCGGAAGGCTGATAAAGCCTGAGGAGGCACACCATTCGCCCATGGAAAGGGAGTCGTTTCCTAAAACCCTTTCCTCTTCCTAATACAAGAAATGTTTACTCTACGAGGTGAAAGAAAGAACTAAGTTTCTCTCTTTCACCCCTACTTTTTATTCAATCGGTGCTTTATTCGGTGTTCCCGCTTTACGCGGGTATTTTTTTGGTGTTTTCCGGCGTTTTTCAATCAACGCAATGTTACGCTCGCTGCCTTCCTCTGGAAGCTCAAACGTGTGGACATCGATTAACTCACCGCCTACAGTTTGAATCGCTACCTTTGCATCCTGAAGTTCTTCTTCTAAGTTCGGCCCCTTCATCGCCATAAAGACGCCGCCCTTTTCCGTTAAAGGTAAGCAAAGTTCACTTAGTACCGACATGCGGGCAACTGCACGCCCCATCACGAGATTGTAGCCTTCACGGAACTTTGGATTTTTACCGAAGTTCTCTGCACGATCGTGATAAAAAGCGACATCCTTCAGCCCTAATTCATGGGCTAAGTGGTTTAAAAAGGTGATACGTTTCTTCAATGAATCGACAATCGTCACTTTTAAGTGAGGAAAAACGATTTTTAATGGAATACTGGGAAAACCAGCCCCCGCTCCCACATCACAAATACGAAGCGGCTGAGTAAAATCATAATAAAACGCTGCGGTTAATGAATCGTAGAAGTGTTTTAAATACACGCCTTCTTCATCTGTGATCGCAGTTAAATTCATCTTCTCATTCCACTCCACCAGGATCTTAAAATAGTGTTGAAATTGTTTCTCCTGCTGCTCATTAAGTTCAATTCCTTGTTCTTTTAGTGCTGTTAGAAAGGTTTTCGTATCCATAGAGTCATCCTTTCCTTATTCGCCGGAAACGCGGGCAATTTTGCCTTGCTCAATATAGACAAGCAGGATGGAAACGTCTGCAGGATTAACACCGGACACACGAGAAGCCTGACCGACTGATAATGGGCGGACTTCTTTTAAACGCTCGCGTGCTTCCGTTGCTAAGCCGTGTACATCATCGTAATCAATATCTTCAGGTATTGTTTTTGTTTCCATTTTACGCATGCGTTCAATCTGTTCAAGCGCCTTTTTAATATAGCCCGTGTATTTGACCTGAATTTCTACTTGCTCAGCTACGTCATCGCTTAAAGGTACTTCACTCGGTGTCAGCTTTGCGATTACGTCATATTTCATTTCAGGACGACGAAGAAGATCCATGGCACGAACCGCTTCTTTTAACGGGCTTCCGCCTGATGCTTCAATCGCTGCTTGAACGTCTTCTGTCGGTTTTAAAATTACGCTGTCTAAACGTTTCTTCTCTTCTTCGATCAAACGCTTTTTCTCAAGGAAGCGTTCATAGCGTTCATCTGAAATCGTTCCGATACGGTGACCAATTTCAGTTAGGCGCAGATCTGCATTATCGTGACGAAGCATTAAACGGAATTCAGCGCGAGACGTAAGCAAACGATACGGCTCATCCGTTCCCTTTGTAACAAGGTCGTCGATCATGACGCCGATATAGCCCTGGGAGCGATCTAAGATCAGCGTCTCTAGATCAAGAGCTTTAGCTGCAGCGTTAATTCCAGCCATTAAGCCTTGACCCGCTGCTTCTTCATAGCCTGAGGTTCCATTGATCTGCCCTGCTGTAAACAGCCCGCTGATTTGCTTCGTTTCAAGTGTCGGCCACAATTTCGTCGGTACGACTGAATCATACTCAATCGCATAGCCTGCACGCATGATTTCTGCTTTCTCTAACCCAGGTACTGTCTCCATCATCTGCTTCTGTATAAATTCCGGCAGAGATGTTGAAAGTCCTTGAACGTATACTTCTTCCGTGTCACGTCCTTCTGGTTCAAGGAAGATCTGGTGACGCGGTTTATCGTTAAAGCGTACAATTTTATCTTCAATGGATGGGCAGTAACGCGGCCCTGTCCCTTTAATCATTCCGGAGTACATGGCGGATAATCCAAGATTATCGTTAATGATTTTATGCGTTTCTTCGTTGGTATACGTCAGCCAGCAAGGAATCTGATCGGTAATAAAGTCCGTCGTTTCATAAGAAAAGAAACGCGGCTCCTCTTCACCCGGCTGAATTTCAGTTTTAGAATAATCAATCGTACGGCTGTTTACACGCATTGGTGTTCCTGTTTTAAAACGGACCATTTCAATGCCAAGCTCCTCCAGCTGCTCTGAAAGAGATACAGAGGTACGCTGGTTGTTTGGTCCACTTTCATAAGAAAGATCGCCAATGATGACGCGTCCGCGCATGAAAGTACCGGTTGTCACGATAACAGTCGGTGCGTAGTACGCAGCTTTTGTTTCCGTAACGACCCCTTTAATCTGGTCGTCTTCCACGAGCAGTTTCTCCACCATTCCTTGACGAAGCGTCAAGTTCTCCTGGCTTTCCAATACTCGTTTCATTTCTTTAATATATAAAGGCTTATCTGCCTGCGCGCGAAGCGCACGTACAGCTGGTCCTTTTCTTGTATTTAGAAGACGCATTTGAATATGCGTTTTATCTATTACCTTGCCCATCGCACCGCCTAAAGCGTCGATTTCACGGACGACAACACCTTTTGCCGGTCCGCCAATGGACGGGTTACACGGCATAAAAGCAACCAAATCTAAGTTTAGTGTCAGCATAAGCGTTTTTGCCCCGCGTTTAGCAGCAGCAAGCCCGGCTTCCACTCCAGCATGACCGGCACCAATTACAATTACATCATAATGCCCTGCATCGTAAGTCATTTTGGTCGTCTCTCCTTTTATTATTTTATTTCCCTAAGCAAAACTGTGAAAACAGTTGATCAATTAAACTTTCGTGAACGGCATCTCCAATAATTTCTCCCAGCAGCTCCCATGTTCTCGTAACATCAATCTGCACGACATCAATAGGAACGCCCATATCCATACCGTTTTGCGCATCTTCTAAAGCCTGCCTGGCTTGCTTCAGCAATTGCACGTGGCGAACATTGGATACATATGTCATATCGCCGGCATCCAAATCACCTTCAAAGAACGTGTTTGCGATGGCGTTTTCGAGTTGATCGATGCCTTCCTCACGAATGAGTGCTGTCGATATAACGTCATGATCAGCTGCTAATCTTTTGACTTCATCAAAATCCAGCTTCTGATCAAGGTCCATTTTATTAACGATAACGATAACATTCATGTCATGAACCGCTTCAAAAAGCTTCCGGTCTTCTTCGGTCAATTCATCTCCATAGTTTAACACGAGAAGAATAAGGTCGGCTTCTTTTAATACTTGCCTGGAACGTTCCACGCCGATTCGTTCGACAATATCTTCTGTTTCACGAATTCCGGCTGTATCTATTAATCGGAGGGGCACACCGCGGACGTTAACGTATTCTTCAATCACGTCTCGCGTTGTTCCCGGAACCTCCGTTACGATAGCTTTATTTTCATGGACGAGTGCATTCATAAGAGAAGATTTACCAACGTTCGGCCTGCCAATGATAGCTGTCCCGAGTCCTTCTCTTAAAATTTTACCCTGGCGAGCTGTTTCCAGGAGGTTGTCTACTTCTTCTAAAACTTCCTTCGTCTTCTCGCGCATCATGTCATTCGACATTTCTTCCACATCATCATATTCAGGGTAATCGATATTAACCTCCACGTGGGCTAGTGTTTCAAGCAGCTTTTGTCGAAGGTCTTGAATCAAATGAGATAATCTTCCGTCCATCTGTTTTAAAGCAACGTTCATCGCTCGATCCGTTTTCGCCCGGATCAGATCCATAACGGCTTCCGCCTGGGAAAGGTCGATTCGGCCGTTCATGAAGGCGCGTTTCGTAAATTCTCCAGGCTCAGCTAAGCGGGCCCCGCTGGCTAATGCTATTTCTAATACACGATTAACGGACACAAGTCCGCCATGACAGTTGATCTCAACAACATCTTCTCTTGTGAAAGTTTTCGGTGCCCTCATAATTGAAACCATGACTTCTTCGGCCATTTCATCTGTTTGTGGATCCATTAATTTTCCATAATGCATGGTATGGGAATCCACCTGATTTAAATCTTTTCCTCGAAATAGAGTATCTGCAATGGGTACAGCCTCAGGACCGCTTAATCGAACGATAGCGATAGCTCCTTCTCCCATTGGTGTTGATATCGCCGTTATCGTATCCATTTCCACACGCGGTCACCTCCTTTAATTTTTAACATCTATATTTATCCACAAGGGGATAAAAGCAGGTAAAGAACTGCTTAAATTTTAAACTCACTAACATAATAGATTATCACATCAAGGGGTGTTTTGGGAAGACTTAAGAAAAATTATCCACATGGGGATAACTTTCTATACCATTAAAATTTACTAAGATAGGTGCAAGCGCTCTGGGAGATAATATATGCCTAAACCAAACACCTATCGGTTTGAGGATTATTTTATAAATTTCTAAAACAATAAAAAATACTTCTGCCATTTTTGACAGAAGCATTTCTATTAAACCGGACGGATGACAATATGACGTTTTGGGTCATTTCCTGCAGAATCCGTTTCTACTTTATCGTTATCTTGCAATGCCGCATGAATAATCTTTCTTTCATAGGACGGCATTGGTTCCAGTTTTACGGCTTCTCCGATCCGAAGCGCCTTATCAGCTAATCGATGAGCTAAGTTTTCAAGCGTTTCTTTACGTCTTTCTCGATAGTTTTCTGCGTCGAGTACGATCGTAAAGTACTGATCCGTTTCTCTATTGACGGCTAACTGAGCTAAATATTGCAGTGAATTAAGAGTTTGTCCACGTTTACCGATCAACATGGCGATTTTCTCACCTGTCATTTCAATAAATATGTCTCGCCCGCTTGTCTCTGATTTTACTTGAACAGGGGCCCCCATTTGTTCTGCTACTTCTAAGATGAATGTTTCAGCGTCCTGCACAGGATCCTTCTGAATAGCGACTTTAACGATCGCCGGCTTTGTTCCAAATACTCCAAAAAACCCTTTTTTACCTTCATCAATGACTTCAACATTTACTTGGTCCTTTGATGTTTGTAATTGTTCTAGTGCTGATTGGACCGCTTCTTCAACTGTAGTACCAGTAGCAGTCAGCTGCTTCACTTGGCCGTGCCTCCCGTCGTATCTTTCATCATTGGCTTACGAATAAATAAAGTTTGTAAGATCATAACGATGTTACCGACGATCCAGTATAACGCTAGTGCTGATGGGAAGAAGAATGCAAAGGTACCGATCATTAACGGCATGATATAAAGCATCATCTGCATCTGCGGGTTCTGCGCCGCTGCTCCTCCGGCCATCATAAGTTTTTGCTGTAAGAATGTCGTGGCGGCTGTCAAGATCGCTAAGAATGGATCTGCTGTCCCTAGCTGCAGCCATAAGAAATCATGCGTTTGAATAGTCTCAGTCCGCATAATCGCATGATAAAACCCAATTAATACCGGCATCTGCACGACGATTGGTAAACAACCAGCCAGCGGGTTCACTCCATTTTTCTGGAAGAGCTGCATCGTTTCCTGCTGAAGCTGCTGCTGAGTTTTTTGGTCTTTCGAACTATATTTTTGGCGTAATTCTTGAAGCTGAGGTTGTATTTCCTGCATTGCTTTTGAACTTTTCAGCTGCTTTACGTTTAGTGGAAGTAATACTAATCGAATAATGATCGTTACAATAATGATCGACAATCCATAGCTTCCGTTTGTCGAATCTGCAAAAAATTGTAGTGTTTGAGATAGTGGATAAACGATATATTCATTCCAAAAACCTGTACTATCCTTGGTGATTTCCTGATTAATTTCGGTACACCCGGATAAGAACGTAAGCACACCTGTCATCGCAAGTAATGCTATCCATTTGTTACGCAACGTCCTTCCTCCTTATACATTCACTTTCACTATAAGATAGTGTAGCACTTTTTAATAGGTAATGACTATATAAAAATGTCAGTTTCGCGACTTCTTCTTCAGCAGCCTGGATTTATGAAGAACATGAGTCAAGCTGCTTTTTATTTCATGAAACCTCATTTGATGAGTTGGTTTTCTGGCAATAATAACGAGGTCGTAATCGGATTGAATTTGATCCTCCAACTCATGAAAGGCTTGTCTTAAGTATCTTTTAATCTGGTTCCTCATAACGGCATGTCCAATTTTTTTACTTACCGACAGACCAATTCGAAAATGGGACTGATCCTTTTTCTTTAAATAATAAAGGACAAGCTGCCGATTTGCGAATGACTGACCATGGTGAAAGACTTGTTGAAATTCTTTATTTTTTTTAATCCGGTAAGTTTTCTTCATGATCTTATGCCCCTTCGTAAAGAAAAGCGCTCTCGCCCTCATCTAAACTTTAACTAGAAAAAAAGACCACTGAGGAATTCAGTGGCCTATGCTGATAATACTTTTCTTCCTTTGCTGCGGCGGCGAGCAAGAACTCTGCGACCATTCTTCGTGCTCATGCGGCTGCGGAAGCCATGTACTTTCTTACGTTTACGATTATTTGGTTGAAATGTGCGTTTCATTATATATACACCTCCTGAGGAAAATTCCAATTACATTACATACATCTAAAAGGCAGTCCCGATAATTATAATCAATTGCTATTTTTATGTCAATCCTAAATGAGTAGAATTCTAAGGTTAAGAAATAGCAACAGTTATATAACAGAAGCTGTTACATAACAATAAGAGGTGCGTAAAATAGACTTATTTAGAGAACATTCACACCGGTTGTGTATAATTTTTTTGACCAAATTAGAGTATCCACAACAAATATCGACAAGATAATCACAAAATCTAGTGTTGTGGAGGAATATTATCTACAAGGTGTGGGGCTTGTGGATAAGTTTGTCCAAAGCATTGCATGAAGTGATTTTATCTGGTATTATATTTGTGTTTAAGCGTGAATTAATTTCATGGACCGAAAAAACTATACACAGACTGTGGATAACGTGTGGACATTTATTAACAGAGTTGTTAAAACACTTATCAACACTCTTGTGGATAATGAAAATAACATGGATGATCCTGCACGGTACACGAATTAATGCATCCACACTTTTTACGAAGGAAAAGTCGTTTACACATTACACAAACATTGTACAATAGCCTTTCGATCTTTCGGTGTCGTTCGAAAAAGAGAACGGAAGGCTTTTTTGTTTTCTTTAAACGGAAGAAAGGGGTGAAATCTTGGAGAATATACACGAATTATGGGATAACACGTTAGAGAAAATGAAAGAAAAAATTAGTAAACCGAGCTTCGAAACTTGGTTGAAAGCCACAAAAGCAGATTCTCTCAGCGACAATACCCTGACGATTGTAGCTCCAAATGAGTTCGCACGCGATTGGCTCGAAAACCAGTATGAAGGGCTGATCGTCGAGACTTTACATGAAGTAACTGGAGCTCAATTATCTACTAAATTCATTATTCCAGAGACGAAAGATGATAGTCTCGATGATGTGAAGCTGGCAGATAAAAAAGTACCTGATGTTAGAAATTCAGGAAATGATGAATCAACCCAGAGCATGCTTAATTCCAAGTATACCTTTGACACATTTGTTATTGGATCAGGAAACAGATTCGCCCATGCCGCTTCACTAGCTGTAGCCGAGGCGCCGGCAAAAGCCTATAACCCTTTGTTCATCTACGGTGGCGTAGGACTTGGAAAAACACACTTGATGCATGCGATTGGACATTATGTACTGGATCACAATCCCAATGCGAAGGTTGTCTATCTATCATCTGAGAAATTTACAAATGAGTTTATTAATTCAATTCGAGACAACAAAGCCGTCAACTTTCGTAATAAATACCGAAGTGTCGACGTTTTATTAATTGATGATATTCAATTCTTAGCTGGAAAAGAACAAACCCAGGAAGAATTTTTCCATACATTTAATACGCTTCATGAAGAAAGTAAACAAATTGTGATCTCTAGTGACCGTCCACCTAAAGAGATCCCTACTTTAGAAGATCGGCTGCGTTCAAGGTTTGAGTGGGGCTTAATCACGGATATCACCCCTCCTGATCTTGAAACAAGGATAGCTATTCTAAGGAAAAAAGCCAAAGCTGAAGGCCTTGATATTCCTAACGAAGTGATGCTTTATATTGCGAATCAAATCGATACAAACATCCGTGAGCTTGAAGGTGCACTCATACGCGTTGTCGCTTATTCATCCTTAATTAATCATGATATAAACGCTTCGTTAGCAGCAGAAGCTTTAAAAGATATCATTCCAAGCTCAAAGCCGCGAGTCATTACAATTGAAGCTATTCAAGAAATGGTCGGTGAGAAATATAATATAAGATTAGAAGATTTTCCTGCTAAGAAACGTACGAAATCCGTGGCCTTTCCACGTCAAATAGCTATGTATCTATCAAGAGAACTAACAGACTTTTCTTTACCGAAGATCGGGGAGGAATTTGGAGGAAGAGATCATACAACAGTCATCCATGCCCATGAAAAAATCTCTAAAATGATTGCCACGGACCAACAATTACAGAGAGAACTTGATGAAATTACCGAACAACTAAAATCTCACTAGCTGAATAGTGTGAATAAGTGAGTCACATTGATCAACAACCTATCCACATGTGGATAGGCACGCATTCGCTATGAAAATATAGGTTATCCACAAATCCACAGCGCCTATTACTTCTATTACTACTTTTTTAAATAATAATTAATATATACAGGAGGAGTTTCTCCCATGAAATTTTCAATACAACGAGAACAATTAATGGAGAGCGTTCAAAATGTAATGAAAGCTATTTCTTCACGAACGACGATCCCGATCCTTACAGGAATTAAATTAGAAGCAACTTCAACCGGAGTAAAATTAACAGGTAGTGATTCAGATATTTCTATAGAATCATTTATACCCGCCGAAGAAGATGGAATTGTATATGTAGAAAATATTGAACCTGGAAGTATTGTTCTTCAAGCTAAGTATTTTCCTGATATCGTTCGTAAACTTCCTCAAAAGAACGTAGATATTGAGAGTGATGATAAAAGAAACGTAACGATTCGTTCAGGTAAAGCTGAATTTCACTTAAATGGACAAGATGCCGAAGAATATCCGCAGCTTCCTCAATTACATACTGAGGACAGTTTTGAACTGCCTATCGATCTATTAAAAAGTTTAATACGACAAACGGTCTTTGCTGTTTCTTCATCAGAAACTCGTCCCATTCTTACAGGTGTGCACGTAAAACTAGAGGGCGAAGAATTGGCCTTTACGGCCACTGACAGCCACCGGTTAGCTGCACGTAAAATTCCTTTGGAAAAACGTGACGGTCAAGGGGATATTCCTGCAGTAGTTATTCCTGGAAAAAGCTTAAATGAATTAAATAAGATTTTAGCTGATTCTGAAGAGACCATTGAAGTAAGCGTGACTGAAAACCAAGTGTTATTTAGAACGAAACATTTATATTTCCTGTCGCGGCTGCTGGAAGGAAATTATCCTGAAACTTCACGTCTTATTCCTGAACAAAGTAAAACGATCGTTAAAATTGACACGAAAGAGTTACTGCAATCCATTGACCGCGCTTCTTTATTAGCGAAAGAGAACCGTAACAATGTCGTCCGTTTGATTACAAAAGAAGGCAATCAAATTGAAATCAACGGAAACTCTCCAGAGGTAGGAAATGTAGTAGAAGAAGTCGTAGCCGATGAAATTAACGGAGAAGAATTAAAGATTTCATTCAGTGCTAAATATATGATGGATGCTTTAAAAGCCGTAAATTATGATCAGGTGAAAGTAGAATTTACAGGTGCTATGCGTCCTTTCGTAATACGTCCTGTGGATGACGAACAAATTTTACAGCTAATATTGCCGGTTCGTACGTATTAATTTGGAAAATCAACCGTTATGATGTGAAAATCATGACGGTTTTTTATTTTTAGTATGAAATAACGGACAATATAGCTATTTTCTGTTATATTCTTCGGTTTGCTTTTCTTAATGGCATATCTTTAGTAAAATAGATATTAAGACAAACCATGAAAAATAGGGTGAATATATGAGCGAACGTATTGAAATATCTACAGAATATATACCTCTTGGTCAATTTTTGAAATTGAGCAATGTAGTAGAATCAGGTGGGATGGTCAAAATTTTTCTAGCGGAATTTGAAGTCTACGTAAATGGTGAAAGAGAGCAGCGCCGTGGACGAAAACTTTACCTGGGAGATATTGTAAACATTCCAGAGTTTGGAGATTTCGAGGTTGTCCGGGAAGAATAACCGGAAATAACCTTTTATGTATATACATGAACTATCTATGCGGTCCTATCGAAACTATGACCAGCTCTCACTGACTTTTGATGATAAAATCAACGTGATCATTGGAGAAAATGCACAAGGGAAAACAAATTTAATGGAAGCGATCTACGCTTTAGCGTTTACTCGCTCCCACAGAACTCCGCGTGATAAGGAACTCATACAGTGGGACGAAGAGTATGCTAAAATAAAAGGTAGTATATATAAACGCAATCGGCGGTTTCCTCTTGAAATCATTTTTTCCAAGAAAGGAAAGAAAGCAAAGCTTAACCATATCGAGCAGAAAAGATTGAGCGATTATATTGGTGCGTTAAATGTCGTAATGTTTGCACCTGAGGATTTAAACCTGGTAAAGGGGAGCCCTCAGGTGCGTCGTCGGTTTATTGACATGGAAATTGGACAAATTCAGCCTCGTTATATCTATCATTTAGGACAATTTCAGAAGGTTCTTAAGCAGCGAAATCACTTATTGAAAGAACTGCAGCGGAAACCCTCTGCTGATCGAACGATGCTCCAGGTGTTGACTGATCAGCTGATTGAGCATGCCGTTACGATTGTGGAGCGGAGGTTTAAGTTTCTTCATCTCTTGAGAACATGGGCTGTACCCATACATGAAGGAATCAGCCGCCAGCTTGAATCTTTAGAAATAGCTTATGATGCTAGTGTTCAAGTATCAGAGGAAATGGATTTGGAAACAATAAAGATAAACTTTGAAAAAAAGTTTCAAGATATAGAAGCAAAAGAGATTGAACGTGGAACAACACTTGCTGGTCCGCACCGCGATGATTTAGTATTTTACGTCAACGGCAAAGATGTACAGACGTATGGCTCCCAAGGTCAGCAGCGGACGACCGCCCTCTCTTTGAAACTCGCAGAGATCGAATTGATTCATAGCGAGGTTGGTGAATACCCGATCCTTTTGTTAGATGATGTGTTAAGTGAACTTGATGACTATAGACAATCGCATTTACTTCATACCATTCAAGGTAAAGTACAAACGTTTGTATCGACAACGAGCATCGATGGGATTGAACATGAAGCGCTCAAAGAAGCGGAAATTTTTCATGTTTCAGCCGGTAAAATCGAAGTTCAGAAATGAGGTGACAAGTTGTTCATTCATATTGGGGATGACCACGTGATCCAGTCGAAAGATGTTGTAAGTATTATTGATCATACGTTATTATCCTCTTCGTCTATTATCGAAGAGATGATCTTTAATCAACGCAAAAATAAACGAGTCGTAGAAACAGATGAAAATGAAGCAAAGGCTGTTGTCATTACGAAAGACTATATATATTTTAGTCCGCTGTCTGTTTATACCTTAAAAAAACGAGCGAACATGATGACGAGTTTAAATAGATTAGAAGACTACACGGATGAGACGGAAGCTTAGGCATATATCACTTGAGAAATGTAGGTGAAAGTACCATGAAAGAAGAGATTTTAGAAGAAAAACAGGCGTATGATGAGAATCAGATACAGGTGCTTGAAGGGTTAGAAGCCGTACGTAAACGCCCCGGTATGTATATTGGTTCAACGAACGAGAAAGGTCTTCACCATTTAGTATGGGAAATCGTCGACAATAGTATAGATGAGGCGATGGCCGGATTTTGTGATCATATCCAAGTGATCATTGAAGAAGACAATAGTATTACCGTTATCGACAATGGACGAGGTGTGCCTGTCGGTATGCACGAAAAAGCCGGCCGCCCGGCAGTAGAAGTCATTATGACGGTCCTCCACGCTGGAGGTAAATTTGGCGGCGGGGGCTATAAAGTGTCAGGAGGTCTCCACGGTGTTGGAGCTTCTGTTGTAAACGCCCTTTCTTCTAAACTTGAAATTTTTGTGCATCGTGATGGCAAGGTCCATTACCAGGAATACCACCGCGGTGTGCCACAGGAAGATTTAAAAGTCATTGACGATACGGATATTACAGGAACACGTATTCAATTTAAGCCGGACATAGAAATTTTCTCTGAGACCCAGGAATATAACTACGAGACACTTGCGAACCGAATTCGTGAGCTGGCTTTCTTAAATAAAGGACTAACCATCACCATTGAAGATAAACGTGATGAAGAAAAAGAAAAGCAGAACTTCTACTATGAAGGCGGTATTGTATCTTACGTTGAGCATATGAACCGTACACGTGATCCACTGCATGAAGCTTTCTTTATTGAAGATGAACAAGATGGCATTTCGATTGAGATCGCTATGCAGTACAACGATGGATTTGCCAGCAACCTTTATTCGTATGCCAATAACATTCATACGTACGAAGGCGGTACTCACGAGTCAGGCTTTAAGACAGGATTGACGCGTGTCATTAATGACTATGCCCGTAAAAACAATATGTTTAAAGAGACGGATCCAAACTTAACAGGAGATGACGTTCGTGAAGGCTTAACAGCGATTATCTCGATCAAACACCCGGATCCTCAGTTCGAGGGCCAAACGAAAACCAAACTAGGCAACAGTGAAGCTCGTACCATTACTGATGGTCTTTTCTCAGAAGGGTTATCTAAATTTTTATTTGAGAACCCGGATGTGGCTAAGAAAGTCGTTGAAAAAGGACTGATGGCTTCAAGAGCCCGTATGGCTGCCAAAAAAGCCCGTGAATTGACGCGCCGAAAGAACGCATTGGAAGTTTCTAACTTACCTGGTAAGCTCGCGGATTGTTCCTCTAAAGATGCGAACATCTCTGAACTATATGTCGTTGAGGGTGACTCTGCCGGCGGCTCAGCTAAACAAGGGCGGGATCGTCATTTTCAGGCCATCTTACCGCTTCGAGGAAAAATTATTAACGTTGAAAAAGCCCGTCTCGATAAAATTTTATCCAACAATGAAGTGCGAACGATCATTACAGCACTAGGCACAGGGATTGGCGAAGAATTCGATATCTCTAAAGCCCGTTATCATAAAATTGTCATCATGACTGATGCGGATGTCGACGGTGCCCACATCCGAACGCTGCTGTTAACGTTTTTCTACCGCTATATGCGCCCGTTGATCGAACACGGCTACATTTACATTGCTCAGCCGCCTCTTTATAAGATTCAGCAAGGAAAATCGATCTATTACACCTATAGTGATAAACAGCTTGATAAATTATATGCTGAGCTTCCTGCTTCTCCTAAACCAAGCGTACAGCGTTACAAAGGTCTTGGCGAGATGAATCCGGAGCAACTGTGGGAAACGACTATGGATCCTGAAACACGGACGCTGCTGCAAGTAAATCTTGAAGATGCCATTAGTGCGGATGAAACGTTTGACATATTAATGGGCGATAAAGTAGAGCCTCGTCGTAACTTTATTCAAGAAAATGCCCAGTATGTTAAAAACTTAGATATTTAATAAACGCTGCTCGTTTAGCTGAGTAAGCTTGAACACCCGACAGGTAACTAGGAGGTAATGAAATGGTCGATCAACCAGAACGCCCGCGCGTAGAGGAAGTTAATATAAGCAATGAAATGAGAACTTCATTCCTTGATTACGCGATGAGTGTTATCGTCGCGCGTGCCCTTCCTGACGTTCGCGATGGTTTAAAGCCAGTACACCGAAGAATATTATATGCCATGCACGATTTGGGCATGCATTCCGATAAAGCTTATAAAAAATCAGCACGTATTGTAGGGGAAGTTATTGGTAAGTATCACCCCCACGGTGACTCCGCCGTGTACGACACGATGGTGCGGATGGCGCAGGACTTTGCCTATCGAAACATGCTGGTCGATGGTCACGGGAACTTCGGGTCCGTTGACGGCGATGCAGCCGCTGCGATGCGTTATACCGAAGCCCGTATGTCCAAGATTTCGATGGAAATTTTACGAGACATCAATAAAGATACGATCGATTATGATGATAACTATGACGGTACAGAGCGAGAGCCCCTCGTACTGCCGGCAAGATTTCCAAACCTGCTCGTAAACGGCGGGGCCGGGATTGCGGTTGGTATGGCAACAAACATCCCCCCTCACCAATTGGGTGAAGTCATCGACGGGGTACTTGCTTTAAGTAAAGACCCGGAGATTACCATTCAGGAATTAATGGAAGAGTATATCTATGGGCCTGATTTCCCGACTCATGGTCAAATCCTCGGTCTGAGTGGCATTCGAAAAGCCTATGAAACTGGGAAAGGATCGATCACGATCCGGGCGAAGGTTGATATTGAAGAGCAGGCCAACGGAAAATCACGACTCATCGTCACAGAGCTTCCTTATCAAGTAAACAAAGCTCGTCTTGTAGAAAAAATAGCGGAATTAGCGCGTGATAAAAAGATTGACGGCATTACAGATTTGCGCGATGAATCAGACCGTAACGGCTTAAGAGTCGTGATTGAATTACGAAGAGACGCCAATCCAAACGTACTGTTGAACAATCTTTATAAAATGACGGCTCTGCAGACATCTTTTGGTATTAATATACTGGCGCTTGTCGACGGTCAGCCTAAAGTTCTTAACTTAAAACAATGCTTAGAGCACTATTTAGAGCACCAGAAGGTTGTTATTAAGCGTCGCACAGCTTATGAATTAAGAAAAGCTGAGGCACGTGCACACATCTTAGAAGGCTTGCGTATTGCTTTGGATCATTTAGACGAAGTCATTCAATTGATCCGCGGGTCTCAGACAACTGAAATTGCAAGAAATGGATTAATCGAACGTTTTGGTTTATCCGAGAAGCAGGCTCAAGCCATTTTAGATATGCGCCTGCAGCGGTTAACTGGATTAGAACGTGAAAAAATCGAAGAAGAGTATCAAGAACTCGTCAAACTGATTGCTGAATTAAAAGCCATTTTAGCTGACGAGGAGAAAGTTCTTGAAATCATTCGTGAAGAGCTTCTCGAAATAAAAGAACGCTTTAACGATGAACGCCGCACAGAAATTGTTTTAGGCGGGACAGACTTTATTGAAGATGAAGACTTAATTCCTGAAGAAACAGTGATTGTCACCTTAACCCACCAGGGTTACGTGAAAAGACTGCCAGCCAGCACTTATCGTTCACAACGACGGGGCGGCCGGGGTGTCCAAGGGATGGGCACACACGAAGAAGATTTCGTAGAGCATCTGTTATCGACTTCAACCCACAACACGCTGCTATTCTTCTCTAATAAAGGGAAAGTTTACAAAGCCAAAGGGTATGAAGTGCCTGAATTCAGCCGGACGGCTAAAGGAATTCCAATCATTAATATGTTAAATATCGAACGGGATGAATGGATTAATGCCGTTATTGCTGTAGAAGACTTCGTCGATGACTGGTACTTCATCTTTACGACGAAGTATGGAATTACGAAACGCACAAGTATCTCTCAGTTTGCTAACATTCGCCGCGGAGGCTTAATCGCTCTAGGCCTTAGAGATGACGATGAATTAATTTCCGTAAAACTAACGGACGGAGCCCAGGATATTATGATCGGCACTAAAAACGGGTATGTGATTCGTTTTAATGAAGATCAAATTCGTACAATGGGCCGTACAGCGGCAGGAGTAAAAGGGATTTCCTTACGAGAGGATGACAAAGTCGTCTCCATGGAAATCATAAGTAACGACTTGCAAGTGCTGACCGTAACAAGCAAAGGCTTTGGTAAACGTACACCAGCTGAAGATTATCGACTTACCAATCGAGGCGGTAAAGGAATCATTACGTGTAACCTGACGGATAAGAATGGGGTTGTCGTAGCAACTAAAGCTGTTACAGGAGAAGAAGACGCTATGATCATTACTGCTCAAGGTGTCCTCATCCGTATGCCGGTAGAAAGTATTTCTGAGACAGGAAGAAATACGCAGGGCGTCCGCTTGATTCGTCTACAGGACGAGGAAGAGGTCGCGACAGTTGCCCGAATTGAATCTGAAAAAGAAGAAGAAGAAATGATTGAAGAAGCGATTGAAGCAGATGAGTCTCAAGCCGAAGAAAATCAAACAGAAGAAACGAAAGACTTAGAATCTGATGATTCCACGGAACAATAATTAATTGTGAAAAAGTCGCCTGTCGCTGTAAGGCAGGCGGCTTTTTTATACATATAAAGAGGTGTGAGCGTATTGAAAGTACATCCATCCCAGTTACAAGAAGGCTGCATTATTACAAAAGAAGTTATGGCAAAAACAAAAAAACCGATCATTCCTAAACATACCGTCATTCAGCACGTCCATCTATCAGTTTTGCAAAAGTTCAGTATTCAACAGGTAGAAGTAGGACCAAGGTTATCAAGTGGCGCACCATTTATCCCAACGGAACAGAAACCACCCGGCCGAAAGAAAGACAACCTCCATGAATCTCCATCTAAAGAAACCCCCTTTGTGCAACATTACTTAGAATGCGTTAAACTTTATCAAGAATGGTTTGAGCAGTGGCATGGCGGGGCTGCTATTAACATGCATGAAGTCCGTACATTTATGGTCCCTTTAATCGAAAAGGCGGTGCACTCCAAACGTGAACTTTTTCTGCTGCATCATTATTCCACGGAAGAAACCTATACCTCTCATCACAGCGTAGCCACGGGCTTGATTTCGGCCTTTCTGGCGGCTGAATTAGGCTACTCCCGCGGCGAATGGATTCAAGCAGGTCTGGCTGGTTTATTAAGTGACAGCGGTATGGCTCGCATAGATTCGACGATTACCCAAAAGAGAGGCCCATTGACTGAAAAAGAGTATGAAGAAGTGAAAAAGCATGCAGCGTATTCTTATCGCTTAGTGGAAAATATTACATCATTAGGCAGCCAGGCGAAGCTGGGTGTTCTGCAGCATCATGAGCGGCTGGATGGCACAGGATATCCTTTAGGTTTGAGGAAGGCTAAAATTCATCGTTTCAGCCAAATTATTGCCGTAAGCGATATGTATCATGCTATGACGTCTGCACGGCTTTACCGGAAGAAACAATCTCCCTTTAAAGTACTGGAAGAAATGAAGCAAGAACAATTCGGGCGTTATGATCATGAAGTCATTCAAGCGTTTATAAAAGAAATGACGAATTACTCCACAGGAACGAATGTTAGATTAACAACAAACCAAATGGCGGAGATTGTTTTCATCGAAAACACCAATCCTACAAGACCTATGGTAAGACTGAAAGAATCCGGGCAGATTATATCTTTAAAAGATCGAACAGATTTGCATATTGAAGAAGTGTATGAAGCTTAATCAGATGTATATAAGGTCAATGCGGATACTTCGTTAAGCCTTCTAAGCACTATTTACCTTCTGCAAAGTTTAATGAGAAATATAATTAGGTTGATAACGATTCTGTTATCGGAAAGAAAAAAGGCCGGGGCATAAGTAAAGCAGTGATGTCAAAAAACGAACTTTTGTATAAACGCAGATATTAGCAAAGCATTTTGCCGGAGCGGTCGTTTGAATTCTCTTTAACATAAATAATCCGAACTGATTTCTACACAATCATTCGGATTTTTTTATGTTTTATTCAATTGTGTCCCGTGCTCTTCTTGATTCAATAAATTAAATGTCCATATACAGATAAGACAAGCTTTATTCGTTGTCAACAAGAGGTTGCACCTTGATGCACCTACAACTATCTTTACTTTAGCTATTCACTCTAATAATACTGGAAATAGGAAGGACGATGATAAACATGATTTTTAGTGAACGATTAAAAAAGGAGAGAGAGAAAAGAGGTTGGTCACAAACTTATCTCTCTGAAAAACTCCATGTTAGTCGTCAGTCAGTTTCAAAATGGGAAACTGGCAAGAACTATCCCAGTATTGAAGTAATCATTGATTTAAGTGATTTATTCGGTATTACAATCGATGAAATGTTAAGGAGTGACGAAGAATTGAAGGAAAAAGTAATTCGAGATAGTAAGCAGCTGGCGTACCCGAAATGGAAAATGTTTTTTGATAGTGTGTTTTTATTAGGGGTATTTTTATTAGTCGCAAAATTAATTATCATAGGCTTAAATTATTTTGTTGGGACCAATATTATGATCCCAGACGGCTTACTAAAAATCATATCAAACTTCTTACCCCTGATTTTAATGATAATTGGAGGGGTAGGTTCAGATGAATTAAAAAAGAAATATATTGATTAGTCAATAAAAGGCACCGTCAGAAAAATGCACTTAACGTTGAACATCATCATGTTCACAGCCAAGGTAATAATTTAAAAAGCTCAGCGTTCTCCCCGTAACGCTGAGCTTTACTTATGCAGACGGCTTATTAAAGAAAGCCTCTGAATAAGGACAGGGGGTGAGCTTTTTCTTCACCAGCGTCCAAGCTTAAAAAGGAGACTGATTTTTCAGCCATGAGGAGGTTAACTCATAAACTCGCTCCGGCATGGAATCAAGGAAGTGATGAATGAACACAAAATCTTCTCGGTCTCTCAGCTGCACCATCTCCCCCCACCATTCGCCTTCATAGCGGACGAGCATGCTTAAATTATAGAGAACGGCAAACGCCGCCGCCAGCTCCGGGAAAAGGGGGGAGGGTGCGGTATGTTTTTCCTTAAAACGATAGATAGGTCTCATAAAATCTAAAGGCTGAAGCAGCTGGTCCATCGAAACCTTATTTGGAAAGGTGGTAATTTGAAATAAGCTTTGTGCTGCGTAAGGAAAGAGACCGTGCGGCTGAATGCGGATTTCATCTTCAAGAAATCGGTAATGCTGCTTCTTTCTTTTTCTTGTCGACAGTCCATGAGCCAGAACCTTGGAGGTAGCTGGGTAGTCAGGATCCACGGTGACGATACAGCTTTTTAAATAGTGGGTTAAACTATAGTAATAAAGTAATGGCTTGACGGTAAATGGAGTTTCTTTTGCAGCCAGTAAGAATTCTTCTCCAAATTGCAGACCATAACTAAACCGTTCCGCATTTTGATAAGCCAGAAGCTTTGCCTGTTCTTCTCCCTCATGACGATAACAATAACTTAAGTATTCTCTAGTATGTGCGGTTGATTTTAAGTACGTAAGAAATGCCAGGCCCTTGTGAGTCAAAGTTGTTCTCCTTTCCTATTATTTCAAGGTGTACAGCTGATTTTCTTCTTGAAAAAGCCAGTTTATTGTCGTATTGTAATTAACAATAAGAAAGTGATGATACCATTACCCACTTACTTTACCCATATTTACCCAAACTATTTAAGGAGAGGATCAAGCATGCGTGAGGATAAATTTACAAAAGAAGGATTAACGTTTGATGATGTTCTTTTGCTGCCCGCCAAATCAGATGTTCTGCCAAAAGACGTGTCGTTAGCGACTGAATTATCACCGACGTTAAAACTGAACACCCCGATTATGAGTGCTGGTATGGATACGGTCACAGAAGCTCCAATGGCGATTGGAATGGCGCGCCAGGGAGGCATTGGGGTCATCCACAAAAATATGTCGATTGAAGAGCAGGCGGAGCAAGTCGATCGTGTGAAACGGTCTGAAAGTGGCGTTATTACGAATCCGTTCTTCTTAACACCCGAACATCAAGTGTTTGATGCCGAACATTTAATGGGCAAATTTAGAATCTCTGGAGTACCGATCGTTAACAATGAGGACGATCAGAAACTTGTTGGAATTATTACGAACCGTGACTTACGTTTTATGGATGATTATTCACGCGCCATCAGCGAAGTAATGACAAGCGAAGATCTTGTTACAGCCCCGGTTGGAACGACGCTGGATGAAGCAGAAAAAATCCTTCAAAAATATAAAATAGAAAAACTTCCAATGGTCGATGGGGAAGGCATTCTTAAAGGTCTTATCACGATTAAAGACATTGAAAAAGTCATTGAGTTTCCATTTGCAGCGAAAGACGAGCAGGGTCGACTGTTAGTTGCCGCTGCTGTAGGAGTGACAGCTGATGCGATGACTAGAATTGATAAGCTTGTGGAAGCCCAAGTGGATGCCTTAGTCGTAGATACGGCTCACGGACACTCTCAAGGTGTAATTGATCAAGTGAAGCGTATCCGTGCGAAATATCCAGAGATCAATATAATCGCAGGTAATGTAGCTACAGCTGAAGCAACTCGTGAATTAGCAGAAGCAGGGGCGGATGTTGTAAAAGTGGGTATTGGACCAGGTTCAATTTGTACGACCCGTGTTGTTGCAGGAGTAGGAGTACCTCAGATTACGGCTGTGAATGACTGTGCCGAGGAAGCGGCTAAACATGGTGTCGCCATCATCGCTGACGGTGGTATTAAATATTCAGGTGATATTGTGAAAGCTATTGCTGCCGGAGGGCATGCGGTTATGCTTGGAAGTCTTCTCGCAGGCGTTTCAGAAAGTCCTGGCGAGACTGAAATTTATCAGGGACGCCGCTTTAAAGTGTACCGCGGCATGGGCTCTGTAGGCGCGATGGAATCAGGATCAAAAGACCGTTATTTCCAAAATGAATCAGAATCGAAAAAACTTGTGCCTGAAGGAATTGAAGGACGTATGCCTTATAAAGGCCCGCTGGCAGATTCCATTCATCAACTACTAGGCGGCCTGCGCGCAGGCATGGGATATTGTGGTGCTAGAGGAATTGAAGAGCTTCGCAACGATGCCAAATTTACTAGAATTACAGGCGCTGGTTTAAGAGAAAGCCATCCTCATGACGTTCAAATTACTAAAGAAGCGCCAAACTACTCCGTTTGACCCTTAAAAATAAATGATAGACAGGGACTTTTCCCTGTCTATTTTTTTATGATGGCATGTGGTAAAATAATAAAGATGCATATTATTAATATTCCGTGGAGGTTGAGAGAGTTGAAGCAAAGATTACAAGCATCGTTGGCCCTGGGGATGGCCTTTATTTTAAGTGTCGTTACGGTTTTTGGAAATCCTGAGCCTACATACGCAGACACAGTAGATGTTGAAGCAGATTCAGCAATACTAGTAGACGCAGAATCAGGAAAAATATTATACGAGAAGGATTCTGATTTAACATTACCTCCAGCTAGTATGGCGAAAATGATGACGGAATATCTCGTATTAGAAGCTATTGAGGAAGGCGAAATTGATTGGGATACAACCACACAAATAAGTGATTATCCATATAGCATATCCGCTGACTCTACATTTTCTGGAGTTGGTTTAACGCAAGGTCAAGACTATACAGTCGAAGAGCTGTATGAAGCGATGGCGATCAATTCTGACAATGCTACATCCATTGCACTTGCTGAACTAGTCGCAGGTTCAGAAGGCGAATTTGTAAAAATGATGAACGAAAAAGCTGAAGAATTAGGCCTGGAAGATTATCAATTTGTTAACGCTTCTGGACTGGAAAATAGTGACCTTGGTGACAATTATCCTGAAGGTACAGAAAAAGACGATACAAACCTTTTATCTGCTCGTTCAGCAGCCATTTTAGCGTATCATCTTGTGAATGACTATCCAGAATCGCTTGAGATTTCCTCTGTACCCGAAACAGATTTTGATGGTCAAAATATTATTAACTGGAACCGCATGCTTCCTGGAATGCCGGGTCAATTAGCTGCAGGAAGCTATGACGGAGTCGATGGTTTGAAAACAGGTTTTACGGATTTAGCAGGATATTGCTTTACAGGTACAGCCGAGCGTGACGGATCACGATTGATTTCAGTAGTAATGAAAACAGATAGTGAAGAAGCACGGTTTGAAGAAACGAAGAAGCTTTTTGAATATGGGTTTAATGAATTTGAACAAAAAGAATTGTTCCAGGCAGGACATCAAGTAGATGGCCAATCAGAACTGGAAGTTTCCAAAGGAAAAGAAAATGAAGTAGAGCTCGAAACCGCTGAGCCTATTTCAGCTCCAGTTAAAAGCGGGGAAGAAGATCTATATGAAGTTGAAGTTAGTTTATCAGACGATGCTTTAGATAAGAACGGTAAACTTGAAGCGCCTTTTGAAGCAGGCGAAAAAGTAGGAACAGCACAGCTTGTCTACAATGGGGAAGAAACCTACAGCGACTTGCAGACAGGAGAACCGCTTCGGACTGAAGTAGATATCATCGCATCTTCAGGTGTAGAAAAAGCAAACTGGTTTATGCTAACGATAGGTGGAGTTGGGGACTTTTTCAGTGACATCTTTTCCAGTGCTGTAAGTGTCGTTAAGGGTTGGTTTTAAGCTGTAAAAAAAACCAATTTATCTAGTAGGATTTAAAGCTCGTATGCGTTACAATAGACTTTAGGAAAAAAGATTCTGATCATTATGATCGATAATTATAGATAACCCAGGGAGGAATTATCATGGCTCAAACAGGTACAGATCGCGTAAAACGCGGAATGGCAGAAATGCAAAAAGGCGGCGTCATCATGGACGTTGTAAATGCAGAACAAGCAAAAATCGCTGAAGAAGCAGGTGCTGTAGCGGTTATGGCACTAGAACGTGTTCCATCTGATATTCGTACTGCAGGCGGAGTTGCTCGTATGGCAGACCCTACAATCGTGGAAGAAGTAATGGGAGCCGTATCTATTCCCGTTATGGCTAAAGCACGTATTGGTCACATTACGGAAGCTCGTGTACTAGAATCAATGGGTGTAGATTATATTGACGAGAGTGAAGTTTTAACTCCTGCTGATGAAATCTATCACATTAAGAAAGATGACTACACAGTACCATTTGTCTGTGGATGTCGTAACCTTGGCGAAGCTACGCGCCGTATCCGTGAAGGAGCGTCTATGCTTCGTACGAAAGGTGAACCAGGTACAGGTAACATTGTAGAAGCAGTGAGCCACATGCGCCAGGTTCAATCACAAATTCGTCAACTGCAAAGCATGTCCGAAGATGAAGTAATGGTTTATGCCAAAGAGAATGGTGCTCCATTTGATCTTCTTCTGGAGATTCGCGAAGAAGGACGCCTTCCTGTTGTAAACTTTGCAGCAGGCGGAATTGCGACACCAGCTGATGCATCTCTAATGATGCAGTTAGGCGCAGACGGCGTTTTCGTCGGATCCGGTATCTTTAAGTCAGATAACCCTGCGAAATTTGCCCGTGCGATTGTTGAAGCGACAACTCACTATGACGACTATAAATTAATCGCTGAAATCTCTAAAGGTCTGGGAACAGCTATGAAAGGCCTTGAAATGAGTACTCTTACTGAAGATCAGCGTATGCAGGATAGAAGTCAGTAAGGAAGAAAAGTAAAAGTGAACGGATAAGACCGTCCGCTTATGAACAAAAAGGAGACATGCATCATGACTACAATTGGTGTGTTAGGGCTCCAAGGAGCTTTTCGGGAACACATCCGTTCTGTAGAAGCATCTGGAGCAAAAGGCATTGTCGTTAAAAAAATTGAACAATTAGACGAAATCGATGGCCTCATTATCCCTGGAGGAGAGAGTACAACGATTCGCCGCTTAATTGATAAATACAATTTTCTTGAACCAATTCGTCAATTTGGCAATCAAGGAAAACCGATTTTTGGCACATGTGCAGGGCTTATTCTTTTAGCTTCCGAGATTGATGGATCGTATGATGTCCACTTAGGATTAATGGACATCCGGGTACGTCGTAATGCCTTCGGTCGTCAGCGGGAAAGCTTTGAAGCCTCCCTTGATATCGATGGAATTGCAGATCAGTATAATGCTGTTTTCATCCGTGCACCATATATTGAAGGTGTAGGAGAAGGAACGTCTGTATTAGCTGCCTATGAAGGAAATATTGTAGCGGCTAAGCAGAACAACTTTTTAGCCTGTTCGTTCCATCCTGAATTAACAGATGATCATCGTTTAACTGAACATTTTGTTCAAATGGTGGAAGAAGCTAAAAAATCACTTGCATCTTAAGAAAGAATCCGCTATTCTTATTGAAAAGATTGTCCTATATGAAGATACAGTGACAGGAAGCAGTACTAGATCGATTTTTCTAAAAGAGAGTCAGTGGCTGGTGTGAACTGATGAAAAATCGCTGGGAATCCATCCTTGAGTAGTTTACTTGAAAAGCAGTAGGGTAAACCGGCGCCTCACCGTTATGAGAGTTAAGCCGGAAGGTTCGTTTACCTTCAACCAGGGTGGTATCGCGGGAACTTATAACCAAGCTCCCGTCCCTTTTTCTATAAAAAGGGACGGGAGTTTTTTATTTTTTATTAAAAGGAGGAAATCCAATGTTAGACATGAAGTATTTGCGCCAAAACTTTGAAGAAGTAAAACAAAAGCTTCAAAAACGAGGAGAAGATTTATCAGAGCTTGATACATTTGAAGACCTGGACAGCCGCCGTCGTGAGTTAATTCAAGAGACAGAAGAATTAAAGGCTAAACGAAATGAAGTATCTAAAGAGATTTCATTATTGAAGAAAGAAAAACAAGATGCTGACGATAAAATAAAAGAAATGCGCCAGGTAGGAGATCGTATTAAAGAACTGGATACGGAGCTTAAGGAAATTGAAGAACGTCTGGATACGATGCTCTTGTCTATTCCTAATATTCCTCATGAAAGTGTTCCTGTCGGAGAAGACGAAGATGATAATATTGAAGATCGTAAATGGGGTGAAGTACCTCAGTTCGAATTTGAAGCGAAACCTCATTGGGATGTCGCCACAGATTTAGGCATTCTTGATTTTGAAAGAGCTTCTAAAGTAACAGGAAGCCGCTTTGTTTTCTATAAAGGACTTGGCGCGCGGTTAGAAAGAGCTTTACTAAATTTTATGATGGATCTTCATGCGGATGAGCATGGCTATCACGAAATGCTTCCGCCCCAGATGGTTAATCGTACGTCTATGACGGGAACCGGGCAGCTGCCAAAGTTTGAGGAAGATGCCTTTAAGATCGAGGATTGGGACTATTTCCTTGTGCCAACGGCAGAGGTACCTGTTACAAATTATCATCGAGAAGAGATTTTACACGTAGAACAGCTTCCGCAAAAGTTTGTCGCTTTCAGTACAAACTTCCGCTCTGAAGCAGGTTCTGCCGGACGTGACACACGTGGTCTGATTCGTCAGCATCAGTTTAACAAAGTAGAACTCGTACAGTTTGCGAAACCTGAAGACTCTTATGAAGTTCTTGAAGAGCTGACTGGGCACGCAGAGAAAGTATTACAGCTGCTCAAACTTCCATACCGTGTCATGAGCATGTGTACCGGAGATTTAGGCTTCACAGCGGCCAAAAAGTACGATATTGAAGTATGGATTCCAAGCAATGATACGTATCGTGAAATCAGCTCCTGCTCTAACTTCGAAGCTTTTCAGGCACGCCGTGCAGGCATCCGCTTCCGTCGTGAAGAAAAAGGAAAACCTGAGTTTGTTCATACGCTGAACGGTTCTGGATTAGCGATTGGACGTACAGTAGCTGCGATTCTAGAGAATTACCAGCAGGAAGACGGATCTGTTATCATTCCAGAGGTACTTCGACCGTACATGGGCGGCAAGGACGTCATTCAATAATTGTTTAGAAAACTGGCTCCATTGAGGGAGTCAGTTTTCTTTTTGAAAAAGACTTCTCAGCTTGTAACTGAGGCCGGGCATAATTGACTTGCACCCTGCTGATTAGTATAATAATTAAGCAGTGAAAGAGAAAGAGACTTTTTCACAAAAAAATCGACAAAATGATTGACGGCTATTTGCAGTCGTGATATATTATTTATTGTCGGTCACACGGAGGAGTACCCAAGTTCGGCTGAAGGGAGCGGTCTTGAAAACCGCCAGGGGCTTCACGGCCCGCGGGGGTTCGAATCCCTCCTCCTCCGCCATTTTTATCAACAATAGCGCATAAATATTGGAGATTATACAGAACAAAAACCGTTGCCTCGTGCAACGGTTTTTTAGTTTATTGAAATAACTGTGTGAAGGGCACATGTTTCCTTTACCGGATAGAGTAAGGAGGATCAGGGAAATTGCTCCCTTTCCGTGGGCATGCGCTGAGCAGCCTCGGACTTCTTCCTCCGGGGTCTCACCTATCATGTTCGTCCCACAGGAGTCTCGCAATTTCCCTGACCTCCCTGCGTTTGTGAGAATGAAGGAAACGCTACAGGTTTAAAGTTTCTAAAACTATAAAAGGACTTCTTGCGGGAGTAAAACTTACTGTCACGAGGTTCTATGCCATATCGTGATAAAGAGTACCTTTTGAACACGGACACTGTTTTAATACATGGATCCGTGAACCTCAATAACAAATGGGTGGTTGGGAAACGGTGAGGATTGCGTGGGAGAAGGAGCTAGACGAGGCCCTTTGTCAGGATCGTGCCAAAGGAATGTGTTTCGATTTGGACTTTTACATATGGCAAGGGGCGTAGGGAAACGGGAAGACTCCTGTGGGATTAGCGGGCTAGGTGAGACCCCGGAAGGCGAAAGCCTGAGGAGGCTCAATGCACGCCCACGGAAAGCGAACCGGTTCCCTACGACCCTTATTCACATTAACCTCAAATTCAAACCTTCCTTAGTACTGTTGGATGAATTAATGGTGATTGGTAGGGTATGACCGTTATTCTTGTGTAACCGTACGTTTACCGATCAAAAAAGCCCAAGCGATTTGCAGCTTGGGCTTTTTCCTTATTAAGTCAGCAGGTGGCTGGACCGCCATTTCCGTGACTGCTGAATGAAATGACCGATTTTCTCAAGCACAGGCTCAATACTTGATTCATCGTTCAGCACATCATAGTCCGCAATATTAAGTCTTAAAACCGGGCAGGAATTAAAGTTATCAATCCAATTCTCATAACGCTTAAACATCTCTTCCCAGTACTCAACAGGCGTCTGCTGTTCCATTTCACGGCCACGCTCTTGAATACGGCTGAGAATATCCTCAAAAGATCCCTCCAGATAAATCAGTAAATCCGGGTGTGGAAAGTAAGGCGTCATTACCATGGCATCAAATAAATTGGTATATGTGTTATAGTCCGTTTCGGACATCGTCCCTTTTTCATAATGCATACGCGCAAATATTCCTGTATCTTCGTAAATCGAGCGATCTTGGATAAAACCGCCGCCATACTCGAAGATTTTTTTCTGCTCTTTAAAGCGTTCTGCAAGGAAATAGATCTGTAGATGGAAACTCCACCGTTCGAAATCACTGTAAAATTTATCGAGATAAGGGTTCGTTTCGACTTTTTCAAATGAAGTTCTAAAATTAAGAGCGTTCGCTAACGCGTTAGTCATCGTAGATTTTCCTACGCCTACCGTACCAGCTATTGTGATGACACTGTCATGGGGGATTCCGTACCGTTCTCGTGCGTTCATTTGATTACTTCTCCTTTATTCAAGTGGTTCTGCACTTGATCAACGATATAGTGTAAATCATCTTGATGCTTCACAAAATCCAGTTCATCACCGTTTATTCGAATGACAGGAATATCAGGGTGAGCCGCTTCAAAATGAGTCATAAAGTCTTCATAATCCTGCGAGAGCTGTTTTAAATAGGATGGCTGAATATTAGCTTCTACATCCCTGTTTCTCATCCGAATCCGCTCAAGCAGCGTATCTAAGCTGGCATGTAAGTAGACAACCATATTTGGTTTAGGCATATCATGCGTGAGTATATCAAAGATTTGTGCGTATTTATGAAATTGATCTTCTCGCAGTGTACGGCGAGCAAAAATCATATTTTTAGAAATGTGATAATCAGCCACGACAGGCTTTCCATGTGTTAAATAATCACGATCAATGTCTTCCAATTGTTTGACCCGGTTGCATAGGAAAAACATTTCCGTTTGGAAACTCCATTCATCAATATTCTCGTAAAACTTGCCTAAAAACGGATTCTCCTCAACGATTTCCTTAAGCAAATGAAAATCAAACTGGGAGGCGAGCTTTTTAGACAGAGACGTTTTACCAACCCCTATGGGGCCTTCTACGGCAATGAAAGGTAATTGTCCCATCTCTTTTCCTCCTTATTTCCGATGAAAACAAAATTCGATACGTTTAGACAGACAAGTACCATTTTACCACACGGAAGAAAGTGAAGTAACAGGTTTCGTTGATTTATCAAAGAAAAGCGCTTTTCAATTTTATCGTAATTTTGTATAATATAAATCACGTGCCCCCGTAGCTCAGGGGATAGAGCATCGGTTTCCTAAACCGTGTGCCGCAGGTTCGAATCCTGCCGGGGGCGTTAATGCTTTTCCACCTCTCGTTTTTCCTCTTTCATTTCTTCCATCAGGACAGCAAGCTGTTTCATTTCGTCTAATGTTAAATCTTCATAACGGCTCAGCTGGTGGCGAATAAAAGAAACAGTCGGATGCTGGGATTTCTGTTCTTTTACAAAAAAAGTGGTGATCGCCCCTGTAAGCATGCCGATCAATCCGATGCCGATTAACATTAAAATAACGGCAATCAACCTTCCAACCATAGTGTCAGGAGAAATATCCCCGTATCCTACAGTTGTGGCTGTGACAATCGACCACCATACCCCATCAGAAAAAGATTCAATTTCTGGTTCAACTATTTTAATAATAACAGCCGCTCCAAATATGAGAAGAAACGATAAAGTAAACACACGGTCAAGCCCATTGGTACGCAGAATTTTAAAAAAGGGTTTTAAATTCTGCTTCGAAATAGCAGACACTCGGATGATTTTAATTAAACGAGCGAATCGAGCCAGTTGAAAAATACTGTCGAGCGGCAGGGCGGCAACGAAATCAAATGGGTTGTGTTTAATAAACCTCCATTTATTTCTGGCTTTTATTAAACGAACTAGAACATCAATTAAAAAGATAATCCATATAAAGTTATCAATATAGCTAAGTGTCGTATTTTCAGACCATATAAACAATACGGATAGTAATGCCAATGTAATTAAAAATCCTTCATAAGCGATAAATAACGCCGTCTTTTTGGTCTTTTTAATAGTCATAAAAGCCTCCTTAATCCCCTTGTAAATTAATAATAGCAAAGGGGGATAAACGTGCTCACATTTGTTTTTTTTCTACGTACTATATCACTATAAGACAGGAAAAGAAACTACTTTCAGTTTACTAGAATAGCTTTTCAACTCTTGTCTTTGTTTTCCTGAGGGGGTGAGTCCCTTAGAACATGAAATTATGCAGCAAGTTTTGTTTTTTACGACAGTCTTAAGTCCTTTTGTTGTCGGTAGTGTAGAAGTTGTGAAACGGACCATCAGCCTACCTAAAAATTATGTACCATTGTTAAGCGTCGGGACAGGGTTATTACTTGGAAGTTTAGCCTCCCCGTTGACTGATATGGAATTAGTTCTGCGACTGTGGGCAGGAGCAGGAGCGGGTTTATCAGGTACCGGATTATTTGAAATTGTGAATCGGAGAGAAGGCTTTACGAAAGCCGCAAAAGAAGAACGTAAGGGAAAATAATAAGGGAAACTTACAGTAAGAGAAGATGAAAAAGCTGAATCCATAGGTGATTCAGCTTTTTCATCATTCATCAGAGGTAATGATATCCCATATTTTCTTCAATTTACTAAGATTTTCTTCATTTGATTGAGGGAGTGCTTCATACCATTTTTGTAGTTCAGGATCCTGGAGACGAGGATGGGAGTGGTTTGATTGCTGTGGCGCGGGCAGTTCAGTGGCACCCATCAGCCAGTCAGTGGAAACATGGTAGAGAGAAGCTAATGTAGTGAGCATCTTTGTGTCAGGTTCCCGATAGTTTCTCTCATAGCCAGACAGTCTCGAATTTGAGATCCTTAATTGATCACAAACGTAGGTTTGACTCCACCCTTTCGCTTGGCGGGCTTCTTTAAGACGTTCTCCTAATGATTTCATAAATTTCACCTTTATCGTTTATTCCATTATTATACTATATTTACGCAAAACGCGAAAATATTTACACATTTTGTGTAAATATAATTGACTTATACAGGGTTTATACCTATTATAAAATATAAGTTACGCGTAACGCGCAAAATAGAAGAGGTAGATTTTTTAAAAGGAGAGTGAAAAGCATAAGTATATTAATCGCAATAGATGATGGACATGGCATGAACACACCAGGAAAGCGGACGCCTTATATCAGCAGTATTGGAGCCTCAATAAAAGAAAATGAATTTAATCGCGAAGTCGTTCACCGATTAAATAATATGCTAAAAGCGAGTGGTTTTCAGACGCTGCTTGTGGCACCTGAGGAGAAAGACATTCCCCTTTCCGTGCGAACGAATCGAGCGAATCAAGCAGGAGCTGACGCTTATATTTCTATTCATTATAATGCGTATAATGGGCATTTTAGTGATAATCCCAATGGAATTGAACTTTATGTGTACCGTGGACACCTTAACAAAGATGCAGGACGGCTTGCTCATTCCATTGGAAGATACTTAAAGCAAGGGACAAAGCAGTATTACAGAGGGGTAAAAGAAGCAGACTTTCACGTGTTACGAGAGACATCGATGATTGCTGTGTTAACAGAAAGTGGTTTTATGGACCATCCGAAAGAAGCTTTACTTATGAGAGAGACTGAGTTCCAGAACGAAGTGGCTGTTGAGCATGCAAAAGGGATATGTGATTTTTTTAATCTTCCATTTAAAGCTTCCAGTAAACGGCCCTGGTATGTAGGAAGAAGGATAGAATCTATATATGAAGGTGAACTGAGGTTCTATAGTCAACCGACCTGGGGGAATGAAGCGATAGCGGGTTATGTACAGAAAGGCTATGGATTTCCACGCATTGTTGATCGGGTGAAGGTCGAAGGATACAATCAGTACAAAGTAGAGAATTCAAAAGGTCTCTCGTTTTATATAACAGCTAGTGAAACGTATGTGAAAGTCATTTAATAAAATTGAATCCCGGCCTTTAGGTGACAATTCTTCTATTTTCGTCACAAAACTACGACCTGACTTTATCCAGTATTACGGACTGATACTCACATATTGATCTATTTCTACATTGATTGGCATGGAGACTTCTCCATTTTCATTGAAGTCGTCTTTTTCTTCTTTATAAAACATGTCAGCGATAAAAAGATAAGCTACGATAACCCCTACTAAAATCATGGCTGCTATCAAAGCGAGCATGACCCATTTCAGAATAGAACGTACGTATTTATTAGACGGTTTCATACCAGTCACTCCTAAAGTGGAATAGTAAAACTATTTCATTTAAAATCGTATCGAATAAGTTGTGAGGTTTCAATACTTCTCCTTTATCAAAAGGCTGTTATTCAAGTTTCCCTTTTTCTATAGAAAGTATACGATCCCCTAAATGTTCGGCTTCTCGACGATCATGAGTGACGAGGATAATGGGAATATTCCATTCTTGCCTAAGTCTTAAAAGCTCGCTGTGGCATTCGTATCTAGTTTTCTCATCCAGGGAGGAGAATGGCTCATCGAGCAATAAAATGTCAGGTTTTGCGGCAAGCGCACGGGCTAAGGCTGACCTCTGTTTTTCGCCTCCAGAAATTTGATGGGGGTACTGGGACTTTAAGTGATCAATCTTCAAAATAGTAAGCAGGTGATTAATAAGATAGTCATCACTGGATCCGTACTTAATATTTTCCAAAATCGTCTTATGGGGGAAAAGGGCATAGTCTTGAAAAACGTAACCTGCTTTTCGTTTTTGAGTAGGAGTAATCAGTTGTTTATCTTTCGTTAGAACGGCTTTGTGCAGTTCAATTTTTCCTTGATCAGGCACCTCTAAACCCGCAATGCAATTGAGTATAGTCGTTTTTCCTGATCCGGATCGACCGAACAAAATCACGGTCTCGTTTCCTGCGTAAAATTCAACATTCAAAGTGAAATGAGACAGTTTTTTTCTGAGTTGAACATGAAGCATAGGACTTTCTCCTTATTTGGGATTTCTGAAACTTAGAATATTATATCTGCTCCACCAATTTAACCAGAGAATAGAGCTGAATCCGAGGAGCAGGATGACAATAACCCACAACCGTGCCTCCTCCATATTACCAGATTCGACAGCAAAATAGATGGCTAAAGGGATGGTATCTGTTTTACCAGGGATATAACCTGCAAGCATTAAGGTTGCTCCAAACTCTCCTAAAGCACGAGCAAACGTTAAGACGGTACCAGCTAAAAGGCCGGGCCAGGCTAAAGGGAAAGAAATAGTAAAGAATACTTTCCATCGTGATGCGCCCAATGTCAGAGCAGCTCTTTCAATTTGGGGATCGTAATTTTGGAAAGAGGCTGACGCACTTTGATACATTAGCGGAAACGACACTACGATTGCAGCTATGACAACTCCTAACCAAGAAAATACTACTTGTATGCCGAACCATTCGACTAATAGACGGCCGATTGGACCGTTATTTCCGAATAAATATAGAAGGCCGAAACCAATCACGGTCGGGGGAAGTACCATAGGGAGCAAAAGTATGGATTCTACGATACTTTTCCCGGGAAATAATTTACGGCTGATTAATCTTGCTGAAGCGATTCCTGTGATAAAAACAATAAGGGTAGCTATACTTGCTGTTTGTAAAGATAGTAGTAACGGAGAAGAATTCATTCAGTTATCAATCCTGTTCTAACTTAAATCCATAAGATTTAAATAATTGTTGTGTCTCTTCTGATTGCAGGGAATCAAGGAATGCTTCTGCTTCATCCGGGTTTGTACTTTGACTTGTTACGGCTCCTGGGTAAATAATTGGCTCATGGGTACTTCGTTCTACTTCATGAACAACTGTAACCTGCTCAGAAATCAGCGCATCACTTGTATAGACGAGACCGTAGTCAGCATTGTTCGATTCTACATAAGTAAGGACTTGCCTAGCATCATTCGCGTAAACGAGCTGATCTTCAATATTTCCCCAAACGCCGGCCTGTTGCAATGATTGTTTCGCGTAATTGCCTGCAGGCACACTATCCGGATCACCTATAACGATAGATGAATCATTTTTTGACGAAAGTTGTGATAATTGGTCGATTGATTCTTTATTATCTTCTGAGGCAATTAGCACGAGCGTATTTTTAACAATAGCTTGCTGTGTATTTGTACGAATATGTTCGCCTTCAGCTAAGCGGTTTATCCATTGTTCATCTGCTGAAATAACAGCATCAACCGGGGCGCCCTGCTGTATTTGCTGAGCAATTTTCCCGGAACTTCCGGCATTTAAAGTAATCGAAACATTGTGGTCTTTCTCGTAATCTTCAACAGTTTCTTCCATTACATCTACTAAACTGGCTGCCGTTGAGATCGTTAATTCAATCTCCTGTTCCTCGGATGGTTGGCAGCCGGTAAAAATTAATAATGGAATGAAACAAATGACGATAATTTTCGTATACATGGGTAGGTCTCCTCAAAATCTTCATTACTACCATTATACGAATGGTAAAAGTACAAGTAAAATAGATTTTAATCCATGGGGTGTCACTGGAAGGAGCAGCCAAATGAAACTTCAAATTATCATTAGCTTGATTTTAGCGTTCTTACTCACTCAAGCCCCGCTTATCGGGAAATATTTCGCTATGCTTAATACGATGATCCATGAAACGGGTCATTCACTAGTGGCATTATTAACCGGTGGTGAAGTACGGAATATATCTTTATTTCCTAATACATCCGGGGTGACCATGACGGGTCATTCCTCCTGGTTAAGTCAATTGCTAACAAGTTTATCCGGCTATGTGTTTGCTTCTTTTGTAGGGTATTTCTTTTTTTACCTTATCATAAAAGGACATTATCGGTGGATGGTCTATATATTAATGGCTTTATTATTGATTAACGTCTTGTTTTGGGTGAGAAATATATATGGGATTTTTTGGCTGGTTACTTTTGGAGCGGGGTTTATTTGGCTATTGCGTACAGGTCATCAAACAGTCATCCAATATGTTCTCGTATTCATTGCGTGCTTAGTTATGGTAGAAGCAGTGAGCAGTGCGTTCGAAATTATGCTCCTTAGTTTATTTTCGCCTTCTCAAGCAGGCGATGCAGCTAACCTGGCTAGAATTGTGCCGTTTGTACCTGCTCCAATATTTGGTTTCATGTTTTTTGGGCAAGCGGCTTACTTTTTCTGGCTTGCGTTCCGAAGAGTATTTCTTATTTGACTATTAGAAGATTAACTCCTGGAAATCTTCTAAAAAATCCGCAAACGCCCTTACCTGATTTTTTTATTTACATAACGTAATAAAGAAAGTATGGAGAGGGGGTACTCAATATGAGCGGAGGATATGGTGGCGGATTTGCGCTATTGGTTGTGCTGTTTATTTTATTAATTATTATTGGTGCAGCATACGTTGGCGGCGGTGGCTACGGCTATTAATAATAAGCGGGGGAAAGCCCCGCTTCCTACATAAAAAAGAACTGTGGTTTTAGTGCTGTTATTTAGGGTATATAAGTAGTAGATGAATATGAGACTTTTGGGGGAATCGTGTATGGATTTAAAAGATCGACTGATTAGTCATGGCTACGATCAAATTGATATTTTATTAATTGATGAAGACAATAAGCAGGAGACGGTGGCTGATATTACTCTTCACAAAGTGACAAACTTAGAGTTCAAACTATATTTAGAACCTGAATCTATTAATTATGAACTCCACGCAGACAACCCTTACTTTGTTGCCCGGCAGAAACAAGAAAATGCCGGGTCTAAAGACGTGAAAGGGTTTATTTTAGAATGGTGAACACTGAGAAAAGGGATTATGAACTCCCTTTTCTTTTTTTACGCTCTTTTTTATCAGCGACTCCTCCAACAATAAGTAAACCACCAGAAACGATGAGCAGGGATGAGACCAACATGTTCTTGACGGTAAAAAGAAGGATGATGGCTGCCATGATATTAGCTGTACCAATAAAGCTGAGAATGATTAACATTTGATTTTCTTTTTTCAATATACAATTCTCCTTTTCTTTTTACCATAGTATAACGAATTATATTCTGTGTAGGAATGAGCATACCTGATTGTTTAGAGTTAGGAAATAAGTGGAATGAAAATTGTAAATGAAAAGAGGAGGATGTTGTGTGATTGAACATAAACTCTATATAAATGGTGAATATACAAGCTCTAGCAGCGAAGAATGGATTGATATTATCAACCCGGCGACCGAAGAGGTGATTTCAAAAACACCTAAAGGAACTACAGATGACGTTAATCGGGCAGTAGAAGCTGCTTTTCAAGCTCAAAAGGAATGGGAGCTGACCCCAAATATTGAAAGGGGAAAAATTGTACGTAAACTCGGTGATCAAATCGAAAAGAACAGAGCTACATTTGTTGAATTATTGCAGGAAGAACAAGGTAAAGACCATGAACTGGCCAGTGGAGAAGTAGATTTAGCTATTGATTATTTTAGATATATGTCTGAGTGGGCCCGCCGTATTGAAGGAGAAATCGTACCGAGTGACCGGCCGAATGAAAACATCTACATTTACAAAAAACCAATAGGTGTTGTGGCGGGCATAGTGCCCTGGAACTTCCCGGTATTTATTTTAGCCAGGAAAGTGGCTACCGCTTTAGTGACTGGGTGCTCAATCGTATTAAAACCAAGTCAGCAAACGCCAAATACCGCCATGGAGTTTACTAAGATTATAGAGACGATGGAAGAAATTCCTAAAGGCGTATATAACGTAGTAACGGGTACAGGATCTGAGATTGGCAATGCTTTGGCGTCACACGAAAAAGTACAAATGGTGTCGATGACGGGGAGTGTACCTGCGGGAACGAAAGTGATGGAAGCAGCTGCGCAGAATATTACGAAGGTAAACCTTGAACTTGGGGGTAAAGCACCAGCCATCGTAACTGAAAACGCAGATCTCGATGTAGCTGTTGAAAGCATTCAAACGTCACGCTTAGCAAACAATGGGCAAGCTTGTACAAATGCTGAGCGTGTATATGTGCATGAAAGTGCAGCAGAAGAATTAATTGATAAGTTAAAGCATTCCTTTGAACAGCTTACCATCGACGACCCTCTTGAAAATAAAGATGCAGATGTCGGGCCGCTCGTGAGTAAAGACCGACTGGAAAAAGTAGAAGGAATGGTGAATGATGCCGTAGAAGCCGGCGCACAAGTGGTTATTGGCGGTGAGCGTGCTTCTAAGGAAAAAGGATATTTTTATAAGCCGACCATCCTGACCAATGTTCAGCATGATTCTACTATTATGCAGGAGGAAATATTTGGACCTGTTATCCCAATCACAACCTATCAAACGTTAGATGAGGCGATCGAGAAAGGGAATGATACAGAGTTTGGTCTCTCTTCTTCCGTCTATACGGAAGATCTCAATCAAGCCATGCGTGTTGTGAATGAACTCAAATTTGGAGAAACGTTTGTAAACCGTGAGAATTTTGAAGCGGTTCAAGGGTATCATGCAGGCATGCGCAAATCAGGTCTTGGAGGAGCGGACGGCAAACACGGAATGGAAGATTTCCTTGTCACCCAAGCCGTCTATATGCAGTATAAAAATGATAAGAAATAAGAAAGGTTCTTTTTCTCGTAAAGCGAAGCGGTGAATGCTGAATATAGAAAGACCCGAACCCTTCGATTGGGTTCGGGTCTTTTGATTTGTCATAGCTTCTTTAACGGTTATCAATTTTTTCAGGATATAGATCGTGGTTCATTAATCGGTGAGAAGCTATATCTTCATACTTTGTGCCAGACTTTCCATAATTACAATAAGGGTCAATGGAAATCCCGCCCCTTGGGGTGAATTTCCCCCAAACCTCAATATAACGAGGATCCATTAGATCAATTAAATCATTCATAATTGTATTTACGCTATCTTCGTGAAAATCTCCATGGTTTCTGAAACTAAATAAATACAATTTCAAAGATTTACTTTCTACCATTTTGACGTCAGGAATGTAGCTGATATAAATAGTAGCGAAATCAGGCTGACCAGTTTTAGGGCAGAGGGTCGTAAATTCCGGGCAGTTAAATTTTACAAAATAATCGCGGTTTGGGTGCTGATTATCAAATGTTTCTAATACACCGGGGTCATATTCAAACGAATAATCGTTATTTTGATTACCGAGGAGTGTTAAATCTGTTAATTGTTCATCTTTGCGTCCAGCCAAGGGAATCCTCCTTTATTTAAGAAGTTCGTATTTATCATGATAAGCATGTCTATTATAGGGATCGCTCTCTTGTAAGTCAATGAACGAAAGGGTGATTAAGAACTAATTATGTAAATCTTTGGGCGTTTCCCTTTAAAAATGAATCGCTTTCTACTAAAATAGTAATTAATTCACGAAATTTTTTGAAAATGTCATGAATTCAGCTCTGTTTCAACATAAAATTTAAGCAGAGCTTTTTTCAGAAGTGGAAAGAAACCGTTTACAAAAAATCATTCTATGAGGTGATATTATGGACATGCAACCAATCAAAGCAAGATCAGGAAATCACAACTTAGAAAACTATGAACAAACGTACGACAACTTCAAATGGGATGAAGCGAAAGCTAATTTTACTTGGAGCGAAACAGGAAAAGTAAACATTGCTTATGAAACCATTGATAAGCATGCTGCGGATCCTGCTAAAAAAGATAAAGCTGCTCTTATTTATTCTTCTCCTGAGCGAGAAGAGTCATTAACATTTGAGCAATTAAAGAATAAGAGTAATCAGTTTGCCAACGTCCTTAAGAATCAAGGTATTGAAAAAGGGGATCGTGTTTTCTTATTCATGCACCGCAGCCCTGAATTCTACGCTTCATTTTTAGGTATTTTAAAAACCGGTGCCATTGCCGGGCCTTTATTCGAAGCATTCATGGAACAGGCGGTTCGTGACAGACTGGAAGACAGTGAAGCGAAAATGCTGATTACCACGCCAGACCTGTTGGATCGTGTGCCGCAGAATGAACTTCCTAATCTGGAAAAAATCATTTTAGTCGGTGGAGATGATGACGGCAGCTATATTAGTTTCGAAAAGGAAATGGAAAAGGCCTCTGAGGATTTCGAAATTGAATGGGTCGATTTAGAGGATGGTATGCTGCTTCACTACACGTCTGGGTCAACTGGTAAACCTAAGGGGGTTTATCACGTACACAATGCGATGATCCAGCATTACCAAACCGGAAAATGGGTGTTGGACCTTAAGGAAGATGATGTCTATTGGTGTACTGCTGACCCTGGCTGGGTAACTGGAACGAGTTATGGAATTTTTGCTCCATGGTTAAATGGGGTTACTAACGTAGTCAGAGGGGGACGCTTTAGCCCTGATGATTGGTATGGAACCATTGCTGAGCAGAATGTGAGTGTCTGGTACTCTGCGCCTACAGCATTCCGAAAATTATTAAGCGCTGGGGAAGAAACGGCTCAGAAGCACGATCTTTCTTCTCTTCGTCATATTTTAAGTGTAGGAGAGCCGTTGAATCCAGAAGTAATTACTTGGGGGCTTAAAGCCTTTGATCTCCGTATTCATGATACGTGGTGGATGACTGAAACAGGGGCTATGCTGATTTGTAACTATCCATCAATGGATATGAGACCTGGTTCCATGGGTAAACCGCTTCCTGGTATTGAAGCAGCAATAGTCGATAATGAAGGAAATAAGTTACCGGCTAATCAAATGGGGAACCTCGCGATTAGAGAGGGGTGGCCGTCCATGATGAGAGCTATTTGGAATAATCCAGGAAAATATGAAAGCTATTTTATTAATGGCTGGTATGTTTCAGGAGATAGTGCTTATCAGGATGAAGACGGTTATTTCTGGTTCCAGGGCCGTTTAGATGATGTTATTAATACGTCAGGCGAACGAGTTGGACCTTTTGAAGTGGAAAGTAAACTGATAGAGCATGAAGCCGTAGCTGAAGCCGGCGTTATTGGTAAGCCGGACCCAGAACGAGGCGAAATTATTAAAGCGTTCATAACGTTAAGAGAAGGATACAGCGAATCAGATGAATTGCGAGAGGATATTCGACAGTTTGTGAAGAAGGGACTAAGCGCTCATGCAGCTCCTCGTGAAATTGAGATTAAGGACACCATTCCTAAAACGAGAAGCGGGAAAATTATGAGACGTCTTCTTAAGTCCTGGGAACTGGGATTACCGACCGGAGATACGTCTACTTTAGAAGAATAATGAAGAAGGAGCACACAGCTGTAAGCTGTGTGCTCAGTTTTTAGAGAACCTTAAAGAGCCTTTGTGTTAGAAAAAGTAATGGGTTATAGGAAGTGACTCTTCCTCAGAAGTCTCGCCGTTTCCTACCACCTTTTCCGACAGCAAGAGCACACAGTTTGGTACTGTGTGCTCTTCTCTGTCTAAATTTGTTTCACGTGAAACAATAAGTTTATCGCCGATTCATAAGCTTATAAGAACTCGGTTTAGGGAATAGATAAAGGAAAGAAGAAGGGTCCTTTAGGGGCTTTTTTATATTGATTAAATGTACATAATCTTTTGGAAGTAATAGAAAGGTTATTAATTTGAAGGAAGTGAAGATTTTGTCGAAGACACTGTATGATGTAATAGGAATTGGAATTGGTCCTTATAATTTAGGATTAGCCGCTTTGCTGGAGGAAACAGACTTATCCTCAGCCTTTTTTGATGACACGCCAAAATTTGAATGGCATCCTGGGATGCTTATTGACGGTATGGATTTACAAGTGCCTTTTTTAGCTGATCTTACAACATTTGCAGATCCAAAGAATCCATATACATTTATGAATTATTTACATGAACATAACCGAATGTTTCCTTTTTTCTTTCATCAGCATTTTAAAATTCCTCGTCAGGAATACAACCATTATTTACAATGGGCGGCTGAACAATTAAAAGGTTTATATTTTAATCACCTTATTACAGATGTTATTGATCACAGCGATCATTACGAAGTTATAGCTTTCGATAAGGACACCAATCAAAAAGAGAGTTATCTCACCAAACATGTTGTTTTAGGAACAGGAAGTAAACCTCTGGTTTTAGATGGGATGGAGGACCTGCCGCGTGAAGATGTCATTCATACAAGCAGGTATTTGTTTGAAAAAGAAAACCTTCTTGATTCAAAGCATGTCACAGTAGTGGGCTCCGGTCAGAGTGCGCTCGAGGTGTTCCTGGATTTACTGGAAGAACAAAAACGCAATGATATGAAACTGACGCTGCTTTCTAGAACAGGTGGACTGTTTCAACTCGATCAGGCAAAATTTGCGCAGGAATTTTTTACCCCTGAATATGTCGATTATTTTCATGGGTTAACATTTGACCAGCGTCAAAAAAATCTAGAAACGCTTGGGGCTCTAAGAAAAGGCATTGACCCTGACACGCTTACCCGGCTTTATTCGCAGCTTTATCATAAAACTGCGGGCGGGCAGAAAAGTCATGTGCTGATTAACCCGATGACGGAGGTAAAGTCTATTGAACGTAACGGAGCGGGTTATGAGCTGGAATGTGAGCAGTGGCAGGAGGAAAAAACTTTTCGTTATCAAACAGATAAAGTCATTTTAGCCACGGGCTATAAACCCAATTTGCCAAGTTGGTTCTTAGATCGATTTCAAAAGAAGATTAAATGGGAAGATGAAAAAAGCTTTGCCGTTTCGAGAGACTATCAGCTTGTCTTTAATGATGAGCGTGACCATCATTTTTTCACTTTAACGAATCTCGTTCATTCCCACGGGGCAGGAGCTACGAATTTAGGATTGTCTGTTCACCGGAACGTTCATATAATCAATCAAATCGCGGGTAAAGAAGTGTACAAAAATCAGGAGGATACAGCTTTTCAAACTTTTTCAATGAACGATTTCACTTAATTGGATATCCATTATCTTGAAGAAATGAGTTTAAATTTAACATATAGGGGAACATAAAATTTGTGACTTCATTAAACAACATTCAAGGAGTGGTAAAGATATGAGTAAAATTGCATGTGTCATGACATCTCTGTTTGAAGACGTAGAATATACCCAGCCTGTTGATGCTTTTTCAAAAGAAGGGCATGAAGTGACTACCATTGAGTGGGAGGCTGGAAAAGAAGTTACTGGGAAACAAGGTCAAACGACCGTAACGATTGACACTTCTATTGATGATGTAAAGCCTGAAGATTTTGATGCTTTATTCATTCCGGGAGGTTTTTCTCCAGATCAGCTGCGCGGCGACGAGAAATTTGTTAAATTCGCTAAGCACTTTATGGATGAAAAGAAACCTGTTTTTGCGATCTGTCACGGACCACAGCTGCTTATTACAGCAAAATCGTTAGAAGGACGCACAGCTACAGGCTTTAAATCCATTGCTGTAGATATGGAATATGCAGGTGTTAATTTTAAAGACGAAGAAGTCGTAGTGTGTGGAAATCAGCTGGTGACGAGTCGTCAGCCAGATGACCTTCCTGCTTTCAATAAAGAAGCGAATAAGCTTTTAAACTAATTTTACGATTGAAAAAGGAAGCCGCTGAGGATAGTTTCTCCTTGGCGGCTTTTCTTATATATTCAAAAGTCGTATAGTGTATGATCGTCGAATAAACTATAATAAGAAATAATAAAGACTTGAAGAATGGGGGGGAATGATGTGATTGTTATTGAAAGAGAAGAAGATTTTCTATTGATTGCTCAGCATGAACATGCTTTAGTGTCAGGAGAAATTGTATTGCATTGGAAACAAAAATTTCTTCTTCGATCCAAGCTGCGTGAGGAAGCAGACTGGGCGGTCTCTCAACATGACCGGGCATGGATTCCATTAGATGAACATCCATCCTGGAATGAAGAGGAAAAGCGACCCTATTCGTTTATCGATTATCCTTTAAAGGAAAAACTGCAAGCCTATCAAAGAGGCATCAAAGAAGTCTCTGAGCGTTCTTCCTATGCGGGTATACTATGTAGTTCTCACTATCAATCCTTTTTTTCTAAGGATAGTGGAGATCCACAAATCGAGAAATTTATTGCAGAAGAAGAGAAGCGTCGGGAAGAATTAGCTTCCCATATGAAGATGGAGGTTCCTTCTGATATTTATCAACTTCATTTCGAGCGTCTGCAATTTTGTGATGATCTTTCTTTGTATGTTTGTATGCAAGAACCTGGAATTCCTAAAGAAGAAGAAGTTTCCTGGTTCCGAGATGGGTTTAGACAGCAATTTGATGTAGCTCCGGAAGGGATTATGCCGAGATGGGAAGATGAGAAAAGAGTTTCTCTTGATCCGTTTCCTTTTGAACATGAATTCGAAGTGAGAATTCCTTATCGTTTGGTGTCTAAGCGGGCCATCGAAGAAATCGGACTTGAAAAAGCTTATCATCAAGCTGAAATTAATCATCGCACAGTAACATTTGTTGAATGATAAAGGCAGCCTTGCGAGCTGCCTTTTTTATTTTTAAGAAAAAGCGCTGCAAGCTGAACGCAGCAATTACTGGTTTTTCTCGATATTAAAATCATTGTTCAGGATCTCCCAGTTTTGCGGGAAGGACAGCCCTAATTTCCAGTAGCTGATGCCTTTTAAATTCAGTTCTTTTATTAAGTTGAATTTCTCCTGAATCGAGCGAGCATCTTCAAACCAAACCTCGTGTTCATTACCTTCCCCGTCAGTATACGTAAAATAAGGTGCTTGAGCTTCCTCGTCATAGGAAATGGAGACATTATTTTCACGTGCCAGCTGAATCGCTTGCTGAGGGCTGATGGCTTTGGCGAAATCTCCTCCTGGTTCAAAAGGCAAGGTCCAATCATAGCCGTATAAATTTTGACCCAGCAATATTTTCTCCGCAGGCATTTCTGTTAACGCATAGTCTACGACTTCTCTCACTTTATCGATCGGCGATACAGCCAATGGCGGTCCGCCGCTGTATCCCCATTCATATGTCATTAGCACGACAAAGTCGACAATTTCCCCGTGGGCTTTGTAATCATGGGCTTCATACCACTCTCCCTGCTGCTCTGCACTCGTTTTTGGAGCTAAAGCTGTAGAGATTAATAACCCTTCATTGGCCAGCCGCTGCTTCGCTTTTCGTAAAAATTGATTGTACTGCTCCCCTAATTCTGGAGGCAGAAATTCAAAGTCAAAATGGATATCTTGATAGCCAACTTCTTGAGCGGTTTGTATAATGTTATCTAATAATGTATCTTGAATCTGTTCATTTGTAAGAATGGTACGTCCAAGTTCATCACTAAAACCTTCATCCGTTAAATTTGTAACGACCATCATTAAGGCAGTATTGTTATTTTGAGCAATGGCTGGGAAGTTATCAAGTGGTGGAGCTTCCAGAGATCCATCTTCTTGAATGCGGTAACTAAAGGGTGCCAAATACGTAAGTAAAGCCGATCGTCTTTCGGCAGAATCGATTAAGGTTTGTGATACTTGGGCCCCAGTGGGTTCAATATAAGCATTAGATGTAATGTTGCTTTTCGGCTTTGGAGGAATAAAAAGACGAAATCCTACCGGAAGCATAGCGCCCGGCTGCAATTGATTTACTTGAATGAGCTCCTCAACAGTTGTATTAAAGAGCTGTGCGATTTCAAAAAGACTATCCCCTGGCTGAACAAAATAATATTCTCCATTAATAGGAATAACGAGCGCTTGACCGATCACTAAGTTTCCTGGGGTTTCTAGCTCATTTGCTTCTATAATCCGATTTGGGGTGGTTTCATATAGGGCCGCAATGGAATACACGGAATCCCCCTGTGAGACAACATGAATTTGCATGTTAAAGACACTCCTTCCTCAACTACAATGAATATATGAGAGAACTTGGTTCATTTATACGAAAACATGATGAAAAAGGAGAGGATTTTTTGAATACAGATGAACACTTTATGAGCCTGGCACTGGAACAGGCAGATATAGCGGAAGCGATGGGAGAAGTTCCGATTGGAGCAGTGATTGTACATAACGATGAAGTCATTGCCACAGGATATAATAAACGGGAAACATCGCAGCTGGCTTCCTCGCATGCTGAATTTATTGCGATAGAAAAAGCCAATCAATGGTTAGGGAGCTGGAGGCTGGAAGATTGCACTTTATATGTAACGCTGGAGCCATGTCCGATGTGTGCAGGAGCGATTGTACAATCAAGAGTTCCCCGAGTCGTCTATGGTGCTTCTGATCCTAAAGCAGGCTGCGCGGGAACATTAATGAACCTTTTGCAAGAAGAACGATTTAACCATCAGTGTGAAGTAGAAAGCGGTATACTGGGCGATCAATGCGGACAGATTCTATCCCGGTTCTTTAGAGGATTAAGAGATAAACGAAAAAAGAAATAAAATGGGAATAATTATCTGCATGTAATCATTGCATTTTTTGATAAAACTCGCTATACTTGAAAATACCGTGCTAAGCGGGGAGGTAGCGGTGCCCTGTACTCGCAATCCGCTATAGCGAGGCCGAATCCCCACTCGAGGTGGTTCGAATTCAAGGTCTGCCTCATGAGAGTGGTGTTGACACCCAGGTCCTGCGCAACGGGAACCAGTGAACCCTGTCAGATCCGGAAGGAAGCAGCAGTAAGCTGATCATCCCGTGTGCCGCGGGAGTGCCTGGGTCGAGCCATGAACATGAGTAACGCTTGGGTTCGAGCCATCGAAAGTGGGTGCACGGTATACATATACCAAATTAAGAGCCGTTATGAGGAATGATCATAGCGGCTCTTTTTTTACGCGGTAAAATGGGGTAATAAGCCTTTCTTAAGAAGGTTCACATAAGCTCCTTAAATCAGTTATAATAGACGAGAGACTAAAAAGGGAGCGCGGTTGAATGAGTTATCAGGCACTGTACCGTGTTTGGCGGCCTAGAAACTTTGAAGATGTAGTTGGACAAACCCATATTACGCGAACGCTGCAAAATGCGATCGCCCAAGATAAATTTTCTCACGCTTATTTATTCTCCGGGCCTCGGGGTACAGGGAAGACTAGTGCTGCAAAAATTTTTGCTAAAGCCGTTAACTGTGAGAATGCTCCGGCGAAAGAGCCGTGTAATGAGTGCTCTGCTTGTCTTGGCATTCAGGATGGCTCCATTTCAGATGTTATAGAAATTGATGCGGCTTCTAATAATGGAGTTGAGCAGATAAGAGAAATTCGAGACAAAGTCAAGTACGCTCCAAGCGCTGTCTCTTATAAAGTTTACATTATTGATGAAGTTCACATGCTTTCTATGGGAGCATTTAACGCTTTATTAAAAACGTTGGAAGAACCTCCTGAGCATGTAATCTTTATATTAGCCACAACTGAGCCTCACAAGATCCCACTGACGATTATTTCCCGCTGTCAACGCTTCGATTTTAAGAGGATTACGCAGCAAGCGATGGTCGACCGCATGGAGAAAATCATCGGCGCAGAAGAAGTCTCCATAGAACGTGAAGCCTTAGAAATTGTAGCGCTCTCGGCAGAAGGTGGAATGAGGGATGCGTTAAGCTTACTCGATCAATCCATTTCCTACAGTGAAGAGGAAGTAACAGTGGATGATGTGTTGGCGGTCACAGGTTCTGTATCTCAACGTAAACTCTCAGAAGTTATCCAAGCTTTACATGACAAGCAAATTAACGAATCGTTAAGTATAGTGGATCAATTGATTCAGCAGGGGAAAGACCCTGGACGCTTTGTGTTCGATCTTATTTACTACCTTCGTGATCTCTTGCTATATAAAAGTGCTCCAGATTTACAGCATAATCTTGAACGAGCAATTCCAGACGAAGCGTTTAAAAATTTAGCTGACCTCCTGCACCCTCAGTGGGTTCAACAAACGATTCGGGAATTAAATAAATGTCAGCAGGAAATGAAATGGACGACCAGTCCTAAAGTGTTTATTGAAATTGCGATATTAAATATAGTGGATAAACAACCAGCCAACCAGGCTGATCCAAATCTTGATTCTGATGCAGTGACGAAGCTTTCACAAAAGTTGGAGAAAATGGAAAAAGAACTCGCTCAACTTAAGGCGAATCCGCCCGCTCAAGCAGGAAGCGGCGCAGCATCTGCGCAGCCTCAAAAGCGCACACCTGCAAGATCGAATAAAAACGGTTATAATGTTCCATATGACCGTATTCGTATCGTATTGAGCGAAGCGTCTAAAGAAGAGTTGAAGCAAGTGCAAAACCATTGGCCGCAGTTTATGGATCGTTTAAAGCAAAGCAATGCACCTGCGCATGCTACGTTGTTAAATAGTAAGCCGAGTGCTGCTTCACCAAAAGCCCTGATCTTAGCCTTTCGATACGATATTCACTGTTCGTTAGCACTTGAACATCAAAAAACGATTGAACCTTTACTTACCGAGTTTACAGGTAAACCGTTAACGGTTATTCCGATCCCGGTTGAAAAGTGGAAAGAACTTCGAGAAGAATATGTGCGCAAACAGAAAGATAATAGTGGTGAAGAAGATAGTGCCCCATCTTCTGAAGAAGGTGGTCAGGAAGAAGATCCACTTATTTCAGAAGCTAGAAAATTAGCAGGCGATGACCTTATTGACATTCAAGATTAAAGTGAAAGATTAAAAGGAGGAGTTTTACCATGCGTGGTGGAGGAAACATGAACAATATGATGAAACAAATGCAGAAAATGCAAAAGAAAATGATGAAGGCTCAAGAAGAGCTTTATGAAATGACTTTTGAAGCAACGGCAGGCGGCGGAATGGTGAAAGTCGCAGCTAACGGTAAAAAAGAAATCACAGACGTTGAAATTAATGAAGAAGTTGTAGATCCAGATGACGTTGAGATGCTTCAGGATCTAATCATTGCGGCAACGAACGATGTCATCAAGCAAGTGGACGATAAAACAAATGATACAATGGGTGAGTTCACGAAAGGCATGCCTGGTGGGATGTTCTAGGAGGAGTTTCCATGTATTATCCAGAACCAATATCAAAACTGATTGACAGTTTTACGAAACTGCCAGGGATAGGCCCTAAGACGGCTGTCCGCCTGGCTTTTTTCGTCCTTGAAATGGAAGAAGACGATGTGCTTGATTTTGGTAAAGCACTTGTCAACGCGAAAAGAGAACTGACTCATTGTTCCACTTGTGGTCATATTACGGACCAAGATCCATGCTCCATTTGTCAGGATGAATCTCGTGATTCTTCTATTATATGCGTAGTTCAAGATCCGAAGGATGTCATAGCCATGGAAAAAATGAAAGAATTCAGCGGTAAATACCATGTGCTCCATGGTGCGATTTCACCTATGGATGGGATCGGCCCCGAAGACATTAACGTTCCTAGTCTTATTAACCGCTTAAAAGATGAAGGGGTGGAAGAGCTTATTTTAGCAACCAACCCTAACATTGAAGGAGAGGCAACGGCTATGTATATTTCAAGGCTGGTCAAGCCTTCGGGTATACGTATGACTAGAATTGCCCACGGGCTTCCTGTCGGCGGCGACTTGGAATATGCAGATGAAGTTACATTATCTAAAGCGCTTGAAGGTCGCAGAGACCTTTAAATAGATTCTTCCTATAAGGAAGTTTCTCAGGCCGTTGAAAAAGCTTTAGTGGATGTACACGCGCGATACGCCATGGTTCCTCTATTAGAGACTGAAGAAAAAGGAATAGGAAAAGCACCGCTTTTTCGCGGTGCAGGACGGAAAGGGAGTCGTTTCTTTAAACCTTTTCCTCTTGATCATGCCAGGATCATTTACGCTTTCTCTTGTTGAGAAAATCATTTCATATGAACATTGATAGGTAGTGGTCTTCTTCCTTTATCCTTTAGAATTAAAAAGGAAAGCATGCTGTTTGTTAATGTATATAAAGGGTGGATCATCTTGTTAACAAAGAAAAAGGCTAAGAAGAAAGCCATGGATCAGCAGTTATTAGCGGATATTAAACGTTTGAAATATGAGTGGGAAACACTTGAAAACATTATTGAACATAGTATTGAGCCCAGCGAAGAAGGATTGTTGGACTTATCGTTAGCCAAATCTAAATATTTCTACTTATTAAGAGAAGCGAGACATCGTAAGATTAATGCTCTTTCTTAAACAAAAGGCATACCCCCTTGTGCTCACACATAACTTGAAGTAAGAAAAGTTATTTGCACAGGGGGATTTCTATGGATCCAGTATTAGTTATTCTTTTATTAGCACTAGCCATACCTTTATTGTTGATTGTAGGCATGCCTGCTTCGCCGATCAAATGGGTTGGACGAGCTTTGATGAGAGTCGTTATTGCGGTGGTTCTATTATTTTTCGTAAATCTCTTTGGCGCTCAGTTCGGTCTCCACATTCCCATTAATGTGTTTACAACGGCCGCATCAGCACTGCTTGGACTGCCGGGAGTTCTATCATTAGTAGCCATTCATATTTGGGTATTATAAGCGGTGGAGTCGTAAAGACGTAAAATAATAGAAGAAAAGGAAGAGGAAGAGCACCGTTTTTAGCTGGGCAAGAGGGAGGTTCTTCCCACCAGCTTTTCACGACACGGCTCAACCAACATAGTTTTAGGGATAATAAGTTAGCTCCTATCGTCATGCAGCTCTGATCGGGTATATGTCTTATCCTTATATACCCGATTAACCTGCGTTCTTACGAGTAAGGAGCTGGCTCTTTTTCGTTCAAGATAACTCAGAAAGTAAAGAACGATTTCCCGAGGAATCTTCGACACCCCTGCTTTAACTTATGTTGCCATCTTTTTTTGACTTTGCTGTTAGAATTGGGTATTGATTCATAAACCGGCAGAGAGCAGGCACCCTTATTTCAAGCAACAGAAACATTCTAATCTATATAAAGAAATCAATATGGAAAGTTAACAAATAAAAATATAAGTTTTTTTGAAAAAAGTATTGCAATGTAATTGATTACCGTGGTATATTATTACTTGTCGCGTTAAGAGAGCGGCAACGGCGAATGAAGCCGAAATAATTATCATGAAAAAAGTTGTTGACTTCAACTTGAACACATGATATATTAATTAAGTCGCCATTTTGAAGCGGCAAACAAATTTGATCTTTGAAAACTGAACGAACCAACCAGTACGTCAAGAATTCTTTCTATAGTATAGAAGGAAGTAAAACAAGCACATTCGGTGTGCAAATGAGCAAGTCATTCTCAACTTTTATGGAGAGTTTGATCCTGGCTCAGGACGAACGCTGGCGGCGTGCCTAATACATG
>NZ_JBIEKE010000013.1:0-519 GCF_043497005.1 Halobacillus sp. B23F22_1 | reverse complement strand
GCATACGGTCGTAACTCGCCGGTTCATTCTACAAAAGGCACGCCGTCACCCATCAATGGGCTCCGACTACTTGTAGGCACACGGTTTCAGGTTCTCTTTCACTCCCCTTCCGGGGTGCTTTTCACCTTTCCCTCACGGTACTGGTTCACTATCGGTCACTAGGGAGTATTTAGCCTTGGGAGATGGTCCTCCCGGATTCCGACGGAATTCCTCGTGTTCCGCCGTACTCAGGATCCACTCCGGAGGAAAGAAGATGTCGATTACAGGGCTCTTACCCGCTCTGGCTGATCGTTCCAGATCGATTCATCTATCTTCTTTCTTGGTAACTCCAAAGGAGTGTCCTACAACCCCAGAAAGCAAGCTTTCTGGTTTGGGCTGTTTCCGTTTCGCTCGCCGCTACTTGGGAAATCGCGTTTGCTTTCTCTTCCTCCGGGTACTAAGATGTTTCAGTTCCCCGGGTCTGCCATCGTTACCCTATGAATTCAGATAACGATACGGTTCCATTACGAACCGTGGGTT
>NZ_JBIEKE010000012.1:0-532 GCF_043497005.1 Halobacillus sp. B23F22_1 | reverse complement strand
GGGCCAATGATTGGGGTGAAGTCGTAACAAGGTAGCCGTATCGGAAGGTGCGGCTGGATCACCTCCTTTCTAAGGAACAAGGAACGGCTGGCCGTGTTTTCGAACACAAAAAGCCGTCTCCTTCGGAGCACGTACCTGGTTGGTTGTTCAGTTTTGAGAGATTAAATAAACTTAATTTGAATGGGCCTGTAGCTCAGTTGGTCAGAGCGCACGCCTGATAAGCGTGAGGTCGGTGGTTCAAGTCCACTCAGGCCCACCATTCAATCCGGGGCCTTAGCTCAGCTGGGAGAGCGCCTGCTTTGCACGCAGGAGGTCAGCGGTTCGATCCCGCTAGGCTCCACCATAATACTTTAAACTAAAACACAATAAATACTTTGTGTTTTATAGTCAACCCTTAAATGGGAAGTGAACCTTGAAAACTGGATAAGAGTATCACTACGCACATCCATGCGTAGCTGATGACAAGACATCAAATCAACAAACGTCTTTTCACGAAGAAGTTAAGTGAATAAGGGCGCACGGTGGATGCCTT
>NZ_JBIEKE010000011.1:0-679 GCF_043497005.1 Halobacillus sp. B23F22_1 | reverse complement strand
CCTTGCTTGTAAGGCAAGTGCTCTCCCAGCTGAGCTAATCCTCCATATGAGTGGTGACCCGTACGGGATTCGAACCCGTGATACCGCCGTGAAAGGGCGGTGTCTTAACCACTTGACCAACGGGCCAGTCGTAAATGTTAAAATGGCGGAGAGCGAGGGATTCGAACCCTCGAAACCGCGTGAACGGTTTACACGAATTCCAATCGTGCTCCTTCGGCCAGCTCGGACAGCTCTCCAGAAGAATGGCTCCACAGGTAGGATTCGAACCTACGACCGATCGGTTAACAGCCGATTGCTCTACCACTGAGCTACTGTGGAATAATGTATAACCTGGCAACGTCCTACTCTCACGGGGGTAAACCCGACTACCATCGGCGCTGAAGAGCTTAACTGCTGTGTTCGGCATGGGAACAGGTGTGACCTCTTCGCTGTCGTCACCAGATCTTTAAGGTTTATCTTTTTTTGCGGACAAGATATATTATATTGTCCTTTTCAAAAAATATCAAGGGTTTTTGAAAACTTTTTAATAAACCTTCAAAACTGGATAAGATCTTTTCGACATCCGATCATCAAATCTTTTCACAAAGGCATGTAGTTAAGTCATCGATTGATTAGTATCCGTCAGCTGCACGTGTCGCCACGCTTCCACCTCGGACCTATTGACCTCATCGTCTCTGAG
>NZ_JBIEKE010000010.1:0-1027 GCF_043497005.1 Halobacillus sp. B23F22_1 | reverse complement strand
TAGTTAAGTCATCGATTGATTAGTATCCGTCAGCTGCACGTGTCGCCACGCTTCCACCTCGGACCTATTGACCTCATCGTCTCTGAGGAATCTTACTTACTTGGCGTAAGGGGAAATCTCATCTCAAGGGGGGCTTCATGCTTAGATGCTTTCAGCACTTATCCCGTCCACACGTAGCTACCCAGCGATGCTCCTGGCGGAACAACTGGTACACCAGCGGTGTGTCCATCCCGGTCCTCTCGTACTAAGGACAGCTCCTTTCAAATTTCCAACGCCCACGACGGATAGGGACCGAACTGTCTCACGACGTTCTGAACCCAGCTCGCGTACCGCTTTAATGGGCGAACAGCCCAACCCTTGGGACCGACTACAGCCCCAGGATGCGATGAGCCGACATCGAGGTGCCAAACCTCCCCGTCGATGTGGACTCTTGGGGGAGATAAGCCTGTTATCCCCGGGGTAGCTTTTATCCGTTGAGCGACGGCCCTTCCATACGGTACCGCCGGATCACTAAGCCCGACTTTCGTCCCTGCTCGACTTGTAGGTCTCGCAGTCAAGCTCCCTTGTGCCTTTACACTCTGCGAATGATTTCCAACCATTCTGAGGGAACCTTTGGGCGCCTCCGTTACTCTTTAGGAGGCGACCGCCCCAGTCAAACTGCCCACCTGACACTGTCTCCGGACCGGATCACGGTCCTGGGTTAGAATGTCCGTACAGCCAGGGTGGTATCCCACCAGCGCCTCCACCGAAGCTAGCGCTCCGGCTTCTCAGGCTCCCACCTATCCTGTACAAGCTGTACCAACATTCAATATCAGGCTACAGTAAAGCTCCACGGGGTCTTTCCGTCCTGTCGCGGGTAATGTGCATCTTCACACATAGTATAATTTCACCGGGTCTCTCGTTGAGACAGTGCCCAAGTCGTTGCACCTTTCGTGCGGGTCGGAACTTACCCGACAAGGAATTTCGCTACCTTAGGACCGTTATAGTTACGGCCGCCGTTTACTGGGGCTTCGGTTCAACGCTTCGC